>CABIXM010000067.1 GCA_902362725.1 Clostridiaceae bacterium | reverse complement strand
AGAAGCGTTTCCTGCTCCTCTTGCAGCTCCTTTTGGGTACTGTCCTTATCATCTGGGTGCTTGGCAAGGTAGGCGGCGGCTTTTTCATACCGGGCAACCTCCGGGTGTTCCTGTTTGAATTTCTCCTTTGTTTTCTTAAAAAATATCTTCTGGTACTTCTCATAGACAGGCTTACATTCCTTGCAGTCTGTCCGGCTGGCAAGAATCCCGTCAATCACTTTGCTGCGGGCTTCCTTTGGCTTCATCTGATTGCGGTAATCTGCGGCTGATTTCCCGGAAGATTCCAGAAACGCTTCTAAGTCCTCCACAGTGGAAAGCCCCTTTTGCCGGAGATAGGACAGGGCTTCGCTGA
>CABIXM010000066.1 GCA_902362725.1 Clostridiaceae bacterium | reverse complement strand
TATGCCGCTACAGAATGGACACCTTTCGGACACGAATTTTCCGGAATTGTGGAGAAGATTGGCGAGAATGTGCAGAATGTAAGTGTGGGCGATACTGTGGTAATTGAAACCTCCACATTCCGTCCCTATTCGGATGCTGCGCGGAACGGACGCGTAGATTTGGATGGTCCTGCGAGTGAAATCATCGATTATATTGGTGGAAGGGAAACCATGGGATTTGCAGAATACACCACTGCTCCTGCGGCGCTGTGTGTGAAATTTACTACCATGAGTTTTCAGGAAGGCGCACTGATCGAGCCTATGGGTGTGGCCATGGATCTTTTCAAAACAGCAGATATTCATCTGGGAGATGATGTACTGGTGTTTGGACTTGGTCCGATTGGTTTGATGGCACTGCAGATGGCGAAAAAAGCGGGAGCCAGAAAAATTTATGCGGCAGATCTTTCCACTGCTGGCAAGCGTGCGGAGCTGGC
>CABIXM010000065.1 GCA_902362725.1 Clostridiaceae bacterium | reverse complement strand
CCCGTTCCCATCCCGAACACGATGGTTAAGACCTAAGCGGCCGATGGTACTATGTTGGAGACGATATGGGAGAGCAGGTGGCTGCCAGATTACCTAAAAAACAACTCGAAAGAGTGTTATATATAGATACGGACATATCTTAGTGGGTGGAGAACAAAACGAAGCCTGCGAGCAGGGATGTGTTAACCCGTACCAGCAGGGAAGTGCTGTTATATATAACTGGTTTTAACCAGTGATTAGAGGATTCAAGCTATTGAGTTTTCTAATGACTGATTAGAACATCAATCAGTTGATTGCACCTTGAAAACTATATACTGAAATATCTACAAGTTAAATTCAATCCTTAGAATGAATTTAACACAAGACATCCGAGGTGATTATCCTAAAAAGGTAATCATTCCAAGAGGACGAAAACCTCTTAAAAATAACAAACCTATGACCCTCATACAACGCTATGTATGAGCTGATTGCTCACCGGCAGTCAGAATGGTCAAG
>CABIXM010000064.1 GCA_902362725.1 Clostridiaceae bacterium | reverse complement strand
CGCTTTTAATCACATACCCGTCTTTGGTCGTAGGAAAGTATCCTTTTTCTTTCATACGAACCCAACCAAGTGATGGAATATTAATTCTGTGTCTTTCGCATCGGCAATCCTTTGGATTATTCTTCACGAAATACATCTTCACATCAGATTTTCCTTTCTTTTTAAAATTAGGAAAAGCACTTTGATGTTTGAAAAATCTGATAAATGCGACACAACCATTTTCGATTGAACGCTTTACAGATTTTGAACTGACTTCCTTAATCCATAACTTATCTGGATTTTGGGGAAGATACTCATTGTTCAGCCAGACACTAAAACTTTTACCACTCATAAACTTTTCTCCATTGTCATGAAGTTCTTTATTATGAGCGAGATAGAAGTTGTAAATATATCTACAGGTTCCTATTGTTTTACGAATCTTAACTTTCTGTTCCTCTGTCGGATTTATTTCCGTCTTGAAGCTCTTTAGCAATGTCCTCATCCTTTTCTATTTGGTTTTTATACTTACGAAGCCC
>CABIXM010000063.1 GCA_902362725.1 Clostridiaceae bacterium | reverse complement strand
CCCTGCGCTCTTTCACGCTTGACCATTCTGACTGCCGGTGAGCAATCAGCTCATACATAGCGTTGTATGAGGGTCATAGGTTTGTTTTTTTCAGAGGTTTTCGTCCTCTTGGAATGATTATCTTTAAAATTACCTTTTAGGATAATCACCTCGGATGTCTTGTGTTAAATTCATTCTAAGGATTGAATTTAACTTGTAGATATTTCAGTATATAGTTTTCAAGGTACAATGTAAATCTTGGTGTCAGTCGGATAACTGACAATGGGCTTAAGTGGACTCGAACCACCGACCTCACGCTTATCAGGCGTGCGCTCTAACCGGCTGAGCTATAAGCCCATTTTTGTCTCACACTCTTTCGAATGCTTGACGAATGGAGATGGAGAGATTCGAACTCTTGACCCCCTGCTTGCAAGGCAGGTGCTCTCCCAACTGAGCTACACCCCCATATCATTCTGGCAGCCACCTGCTCTCCCATATCGTCTCCAACATAGTACCATCGGCCGCTTAGGTCTTAACCATCGTGTTCGGGATGGGAACGGGTGTGTCCCCTAAGCGCATCGCCACCAGAAATCTCTTAGGCTTTTCCGTATTCTTTTGTTTTGAAGTACGAGCCTTCATAACTAAACAGTGTACTTAACACATTTCTGC
>CABIXM010000062.1 GCA_902362725.1 Clostridiaceae bacterium | reverse complement strand
CCAAGGCATCCACCCTGCGCTCTTTCACGCTTGACCATTCTGACTGCCGGTGAGCAATCAGCTCATACATAGCGTTGTATGAGGGTCATAGGTTTGTTATTTTTAAGAGGTTTTCGTCCTCTTGGTATGATTATCTTTAAAATTACCTTTTAGGATAATCACCTCGGATGTCTTGTGTTAAATTCATTCTAAGGATTGAATTTAACTTGTAGATATTTCAGTATATAGTTTTCAAGGTACAATGTAAATCTTGGTGTCAGTTCATCAGATTTGATGTGCTGACAACGAGCTAAAGTGGGCCTTTCCCCAAAGGGAACGCTTCTTTTAGCCAATGGGCTTAAGTGGACTCGAACCACCGACCTCACGCTTATCAGGCGTGCGCTCTAACCGGCTGAGCTATAAGCCCGGTTATCAATCCGGCAGCCACCTGCTCTCCCATATCGTCTCCAACATAGTACCATCGGCCGCTTAGGTCTTAACCATCGTGTTCGGGATGGGAACGGGTGTGTCCCCTAAGCGCATCGCCACCGGAAGTTTTGAACACTTCCTAATACAATATGTAATTGTTAGTGTCAGACTCTTTACGAGCCTTCATAACTAAACAGTGTACTTAACACATTTCTGCGTCCTCTACTAATTCTTCCTTAGAAAGGAGGTGATCCAGCCGCACC
>CABIXM010000061.1 GCA_902362725.1 Clostridiaceae bacterium | reverse complement strand
CGCCCACACTTACATTCTGCACATTCTCGCCAATCTTCTCCACAATTCCGGAAAATTCGTGTCCGAAAGGTGTCCATTCTGTAGCGGCATACTTAGCCTGGATCATCTCATGACCGCAGAAGCCACAGGCTTTAACCTTAATAAGTACTTCATCGGCACCGACCTCCGGTACCGGGATATCCCGCTGTTCAAACTGAAATGGCGCTTTCAAATATGTAGATTTCATATGGTATAACTTCCTTTCTTTATTTTACACAAAGCTAACCCAAAAGACAACTGTCAAATCAAATATAATACTATTTCGCTTTACAAGAGCATAGGTATTAGTCAGAATACATTACAGAAGGTCCGGATCGGTTACCATCACAGCCTTACATGCTTCTGCGGGGTTCTGGACAAACTGTGTCAGTCCTTCTACTGCATCCTCCAGCATAAATTTCTGAGAAATCAGGGATTTCAAATCAATCATACCAGATTCAACCAGATCAATACACAATGGGAAATAAAGCGCCGGTACAGCATCAGATGCACGAATCTGGATTTTCTTATGATGCACCAGATTTGAGTCAAAAGAAGCAATTGCTGCAGAACCGTAAGCAATTCCCAAGAATGCCAGAACACCACCCAGATTTAACGTGTGTGTTGCTGTCTCAATGAGGGCAGGCGGTGCCGTCAGCAGCACCTTATCTACACCACCCCGGGCAAATG
>CABIXM010000060.1 GCA_902362725.1 Clostridiaceae bacterium | reverse complement strand
CACCTCAGAAGAAGTCCCCTATGAGTATTACATTTTGAATGTGAAACTCACCAGCAAGCCCATTTCCGCTGTGGCGTCGGAGATTCTGACCCCGGAGCAGATGGAAATGTATCAGGTCTACCGACAGACCATGGGCAATAAGCCGCTGTTGTTTGGCGGCGGTTCCCCTGATACCAGCGGCTCGGAAGATCTGTCCGGTGTGCAGTTCATTAACGGTACCCGCCCCGGCAATCCTCAGCTGGTGGAACTGGCCAAGCGTCAGGTGGGCAATGTGGGCGGCTATCCTTATTGGAGCTGGTATGGCTTTGACAGCCGCGTGGAGTGGTGCGCCTGCTTTGTATCCTGGTGTTATAACCAGGCTGGAAAAAGTGAACCGCGCTTTGCAGGCTGTGAGTGGCAGGGCGTTCCGTGGTTCCAGTCTCATGGACAATGGGGTGCAAGAGGCTATAACAATCTGGCTCCCGGAGATGCAATTTTCTTTGATTGGGATTTGGATGGGACAGCAGACCATGTGGGTATCGTGATCGGTACGGATGGCAGCCGTGTTTATACCGTGGAGGGAAATTCCGGCGATGCCTGCAAGATCAAAAGTTATGACCTGAATTATCAAAGCATTAAAGGCTATGGTCTGATGAACTGGTAACAGACTTTGTGGAAAGGAGTGAACGGTTATGGCAAAAAACAAAATTGAACGTATCGACCAGGAAATTGAGAAAACCCGTGAGAAGATTGCGGAATATCAGGAAAAGCTCAAGACCCTGGAAGCACAGAAAACGGAGGCAGAGAA
>CABIXM010000059.1 GCA_902362725.1 Clostridiaceae bacterium | reverse complement strand
GCGGTTTCCTTTGCGCCCTGCTTGAAAAAGCCGGACACGACAAGAACAGAGTTCCCTATACGGATTTCCGTCACGCAATCGGCGGGTGCGGTGCTTTTCATGCTGTGTCTGATATGCTCTTTTTTATCGGTCATAGGCGAACTCCTTTCAATCGTTCATCAGTTGCTTTAAGCGGTTCAGCTTGTTTTGTGCGCTCTCCCTGCGGAAGTTCTCGCCGGAGAAGCAGACAGGGGCGCACATTTCAAGCAGTCGGTCATAAATCCGGGCGTGGGGCGTGTCCTGCGGGTTCTGCAACTCGGTAAGCGTGAGGTTGGTCGTGACGATCAGCGGCTTGCCGCTTCGGTATCGGCTGTCAATCACATTGTAGACCTGCTCTAAGCCATACTCTGTGCCACGCTCCATTCCAAAATCATCAAGGATAAGCAGCGGATAGCGGCAGAGGTTGGAAATATATTCGTTCTTGCCCTCAAAAGTGGCTGCAAGGTCATTAAGAATAAGGGCAAAGTTCGTCATGCGGACGGAGATTTCTTTCTCCATGAGGGCGTTTGCGATACATCCGGCAAGGTAGCTTTTGCCTGTGCCGACGCTGCCCCAAAGCAGATAGCCGATGTTCCCGGCTTTCATGTCCTCCCAATGTTCCACATAGAAATGGGCGGTTTTCATCTGCGGGTTTCTGCCGTTGTCATTGGCAAAAGTCCATTCCCGCATAGCCGGGTCGGTAAAGCCCCGGCGTTTCAGTTCTTCCACCTTGTCCCGGTGCTTTCGCTGCTGTTCGGCGGCTTCACGCTCCATGCGCTGCGCCCGCTGGCAGTCACATTCAGCCGGATGTCGGTCACGCCC
>CABIXM010000058.1 GCA_902362725.1 Clostridiaceae bacterium | reverse complement strand
AAATTGAGAAAACCCGTGAGAAGATTGCGGAATATCAGGAAAAGCTCAAGACCCTGGAAGCACAGAAAACGGAGGCAGAGAATCTGGAAATCGTTCAGATGGTTCGTGCGTTACGCATGACTCCAGCACAGCTGAACGCTATGCTTTCCGGTGGAATGAACCACGGCAGAGATACAGCACTGTCGGAATCAAATAATCAGGAGGTTACCGCTTATGAAGAATAAAAGAATTTGCAAAACACTTTCCGCCCTTTGCCTGACAATGGTTGTGGCATTTGGCTTTACGATCCCTGCTTTCGCACAGGGGTCAGAACAGGCTCCGGCGGCACCGGCAGAGGATTCTACCAATGACAGCAATGTGATTGTGGAAGAAACAGAACCGGCACCGGCACTTACACCGGAGGGGAATGCGGCATTGGTGGATGATTTTGGAGGCAATAAGCAGCTTATTACTGTTACGACCAAAGCTGGAAATTACTTTTACATCCTGATTGATAGGGCGAATGAGGACAAGGAGACTGCTGTTCACTTTCTGAATCAGGTGGACGATGCAGACCTTGCGGCGCTGATGGAAGATGGAAAACCCAAAGAGGAGATGCCTGCGGTATGCAGCTGTTCAACAAAATGTGAAGCAGGGGCAGTCAATACGGCCTGCCCGGTCTGCGCAACTGATAAGAGTAAATGTACGGGCAAAGCACCGGAACCTCCGGCAGAAACATCGGAGCCGGAAAAAGAGAAGCCTGCCGGATTGAACCCGGCTGCGCTGGTCCTTTTGCTGGCTCTGCTGGGAGGCGGTGGCGTATTTGCCTACTTGAAGCTCGTTAAGAACAAGCCTAAGACCAAGGGCAATGACAGTCTGGACGATTATGATTATGGAGAGGAAGATTCTGAGGAATGGGAAACCGAGGATGAGGAGTCGGACGAGCCGGACGCTGACGGGGGCAGCACAGAAGAAGATGATGAGGACAGTGTGAAATGACCCGTTTCACAGACAGTCCCTATGAACGCATGAT
>CABIXM010000057.1:1033-1128 GCA_902362725.1 Clostridiaceae bacterium | reverse complement strand
TGAACCTTGCGGCATCGGAGGAGACCTTTGCTAACTCCATTTCCATCCCGCCCCAGAGGGACGCCTTTGACAGTATCCGCGAGGAATACACCACA
>CABIXM010000057.1:0-678 GCA_902362725.1 Clostridiaceae bacterium | reverse complement strand
CACCGGAGCTGAATGACCGTCTGTTGGCTGATTTTCTGGATATGGAAAGTTCGCTCATTGTGAGTATGCACATTCAGTCGGTGGATCAGGTGAAAGCCATCAAAACGGTAAAGCGAAAGATTACCGACCTGGACCGCAGCAAGATCGAGGAACAGAAAAAAGCAGTCCGTGCCGGATACGACATGGACATCATTCCATCTGACCTTGCTACCTACGGCAGTGAAGCGAAAAAACTCTTGCAGGATTTGCAGAGCCGCAACGAGAGGATGTTCCTTTTGACCTTTCTGGTGCTGAACACAGCGGACAATCCCCGTCAGCTTAGCAACAACATCTTTCAGGGAGGCTCTATTGCCCAGAAGTATAACTGTCAGCTGACCAGGCTGGACTTCCAGCAGGAAGAAGGGCTGATGAGTTGTCTGCCTCTGGGTCTCAATCAGATCGAGATCCAGCGAGGACTGACCACCAGTTCCACAGCTATCTTTGTGCCCTTTACTACGCAGGAACTGTTCCAGAACGGGAAAGAAGCCCTGTACTACGGCATCAATGCTCTGTCCAACAACCTCATCATGGTGGACAGAAAGCTGCTGAAAAACCCTAACGGCCTGATTCTGGGTACGCCGGGTTCCGGTAAGTCCTTCAGCGCAAAACGAGAAATTGCCAACTGCTTTTTGCTTACCA
>CABIXM010000056.1 GCA_902362725.1 Clostridiaceae bacterium | reverse complement strand
TCATATCTTCAAAAGCTGGTTTCATAGACTTTCTCCCTCCTTGTAGCTGTAATCGGGTATGCCCCTTTTCGGGGCAGCTTTAGCGGTATCGTCAGCCACCCATCTGCGGATAGTGGCTGCATGGTTCTTGTATTTCCTCCCAGTGGAAGCGATATAGCCGGATAGCCGGTCAATGTAATACTCCCACTTGTCGGGCAGTTCTGCTTGCAGTTCGGAAAGCTCCGTATCTGTCAAAATCACATTTTTGTATCTGCCGTAAGCAGCGGGAGCGGCTCGTCCTGGTTCTGACTCTCTCTCTTTTTCTATCTCTATATCTATCTCTTTCTTTATCTCTATCTCTGGTGGACAAATGTCCGCTTTTGCTTCGGACACTTGTCCACTAAGCCGTTTTTGCTCTGAAATCTTCATTCTTGCCCTGCGCTTGCGCTCCCCCTCGGTAGAGGACTGACCGATGAAAAGCTCGATATTGCTCATATACAAAGCCCCGTTGTCCAGCGGTTCGACAAGCCCCAGCTTCATAAAGATTTGCAAAGCCCGTTCAACTGTGCCGACCTGCTGGCGGGTAATGGTGGCTATCATTTGGGCGGTGTAGGGGATATTCTCGTCAAGCTGCAAAGTGCCGCCGTATTTCAGCGATTTTAAGTACAGCTTCAAGAGGATATTGGAATACAGCATACCGTCCTGCATACTTTCCAGCAGCACGATAGCGTCATCGTCAAAATAGCTTTCTTTCAGTTTGAGGTAATAATATTTGCGGTTATCTGACATAATCTTGGTTCTCCTTATCTGCGGGGCGGGCTTTCCATCTCTTTGAGTAATACCGGGGGCAGAGTACCACGATAGCCCTAAAACTCTGCTTGCAGTCATGGGTACAGCCCCGGCAAAGGGCATTGAAAGTAATGCGGTTTCGCTCATTGAGGAAGAACGCCCATTCCAGCCGCCGCTTCTTGCTCATTCTCGGCATGAAAAAACGCTCCTTTCTTCGGTTTGGTCGGGTATGAGGGGACAGGGGCAAAATCTGTATGTTCCCGGTGTCATTTTCGGGAAAAATCTGCCCTGTAAGCCCCGTTTGCAAGGGTGGGTGTGTTGCGGGTAGGGTAAGCTATACCCCCAGCCTTTTGTATGGTTTCGGTATCATTTCGGGTCGGTTTTTAACGCTCCTGTTCGTGCTTTTTCTGACGGCTCGGTGTGCCGTGTAGTATCTGCTC
>CABIXM010000055.1 GCA_902362725.1 Clostridiaceae bacterium | reverse complement strand
TGCTCTTGGCGTTGGCGGTTGCCATCATTTCCGACATTTCGATAATCCAGTGACCTTGCAGCTTGCGGTACACATTGTCATCGTCCAGCTTCCGCAAATCATCGGAGAACCACTCGTCCCGGACTGCCAGCAGACGGAAGAAGGTGGACTTGCCAGCCCCCTGACCGCCGACCAGACAGAGCATGATTTCAAACTTGCACCCCGGCTGAAAGGCTCGTGAGATTGCACCCAGCAGGAACAGCTTCAACGCTTCATAGGTGTAATCGTCTGCGTCAGCCCCCAGAAAGTGCCGCAGACAGAAACGGATTCGTTCTGTCCCGTCCCACACAAGGGCACTTAGGTAGTCCCGGATGGGATGGTACTTGTTTTCATTCGCCACAATCCCGATGGCGTTATCAATCTTTTTCTCATTGGTAAGCCCGTAGGTTTCTTCCAGATAGAGAAGCAGATACTTCATGTCCGTATCGTTCAGGGCGGTGCTTTCTCTGTGGAAGCCGATGGGCTTTATGATGTCCTTTCGGTCAGTTAGGATGTTGTATGCGATAGCCCCGGAAAGCAGAGGGTCACGCTGGAATACGGTCAGGCAGTTCCGTATGCTCTGACGGACACCGCCTTTCTCGGTAGTTTCCAGCCCCGCCTTGATTTCCTCAATGCTCTGGGGCGGCTGCATGGCGTTCATGGTGTTTTTTAGTTCTTGCTGCGTCTGCGGCTGCAAGCTCTGCCATTCGCTGTTCAAGCTGTATCACATCCTTTCCGTAGTCCGTAATCAAAGCCGCTTTTTCCTCTGTTTCCCCGAACAGAAGCACATCCAGCAGATATTCCACTTGGGCTTGCTTCTGTAAGGCTTCCACAAACCGGGGATGAAAGGCTTCCTCCGGGGAGTGCGGGGCATATTCCGTTCTCCATGCCCGAAGCAGGTGGAGATAATCGGCAAGGATACGGAAGCAGCGGTTCTTTGCTTCCTGAAACTGTTCCTCCGGGGATTTCTGCCGGGGCTTGGGCTTTTTTGCCTTTCCCGGCGGTTTCCAGTCCTCATAGGAAAGCCCAAAGTCATTTGCCAGTTGTACGGCGGCTTCTTTCTTTGCCAGCCCATACAGGGCGGCGGCAAAATCAATCACATCCCCATCCGCACCGCAGCCGAAGCAGTGGTAACGCCGATCCAGCTTCATGCTTGGGGTTTTATCATTATGGAACGGGCAGCAAGCCATCCCGTTCCGACCTACATGGATTCCATAATGCTCCGCAGCCTGTCTTGTTGTGACGGACTGCTTCACAGCTTCAAATACATTCAAATCTATCCCTCCTTGA
>CABIXM010000054.1 GCA_902362725.1 Clostridiaceae bacterium | reverse complement strand
GCAGGAAAAAGCAAGAAAAAGAAACCCCCACCCCTCAAGAATGAGGGGCAGGGGAGTTGAATAGGCGAAGCCTATTTTTTATCCCAAAAATCAAAAAAGGAGGTCAATCACAATGACAAAACCGAAAACCCTCGATCAGCTTCGAGCCGAAAAGGAACGAGCTGAGACGCAGCTTGCACAGGAGAAGCACAAGCTGGAGCGTCTGGAGAACAGAAAGAAGTATCTGGAGAAAGGCGAACGCACCAAGCGCACCCACCGCCTTTGCAATCTGGGCGGCACGATTGAGAGCCTTGCCCCGGAGGTCAAAGATCTCACACGCACCGAAATGACAGAGCTGATGGAACACATCTTTTCTCTGTCCGAAGTCCAGCGAGCCGTCCGGCACATGGCGATTACTCACACCAACCAAGCGAACAGAGAAAAGGAGCTGAAAGCCGATGGCACTATTTCATCTGAGCGTCACGCAGACTAAGCGAAGCGCAGGACAGTCCGCTATTGCTTCTGCCGCCTACCGTGCCGGGGAGCGATTGTATAGCGAGTATTACGGCGAATACAGCGACTACACCCGCAAGGGCGGCGTGATCTGCTCTGACATTCTCCTGCCGTCCCATGCACCGCCCGAATACGCAGACCGCCAGACCCTATGGAACGCCGTGGAAAAAGCCGAGCGTGGAAAGAACGCCCAGCTTGCATACAGCTTTGACATTGCCTTGCAGAATGAATTTTCCCTTGAGGAAAACATCGCTCTTGCAAGGCAATTTTTATTGGAGAACTTTGTGAGCCGGGGCATGGTGGTTGACCTCGCCGTACACCAGCCAGACCGGGAGGACGGCGGCATACCCAATCCACATTTTCATGTGCTTTGCCCTATCCGCCCCATCGAGCAGAACGGCAAATGGGGGCTAAAGCAACGCCGGGTGTATGAGCTGGACGAGGACGGCAACCGTATCCGGGACCAGAACGGCGAGTTTGTTTTCAACGCCGTTCCCACTACCGACTGGGGCAGTCCCGAAACGCTGGAACATTGGCGGCAGACATGGGCGGAACTATGCAACGCCAAGTTTGCGGAGAAAGGGCTTGATGTTCGTATCGACCACCGAAGCTATGAGCGTCAGGGCGTGGAGCTTCTTCCCACCGTCCATGAGGGCGCAACCGTCCGGGCAATGGAGAAGAAAGGCATACGCACCGAGAAAGGCGAGTTCAACCGCTGGATCAGAGCAACCAATGCCGTTATCCGGGACATCAAGAAGAAAATCGCTCTCCTGTTTGATTGGATTGCCGAAGCAAAAGCGGAGCTTGCCAAGCCGCAGGCACCCAACCTTGTTTCTCTGCTGAACGCCTACTACACCCAGCGCAAAGCCGGGGCTTATTCCCAGAAAGGCAAAATCAGCAACCTAAAGGAGATGAACGAGACTTTCAATTATCTCCGGGCAAACGGCATTTACAACCTTGAAGATTTGGAAAGCCGTGTCAATGAACACAGCTCCACCACAGAGAGCTTGAAGAAAACGCTGGACGGGCAGACCGCACGAATGAAAGAAATCAAGCAGCTCTATGACAGCTCCGCTGCTTTCCAAAACTTGAAGCCTGTCTATGACGGCTTGCAGAAAATCAAGTTTGAGAAGCCCAGAGCCAAG
>CABIXM010000053.1 GCA_902362725.1 Clostridiaceae bacterium | reverse complement strand
AAGGAGCTGTGGATTATTAAAAAGAGAGAATGCCGGAATGAGTAGCGAGAGGAAGGTGAGAATCCTTCCGGCCGAATATCTAAGGTTTCCAGGGTAAAGCTGATCTGCCCTGGGTAAGTCGGGACCTAAGGCGAGGTCGAAAGACGTAGTCGATGGACAACAGGTTGAGATTCCTGTACTGCTCTGTAACAGAACTGTGGGGACACGTGTGGAGAGTGTGAGCCGGAAATGGAAAGTCCGGTGCAAGCGAGGTAGGAGATAAGTTGGCAAATCCGCTTATCAATCCGAAGACGTGACGCGTACCGAAATCAAGTAGGGAAGCACATGAGCCATGCGTCGAGAAAAGCCGCTATTGTTTGCAGAGTACCCGTACCGTAAACCGACACAGGTGGATGAGGAGAGAATCCTAAGGCCGACGGAAGAAGCATTGTTAAGGAACTCGGCAAAATGACCCCGTAACTTCGGGAGAAGGGGTGCCTGCGAGAGCAGGCCGCAGAGAATAGGCTCAAGCAACTGTTTAGCAAAAACACAGGTCTATGCGAAACCGAAAGGTGAGGTATATGGGCTGACGCCTGCCCGGTGCTGGAAGGTTAAGGGGAGATGTTAGCGCAAGCGAAGCATTGAACTTAAGCCCCAGTAAACGGCGGCCGTAACTATAACGGTCCTAAGGTAGCGAAATTCCTTGTCGGGTAAGTTCCGACCCGCACGAAAGGCGTAATGATTTGAGCACTGTCTCGACAATGCATCCGGTGAAATTGAAGTACCAGTGAAGATGCTGGTTACCCGCGCCAGGACGGAAAGACCCCATGGAGCTTTACTCCAGCTTGGTACTGGGATTCGGTATTGCATGTACAGGATAGGTGGGAGGCTGAGAAATGGTGACGCCAGTTGCCATGGAGCCAATGTTGGGATACCACCCTTGCAGTATTGGGTTTCTAACTAGTCACCGTGACCCGGTGATAGGACAATGCCAGGCGGGGAGTTTGACTGGGGCGGTCGCCTCCGAAAGGGTATCGGAGGCGCTCAAAGGTTCCCTCAGAATGGTTGGAAACCATTCGAAGAGTGCAAAGGCAGAAGGGAGCTTGACTGTGACACCGACGGGTGGAGCAGGTACGAAAGTAGGACTTAGTGATCCGGTGGTATTAAGTGGGAATGCCATCGCTCAACGGATAAAAGCTACCCTGGGGATAACAGGCTTATCACTCCCAAGAGTTCACATCGACGGAGTGGTTTGGCACCTCGATGTCGGCTCATCGCATCCTGGGGCTGTAGTAGGTCCCAAGGGTTGGGCTGTTCGCCCATTAAAGCGGTACGCGAGCTGGGTTCAGAACGTCGTGAGACAGTTCGGTCCCTATCCGGCGTGGGCGTAGGATATTTGAGAGGAGCTGTCCTTAGTACGAGAGGACCGGGATGGACTGACCTCTGGTGTATCGGTTGAGCCGCCAGGCTCATGGCCGAGTAGCCAAGTCGGGACGGGATAAACGCTGAAGGCATCTAAGCGTGAAGCCCCCCTCAAGATGAGATATCCCATTCGAAAGAAGTAAGACCCCTTGAAGACGACAAGGTAGATAGGGCAGAGGTGGAAGTGTGGTAACACATGGAGCTGACTGTTACTAATAGGTCGAGGGCTTGACCAAGAG
>CABIXM010000052.1 GCA_902362725.1 Clostridiaceae bacterium | reverse complement strand
ATAGGGGGATAGTCTACCCTATCGCTGATACTTCGGGAGATTTTAAGCGGCTCTATGGCTGTAATTTTGCCGAAAATCGCCCCGAGACCATACACTAAAACGGGAGGAAACACAATATGCCGAGAATGAGCAAAAAGAGGAAGCATGAGCTTTCCTTTTACCTCAATGACCGGGGGCGTGTCACTTACAACGAATTATGCCGGAAATGCCAGCATGGGTGCAAGCAGAGCTTCCGGGCGGTTGTGATTGACTGCCCCTGTTATTTATCCAAACGAGCAAAGAAAAAGGAGGAACACACCGAATGAATTTTGAATTTATGACGATAGACACACCATTACCGCCCTGTATGCCATTTCCCAGAGCGTTGACAGGATTTCCAGTCAGCAGCACCGCAAAGGTCATGTACTGCCGGATGCTGGACGCTATGCTCTCCAAAGGGCAGGAGGACGAGAACGGAATCCTGTTTGTCTGCTTCCCTGTCACAGCCATTGCCGCAGTCCTGTCCCGCAGCCACATGACGGTCAAGCGTTCTCTGAATGAACTGGAAACCGCCGGACTTATCATGCGGGTGCGTCAGGGCATTGGAGAACCAAACAGGATTTATGTGCTGATACCGGGAAAGGAGGACGCTGCCCTTGCCTGATACCTCAAAACTGGAAAAGCTCAACCGGGAGTTGGAAAAAAGCGAAAAGAAACTGCGGAAAGCCATCAATGATGAAAAGGCATTGCAGCACCAGTTGAAGCAGCTTACCCGAAAGGAACGGACGCATCGGCTCTGTACTCGTGGCGGTATGCTGGAAAGTTTTCTGCAAGAGCCGGAACGCCTGACAGATGATGATGTCATGCTGCTGTTGAAACTCATTTTTCACAGGCAGGACACGCAGGAACTATTGAAAAAACTGCTGGAACGGGAGAAGCTGGAAACCCCTTAGTTTACTAAGGGCGCAATTATACACCACCCAAAGGTTGGTGCATTGCGTTCTCCGAAGGCTCCTCGCCGGAGGGCTGTGATTTTCCGCAGCCACGGACTGCTCCAAATCAAACAGGGGACGCTACACTTCCCCTGCGCTGGCTGTCGCCAGCTACCCTTTTGTGGACTTGCCGCCCGGAAACACCTTGCGCTGCAAGCTGTTCCCGTCCAGCAAGTTTTATCAGTCGAGCTATCCTTATCTACGGTAATTTAGTATAATAAGGTCAAAAAACAGAACGCTATCATTGTGCAACCGATATGCAACTGATAATTGCTTGATAGTTGGTGGTAGCAACACGGTAATTCAGATAGAATAAAGCCAACAAAGAAAGGAGGTCATCCAAATGAATGTTAGTAAACATCATTATGATTGTAGTCGGAATAGTTTTCTCATGTATCTTTGTCGGCTTGCTTATCCTTGTTATTCGTGCATTGCTTAAATATATCCGTACAGAGAAATGAAGCCAACAGCAACATTAGGAGGTGGTCAAATGAAAGTAACCGTATTTATGATAATCGTTGGAATAATTTTCTTATGTATCTTTGTTGGTTTGCTTACCCTTATTGTTCGTGCATTACTCAAATATATCCATTCAAAAGATGTACGGCAGGAAAAATCCGTAGTGAGGAAATCGTTGGGTGAAGCACTCAAAGTACACAGAACACAGTGCAAAATGACGCAGGAATTTGTTGCTGAAACGATTGGTGTTAGCAGGCAGGCTGTTTCAAAATGGGAAAATGGAACATCCGACCCTTCCACATCAAATCTTTTTGCACTTGCAAAACTTTACGGTATTTCTGTTGAAGAATTACTAAAAGAAGTTGAATAATCTTCATGCAGATATTTTATTTCATCATCGGGCCACCCTGACCCGAACTTTCAAAACTGAATACCAGCCGCCCACCGGCGGCACCACCGAGCAGGAAATCTGAAAAAGGTCTCCTGCTTTTTTTCTGCCCAAAATGAGGTGGTAAAACGCCACCCCATCCACCAATTACCGAAAGGAGGGACACGAAATGCCCTGTCCACACAACGAAATCACGATTGTTCAGCGCAGCCAGCGACAGTCTGCGGTTGCCGCCGCTGCTTACCAGAGTGGCGAAAAGCTGTTCTGTGAATACGACCAGCAAGTGAAGCACTACCCGGAAAAGCGTGGTATCGTCCACAATGAAATCCTGCTCCCGGCAAATGCCCCGCCGGAGTATGCAGACCGCAATACCTTATGGAACGCCGCCGAAGCGGTGGAGAAGCAATGGAATTCCCAGCTTGCAAGGCGGTGGGTGCTTACCATCCCCAGAGAGATACCGCCCGACCAGTACGCTGTCCTTGTCCGGGAGTTTTGTGAGCAGCAGTTTGTTTCCAAAGGCATGATTGCTGATTTTGCAATCCATGACCCCCATCCGCCGGGACACAATCCCCACGCCCATGTCA
>CABIXM010000051.1 GCA_902362725.1 Clostridiaceae bacterium | reverse complement strand
ATTTGTCTTTCCGTATTTCTGGGAAATCAGGCTGACGAACACATCAGTGGCGTCAAGCTCCCCGTCAAATACAGTGGTCACATGAATCTCTGTTTTGTTTTTTGCCATAGGCAGTTATCCTCCATACATGAAAATAGCCAGACAGAGGGTGTCGGCAACGAAGTCCGGCAACGGGCTTCAAAAGACCTTGCAAACAATCTCAATCTGGCGATGATTACTATTTATACTTTTCTTTTATTTTTNCTTTCGTGATGACAAGGTTGATTTGCCTGCGCTCAATGGCTCTCAACATTCTCTGTAAATCAGGACGCTCCATATTAAGACCTGTGAAGCCATCGTCCTGATAGACTGCCACAACCTCCCATCCCTGCTTTTCGCAGTATTTTTCCAGCATATCACGCTGGTTTGCGATACTGGCACTTTCGCCTTGCAGGTCATCGTCCTTTGACAGCCTGCAATAGACCGCTGCACGATAGCCCCCGGCAAGTGCCGAACCGATTGTTCTGTATTCCATTTCGTTCATCATAGCCATTTACCCACACAATCCAGACGGTATCTGGCTCTTTTGAACCTCATCTTCATTATACTTCAAATCTTTCTTTTTAGCAAGATATTCTTTTGAATTTGTCTTTCCGTATTTCTGGGAAATCAGGCTGACGAACACATCAGTGGCGTCAAGCTCCCCGTCAAATACAGTGGTCACATGAATCTCTGTTTTGTTTTTTGCCATAGGCAGTTATCCTCCATACATGAAAATAGCCAGACAGAGGGTATCGGCAACGAAGTCCGGCAACGGGCTTCAAAAGACCTTGCAAACAATCTCAATCTGGCGATGGTTACTATTTATACTTTTCTTTTATTTTTCTGTTGTTTTGGTTGTTATAAGGGAGAAAATCCCGGAAATAAGGGATTTTCCCCGGCAACCGGCTCGGCAACGGGATAGCAACAGGGGGTGCAACGGGCGGTCATTTTCAGAATGGAAGCTCCATCTGTTCTGTGACCTCCACAAAGCCGTCCATCGTTTTTTCAGACGGGTTGCCGGAATCCGTTGCCGGGTTTTCACGCTCCCAGCCCTTTTGTCTGCCATATTCGGAAAACATTCTTGGGTTCGGGAAGTACCGCCAGCCGCAAATGCACTGGTTCATAATCTCGTTGATTTCCCGGATTTCCCATTGCTTCGGCTCGTCAAAAGCATGGTTCAAGGCTTCCTTATAGAGCTGCTTGGAGCAGACCATGTTCCCGGTGTACTTATCAAGATACGCCTGTATCATCCCGGCTTTGGTGTCCTCCGGCATAAAATCCCGCTGGTGTTCTTTGAGATACCGCTGCATGGCGGAGCTGAAAGCCAGCTTGAACCTGCCGCTTCGGTAAATCTCCATCGCTTCTGCCCACATCTGCTCGATATAGGCTCTGGAAGCAGCTTCATCCTCCAAAATGTGAACCTCGGCTTGCTCCGGGTACACCATGACCGGGATAAAACGGCGGTTGCCGGAACGGTCAAGGGGCAGGAAGTCAAGGGCATTGGAAGTGCCGCCAAACACGCACTGACGGGGGCGGTCTGCCGGGTGGGTTTCATAGGGTATCTTGTAAACCTCTTTCTGTCGGCTTAAAAATGACTTGATTTCCTCAATGCTCTTGGCGTTGGCGGTTGCCATCATTTCCGACATTTCGATAATCCAGTGACCTTGCAGCTTGCGGTACACATTGTCATCGTCCAGCTTCCGCAAATCATCGGAGAACCACTCGTCCCGGATTGCCAGCAGACGGAAGAAGGTGGACTTGCCAGCCCCCTGACCGCCTACCAGACAAAGCATGATTTCAAACTTGCACCCCGGCTGAAAGGCTCGTGAGATTGCACCCAGCAGGAACAGCTTCAACGCTTCATAGGTGTAATCGTCTGCGTCAGCCCCCAGAAAGTGCCGCAGGCAGAAACGGATTCGCTCTGTCCCGTCCCAAACAAGGTCACTTAAATAGTCCCGGATGGGATGGTACTTGTTTTCATTCGCCACAATCCCGATGGCATTATCAATCTTTTTCTCATTGGTAAGCCCGTAGGTTTCTTCCAGATAAAGAAGCAGATACTTCATGTCCGTATCGTTCAGGGCGGTGCTTTCTCTGTGAAAACCGATGGGCTTTATGATGTCCTTGCGGTCGGTCAGGATGTTGTATGCGATAGCCCCGGAAAGCAGAGGGTCACGCTGGAATACGGTCAGGCAGTTCCGTATGCTCTGACGGACAGCGCCTTTCTCGGTAGTTTCCAGCCCCGCCTTGATTTCCTCAACGCTCTGTGGCGGCTGCATGGCGTTCATGGTGTTTTTTAGTTCTTGCTGTGTCTGCGGCTGCAAGCTCTGCCATTCGCTGTTCAAGCTGTATCACATCCTTTCCGTAGTCCGTAATCAAAGCTGCTTTTTCCTCCGTTTCCCCGAACAGCAGCACATCCAGCAGATATTCCACTTGGTCTTGCTTCTGTAAGGCTTCCACAAACCGGGGATGAAAGGCTTCCTCTGGGGAGTGCGGGGCATATTCCGTTCTCCATGCCCGAAGCAGGTGGAGATAATCGGCAAGGATACGGAAGCAGCGGTTCTTTG
>CABIXM010000050.1 GCA_902362725.1 Clostridiaceae bacterium | reverse complement strand
CATTATAGGTAAAATATCCGCAGCAAGGACATTGGTATTTTTTCATATAAACCTCCCGTTTAAGCCTTGACCTCAAATTCCTGATTTATTACTGACTTCATTATACTTTATTGCTTATAGAAAAGATAGCATATTTTATGAAACTTGTCGGCTGGGAACAGCTTGCAACGCAAGGTGTCCCCAGATAGCAAGTCCACAAAAGGGTAGCTGGCAGCAGCCAGCGCAGGGGAAGCGTAGCGTCCCCTGTTTGATTTGAAGCAGACCATGACTGCGAAAGCCAACATTCTGTCGGCTGCTGCGGCATTCGCCGAGTGAATATGCAAGCATATTCGTTCGGCTCATTGCTCGCACAAATCACAGCCCTCCGGCGAGGAGCCTTCGGAGAACGCAATGCACCAACCTCTGGGTGGTGTATAATTGCGCCCTTAGTAAACTAAAGGGTTTCCGGCTTCTCCCGTTCCAGCAGCTTTTTCAATAGTTCCTGCGTGTCCTGCCTGTGAAAAATGAGTTTCAACAACAGCATTACATCATCATCTGTCAGGTGTTCCGGCTCTTGCAGAAAACTTTCCAGCATACCGCCACGAGTACAGAGCCGGTGTGTCCGTTCCTTTCGGGTAAGCTGCTTTAACTGGTGCTGCAATGCCTTTTCATCATTGATGGCTTTCCGCAGTTTCTTTTCGCTTTTCTCCAGCTCCCGGTTTAGCTTTTCCAGCTTTGAGGTATCAGGCAAGGGCAGCGTCCTCCTTTCCCGGTATCAGCACATAAATCCTGTTTGGCTCTCCAACGCCCTGACGCACCCGCATGATCAGTCCGGCGGTTTCCAGTTCATTCAGAGAACGCTTGACCGTCATGGGGCTGCGGGACAGGACTGCGGCAATGGCTGTGACAGGGAAGCAGACAAACAGGATTCCGTTCTCGTCCTCCTGCCCGTTGGAGAGCGTAGCGTCCAACATCCGGCAGTACATGACCTTTGCGGTACTGCTGACTGGAAACCCTGTCAATGCTCTGGGAAATGGCATACAGGGCGGCAACGGTGTGTCTATCGTCATAAATTCAAAATTCATTCGGTGTGTTCCTCCTTTTTCTTTGCTCGTTTGGATAAATAACGGGGGCAGTCAACCACAACCGCCCGGAAACTCTGCCTGCACCCATGCTGGCATTTCCGGCATAATTCGTTGTAAGTGACACGCCCCCGGTCATTGAGGTAAAAGGAAAGCTCATGCTTCCTCTTTTTGCTCATTCTCGGCATATTGCGTTTCCTTCCGTTTTTGTGTATGGTTTCGGGGCGATTTTCGGCAAAATTACGGTCATAAAGCCGCTTAAAATCTCCCGAAGTACCAGCGATAGGGTAGACTATCCCCCTATCAGATTGTCGTGTTTCGGTATCATTTCGGTGTCAGTCCGCCAGTTCTCCCCGGTGTCGTTCCTCCCCTGAATCTCACAGCGGCGTATCGCTCCCTTTGGTACGCTCGTTTCGGTCAGGGTTCCTCCATATCCCTGCCAAAAGTCATGGCACTACATCACCGGGGAAGCATATCCCACACAGGCTGGTCATTCGATTGGAATAATCCATCGATGAACTACCTGTATCATAGAACATTTTTGTGCCCTGTGCCGTATGTCCACAAAGTAGGAATTAGGGGTAAAAATCAGAAATTTCCACGATTGTGGAATTGATATGGTATAATCAATTCAACGGTTATAAATGTCGTTAGAAAGGGGGAACTGCTTCAATGAACGGAGCTACTACAATACAGGAACGGCTAAAAGATTTACGATTAAACAAAGGATTAAAACTGGAAGAACTGGCTGAGCAAACGGGTATTTCAAAATCGGCTCTTGGCAGTTATGAAAAAGATGACTATAAGGAAATCAATCATGGCAACCTTATCCTGCTGGCAGATTTTTATGGGGTGTCCCTCGATTATCTCTTTTGCCGGACAGAGAACCGGGCGGAGATCAACACGCCATTAAGGGAGCTGCATTTGAGTGATGAGATGGTAGCACTTCTGAAAAGCGGTCGGATTAACAACCGTCTGCTCTGCGAACTTGCCACCCATAAGGACTTTATCAAGTTTCTTGCGGACATTGAGATTTATGTGGATGGGATTGCCACCATGCAGATTCAAAACCTGAACGCCCTTGTCGATACCGTCCGGCATGAAATCATTGAACGGTATCGCCCCGGCGAAGATGACCCGCATTTGAAGGTGCTGCAAGCTGCCCATATCAGTGATGATGAATATTTCAGTCACATGGTACTGGATGACCTCAACCTCATTATCCGGGATATTCGGGAAGCTCACAAAAAAGACAGCGAAAGTGCTCCCCAGACCACCGTTGCCGATGAACTGAAAGAAAATCTGGAAGCAGTCGAAAATTTCAAGGGCAGTCGGGATGAAAAGCTCGTTGTACTTTACTGCAAGCAGCTCGGCATCAACTATAAAAATCTGTCAGACGAAGAATTTCGCTGGCTGATTCGGATTCTCAAAAAATCAAAGAAAATGGGAACGCCTATCAGCCAGAGGAAAAAACGGTAAAGAAAAACCGCTGTTGCATGGTTTGTTGGCTTCCATGTAGCAGCGGTTTTTGCTGTGGTTATTCAGTTAAATTTTCAGAATGACAAGCTGGAACTTAGAAGGTAAGCGTCAAATAAAACAGTGTATAGAAAAATAACCGTCAGCCTTTTATACTAAAAGGTCAACGGTTATCGACAGAATTCTTT
>CABIXM010000049.1 GCA_902362725.1 Clostridiaceae bacterium | reverse complement strand
TTCTCTGCCTCCGTTTTCTGTGCTTCCAGGGTCTTGAGCTTTTCCTGATATTCCGCAATCTTCTCACGGGTTTTCTCAATTTTCTGGTCGATACGTTCAATTTTGTTTTTTGCCATAACCGTTCACTCCTTTCCACAAAGTCTGTTACCAGTTCATCAGGCCGTAGCCCTTAATACTTTGATAATTCAGGTCATAACTTTTGATCTTGCAGGCATCGCCGGAATTTCCCTCCACCGTATAAACACGGCTGCCATCCGTACCGATCACGATACCCACATGGTCTGCTGTCCCATCCAAATCCCAATCAAAGAAAATTGCATCTCCGGGAGCCAGATTGTTATAGCCTCTTGCACCCCATTGTCCATGAGACTGGAACCACGGAACGCCCTGCCACTCACAGCCTGCAAAGCGCGGTTCACTTTTTCCAGCCTGGTTATAACACCAGGATACAAAGCAGGCGCACCACTCCACGCGGCTGTCAAAGCCATACCAGCTCCAATAAGGATAGCCGCCCACATTGCCGACCTGACGCTTGGCCAGCTCCACCAACTGCGGATTTCCGGGACGGGTTCCATTTACAAACTGTACACCGGTCAAGTCCTCGGAATTGCTCATGTCAGGGGAACCACCGCCAAACAACAGCGGCTTATTGCCCATGGTCTGCCGGTAAACCTGATACATTTCCATCTGCTCCGGGGTCAGTAACTCCGACGCCACAGCGGAAATGGGCTTGCTGGTGAGTTTCACATTCAAAATGTAATACTCATAGGGGACTTCTTCTGAGGTGGTCTCGCCGGTCTCCGGGTCGGTGGAGGTCTCCGTGCGGTAGCGAATCTCCACTTCCTCAGTAAGCGTCAGCTGATACTGTGCTGCAAACACAAGCGCCAGCTCTGCCTGAGCGCTCTGCCGGGTGTAGCCTTGCAAAACGGCAGACAGAAATGCTGCCAGCTCATGAGGGTCATGACCGATCATACCAAGGTCATAGCGATACTCGTCATACCCTGGGTGGCTGCTTTCTATGTTGTCGATTTCCTCCTGCAACTGGGCTTCTCTGGCTGCATAATCTGCCTCCACCGCCAGCATTTCCGGGTCATCCGACGGATAGGTGGTGCCGGAGAGAACGGAACCGATGCTCTGCGCCATCATGGAGCAGGAGGACATGGTATTCATCAGCATACAGGTAATGAGGAACAAAACCCCTGCCATCAGGAAACCCTTCTTGTGGCGCATGACGAATGCCCCTGCCTGCTGTACCTTTTCTTTTACCGTCCTTGCGGCTTTTCCGGTTTTGGATGCAGCCTGGGCGGTATTTCCGGCAGTCTGACCGGCGTGTTTGGCGGCGGCATACTGCTTTTTGATGGCCTGTTTTTGCTGCCAGCGGGAAAGAGGGTTGCTGGCAAACTGGGGATTTTCCTGCAAAGATTTCTGGTACAGAACATTTACATTTGCCTTTTCCAGTTGACGCTCTGCCTGGGCTGCTTTGCGGTACGGCTTCAGCTTGTGGCTGCGATAGCCCTCCCGCACCAGATAAGCGCCGGTCTCCACCGCTTCCTCGGACTTGTGGGCGCTTTCCACGCCCACATTGTCCTGCTCTGTTTCCCGGATCTCTTTGTGGAGCTTGCCTGCGACCAGATGGACGGGAGCTTCCCTGACTCCTTGAGAAACTTTGGAAGGTGGCTTTTTCTTGTCCTCAAAGGTCAGCTTCGAGGTCTTTTTTCCGGTATCCGGGTCAATGACCGTCTGCCTGACCTTTTTCTTTGGGATATTGGCCTGCGCCTTATCTGCTCTGGCCGCAGCTTTCTCCGCTTTACGGATCGGCTTTTCCAGTGCAGGATCAGACCGTTCCTCATCAGTAAAGCGCAGGCGCGGCTCTTTATTCAAACCATTCTCCCAGCATGAGGGAGGACATCATGTAGTGCAGCTCTGCATAAATGGCCATTCCCACAGGATCGTTGAACATACAGCCGGACAGGTAGGCATAAAACTGTGCCACCACATCGGACAGGATCTTCGCCTCTGTTCCTTCCAGACTCAGGCCGCCCATACCTTCTTTAGCACGAATGGCGCTCCAGACCTCTGCCAGACGGAGAAGCCCCACCTGACCGGTCTCATTCAGTTCGGCTGCCTGATCTGCCGCCGTGCGGCACTCACTTACCGCATCGGCCATGACCGTAAGCAACTGGTTGCGCTGGGCATTTACCGCCCTGTCAAAAAACATCAGCGGGTTTTTATTCAAAATGTTGGGGTTCATCATCATTCATCCTCCTTCTTTTTCAGTTCCTGGGGTTTGGTGGTCATAATGCGGTAAAGCTCGGTATTCTTCGGGAAGTGATCCACGAAAGGCAGGATTGTAGAGCCATAAAACAGCAGGCCCTCGCCCTCACCGGAGTGGGTCACATAGCTAAGCTGGTGCGTGGAAATCCCCAGTTGCTTGGCGAGGATCTGACGGTCTCCGCCTGCCTGGTTGAGCATATACACGAAGTCGGAATTTTCAAAGATATTTTCCACCTCGCGGCTGGAAAGCAGATCTTTGACGTTCTGCGTGATTCCGGTGGGGATGCCGCCCCATTTTCTGAATCGCTTCCAAATTTCTACCGTATAAGCAGCGGTCTGTTCCTCCTTCAAAAGCAGGTGCATCTCGTCGATGTAGTAGCGGGTAGACTTGTGAGCGGCACGGTTGATGGTAACGCGGTTCCACACCTGATCCTGTACCACCAGCATACCGATTTTTTTAAGCTGCTTGCCCAGTTCCTTGATGTCGTAGCAGACAATCCGGTTATCAATGTCCACATTGCTCTGATGATTAAACACATTCAACGAACCCGTTACATAGATTTCCAATGCCGTTGCAATGTACTGAGCTTCTTTTTCTTCCTGCTCCCGCAACAGGTTATAAAGGTCCTCCAAAATCGGCATATTCTCCGGCTTCGGGTCATTGAGATATTCGTTGTAAACCAACCGTACACAACGGTCAATAATGGTTTTCTGCACCGGCTGCAAGCCCTCCTTACCGCCCACGATCAGCTCACACAAGCTGAGG
>CABIXM010000048.1 GCA_902362725.1 Clostridiaceae bacterium | reverse complement strand
AAGCACAGATTGACCGGGCAAACGCCGTCAGTCTGGAAGATTTTCTCCGCACACAGGGAGAGACACTTATCAAAAGCGGACGAGAATACCGCTGGAAAGAACATGACAGCCTGACCGTCCGGGGAAACAAGTGGTTTCGACACAGCCAGAGCAAGGGCGGCTATCCCATTGATTTTGTCATGGAGTTTTACGGCAAGTCCTTTCCCGAAGCTGTCCAGCTCCTGACCGGCGAAAGCGGCGAAGGACAGACCGAAGCCACCACAGCACCGCCCACAGCGTTCCACTTGCCCTTGCACAACCGAACAGCCGACAGAGCAATTCAATATCTTTGCGAAAGCCGAGGTCTCAACCCGAAACTGGTTGAGGCTTTTCTTCTTTCCGGGGATATTTACGAGGACGCAAAGCGGCACAATGTTGTCTTTGTTGGCAGAGACCGAAGCGGTACGCCGAGATACGCCCATGTGCGAGGAACGGCAGACCCATTCAGACAGGATATTACCGGGTCTGACAAGTCCTATCCGTTCCGCTATGAGGGAAACGGCAACCAGCTTTTTGTCTTTGAAGCGCCGATTGACCTGTTATCGTTCATCTGCCTTTATCCGCAGGACTGGCAGACAAGGAGCTATCTTGCCCTGGGCGGCGTTTCGGGAAAAGCCCTTGACCGTTTTCTTTCTGAACGCAAGGACACCCAAAAAGTGTTCCTCTGCCTTGACAGCGACACCGCAGGAAGCGAAGCCTGTACCCGACTGGCACAGTCCATTCCCAGCGAGATCGCCGTCATTCGCCTTGTCCCGGCAAGGAAAGACTGGAACGATGTTCTCCGTCAGCAAGGGGACATTCCGAGCCGCAAATTTATAGCGGAAACAATCACGCTGCGAGAGCTGCCCACCGCCCAGCCTGTCCCCATGCTCCGTATGGTAGATGTGGAGCTGACGAGCGTGGATTGGCTATGGTTTCCGTATATCCCCTTTGGAAAGCTGACGATTATACAGGGCAACCCCGGCGAGGGCAAGACCTACTTTGCCATGCGTCTTGCGGCGGCTTGCACCAACCGAAAGCCCTTGCCCGGTATGGAAACCCTTGAGCCTTTCAATATCATCTATCAGACCGCCGAGGACGGTCTGGGCGATACTGTTAAGCCCCGATTGATGGAAGCAGACGCAGACCTCGAAAAAGTGCTTGTCATTGATGACAGGGATACGCCGCTGACCCTTGCCGATGAACGCATAGCAAGGGCAATCCGGGAAAACAACGCAAGGCTGGTTATCATTGACCCGGTACAGGCGTTTCTGGGCGCAGATGTGGACATGAACAGGGCAAACGAGGTGCGCCCGATATTCCGCAGTCTGGGAGACATTGCACAGGCTACCGGGTGCGCTATCGTGCTGATTGGACACCTGAACAAAGCCGCAGGAACGCAAAGCACCTATCGGGGATTAGGGTCTATCGACATTACGGCGGCAGTCCGCAGTCTGCTTTTTATCGGCAAGCTGAAGGACAGCCCCACAACGAGGGTGCTTATCCATGAGAAAAGCTCCCTTGCGCCGCCCGGACAGTCCCTTGCCTTTTCTCTGGGAGACGAGAAAGGCTTTGAATGGATAGGAGCTTATGACATTACCGCTGACGAGCTTCTTGCCGGGACAGACACCGCCAAGACCGAAAGCAAGACCGCACAGGCAGAAGCACTGATACTGGAACTGCTGGCAGATGGAAAGCGTATGCCGAGCGCAGAGCTGGAAAAGGCAGTCAATGAGCGTGGGATTTCCTCACGCACCATGAGAACGGCAAAGAGCCGTATCGGGGACAGACTTGTGACCGAGAAAGACGGCACAGCATGGGTCTGCTATCTCCGAGACTGACAGCAGGAACACGGCAAGCGTGGCAAAGACGGCAAGGTTTTTATAGATACCTTAGTGTTGCTGCCTTGCCTTGTTCCCTCATACCGACACCGCCCGATGATGAACAGTCACCGGGCATTTTTCATTTACAGGAGGATTTTGAATGAACAACAATACCGCAACCAACACCGCCACTTGCCCGACTGTCAGAAAGCAGATTGGCAAGACCACCTATATCGTCCGTGTCCATTTCAGCGAGACCGCCAAAGAGACGATGGAGGACAAAATCAAGCGTATGCTTCGTGAGGAAGTCCGCAAAATGTGACTTCTTTGTGAATTTGATGAAAAAGTCCTTGACTTTTCGTCTCTGGCAAAACAGCGAAGTCGATCCTTATTTCCTGCGGTGCAAGGCTGGCTCCCTTTGACATCCCCCAGCTTAGGGAGGTCATGGCCTATGACGAGCTGGAGCTTGACCGCATCGGGGATCGAAAAACGGCGGTGTTCTTTATCATCTCGGACACTACGCAAACCTATAATTTCCTTGTGGCTCTGGCCTTTTCGCAGATGTTCAATCTGCTGTGCGAGAGGGCCGACAATGTTCACGGAGGCCGCTTGCCCCATCATGTACGGGTGCTGTGGGACGAGGCCGCCAACACAGGGCAGGTTCCCCAGCTTGAAAAAATTGTGGCTGTCATCCGTTCCCGTGAGATCAGCTTGACGCTGTTCTATCAGCAGTTGGCCCAGTGTAAGGCGATTTACGATAAACACGCCGAAACCATTTTGGGAAATATGGACAGCGTGATATTCCTCGGAGGCCGGGAGGCCAGCACCATCAAGGAAATATCCGAGAACTGGCTGGGTAAGGCTACAATCTCCATGCAGACGGACAGCCGCTCCCGTGGCCAGTCGGAAAGCTACAGTCAAAATAACCAGCGGCTGGGCCGGGAGCTGATGACGCCCAGCGAGCTGGCAACCATGCCCGGGGATAAGTGCATTTTACAGCTTCGGGGCCTGCCCCCGTTCTATTCCCCGAAATACGATTTGAAAAAGCACCCGAACTACCGATATACGGCTGAAGCCGACAAAAAGAAAAACGCCTTTGATCTTGACCGGCTCATTAACCGCCGCAGGCGGCCCGGGCCGGACGAGCTGTGTGAGGTGTATGCCGTGGCTGTGCCGGACGATGGGCTCACAAGCGAGGACGAGGACATCCTCAATTATGATGACATCGACGATCCGGACGCCTTTGCATAAATAGGGCTTTGGGACAAAGTGTCCCGAAGTATGTAACCTGCCGCCAGAAATGGCGGCTTCAGACTGTAGACAAAGCTCCTTCCTGTGAGGGAGCTTTTCTTGTGTCATGACTGCAAAAATTATGTACTTACAAGCATATAAGAAGTAGT
>CABIXM010000047.1 GCA_902362725.1 Clostridiaceae bacterium | reverse complement strand
TGCATGGTTTGTTGGCTTCCATGTAGCAGCGGTTTTTGCTGGGATTATTCAGTTGAATTTTTAGCACGACAAACTGGAATTTGTCAAAGAGGATTATTCCAATATTCCACAGTATTTCTATTTACATCATAAAAAGTAATATTACCCGCATTTATAGGCAAGACAATCGCAAAAGGTTTATTGCGGTCAATATCAACCACTTGAATTGTGTTGCCATCATCTATTTCAAGTTGTTGCACCTGCTGTTGATTCATAGAAATAAATGCTCGTTCATTATATCCCTCTACAGTAAACTCCACAATTCCTCTTTGAATCCCCGAAAGAGTTCCACCTCCACGGAAAAAATATCCGAAGGAAAGTCCTGGACGATTGACATAGACGGAAAAAGAATGGTCACTCAAACCCTGAGGGTAAGAAATATATGCAGCCATCGTGCTGGAAACGCTTCCATCGACCGTCCAATCATCCTTAATCTTCTGCGACGAACGAATATCTGCCTCCAGCTTAGATGAAGTCACGCCGATCTCATTGTTCGTATAAAGAAAACAAACAAATAAAATACAAGCAAGAACAACCCCTATCACAATTTTAAGAAATATTTTTTTCACGCTATCAAAACTCCTTGTCAACTTTTGATTTGTCATAATCATTCTACCATACCGTTATGAATAAATCATCTCTTGCAAAATAATTTCTTCTGCCCGGTTGTGAATGTTATTGCAACGCTGCACCCATTCCATTTGATGGGTACGCTTCAATTCCTCGGTCACACCATCGGCAGCCTTCATCTGCTCCATGATGGTGTCTAACCGTTCCTGTGCCTGTTCGTTCAGGTCTGCAAGATATGTCCATAACTCCCCGGTCAGTGTCAATGTGTTCAATCTGGCTGGATGGGCTTCTCTTAAATATTCCCGGTGCATCCGTCCGTACTTTCCGATAGGGCGGTGTTCCTCCGGCAGCTTCAAATCTGGGATATAGTAATCTCCGACAAGGATATAATCAATTCCGTTTTCCGTTATTCTTGGTTTCAATTCGCTCATGTTCCTTACCTCCTGTGGAAGCAGGCTCGTCTGGTACTAACTCAATCACATCGGTAATCTCACAATTCAGCGTTTCGCAGATACGGGCTAATGTATCCATGCTGATGTGCTTTCCCTCTTTGCTCATGTTGGCAATCATATTCGTTGTCATACCGGCGGCAAGCCTTAAATCTTCTTTTCTCATATCACGCTCTAACAGTGTATGCCAGAGTGGTTTATAGCTGATGTGCATATTGTTTTCCTGCCTTTCTATCCATACCACCGGGGCGGCTGCCCCGGCAGGAACTTTTCTCTTATTATAACACCAATCTTGTGTAATCACAATTTATTCTTGTATCCTGCCGCTGATACCGTCTGGATTGTGCTTTTCCTTTCTTTTTGTTCCCTTTAATTAGCCATAAACTGCTTCATGCCCTGGGACTTTGCTTATGTGTGATAAAGAAGTAATAGAAGTGTAAAAAATTTTGCCGTTCCTATCCGGCACTTGCGCAGGGTGTCGGATAGGTCGGGCTTATTCTTCGGGCAAGTCAATCTTGCCGACAAAGCTATAATAAATATCAATGCGCTGGTGGCGTACTTCGTTCTCGTCATACTCACATTCATAGACAACGATTTTCTCCACCATTTCACGCAAGAGGGTGTGTGTCAGTTCCTCGATAGAAAGGTACTTGCGGACAACGTTCATAAACTTTTCAGCGTTTACCGTGGCTTCCTGTGCCTTGTCCAGTTCGCCCTGCAATGCGGCGGCTTTCTCCTTCAGTTCCCGCTGCTCGGCTTCGTAGTCTGCGGACATTTCCATAAAACGCTCGTCATTGATTTTCCCGTTTACATTGTCCTCATACAGACGTTTGATATAGCGGGAAAGTTCTGCAATGCGGCTCTGCACCTGTTCAAGCTGCTTCGTGGCTGCCGCCTGTTTCCGCTTGCCGCCCATTTCATTCTGCTGGATAAGCAGCTTCACGAACCGGGCTTCATGCTTCTGTGCATAGGCGGTCACTTTCCGCAGATTGTCCAGCACACCCGCCGTCAAAAGGTCGGTTCGGATGAAGTGCGCCGTACAGTCGGCGGTGCGCTTCTTATAGCTGCCGCAGATGTAGCAATCCTGCTTTCTCTTGTCGGTCTGATACCGCTGCTGGTACATCACATGACCGCAGTCGGCGCAGAACAGCAAGCCGGAGAACAAGCCCACATCATCGTAGCGGTTGGGGCGTTTGCGCTGCTTGCGTAACTCCTGCACCCGTTCCCATGTCTGCAAGTCGATGATTGGCTCATGGTGGTTCTCGAAAATCGCCTGTTTCTCAATGGGGTTGTCTATGCTGTGCTTCATCTTGTAGGACGGTTTTTCCGTCTTGAAGTTCACAAGACAGCCTGTGTATTCCCGGTTTTCCAACAGATGAACAACGGTATTGGTCGCCCACTTACATTCATAGCCGGGGTGGTAGCGGCGTATGCTGCCTGTGCGCTGGTATTCCAGCGTTCCCGGCGTGGGGATTTCCTGCTCGGTCAGCATACGGGCTATCTTGGTCGGACCGTTCCCGGCAAGGCAAAGCTGGTAAATCTGCTTGACTACCGGGGCGGCTTCCTCGTCAATGATGAAATTTTCGTCCTCGTCCATGAGGTAGCCGTACACGGGCTTGCTGGTAACAGGCTTACCGCTCATGCCTTTTGCTTTCTTAACTGCCTTGATTTTTTTGCTCGTATCTCTCACCATCCATTCGTTGAAAAGATTACGCAGCGGGGTAAAATCGTTGTCGCCCATTGCGCTGTCCACTCCGTCATTGATAGCGATAAAGCGGACGCCTTTCTGCGGGAAAAGCATTTCTGTATACATTCCCACTTGAAGATAATTTCGCCCTAAACGGGACATATCCTTGACGATGACTGTGCCGACTTTCCCGGCTTCAATGTCTGCAAGCATGGCTTGAAATCCGGGTCTTTGGAAGTTCGCACCACTATAACCGTCATCTGTGTACCAGCAGAGATTGGTAAAGCCGTTCTGCTTGGCGTAGGTTTCCAAAATGCGCTTTTGGTTGGATATAGAGTTGCTTTCCCCTTGCAGTTCATCTTCATGGGATAATCTCGGATAAAGGGCGGTAATAAGGTTTTGGGTTGTCTGTCTTAACATGGTTTCCTCCGTTTCCGACAGCCAGCCCCACTATTCCGTACTTCGATTGTACCATACAGCGGGGCGGCTTGTATAGCGGCAAAGTGTAAAAGTGCTTCTTTACCGCCCGTCAAAATGACGTTTTTTTGTGTTAGGGTTATCACGCAGATTCAACTTCATAAATATTTTACTTTTATTTGATAGTCCATTTCATTCTGCTGTGTTATAATGGCAAAAATTGAATTAGCGAGGTAAAAGGCTTATGAAAAAATATATTTCTTTGTTTTTATGTCTGACTTGCATTTTAACTTTAGTTGCGTGTGGGAAAAAAGCTGCTCCCATTCAGTTGCCCCAAACAAGCGACATTACATCTGTTGATGTAACTGTTGGGGAAAACACCACAAATCATTCAGACACAGCTTGGATAAGTGAAATAATTTCTGACATTTCCAGTTCTGAACCAACCAGTAAGCAAAGTGTTCAAGATTTTCCGCAGACTGAAAGTTATATCAAGATTGATTTTCAGTTTGAAACAGGAACAAGTACCATTTTTGCCTATGAGGAAAACGGAAAACACTATATCGAACAGCCTTATCAGGGAATTTATAAAATTGACAGTCAGCTGTACGAACGGCTGCAAGAAACAAACTAAAATTTAACTTATCCATTCAGCGGTCATGTTTCCGGGCATGACCGCTTTTCCATGCCCTCATTTTGTAGCAGCTTCCGCTTCCAGCACCTTAGCCATTTTGTCGGCGGCGGTTTCCTTTGCGCCCTGCTTGAAAAAGCCGGACACGACAAGAACAGAGTTCCCTATACGGATTTCCGTCACGCAATCGG
>CABIXM010000046.1 GCA_902362725.1 Clostridiaceae bacterium | reverse complement strand
TATTATTGATCAAGTACACACTTTTTGAACCCAAAACAAGAAAAACGCTTCTGGAGTGCTGACCAAAAGCGTTTTGTCTACAGTCTGCTGCCGCCAGAAATGGCGGCTTTTTTCATGGCCGGGAATACCCCCGGAGAAAAGGAGGCTCTATGCAGTTTTTCACTTCCGCTATTGATACTTTGCAGACTCTTGTTGTAGCCCTCGGCGCTGGACTTGGCGTGTGGGGCGTTGTCAATCTGCTGGAGGGCTACGGATCGGACAACCCAGGTTCCAATGCTCATGTGCGATAAAGTAACACACAAGAAATTGATAGACAGCAACTTGCTATTCCGTAAAATTAGTAGAAATTTATTGTCGAAAATGATACAATATAACAGCAAAAAGATATTTTTTTGAGGAGGAACCATCATTGAATCAAACACAATATAATTTTTCGACATCGAAAACACTTGTAAATATCCTTGTTTACTTTCTGTTATTTTTGGCAGGAGATTTATTTAGCAGTATTTCTTTTGATTTGCTTTTTTCGTTTGTGGAACTTCCGAGCAATGCACTATATGTAATTCTAAGAATGTTGGGGGCTTTATTACTAACCGCTTTCCTTTTTTGGCTTTATACAACAAAAGGACTCCACTTGAAAATGAAAGATTTTGGTATTACACCGAACATAAAAAAATGGGGTGTTCTAATATCTGTTTTTCTTCCAGTATTCGTTACAGCTATTTTTGCAATGATTGGTAAATTTGAAGTCAACTCTTTTTCGGCGGGTGAAATATGTTTAATTATAATAGCTTCCATGCTTATAGCACTAAAGTCGGGAATAACAGAGGAAATGTTGTTTCGTGGGTATATTATGAAATTATTGGAGAGTAGATGGAATAAATATATAGCAATTTTAATTCCATCGTTTCTTTTCAGTTTAGTACACATTCCCTCAATGGAAACCTTTACTGTTAGCGGTGTTCTGCTTTTAATCATTAGCGGTACAGTAGTAGGAATCATGTTTTCTCTTGTTTCCTACAAAGGAAAATCCATAAGTAATAGTGCCTTATTACACGCCGCATGGAACTTTATTATGATAACAGATATTCTCCATATTACGACAGCGCAAGGAACTTATGGAAGTCCGATTTTTTCGATAATAATATCTTCAGATAATGTTTTCCTTACAGGAGCAGGGTTTGGAATAGAAGCATCTATAATCGCAATTATTGGATATATTCTTGTTTGTGGGTTTGTGCTGATTCCGAAGAAAAAGTAAAGACTATTCAATTCAATAATTGATAGCAAATCCAGCCGAGCCAGTCAACGGCAAGTAAATGGGCTTCGCCCACCGTTGACAGCCCCGCCTGTCTTTGCAAATGTGCAGTCAAGAGGACGATAGCCCAAAGTGCTACCGCCCTCTTTTATTTACAACTGAATAACCGCCGCCCCGCAGCGGCACACGAAGCAGTAAATCCGAAAAAGATTTGCTGCTTTTTTTGAGCCCATTTTTGGCAAATTTCCAAAAGTTCCGTATTAGACAGTGAAGCCCCAAAAGGCTGCCATTTTTTCATACAGCGGGCAAAACGCAGCTTCCGAAACGCCTTATTGTCGGGAAAGACCGAGCCGCCGAAAAAGTCCTTGCCGGAAAGTCCGTCCATTCTGCTCTTTTATGGTTTGTAGGGAGTAAGGGGGAGAATGCCAGCCCGCCGCCTTTTATGAAAAAAGCTGGTTATAGATTTCCCGAAAAAGTGGCAGTAGCAAGTGAGGGCAATCCAACAGCTCTTTATGAAAAAAGCTGGTTGCGATTTCTCAAAAAAGTGGCAGTAGCAAGTGAACGGCAGTCCGGCAGTTTCTTAGAGCAAGATTCTACCGCAGTACCAAATTTCGCTTATCGCTCATTTTGTCCTTGCGGGAATCTTGTTGGGGAGTGCCTTCCCCAAACCCTGCTTATGCGGCTTACGCCGCTTGAAAAATTCCCGCAAATTCTTTTCGGATTATTTCAAAAACAGTTCCGCTACACACCCCGTTTTTCTCCTATTAGTGAGAGGACACCACGCACAGAAAGGAGGTCAACCACCTATGAAACGATATAACATGCCCCACCGCAGCAGGGTAGTCAAGACCCGGCTGACCGATGAAGAATACGCCGACTTTACCGCCCGGCTTGCCCCTTATGGTATGAGCCAGTCCGAATTTATCCGGCAAGCCATTACACGGGCAACCATACGCCCCATTGTTACCGTTTCCCCGGTCAATGATGAATTGCTTGCCGCTGTCGGGAAGCTGACCGCCGAATACGGCAGGATCGGCGGCAACCTCAATCAGATTGCCCGGTATCTGAACGAATACGGCGTACCGTATAACGCCCTGTCCGGCGAAGTCCGAGCCGCCATTTCCGACCTTGCAGCCTTGAAGTTTGAAGTCTTGCAGAAAGTGGGTGAAGCTGTTGGCAACATTCAAACATATCAGCTCTAAAAATGCCGACTACGGAGCAGCGGAAGCCTACCTCACTTTTGAGCATGACGAGTTTACCATGAAACCCACCCTTGATGAAAACGGGCGGCTTGTTCCCCGTGAGGGCTACCGCCTTGCCACGCTGAACTGCGGCGAAGAAGATTTTGCTGTTGCCTGTCTGCGCTCCAATCTCCGCTATGGCAAGAACCAAAAACGGGAAGATGTGAAATCCCACCACTATATCATCAGCTTTGACCCACGGGACGGAACGGACAACGGTCTGACCGTTGATAAGGCGCAGTCGCTGGGCGAGGAATTTTGCAACGAGCATTTCCCCGGACACCAAGCCATTGTCTGCACCCACCCGGACGGGCACAATCACTCTGGCAACATTCATGTGCATATCGTCATAAACAGCTTGCGGATTGAAGCCGTCCCGCTTCTGCCCTACATGGACAGACCAGCGGACACGAAGGACGGCTGCAAGCACCGCTGCACAGACGCAGCTATGGAATATTTCAAGTCCGAAGTCATGGAGATGTGCCACCGGGAAAATCTGTATCAGATTGACCTTTTGCATGGCAGCAAGAACCGAGTGACCGAGCGTGAATACTGGGCGCAGAAGAAAGGGCAGCTTGCCCTTGATAAAGAGAACGCCGCCAGAGAAGCCACCGGACAGCCGACCAAGCCCACCAAGTTTGAAACGGACAAGGCGAAGCTGCGCCGGACGATACGGCAGGCACTTTCCCAAGCTGGCAGCTTTGACGAGTTTGCTTCCCTGCTTTTGCGGGAGGGCGTAACTGTCAAGGAGAGCCGGGGGCGGCTTTCCTACCTCACGCCGGACAGGACAAAGCCTATCACAGCCCGGAAGCTGGGGGACGATTTTGACAAGGCTGCTGTCCTTGCCCTGCTCACGCAGAACGCCCACAGAGCCGCCGAACAGACCACAGCCATACCCGAATACCCCCACACCCAAAAGGAACGCTTGCGAGAGGAAAAAACCGCAAAAACCGCCCCGGCAGACAACACCTTGCAGCGCATGGTTGACCGGGAAGCCAAGCGAGCTGAGGGCAAGGGCGTGGGCTATGACCGTTGGGCTTCCCTGCACAACCTCAAACAGATGGCGGCTACCCACAACTTCCTCATGGAGAACGAACTGCTTGACCTTGACAAGCTGGACGCAGCCGTGGAGAGCAGCCGGAAAGCTCTTTCCGAAGCAAGGGAAAGTCTGCGGGGCATTGAGCAGAGCATTTCCGACAAGAAAAGTCTGCGAAAGGTTGTCAACGATTACCGCCGCACCCGCCCCACCATTGACGCTCATAAAAAGCTGTCCGGCAGAAAAGCGGAGAACTACCGCCAGTCCCACGAAGCGGAATTTATCATCTATGAAGCTGCCCTGCGCCAGCTAAAGGTGCTTGCACCGGGAAAGAAGCTGCCCGCCACTTCCAAGCTGAATACGGAGATTGAAGCCCTCATTTCCGAGAAAAACGCAGCTTACAACACCTACCGCACCGCAAAAGCCGAGTATGAGCAGCTTGCCACCGCCAAACGGAACGCAGAGCAGATACTACACGGCACACCGAGCCGTCAGAAAAAGCACGAACAGGAGCGTTAAAAACCGACCCGAAATGATACCGAAA
>CABIXM010000045.1 GCA_902362725.1 Clostridiaceae bacterium | reverse complement strand
TGCCCTTCTTTATGCTGGCTATGTACGAAAAGCATGGACAGCCCCTGGAAAAGATCGTGGGCAACATTCTCAAAGTAGCTGTAATCCGTCCAAAGCAGCGACCCTACCAGACCAATAACTTTTATGCCGTATTAAAGCGGCAGGAAATGCTCGATAAGGAGGTGTATGACATTGTTCACCGCAATAAAAAAATGGCTGCATCGGATGTTCGGAAAAACCGAGGAAAAAACTGTGCAGCCGGTAAAGACAAAGAAAAAGCTGTCCCGCGCCGATAAGAAGCAGATCGAAGCGGCTATTGCCCGCGCTAACCGCACGGACAAAAAAGGAAAATCTGCGCAGGACAGTATCCCTTATGAACGGATGTGGCCGGACGGAATCTGCCGCGTATCGGACAGCCACTACACAAAGACCATCCAGTTTCAGGACATCAACTATCAGCTCTCCCAAAACGAAGATAAGACGGCAATCTTTGAGGGGTGGTGTGATTTCCTCAATTATTTTGACAGCTCGATTCATTTCCAGCTGTCTTTTTTGAACCTTGCGGCATCGGAGGAGACCTTTGCTAACTCCATTTCCATCCCGCCCCAGAGGGACGCCTTTGACAGTATCCGCGAAGAATATACCACAATGCTGCAAAATCAGCTGGCCAGAGGTAACAACGGTCTCATCAAGACCAAATACCTGACCTTTGGTATCGACGCGGACAGCATCAAAGTCGCCAAGCCCCGTCTGGAGCGTATTGAGACCGATATACTTAATAACTTCAAGCGTCTTGGTGTAGCTGCCAGAACGCTGGACGGTAAAGAAAGGCTTTTTCAGCTTCATGCGGTATTCCACATGGATGAACAACTCCCGTTTCAGTTTGAATGGGACTGGCTGGCTCCTTCCGGTCTGTCCACAAAGGATTTTATTGCACCAAGCTCCTTTGAGTTCCGCACCGGCAAGCAGTTCCGTATGGGTAAGAAATACGGGACTGTTTCTTTTTTGCAGATTCTCGCACCGGAGCTGAATGACCGTTTGCTGGCTGATTTTCTGGATATGGAAAGCTCGCTTATTGTGAGTATGCACATTCAGTCGGTGGATCAGGTGAAAGCCATCAAAACGGTAAAGCGGAAGATTACCGACCTGGACCGTAGCAAGATCGAGGAACAGAAAAAAGCAGTCCGTGCCGGATACGACATGGACATCATTCCATCTGACCTTGCTACCTACGGCAGTGAAGCGAAAAAACTCTTGCAGGATTTGCAGAGCCGCAACGAGAGAATGTTCCTTTTGACCTTTCTGGTGCTGAACACAGCGGACAATCCCCGTCAGCTTGGCAACAACATCTTTCAGGCAGGCTCTATTGCCCAGAAGTATAACTGTCAGCTGACCAGGCTGGACTTCCAGCAGGAAGAAGGGCTGATGAGCTGTTTGCCTCTGGGTCTCAATCAGATTGAGATTCAGCGAGGACTGACCACCAGTTCCACAGCTATCTTTGTGCCCTTTACTACGCAGGAACTGTTCCAGAACGGGAAAGAAGCTCTGTACTACGGCATCAATGCTCTGTCCAACAACCTCATCATGGTGGACAGAAAGCTGCTGAAAAACCCCAACGGCCTGATTCTGGGTACGCCGGGTTCCGGTAAGTCCTTCAGCGCAAAACGAGAAATTGCCAACTGCTTTTTGCTTACCAGCGATGATGTCATTATCTGTGACCCGGAAGCGGAGTACGCACCTCTTGTTGAGCGTCTGCATGGGCAGGTCATCAAGATCTCACCTACTTCAACCAACTATATCAATCCGATGGATCTGAATCTGGACTATTCGGATGATGAAAGCCCGCTGTCACTCAAGTCTGACTTTATCCTCAGCTTGTGTGAGCTGATCGTGGGCGGTAAGGAGGGCTTGCAGCCGGTGCAGAAAACCATTATTGACCGTTGTGTACGGCTGGTTTACAACGAATATCTCAATGACCCAAAGCCAGAGAATATGCCGATTTTGGAGGACCTTTATAACCTGTTGCGGGAGCAGGAAGAAAAAGAAGCTCAGTACATTGCAACGGCATTGGAAATCTATGTAACGGGTTCGTTGAATGTGTTTAATCATCAGAGCAATGTGGACATTGATAACCGGATTGTCTGCTACGACATCAAGGAACTGGGCAAGCAGCTTAAAAAAATCGGTATGCTGGTGGTACAGGATCAGGTGTGGAACCGCGTTACCATCAACCGTGCCGCCCACAAGTCCACCCGTTACTACATCGACGAGATGCACCTGCTTTTGAAGGAGGAGCAGACCGCCGCCTATACGGTGGAAATCTGGAAGCGATTCAGAAAATGGGGCGGTATTCCGACAGGTATCACCCAGAATGTCAAAGACCTTTTGAGCAGCCGCGAGGTAGAGAACATCTTTGAAAACTCGGACTTCGTGTATATGCTTAACCAGGCAGGCGGAGACCGCCAGATTTTGGCGAAGCAACTGGGGATTTCCACGCACCAGCTTAGCTATGTGACCCACTCCGGTGAGGGCGAGGGCCTGCTGTTCTATGGTTCCACGATCCTGCCGTTTGTGGATCACTTCCCGAAGAACACCGAACTTTACCGCATTATGACTACCAAACCCCAGGAACTGAAAAAGAAGGAGGATGAATGATGATGAACCCCAACATTTTGAATAAAAATCCGCTGATGTTTTTTGACAGGGCGGTAAATGCCCAGCGCAGCCAGCTGCTTACAGTCATGGCCGATGCGGTAAGTGAGTGCCGCACGGCGGCAGATCAGGCAGCCGAACTGAATGAGACCGGTCAGGTGGGGCTACTCCGTCTGGCAGAGGTCTGGAGCACCATCCGTGCCAAGGAAGGTATGGGTGGTCTGGTTCTGGAAGGAACCGAAGCGAAGATCCTGTCCGATGTGGTGGCACAGTTTTATGCCTACCTGTCCGGCTGTATGTTCAACGATCCGGTGGGAATGGCCATTTATGCAGAGCTGCACTACATGATGTCCTCCCTCATGCTGGGAGAATGGTTTGAATAAGGAACCGCGTCTGCGCTTTACTGATGAGGAACGGTCTGACCCTGCACTGGAAAAGCCGATCTGTAAAGCGGAGAAAGCTGCGGCCAGAGCAGATAAGGCGCAGGCCAATATCCCAAAGAAAAAGGTCAGGCAGACGGTCATTGGCCCAGATACCGGGAAAAAGACCTCGAAGCTGACCTTTGAGGACAAGAAAAAGCCACCTTCCAAAGTTTCTCAAGGAGTCAGGCAAGCTCCCGTCCATCTGGTTGCGGGCAAGCTCCACAAAGAGATCCGGGAAACAGAGCAGGACAATGTGGGTGTGGAAAGCGCCCACAAGTCCGAGGAGGCGGTGGAGACCGGCGCTTATCTGGTGCGGGAGGGCTATCGCAGCCACAAGCTGAAGCCGTACCGCAAAGCAGCACAGGCAGAGCGCCAACTGGAAAAGGCAAATGTAAATGTTCTGTACCAGAAATCTTTGCAGGAAAATCCCCAGTTTGCCAGCAATCCGCTTTCCCGCTGGCAGCAAAAGCAGGCCATCAAAAGGCAGTATGCCGCCGCCAAACACGCCGGTCAGACTGCCGGAAATACCGCCCAGGCTGCATCCAAAACCGGAAAAGCCGCAAGGACGGTAAAAGAAAAGGCACAGCAGGCAGGGGCGTTCGTCATGCGCCACAAGAAGGGTTTCCTGATGGCAGGGGTTTTATTCCTCATTACCTGTATGCTGATGAATACCATGTCCTCCTGCTCCATGATGGCGCAGAGCATCGGTTCCGTTCTCTCCGGCACTACTTATCCGTCGGATGACCCGGAAATGCTGGCAGTGGAGGCAGATTATGCAGCCAGAGAAGTCCAGTTGCAGGAGGAAATCGACAACATTGAAAGCAGCCACCCAGGGTATGACGAGTATCGCTATGACCTTGGTATGATCGGCCATGACCCTCATGAGCTGGCAGCATTTCTGTCTGCCGTCTTGCAAGGTTACACCCAGCAGAGCGCTCAGGCAGAGCTGGCGCGTGTGTTTGCAGCACAGTATCAGCTGACGCTTACCGAGGAAGTGGAGATTCGCTACCGCACGGAGACCTCCACCGACCCGGAGACCGGCGAGACCACCTCAGAAGAAGTCCCCTATG
>CABIXM010000044.1 GCA_902362725.1 Clostridiaceae bacterium | reverse complement strand
GTAAATTAAATAATTTTCTATACTTCAAAGTGCTTGAAAGTATAGTGTTTATGCGGATAATCGCAAATTAGATATAAAATTTATAATAAATAATATAGACGAGAAACGAACTACAGAGCAAATAATCCTTTCATGTTTAGATAGTAGCGAATATGAACGGAGAGAAGGGTATTTGTGGAGTGATGAAGGTGAAAAGGTGCAATACACTATTCGAAATAAGAAAAATTCACAAAGATACTATTTAGAAATTATATCTAAACTTAGGGTCAATAGAGGAACGGAAGTACTATTGCATTTAGATAAGTGTTTGCTAGAGTCAACAGAACAGAGGTACATAAATATCGTTCGAGTATATGATGGCGTATCTGCAGCATTTTGTGAAAAGTTGTATCCTAAATATGGGGCATTTGAAAGACAATTAAGACAATTGATTCTTTTGGTATTGACAAAAGCATTTGGAATTAATTGGAGAAATGAAACAATTCCAACAGAAAAATTAAATGATATGAAAAGGACAGCGAAAGGGGCATTGTCATTGAGTGAAACTTTGGAGCAGTTAGATTTAGCTGCAATGGAAAGTTACTTGTTTGATAAACGAGAGGTGAATTATCAGACATTTTTTAATGAAAAGTTAGATGCCGAAGTTCTTAAGAGAAAGGAAAAGGATGAACTATGTAATTTGATAGAAGAAATGAGGCCGCGTAGTTTATGGGAAAGAAATTTTGGGATGGTTGGAAAACAGGAAACATGGGAAAAGCAGATTTTGGAAATACATCAGTGTAGAAACAAAGTGGCGCATTCGAAAAAAGTTAGTAAAAAGGAATATGATGATATAAATAAAAAAATGAATAAATTGAATAAGGACTTGAGAATAGCAATTTCTGAACTTGAATGCAAAGACTTTGAAAATGTAGAAGCTGTGGATATTTTGAGTAGTTTTGCATTAACTGTAGGAAAACGAATGAGAGAAGCTATACTAGAAAATTACGATTGGACGAAAATGATAGAAAATATTAATAAAATGGTTCAGCATATGGTTGTTTCAATAAAAGAGAGCTATATTTCTAGTTTTGCTGAAGCAGCACAAAAAAATGCTGAAACAATAAAGGAAATAGGAAAAAGCATAAATTATATTAGTACGTCAAATTATATGAAAATAGCGGCTGCGTTTGAGTCTGCAGAAGAATTGAATGAGGAAGCAAAACAATTTTCAAAAAGTGCCGAAAATTTTTAAAGATAGTAAATTATTAAGAGCGATTTTGTTGCCACCGTTACATTAGTACAGGGATATAGTGCAACGGTGGCATAGGCAACGTTGAAAAGAATGTGTAGTGCATGAAAAGAGTTCAAGGAGAGCTTTTTTCATGTAGAGATAATTTATTCTGTAGTATCATATTCTATAGATGAACAGGATAATGTACTATCCCAGATGGATTCTTCAATAGCTTGTATACATTCATCAGTATGTTTAATAATATCCTGCCCCCAGAAATGGAAAACCGTGTAACCTAAGAATAAAAGCTTTTTGTCATTTTCATAATCCCGGTGGCGGTTCCGCTCAATTTTCTTAATCCAGAAATCTGGATTTTTGCCTTTTTCAAGACGAAGTTTTAAAATTTCCCAGTCTTTACCATGGAAGAATTCACTGTCACAGAATATGGCGATTTTATATTTGGTGAGGACTATGTCAGGAGAACCGGGGAGAACTTTGTAATTTTTACGGTAATGATATCCTTTGTGCCATAAAGCCTTACGCAGCTGAACTTCGATAGAAGTATCATGGCTATGGATTTTGCTCATATTTTTTGAAACTGTGGCAGCGTCTCTGGGCATATAGAACACACCTCTACTTCGAATTATATAATTTATCTTAACAAAAAATATAGAGAGTGGCAATAGTGGATAAGATGTATAAAAGAGAAGATCTAACGATATGGTGAGAAAGTGCTTGTTGCTAATTTATAGATATGGTAGAATATAAACAGTATTATTTCAACTTGGAGGGACAAAAATGTCAATTTGTTATGATAAATTATGGAAATTATTGATTGATAAGAGGATGAATCGTACAGAACTAAAAGAAGCGTCAGGTATCAGTTTTAATGTGTTAGCAAGATTAGGGAAAAATGAGCCAGTGTCATTTGAAACAATAGAAAAGATTTGTTTTACTTTGAATTGTAAAATTGAAGATGTGGTGGAAATACAAAATGATGCAAAGATTGAAGTAAAAAAGAACGACTATACAACCATAGAATTATTTGCAGGAGCAGGTGGTTTGGCATTAGGAATAGAAAAAGCGGGATTTAAAACTTTAGGTTTAATTGAGTTTGATAAAGATGCAGCGGATTCACTAAAGGCAAATCGCCCAGAGTGGAATGTTATCAACGATGACATAGCTAATATCTCTGGATTAGATTTGGAAGAATATTTTGGAATAAAAAAAGGTGAACTGGATCTATTATCCGGCGGCGCACCTTGTCAGGCCTTTTCTTATGCAGGAAAAAGATTGGGGTTAGAGGATGCAAGAGGAACACTTTTTTATCATTATGCGACGTTTTTGGAAAAATTGCAGCCGAAGATGTTTTTATTTGAGAATGTTAGAGGATTATTAACGCATGATAAAGGAAGAACATATGCAACTATAAAAAATATTTTTGAAGAAGCTGGTTATACAATTCAGAAAAAGGTAATGAATGCATGGGATTTTGGCGTTCCGCAAAAGAGAGAGAGGCTAATTACAATCGGAATACGGAATGATCTCTTAGATAAGATTTCATATTCTTTCCCGAAAGAGCATGAATACAAGCCGGTTTTAAGGGATGTGTTATTGGATTGTCCGGAAGGCCCAGGAATTCCTTACGGGGAGAATAAGAGAAAAATATTTGAATTGGTACCAGCAGGAGGATATTGGAGAGATATTGATCCGGAAATTGCGAAAGCGTATATGAAGAGTTGTTGGGACATGGAAGGTGGCAGGACAGGAATACTTCGTAGAATGAGCCTGGATGAACCATCGTTGACAGTATTAACTTCACCGTCTCAAAAACAGACAGAGAGGTGCCATCCGTTAGAGGCGAGGCCGTTTACTGTACGCGAAAATGCTAGATGTCAGACATTCCCAGACGACTGGCAATTTTGTGGAAGTGTGCAGTCACAATATAAGCAGGTTGGAAATGCAGTTCCGGTAAATTTGGCATATGATATTGCGGTGGAAATACGCAAAGCGTTAGAGGGGGTAAAATAATGGATTGGAATTTAAATTTTATATCTGAAGAAGATTTTAAAAAGCATGTACGTGCAACCATTATGAAATATGGTGAGAAACTGGAATCGTATGATTTGAGGAGGTTCAACAGCAATTTAATCGATCCGATTAAATTGATTTTTGATAAATCTGTATATTGTACAAGTTGGGAAGAAATTGTAAATAACGAAATTTTCAGACAAAGAGATAAGTCGAATAATAATGATATAGGATATTTTCATCAGAACATCTTTTCATACTTTAATGGGTGTGAGGTACCGCAGGCCGGATGGGATGTAATATATAAAAATCCGAATGGAATACAAATGCCAGATGGAGATATTGTACATACTTTATATGTAGAGATGAAAAATAAGCATAACACAATGAATTCAGCATCTTCAGCAAAAACATATATAAAAATGCAGGGTCAGATCTTGGAAGATGATGATTGTGCATGCTTGCTTGTTGAGGCTATTGCGAAAAAATCTCAAAATATCAAGTGGACAACGAAGGTCGATGGTAAAAATGTGCAGCATAGATTGATTCGCCGTGTTAGTATGGATCAGTTCTATGCGATTCTCACAGGGGAAGAAAACGCATTTTATAAGATGTGTATGGTACTGCCTCAGACAATCAAAGAGGTTGTAAATGAAGAGAGTGGTGTGAAGGTGCCTCATGATACCGTTATTGAAGATTTAAGGAAAGTTGCAGTGTTGTATTGCGAAAAGGATGATGAATTGGCAATGGCGATGGCTGTGTATATGTTAGGATTTAGCACATATATGGGCTTTAATGATACAGTGCAACCAGAATTGGGAACAGGTAAAGATGAAATGCTTAAACGTATTTATGAATATGTGGAAAGAGCACCGATTAACCGATAGGATATAGAATGACATGTAGGGAAGGATTATGTTTTATACAATATATGATGCTATTATTTTTCAAATGGAGAAAAAGGGGATAAAAGAGGATGAGGTAAAAAGGATATTAAGAGAAAATGGGGTAAAGGCTGAGGAATTGTTGATGCTAAAGAATGATTGCACTGCACTTTTATCAGAAGAAAAATTAAATAAATTATATAAAAAATTTGGAATATCAAAACTTGAGATAGAATTACTAATGGGAAATATTTCACGAGAGAGGGTGCGGACATTTTCTTGGACTATCTAAGTGACCAATCCAAGTCTATGTCTGTACTCTATAGGACTCAAATATCCTAATGATT
>CABIXM010000043.1 GCA_902362725.1 Clostridiaceae bacterium | reverse complement strand
CCCGCCGATTGCGTGACGGAAATCCGTATAGGGAACTCTGTTCTTGTCGTGTCCGGCTTTTTCAAGCAGGGCGCAAAGGAAACCGCAGCCGACAAAATGGCTAAGGTGCTGGAAGCGGAAGCTGCTACACAAAAATCGGCAATATGACGGGCGGTAAAGAAGCATTTTTCACATTTTGCCGCTATACACGCCGCCCCGCCATGTGGTACAATCGAAGTACGGAATAGTGGGGCTGGCTGTCAGAAACGGAGGAAACCATGTTAAGACAGACAACCCAAAACCTTATTACCGCCCTTTATCCGAGATTATCCCATGAAGATGAATTGCAGGGGGAGAGCAACTCTATATCCAACCAAAAGCGCATTTTAGAAACCTACGCCAAGCAGAACGGCTTTACCAATCTCTGCTGGTACACGGACGATGGTTATAGTGGTGCGAACTTCCAAAGACCCGGGTTTCAAGCCATGCTTGCAGACATTGAAGCCGGAAAAGTCGGCACAGTCATAGTCAAGGATATGTCACGTTTAGGGCGAAATTATCTCCAAGTGGGAATGTACACAGAAATGCTTTTCCCACAGAAAGGCGTCCGCTTTATCGCTATCAATGACGGAGTGGACAGCGCAATGGGCGACAACGATTTTACCCCGCTGCGTAATCTTTTCAACGAATGGATGGTGAGAGATACGAGCAAAAAAATCAAGGCAGTTAAGAAAGCAAAAGGTCTAAGCGGAAAGCCTGTTACCAGCAAGCCCGTGTACGGCTACCTCATGGACGATGACGAGAATTTCATCATTGACGAGGAAGCCGCCCCGGTAGTCAAGCAGATTTACCAGCTTTGCCTTGCCGGAAACGGGCCTACCAAGATAGCCCGTATGCTGACCGAGCAGCAAATCCCCACGCCGGGGACGCTGGAATACCAGCGCACAGGCAGCACACGCCGCTACCACCCCGGCTATGAATGTAAGTGGGCGACCAATACTGTTGTTCATCTTCTGGAAAACCGGGAGTACACAGGCTGTCTTGTGAACTTCAAGACGGAAAAACCGTCCTACAAGATGAAGCACAGCATAGACAATCCCATTGAGAAACAGGCGATTTTCGAGAACCACCATGAGCCAATCATCGACTTGCAGACATGGGAACGGGTGCAGGAGTTACGCAAGCAGCGCAAACGCCCCAACCGCTACGATGATGTGGGCTTGTTCTCCGGCTTGCTGTTCTGCGCCGACTGCGGTCATGTGATGTACCAGCAGCGGTATCAGACCGACAAGAGAAAGCAGGATTGCTACATCTGCGGCAGCTATAAGAAGCGCACCGCCGACTGTACGGCGCACTTCATTCGCACCGACCTTTTGACGGCGGGTGTGCTGGACAATCTGCGGAAAGTGACCGCCTATGCACAGAAGCACGAAGCCCGGTTCGTGAAGCTGCTTATCCAGCAGAATGAAATGGGCGGCAAGCGGAAGCTGGCGGCGGCAGCCAAGCAGCTTGAACAGGTGCAGAGCCGCATTGCAGAACTTTCCCGCTACATCAAGCGTCTGTATGAGGACAATGTAAACGGGAAAATCAGTGATGAGCGTTTCATGGAAATGTCCGCAGACTACGAAGCCGAGCAGCGGGAACTGAAAGACAGAGCCGCCGCTTTGCAGGGCGAGCTGGACAAGGCACAGGAAGCCACGGTAAACGCTGAAAAGTTTATGAGCGTTGTCCGCAAGTACCTTTCTATCGAAGAACTGACACACACTCTTTTGCGTGAAATGGTGGAGAAAATCGTTGTTTATGAATGTGAGTATGACGAGAACGAAGTACGCCGCCAGCGCATTGATATTTATTACAGCTTTGTAGGCAAGATTGACTTGCCCGAAGAATAAAGCCCGACCTATCCGACACCCTGCGCAAGTGCCGGATAGGAACGGCAAAATTTTTTACACTTCTATTACTTCTTTATCACACATAAGCAAAGTCCCAGGGCATGAAGCAGTTTATGGCTAATTAAAGGGAACAAAAAGAAAGGAAAAGCACAATCCAGACGGTATCAGCGGCAGGCTACAAGAATAAATTGTGATTACACAAGATTGGTGCTATAATAAGAGAAAAGTTCCTGCCGGGGCAGCCGCCCCGGTGGTATGGATAGAAAGGCAGGAAAACAATATGCACATCAGCTATAAACCACTCTGGCACACACTGTTAGAGCGTGATATGAGAAAAGAGGATTTAAGGCTTGCCGCTGGTATGACAACAAATATGATTGCCAACATGAGCAAAGAGGGAAAGCACATCAGCATGGATACATTAGCCCGTATCTGCGAAACGCTGAATTGTGAGATTACCGATGTGATTGAGTTAGTACCAGACGAGCCTGCTTCCACAGGAGGTAAGGAACATGAGCGAATTGAAACCAAGAATAACAGAAAACGGAATTGATTATATCCTTGTCGGAGATTATTACATCCCGGACTTGAAACTGCCGGAGGAACACCGCCCTATCGGAAAGTACGGACGGATGCACCGGGAATATTTAAGGGAAGTCCACCCAGCCAGATTGAATACATTGATACTGACCGGGGAATTGTGGACATATCTTGCAGACCTGAACGAACAGGCACAGGAACGGTTAGACACCATCATGGAGCAGATGAAAACTGCCGAGGGCGTAACCGAGGAATTGAAGCGTACCCACCAAATGGAATGGGTGCAGCGTTGCAATAACATTCATAACCGGGCAGAAGAAATTGTTTTGCATGAGATGATTTATTCATAACGGGAGCAATTAAATCGGAGGTATATAAGATGATTGAAATTGTATTTGGTGAAAGTGCCTGTGGAAGTTTGAAAATTGCCCAAACTTACGGCAAGGGAAAGTATAGAGGAAGTGCTGTTTCAATATTTATGAGGCATGAAGACGGGAGTGTTCCATCTTCAGATGAAATGAAAAAAGCACAGCTTCAAGCACAGGAACAAGAACACATTGCTTGGGAGAATGCTATTCCATTGGGAGGCAAGAGCTGTGATGTTTATTGTTTTGATATGGCTCTTAGTGTGGGAGATATTTCTGATAATGGAATTGGCGAACAGCGGAAAAATGTTTTCAAGAAAATGCTGTCTGTCTGCTTTGTAGAGGATTTAGATTATCAGGTTGAAGAAAAAATACAGAAAATTAAAACTACATTGACCTCAGTGATTGAACGATATGTAGCTGGGGAAGAAATTCGCATTTGGTATAGCTATAATCCAGATGAGCTTTGTGGTATGTATTGGCTTATGAAACAACTTCAACCCTTAAACTGCCAGACAACAATTTATTTGGTTAAGTTACCTACATGGGAATATGGAAAAGAAAATACTATGACATCCAAAATAGCATGGGGCGAGGTCTCTCCTGGCGAATGGGGAAACTATATAACTCTACAAGAGAAAGCTAATCCTGTATTTCTTTCAGCTTGTGCTATGAAATGGAATCAACTTCAAAATGAAAATGCACCTTTGCGTGCAATGTTAAATGGTAAATTGCAAAGCGTTTCAGAAGATATATATGATAGTTTCATTCTTCGTGAAATTGCGGAACAGCCAGAGCAATTCAAAATGGCTATTGTCATAGGTAATGTTTTAGGAAAATATCAACTTGGAATTAGTGATGTATGGATTTCCAATCGCATTGATAAAATGCTTGAAGATGGTGTGTTGGAAATTATACAGGACGCACCAAAGGGAGAAACAAATTATCGCCGAATATTAAGAAAACGAATGAAGTAATAACCACAGCACAAACCGCTGCTACATGGAATCCAACAAACCATGCAACAGCGGTTTTCCTTTACCGTTTTTTCCTCTGGTTGATAGGCGTTCCCGTTTTCTTTGATTTTTGGAGAATCCGAATAAGCCAGCGAAATTCTTCATCTGACAGATTTTTATAGTTGATACCGAGCTGCTTGCAGTAAAGCACTGCCAGTTTTTCCAAACGGCTGCCCTTGAAATTTTCGACCGCTTCCAGATTTTCTTTCAGTTCATTGGCAACAGTGGTCTGGGGCGCACTCTCACTATCCTTTTTATGGGTTTCCCGAATATCCCGGATAATCAGGTTTAGGTCATCCAGAACCATGTGGCTGAAATATTCATCATCACTGATATGGGCGGCTTGCAGCACTTTCAAATGTGGGTCATCTTCGCCAGGGCGATACCGTTCTATGATTTCATGCCGGACAGTATCGACAAGGGTGTTGAGGTTTTGAATCTGCATGGTGGCAATCCCATCCACATAAATCTCAATGTCCGCAAGAAACTTGATAAAGTCCTTATGGGTGGCAAGTTCGCAGAGCAGACGGTTGTTGATCCGTCCGCTTTTCAGAAGTGCAACCATTTCATCGTTCAAATGCAGCTCCGTCAGTGGCGTGTTGATCTGCTCCCTGTTCTCTGTCCGGCACAGCAGATAATCGACGGAAACCCCATAGAAGTCTGCCAGCGTGATAAGGTTGCCATGATTGATTTCCTTAAAATCTTCTTTTTCATAACTGCCAAGGGCTGATTTAGAAATACCCGTTAGTTTTGATAGTTCTTCCAGATTTAAGCCTTTGTCCTTGCGGAGTTCCCAAAGGCGTTCCTGTATGCTTGTTGCTCCTTTCATGGGCACACGCTCCTTTCCAACGGTTTCATTGCTGCCGCTTATCTGGATTATATCACACTTTCCGTAATCGTGGAAATTTCTGATTTTTACCCTTAATTCCTACTTTGTGGACATACGGCACAGGGCACAAAAATGTTCTATGATACAGGTAGTTCATCGATGGATTATTCCAATCGAATGACCAGCCTGTGTGGGATATGCTTCCCCGGCGATGTAGCGCCATGA
>CABIXM010000042.1 GCA_902362725.1 Clostridiaceae bacterium | reverse complement strand
TCCTCTTGTAAAAGAATTCTGTCGATAACCGTTGACCTTTTAGTATAAAAGGCTGACGGTTATTTTTCTATACACTGTTTTATTTGACGCTTACAAAAAAATCTTCCATTCTTTAGGTTGATGAAGTATAATGTAAGCAACAAACTTGAAGTTTAAGGGGATGATATTATGGATTTTGCTATATTTAGATTGTTTATAAGAGTTTCATTATTTGTTATAGCGTTAATTGCTTGCATTATCTATCTAATTAAAAAAAGAAAACTTATCTATTCGATATTTTTTGATAAAGAAGCGATAAAAAAAGAATATACTGGAAAAAATGATATAATATTTCTTCGATTGGCTAATACCATTCTTGTTATAGTAGCTATTCTTTTAATCTTATATTTGAAAGATTTTGTTTTAGATATGCCTTACATCATAAACAAACAGTATAGTTATGCAGAAGGATATGTAACTGAACAATCTCATGGTGGTGCAGATATATCTTCTGAAAGAAGAAGTGTTTTTCTATATGATAAAGTTAAAGATGATGAAATCGAAATCACAGTATTTTCAAGGTATATTGATAAAAATACTTATTTAAAGGTACAATATCTTCCGCATACGAAATATGGTGCTATTGTAGAAATTAAATAATTCATTCTAAAAAGAAAATTTCCAGTTTGTATAACTGGCAACCCAACCACAATTAAATCTTCACAGCTTTGCTAAGCAGGAAATCTGAAAAGGTCTCCTGCTTTTTTGCACCTAAAATTAAATATGGAACTCTAAGGCACTTGCTGTTTTCGTTTTGAAAATGACAGGTGCTTTTTTCGTTTCAGGAAAGGAGTCACATGAATGTATTTGAAGTTGTAAAAGAAAATGTTACTGCCCGACAAGCCGCAGAAGCCTATGGCTTGAAAGTGGGTCGCACAGGTATGGCGTGCTGTCCGTTTCACTCAGATAAGTCCCCCAGTATGAAGCTGGATGAACGCTATTACTGTTTTGGCTGCGGAGCAACCGGAGACGCTGTTGATCTCACAGCGAAGCTATTCGGTATCGGGCTGAGGGAAGCTGCTGTCAAACTTGCTGAAGATTTTGGTCTTAACTATGACAGCCGACAAAAGCCCAGTGTCCGCCCTCGTATTCGTGAGCCGACACCAGAACAGAAGTATCAAAAAGGAGAAAATCATTACTACAAGGTGCTGACGGATTATTTTCATCTTCTTAGAGAATGGGAAAAGAAATACGCTCCTAAACAGCCGGATGAGGAATGGAATCCCCTGTTTGCAGAAGCACTGCATAAGAAGAACTATATCGAATATCTGCTTGATATTCTTCTGTATGGTTCATTGGAGGAACGAAAAGCACTTGTGGCAGAACAGAGAAAGGAGGTGTTAAAACTTGAACAGCGAATTGCAGAACTGTCAGCAGACAGAACCATGCACAGTAGAAGAAATCCGAAACAGCTTAGAGCAGAGCGAGAAAGGTAAGGTTTATAATACTGCCGCAAATTATAAGCGTGTTCTGCAATATGACCCGCTTTTGAAAGGGGCTATCCGAAAAAATCTTCTGACCGAAAGAATCGACATTGTGAAGCCCCTCGGTTGGTATCGTGACAGCCCGACATTGACGGATGTGGATGTGAAATATCTGCTCCTATATTTTGAAGAAAACTATGGATTGACCGTAGAGAAGAAAATCATAGACGCAGTTGCGGTTATTGCCAATGAAAACCGTTACCACCCTGTCTGTGATTTTCTCAATGCCTTGCAATGGGACGGAACGGAACGCATACGCTTCTGTCTGCACCGCTTTCTCGGTTCTGATACAGATGATTACACCTATGAAGCATTGAAGTTGTTTCTGTTGGGTGCTATCTCACGAGCCTTTAAGCCGGGGTGTAAATTTGAGGTAATGCTCTGTCTTGTAGGCGGTCAGGGAGCCGGAAAGTCCTCTTTCTTCCGTTTGCTTGCGGTCAATGATGACTGGTTCTCTGATGATTTGAAAAAGCTGGATGATGAAAATGTGTACCGCAAAATGCAGGGGCATTGGATTATTGAAATGTCGGAAATGATTGCAACTGCCAACGCTAAGAGCATTGAAGAAATCAAGTCCTTTCTGAGCCGACAAAAGGAAACCTATAAGATACCCTATGAAACACATCCGGCAGACAGAAAACGACAATGTGTGTTTGGAGGTTCTTCTAATACCCTTGACTTTCTTCCCCTTGACCGAACAGGCAACCGCCGCTTCGTTCCGGTTATGGTCTATCCTGAAAGGGCTGAGGTTCATATTTTGGCGGATGAACAGGCTTCCAGAGAGTATATCAATCAGATGTGGGCAGAAGCTATGGAGATTTACAGAAGCGGCAATTTCCGTCTGAGATTCAGTCCGGCTATGAACGCTTATCTGAAAGCCCACCAAAAGGACTTTATGCCGGAGGACACAAAGGCAGGACAGATTTTAGATTATCTGGAACGCTATTCCGGCAGCATAGTCTGCTCCAAACAGCTTTACAAAGAAGCACTGGGGCATGATTATGACGAACCGAAACAATGGGAACTGCGAGAGATCAATGACATTATGAATAACGCTGTCACAGGCTGGAGGGCGTTCAGCAATCCGAGGTATTTTCCAGAGCCTTACCGCAGACAAAAAGGCTGGGAGCGTATCAGGAACGACAACGAGCCTGACAACAGCATGGATGGTTTTCAAGAAATCCCGACAGAGGAAATGGAACAGTTAGGGCTTCCGGAAGAATGGTTGAAGCAAAAATAAAAGCCAGTTGTCGCTTCGGTTGTCGAGCCGGTTGTCGGTCTGGTTGTCGGGTAAAAATCCCGAAAGCCTTGATATTGCGGCACTTTTCCCTCTCTGACAACCATGACAACCAATATTATAAAGAAAAAGGAAATAGTAAAAAGATAGTATCGCCCGATAAAGAAAAAAGGTTTTCTGATGTCCGTTGTCGGAACTTCGTTGTCAGACCTTTCCTTGTCGGGCTTTTTTCATTTAAGGAGGAATATCGTATGACAAATATTGTGAACAGTACACTACCCACCCAAAATAACCATTCGGAGAAAAACAAACCGGATGGAGTTTTTGTGATTAAGCAAGGCAAAACAAATTATAAAGTCAAAGTGTTTTTTGACCATAGTAGCGGTTTGACTGCGGAGGACAGGTTGAAACGCATTATTCAGGCAGAAGCAGAGAGAGAATCTGCGTAAGTAATATGAAAAATATCCACGCACCCCCTTGACAAAAGCTTTCAGAGGATACCTTGTTGTCCGCAATGGAGACTGCCGGAAAAGAGAATATGCCGGAGGACGCCGAGCGAAAAGGTCTGGGGACACCGGCCACCCGTGCCGGTATTTTGGAAAAGCTGGTATCTGCCGGTTTTCTGGAAAGAAAAAAGAGCAGGAAAACGGTGCAGCTTCTCCCTTCCCACGATGCAGTTTCCCTGATCACAGTGCTGCCGGAACAACTGCAATCGCCGCTTCTGACTGCCGAGTGGGAGTATCGCCTGGGCGAGATCGAGCGCGGGCAGCTTGCCCCAGAGGAGTTTCTGGACGGGATCAGCACCATGCTGAAAGATCTGGTGGGGACTTATCAGGTCATCAAGGGAACTGAGTACCTGTTCACTCCGCCCCGTGAGGTGGTGGGCAAATGCCCTCGCTGCGGCGGTGAAGTTGCAGAACTGCAAAAAGGCTTCTTCTGTCAGAATGATTCTTGCAAATTTGCAATCTGGAAAAACAACAAATGGTGGGCTGCCAAGAAAAAACAGCCGACCAAGGCTGTGGTGTCTGCGCTGCTGAACGATGGCCGTGTCCGTGTGACGGGGTTATATTCGGAGAAAACCGGCAAGACCTACGATGCCACTGTGGTTTTGGAGGACGATGGACAGTATGCCAACTTCAAGCTGGAATTTGACCGGCGGAAAGGAGGCAGCCGATGAAGCTCTCTTTAGTGGAACGGGAAACCATTCTCCTCTATAACCAGGCAGAACCAATGGCTGAGGTCTACACTCACGATCCCCGTCTGATGGAGAAGCTGGAACTGCTGGCAAAAAAGCACCCCGACCAGATTACCCGAAAGGACGCCCATAACTTTACCGTTCCTAAGCGGTGTGTATCAGTCCGGGAGCCATACAGCGCCGAGCGTCGCAAAGCTGCCAGTGAGCGTGCGAAAGCCGCCGGATACCAGCCCCCTGTGAAAAAGTCCGGCAGTTAAAGGCACATGGCAGAGAATGTATTTGAAGCGGTCAAGCAGTCGGTCAGCACCAGAGAAGCGGCAGAGTTTTACGGGATAAAAGTCAGTCGAACTGGCATGGCCTGCTGTCCCTTTCACGATGATAAGAACCCCAGCATGAAGGTAGACCAGCGGTTCCACTGCTTTGGCTGTGGTGCAGATGGGGATGTGATCGACTTTACCGCAAAGCTCTTTAACCTCTCCCCAAAAGAAGCGGCAGAGAAACTGGCACAGGACTTTGGCCTGATCTATGATAGTCAGGCCCCGCCCCGCAGGAGATATGTCCGGCAAAAAAACGAGGCACAGAAGTTTCGGGAAGATCGACAGCGCTGCTATCGTGTACTGTCTGATTACTACTATCTGCTGAAAAAATGGGAAGCCGACCGTTCTCCCAGGACACCGGAGGAAGAACCGCACCCCCGCTTTGTGGAAGCAATCCAGAAGAAACCCTATGTAGAGTACCTGCTGGACCTTTTTCTTTATGAAAGTGAAGAAGAACAAAAGGCATGGATTGCAGAACACACAGCAGAAATCACACACTTGGAAAGGAGATTGAAAATCATGGCTGAGAATAAACCCACCAATCGAGAACGGCTAAGGGAAATCACAGATGGTATCGAGCAGGGTATCAAAGAACTGTTTGAAAGCGAAAAGTATATGCGTTATCTGTCCGTCATGTCCCGCTTCCACCGCTATTCGGTAAACAACACCATGCTCATCTATATGCAGAAGCCGGACGCCACATTGGTAGCCGGATACAATAAGTGGAAAGACCAGTTTGAGCGTCATGTAAAAAAGGGCGAGCATGGCATTACCATCATCGCTCCCACACCGTATAAGAAGAAAATCGAGGAGCAGAAGCTGGACCCAGATACCAAGGCTCCGATTCTGGATAAAGACGGAAAGATCGTCACAGAGGAAAAAGAAATCGAGATTCCCATGTTTCGTCCGGTCAAGGTCTTTGATGTGAGTCAGACCGACGGGAAACCTTTGCCGGAGCTTGCATCATCCCTTTCCGGCAATGTGCCAAATTATGAGGCATTCATGGAGGCCCTGCGCCGCAGCGCACCGGTGCCGATTACTTTTGAAGCAATGGCCGCTGATACGGACGGCTATTTTTCTGCTGATCATCAGAAAATTGCCATTCGTCAGGGCATGAGTGAGGTTCAGACGGTTTCAGCCACAGTACACGAGATTGCCCACAGCAAGCTCCATGACCCTAAAAAATATGAAATGCTACCGTCATGGAAGGTTGTGCAGGAGAGTGAAGGTGGAACCAAACATGATTTCAAGTTGGATTTTGCCACAGAAAAAGAAGCCGAACAGTTTGCTTCTGATATGGATTGGCGTTATGTGGACGAAAATCAGTTTGAATGGCGTCTTGCAGTTGAGGAAGATCCAACCGCAGAAAAACGGGCAATCAAAAACCGCCACACGGAGGAAGTGGAGGCTGAAAGCATCTCCTATGCGGTCTGCAAGTATTTTGGCATCGAGACCGGAGAAAACAGCTTCGGCTATATTGCAAGCTGGAGCCAGGGCAAAGAGCTGAAAGAGCTGAGAGCCAGTTTGGAGACCATCAACAGAACCTCCGGCACTTTGATCTCCGACATTGAGCGCCACTATAAGGAAATCTGCAAAGAGCGCGGAATCGACCCTCATGCAAAGGTAGAGCCGGAACCCGCCCCGATAGAGCAGCCAGAAGATGCCGCTAAGGTATCTGATAGACAGCAGACCGGCGATCTGACCTACTATGTAGCAGAGTGCATGGAATTTCCAAACCTCGGAGAATACCACGATAACCTGTCTTTGGAGGAAGCAATCCGCATTTATCAGGAGATTCCGGCAGAACGAATGAACGGGATCAAGGGCATTGGTTTTGAGCT
>CABIXM010000041.1:5946-6429 GCA_902362725.1 Clostridiaceae bacterium | reverse complement strand
AGATGGTTAAAAATGCTGTGGTGGATCGCACCAAGCGAAAGGAGCTGGAACGATGAAAAAGACATTGGACATCAAAAAGCTCGTTTTGCTGAATATGCCGTATATCCTGCTGGGGCTGTTTGCTACCAATTTTGGAGAGGCATGGCGAATGGCACAAGGGGCGGATGCTTCAGAAAAGTTTCTTTCGCTGGTTGCGGTTCTGCCTGGGGCGCTGCAAAGTTTCTGGCCAAGCCTGCATCCGTTGGACTTGTTGGTAGGACTGTGTTGTGGAGGCAGTCTGAGGCTGGCGGTGTATCTTAAAAGCAAGAACGCCAAGAAATATCAACATGGTTTGGAATATGGTTCGGCCCGCTGGGGAACCCGTGAGGATATTGCACCTTACGTTGATCCTGTATTTCAGAACAACGTGATTCTGACGAAAACGGAGAGCCTGACCATGAACAGCCGCCCCAAGGACCCCAAGACTGCCAGAAACAAAAATGT
>CABIXM010000041.1:5109-5609 GCA_902362725.1 Clostridiaceae bacterium | reverse complement strand
TGGTAACAACGCTGATTGCCAATACCAAAGGCGAAGGCAAGGCCGGAGACGATTTCTGGGTCAAGGCGGAAACATTGCTGTATTGCGCGTTGATTGGATATATCCACTATGAAGCTCCGGTGGAGGAGCAAAACTTCTCCACCCTCATCGAGTTCATCAACGCCATGGAAGTCCGGGAGGATGACGAGGAGTTCAAAAATCCCGTAGACCTGATGTTTGATGCACTGGAATCGGAAAAGCCAAACCACTTCGCAGTGCGGCAGTATAAGAAATATAAGCTGGCAGCCGGCAAAACCGCTAAGTCGATTTTGATTTCCTGCGGTGCGCGTCTTGCCGTATTTGATATTGCGGAGCTGCGCGAGGTTACATCCTACGATGAGTTGGAACTGGATACGCTGGGAGACAGAAAAACGGCTCTGTTCCTCATTATGAGTGATACGGATGACAGTTTTAACTTTCTCATTTCCATGTGCTACACCCAGTTATTCAACCTGCTTTGT
>CABIXM010000041.1:4119-4796 GCA_902362725.1 Clostridiaceae bacterium | reverse complement strand
AGGAGACCATAGACACTTACAACACCGGAGAGAGCCGGGGACGGGAGACCTCCCACTCGCTCAACTATCAGAAATTGGGAAAAGAGCTGATGAGCCAGGACGAGCTGGCAGTTATGGATGGCGGCAAGTGCATCTTGCAGTTGCGCGGTGTGCGTCCGTTTCTTTCAGACAAGTATGACATTACCAGACACCCTAATTTCAAATACACAGCTGATGCAGACAAGCGAAATACCTTTGATATTGAAGCATTTTTGTCTGCCAGACTAAAACTCAAGCCTGATGAGGTCTGCGATGTATATGAAGTAGACACGGAGGGCGTGTAATACGGTTCCGCTGAGAAAGGAGTGATCGTATCTATTTGCCGCAACTGCCTCTGTTGAGGCCATTGGCGTACAAAGCGGACAATCGCAAGAAAAATAATGAAAAAGGAGGACAGCCGGAATCATGCCCCCGGAAACCGGGCGGCAGATTGTTCCGGCTTTTGTATGCCTATGAAACATGACAAACCTATTTTTTAATCAGATTCCGGCTAACAAACTATATGGCATTTTTTGAACAGGCAATTACCGTTCTTCAGACTCTCGTTATCGCTCTGGGCGCTGGTCTTGGTATCTGCCATATAGATTTTTTGTACGCCGCCGCCCGCCATCGAGCAGAGTTTTACACCTAATTGGGGA
>CABIXM010000041.1:0-3929 GCA_902362725.1 Clostridiaceae bacterium | reverse complement strand
CGGATATATCCGTACAGGTAGGCCAGACCCCACAGGGATGGAATGGCAGTATTTTCAATATGATTGAGAATCTGTCCAACTCCATCATGGTGCCGATTGCAGGTGTGATCTTGGCTATCGTGATGACCGTAGACCTGATCCAGATGATTGCAGACAAGAACAACCTGCATGATGTGGATACCTGGATGATTTTCAAGTGGGTGTTCAAATCAGCTGCCGCCATCCTCATTGTCACAAACACATGGAATATCGTGATGGGCGTCTTTGATATGGCGCAGAGCGTGGTGGCGCAGGCGGCAGGGATTATCAATTCGGATGCGTCCATTGACATTTCCTCAGTTATGACCGATCTGGAACCGAGGCTGATGGAAATGGATTTGGGACCGCTGTTCGGACTGTGGTTCCAATCCCTCTTTATTGGCATTACCATGTGGGCGTTGTATATCTGTATCTTTATCGTTATTTATGGCCGTATGATCGAGATCTACCGCGCGTCCAGAAGCGCCGCTTTTCATCCAAAGGCGGTGTGCGGGCATTTTGGGAACCCGGCTTTAGCAAGCCGGTAAAGAAAAGTATCAAAGACGTGAAAAGCGTCACTTTAGCGTCATCCGATTTACCTCGGAGGGAAACCACAAGGGGGACAATAGCGTATCGGAAAAATCGCAAGTTGGGAAAACCATCTACCCACGACTGAGCGGCAAGACGCAACATTGTGAATGAGGAGCAAGGCTAAACTGCTTTAAGGGCAGTCCGAGGCGGGATACTCGACCCGACGGCGCAGGATGGTTGTATTCGCCGTATGTCATAGCGGAATGTGACAGGTAAACACAGACCGCACGATACTTATGACAGCCAGCCGCAGTAAGCGGAAAAGGACGAAAACCCACTACCGACATCACAATACGCTTTTCCCAAAGTGTCTAACTGGAGATTGCCTAAACCGGAACGCCGGAACTATCCGGCTATGCGTAATGCCGCAAGGCGATAAATTTCAAGGGGTAAAAACCCAAGAAAGATGACGCTGAATATCCGGCATGGCAACGGAGCCTCCGTAGTAGTCCGAGGGCGGGAAAGCCGTCTACATGGCGAAGGGAGGCAGGATGTCAACCAATTCATAAAAAGGAAAGGTGCGTGAGGCATTATGAGAAGTCCTGAAAATGTGTTGGAAAGCCTAAAATCCAAGGCGTGTAACAAGAGTTACAAGTACGAGCGGTTATACCGCAACCTGTACAATCCACAATTCTATCTGCTGGCATATCAGCGGATACAGGCGAAACCAGGCAACATGACAGCCGGAACAGACGGCAAAACCATTGACGGAATGGGAATGGCAAGGATAAACGCCCTCATTGAAAAGATGCGGGATTTTAGTTATCAGCCTAACCCGGCAAGGAGAACGTATATCCCGAAATCCAATGGGAAAATGCGTCCTCTGGGGATACCGTCATTCGACGATAAACTGATACAGGAGGTGGTGCGGCTCATCTTAGAGAGTATTTATGAGCCAACCTTTAGCGACTATTCCCACGGTTTCCGTATAAACAGAAGCTGTCATACGGCACTCAAATATGTGCAGAAATATTTTACGGGGACAAAGTGGTTCGTTGAGGGAGATATAAAGGGCTGTTTTGACAACGTAGACCATCATGTGTTGATTGCTATTTTGCGAAAGCGGATTGCAGATGAACATTTCATCGGTCTGCTCTGGAAGTTCTTGAAAGCTGGATATATGGAGGATTGGAATTATCACAATACTTATTCCGGCACTCCGCAAGGCTCCATCATCAGCCCTATCCTTGCAAACATCTACATGAACGAACTGGATAGCTATATGGCAGAGTATGCAGAGAAATTCAACTGCGGAAACCGCCGTAAAATCAATCCTGCGTTCAAGAAGAAGCTGGATGTCTGCCGGGGGAAAGAACAAAGGCTTAAAAGAAATCTCTCTAAAATGAGCGAGGAAGAAAAAGAGGGCTTAATTGCAGAAATCCGGGAACTGCGGCGTAGTCTGAAATCTATGCCGTATAGCGACCAGATGGACGATAGCTATAAACGGATTTGCTATATCCGATATGCCGATGATTTCTTAATTGGAGTTATCGGCAGCAAAGAGGACGCAGAACAGATTAAACAAGATGTAGGCTGCTTTATCCGGGACAAACTCCATCTGGAAATGTCCGAGGAAAAGACATTGATTACTCATGGACACGACGCTGCGAAGTTCTTGGGATATGAGGTCACAATCGCCAAAGGCGAACACAACAAAAAGACCAAAACCGGGGCTACCAGACGGGTAAACAATGGAAAAGTCTTACTTTATGTTCCCCATGATAAGTGGGTAAAACGACTGTTCTCCTACAATGCCCTCAAGATTAAATACGACAAACAAAATGGAAACAAAGAGGTTTGGGAACCTGTCCGGCGCACTCGCCTGTTGCACTTGGACGATTTGGAAATCCTAAACCAATACAACGCAGAAATCCGTGGATTGTATAACTACTACCGACTTGCAAACAACGTGTCTGTACTCAATAACTTCTACTATGTAATGAGATACAGTATGCTCAAAACCTTTGCTGGAAAATATCGGACACGAATCAGCAGAATTATCCGCAAGTACCGTCAAGGGAAAGATTTTGTTGTGGAGTATCCGAAGAAAAACGGCAAGGTGGGAAAAGTGCTGTTCTACAATGACGGTTTCCGCCGGAATACCAAAGTAGAAAGCGGAAATCCCGATATAGTAGCACGAGCCGTTGAGAATTATGGACGCAACAGCCTGATTAAAAGACTGCAAGCGAACCAATGCGAGTGGTGCGGCGCAGAAAATGTGCCGCTTGAAATACACCATGTACGAAAACTCAAAGATTTAAGTGGCAGAAAACAATGGGAAATCGCCATGATTGGGCGTAAGCGCAAGACAATGGCACTCTGCGTCTACTGTCACGATAAGTTACACGCTGGGAAATTAGACTGACATCTGGAGAGCCGGATACGCTGAGAGGTGTAAGTCCGGTTCGGAGGGGAGTTCTCGGAAACCTACCATAGCAATATGGCAAGGCGCCGGGTTCTTACCCTACTTGTAACTTCGGTGGCTCCCGTTCCAATGGCTGCAATGATGGGCAAAGAATGGGGCGGTATGGGACAGAATTACCTCCGATCCCTGCTGGCACTGGGCTTTCAGGCGTTTCTCATTATCGTCTGCGTGGCAATTTATGCTGTGCTGGTGCAGAACATCGCTATGGAAGATGACATCATCATGGCAATCTGGAGCTGCGTGGGCTACACTGTACTGCTATGTTTTACGCTGTTCAAAACCGGCAGTCTCGCCAAATCAGTCTTTCAGGCGCACTAAAACGGAAGGAGGTTTCCACATTGGCTTATGTACCCGTACCCAAGGACTTAACAAAAGTCAAAACAAAGGTCATGTTCAATCTGACCAAGAGGCAGCTTATCTGCTTTACGGGCGGAGCGCTTATTGGCGTACCGCTTTTCTTTTTGCTCAGAAAACCTACCGGAAACAGTGTAGCGGCTATGTGTATGATGCTGGTTATGCTGCCCTTCTTTATGCTGGCTATGTACGAAAAGCATGGACAGCCCCTGGAAAAGATCGTGGGCAACATTCTCAAAGTAGCTGTGATCCGTCCCAAGCAGCGACCTTACCAGACCAACAACTTTTATGCCGTATTAAAGCGGCAGGAAATGCTCGATAAGGAGGTGTATGACATTGTTCACCGCAATAAAAAAATGGCTGCATCGGATGTTCGGAAAAACCGAGGAAAAAACTGTGCAGCCGGTAAAGACAAAGAAAAAGCTGTCTCGCGCCGATAAGAAGCAGATCGAAGCGGCCATTGCCCGCGCTAACCGCACGGACAAAAAAGGAAAATCTGCGCAGGACAGTATCCCTTATGAACGGATGTGGCCGGACGGAA
>CABIXM010000040.1 GCA_902362725.1 Clostridiaceae bacterium | reverse complement strand
GCTGGTGGGGATCAATGCGACAAGGCTTTTTTCCGTGCTGTATCACCGTACCCTCAACATCGGGCGCGTGATGTCCCCAACACTGGCGCTCATTGTCCAGCGAGAAGCTGAGATCGACACCTTTAAGCCGATTCCCTTTTATACCGTGGAGCTGGAGCTGCCCGGTCTTACCGTATCCGGGGAGCGCATGGCGAATAAGGCCGCTGCCGAGCAGCTGAAAGAAGCCTGTCAGGGTGCAAATGTCACAATCAAAAAGGTGGAGTGCAAGGAAAAGTCCGAAAAGCCGCCTGCCCTCTATGACCTGACTACCCTGCAAAGAGATGCCAACCGCCTGCTTGGATTTACAGCCCAGCAGACCCTGGACTATCTACAAAGCCTGTATGAAAAGAAGCTCTGCACCTATCCCCGTACTGACAGCCGCTATCTGACCGGTGATATGGCAGACATCCTGCCGGTGCTGGTGAACCTGGTTGCCAACGCCATGCCGTTTTGCAAAGAAATCGCCATTACCTGTGATCCGCATACGGTAATCAACGATAAGAAAGTAACCGACCATCACGCAGTAATCCCTACCAGAAATCTCAAGGATGCAGACCTTTCTGCCCTTCCTGCGGGAGAAAAAGCGGTGCTGGAGTTGGTGGCCCTGCGTCTGATGTGCGCCGTAGCCCAGCCCCATATCTATTCGGAAACTGTTGTGATTGCAGCGTGTGCCGGTGGGGAGTTTACCACAAAAGGAAAAACGGTGAAGCATCCCGGATGGAAAGCACTGGAGGACGCTTACCGTGCCAAAATGAAGGATGCAGAGCCGAAAAAAGAGAGCGCAGAGAAAGCTCTGCCGGATCTGACCGAAGGACAGACCCTTTCGGTTGCTGCGGCAATCGTCAAAGAAGGCAAAAGCAGTCCGCCTCAGCACTTTACGGATGTGATATTTTGTGAGCGTAAGGAGTGGATAGGAATTGAAGAAAGGAGTTCAGCATGAGAAGAAAAAAAGATAAAAGCAATGGCATTACTGCTTTGTATGAAAGACTGTCTCGTGATGATGATAATGCTGGAGAGAGTAACAGTATAGTTCATCAAAAGCAAATGCTTGAAGATTATGCTATGAAACATGGTTTTACGAATCTTGTTCATTTTACCGATGATGGTTGGAGTGGAGCGACCTTTGACAGACCTTCATGGAACAGACTTGTTGAAGGTGTTAAAAACGGAGAAATCACTGCCTGTATCTGCAAAGATATGTCCAGAATCGGCAGAGACCATTTGCAAGTAGGTTTTTTCACTGACATTCTGTTTAGAGAAAAGGAAGTTCGATTTATAGCAATCAATAATGGTATTGATAGTGACCGTCAAGAAACCAGTGAGTTTGCCCCTTTTCTGAATATCATGAATGAGTGGTTTGTCAGGGACACAAGTAAGAAAATTAAAGCTGTACTGAAATCCAGAGGTTCTTCCGGCAACGCTCATACAAGTAATATCCCACCATACGGCTATTTGAAAGACCCCGAAAACCCCGACCATTGGATTATTGATGAAGAAGCTGCTGAAGTAGTCCGCAGAATTTATCGCATGACTATTGAGGGAAAAGGACCTTATCAGATAGCAAGAGAACTTTCAGAAGAAAAAATTGAAAGACCATCTTATTATCTTGGCAAAAAGGGACTTGGAAATCATGCAAGCAACTATGACAAAGAAAATCCGTATATGTGGCGAGGAAATCAGGTTACTACTCTGATTGCCCGACCAGAGTATATCGGAAAGACTGTCAACTTCAGGACATTCAAAAATTCCTATAAGGACAAAAAGACGAAAAGGGCAGATAAGGAAGATTGGGTGGTTTTTGATGATACACAAGAGCCTATTGTCGATGAAGAAACATGGCTGCTTGCTCAAAAGTTAAGACAGAATGTAAGAAAAGCAGATCCTATGGGCGAGCCTAATGTTCTGACCGGAAAGATTTACTGTGCTGATTGTGGTGCGCCGATGTATAATCACAGGCAGCGGAAAGGGCGAGAAAGAATATACTATACTGCCAAAGGCGAAAAAAGGACAAGTTATTCCAATCCGGCAGATTGTTATGAATGTTCCACATATAATCTTGCTTATCAGAAGTATGACCGACATTGTACTTGCCACCATATTTCAACAAAAGCACTTAAAAGCATCATTCTGAAAACCATACAGGAGACTTGCCATTATGTTTCTTTGAATGAGCGGGAGTTTGTTTATTCTCTGCAAGAAGAATCGGCGATGAAAGATATTGCTGTTTCTGAAACTGTAAAAAACCGCATTGAAAGAAATCAGAAGCGAGTTCACGAACTGGATATGCTTATCAGGAAAATCTATGAAGATAATGTGATTGGAAGATTGCCGGACAGACTTTTTCAGAGTATGCTTACTGATTATGAAAATGAGCAGAACGAGCTGAACAAGATTATTGAGACTGACACCGCTGATATGCAACGGATTATAGGCGGTCAAAATAATGTGGAGCGTTTTCTAAAGCTGGTTAAAAAGTATGAGAATATTACAGAACTTACTCCTGCCATGATAAATGAATTTATCGACAAAATTCTGGTTCACGAGCCACAAGGAAAAGGTGCAGACCGCACCACAGAGGTGGAGATATATCTTAACTATGTCGGGCAATTTCAAGTACCTGTGGAGCAGCATGAACCAACAGAGGAAGAAAGGATTGCTGCTGAAAAAGAGGCGGAACGACTTCGCAGAAAACGAGAATCCAATCGTAAGTATATGAAAAAGATTCGTGAGAAATCAAAAGAATTTGCGGAGCATGAGCGTATAGCAGAAGAAAAAAGTTCTGATAGCAATGTGTGTGTTGAACAGAACGTCACAAGCAAATCAAATCGGCAAAAAGTGAAAGGAGAAAAAATAGCATGACAGAATTGAAATCACGAATCCATGACAAAAGCAACGGTCTGGACTATGTTCTTGTGGGCGATTACTATGTGCCGGACTTGAAGCTACCGGAGGAACACCGCCCTATCGGTATGTGGGGCAGACTGCACAGGACATATTTGGAGCAGTACCGCCCTACAAGGTTCTCTGCCCTCTGTTTATCCGGCGAACTGCATACTTACCTTGCTGACCTGGACGAACAGGCAACGGAAAGGTGCAGCCTTATCATTGAGCAGATGAAACAAGCCGAGGGCGTGACCGAAACCATGAAAGCAGACAATCAGATGTTGTGGGTACAGTCCATGAACTCTATCCGTAACCGAGCCGAAGAAATCATCAGACAGGAAATGATTTACTGCTGATTTTATCAAGTCCAAAACCAACAAATTTGTATCGTAAACGAAGCGACAGGTATTTCCTTATGAAGTGTCTGTCGCTTTTCATTTATCAAACTTTAAGGAGGAAAACACAATGAAGATGAACCGGAATGAAATGGAAGCCCTTTATGCCTTTGGCTGTCCGAACCTGAAAGCAACTGTCGAGCGTTTGCGTATGGTAGCTGCCCTTGCACCCGATCCAGTGGCGAAGAAGCTGTTTTATATGCTTTCCGTCAAGCTGAGTGCTGAGGGTGTTGAAAGGTGGTATCGCTGCTTTTACTGCAAGCTGCGTGTGTTGAAAAACCATAGGGAGGGCTGCTATGACGAGACTGACGAAGATTGAGAAAGAAACAATCGTTCTCTTTAATGAGGGCGAGGACAAGGCAAATATCTACACCCACAACGCCGGATTGAAAAAGAGGTTGGCTGCTTTTGCTAAGAAGTACCCTGACCTTTGCCGACTGGAAAAATCCAATGTTCAAGGCGGTGTTTCTTATGAGCTGGCAAAGTCCCGTCTGTCTATCCGTTTCCTGCCGCCTTACAGTGAGGAACGCAGACAGAAAGCCAGCGAATATGCGAAAAAGCATGGGCTGAACAGCCAGCAGGGATAATGTGATAATCAGGGCTGATATGCGGTTAAAATGTCAGGTGCAGACCTGATGTTTTGACCGTTGCCTATCGCCTGTGAGGAAAGTATCGGGGACTATGGATTTTGCGGAAATGTGCGTTACAAGGCTTGAACAGGAACTCTGTACACAAAATTTTTTCTTCCATTCTTTAAGTTGATGAAGTATAATGAGATATGAAAAATTGAGGTTTTTAATACTCGATTTCAAACAATCATTTTTATATAGCTGGAACTATGGAGGGCAAAAATGAATAATTTTTTACGAATGTGTTTGAATATAATTACACAAATAGGTCCCTATTTAGTTGTACTTCTTCTTTTGAAATATCTTGTAAATCTTCAACAAAAGAGAGCTAAAGAACGAGAGGAAGAACAGAAAAAGGGAATAATTAGGACGCATTATATAATAAAAACCGAAAAAGTACTTACTATGTTTTTTGTATTGGCGGTGTTTCTTTTTGGGGGAGCTACGGTAGCCAGTGCTATTCAACAAGATGATTTATTGCCACCAATTGGTTTTAGTATTTTCTTTATTGTTTCTTTAATCGGCTCATTGAACATGATTATGTGGAAACTGGAAGTGAACGGAGATGAAATCACATGGCGTTCAACTTTTGGAAGAAAGAGAACTTTTCACTTTGAAGATATTACCTATTGCGAGAGAAAGAAAGGTTCTATGCGTGTATATGTAAATGGAGAAAAATTATTTACCATTGATAGTAATATTGACAAAGAAGAATTTATGGAGGACATAAAAAGAAGAAGAATCCCTGTAAAATCTTACTGGGCAAATCAGCATAAGAAAAATCGTAAATGACATAGATTTTATAACAGTACGATGTTAGACAACTGAATATGACCGTCAAGGTCAGATGAAGAAACCGATGTATTGAGCGTAAAGCGATCATGCGTCGGTTTTTCTTATTTCATGAGCTGACAGAATTCCGACTGTATATCACCCGTGAGGAAAGTATCGGGGACTATGGATTTTGCAGAAATGTGCGTTACAGGTAAGTAAAAAAACTACTTGATAGAGTGTAAATTGAATTGTTCATATCGGTATGATATAATTTACTGAAATGAAGCAAGAAGGTGGACTTTTGTATGAAAAAATTTTTGAAAATATTGCTAATCGTTATAGGAATAGTTTTTTTGATTTTTGCAGCGCTGATATGTATTGGACTGTTTGTTGATTATGATGACCATATTGAAAATGGTCGTTATACTTATGTTCCGGAAGAAGAAAACAAAGGAAATGAGTATATCGAGTTTAAGTTGACAGATAATGGAAAAGACGATTCTAAACTTACATATTATAATTCTATCGAAGAAGCTATTTTGAATTCCCCCTTAAAAGCAGAACATGAAGATTTATCAGCTCCAGAAGATTTTCTTAATCATGTTGATGAAATATTGCATATATGGAATGGCAAACAGTATGATACGATTTTCTATCGAGCAGGAAGTGATAACGATCCCGTTCAAGGTTTTGTGATTGCACGCTGCAAAAAACAGATAGAAAATGAAAGTACACAATATGCGTTTGTAAATGCCACACCATCTGCCACTACACCAGATACCACTTATGGGGGAGACTTCAAAAAATTTATCCATTTATCTTTAACAATAAGTGATATTCAACAAGACTTAAATCCAAATTATCCAGATACCAGATTCGTTTTTGGCTATGCACATGATAAAGAAATTTACTCATTAGAAGTAGAGGGTCAAAAGCCAGATGGAATTATAGAATATGAAGAATATGGTAGAACGATGTATATGTGGTATTATAACGATTTGGAAAGCAATAAAAGAGGCGATTGTCTGAGCTACTCAGTAGATGTGCCAGAATAATTTTTCAAATTGGCTAATCTGCCACAACTGAATATGACCGTTAAGGTCAGATGAAGAAACCGATGTATTGAGCGTAAAGCGATCATGCGTCGGTTTTTCTTTTTGCAAAATAGTCCGGTGGACTGTTTTGCAAAACCGAAGGAACTGACAGAGCTTGAGACGGGGCGAAGTCAGTTTGTTCGGGCGGGAGTACAGAGGGTGCAACCCTTTGTGCATGGGTACAGGGAATGCAATACCCCTGTGCAGGTCAAGGGCGGCAGCCTTGCCCAGTTAAGTGGCGTTTCGCCACTTAGTACTGGGTATTACTTGACGCAGAAAGCCGCAAGGAATCAGCTTCGCTGCCCTTCTCCCCTGTCGGGGAAATCAAAAAGAAAAGGAGGAACTCATGTGAAATTAACAAGGCACAATGGACGAGCTGGAAAGAATGGCGTTTATAATCCGAAGCACAATGACCGCAGTTTTGACATTGCCAACAGCGAACACATTGACGAAGAACGAGCCAAACAAAATCTCTATTGGGACTGTTACAATGGCTTCCGCAATTTCAAAAATCCCGATAAGGAAAATGAGCTGTCTGCCACTTTTGAAGATGTGGAACAGCTTTTTTATCGTCAGCGGTATCGTGATTTTGTAACCGGACAGAACGAAAGAAATGTGAAGAACCGACACCCTGAAAGGAATAAGGAAACCGGTGATTTGCTCAAAAGCAAAAAGACCTGTCCAGAGGAAACGGTCTATCAGATTGGAACACTTGATAATCATGTTCCACCGGAACTGCTCATTGAGATTGTCACAGAATTTATGGAAATCGTAAATGAGCGTTTCGGCTCTCATGTCCATATCCTGAATTGGGCGCTGCACTTGGATGAAAGCACCCCTCATATTCACGAGCGTCATGTGTTCGACTGTGAAAATCAATATGGGGAGATTGCCCCACAACAGGAAAAGGCTTTGGAAGCACTGGGATTTGAACTGCCGGAACCGGAGAAGCCTGTCGGAAGAAAAAATAACCGCAAGATGACTTTCGATTCAGCCTGCCGAGTGTTGCTGTTCGATGTGGCGAAAAAGCATGGCTTACAACTGGAAGAAGAACCCGAATATGGTGGTCGTGCTTATCTGGAAAAACAGGACTATATTCTTTTCAAGCAAAAGGAGCAACTGGCAGCACAGGAGCAAAAGTTGGAAGAACTCACGATGAAGATTGAAGATGTGGAAGCTCTGGTGGACGAGGTTGCCGATATTGCCTATGACAAGGCGGTTGAGGTCGTTGCTGATACTGTAAAACTGGAAACGCACAAGGAGGATATTAAGCTGGTGGAGCAGTCTAAAGCGTGGGTTCTCTCCCCTGAGCGTAAGGCTTCAAAGAAAGAAGTTGAGTATGCAGTGAAACGATTGGATGGCGTGATTGCCAGAATCACAAACGCTATGAAATCAACCATTCAGAAAATCCAAACCACGCTGATGAAACCGGAGGTCAAAAAAGCCGGAACGGAGCAAATCAAGAAGAAAGCTAAAAGTTCCATTATAGAGCAGTTGAGCCGCAAAAAGAAAGAAATAGCAGAGCGTGAAGTCAGCCGGACGGATCAGGCAAAAAGCAAAAAACAAGATATGGAACTCTAAAGCACTTGCTGTTTTCACTTTGAAAATGACAGGTGCTTTTGCTTTAGGGAGTAAGAAAATATCTTCCATTCTTTAGGTTGATGAAGTATAATGATAGTAAGAAATTTTTTGTAATGACCTTAATCCAATAAGTGATTTTGCAATTATTCAGTAAAGGATGTAATTATATGAAAAAAGTATTGTTGCTTTCCAGTGTGATTATTATACTCGGTTTAACAGGCTGCTCTAACAAATATTTCAATGACTGGTTTAGCTCTGAACAAAATGAAACGGATAAGATGTGTCAACAAATTATCGAGGCATGTAAGCAACAGGATTCAGAGAAACTAAAATCTCTATTTTCCGAAGAAAGCAAAAAGAACATTGAGAATTTAGACACTGAAATCTCTGCTTTTTTCGATTATATTGAGGGCAGTATCCAAAGTTTTGAGGGCGATTGTGCATCATCAAGTGAAAGCAACTATGGTAAAAGGAAAACGGAATTGGATGGTATGTATCTCATATTGACAGAGAAGGAAAGGTATTGTATGAATTTTTATATGTATAGTGAGGATGATGAAAATGCCCAAAATGTGGGGATATATAAAATTGAAATTGCATTGGAGAGCGAAGTGGCTGAGGATAATTTTATATGGGATAATCCCCCAAACGGTATTTTTGTTGGAGGACAAAATTGATTTTTGTTATGAGAGAACATTAAAGTATAAATTTCGGATGGTATAAGAAAAACTGACTACAATTAAATCTTCACAGCTTTACTAAGCAGGAAATCTGAAAAGTTCTCCTGCTTTTTTGCACTCAAAATAGAATGTGGAACTCTAAGACACTTGCTGTCTTCGTTTTGAAAATGACAGGTGCTTTTGCTTTGGGAGGCAAGAAAAAATGTAAGCGTCCAATAAGAGGGTGTATCGAAATTTCTGGCTGTTGCATGTAAACTATTGATTAGAGTTTTGGGAGTTGACTCTA
>CABIXM010000039.1 GCA_902362725.1 Clostridiaceae bacterium | reverse complement strand
TGGTTCTATCTTACTCTTTCTGAACATGAAAATACCCCCCATATAGGACTTTTATATTTCATTGTCCTATATGAGGGTAGCATATCACCGACCGCGTATCGCGCGGGAAAGCATTTGCCGGGGGCTGTTGCCGCGTCGTTACATAAAAACCGGAAAATGATAAAAAACAGAAGCTGCTGTTCACAGTAACAAACAGCAGGGCAGAACCACGCAATTTTATGCAAAATACTTGATTTTTAAGGGGAACCCATGCTATACTACTAAAATGACTGTAAGTATGTAAAAATATACACAGATAATTCGTGGAAGGTGTCCTACACCCCACACTTAAGGAGGAAAATAGAACATGAGTTTACAGGTTGAAAAATTAGAGAAGAACATGGCGAAGCTGACCATCGAAGTTCCCGCTGAGAAAGTAGAAGCGGCGCTTCAGAACGCTTACCTGAAGAATAGAAAGCAGATTTCTGTTCCGGGCTTCCGTAAGGGCAAAGTTCCGCGTCAGATGATCGAGAAGATGTATGGACCGTCCATCTTCTATGATGACGCAGTAAACGCAATGATTCAGGAAGCATATCCGGAAGCAACCAAGGAGTGCGATCTGGAGATCGTATCCCGCCCGGACGTAGAAGTCGTACAGATTGAGAAGGGCAAGCCCTTCATTTTCACCGCAGAAGTAGCAGTAAAGCCGGAAGTAACCCTGGGCCAGTACAAGGGCATCGAGGTAGAGAAGGCTGACACCACAGCGACGGATGAAGAAGTAGCGGCAGAGATCGACAAGGAGCGCGAGGCGAACTCCAGAACCATCACCGTAGAGGACAGAGCAGTTCAGGACGGCGATATGACCGTGATCGACTTCGAGGGCTTCGTAGACGGAAAGGCATTCGAGGGCGGCAAGGGAACAGATTACCCGCTGACCATCGGTTCCGGCGCATTTATCCCGGGCTTTGAGGAGAAGCTGGTAGGCGCTGAGATCGGCAAAGAAGTAGAAGTAGACGTGACCTTCCCGGAGGAGTACCACGCAAAAGAGCTGGCAGGAAAGCCGGCAGTATTCAAGTGCACTGTGAAGGAGATCAAGGTAAAAGAGCTTCCGGAGCTGGATGACGATTTCGCTCAGGACGTATCTGATTTCGATACTCTGGAGGAGTACAAGGCAGACGTTCGCAAGAAGGTAGAGGAGAAGAAGGCTGCTGACGCGAAGGCAAAGAAGGAAGACGCTGTCATTGAGAAGATCATCGAGGGCGCAACCATGGAGATTCCGGACGCTATGGTGGAGACACAGGCAGAGCGTATGGTGGATGAGTTCGCGCAGAGACTGCAGATGCAGGGTCTGTCCATGGAGCAGTACATGCAGTTCACAGGCGGCAATGTACAGGCTATGGTAGAGCAGTCCAAGCCCCAGGCCCTGAAGCGCATCCAGAGCCGTCTGGTACTGGACGCAGTCGTAGCAGCAGAGAACCTGACCGCGACCGACGAGGAAGTGGACGCAGAGCTGGGCAGAATGGCTGAGCAGTACAAGATGGAGACAGAGAAGCTCAAAGAGATGTTCGCTGAGGAAGATCTGAAGAGCATCCGCGACGACCTGGCAGTTCAGAAGGCAGTAGAACTGGTAACTGACGCAGCAGTAGAGAAATAAAAAGGATTGATTGAATATGGCAAATATGAGTTTGGTACCTTATGTCATTGAGCAGACCAGCCGGGGAGAGCGTTCTTACGATATCTATTCCCGCCTGCTGAAAGACCGGATTATCTTTCTGGGGGAGGAAGTAACAGACGTATCCGCAAGCCTGATCGTATCCCAGCTCCTGTTTCTGGAGTCTGAGGATCCGAACAAGGACATCAGCCTGTATATCAACAGCCCGGGTGGTTCCGTCACTGCCGGCATGGCGATCTATGACACCATGCAGTATATCAAGTGCGATGTATCCACCATCTGTATGGGCATGGCGGCCAGCATGGGAGCATTCCTTCTGGCAGGCGGCGCAAAGGGCAAGCGTATGGCGCTTCCCAACGCTGAGATTATGATTCACCAGCCCTCCGGCGGAGCACAGGGCCAGGCTACAGACATCAAGATTGTAGCGGATCATATTCTGAAGACAAAGAAGAAGCTGAACGAGATTCTGGCGGCCAACACAGGACAGCCGCTGGAGGTTATCGCTGCAGATACCGAGCGCGACAATTATATGAGCGCGGAGGAAGCAGTCGCGTACGGCCTCATCGACAGCATTGTAACAAAGAGACAGTAACATAGAGGAAATTGTTGAATGGCTAGAATTAGTGATGATAAGGTGAGATGTTCTTTCTGCGGAAAGACGGGCGACCAGGTACGAAAGATGATATCCGGCCCCAGCGGAACCTATATCTGTGACGAGTGCGTGGAGCTCTGCGCCGAGTTGATCGAAGAGGAATTCGAGCATGACGAGGAACAGGAGGAAGAGGTCCGCGAGCAGATCAATCTGCTGAAGCCCAAGGAGATCAAAGCAGTCCTTGACGATTATGTCATCGGCCAGGAGGAAGCCAAGAAGGTACTTTCCGTGGCAGTCTATAATCACTACAAGCGGATTCTGGCGATGGAAGATAAGAAGGATGACTCGGACGTGGAGCTGCAGAAGAGTAACGTGCTGCTGCTGGGACCCACCGGTTCCGGTAAGACCTTACTGGCCCAGACCATGGCTCGCCTTCTGAATGTTCCGTTTGCCATCGCGGACGCCACCTCACTGACAGAGGCCGGCTATGTGGGCGAGGATGTGGAGAACATTCTGCTGAAGATCATTCAGGCAGCGGATTACGATATTGAACGTGCGGAGCACGGCATTATCTACATCGACGAGATCGACAAGATCACCAGAAAGTCTGAGAACCCGTCTATTACCCGGGATGTATCCGGCGAGGGTGTACAGCAGGCACTGCTGAAGATTCTGGAGGGAACCATCGCTTCCGTACCGCCCCAGGGCGGCAGAAAGCACCCCCATCAGGAACTGATTCAGATTGACACCACGAATATCCTGTTCATCTGCGGCGGAGCCTTCGAGGGTCTGGAGAAGATCATCGAGCACCGGATGGATCGCAGAAGCATGGGCTTCGGCGCATACCTGGGCCGTCCCAATGAAAATGAGGAGATCGGTCATCTGCTTCATGAGATGCTCCCGGAGGATCTGGTGAAATTCGGTATGATCCCCGAGTTTGTGGGCCGTCTGCCGGTGACCGTAGCCCTGGACGCACTGACCAGGGACGACATGGTACGAATTCTGGTGGAGCCGAAAAATTCCATCGTAAAGCAGTATAAGAAGCTGTTTGAACTGGACGGCGTGAAGCTGTCCTTCGAGCGGGAGGCCATTGAGGCCATTGCGGAGCAGACGGTAAAGCGGAAGACGGGAGCCAGAGGCTTGCGTTCTATTATGGAAGGTATCATGATGGATACCATGTACGAGATTCCGTCAGATGACAGCATCACCAACTGCATGATTACAAAAGAAGTTGTGGAGGGAACAGGCACGCCTGTGACCGCCAGCAATGAGATAAAAGCCCGGGCATAACCCCCGGAGTCAGAAAGAGTTCCGCTTGCGGGACTCTTTCGTGCATCAGATAAAAAGAAAAATACGAAAGAGAAGGTGGAAAAATATGTCAGAATTAATTGAAACCCTGCCCGTGGTAGCACTACGCGGAATGACCATCCTTCCCGACATGGTAATACATTTTGACGTGAGCAGAGAACGTTCCGTGAAGGCCATTGAGGAGGCCATGCTGCGCGACCAGAGAGTCTTTCTGGTGACCCAGAAGGACGTACAGGTGGACAATCCGGGATCGGAGGATCTGTACCGGATCGGTACGATCGCTTCGGTAAAGCAGGTCATCAAGATGCCCCAGAAAATCATCCGGGTGCTGGCGGAAGGCCTGGAACGCGGGGAATGGTCTCATTTTTCAGAGGAAGGGGAGTATCTGGAGGCGGAAATCATCCGGTTCGAGAAGGATACGGAGCTTGAGGCCCTTCCGGAGACCGCAAGAGAGGCCATGACCCGCAACCTGGCTGAGATCTTCAGCCTCTATTGCCGGGAAAATGGAAAAATGGGCAAGGATACGGAGCGTCAGATTCTGGAGGAGCATGAGCTGGAGAAGCTGATGAGCCAGGTGATCATCAATCTGCCCCTGTTTTACGAGGATAAGCAGAAGCTTCTGGAGGCCGTGAACCTGTCCGACCGCTACGAGCTGCTCTGCCTCCTGATGGATAAAGAGATCGAGATCATGCGCTTCAAGAAGGATCTGCAGCAGAAGGTCAAGACCCACGTGGACAAGAACCAGCGGGAATACCTGCTGCGGGAGGAGCTGAAGGTGATCCGGGAGGAGTTAGGAGAGGATAACACCCTGACTGACGCCGACCATTTCACAGAAGAAGTGAAGAAGCTGAAGGCTTCAAAAGAGGTAAAGGAAAAACTGAACAAGGAGATCTCCCGCTTCAAAAATATGGGCATGAATTCCTCCGAGAGCGCCGTACTCCGGGGCTATATCGAGACCATGCTGGAGCTCCCCTGGGATAAGGCGTCCCGGGACAGCAGCGACCTGAAGCGCGCGGAGGAGATCCTGAACGCCGACCATTACGGCATGGAGCAGGTCAAGGAACGGGTGCTGGAATATCTGGCTGTGCGGATCCTGACAAAGAAGGGCAGCAGCCCGATTCTCTGCCTGGTGGGCCCGCCCGGAACCGGTAAAACCTCCATCGCCCGTTCCATTGCAAGGGCTTTGAATAAGAAATATGTCCGCATTTCCCTGGGCGGCGTCCGGGACGAGGCAGAGATCCGCGGCCACCGGAGAACCTACGTGGGAGCCATGCCGGGCCGCATCGCCACAGGCATGAAGCAGGCGGGCGTGAAGAATCCGCTGATGCTGCTGGACGAGATTGACAAGGTCAGCAGTGATTACAAGGGCGACACCTCGTCGGCCCTTCTGGAAGTGCTGGATTCCGAGCAGAACAGCCGGTTCCAGGATCATTACGTGGAGCTCCCCATGGATCTCTCAGAGGTTCTGTTCATCGCCACGGCCAACGACGTGCAGACCATTCCGCGGCCCCTTCTGGACCGTATGGAGCTCATCGAGGTCAGCAGTTATACGGAAAATGAGAAGGTGCATATCGCAAGAGAACATCTGATCAGTAAGCAGATGGAGAAGAATGGTCTGAAGGACGATCAGCTCACCATCAGTCCAAAGGCCCTGGAGGCCCTGATTCACAGCTACACCCGGGAGGCCGGCGTGCGGCAGCTGGAGCGGAAAATCGGCGAGGTCTGCCGGAAAGCGGCCCGGGAGATTCTGGAGCAGAAGAAAAAGAGTGTCAAGCTCACCGAGAACAATCTAGAAAAATACCTGGGCAAGCCCCGCTATCATTATGATATGGCCAATGAGACCGACGAAATCGGCATTGTCCGGGGTCTGGCCTGGACCAGTGTAGGCGGAGACACCCTGCAGATTGAGGTCAACATCATGCCCGGAAAGGGCGACATCTCCCTGACCGGCCAGCTGGGCGACGTGATGAAAGAGTCCGCGCGGACAGGCTTAAGCTATATCCGTTCCGTCAGCGACCGTTACGGGATTGACAAAAAGTTCTTCCGGGAGCATGATATACATATCCATATTCCGGAGGGGGCAGTGCCCAAGGACGGACCCTCCGCCGGAATTACCATGGCGACGGCCATGCTGTCCGCCATCACATGCATTCCGGTCTACGCCCATGTGGCCATGACCGGTGAAATCACCCTGCGTGGCCGGGTGCTTCCCATCGGTGGCTTAAAGGAAAAGTTGCTGGCAGCAAAAAACGCCGGTATCAAGACGGTCATCGTGCCGGAGAAGAACCGTCGGGATGTGGAAGAAATTTCCAATGAGATTAAGAAAGGGTTGGAGATCGTCTACGCGGAGCAGATGGAGGATGTATTAAAGATTGCTTTTCAGGAAGCATCCCATGGAGATAAGAAATGATTATTAAAAATGTAAATCTGGAGACGGTCTGTGGTATCACCAGCCGTCTCCCGGAAAATGAACTGCCGGAGATTGCTTTCGCGGGCAAGTCCAACGTAGGGAAATCCTCTCTGATCAACGGACTCTTAAACCGCAAGGCCCTGGCCCGTACCTCGGCCCAGCCGGGGAAAACCCAGACCATTAATTTTTATAACGTAAATCAGGCCATGTACCTGGTGGATCTGCCCGGTTACGGCTATGCGAAGGTGACTCAGGAGATTCGCGAGAAATGGGGCAAGCTCATCGAGCGGTATCTTCATGGATCCAGGCAGCTGAAAGCAGTCTTTCTGCTGATTGATATCCGCCATGAGCCCTCGGAGAACGACAAGCGCATGTACGAGTGGATCGTCTGGAACGGCTACGACCCGATCATCATTGCCACCAAGCTGGATAAGATCAAGAGGAGCCAGATTCAGAAGCAGCTGAAGCTGATCCGTACGGGATTGAATGTGAAACCTGGAACCCAGATTCTTCCATTTTCCGCGGAAACCAAGCAGGGACGGGATGAGATCTGGGCGCTCATCGACAGGCTGATTGCGCCGGAGACAGAAGCGGAAACAGAGGCAGAAGCGCCGGAGCAGCCGGAAAATTAGCGCGGAATAAGCGGAGTGTCCGGCGTAAGCCGGATCCTATGAAAAGAGGTTAAATAGATGGACAGAAAGTACTTGAGAAATGTGGTAAACATCGTACTGTTTCTTGTGGGGGTGGTGCTGGTCTGTCTTTTCGTTCCCCGGTTTCTGGTCTTTTTCATGCCCTTCGTGGTGGGCTGGATCATTGCGATGATCGCAAACCCCTTGGTGAGGTTCATGGAAAAGCGTCTGAAAATCGTGCGGAAGCACAGTTCCATGGTGATTATCATCGGAACCATAGCACTGATTGTACTGGGCGGCTACGGAATTTTGTCCTGGCTGGCCCGGGAGATTTACGGGTTTATCGGAATCCTGCCGGATCTGTATGAAGCGCTGCTGGGCGATCTGGAGAACACCGGCGCGAATCTGGCCGGATTGTCTGAGAAGATCCCGCCGGAGCTGGTGGAAAAACTGGCGGCGACCATCAACAGCCTGACCGAGTCCCTGGGGAATCTCATCAGTACCATCGGCGGACCGACGGTAACCGCCGCAGGCAATATTGCGAAAAACATTCCCAACATTCTGGTCAATGTAATTTTCACGATCCTGTCCGCCTACTTTTTTATTGCGGAGCGTGATAAAATTATCCAGTGGGGCCGGGAGCATACGCCGGAGGAGCTGCGCTCCAAATGGCGCTTTATCACGGGCAAGTTCCGGGGCGCTGTGGGCGGCTACTTCAGGGCCCAGTTCAAAATCATGGGCGTGGTCGCTGTGATTCTGCTGGTGGGCTTCTTCGTTCTGCGGATCAAATACGCGCTTCTCTGGGCTATCCTGATTTCCATTCTGGATTTCCTCCCATTTTTTGGAACCGGAACGGCCCTGATCCCCTGGGCGGCTTTAAAGGTCTTAAGCGGCAATTATAAATTCGCGGTAGGGCTGATCATCATTTATCTGGTGAGCCAGCTGGTACGTCAGGTGATTCAGCCGAAGATTGTGGGCGACACCATCGGACTGAATCCGCTGTCCACCATGGTATTCATGTACATTGGCTATAAGATCGGCGGTATCATCGCTATGATCATCGCGGTTCCCATCGGCCTGATTGTGATCAATCTCTATGAGGCGGGAGCTTTTGAGGATATTATCAAAGATGTGAAAGAACTGGCCGAAGGGTTGAACCAATATAGAAAAGGAGAGTAGGGAATTCCCTGCTCTCCTTTTCTATGGTGCGACTGGCGGCGCAGTGGCAGACGGTTGCTCTATGCATACTACAGAAGATTCTGCATCAGATAAGCGTACAGCTGCTGGCTCCTGGTGCCCCAGTGGGCGCAGATGGATTCCGCCTGCTCTTTGGTGGGCACAGTGAGAGTCAGGTCGATGATGGCCGAGCCCTTTTCCAGCACCCGGCAGCGGGCGGCGTATTCGCCATTTCCGGTGGGATAATAATCAGCCGGAACCGAGATTTCATTGCGCAGCTCATACTTGTGTTCCTTCAGATATTCATCGATCTCTTCCCGGATCTGGGAGGAGATTTTTTTCCCGAAGAATTCCAGGGTCCGTTCCCCCTCGTCAGTGATGGAGTAGAGGGAGGTGTTGCGGACGGTCTTCAAATGGAGAAAACTGGCTTCCACCAGCTCGGACAGGGCCGTCTGCACCGTGAAATAATCCGTGTATTCCTTATCCAGCATGAACTCCGAGAGCTGCCCATTGCTCATGGGGAAGCTCACCTTATCCAGCATATAGAGAAGAATCAGTTTGTATAAAGTTAAAGTGTCTGACATGGCAGTCCGCCGTCCTTTCTTCTAAGATATCTGACCGGAAACGGGCGTATACAGCCGTCCCTGATAAGTATCCCGGATTTTCAGTTCCTTCTGAATCGTATTCAGTACCTGACGTTTGGCCTGGCTCCACAGGGGAGCGATGAGCAGATCCTTCGGTCCGTCGCCGGTGAGCCGGTGAATCACCAGATCCGGGCGGGCGATCTCCAGGCAGTGGATCACCAGATCCACATATTCCTCCAGGGTCAGCACATGGAAGCCGGTAGTTTCATAATAAGAAGCCAGATCCGTGCCTCTCAGGATGTGAAGAAGCTGCAGCTTGATCCCGTCCGCACCGGAGGCATTGATATACCGGACCGTATCCAGAATCATTTCCGGCGTCTCGCCGGGAAGCCCTAAAATAGCGTGTACCACGGTCTCCACGCCGATGGCCTGAAGATGCTCCATGGCCTCGTCGAAGACGGAGAGCGGATAGCCCCGCCGGATAAAACCGGCCGTCTCCTCGTGCATGGTCTGAAGCCCCAGCTCCACCCAGACGGGCTTTCTCTGATTCAGCTCGTAGAGTAGTTCCAGCACCTCCGGCCCCAGACAGTCCGGCCTGGTGGCGATGGAAAGTACGGCGACGTCCGGATGGGCCGCTGCTTCTGTAAAAATTTTTCGCAGATGCCCGATGGGCGCGTAGGTATTCGTATAGGCCTGAAAATAAGCGATATAACGCTCTACAGGCCGTTTCCCCGCAAGGCGTTTTTTTGCGTCCGCGATCTGCTCCGTCACGGAAAGCCGGGCGCTGGCTGCAAAATCGCCGGACCCACCGGCACTGCAGAAGATACAGCCTCTGGTTCCCAGAGTACCGTCCCGGTTCGGGCAGGTGCAGCCGCCGTTCAAAGATAATTTATAAAGTTTCTCACCGAAGCGCTCACGAAGCGCTCCGTTGAGAGAGCGATAACGTTCCTGAGACATGACATTTCTGCCACTCAAAATGTGTGTAAATATACTCACATCGAGATAATGTAAACTTTCACAAGTTTTACTTACTGTTTCATCGTGTATGCTTTGGATTGACCAAAATCATATCTACTCACAAGTTCTTGTACACTCCACAGTCGTTAATTCCCGCGTAAGCCCACGGTACATACCTACGTTTGCGTTTATTTATGCAACTTCGTAAGTCGTAGCATCTCTCAGATTAAGTGCAGCATTGAAATCTCTGTCTTCGATATAACCACAGTCACATCGGAAGATTCTGTCCGAAAGTTTTAAATCTTTCCTGACAGCTCCGCAACAGTGACAAGTTTTAGATGATGGATACCATCTGTCTACTACACGAAGTTCAATTCCGCTTTCCTTGCATTTAGCTTGAAGTTTCGTTCTAAATTCATAAAACTTCTGCGAAGCAACTGCCTTTGATAGATGTTTGTTCTTCATCATTCCTGATACGTTTAAATCTTCAATCGTTATATAAGATGGTTTGGTTTTCACTATCTCTGCGATTGTTTTATTGATATAGTCAGTACGGATACTGTCTATTTTATGATGAAGTTTCTGTACCTTGAGTTTTTGTTTCTGTATATTTGCTCTTTGAGTGGACTCTCCTTTCTTTAAATTTTCATACTTTCGAGAAAAACTTCTCTGTTCTCGGATAAGCTGTTTTTCAAGTTTCTTTAATTTTGCAGATTTGTTAATGTTCTTATAAGTTTTACCATTAGAAACAATGGCAAAATCCTTTAATCCAAGGTCAATGCCAATTCCTTCCTTTGAATGATTGGCTATTTTGTTATTTGGAATTTCTATAAGAACTGAAACATAGTATCTGTCAGCTTTTATTGAAACATGACCGCTTTTAATCACATACCCGTCTTTGGTAGTAGGAAAGTATCCTTTTTCTTTCATACGAACCCAACCAAGTGATGGAATATTAATTCTGTGTCTTTCGCATCGGCAATCCTTTGGATTATTCTTTACGAAATACATCTTCACATCAGATTTTCCTTTCTTTTTAAAATTAGGAAAACCACTTTGATGTTTAAAAAATCTGGTAAATGCGACACAACCATTTTCGATTGAACGCTTTACAGATTTTGAACTGACTTCCTTAATCCATAACTTATCTGGATTTTGGGGAAGATACTCATTGTTCAGCCAGACACTAAAACTTTTACCACTCATAAACTTTTCTCCATTGTCATGAAGTTCTTTGTTATGAGCGAGATAGAAATTGTAAATATATCTACAAGTTCCTATTGTTTTACGAATCTTAACTTTCTGTTCCTCTGTCGGATTTATTTCCGTCTTGAAGCTCTTTAGCAATGTCCTCATCCTTTTCTATTTGGTTTTTATACTTACGAAGCCC
>CABIXM010000038.1 GCA_902362725.1 Clostridiaceae bacterium | reverse complement strand
CTCTGAGGTATTTTCAATTTTCAACATCCACGTTTTTTATTATACAGGAAGCTTCATTATCATAGAAGAATCTAATTTACAGAGATTTTCTCATAGTCTCGATTTGTAAGCTTCTCACCCTTATTATCATAGAAGAATCTAATTTACAGAGATTTTCTCATAGTCTCAATAAGAGGGACTCAGCCCTAGAATATAATCTCCCCCCAAGAGCAGGCTCACACCTGCTCTTGATATATTTTTTCTTATAGTTGCAGTTCTTTCGCATATTTAAAATCAATCATATCTTTCAATTTTGTTTTCTTATAGGCTTCCTCCTGGTGCATAAAATTCACAATTTCTTCGGTTGTCATCCTCCCCACCCGTTTTATCACCTTATCTAAAATTTCTTTTTCTTCTTCTGTCAGCGCCGCAAACACACTTGGGGTCGAAAGCTTGAAACGATATGCTGTTCCATCTCCCATCTCTATTTCTTCACAGGGTACTTCTTTCAATTCAATAATCGAATCATGTCCTATCGGCACTGCTCCCATAGGCAATGCCTGATACGCCAGGCCCGTGATCGCATGATCGCGCTGTTTATATGCCAAATTATCCCCATACCATAGCATCTTCATTAATTTCACTTTATATAATCCCTTTACCGCTGTTGAGGATGCATAATAACGTATCACATCAATTGCTTTATCTAAATTCAGCTTTGCATCACCATTATATTCTCTTTGGTTTTGTATCCTGGCATATTTAGCCGCTATTGCCTTTCGCAAATAAGAATCTTGAGCTGCCTCATACGATGTTGTAGCTGCAGTAACATATTTTTCGAATGCTGTAGAACTTAGGTTCTCTTTTCGTTCCTTCAACAGCTGCAAAAACCATTCCGGATCCTGTGCCAGTTTTCTTAAAATAGTGTCATGTGCTTTATCTTGTACCTGATAGCTTTCATATCTCGCAATTGTCTTCCCACCCCATCCCAGAAGCGCGCATAAATCGCTCTGGCTAATTCCGTATTGTTTACGGACAGCAATTATTTCATTCGTTGTCAAAAGCCCCATTGCCTTTCTATAGGCATCTTTCATTGCAATGTCATTTTTCTTTAGCATTTCCTCATTTGAATAAATTTCTTCCGTATTATCGCAATAAAAATATTCCGCTTCGTATCTAATTGGAGTGCCTTTAAAAGTACTTTTTTCCTCGAGCGCAATATTTTTTACTTCGTGAATTTCCATACAGGATAAGCATAATTTCTTTTCTTTACGAATGATTTTCATCTCCATTATTTTTCCTCCTATTGGGGAATCGTAAATCCTTTGCTGTTTTAATATATTCTTCAACTGTCAGTTTTCTTAATTCTCTTTTTAATGCAACTACCGGATCCTCATCTGGAAATAATTCTGCAACTGTATATTTGTTTGTATAACGTTCTTCTCTATTTTCATCTACTAATCTTCGCTCCTGGGAAGTGAGTCTTGCTCCGTTATCCAAAGCATAATTTAATTTTTGTATATATAATTTTATCGCTGCTTCGCTCTCTATTCTTGATTCCTGCACTTCTTTTTTCACACTACTCCCTCATATTCATTCGGTATCATTTGATACCTATATTATATTGCATATAGACTATTCCGTCAATAAATTTTAACATGTCCGTATTAATAAACGAGGATGAAAAGCCCGATTTAAAAGCTTTTCACCCTCGCTATCATAGAAAGCGTTTAATACCCTTTCGCAATTTCCCCTGCATCCAGCTTCGTCCCGGCCGGTATCACAGCACCTGCCTTGCAAATGGCTCCTGCATTGATATGACAATATTTCCCGATGGTCACATTATGATCGACAATTGCTCCCGGTGAGATAATGCAACCCTCTTCTATCACAGAATTGGAATTAATAATCGCTCCCGGCTCCACAACCGTCCCTGCCTTCACGACCGCAGACGGACTGATATACGCAGTCGGATGAATCAGTACCGGCACTTTCATCTCCAGCCTCTCAGCCTTTTCCAGAAGTTCCTTCCGGAATTGATTATTCCCGATACAGCAAAATACTTCCTCATAATTCCGTCCGATTTGTTCCAGTTCTGCCAACTTCCCCACCGCCAACTCTGACGCATCATCCAGAAAATCAATTTTTCCATACAGGGCTTCACCAGTTATGTCCTGCAAGGTATGCAAAATATCTGTTATTACGAAGGCATGTCCGCCTGCGCCTAACAGAAGGATGGATTTTGACATAGTTTAAGTTTCCTTCCTATTCAACTTCACTATTTCAATTTTTCTTTCCACTCCGCTTCCTTAAAACCCGGGAGTACCGTATCCTTCGTTACAATCAGCGATCGTTTTACCAACATTCCATTGGTCGCAAGTAACCGTAACTGCTCCTCCTCACTCATCGTAGGAAGCTTATCCTTAAGCTGCATTTCTTTATAAAGCATACCGCTGGTATTAAAGAATCTTTTAAGCGGAAGGCCGCTCCGTCTGTACCATTCGCTTAATTCGTTATGAGAAGGATTATCCTCCACAATATGCCGCTCTGTGTATTTTATATCATGTTCGTCCAACCATTTTTTAGCCTTCTGGCAGGTTGAGCATTTCGGGTACCAGATAAATAACATCGCTTCATCTCCTATCTGTTCAGTTCATCTATCCTTATCTATCTATTAAAAAGCTTGAAATCACTTAATAGTTCAACTTTTAGCATTATTCAACTTAATACTTCAACTTTTTCTGTCCAATTTAGTTGAACTATTATTTTAAACAATCGTATATATATCGTCCTTATTTGTTATCATGATTGTGTTATCAATCAAAAACTCTCGTAATATCCTGATACCGGTTAATCACACGATAAATCCCTACATACTCGTTTCCTGCCTTGTAGATAATCACATAATCTTCCCATATCGCATATTTATAATCTGTCCGAAAACTAACTCGTTTTGAAAGATCTGATCCCATTCCTGGAAACATCTGAAGATTTTCAAATTTACCATAAATTTCCTTTATGGTCTTTGCTGCATATTCTTCGTTATCTTCAGCAATATAATCCCGAATATTCTTTCAGCTCCTGTCTTTGACTTCGTGTTGTTTCTACTACTTTTATTATACAGGATGCTCCTGTCCATAATATCCTTTTTCACTATACTCTGACCATTTCATATACATTTCTTTATAATTCTCTTTTATAAAAGCCTGTATCTTAGCAATTTCTCTATCGTTCAAAATTCCTCTGTTCTGAAGTTCCGTATCTCCGTTTTCCCTTACAAAAAATTTTGCTGACCCTGCTTCTGTCAGCTTTCTGTCACTGGCATGAACATGCATACACTCAATTACACAAAAAGATGTAAAATACAGATAATAACCAGCAATCTTAAATTCATAATATTTCGGCATTATCACTCCTCCATAAAGCGCTTATTTTTATCGTAATAATCCTTCACAATCCGAATTTCAATGTCATCCATTGTCGTTTCCAGCGTGTCCCCTTCCTTCGATATTACAAGCGCTTTATCCGGTCTGTTCAGGTTCAGAATCCGAAAACCTTCCGGACATTTCGTAAATGCATATCCATTGACAATCAATTCTGCCTCATCGGCAATTTTAATAACATCAGGCATTTTCTATTCTGACCTCCTTAATTGACTTCAAGAAATTTTCCGGCTGAATATACAGATTTTCCAATATTGGAACCAAATCAATATATTCTTCTTCACTTTCTTCTCTGTGACTGTATTTTGCCATGACCACAAGATACCCCGCATCCCATTCTTTGATATCTGTATACTTTTCCAACGAATAGGGTGCCCTAAATCTTATTGTATATTTACCGTAACGAAATACAGTAAATTTGTCTTTATTGCTCAAAAATGCACATCCTGCAGCCATTGTCCCACTTCCTTTCCTGTTTTTATCTTATCATAAAAGGTGCGTAAAAAGAAGTCGAAATATTTAAAGACTTTGCCCAAGGTATAAGACACTGCCAGAGTATATCAGAAAACCAGAAAAAAAAAAAATAGACCGGCCGCGAGAGCGGCCGGATGGTTAGCATGGTACTTGGGGTTCACCGGTTACCATATATCAGCTCTAAGCCTTCTCTCTTCATTCAAATTACCCGCCAGGTAATTTATATTATACTCTATTATAATATATGCGTCATCTTCTGCTTACATCTTCAGAAATTACAACTATCCTCTCTTCTAGTCTGTTCTTCCATCTATGTAGGCATTCATTCAAACGCTTATATATGTCCTCAACCCTGTCATCCTGTAAATTCGAGAAATAGATGAATACTTTTCTTTGTGCTTCACTCCGTATTTTCTCTTCAAGCGCTTCCAAAAGTTGATGGAGCGCACTATAAGAGGCACCAAGAAATCTCTTGTTCTTAACCGTTCGCCCTATGTCAATAAAATAATATTTAAATTCCCCGTCCGGATATAAATATTCAATATTAGTAACCAACATAAGATCTGGCACTCTTATTTCACTTAATTGATTAACATCAAACACCGCATCATCAAACTTAATCCTGAAAACATTCTCATTCTTCTCATATGATGCTTCCATTTCTATTTCTGGATAATCATAGCAGATTTTATGCATTGCAATACTTCCGCCGCCACTTATCTCTTTTGCTTTCAAATCCAACGGACTATATCTCACCCCGTTATCAATAATTGTAATCGCATTCTCATCTATTTTCAGGCGGCATTGATCTGCTTTTCCATGCTTCTGCGCATTATAAATAATCTCCCAGATTAGGACTTTTATATCATTCCACACCCTCTTCTCTAACGATGTGCATATATTCTCCAATGAAGGAATTGCTTTCTCAAATACTTTAAAATTAATCGTACAGCAATTGCCTTTCATATACTTTTTCATCCAGGAATTATCCGGCGTTTTCTCCGGTTTCATCTGCTGCTCTAACATCACTTTTCGATATATCAACTGATATTTATCTCTCGTACATACGTGTATAAAACATTTTTCCCATATAAAAAAGTCCTCATCATTCACTTCTATTCTCATTGTACTGCTAAGCAACTGCCGTGTTATTTCCCTCGTACTGACATTTTCAATGCTTCTTACCTGTTCCAAAAACGAACTCATAACAAGCTTTTCATCAAATGCATATTCTTTTTCCATATAAAATCTATTAAAAATATCCGCAAACAGTTGATATGTCAAATATTCATCTGATACATCTTCAGAGGCTTTTAACATCGTCTTTTTTATCATATCCCAGGTCGCACCTGCTTCGATACTGATTACAAAGCTGATGAAGTTTGGATTATTTAATAATGTCGATATTGCTTTCCATATGTTCATACTATTTTGACCTTTTAATTTTCTTGTTTCCTTGAGAAAGAATCTTGCCTCTATCATAACTTTGCACTATATACCAAAAAGCCACAGCAGAATTCGCTTCCGCTGTGGCCCGCTCCCATCAGATTCACCCTATTAACTACACGCTAAATATCCTTTTAACTCTTCGTCTGAATATCTTTTAAAACTTCCTCTGATTGAACCATTGATTTAACCCTGATGTTTTCTTTCTTATGTTCCAGATCATTGTTTTGAATAATTTCAACAATCCTTGTTATATATTCCTCTTCATTTTCCGGGAATACATACTTTGTTATGATTGTCATGATACCTACAATCAACGTCAAAAACGTCACACATACCGAGATAAGCTTGGCAACATTCCCTGCAGACATTTCATTTTTTGTAATACATATTCTAAACATCAGTATAACAAAAACGATGCAAAATGTAAGCAAAATCAATATACAGATTCCCAGTAAAATTCCTTTGTACCATTTATTACTTTTGATTTTGAACTGATATGCTTCCACATAATGTGTCAATAATTCTGTTATTTTTTCATCCCGTAATCTTTGCTGTTTCGTCGTATATTCATCTATATACTCACGACCCATTTCCTGATCATTATTAACTTCCTGAATAAAATTTACGGAATTTAATATTTGAGAAATATTTTTTCGATAACTTACTTTTCTGTTATGCAATATCAAGCTCCTCAAAACGCCGCTTTACCATAGGCTGCGTAACGATAAATTTATCTGCCAGGAGAACTATCAATTCCTCCTCAGACAATCCCTTCCCTTTCAATTCATCGTATTTTGTCTTGAACTTATCCCTCGGCATCAACAGATTGGCCGCAAAATAGTCCGCCTCATTTTCCGTTTCATCTTTTCCCTTTGCATGTTCTCTGTGTGCATACATTCCATGATCCTGTTCCCGGTTATAATGAAGCATATAGTGGCCGATTTCATGGGCAACTGTAAACCTCTTCCAGGTTAAATCATTCGCCGCATTTACACCAATCAGCTTATCTGTCTTTATCCCCAGGATCTCCTTTTGTCCCTCCTGGATAATAATAAATCCATCCATACCTTCATCCAAACCAGCGCTCCCTACTGCAAATCCAAGTTTTTTGGCAACCTCGACTACATCTACTGCCTCATTTGTATCATCATAGGAAATATTCGCAAGTGTGTCACTTGCCTTTTTCTCAATTTCAATCTTGTTCATACTTATCCCTCTTGTTTTACAATAAGCTATACTGTAAATATATTCATCTTATCTTTCAAATATACCTGCTTTTTAGTCTATCTTACCATTAAAAATATGTCAATAGAAGTAGAGTTGCATTCGGAAGTCTGAAAAATGAAATTGTGAATTCCACTCCCCAGTGGAATTCTCTCTCGCACAATTCACATTTACTCTTTCACACATTCATGCTACCTTTATCTTAACCCTGAATTCGGAGATCCAGATTCATTGGAAACAGGGATAACCGGATTCCAGCGCTCCAACATTTACTATTGTGATCCTATGCGTAGTGGGCAAAAAGGCGGTATTGAACAGGCTCATACCATGCTTCGTATGGTACTCCCCAAAAAGACAAGCTTTGAATTTCTGACTCAATGGGATGTAAATCTCATTGCCAGTCACATCAATTCCACTCCCAGAGAAAGCCTGAATGGACACCCCCGTATTCCGTTACAAAAGAAACATTCGATGAAGAGGTCTTAAAAGCATTTCAGCTTAGGGAGATTGACCCCGACGAGGTTCATCTGACACCTAAGCTGATCCGCTTCAACCGATAATCCATCAAAAAATCTGCTGTCAGGGTAGAACTAGATTTTTCACACATTTCCCATGCGTCCGGTGGAATTTAGTCACGCACACTGAACTCCAGCGGTCTCTTTTTCATGCCCTGAAACTGAGTATTTTTTGAAAAGACAGCTTCATTATAGCAGAAATCCTTTGTTTTATCACTATAAGTGGCTTTAAAAATCAGAATTTTAAATATGGGATGAAATTTACTGCTGCACTGGAATTTCGGATTTCAAGTCAGCCGCTGGCTTTTCCGTTTCCGATAACTCTTTTCTACATACGCCGTCTTTCTATCATATTTCTTGTTTTTATTCTATTATATCAAGTTTCAAACTCTTTTAACTCCTCGATTGGAGCTTTAGACGTATCAATTCTTAAATTATCCTTTAACCAATCTGCTTTTCTGTAACCAGTTCCAGTCAATTCAAATATTTCGCCTTTATATCCTACAGCTTTAACCCATCCCCATTCTATAAGTCTATCTAAAGCCTCTTCCCATCTCGCTGATTCTCTTTTTGAATTATCAGCCATAAACTGGTTACCTGATGTAAAAATCTGAGTTGGTGAACTAAGTGTCCGTATCTTTATAATTTGACCATTTCCATCGGCAGCATACACTAATAGAAAAGCTGAGTCTATAGGAACAATATCATCTTGAGCTATACTTAATTTATTTTCCTTTAGCTCGCCAACATTTAACGCATCCTCTTCAACTCGAAACAATTTGGGAATATCTTCACTCGTTGCTGTAGGCATTTCTTTCCAAGTCAACCGATTATTCTCTAAATCTGCAAGTCTACTGCAAAATTGAGAAAATATTGCTTTCATATCTTCTAACATTTTTTGCTGATGCTCTCCAAGTTCAACATTTGCCTTATTACGTCCTTCTGCCTCCTCGTTAATTATATCTACTATATCTCGATATCGAACCCACCCAACATTATCATCGACATAATTGGCGGCATTTCTAAACGTCGGCGACGCCACATACTTTAGACTATTTAAATCTGTGAAAAAGTCAACAGTATTCTTATCATTTTTGACTCTTTCTCTAAACTCATCCAGTCTTTTCATTTTTTCGTATTTATCATTTCCAGTATCCTTCTCATTTTCACTAATAGCTGAAGATTGCTTAATCAATACAAGCACTGGTAATCCCTTGTTTTTTGCGTAATTATATTCCTTTTCAGTATAACTTATACCAGTTTCTTCATCAATTGAACCATACCTAGCCCCAATAACAAGGAGATAAAAATCACACTCATCAATCATTTTTGTTATAACATTCCATTGACTTGTGGGGGCAGCGTGAAATTGCTCCATTCCTACTGGAATAAAATTATTCTCTAATGCTACACCTACCAATGCCTGTCTTTCTTCCTTAAGGTCTTCATAAGTAGAACTTATAAAAATAGAAAACTTTCGCCTGTTCTTCATATCTGTATTCTCCACTCCTCAATTGTCGAACATTCACTACTGTCTATCTCTCAATCATACTTCCTATTCTTCGGATTTATCTATGTATGTTTTTCGAAATTCCGAATAATTCCACATCAATAAATCTTTTTCTTTCTCAACCCACTTTTCAGTCAATTCTACATTTTCATCACGCACCCTATTTTGCATCTCGTTCAATTCTGCACACAAATTATCCGCTGTCGGTATATTTTTCAATAATGTCTGCATAATAAAATATTCTTCATTAGCTTTTACTCTAATGGCCATTTCTTTTATTCTTCTTTCTTCATGCAAAATATCAACATACGCTCTTTCTGTTCTATTTTTTTCAGGTATTACTCTATTCTTACTTGTCATAGGAACATAGCTTTGCAGTATTTCGAAATGAATATCAAACGTATGCTCCTCCTCTTCTTGTTCGCTCAATCGTTCTGCCACATGCTCTTTTCTTTCCTCTAGCTTTTCTAATTCAATATTTGCATAATAATATTTTGATATATCAGTAATATATACACCTAAATGATTTGCTATCTCATTTGCAAACTTTTCCCTAGACTCTTTATCCCTTCGTTGAATATCTGATTGCAATTGTATATTCATAGCATCATTGTTTTCCTTTTGGATATTCAAACTTGTTTTCACTGTATACCACATTGCAATCAATGTACCTAACCCACCTAAAATTCCGCCAGCATAACTGCCAAGAAATCCTGCCCATTCACTATTTGTCAAATTTGATAATTCTGGATTTTCAAATATACAATACTTAAATATAATAGGTATTATAATACTTAATATAATGTATATTCCAATAACAATTATCATTGTTCTCCATGAATTATTTTTTTTAATTTTTACCTCATTTTTCTTTTTGTACATTTCATTTTCATGACGCTGTTAGTTCAACAGCCTCATACTCCCTTATTATAAAAGAATCTAATTGACAGCTATTTTCTCATAGTCTTTCTTAGGTAAAATTTTAGTTGTCTATCTCTGTCCAAACCTCTGTGTTTTCCCTTGCCGTAATAATGTGCAAAGCTTCTGTAGATCTTCCAAAACAATCCTTTACTATTTTGGACGGATGTTTTCCTTTCCCATCTGCTCCTACCGAAACAATATAATGGCATCCTGTTTTAATAAACTTTGCATTGAAATTATTCTGAGATCCATGATGCGGTAGCTGAATGACTCCCGCTTCGTCCCAATAATTTTTATATGCGTTTTTCAACCTATCCCATTTTTCATTCCCGGATGCATCATAATCCCCAGTATACAAACAGCCACTATTTACGCTTGCATAATATGCATCCATTTCATCTTCTCCATATACCATCTGTACCAGTTTGCCTTCTCGCTTTTCACCTGAAAACAACGTCATTGAATTCGTGTTTACTTTCTCCGGCATTGATTTGTATACCAGTTTTATTTTTTCTCTAGTTATTTCATCCGCACTTTTCCAAATATACCCCAGTTCTTTTTCTAAATCATTTATGTCGCCTACATATCCAAGCACTACTTTCAATTTTTTCAACAGTTCTTGTATCTGTTCTTCCCTTTTAAAGTTAAACGGTATATAATTCCACGTTACCCTGTCTTTTCCTGAACTCCATTTGCTTCTTTCCTCTCCTAAAATCTCTTGTGCCAAATTATTTCCAGATTGTCTTTTATCCTTTTTATTTGTATTATCATCTAAACTATCGTTCTCGAGTATTTCTATAATTTGTGGCCTATGATCCTCTTTTAACTTTAGCCTCTCAATAGCCTTGTCTGGAGCACGCAACAAGCTTCTAGTAAAACCACCAACTCTTCTTACTGCAAACGCAATTTCTAAAATATTACGCTCCGACTCCGTAACCATTGGCAAATACAACTTTTTTACCTTGCAATATTGAAGTAAATATGGTAATCCTTTCACATGATCTCTATCAAAATGTGATATTACTACCGCTTCTATTTCTTCCTCCCGTTTAAATATCTTTTGTATCCATTCCTCTAAATAAGCAACACTTTTCATAGAACCGCAATCATATACCACATAAATCGTTTTTTGACCATCCCCCAAAAAACTTTCTACATAAAATGCCCCATGTCCTATCGGAATAAAACACCTTTTTATCATATGCATCTCCACTTTTCTTATTGTTATGCCTGCATTGATTCATAAAGATTTTCTGGAATTTATCTCATCCTTATAATAAGCTATAACCTCAGATATTGCCTGCATAAACACTATCCTTTGCTTTTCTGGATATTTTGCAACATCCAGTAACAATCTCTTAATCATTCTTTCCTTTTGCTATCCCCCCTAATAGCAAAAAGCCCAATAAAACACTCTCTGTTTTACTGGGCCAATTATCAAAGTACATTCTTAAATAATTTATACTTATTTTACCACTTTATGGTAAAAACAACAAGCTTCAATTACCTCTCTAGTTTTTCAGAAAAATGAAATTGTAAATCCCAGCCTCTTAATCCCCAGTGGAATTCTCTCTCGCACAATTCACATTTACTCTTTCATACATTCATGCTACCTTTATCTTAACCCTGACAGCAGTGGAAGGAGTTTTTATGAGTAAATATATTCCCGGAAATCAAAAACATCTCTCACTGCAGGATCGTATTTATATTCAAAATGAGTTGTCCAAAGGCTCCTCTTTTAAGGATATTGCCCGTTTCTTATACAAGGATACAACTACCATCTCCAAAGAGGTCAAATCCCGTCGGCTTTCTGATTGGTGGCATAAAGGTACCTTCTATAATGCCCATAACTTCTGCATTCATCGGTACCATTGCAAAAAGAAAAATGCCTGTGGAAAAATTGTTCTCTGTGGCGTGAAATATGCTTCCTGCCCCACCTGCAACCAAACATGCCCTGATTTTGAAAAAGAACGCTGTAACCGTCTGGACAGGCCCCTTATGTCTGCAATGGCTGCACAAGGCTTATAAACCATTGCACGATTGCCCAGGGACAGTCTCCTTATCAGATCATCACCAACCATCCGGAACTGGACATGTCGGTCAGAACAGTCTACACCTATCTCGATATGGGCCTTTTTACATCCAGAAACATTGATTTAAAACGCAAGGTAAAATTCAAACCAAGGAAGGTACACAAAACACAGATTTCTGACCGGAAAGTTTTTATTGGCAAAACTTACTCTGATTTTTCAGAACTACACCTGGATTCCTTTGTGGAAATGGATACCGTTCACTCCTTCAACGACTCCGCTAAAACATTGCTTACTTTTTTCTTCACCAGAGAAAAACTATTCCTGGCTTTTCTGATGAACCGCAACACGGAAGGCGCTGTAAGATATCCTAACCGATCGCGGTTCTGAATTCGGAGATCCAGATTCATTGGAAACAGGGATAACCGGATTCCAGCGCTCCAACATTTACTATTGTGATCCTATGCGCAGTGGGCAGAAAGGCGGTATTGAACAGGCTCATACCATGCTTCGTATGGTGCTCCCCAAAAAGACAAGC
>CABIXM010000037.1 GCA_902362725.1 Clostridiaceae bacterium | reverse complement strand
TTTCGGTATCATTTCGGGTCGGTTTTTAACGCTCCTGTTCGTGCTTTTTCTGACGGCTCGGTGTGCCGTGTAGTATCTGCTCGGTGTTCCGCTTGGCGGTGGCAAGCTGCTCATGCTCGGCTTTGGCGGTGCGGTAGGTGTTGTAAGCTGCGTTTTTCTCGGAAATGAGGGCTTCAATCTCCGTATTCAGCTTGGAAATGGCAGGCAGCTTCTTTCCCGGTGCAAGCACCTTTAGCTGGCGCAGGGTGGCTTCATAGATGATGAAATCTGCTTCATTTGCCCGGTAGTAGGTTTCTGTCTTTTTGCCTTTCAGCTTCTTGTGTTCCTCAATAGTCGGGCGGGTTCGGCGGTAATCGCTGACAACCTTTCGCAGATTTTTCTTGTCGGCTATGGTCTGCTCAATGCCCCGCAGACTTTCCCTTGCTTCGGAAAGGGCTTTCCGGCTGCTCTCCACGGCTGCGTCCAGCTTGTCAAGGTCAAGCAATCCGTTCTCCATGAGAAAGTTGTGGGTAGCCGCCATCTGTTTGAGATTGTGCAGGGAAGCCCAGCGGTCATAGCCTACGCCCTTGCCCTCGGCTCGTTTCGTTTCCCGGTCAACCATGCGCTGTAAACCGTCCTGTTTCGGGGCGATTTTGGCGGATTTTTCCCTCTGCAAATGCCCCGTCATGCTACCGGGGTATTCGGGTATGGGTGTGGTCTGTTCGGCGGCTCTGTGGGCGTTCTGCTCCAAAAGGGCAAGGACGGCGGTACGGTCAAAATCATCCCCCAGCTTCCGGGCGGTAATGGGCTTGGTTCTGTCCGGCGTGAGATAGGACAGCCGCCCCCGGCTCTCCTTGACGGAGATTCCCGACTGCAAAAGCAAAGCTGAAAATTCGTCAAAGGTGCTTGCCCGGTCAAGGGTGTTGCGTATGGTCTGCCGCAGCTTCGCCTTGTCGGTTTCAAACTTGGTTTGCCGGGGCGTGATACCGTCCGCTATCATCGGGGCATTGGCTTTATCAAGGGCAAGCTGCCCTTTCTTCTGCGCCCAGTATTCACGCTCGGTCACTCGGTTCTTACTGCCATGCAAGAGGTCAATCTGATACAGATTTTCCCGGTGGCACATCTCCATGACTTCGGACTTGAAATATTCCATAGCTGCGTCTGTGCAGCGGTGCTTCATGCCGCATTTCGTGTCCGCTGGTCTGTCCATGTAGGGCAGAAGCGGGACAGCTTCAATCCGCAAGCTGTTTATGACGATATGCACATGAATGTTGCCAGAGTGATTGTGTCCGTCCGGGTGGGTGCAGACAATGGCTTGGTGTCCGGGGAAATGCTCTTTGCAAAATTCCTCGCCCAGCGATTGTGCCTTATCAACGGTCAAGCCGTTGTCCGTTCCGTCCCGTGGGTCGAAGCTGATGATATAGTGGTGGGACTTCACATCTTCCCGTTTTTGGTTTTTGCCATAGCGGAGATTGGAGCGCATACAGGCTACGGCAAAATCTTCATCGCCGCAGTTCAGCGTGGCAAGGCGATAGTCCTCACGGGGGACAAGCCGCCCGTTTTCATCAAGGGTAGGCTTCATGGTAAACTCGTCATGCTCAAAGGTAAGGTACTGCTCGGCTGCCCCGTAGTCGGCATTTTTAGAGCTGATATGTTTGAATGTTGCCAACGGCTTCACCTACTTTCTGCAAGACTTCAAACTTCAAGGCTGCAAGGTCGGAAATGGCGACTCGGACTTCGCCGGACAGGGCGTTGTACGGCACACCGTATTCGTTCAGATACCGGGCAATCTGATTGAGGTTGCCGCCGATCCTGCCGTATTCGGCGGTCAGCTTCCCGACAGCGGCAAGCAATTCATCATTGACCGGGGAAACGGTAACAATGGGGCGTATGGTTGCCCGTGTAATGGCTTGCCGGATAAATTCGGACTGGCTCATACCATAAGGGGCAAGCCGGGCGGTAAAATCGGCGTATTCTTCATCGGTCAGCCGGGTCTTGACTACCCTGCTGCGGTGGGGCGTGTTATATCGTTTCATAGGTGGTTGACCTCCTTTCTGTGCGTGGTGTCCTCTCACTAATAGGAGAAAAACGGGGTGTGTAGCGGAACTGTTTTTGAAATAATCCGAAAAGAATTTGCGGGAATTTTTCAAGCGGCGTAAGCCGCATAAGCAGGGTTTGGGGAAGGCACTCCCCAACAAGATTCCCGCAAGGACAAAATGAGCGATAAGCGAAATTTGGTACTGCGGTAGAATCTTGCTCTAAGAAACTGCCGGTCTGCCGCTCACTTCCTACTGCCACTTTTTCGGGAAATCGCAACCAGTTTTTTCATAAAAGGCTGCGGGCTGGCGTTCTCCCTCTCTTTCTGGCAAAGACTTTTCCGGCGGCTTGGTCTTTCCCAACAATAAGGCGTTTCAGAAGCTGTGTTTTGCCCGCTGCTTGATAGAAAACGGGAATTTCCCCCTGCTCACTTATCAGTACCGATACTTTCTCGATTTGCCAAAAATGGGCGCAAAAAAAGCAGCAAATCTTTTTCAGACTTACTGCTTCATGTGCCGCTATGGGGCAGCGGTTATTCAGTTGTAAAATAAAAGAGGGCGGTAGCACTTTGGGCTATCGTCCTCTTGGCTACACATTTGCAAAGACAGGCGGGGCTGTCAACGGTGGGCGAAGCCCATTTACTTGCCGTTGACTGGCTCGGCTGGATTTGCTACTTTCGATCTGATGTTTTCTTGTGAAGAATACACTGTATTGACTTTACCTTGATTTTCCTCCTGTGTTACTGTAATATTAAAGTCGTGAATTTCAGAATTTGTACTAGAGATTTCCAAATTCAAAGAAATAGAAATTACGTTTTTATCAAGTTGTAATCCATCTTCTTTGCAATATGTCGCTGAATAACCACTTGCAAGAACTACCTGACCTACCCCATTTTCATCAAGCACAAATAATGTAGCTGATGAACCAGTTTCTTTATTTCGGGCTATCGCAACCAGTTGTATTGGGGCATTTTCAGCGGAACCAAAAACATATTCTAATAATTCAAATGAAGGATAGTCTTGTGGAAAATTTTCAATAAATTTCTCGCCCCGGCTTTCAATAGAACCGGCACTTTCAAGCTCTGGCAGTACTTCTTTTGTGTTGTCATCAGGTGGAGAATTATTAGAACAAGCACTCAACAAAAGTACAAAAGCTAATAGTAATATAAACAATTTGTTTTTCATTGTGCTTTATATACTCCTGTTGGCGTGTATACCGTCATTCCCTTTGGAACTTTTATGGCTGAGTAGCTAGAAGTTGTTACTTTATAATGGACAGAATTTTTTTGTGGTGCATAAGATTCTGTTAATGTTTTATATTCATAAAAAACATTTTCAGGATAGCCGTCCATATAAACCTTGTATTTTAAACGACCAGCTGTTCTAACAGCAGGAATATAAACATTTAACACTTCAAATTTCCCCGGTGCAATACTATATGAGACACCCGCTGATGTTCCTTTTGTCCAACTACGTGAACCGGTAACTTCAACTCCTACTTCCGCCTGCATTTTTGCAAAAACAACATTTGCTTCTGTTGTGCCATTGGCATAACCCGCAATAGATGCGGTGGTTGTTCCGCTTTGTTCATATTGATATGTAATTTGCATAGGACTTGAGCCTTGAGTATTATCGCCTGAAACAGAACCTAATAATTTATGAGTATAATCAATATTCGTATAATTAGGCTCATAACCTACACATTCTCGTATATATACTCCTCTACGTTCTGGTATTCCTGAATCGTTAGCTGCAAAAACAGTAGTGTTCATTGTTGTTACAATAGCTAAAGAAAAAACTATCCCTAATATTGTTTTGATTTTTCTCATTATGGACTTCCTCCTTTGCTTAAAAAGTTATATTTTGTTGTGTGTTTCATCAAACCATTGGCATCATCTCCTTTTGTTTTATAGTACCATATTTTAGCTATTATATCAATTATCAAATTCAATTTTGCTTTTTTTTGGTTAATTTTTCTGAATAGTGAAGGCTGTCTATCAAATTCTTGTGTGTTACTTTACCGCACATGAGCATTGGCGCCAGGGTTGTCGTTGCCGTAACCTTCCAACAGGTTGATGACACCCCAGATACCAAGACCAGCACCCAGAGCGATAACGAGAGTCTGAAGAACGGTAATTGCCTGTTCAAAAAATGCCATAAATAATATTAGCCGGAATCATTTGAATGATTAGTTAGGTTTGTTTCATAAGCGCACAAAAGCCGGAACAATCTGCCCTCGATATATGAGAGCCTGATTCCGGCTGTCCTCCTTTTTCATTATTTTTCTTGCGATTGTCCGCTTTGTACGCCAATGGCCTCAACTGAGGCAGTTGCGGCAAATAGATACGATCACTCCTTTCTCAGCGGAACCGTATTACACGCCCTCCGTGTCTACTTCATATACATCGCAGACCTCATCAGGCTTGAGTTTTAGTCTGGCAGACAAAAATGCTTCAATATCAAAGGTATTTCGCTTGTCTGCATCAGCTGTGTATTTGAAATTAGGGTGTCTGGTAATGTCATACTTGTCTGAAAGAAACGGACGCACACCGCGCAACTGCAAGATGCACTTGCCGCCATCCATAACTGCCAGCTCGTCCTGGCTCATCAGCTCTTTTCCCAATTTCTGATAGTTAAGCGAGTGGGAGGTCTCCCGTCCCCGGCTCTCTCCGGTGTTGTAAGTGTCTATGGTCTCCTTTCCCAGAACAGCCGCCAACTCTTTCAACGTCGTTGGTTCTTTGCCACCCAGGAAGATGGAAGTATCCATATTGCCGATGATGGTATCGGCATTATCTTTGTAAATTGCCTTGAGCTGGCTCTGTGCCTGCAACACCAGACAGGCAGAGATTTCACGGCTTCGGATGGTGGCCACCAGCTTTTCCAGCTTCGGAATCTGCCCGATGTTAGCACACTCATCAATCAAACAGCGCACATGAACCGGAAGCCTGCCGCCATACACATCATCGGCCTTTTCACAAAGCAGGTTGAATAACTGGGTGTAGCACATGGAAATGAGAAAGTTAAAACTGTCATCCGTATCACTCATAATGAGGAACAGAGCCGTTTTTCTGTCTCCCAGCGTATCCAGTTCCAACTCATCGTAGGATGTAACCTCGCGCAGCTCCGCAATATCAAATGGTGCTAACCTTGCACCACAGCTAATCAGAATGGATTTTGCTGTCTTTCCGCTGGCTAGTTTGTATTTTTTATACTGCTTGACCGCAAAGCAATCCGGCTTTCGTTTTTCCAGGCCCGCAAACATATAGTCCACGGCGTTCATAAAATCCTCGTCATCCTCCTTGACCTCCATCCCGGAAATCATGTCAACCAATGTGTTCATGTTCCGATCCTCGGCGGGGCCCTCGAAAATGATATAGGCGATGAGGGCGCAGTAAAGCAGGGTTTCCGATTTTGTCCAGAACGGATCGCCTTCCTTGCCCTCGCCTTTGGTATTAGAAATGAGAGCGTCCACAAATTTAAGAATGTCGGCCTCGTTGCGGATGTACGCCAGCGGGTTATAGTGCATGGATTTTGTGAAATCAATGGAATTGAACACCTTGATCCGATACCCACGCTTTTGCAGGAAGTGGCCCACCTGCCCGAGAACGCCTCCTTTGGGATCGACACACACATAGCTGCATCCGCCGTTTTTGTCTGCGCTGGCCTGCAAAATCTGCGGAGTAAGCCAGAACCGGGTTTTGCCGGAGCCGGACGAACCGATCACACAGGCATTGAGGTTGCGGGCGTTGGCCGGATTTTTCGGACGGGTATTCATGGTAAGGAACTCCGTCCCGGTCAGAATGATGTTGTTTTCAAACTTTGGATCTACGAAAGGGGCTATATCTTTCGGACAGCCCCAACGGGCTGATCCATACTCCTCATCCCGCCGGAATTTTTTGGCGTTTTTGCTTTTTACATAGACCATTACCCGGAACGCCACAGCCCCCACAATGCCAACAAGCCAGTCAAAAGGAGCAAGCCCCGGGGCAAAGTCGGCAAAGGCCGGGCCAATGGTCTGGCCCAGCCCCATGAGCTTATGAGCAAAATCCGCACCCGCCGCCAGACGGTAGGCCGTCCCAAGTTTGAGAAAGGCCCACAGGACAAACAGATACGGGATGTTGGGAATAATGTATTTTTTGATGCTATCGTTCTTCACGAACCACCTCCTTTGTCCGTTCCTGTGTTTTGGGCGGTTCCTTTACAAGCTGTTCCGCCGCTTTTTTGAGCTGTTCCCGGATGGGGATGCGGCTGGATTTTGACTGTTCCAGAAGCCTGCGGGAATACCGCTCAAAACAGGCGGTAATTGCATCCGCCTGTCCTGCCTTGAAAAACAGCAGGTATTTGTCCGGCCCGGTTTTGTAAAAGGCATAGTCCACATGAAAACGGCGGGCCATACGGTCAAAGAGCTTCGGGGCCTCCACCTCGATGCTGTTCACATTTTCACCGTGAGCCATGAGCTTTTTCACGCTCTGCCTGCCGTGGGGCCTTTGGGCTTTCTTATGCCGTTTGGCGATCTGGCGGCCCGCCGCCCGGAGCACATAGGCCAGCCCCCGGGCTGTCAGCTTGCTGGCCCGGACAGAAATCGCTATGGAGCTCCGGGAAATTTCTTCATCAATCAGTTACACCGCCTCCTTTCGCCTTGGGACAAATTGTCTCGAAGTCCCCGTTACCGTTCCTCGTGGTGTTTTTCAGCCAGCCGCTGGAACCCCTCCTTTGAGGAACCGTCAATAATTTCTTGATAAGCGGCCATCTGCTCCCGGATCGAAAGCTGGGGGTAAGCAAAAACCCTGTGTTCAGCGGGGATGTCCTGGGGGCCGTGGTAGACCTCCCGGAAATCGTCACTTACCTTCGTCACATAGCCGCCCGGTGCAAAGTGTCCGTTTTCGTTGATGGAAATGTCCCGCCCGTATGCTTCAAAGTCAAAGTAGGGTTTTATATTATCCGGCACTTCGAGACTTTCCATATCCTCCACATAAAGGCGGCCCAGCATTTCCTCATTGTCCACGCCGGGATGAAAGTCGTAGCAGTCCAGATTTTGCGTAAGGTTGATCAAGTCCTGCACCGAGCCACAATGCTGGCCGCTGTCCATAACCGCCTCCAGCGTTTCCCGTTCTGATGGGGAGAGCTCCTTCAGCAGATGGGCCAGATGGTTGAGCTCGTCAATGTTTTCATACTCGCCCAGATAGTCATAAAGGCCGAGAATGTCGCTGTCAAAGGAGATAATAAAGTATTCCTGGCAGCGCACCCCGTCCACGCCGATCCGCTTTAAGAGGGACTGCACCTCCTCCGTGTTGGTGGGGAAATGCAGCGTTTCCCCCACCAGATGCCCCGCACTGTAAAGGGCAGGATTTGAAATGAAAGCCTCAAAAACAGACTCCATCAGCGTTTGCCCTGTCCCTTGACGGTCAGGATGCCCTCAAGGGTGGTGGCGGTAATTCCCAGCCGCTGGGCCACGGCAATATCATTTTTCATGGCCTCGGTCATGGTGTGGCCGCAGACCACCAGCACATGGGAGCGGCGGAGCAGGTCACGGCCCATGTCGATGCCGCTTTTATGCTCCTCGGGTACTGCGTCATTGAGAAACAGGGGCAGATAAAGGGGCGGGCAGATCGGGGAAAAGCCTGCCTCATAAACCGCCCGGCAGTAGCGGGCGGCCTGTTCTGCGTTTTCACTGTCGCCGCTCAACCATGCGGCGGTAATGTATGCAAGGGGACGCTTCATAGTCAATACCTCCGATATTTTAATAAGAAAGTTCAGCCCAATCCCCCCGCCCTTTCCCAATCATGGGAAAGGGGGCGGCTCTGGAGGATATACCCCCGCCGCTTGCCGGGGAAATAGCACAGCCGGGGCAGACCGTCAAGGGCAGGCCGCCGTAAAACGGCGGTGCGATGCACCCTTGACAGCCCGCTCCCGGCTGTACGAAAAAACAGGCGGCGACGGGGGATATATACCACCAGAGCCATGATGCGGAGGGCAGGGCCCTCGGGACAAAATGTCTCGAAGTGGTTACTTGTCCTGCTCCATCTTTTTCGGAGCCTTCGCCAGTTCGGGCGGCTGTTTCTCTTTCCACTCGTCAAGCAAAGTCATGATCTGCTCCTTCATTTTGGCGGGAGTGGCCTCCTTGCCAAAATACTTTTCCAGTTCAGCGGTAGAAATAATCACGCCTCGATCCTCCTTTTTCTTTTCTGATAAGATGCCATCAATGACATCACCATTGAGTTTCCCGTCCTTGTCCAGCTCCCGGAGCTTTTTCGCTTGGGCCAGAGAGGGGGATGCCTGTTCTCCGTCAATGGAAACAGCGATCAGCCGCTGGTTTTTGGGGCGGATATAGGAAATCTCCACAGCGGGCATAAAGCCCATTTTTTTATCGTCCACCTTGTCCAGCAGTTCCGGCACAAGGGAGTTCAGCCGCAGATAACGCATGACCTTTTTATAGTTCATGTCGTGCGCCTCGCCCACGATCTCAACGGAGCGTTTTCCAATATCGCCCTCGGCCACATTTTTCAGCCGCCCGCCCTGGTGCTTGATGTCCTCCACTTCCAGTTCCAACAGGGCGGCCAGTTCGCTGGGGAGCGTCTGATCCCTCTGCTTGTTGCTGTCCTTCATGGCCTGTACCGCCTCGTGGTCAGTCATTTCCCGGACGATAAAGGGCATTTCCTCCAGCCCGGCCAGCTCACAACCATGATGGCGGCGATGGCCCGCCACGATCTCATAACCGTTGCCATCCTTTTCCGGGCGGGCAAGACCAGGAACCATTACGCCGTTTGCCTTGATGGACGCTACCGTTTCCTGCATTTTGGCGTCGTCCCGCACCTTAAACGGGTGGGGGCGGAATGTGTGGAACGGATGCATTTCGGAAAGTTTCAGATAGACCAGCTTTCCTTCCTCCACAGGACGGGGTGGAGCGGCTGGCTCAGGCGGAGCCTGTTCCGGGGCCGGAGCCGCATTTTCGGGTGGGGCCTTTTCGGGTTCCGGGGGAGCTTTAACCTCCGCAGCCTTTTTCCCACTTCGGGACAATTTGTCTCGCTTAGTCGGCGTGGCCTCGCCGGGGGCCGCCTTATCCGCCTTGGGTGGGCGGCCCTTGCGGGGCTTCGCCGCCTCCTTGCCCGCAGGCTCCGCTTTTTCCTCTTTTGGAGGACGGCCCCGACGGGCCTTTTTCGGTTCGCCATCCCCAGCGGCGGGAGGTTCCTCCTGCGTTTTCTCCTCCGGCTCTTTTGCCGCCGCCTCTTTTTCTACCTCGGCCCGGGCTGTCTGCCGCTTTTCATTCATCAGCTCATTGATTTTGTCAAAGGACACCACCACATCACCGGGCTCGGGCTGGGCAGGCCCCTCCTGCTGGGGTGTGGGAGCGGCAGTCTGTTCGGGAGCTGGAGCCTGGGGCCCGTCAACCGTAACAGGAGCGGGAGCCTCCGGGAGCTTCTCCTCACCGGGGCCTGTGTTCAATTTTTCATCTGCCATTCACTATCCTCCTTTTTGTGAAAGTTGCACAATTTTGCGGGTTAAATTTCTGCAATTATTTTTCCGCCTCCTTCCGGTCTATCCACGCAAAAAAGCCGCCCGATTTGAACGCCGGACGGCTTTTTGTGTAATGTGATAGATCAAATATTATTTTTTGTGGTTCGTAGGCTCCGAAAAGCCTTGTATTTACAGCGTTCCTAATAGGAAACAATCATATGGTAATTGAATCACAAACGTGCTTCCTTTTTTCTTTTTGCCAGAGGTTACCGTAATCGTACCCGCGTGTTTTTCGATAATTTCTCTCGATAGAAAAAGTCCGATTCCTGTACCACTCTTTTCCATGACCTCCTTGGAACTTCCTCTGTAAAATCGTTGAAAAATTTTGTGATACTCATTCTGTGGAATACCAATTCCCTGATCCTCAATTTCCATTCTTACAAGATCGTTTCTTTTTTGTAACCGGATAAATATTTTTGAACCACACGGACTGTACTTGACCGCATTATCCAGAACATTGATCACAGCTTCACCAAGCCACCTTTTATCCTGCATAATCGTGCATGTTTCCAGCTCTTTTTCATAGTCAAAAACGAATTCAATTTCTTTCTCATCCGCTTTAGGATAAGTGCGGTTCACAGCAGATATGACAGTATCCATAAGCGGAAGTTTTTTCTTATTAATCTGAATCAGTCCAGTTTCCATCTTGGATATTTCAAGAAGCGACTGCAATAATGTCTCCAGTCCATCCAGAGCACTCCGACAACGGATACGAAACTCCTCCTGTTCTGTGGCACTTAAGTCATTCTGCATCAGCACACTAAAACATGTATCCAAAGCTGCAACCGGTGTCTTTAACTGGTGAGAAATATCAGAAACCATTTCTTTCGTGTTCTCCTTTTCTGCCCTTGCTTCTTCCTTTATCAACTGAATATGATGTCCGATTGCTTCAAGCTGGTCATTCAATTTTTCCAGTTCTGCATGATTTTCCGTTTTCAGTAAATCATCAAATTTATTTTCACGGAATCTGATCAGAATTTCTTCCAACTGGTCTAAAATTTTCTGATGATACGCATCTTCTTTTTTCTTCCAATAAAGTAAAAAAGTCAAAAGAAGCACGCATATCACAGTGCTTACAGCACCGGTCACCATAACCTGATGCCGGAATTGCGAATAAAATGCATTCCCTTTATTCCCCCAGTATCCATATTGCTCCAATAATCGCCTTCCCTGTTCGTTAGTTTCAATATCCTTATCCTTAAGCAATTCCGAAACAGCATCCAGCCCGGAAAATTCTTCCTTTGCAGCAATCTCTGTCATAAGATTCATTTTATATTTATAATCTTCATAAAACACATACGTGGTAAAGCAATTTAATATTGCAAACAATAATATGACAGGTAATACCAAGGAGAGCACTACTGTAATCTTCTTGCGGTATCTCTTTGTCACTGCCTTACCTCCTGATTCCATATATACCCAAGACCTCTGATATTCTTTATATAGACCGGTGCAGCCGGATTGTCTTCGATTTTCTCACGGAGTCTTCTGATATTGACAGCGATTGTATTTTCATCCACAAAATCCCCTTCCAGATCAAACACATTTTCCAATATTTGTGCTTTTGAAAGAATCTGTTTCGGATTCTGAAGAAAAAAAGTCAGCATTTTCAATTCCGTTTTTGTCAGACTGATTTCACGACTCTTTATCAGGACTTTCATTTCTCCTGCGATAAATACGATATCTCCCGAAATCATCTTTCCGGCTTCCGTTTTCTCCTGTCTGCGGCGGAAATGTGCTTCTATTTTCAAAAGAAGTACCGAAAGACTAAACGGCTTTGTAATATAATCATCTGCCCCTGCTTCATATCCCATGACCTGATCCATCTCCTGATCTAGTGCTGTAAGACAAATAATGTATGTATTATAATTGCATCTCATCCACCTTACAAATTCCAGTCCATTCCCATCCGGAAGATTCACATCACAAATGGTAACATCCACATTATGATCACTTGCAATTCTTTTCGCTTTTTTCACTGATTCTGCTGAAAAAACCTCATATCCGGATTTTTTCAGTGAAAATGTAATTCCACGATTTAAATTTTCATCATCTTCAACCACGAGTATACCTGGCATAGCATATGCACCTCTCTTTATTAACTATATATATCAGCTGGGAGATGACTCCCACCTCTATAGGTGGTGAGAAACAAGCTTGTATCAGTGGGGGAGTCAATCCCCCAGCTGATATAGCCTCCGGCAGGATTGCAGAGGTGCGCAGTAGAAGTATGTCTTGCAATTGCATGACGCGCACCTCGCAGCAAGAATGCCGAGGCATTCTTGAATTAATATCAGAGTACTGCTTCTTCATTTGTATTCTTCTAAAACTCTTTATATTATAAAAAACCGTTCCACTCTCGTGAAACGGTTTCTCTTTGTACCTTCAAAACTATATACTGCATATCTTTTAGACATTTTCTATCCTATGACGCTTCGCGAAGAGTTGCGACTTCTTTCATTTACGAAAGCGGTCATTCGGAATCCGCTTCGCTTCTTCCTCATGTCCTTTGCTTCGCAAATGTCCATCCGCCTGTCCTGTTCCGCCTCAGAGTGCAAGCACTCTTCGTCTTCACAGCCCAGCCGTCTGGCCGCTTTCTCCGCTCTTGGTCAAGCCCTCGACCTATTAGTAACAGTCAGCTCCATGTGTTACCACACTTCCACCTCTGCCCTATCTACCTTGTC
>CABIXM010000036.1 GCA_902362725.1 Clostridiaceae bacterium | reverse complement strand
GATTAATTTTAACACAAAAAGAGGACCTTGGATTCATTATGAATCCTTGGTCCTTCTTTTTTATAGGTTATGTTTTTTCACAGCCCCTTTTTTATTTACGCGAGCAACGAGTCTAAGTCCGTGCTTGCACGAGATCTTAATGGTGCTAAGCGCCATGGCGCTTGTTCAGCACCGACCATAATGGAACGTAGATGCCGCGATAACGAGTAAAATTCGCAAAGGTTCTTTTATCTTGTTATTCGTTTCTCTATTACTACGTATTTTAAATGTATTTCATTGGTTTTTGAATCTTTCGAACTATACAAACCGCATATACAATAGAACTATCACGATGTATTCCAATGCATGACATCATTTGTACGGAGCGGCTTTTATGTATAACGAAAATTTCTGTATCAGAAGAATCAAGGAACTTATGAAAAGAAACGGCTATAATACGTATCATCTGTCCAAGCAGTCCGGCGTTTCTCTGTCCACCCTTTCTTCCATGTTCGAAAAAAATACCGAACCACGGGTAGAAACCATTGAGAAAATCTGCGCCGCCTGCAATATTACGGTATCACAGTTTTTCGACCGTTCGTCCGCAGACTTGACGGCCAATCAGCGTCAGCTTTTCACGTCCTTCAATTCTTTGAATCCGGAACACCAGCGCATGGTGCTCTCCTTTTCCAGCTTTCTGGAGCATGAAGAAGAGCACGGAAGATAAGCCTTACAGCCAGCTTATCTCCACTGCACGGTTTCCGTCAGTTCCTTTCTGGAAAAATGATTTACCAGGGGCTTCGCATTTTCTGACGCGTAGCCCAGATCCAGCAGCATCAGAATTTCCTCCTCTTCCGGAAGTCCCAGATCCCTTTTCAGTTCCTCCGGGTTAAAATTATTCAGCCAGCAGCTGTCCACGCCTGCGTTGTACGCGCCCAGCATCAGATGGGTTGCCACAATCGCCGCGTCCTCAATTCCGGAATCCCGGCTTCCGATTGACCAGTACCTGACAGAAGCACGTCAGACAGACGACCCGGCAGAACGTAAGGAAGCATACGCCAAGTGGCAGACAACAACAATGGCACTCTCTGTTCCCCATATCCTGGGCGGCATCTATATCGTGGAAACGGCATTCTCCTATCCTGGTATCGGCACCCTGTCCTATGAATCTGCCAAATACGCGGATTACAACATGCTGATGATTCTCTGTATGATGACCGGCATTACCGTCATTTTCTGCAACATCATCGGCGGTATCATCAATGAGCAGAGCGATCCCCGGGTGAAAGCCAACGAAATCAATGAACTGTCGGAGGTGACCAAAGCATGACACAAGACCCCTTTACCCTGGTGGGTATCCGCCCGGAAGAACCGCAGGCGACGCCTTCTAAAAAGAAAACAGGCTTTCCCTGTCCGTCCTTGTTCTTCTGCTGATTGTGCTTGGCTGCGTCTTTGCCGGCGTCATCGCCCAAAAGGATCCGGCCTTTCTGGATCTGGCAAATTATTCCAAATCTCCGGACAGGAAATTCCTGTTTGGTACGGACACCCTGGGCCGGGATATTTTTTCCTGTATCTGGTACGGCAGATCCGTAATTCTGAATATGTCGTCGCTTCCCGGTGCATGGACGGAAGCTTTCTGCATATCCTGCCGTAAACGTGCTTTTTGCACTTCGGAATTTCTTCCATAATGTGGGCAGGAAGAAACCAAAGGGAATACATAACAATACATTCAGGCAGGCGTTTGTGAACCTCACATGACTAAAGTCACGTGAGGTTCACATGCTCCTGTTCCTGTATTTTCAGTTTTGATAAAAGAACTTCTCCAACTGTAACCGCATCCTCCATACTCAGATAGTGGTCGGCGCTTCTGCTAAGATAGAGCTTCCCGGACGCTTCAAACTCTTCATCCGCAAACCATATCTTCAGCCAGACCGGATAGTTTGGCAGAAAGTGAAATACTGCACACAGATCGGCATTGCTGTCTGCAAATTCTGCCCCAAGGGCTTTGCAAATCTTCCGAATGCAATCCGGTGTTTTTCCTTTCAGAAATCTCTGAAGTTCCTTTTCCATATCATGGTCAAACTTCGTCCCTCTGATAAGCCCATCCTTTAAGCCTCCAAACGTAATGACCTGAGTAGAAACCGCAGTCCCGTCTGCCAGAGCCAAATAATGAAGGATCACCAGTTGATGCCATTCCTCAAGCCTGGGCGAAAATGTATATTCTGGAACTGCAATCCGAACCGTTTGGTTCAGACTTTGCAACTCCAATACTCCATCCCTTTCGTGAAAGATTGCTCCGCTTCTTTGGGCTATGTTATCCGGTGACAGATGTTTTACCTGTTCCTTTGCGGGACGAAGCATCTCGCGAAAGGCCCTGTTGTGCGGAAGCGTATCTTTAAAAAAGCGGTCCATTTTTTCACACCCTTTCCGCAGCATCTTTCAGCACCTTTGCAATATCTCCCTTCATGACCATTCCCTTTTCCTCTATGTCTTTTGGCAGGAAATCATATTGTGCATTTACGGCAATATAATAGGCATCCGGAAGATTCAGCGTCAGATTCCAGAAAGATTCCTGTATAAACATCGGCGTCATTCTCCCCACCCCCAGTTCCAGGAAGAGTATCTTTTTCTCTTTGTTGTTCATGATATACTTCGAAATTTTCTGATACTGTTCATCGTATTTTCTTCCCTGCAGAAAGTTGCCATAACCGCGCACCCACGGAAACGCTTCCTCGCCGCAGACCGGACAGCGCGGAATCAACTCTTCGGGAATGCTTGTACCATCTCCCATGGCCTCTATCATTTTTTCTACCGGCTTTACCGCATCCCATGTCCGGTCGCAGCACTGTCTGGAACACTGGAAAAAGCGGTGATCCCCCTGAATCTGTGCCACCTTCTCCTCCGGATAAATCTTGACAAACTGTGTGTCCTGATTCGTAGTCAGAATAAAGAAATCTTTTCCCTGCAAAATGGCGTCCAGATCCAGATAGGGTTCCCGGACAGGTGCTGTCTGTGTCGTATGCAGGAAGGTAGCCAGATAAGCCCAGAATTCCCCGCGGGTCTTATATGGATACCCCATGCCTGCAAACGCTCCCTGAAACCCATATTTTTCTGCAAACTTCCCGAAATAACGGCGAAAGGACGGCGTATCCTCATAGTAAAAATCCCCGCCTCCCGCGGAGGACAGTCCAGAGGCTCCTCCAACTACAATGCAATCTGCTTCTTTTATTTTCTCGATCAATTTCTCAATCTGCTTTTCGTAAGGCAGTGCTTCTCTGTCGCTTAATCTGACCGGCGTTTTTCCGGCGGCATACCTTCCATAATATCTGGAATAATTCATCTGCGTCTGCATAACCAGATTTTCATACATGCTCATTTTCATTTCCTCCATCCTTCGTTTCTTTCTTCCGCAGCCTCTTTCAGCCGTTCCAATATCTCTGTCATGTCTCCGTCGAGACCATAGGATTTTGCCGCAATCTCATCCGGAATATAGATCTCACCTTTGTTTATGGTAATATAGGACGCATAAGGCTCTTTTTTAACCAGATTCATAAGCGGTGCCTTGATCAGTTGATTTCTCCAACCGATTCCAAGTTCCAGAACAACCAGCTTTTTTCCATGATACTTCTGAACAAAATTCTGAAACCGCCTCTGTATCTCCCTGTCTGCCGCCGTCCTATGCCTCTGGGGCGAATGTCCAATCATAGTCCCGCCGCATTTCGGGCACCTTGGAACAAGCTCCGATGGGATTTTCATGTTCTTCTCGGACGCCGCCATTTCCGGAATCAGAGAGAATAAGGGATACAGGGTATCATGGCAGCCCTGCTCACACTGCATTTCCTTCCAGCTTCCCTCAATCTCCCAGATGCAGTCCGGGGAAAATCCGGCAAGTTCAAAATGATTTTCTCCGTTGGAGGTCACAAAGAAATACGGCTTGTCTCCGATGAGCGTTTTTAATGCCTCCATATTGGGACTGCCCGTGTACCCGATACTATAGTGATGAATCAGCCTGCTCAAAAATGCCCATTTTACTTCTTCCGATGGCCAGTCGGCAAAAAGCCCCGAAAGGATATTGCGAATCCCATAGACTCTTTTAAAATCTCCGAAAACCTCTTCAAAAGCCTGATTGTCCGCAAAAATATGAAGTCCTTCTGAAATGGAAAATCCATTACTCGCACCGATTAAAATTGCATCTGCCTCTTTCAGTTTCGCTGCAATTTCTTTATATTCGCCCATAAAGTAATCTCCTTTCCATGCGTTAGTTTCTTGACACTCTGTATGGAAATGATTATACTGTAAAAGGCATTCAAAGTCCTATCCAATATCCTGCGGACAGGAACAATTCTTTACAAATACTCGAATTTTGTATAACACTTTTATGGAGGAAAGCAAATTGACAGCAAGAAAAACAGACCGAAGAACCGTCATGACCAAAAGTATGATCAAGGACGCACTTCTGGAGCTGCTCCAGAATACACCCTATGAAAAGATAACTGTTACCGCCCTGTGCAAGCAATCCGAGATTACCAGAGCCACCTTTTACCTGCATTATAATAATATCGACAACGTTTTAGATGAACTGCTGGACGACGCCCTCCGACTTACAGAGCTTGACGCCATTCAGCCGTTCTCCTCTGCCGTCTCCAATCAGAGCATAGAAAACGAGAAAAATATCGAAGAAAGAAACCCGGATCCCGACGCCCTGCTTCCGGCCTGTCAGCGTGCCGCAAGCAATCCCAAATATCGAATCCTTTTTCTGGACGAAAGCTTATCTCATCATATCCTGAGGAAGCTGTATCAAATGCAAAAACCGCAACGTATCCCAGAAATTATGAGAGATTATTGTCTCAACGAATGGGAGGCAGAAAAAATTTTCCTTTATATGCTCCATGGAAATTTTGCCGTGAATAAGTCTCTGGGGTGGGAGAAAAATGAAGACTGGTACCATATACAGAACGTCATTAAAAAAATTCTAAAACCTTAACTTCTTGTCAGCAAATCAGCCCTTACAACCCCATGATATTCTACGAGCTGTACGGCATGCAAACACTGCCTGTGTCATGACACAGGCGAAATCCCCCACACTTTCCTACCACCTTTGCTACAATTTTCTGTGGGTAATTACACCCAAAATAGGAAACTCACCGCATTGGAAAAGAACTTGCTGACAAGGTTTTAGAAGGGAAATATTCATAATCACATCATATTCTGTACTGCTGATAACATCGAGCATAACAAATATCGCATTTCATTTATTATATTTATTATTTTTTTGCCTTGCAAAAATAAAAAGCATGATTAATAAAGTAACCGGGAACAAAAGTCCAACTCCCATACCTGCACGAATATTGTCTCCTGCACTTTGTGTAACACGTCCAACAATCCCCGGACCTATGCTTCCACCCAGGTCCCCCGCCATAGCAAGCAAAGCAAACATAGCCGTTCCACCTGCCGGAAATCTTTCTGATGAAATACTGATTGTGCCGGGCCACATAATCCCAACAGAAAAGCCACAGATAATACATCCAATCAAACCTGATATCGGATTCGACGATACAGAAGCAAGCAGGTAGCATATCACACATAAAATTCCAGATCCGATCATAAATTTCATCAGATCCATTTTATCACCATATTTTCCGAAAATTACACGACTGATCCCCATTGTAACAGCAAACATGCAAGGACCGGCTAGGTCACCAACTGTCTTTGACAGCCCCAGAGCAGCCTCCGCATAAGCAGATGCCCATTGTGCCATAGCCAGTTCTGACGAGCCGGAGCAAATCATTAAACATATGGAAAGCCAGAAAAGAGGTTTTCGAAACAGTTCTTTTATTCCCATTCCTTCCCCCTCATCTACCAAATACTCGATCGGACAGGTTGCAAAATTATAGATATTTATAGCCGGAACAAGTGCCCATAAGACAGCCAGCCATTTCCAGCTGTCCATGCCAAACACCGCAAAAAACAGTGTGGAGATCACAATCGTTCCCACTGCTCCCCAACAATAAAAAGAGTGAAGCAGACTCATCGTTGCCTCTTTGTTATCAAATGGACACGCCTCCACTATCGGACTGCAAAGCACTTCAATCAGACCACTTCCGACTGCATATACAATCACACTCAGGATAATTCCAACAAACGGTTCCGGCAAAAGATCCGGCAAAAAAGCCAGACCAACCAATCCTGCTGCGGAACATACCTCAGAAATAACAATACTGATACGATACCCTATTTTGTCCACAAACTTTGCACAAAACAGGTCTACCAACAACTGTGTAAGGAAAAAGCAGGTAGAAATCAATGCGATTTTTCCAAGTGTAATCTGATAATCATTATGAAATTTTAAAAATAACAATGGGGCAAAATTAGCTGCAATTGCCTGTGTAATAAATCCCATATAACAGGCTCTTTTTGTTTTCCGATAATTTGGCATGGTCATCACTCCTCGTTTTTTTACTGAATTATATAACATAATGTTTTTGTTTTCATTGATTTATTTCCGAATTTTATTGTATAATATCGTAAAGCATGTTTCAAAGAAGGAAGTTTCTATGAATATAAATAAAATCTATACTAAAATCATTACAGATGAAGATTTGATGGAGACAGTTCAGCACGGAAGCAATCTCTATCCTTTCCAGTTTTATTATGAAGATCTGTCAGTTTTTGATTTCAACTGTATAGAATGGCACTGGCATACAGAATTGGAGTTTATTTATATTGAATCCGGAACCGTTACTTTGTGGATTGGAGAAGACCAATTTCATTTAACCGAAGGAAATGGCATATTCATTAATACAAAGGTACTCCATCGCCTTTATTCTCCCTCAAAAGCCCTCATTCCCAATTTTGTATTTATGCCTTCTTTTATTGCCCCTTGCGACAGCCTGATTTATCAGAAATATATTCTGCCGATCATTTCTTCCTCATTGCCATTTCTCGTATTTCATAAAGAAGTATGCTGGCAAACAAAGGTTTTATCTATCATGCGGCAAATTATTTCTGCACAGGATTCTGTTTTATCCAAAGAACTCCTTACCAGTTCTCTCCTTCAGAATCTCTGGTTGGAAATATTTAAAAACACAGACATTTCATACCAGGAAGAACACAAGGAGCATTCAACCGCTTCTCAAGCCCGGTTACAGCTCATGATGCAATTTATCCACCTAAATTACTCACGGAGTATCTCATTGGATGACATTGCAGAACAGGCAATGGTCAGTAAGAGTACCGCTTTGAATCTGTTTCGGAAATATTTACACATAACACCGATTAACTATCTCATTAACTACCGTTTAAAACAGGCCGGTCAGTTGCTTTCAAAAACTGAGAAAAAAGTCAATCTCATTTCTTCTGAGACAGGATTTCATAACGTTGACTATTTTTGTAGATTATTTAAAAAACGCTACAAATTAACCCCAACGGAATACCGGAAACAGAAGCACTTTCTGTAAATCTGTTTCCCTTTGGATACTTCGCCTCCAAAAAACAAAACCGCTGCAACTTCCATCCTATACGGAGACGAAAATTGCAGCGGTTTAACTATCTTGAATCAGTTGATTGAGCGAAAGGACAGCATCGTCGCACTGTTCAATGCTGGAATTCCCACGGTACTCAGCACATCGGCTGTGGGAATGAACTTACTTTATTAAATCTACCGGGAGATCATTGACCGCAGCATGACATTCCAGGACTCTCAAAAACCTCCGATGGATAGATGAGAGGCTCATAAGCATCCACTTCCTCTCGGACAGTGGATTCATCCACAACGGACAGATCCTCTACCACTTTGACATAGCAGTAAAAACGGTTGTCGCCGGTCGATACATCAAAACTTTCTGATGGATACAAACTGAGTAGATTATCTCCGGCACCTAAAGTTAGCTGCGTGGAATAGTAAGGAGCCAACAAATTTGTTCCGTTTTCTGCATCTGTGAGGTTGTTTTCAATATTCCAGTACACTGGCAAATCACGCTGTACCACAATGACTGCCGGGGAGAATCCATTGTCCGTCAGTTCGATACCGACCTCTTGAATCTCGTTCCCAGATTCGTCCGTAGTGAGTAATGCAATCGCTAATGCTTCTGTGGGGATCTTATATTCGGCAGGGGTTGGGACACTGACTTCACCACTGGAAGCCGCAACATCACCCTTGGTTCCATCCGTAACAAAAATGTTGCCGCGAATCATACCCATCAGCAGCTATAACGAACCGTGCCGGTATTGTCAGGCGTAAATTCAATGATATTTTCGCCCGTATGGAACGTGTACTCGATTCCGTAATCCTGAATCAAAAATCTGTATTGATTTTTCTGCGTAAGGTGTTATAATCGGTATATACCGGAAACAAAGGAGGAAAGCGTCCATGCCAAGACCGCCACGGTGCCGTCGGATTTGTGGCGCACCACAAGTTGATACCTTCTGCCCCAATGGGTGCGAGAATACCGAGCCGATCCTGCTGACGCTGGACGAATACGAGGTCATTCGTCTGGTTGACTTGGAGCAGCAAACCCATGAACAGTGTGCCGCGCAAATGGACATTTCACGCTCTACCGTACAGGAGATTTACGAAGTCGCACGGCGCAAGATCGCAGCGTGTCTTGTTCACGGGAAACCGCTGCACATCACCGGGGGAAACTACCGCATCTGTGGAGGACAGGAGGCAACCCACTGCGGCCGTTGCTGCCGGATACAGCGAGCCAACACAGAAAAATTCAACAAAAATGCAAAGGAGATTCCATTATGAAAATTGCAGTTACCTATGAAAACGGTCAAATTTTTCAGCATTTCGGCCACACCGAACAGTTCAAGCTTTATGAAGCTGCGGACGGCAAAGTCATCCATGCGGAAGTCGTTGACACCAACGGCAGCGGTAAGCATAGCTGCCATTGATATGGAACGCACACTGACACAACTTCCGTTCTGGCCATCCTTGACCGAACAGGAGCAAGAAACACTACGCCGAAGTGCCTTTGTCCGTCATTATGAAAAAGGTACATTCGTTCACAGCAGCGACAATGAATGTCTCGGAATGCTGTTTATTCTTTCCGGCGAGATCCGCACCTATCTTCTCTCCGAGGAGGGACGGGAGGTAACGCTGTTCCGGCTGTATCCGGGCGAACTATGCGTGCTTTCTGCCTCCTGCGTGATCAGTCAGATCACCTTTGATACGCAGATGACCGCCGGACCGGATACGGAGGTTCTGATTATCCCTGCAAATATCATTGCTGCGCTCAAGGAAAAAAATCTATATGTCCGCTGCTATCTCTATGAGCTGGCAACGAAACGGTTTTCTGATGTGATGTGGGCGATGCAGCAGATCATGTTCAAGGGATTGGATCGGCGGCTGGCAGAATTTCTCATTGCCGAAGCGGAGCGTACCGGCTCTGATACGATACGCATGACCCATGAGCAGATCGCCCAGCACATCAGCTCGGCGCGGGAGGCAGTGGCACGGATGCTCAAAAGCTTCTCAGAGGACGGACTGGTGGAGCTGAAGCGTGGTGCAATCACGCTGCGGAATAAGAACGGACTAAATTGTCTAAAATAAAAAGAAATGTGACCTTGTCACAGAAGAAAATCATAGATTTGCTGCAATAAAAGCAGAAAAACAGGAAGGAGTATCCACCATGAAAGAAACGAAATACACAGGTACTCAAACAGAGAAAAATCTGATGGCTGCCTTTGCCGGTGAGTCCGAGGCACGCAACAAGTACACCTATTTTGCATCCAAGGCCAAGAAGGAAGGCTACGAGCAGATCGCGGCGCTGTTCTTCAAAACCGCTGATAATGAGAAGGAACACGCCAAACTGTGGTTCAAAGAACTGAACGGCATTGGAGACACCGCCGAAAACCTTCTCTCCGCCGCTGAGGGTGAGAACTACGAGTGGACGGATATGTACGACGGCTTTGCCAAAACTGCCGATGAGGAAGGCTTTCATGAACTGGCACAGCGCTTCCGCCTAGTCGCCGCCATTGAAAAGCACCATGAGGAGCGCTACCGTGCCCTGCTACACAATGTGGAAATGGCGGAAGTCTTTGCCAAGAGCGAGGTCAAGGTGTGGGAGTGCCGCAACTGCGGGCATATCGTGATTGGTGAGAAAGCACCGGAGGTCTGCCCGACCTGCAACCATCCCCAGAGCTATTTTGAGATCCACGCGGAAAATTATTAAAGAAAGAAAAAGAGAAACCTCCATAGTCTGTGGAAAGCGTGATTCATCTTTTAAAAATCCGGTGCTTTTTTGAGCACTGGATTTTTTTATCAATGTGACCTCGTCACAGAAAAATGCTTTGTCCTACGGTATGATAAAGCCACAATCAATAAACAAGAAAGAGATGGCGAACATGAAAATCAAGCTCAATCCCGATCAGGAGATTGTCAATACCATCCGGGAAGGACTCAAGCGCACCGGCGGATACTGTCCCTGCCGCAGGGAGCGCACAGAGGCGATCAAATGTATGTGCCAGGAGTTTAAGGATCAACTTGCAGATCCGGGCTTCGAGGGATTCTGCCACTGTATGCTCTATTACAAATCCTTGCAGGATTAAGGGAGGAACGCTATGCTGTCAAAGAAACTGGCTGCCGTAGATAAGACGCAGTGCGTCGCCTGCGGCGTGTGTGAAAATACCTGTCCACTGGGGGTCGTCAAGGTGCGCCGCGGGTGCTGCGTCCCTGCGGGAGGCTATTAAGCTGTTCTGGACATTCCGTGTGCCGTGGGGCTGGACTTACACAGCCGGTACAGTCGCTGATTGGGTGGCGCAGTTCAGCTTCGGCTTTTATAGCCTCATGCTGACCTCTCTGCCGCTGGGCTTGATCGTTATGGTGCTCTACAAGCCCCGCACATGGTGTGCGTTTTGTCCGATGGGAACCATGACGCAGGGCATTTGCAAACTGAAAAACAAAGAATAATCAAGGATAATAGAAAGGAGTCATTCTCATGGCTGAACTGAAAATTACTGCTGCGAATTTTGAAAATGAAGTACTGAATTCCGACAAACCCGTTTTGCTGGATTTCTACGCGGACTGGTGCGGACCGTGCAAAATGCTCTCTCCCATACTGCATGAGCTTGCCGAAGAAAAAAGCGGTACGCTCAAGGTGGGCAAGGTCAATGTGGAGGAGCAAATGGAGCTGGCGATGCGTTTTCAGGTATCCAGCATCCCGATGCTGGTCGTATTCAAGGATGGAAAGGCCGTTGCGAAATCGGTCGGCTATCGGCCTAAGTCGGAGATTGACGCAATGGTGGAGGGTGCAAGATGAAAGTTGTGATCGTAGGCGGTGTGGCGGGAGGTGCTTCTGCCGCTGCCCGCATCCGCCGTTTGGATGAACACGCGCAGATCATCATGATCGAGCGCAGCGGCTATGTGTCCTATGCCAACTGCGGCCTGCCGTATTATGTGGGTGGTGTGATCAAAGAGCAAGAAGAACTGACGCTGCAAACTCCGGAGAGCTTTTGGGATCGCTTTCGCATTGATGTACGAATACGGCAGGAAGTAACTGCAATCAATTCTGCAGAGAAAACCGTCACCGTCCGTGCACTGGACAGCGGAAAGATCTATACGGAAACCTATGACAAACTGCTTCTTGCCCCCGGCGCAAAGCCGACGGTTCCTGCGCTTTCCGGCGTCAGCAGTGAGCGTGTTTTCACGCTACGCACCGTGGAGGACACCCTCCGCATTAGGCGCTTTGTAGAGGAGCAGAAGCCGAAAACTGCTATTTTGGCTGGCGGCGGCTTTATCGGTCTGGAAATGGCGGAAAACCTTGTGGAGATGGGCGTTTCGGTTACCATCGTTCAGCGTCCGAAGCAGCTATTAGCACCACTGGATGCGGATATGGCGAGCTTTGTCCATGCGGAAATGCGCAGACACGGCGTGGCTCTGCGGTTGGGTGAAACCGTCACCGGATTCCGACAGGACGGAGATTCCGTGCTGACCCTGTTGGAAGAAAGTGAACCACTGCATTCGGATATGGTGCTGTTGGCCATCGGTGTTACCCCGGATACGCATTTGGCAAAAGAGGCCGGGCTGGAACTGGGCATCCGGGACAGCATCGCTGTCAACGAGCGGATGGAAACCTCCGCGCCGGACATCTACGCTGTAGGCGATGCCGTAGAGGTCACCCATTTCGTGACCGGCCAGAAAGCGTTGATCTCGCTTGCGGGGCCCGCCAACAAGCAGGGACGCATTGCCGCTGACAATATCTGCGGCGGAAACAGCCGCTTTCACGGCTCTCAGGGCTCGTCTGTTCTGAAGCTGTTTGGCTTGACAGCGGCCTCTACGGGAATCAATGAAAAGGCAGCGCAGGCAGCAGGGATCACTTACGACAAAGTCGTACTTTTCCCGGCATCCCACGCTACCTATTATCCCGGCGCACAGTCTATGGCAATGAAGGTACTGTATGAAAAAGAAAGCCTGCGACTGCTGGGTGCGCAGATCGTTGGCGGCGACGGCGTGGACAAGCGTATTGATGTACTGGCAACGGCCATTCGTGCCAAAATGACAGCACCGGAACTGACCGAACTTGATCTTTCCTATGCACCGCCCTATTCCTCCGCCAAGGATCCGGTAAATATGGCAGGCTTTATGATCGAGGATTTGGAGAGCGGGAAAGTGCGGCAGTTCCATTGGAATGATGTTGAGGACTTGCCTTGCGATGGCAGTGCGACGCTACTGGATGTCCGTACGGAAGGCGAATATCGGCGTGGGCACTTGAATGGATTCCGCAATATTCCACTGGACGAACTGCGGGAGCATTTGGACGAGTTAGAGCGGGACAAGCCTGTCTATGTGAATTGCCAGACAGGACTTCGCAGTTATCTGGCTTGCCGGCTTTTGACGCAGTATGGTTTCAGCTGTGCCCATCTCTCCGGCGGATACAGTTTTTATCAGGTCGTAACTCAAGAGCAGCAGACAGCGCAGAGCGTCTATCCCTGCGGAATGAAGAAGCTATGAGTGAAAATTTATTGGGTTTGACGATTGCGACAGATAAAGGCTTGGATGATCTGCAATGCCAGCGCCTTTTAAGTAAAAATCACATGTATCAGGAAGTCATGCTGCAATACCGCTGCGCACTGAAAGCACTTGAAAGCCGGTTGGAAATTTTGAATGAGGAATTTTCATTGCAGCATGACCGCAATCCGATAGAAAGTATGAAAAGCCGCTTGAAGTCGCCGTCCAGCATTATGAATAAGATGCAGAAGCGCGGACTTCCTCTGGATTTTCCAAAGTTATAAGATTTAAATTATCCATTTTCAAAGCAAGCCACAAAGGGCTCACATAGGAACGATGATCACAATGGACGAGAATACTTCAGAACTGTTCCAGCAGCTTGCCGAGCAAGTTCTTGAGCTCCCCTTGGATGGGGAAAATTAAGCGTGTCGCTACGGCGGGTTTTTATATACCTCTTGCGCCCCCCGTTGGCACAGAAAATCTTTTCGCACAGCTACAAGATATCCTGCGCCAACTACACCCGAACAGCCGGATTTTGCTTATGGCAAATTCCTTGTCTTTTGTAACTTACAGCCCACAAAATCCGCCTGTTCTGCTGCCACTGAAAACGATCTGTCTGGCGTGGGACAACCCCCTTTCCAGCATCAGCGGTCGCAAAAGGTATAACACACTATACTTTGCAAGCAAAATCGTGTGCCAAGTGGAACTCCGTCCCCTTTGGATACCCCTGCCAAGGGCAACTCTGTTTTCCTTTGGATACCCTATGCCAACAGGGATGCTGCTCGCCCCTATTGGAAACCCAGAGCCAAAGGGGCTTTGCCCCTCTGGACGCCCCACCTGTCCATGCAGTGGCGATCCATCCTGCTCCCACACGATAGATACGCTCCTGCCCGGAACAGGTAAAACAGGCCCAGAGTTTTGCCCAAATAGCGGGTAAATCTCTGGGCCTGTTTTGGTCAGCAGCGGCTGGGAAAAGGTGAACGGAAAGCCTTGCTGACTGATAAATTTGAGTTGGATATTTTCGTATTGAGATGCGAAAATCTGTTGTTCTGAATTCCTGTATCTGGTATAATAAAAGCGTCGAATTTTCTGACCGGATGTGCCCATATGGCCACATCATCGTGATGCTCCACAGTGGGAAGATTTTGATGGTAGAGACCAAGGGCGACCACCTGGACAACGATGAATCTAAGGAAAAAGCCAAAATCGGCGACCAGTGGGCGAAGCTGGCCGGAAAACAGTACAAGTATTACATGGTGTTTGAGACCAAGCAGCCGGACTATCCGGGAGCGTATTCCCTGGAGCGGTTTATGGAGATCGTGAATGGATTATAATTTTCCAGATATATTTGGAGGAACACATGAACACTAGAATCGAAATTTGTACAAAGGAAGATGAATCTACAACTGTTAAAGGCGGTATTTTAGAGCGGTTGGTGGCGCAAATATTGACGGTTCAGCAGTTTGAAGTTACCCAAACAGTGCGTGTAACCGGGATGGAAATAGATGTATATGCAAAACACAAAATCACAAATCAAGTGATTCTTGTTGAGTGTAAGGCTCATGAGAATGCTTTACCAGCGGATGTCATCACTAAATTGTTAGGAAACATAATGCTGCGCAAAGCTGATGCTTGTTGGCTCGTTACGACAGGGCCCCTGTCTAAGGATGCAGAAGGCACACGAATTGAATGGGAGCAAGAATCAAATAGCGAAAGAGGAAAACTGTCTTTTTATACACAGGACAGAATTCTAGATTTATTAGTTGGATCTAGGCAAATTCAGCCATTGGACAAGATTCTTGGGTTAATTTCAAGTAAATTTGTACCTGGAGATGATGCAATGTTAATGTGCACATCCTCCGGTATGTTCTGGATTATTCCGATTGTTGATCCTGCTCTGGAAATTTCTTCAACAGTTCTTGCATTTGATGCTGTTCATGGCCAAAGAGTAACATCAACCGAGCAGCTTAACAATCTGAAGGCCCATAGAAATAGTTTTAGTAGTTTTCAGTGGCTAGGGAGCGAAAGTATCGACTCTAAGCAAACAGAACTGCTTGCCGAAGAATATAGGAATATTGTTCCGGTAATAAGTGGTGATGATTGGAGCGATTATCGCCCAGCTAGACCAGAGGATTTTGTCGGTAGGAAGAAGATCTTATCGGATATACTAGATTTTTTAGAAAGTGTTAACAATGGAAATTCAAGAACGAGGTTGTTTTCCATAAAGGCACCATCTGGTATGGGAAAAAGTTCTGTTGTATTGAAGTTGGCTTCTCAGGTGACAACAAGCCGAAAGTATTCCAAAAAATTTTTTGTGTATGCGGTAGATGTTCGTACCGCTATGTCAGCGCGATATGCAGAGATGGCAATTAGATCTTGCTTTTCTGAAGCTGATTCACAAGGATTTACAGATGTTACAACGAGGGACATCAATTCAACTACTGTAAGTCAGTACCTAAATGATAGTTCAATTCAAAAGACATTAGAATATTTAAAACAACAAGGTAAAACTATAGTAATTGTATTTGATCAATTTGAAGAGCTGTTCTCTCAAAAGGGGTTGTATCCACTCTTTGATAATGTGCGTGTCCTTTGCAATGAGATAGATGCGCTACAAGGTCCACTAGTTTTAGGATTTGCATGGAAAACAGATTTAACGATTCCTGCTGATCATCCGGCATACTATATGTGGTCGAATTTAGCAGATAGGCGTAAAGAATTTGAATTGTCGCAATTTAAGGCGACAGAAATTAAAAGCGCTATTAAGCTTTTTGGTAGGCATTTGCAAGAGCCTGTTAATCCGATTTTAAACAATTACTTGACCAAACAATGTCAAGGATACCCTTGGTTGTTAAAAAAGTTGTGCATTCATGTTTTCAAGTTGATACACGACGGAAATAGCCAGGACTATGTTATTGGTCAAAGGCTTAATATAGTAGACTTATTTGAAAGAGATATTTCTGAACTAACGCCAGACCAGCACGCTTGCGTAATAGAAATTGCTAAATCTTCGCCGGCAGATTATTTTTCAATTACAGAAACATATGGTAGCGATATGGTGCAAACTCTGATAAACGGAAGAATTGTAATCCGACGTGCATCAAAGTTGACATTGTACTGGGATATTTTCCGAGATTATGTTTTAAATAAGACTGTTCCAGAACTTATGCTGGATTATATCCCTCAGCAGCAATTTAGAACAGATATGCGAGCATTTGCGTGCCTAATAGACAAAGGAGATTTGGCATCTTCGGAATTGGGAAAAGAATTATCTGTAAGTACGGCTACAATCGATAATATAATGATTGACGCAGTTATGTTTGGTGTTGCACAAAGAAATTCAAATACCATACATATAATTCCGGACTCTAAAGAGGCGCTTATTTCCACTCTCCAAGCTATTTTTAAGAAGCATACTGTATATGTGGAAATAAAAAATAGGCTTCGCCTATTCAACTCCCCTGCCCCTCATTCTTGAGGGGTGGGGGTTTCTTTTTCTTGCTTTTTCCTGCATAATAGTCTTATGAACATCCTTCAAGAAATTTTTACAGACCATTATGAAGAAATGCTTTATACATTGCATCCACGTGATTCCATTATTGAAAACGTGGACAAAATGATCCTTTGTGGTGACCCCGCCTTCGGCGGTGCCATGTATGGCTGTAAGCATTGCGGCAATCTCAAGTTTGTCCCTTTCCGCTGTCACAGCCGTTTTTGCCCTACCTGTGGCAATAAGTACTCTATGGAACGTACTACTTCCATGGCTTTTAAACTCATTCACGTTACTCACCGTCATTGTGTTTTTACCATTGATGAAAATCTTCGCCCTTTCTTCTTAGAAGATCGCTCCTTACTTCATTGTCTTTTTCATGCTGTTTCCAGTGTTGTTTTGCGTATGTTTTCCAAGCTTAACAAGTCTCAAAACTTTGTCCCTGGATTCATCATGGTTCTTCATACTTTTGGCAGGGATCTCAAATGGAATCCTCACATTCACTGTCTCATTTCCGAAGGTGGTTACAGCGATTTGGGGCAGTGGCGGCATATTTCTCATTTCAACTATACTTTTCTCCGAAATTCTTTTCGTACCGCTCTACTCAACGAGATGCAACATAAGCTTGGAAACTCATTCAAAAAAGTAAAGGCCAAATGTTATGAAGATCATCCCAATGGTTTCTATGTTTATGCCAAGCCCAACAGTTGCGATTCCAAAACCGTTCTTAATTACATCGGTCGTTACCTTGGCAGACCTGTTATCGCCACTTCCCGCATTGATTCTTATGACGGTGATTCGGTTACCTTTCACTACAACCGTCATGAAGATAATAAATATATCGTCGAAACCGTTCCCGCCATTACCTTTATTGAACGGTTGATTCAACATATACCGGAAAAACATTTCAAAATGATCCGCTATGGTGGTCTTTATGCCAGGCACCGTGAGATTGATAAAAAACTTTATCGTGCTATTTCTCGCGAAAAACATCACATTTATCGTAGTTTTAACCGCTGGCGTCAGGCTATCTCTCTTTCATTTGGATATGACCCTTTAAAATGTCCTGACTGCGGCTCTACTATGTCCGTCCTTGAACTTTACTACAACCATAAGCGCGTCTCCCTCGAAGAAATGTACGAGAAAGCCATGTCCAAAGCTCGTAGGAAAAGAGGCTATGGATAGCTTCTCTTTTCCATACTTCTATGCTACAATCCTCTTAAAGGAGGATGCCGCCATGAAATCTGATATCGAGGAGCTGCGCAATAAATACATCAAAAATCCACCGGAAGGAATGACACCCAGGGACATTCGCCAGATGAGCGAGAGTGACCTTCTGGATATGGATTATTTCTTACATGAATTCGATGACGATGATGACGATTGGGGAACAGAAGGTTTTTATATCTTCTAATTTCACAACCGTCCCGTTTTCATGCCCGCCTCCGCGCGGGCCTTTTTCGTTCAAGAGAGCGCCGGAGGCGGTCTTTCCTATAAAGTAAAAAA
>CABIXM010000035.1:6679-21187 GCA_902362725.1 Clostridiaceae bacterium | reverse complement strand
TGTAAAAGAATTCTGTCGATAACCGTTGACCTTTTAGTATAAAAGGCTGACGGTTATTTTTCTATACACTGTTTTATTTGACGCTTACATCTAGTAGGAGAGTTATCGTTAGAATTTAGATAGATAAAAAGAAACGGCGGCTCTGAAAATCAAAGCCGCCGAAATAGAATAGGCGCGTGAAAACCTGTCTGCGTTGCGACGGCTTTTTTTCTTTGCCGTCGTCCGGCAGATGTTCTATACTATGTCAATTTCAAAAATTTCTCATTATCCTTTATTACTTTTTTGTTTTGTCTTATGTAAAAGCAGGATAACCAAAACAGAAATAGCTATACTGCATAGAATATATGTCCAATTAAAATATGATAGATTTATTAAATTCTGTGCTGATTGATTTTTAATGAAGTTTGTATATGGTGCGTTACTCTTAATCGCTTCCATAACTCCTACAACATTTATCGGTCTTAAATTGTATAAGTACGCACCAAATAAATATATTGCTGCTTTTTCAACGACCGACGGTATTAAAATAGCCAATGCAGCAAGCCATAATTGACATTGCTTGTGGGATTTCTGTAAATATAACGCCCCAAAAAGATAGGGCAATATCGCAAGGCAACAGCCCAAGAGGACAATATTCTGATGAAGCCCAAAGAGGGCAAAGAATATGCGGATAAAAAGATACGTTCCAAATATAATTAACCAATCAATGAGCAAGCTTTTTATTGGCGTGTGCTTTTTTACTATTTCATTCTGTAACTGCATTTCACTACCTCCCAAATAGACGTTACACTTTTGGAAACGTCAAGGTTACGGTTGTTCCACCGTATGAATTGTTTTTAAGCTCCACCGTGATAAATAAGTCAGTTGCCATTTTCTGAACAAGGTATAAGCCCATACCTGTAGAACGACTAAGGTAACTGCCCGTATCTCCGGTAAACCCCTTGTCGAAAACAAAGGGTAAGTCAGACAATGGTATGCTTGTGCCGTTGTCTTTGATAGATAAAGAAATCTGTTCACTATTCATACTATCAGCTATGGAAAATATGAGCCGTGGGGCAAGGTTGTTTCCCACATATTTCACACTATTACTGATTATCTGTCCTAAAATGAACATCAGACCTTTTTTGTCAGAAATCACTTGATAATCGTTTTCGGTATATTCAATAGAAAATCCGGCTTCTTCAAGAAGCGTTAAATTATCTTCAACTGCTTCACGGCAAGTTCCAAGAATTGAAAGCGACTCAAAAGAGTAATCCTTATGTGTAGCCCCAAGCCTTGAAAAGTATAGAATTTGTTCTATATCCTGTCGGGTATGGTCGCGTACATAAAGCATACGAGTATGAACCAAAGGGGACATTTCATCTTTTCGATTATCCAGTAGCAAGGTCATAAGGGATAGTGGTTTTTTGATTTCATGCACCCAATTTTCAACATAGTGTTCATAGTCTGTAACTGTAATTTTCTGTTCGTTGATATATTCTTGCTGCGTCCTCAAATGTTTTCCCAATTCACAGATAAGAGGGCGTATTACAGCGGGAACAGCTTCACACAGTAAGTATTCGTTGGTATCGTCCGGCTCTAATAGAAAACGCCGAAAAATAGCGTCTGCCTTGTTACGTTTTCTGATTGATATAGCAAGAGGAATAGCAAGTGCGGCAAATGACACAAAAATTATCAATGCAGCATAATTTATAAAATAATCAGGGTTAGCCAACCAAGCAAGAAATATAAAGAACAAGTCCAAACAGGCAAGTGTAATAATCCATACCCGGTTAGAGGAAATATAGATTAAAAGTATTTTCAACTTATTCATAAGCGCACCTGCTCTTTCAAGCGGTAGCCTTGACCGCGCACTGTTTCTATACGTTCTTCAAGACCAAATTCACGAAGCGTTTTTCGCAGCCGAGTAAAATTTACTTGTAATGCATTTTCGTCTATAAATTCTTCTGTTCCCCATAGTCTAATGCATAATTCTTTTTTAGAAACAATCTTAGGGCTATTTTTCAAGAGAGCAAGTAATATTTTTCCTTCGTTCGGTGGCATAAGGTAAGAGCTATTCCCTACATAAATTGTAAAGGTATTCGGGTCAAGTAAAAAACCACCTCCATCAAGTAACCCTTGCTGTACCTGTTCTTCTTTACGTCGAAGAAGATTTTTAATTCGGGCAAGTAAACGTGACATATTACAAGGTTTTGTTAAATAGTCATCAGCCCCCAAGTCTAATGCGTGCAGTTCGTCCTGCAATTTATCTCTTGCAGTCAATACGAGTACCGTACCAATCTGTTTAGCTTTCAACTCTTTACATATTTCAAAACCCGAACGAAAGGGAAGATTGATGTCAAGCAAAATTAAGTCGGGAAAATATGCTGCTATTTCTGATACTGCGTTTTCAAAATCCGATAATCCAATCGTATCATATCCCGATTTTTCTAATAAGTTCAACAGTTCTTCTCGCATATAAACATCATCTTCAACCACAACTATCTTTGCCAATATGTCCGCCTCCTTTCCCATAATATTTATAAGCCTGTTAAGAATTGGGCTTGTAATTGAGCTTTCCTATTTCACGATTAGCTGTTCGAGCAACAGCCACACCGTAAATTACCATAACAAGAACAACAATAACAGCCATAGCAATTAAAAGAGGATAGGACTGTTCAAGGTGTGCCGCTCCTGAATATAAATATAGCTGCATGGCATATATCCCTACTGCTCCGCTGATACACGCTAATATAAGAGGAAGCAGGAAATACCATAATACTTGTTGGTTGATAGAACGCTTAATTTGTTCACGTCGTGCTCCTAAAATAGAGAGTGTTAGATACCTTGATTTTGTAGTTTGCATTTGCGTCAAGAATTGCAGGGCAAGTAATGCACACGCAATAATCAAAAACATAAATCCCATGTATAGTGTTGTATAACTTCCGGAAATAACATAAAATAATTGTCGCCCAAAATTATTAAGATAGCTTTCGTAATATAGACCAGATGGTTTTAACAAATCACGAGCTTCCATAATCGGTAACATTAAACCTTTTGTTTCAACAAGTTCATTAGGAATACAAAAGTTCCAATAAACCATACAAGTGTCTGAATTTACAAATTCTGAATATATCTCATCTGAAACAATCAATGCAGTTATAATCTTGATATTTTCATCTGCGGTCAACCCTTTCATCGGTACAGAGGGAACAAGATAAAATGGTCTTTCGTTGATAGAAAGCAACGCTTCATTATTCGCCTGTGCGTCTGCTGCAATTTGATTTAACAGTGTAACCGTTTCATCTTGAGCATTACCTAAAAAATCTGGGTTGAGATAATAGACAACTTCATTGTTCCCAAGGCTAATCTGTTTTTCTCCCGCGGCATCCAATAACCGATTATAGGAAGATACAGGAAGCAAATAAGGAGAAGAACTACCAGTATCAATAAGACCTAAAAGGTTTAAGGCAGCAGGTTGGTCGGAGCCAAAACTATACATACCATCTTCTTGTGTGGCAGGGTCTACTACATCTTGAGGTAAATGCTGCACGATTTGTTTCCTAAATTTCGACCAATCAACAGGAGAACTTATCCCATCCGAAGCAGTGGATTTTATATTTCCTATTTCCATACGGTTCAGATTTGATACATAAGGACGAATTTGTTCGTTGGAAAGATACTTCTCAACAATTTGGTCGTTGCCCATTACAGTAAAGTCATAAACAGAAGTACCTCGTGTCAATTCACTTCCATATGACATTATGCGCACTGAGCCGTCGGTAATTAACATAATAGTAAGCATCATCAGAATGGACGCTACGCTGATTGAAATATATTTATTAACGACATTTTCATGCAACTGCCGTAAAGTAAATACATAAAGTCCTCTTGTGGCTTTGTGTTTTATAGAAGCTGCCCATATACTCAAAATTCTTGCAAGTCCTCGAATAAATAGAATTGTTCCGATAATTCCAAGTAAAACGGCAATAAGCAGCATTGCCCCACTCGCAGCCATAAAATGCTCTACAACAATCCAGTACGCGACAAGCAAAATTACGGTGCCTATAGCAAACGATACGAAACTTACATATGGATTCCCTGTGCGTTGCTTTTTCGCCATCTCTCCATAAACAAGTTGATGTAGCTCTTTACGGAACAGCTTTCCGCATAGAACAAACAATGCTACAAACTGAATAATCAAGAAGCCTAACGATGTGAAAATAGCGGCACTTACAGAAAAACTTAATTGGTGTGTAATGATACCATGCCCTACTAAACGCGCGGTTGTAAGACTTATAGCTTCGGATAAAAAGCCACCGCATACAAGCCCTCCTAAAAGAGCTAAAAACGACGTGATTAGCCCCTCTGTCATTATTTGAATAAATAATTTAATCTTTGTCATTCCAAACATCAAATAAAGCCCCAGTTCTCGACTACGACATTCAAGTTGATATTTGTTTGCAAATACTACGAGAAAGAACACAAATAATAAAGCACAAAGATAAACCGTCGGTAAAAGATTAGTAAGCAACCGTTCTACTGCGTCGCTCTCAATTTCACTTAAAAAACGTATTACGTCCTGTTGTCCAAGAGAAAGCACTATATAAAACATTGCTACGGCTGTTATCATTGTCAGAAAATAAATTAGGTTTTCGCTACGGCTCCGTTTGGCGTTTCGCCATGTGAGATTAAAGAACATTTGCACTTCCTCCCCCCATTTGAGCCATCACTTGTAAAATACGTGCATAAAAATCTTCCTGTGTTTCATTTGGAATTTTACGACGTAACTCATGGAAAATAACACCGTCTTGAATGAACAAAATACGAGAACAGAAACTCGCGGCGTTAGGGTCATGCGTGACCATTAGGATTGTGCGTCCACGCCTAAGATTGATTTCCTGTAACTTCTCCATGAGTAAACGTGCTGATTTTGTATCTAATGCACCTGTAGGTTCATCAGCCAAAATAATATCGGGGTCAGAAATCAAACTACGTGCAGCAGCTACGCGTTGTTTTTGACCGCCCGACATTTGTGACGGAAATTTAGAAAGAACGTCTGTAATTCCAAGAAAATCTGCTATATCTTTTAGCTTTTTTTCCGCTGTAACAATGTCAATATTATGAATTGATAAAGGCAATATAATATTTTCTTTACCAGTTAGATTATCAAGTAAAGCAAAATCTTGAAATAGATAACCAATCTTGTTGCCACGATATTCAGCCAACTTCGTGCCATCAAAAGAGCTTATATTGGCACCTGAAAGTAAAATTTGTCCAGAGGTTGGTTTAATGACCGTAGCAATACAATTCAACAATGTTGTTTTTCCAGAACCGCTGGCTCCCATAATTCCCAAATATTCGCCATTCAGAACATCAAAGGTAATTCCGTTTAGTGCTTTTGTTGGAACCCCCTCTTTGGAATATGCTTTGTGCAAGTCGCGTACTTCTAATAGTTTTTTTGTATCATTCATATCTCACACCTCACATTTTTTGCTTACGCTTATCTTACGAATATAATTTTACTGCATAAGAAGCAACCACACCACTTACAGTTGTTGTAAGGTTTATTTGTTTGTTTATTGTATCTGCATTTTATGTTGTTTCTTTCTCATATCAAAAGGTTTTTCCGCGTTTTTTGGTATCAGCCACATATACCCCAGTTTTGAAACGCCCGGTATGCGATTTTCGCTACAAAGTATCTGTACTCGTCTTTCAGAAATTCCCCATTTCTTTGCCGCTTCGGGACAAGACATATATTCCATAATCAAAACGCCCTTTCCTCAAATTTTACCAGTATAATTATACTCGGATAGCCGAATAATATCAAGTATATGATATGCTCTATTTCAGTCAATAATGTGCTGTGTGTAATCATATCTCGAAAGGAAGATGAAATATACAATGTAGTTGGGTGAAATGACTATGAAGCAGAACAAAGAAAAATTTGATTTTAAGGCTTTCGGGCAAGCCATTAAAGCAGCAAGAAAAGCAAAGGGAATATCACGCAATCAGTTAGCCGATACGCTGAATATTGCGCCCCGATATATCGCGTCCATTGAGAACAGCGGGCAGCACCCAAGTTTACAGATTTTATATGAGCTTGTAACCCTGCTTGATGTATCAGTAGACCAGTTCTTTTTCCCGGAACGGGAACAGGAGAAATCCACGCGCCGCCGTCAGCTCGATACTATGCTTGACGGTATGAGCGAAAAAGATTTGAAAATCCTGTCTGCTACTGCAAAAGGAATAGAGGAAGCCAACAACGACGAAACGGGGGAATAAAGTTCTCTCGTTTTTGTTTATATAGAGTGATTGAAACGTCGCAGATTGCGGCGTTTTTCTTTTGGGAAAGTTCGTCAAATTTGCCGTTCCCGGTGTTGTAGGTAGTAAGGGATAAAGTTTCGTAGCAAGCATAGGAAAAGAGTACCCTTTTCCGTATTTTCGCCCTCCCGTCCTGCGGTGCGTCGGTTGAAAATTGCTTGTTGGGAAGTGTCCCAAACCCTCGGAATGGAAAGGAGCGATTGCATGAACGGACGCAAAAGAAAAATACAAATCAAATTCTATGTAACAGAGGAAGAAAGGGCATTGATTGAACAGAAAATGAAGCTTGTCCCTACCCGGAACATGGCGGCGTATCTTCGCAAGATTGCCATTGACGGGTATATCATTCAGACAGACCATAGCGATATAAAAGGCATGACAGCAGAGATACAGAAAATCGGGGTCAACATCAATCAGATTGCAAAGCGTGTCAATGCGACAGGCAGCGTTTACCAAGAGGACATAGAGGAAATAAAGGGGGTGCTTGCGGAGATATGGCGGTTACAAAGATTAAGCCTATTAAAAGCACGTTGAGCAAAGCCCTTGACTATATCCAAAACCCGGATAAAACAGACGGGAAAATGCTTGTGTCCTCCTTTGGGTGCAGCTATGAAACGGCAGATATTGAGTTTGGATTTACGCTTGCACAAGCCATAGATAAGGGAAACAATCTCGCCCACCATTTGATACAGTCCTTTGAGCCGGGAGAAGTAGATTATGAGAAAGCCCACGAAATCGGAAAGCAGCTTGCCGACGCGGTAACAAAGGGACAGCATGAATACGTCTTAACTACCCACATAGACAAAGGGCATATCCATAACCATATCATTTTTTGTGCGGTCAATTTTGTTGACTACCATAAGTACAATTCCAATAAGTGCAGTTACTACGGCATACGGAACATGAGCGATAAGCTGTGCCGGGAAAACGGGCTGTCTGTTGTCGTTCCGGGCAAAGGCAGCAAGGGAAAAAGCTATGCAGAATATCAAGCGGAAAAGGTCGGTACAAGTTGGAAAGGCAAGCTGAAAATTGCCGTTGATACGCTTATCCCCCAAGTAGCAAGTTTTGAAGAATTGTTGCAGCGGTTACAGGCAGCGGGTTATGAGATAAAGCCGGGAAAATATATCTCCTGCCGCGCTCCCGGACAGGAACGCTTTACCCGTCTGAAAACTCTCGGTACAGATTATACAGAGGAAGCCATAAGAGAACGGATAGAGGGCAAACGCACAAAGGCAGCGAAAGCTCCCAAAGAGCAGCGCGGCGTATCGCTGCTTATTGACATTGAAAACAGTATCAAGGCACAAGAGAGCCGGGGCTATGAACAGTGGGCGAAAATCCATAATCTGAAACTGGCTGCAAAGACTATGAATTTCTTGACAGAACATAAGATTGAGCAGTACGCAGATTTAGTCAGCCGGATTGAGGAAGTAAATGCGGAAAATGAAAAGACAGCAGACGCATTAAAGAGCGTGGAAAAGCGTCTTGCAGATATGGCGGTGCTGATGAAGCACGTTACTACCTACCAAAAGACAAAACCTGTCTATGAAGCATACCGCAGGGCAAAGGATAAGGACGCATACCGGGCAAAGCAGGAAAGCAGTCTGATACTCCATGAAGCGGCAGTAAAGACACTGAAAGCGGCGGGCGTTACTAAACTCCCCAATCTTGCCGCCATGCAGGAAGAATACGGGAAACTACAAGCGCAAAAAGAAGCCCTTTACGCTGATTATGGCAAGCTGAAAAAACAGGTCAAGGAATACGACGTTATCAAACAGAACATAGACAATATTTTGCGGCAAGGCAAAGAGCCGGAACGGAAGAAAGGAAAGGAACGGGAATAATTATGAAAATGGTTGGTATTACACCATGTTACAGAATAACATTAGAAAATGGCAGTTATGGCGTAGAAACTTATATTAACGCAGACAGTAAAATCCAAATTACTTTTGAGGACGGAAATACACTTATCGGATATATAGAATGTGTGGAATATGGAACTTATTCCGATGAAAATGATACTCTGGTTATAAGGGGAGAGAATGGAGAGCTGTATATCCTATTGGAAAACCGAATAAAGGATATAGAAGAACTGCACGAATAAAGTAAAAGAACAGGGCGCAGACAGCCAACAAAAGACTGTCCGCGCCCTGTTTTATGTAGGTGCGTTTTTGGTATCTGTTACGCAATAGAACGTCATTTTTAGGGGATAAGGTATAAAACCCTTGCCGCGTCATTTTCAAGCACTGAAAGCCCCGTAAATCAAGGCTTTTTTTGCCCCTACTACGTAACAAGGGCGCGCCGTTTTCTCATGCGCTCCGCTGCCTGTCTGCGGGTAATACGCTTCCGGCAGTCCGGGCAGTATTTGACGCTGTTAGAGGTGGACGCAAAAGAAGTTCCGCACTCGGTACAACGCTTTTTATCCTCGGTCTTGAAAAGCTCTGCATACAGCAGCTTATCAAGGGGCAATACGGCGGTCTGAAACCATTTGCAAAGAAGCGAATAGGAAATAAGCTGCGGGCAGACACATTCCTCCCCGTCGTCCAGTAAAATACAGTGTCCGTTATCGCAGTTGCAGCACTCCTTTTTTATAAGGCTGTTGACTTTCCGGCTTTGGGGTGGTGTAAGCCGCTTTATCCCGGTCATACCTCATCAGCGGCGAAAATAGCAAGCTCCGCATACTCATTTTCTGTCAGAGGTGCGATTTTCGCAAGGGTGCGTTTCGCCAGTTCCCGCATATCCTCGTCCATGAACGGCAGCGCAGCGTTGATGTTTTCTGTAAGCCCACGTTTGCCGTCCTCATTGTAAATGCTCAACAGGTTTGTTTCTTCAACTGTCAGTCTAATCATGCTCATACCTCCAATTCGTGATTTTTTGATTTTACAGCCGCCTTTTTCGGGGCGGCTTTTCTTTTGTCAGCGGCAAGCTGCGCCCGGATTGAGGGGCGCACCCTGCGAATATCTGTGCCCCGGTTTTCATTTTTATCAATCAAGGCGTATGTTCCATGTCTGCCCTCGATTTTGGAAAAGGAAAGTGTCTTATAGGGCAACATGGAAAACAGACGGTCGGTGTCCTTAGAGGACGCAAGCTGCATAAATGTCGGGGACAGCTCCACCATGAAATGTGTCCTATTAGGGCTATTGGGCGTGTCCCTGCGCTTCATTTCCTGCACAATGCGCCGCGCTTCGGCTTCAATCAGCCCAGCACGCAGGGCGGCGGTATGTTCCTTGAAGTCGCCCGGTGTCAGTTTATCCCGTTTTTGCTTTTCTTCCCGTAAAAGGAATTGTAGCGCGTCCGGGTCGTTGGGTACTGCTTCAAAGTGTTCAAACTTCCCTAAAGAAGTATCGGGATTTCCGTTAAAATGCTGTCCGGCGGGTATCTCCCTTGTCCCATGCTCATAAATCAACTTGACTGTGTCGGCGGCAAGCGCATTGTCCTTAACGCGCTCATACTGCCTTGCATAGTCAAGCTCATAAAGATTGCCTTTGATTTTCCCGCGCTCCCTGCCCGTCAGCTCGACGGCATAGGCAAGAACGCGGTCGCAGGTCTGCTCTTTGTAAAAACACCATGTATTGTGGGCGGCGGTATCCTTTAGGAACACGTCGCGCTCCTTAAAACAATGCGTCCCGGACGGGCGGCAAAACCATAGCAGCGTCTTATCCTCTCTGTTAGGGCTTGCCGCTGCTTTTGCGATAATCTCCTTGTCAATGTCAAAATCACTTTGGAAAAATCCTGTATTCTGCCGCATGATAGCGTCAAGAGAAGCGAAAATATCCACGTTTTCAAACTTATTCATGCGTCAGCTCCTTTCCAAATCCTGTGTTTTCTGTTTTGCCTGTTTCTTCGGTGTCTGTTCTTTCGCTGCTTTAAGCTGCGCCCGGATAGAGGGCTTCTTTTCCGTTTTTGCTGCCTTGCCACGTTCCTTGTCAGCCTTGACAGTTTCCGCAAGGTCAACAAGGGAAATGGTTTCTCCTGTCTTTACCTTTGCTTCCAATTCTGCGACGGTCGGGGTGTTGTTTATCTGCCCGTCAATCATGTTGTAGTTTTGCTCGGTGGTCTGCTCGGCAGTTTTCAGATAGTTTTCCGGCTGCAAAAATTCCGGCACTTTCTTATAACCGAAGCTGTCTACATAGTGGGCGGTGTCCTGCCCGTTCTGATGAAGCACCACTACGTCGGAAACAGAAAGGCTGTGTCCCTTAAAATCTTTCGGGTGGTCGATATTAAAGCGGGTGTAAATATCTTCAAGGGAAGTCCCCGGCGTAAGAGGTGCGGAATAGACAAGGGCATAGTTTTTCGGGTCTACCCGGTGTCCGGCGGCAATCAGACGGTCGTAAGGCTCAAAACGCAAGTCCCTTGTTTCGTCCCCGCCTTTTATCTGATAAATGGAAAAGGTGTCTTTGTCCTGTGGGGCTTCCTGCTCCGGCTGCTCCTGTGCGGGTTGTTCCTGTGCAGCTACCTTTTGCTGCCGGATATGCGCCCGCTGTAACTCGGTAGGCTTTTCCCCGGTAAGGGGAGCAATCGCTTTCACATAATCAGCCGCATAGTAGGCGTTACTGGTAAGCTGCCGCTGCCATGCCCCGGCTTTTGGCGACCAACGGAAGCCATTACTTTTTAAGGCTTCCCGCGTGGCTTCGTCCGGCTTATCCTCAAAGAAGATTTGCAGTCGGTTCGCTTCGGTGTTTGCTTCCACCTTGCCGCCGTCAAATTCCCAACCTACAAAACCGATTTCTTTTTGCTGTGAAAGGGATTTGATACGGTCTTTCACGCGCCGGATTTCTGCGCTGTTGTTGGATAACGCCCAAGTCGCAAAGGGCTTGTCCTCCAAATGCCAACTGCTCGCCATGTCTGCTTTCAATTTTTCCAGTTCCTCCGGCGGTAAATGCGGGCAGCCGTCAAGGGTCTTATGCTTGCGGTAGTAGGCGTTTACGGCTTTCATGGTTTCCTGTGATTTTTCAAGGCTTTCCAGTTTCTTTTCTAACTTCTGTACTGCCTGCGGGTCGTCTGCACTGATACCGCCCATGCCGGTACTGCGGATTTTATCAAGAAGCCCTTGTATGTCCTGCCATTCCCGGTAATTGCTGTCGCGGGCTGCGTTCTGCTTTTCTTTCTTCCTTGTGGGGAAGTTAGAGCCGCCCGCAATCAGGATAGAGGGAACACGCGCGTCAATCTCATAGCCTTTATTCATGTTCGCCGCCAGTTTCCGGGCATAGGTGTCAAGCAGGCTGTCGATTTTCTCATGGTACATCGGGTCTACCCGCTGTTTCTGCCTTTCTGCAAGTTGTACGGCTTCATCTACATAGTGCCTGTATTCAGCCGTCGCGCTGCCTTGCTTATAATCGGAAAAACTGTTCATATCCTTTGCACGTTTGGCGGCAGCTTCATTGATAGTATAATAAGGGGCGGCGGGTGCAGCCTGTTCCGGCTGTGCTTCTTTTTCCTGTACCGGGGCTGTTTCTTCGGGAAGCTCCGGCGCGGCTGCTTTTGTTTCGGGCTGTTTGGCGGCTTCCTGTGCGGGCTGTGCCTGTTCGGTGGTCTGTTCCTTATCCTGTGCCTTTTGGATTTCTGCAAAATGTCCGTCTATGGTATCAATCAGATTTGCGGCGGTGCTGCGGATTGTTTCAAGAGAGCCTTTCAGTTCTGCAAGTTCTTTTCCGCTGCTCCACCCGGCGATATACCCAAAAGAATAGTCCGACGTATCAAGCCCGTAATGTTGGCAGACCGCATAGGCGACGCTTTCCGCCTGTACCTCGCGGGTGCGGCGGTCGGGGCGTTCCGGCATGGCAAGGGCGGTATCATGCAGCGTGGCGTGGGCGATTTCATGGATTGCGGTCTTGATATTCTGCAATTCGTCCATGCCCTCGTTGATGAAGATACGCTTTTCCTCATAATTGCAGCGTCCTTTTACGCCGCCGCTTAGTGCTTCAAATCCCATAGCAAACGGGGAAGTCTTTTCAAGGGCAGCGAAAAAATCCTTGTATTGTTCCACGTTGCCCGTAAGCTCATAGGTAAGGGCAGGAAGTTCTTTTCCCTCGGTCTGTGAAATATCAAAGACAGATACTACACGAAAAGCGGGTATCTTGATTTCTTTTTCTTCGGTAACAGGTTTTCCGTCCTTATCGAAAACAGGCTTTTGGGTGTCCGGGTCGATTTTTTCCACCTGCTTCTTGACGGTAAACGGGGACGGTGCAAGTATCTTGATAGCTTTTTCTCCGGGCTTTACATGGCGGTCAAATTCCTTTTCCCATTGTTTATAGCCTTTCACAAGATTGCCGCCCTGCATGGCGATAAGGATTGTATTGTTAAGGCTGTAATCATGGAATTTTGACATGGTACGCAGATAATCGGCGTAACGGTCGCTTTCATACAGTCCTAAAATTCCCTGTTCCAGTCGGTCGGTAATCTCTTTCATTTTATCGGCGGGCTTTTCAGAAGATAGGATAATCGGGAGAACCGGGGGCTGCTCTGTGGCGGCGGTTTGTATGGCTGCTGAAGCGTCAAGGTCTGCCTGTTCCTTTTCCTGTACTGGCGGCTGCGGCGTTACCCGGTATTCCTCCGGCACGTCGCGCCCGTCGTACCACTGTGTAAAGGTGTTGCGGTTATTGTAGATATAGCCCTGTTCGGTAAAGCTGCCCCCGTCATTGATAGCAGCGTCCCGCCCGTATTCCTCATACATGAAATATTTTTTTGCTTCTTCGGGCAGCTCCAACTCGTCCAGTTCTTCAATCAGATAATGCCCGTAATCTTCCTCACTCTGTACGGACGGGTAAAGCCAGTAACAATCAAGGTTTTGTGCAAGGTTGATAATATCCTGCAAGTCCCTTGTATGGTCGCCGTATTCCATAGCTGCAACAAATTTTTCCCGGTCGTCGTCAAACTGCATTTTCAAAAGTTCGCTCAAATAGTTCAGTTCGTCAAGGCTTTCAAGCTCGGTCAATTTTCCTGCCAGTCCTGCAATAGAGGACTGGTATTCTGTGATATGCAGCTCCCCGTAGTTTTTGCCGTCTATCCCGATACGGTCAAAGACTTCTTTCAAATGCTCGGCAGTCGTGGGGAATGATACCCATTCGCCCGCAGGTCTGCCCTCGGTGTACTTTCCAAGATTAGAAAGATACCCGCTTAAAATCGTTTCTACCATGCGTTCGCTCCTTTCGTTTTCAATCATACGGTGCATAAGTTCGTAGTCCTCCATGCTCATGCTCCCGTCAAAAATATAGGGGTCGGGTTCTTCGCCGTCCCGGTAGGCTTTTTCAGAGAAAGGAAGCCCCGCAGCGTGGGCGGCGGCTCTTGCTTCCTCGATAAGCTCCGGCGGCAGCCTGTCGTCGTGGGCTTCGATAAATTCCCCGATATTGCTATATCCGTTTTCGTAGTGGCGGCGCACCCCGGCGGTCAGCTCGTCAAGGTTCATATCCTCGCCAAGATAGCCGGAATAATAGCCGTTTACCACAACGGCGGCAGGGTCAGCCTGTTTGATTTCTTCCATGCGGCTTCTGTCCTCCGGGTAAATGTAGTCGCTCATTTCAAGGTGGAAATATTCGGCGTTCCAAGAACGTCCCGTTTTCCAAAACGCCACCCAAGCGATACCGTCCCTTAATTCTTCTTGATAGTCCTTTACGGTGTCCCGTAAACTTGCCATGTGTAACCTCCTTTCTTCGGTTTCAGAGGGTAAAACCCTCCATAAAACAGAGGGTTTGGGAAACTTCCCAACAAGCAAAAATCCCCGCCGTTCTCGGTAGAGAAAGCAGGGATTTTACGGAAAAGGGTACTCTTTTCCTATGCTTGCTATTCAGTTATTTCTTCTTCGACAGTTCAATGCGGTAGTTGACATATTTCCCGCCTGTATCAGCCAATACGATAGTTCCGTCGTAGGTTTTGCCCGTCTTTGGGGAATAGAGCTTTTTCACATTTACTTTGCCGGATTGTAAGAGTGCAGCGGCAATTTTGGGGGTAAAGGTTACTTTTCGTTCTTCAAAGAAACGGTCATTTTTCCACATGGTAAAGCTACATTCCTTATTGCTGCAATAGTAGTTTTTCTTTCCCTCATAGACAGGAGAACCGCAGCGGGGGCAGCTTCCCAACGCTTCCCGTTCCGGCTTGAACATCTGCGCTTTATCATCAGAAAGAAACGGATAGGTCTTTACCAGTTCCCGCGCCATATCCTCGATACCCTCCATAAATGCGGCGGGGTCTGCCTTGCCTTTGGCAATCTGC
>CABIXM010000035.1:0-6431 GCA_902362725.1 Clostridiaceae bacterium | reverse complement strand
TTCGTTGTGAGGTTTTGGCGGTGTTGTGTCATGCTCCGTTACCTTTGCCGTCGGATTTTCAAAGGTCTGTCCCTCGGTAAATGGCGGCAGGGTCTTTTCTGTGTCACTGTCTGCGTCGTCCGTTTCGGGCTTGTTCTTTAAGGCTGCCCTGTATCTTCGGTCAATCTCTTTCCACCCGTCGGACAGCACCGTTTTTCCCCTTGCGATAAAAGACTGTCCGGCACATTCAAAAACTGCTGTAACCGCTTCAAAGGTATGCGGTGCAGCGGTCGCCATGAGCAGACGCGCCCCGGCAAGGGTAAGGATATTCCTTTCGCTTTCCGGCAGCGTGGCAAGGTCGGTCTTTGCAAGCTCCATAGTCGGGATAATGGCATGGTGGTCTGATACCTTTTTACTGTTCAGCACCTTTCCAAGCTCCGGCGTGAAGTCTTTTCCCGCCATAAAAGAAAATTTCCCACAAAGCAGCTTGATAATGCCCGCCGCTGTGTCGCTCATGTCGTCGGTCAGAAATGCGCTGTCTGTTCTCGGATAAGTAAGAAGTCTTTTTTCATACAGAGATTGTGCAAGGTCAAGGGTCTGCTTTGCGGTATAACCGAACAGGCGGTTTGCTTCCCTCTGTAAAGAAGTAAGGTCAAAGAGCTTCGGCGGGGCTGCGGTCTTTTTCTCTTTCACAAGGGAAGCACAGACTGCTTTTGACACTTCGCAAGCAGCTTTCAGCTTGTCAGCTTCGGAACGGTCAGATAGTTTTTCGCTTGCAGCTTCCGCGCCGGATAAGACAAGGCGCACATGGTAGTATTTTTCTTTCTTAAATGTGGTAATCGCTGCGTCCCGGTCAACAAGCATTTTTAAGGTCGGGGTCTGTACGCGTCCCACGTTCAAGGTATGATTGTAAAGGACAGAGAAAAGGCGGGTGGCATTGATACCGATTAACCAGTCAGCCTTTGCCCTGCACAATGCGGAAGCAAAGAGCGCGTCGTATTCCTCGCCGTTCTTCAGACGGGAAAAGCCCTCTTTGATTGCGCTGTCCTCCATAGAAGAAATCCAAAGGCGGCGCATAGGTTTCTTGCAGCCCGCCATTTCATAGACAAAGCGGAAAATGAGTTCGCCCTCGCGCCCCGCGTCGCAGGCATTGACGACTTCGGAAACGTCTGCCCGGTGCATAAGCTCTTTTAGGGTTTTGAATTGCTTTTCCTTGTCAGAAGCAACGGTGTACTTCCATTCCTGCGGCAAAATCGGTAAGCTGTCATAGCTCCACTTTTTATATTGTTCCCCGTAGGTGGTAGCTTCCGCAAGCCCTACCAAATGTCCCACGCACCAAGAAACGATATAGCCGCTTCCTGTGAGAAATCCGTCTTTCTTTTCCTTTGCCCCCAGTACGGCAGCGATTGTCTGTGCCACACTGGGCTTTTCTGCGATAACTAAAATCAAATATAAGTTCCTCCTTTCAGCGTTCCGGCTCGGTTTTCTTTTTCTCCTGTACCTGTTTCAGACAGTACCCCACACAAGGGGACTGTCCCTTGTAAGGGCAGGAAGCACAAGCAGGGGGATAAGGAACAGGCGGCGCATTATCACGCCGCCCGTTCGGTTTCTGTATCATCATCTTTTCAAAGGGATTGTTGGTAAACAGGGTCATAGGGTTTCTTCCTCCGTTTCTTCATCTTCGGGAGTTTCCCCGGTATCTGCTTCCGGCTCGTCCTCGTCGTAGTCCTCAAATTCAAAATCTTCAAGGTCGGTATCGCCCTTTACATTCTGCTTCGGCTTTAGAAACTTAAAGTAGTAGAACGCTGCGCCGCCACCAAGCAGGGCAAAGAGGACTAAGGCAAGCACCACACCGGGATTGCCGCCTTTTTCTTTCAGTTCTTCCGGCTGCTCCGTTGGTGTTGGGGTAGGTTCTTTGCCTGTGCAGCCTGTCATACTGGTAACACATACCGGGCAGGACGTGTTTACCTTTCCGACTTCGCATTTTTCCGTACAGTTACAGATTTCCGGCTTTTTGGCAGCTTCGCCGTTTTCGGTCAGTGCCATAAGGTCGGCTTCGTCCACTTGATTTAGGAAATGTACGGTCTGTTCGCCCTCGGCGGCGCGGTCAATGAGGATATAGAAATAGTTGCCGCCTTTGGTGGTAACAGTGATAAGTTGCTTATTGCCGCCGTAATCGTCAACCAGTGTAGCGTTTCCCTTTGGGGTAAGGGGCGGCGTTTCCTCTTTTTCCTCCACAACTACATTACTGTCGTTGGTCGCGTCCCCGGCGGGCGGCTCTGTGGCTGCGCCCTGTGCATAGGCAGGGACAGAAAAACCGCCCATAAGGATAAGGGCGGCACAAAGGGCAGTCATGGTCTTTTTCAGTTTATTCTTCATCTGCATTTTCCTCCTGTTCGTTTTCTTCTGCGGGTGCGGCAGTCATGCCGGGAATACCGCCGCCGGACAGCATAGCGTTCAGTTCCTGCGGGGTCAGACGCATAGCTCGTACAAGCTGCACGATTTCAAGGTTTTCCGCTTCGGTTTTCTGCACTTCCAGTCCTTTTAACTTGTTCTGATACTCTGTGATTTTCTCGCGGGTCTTTGCGATTTCCTTATTGATACGGTCAATTTTATTGTTTGCCATAGGTCATTTCTCCTTTCTTTTTGGGGTTGCTTTACCAGTTCATCAGCCCGTAGCCTTTGATACATTGATAGTTAAGGTCATAGCTCTTTATCTTGCAGGCGTCGCCGGAATTGCCCTCAACGGTATAGACGCGGCTACCGTCCCTGCCAAGCACAAGCCCCACATGGTCGGCAACGCCGTCTAAATCCCAATCGAAAAAGATAGCGTCGCCCGGTGCGATATTCTCATAGCCGCGTGCGCCCCATTGTCCCCTTGACTGAAACCAAGGGACACCCTGCCATTCGCAGCCCGCAAAGCGCGGTTCGCTTTTTCCGGCTTGATTGTAGCACCATGATACAAAACAGGCGCACCATTCCACGCGGCTGTTAAAGCCGTACCAAGACCAGTAAGGGTAGCCGCCCACATTTCCGACTTGCTGCTTTGCAAGCTCCATAAGCTCTTGATTTCCGGGGCGCGTACCGTTTACAAACTCCACACCGCTTAAATCCTCGGACGGGCTTCCGTCGGGAGAACCGCCGCCAAAAATCAGCGGTTTGTTGCCGCTTGTTTCCAAATACACCCGGTACATTTCAAGCTGCTGTGGCGTAAGAAGTTCCTCCGCAAGCTCTGAAATCGGCTTGTTTGTCAGTTTCACATTTAAGATGTGATACTCATAAGGGACTTCCTCGGTGGTGGTTTCCCCGGTTTCCGGGTCGGTGCTTGTTTCGGTGCGGTAGCGTATTTCCACTTCCTCGGTCAGCGTCAAGGTGTACTGCATGGAAAAGATACGTTCAAGCTCTGCCTGTGCGCTCTGCGGGGTGTAGCTCTGCAAGAGGGCGGTCAAGTAAGACGCAAGTTCGTGGGGGTTATGCCCGATACTGTCAAGGTCGTAGCGGTATTCATCATAGCCGGGGTGGGTGCTTTCGATATTGTCAATCTCACTTTGCAGCCCGTTTTCCAATGCGGCATAGTTGTTTTCAACTGCCACAAGGTCGCTGTCCTCGGATGTGTAGGAAGTGCCAAGCACCCCGTTTGTCAAGCCCGAAAACATAGCCCCGCAAGAGGACAGCCCTGCGGAAATCATAATAAAGAGAAGCAGCGCGGCAACTGCAATCAAAATGCCCGCCGGGTGTCTTGCCGCAAATGCGGCGGCTTTCCTCGTTTCCTCGGCGGTTTTCTTCGCCGTCTTTCTTGTGGCTTCCGCTGCGGCTTTTGCCCCTCCTTTCTTTGCCGCCTTTGCATACTGGCGTTTTATCTGCTGTTTCTGCATGAAACGGGAAAGCGGGTTAGAAGTAAGCTGCGGGTTGTCGTGCAGGGTTTTGTGATACTGGAAGTTGACGTTTGCCTTAAATGCTGCCTTTTCTGCCTTTGCCGCTTCCCGGTAAGGTTTCAGCTTATGGCTGCGGTAGCCCTGTTTTAACTTCCGCGCCCCGTATTTCGCGCCGCGCTCGGCAAGTTCCTCCGATTTATGCGCCCCCTCAACGCCGGAATTGTCCTTTTCAACGGAATGTATCTTGTTGTGGACGAAAATCCCTGCTTCCTGTGCGGGGCGGGACAGCGGGTTTCCTTTTTTGCCGCCGGGTATCGGTTTTTCCTGTTCTTCAAAGTGAAGTCGGGTCTTTGCCTTTCCTGCGGCTTCGTCAAAGGTGCGCTCCTTAACCAGTTTCTTTTGCTTCGGGATAGCTGCCTTTGCTGCGTCCAGTCGGTCAGCGGCTTTGTTTGATTTCTCAATATAGCATTCCAGTTCCGGGACGGCAAGTTCTTCCTCGGTAAACTGCAAGCGGGAAGATGTTGTTTGTACGGTAACTTCCTCCTGTGCTTTATGTACCGCTTTTTTACTGGCTCTGCGGGTCTGTGCTGCTTCGATATGCTCCATAACGCGCTCTGCTGTGGCGGTGTCCCTTGCGGGGGAAGCTCCCGGTGCGTGGGGTAACGGGGAAGTTTGGGACGCTACACCTTGAAGCTGCGTCCCGTCCTGCGCCGCTTGCTGCTCCGGGGACTTTTGAAAATCCGCGTCCTGTTCCCGTTTACTGATACGCTCGGCGGTCTGCTGTGTTTCGTTTACCTCAATAAGCCCGTCGCGGGTCATTTTCTGTGTGATTTTATCGCGGGATTTATATTGCTTCATGGTCTGCACCTCACTTTCCGCTTTCGGAAACTTCCTCCGGCTTCGTCGTCATTACCCTGTAAAGCTCGGTATCTTTCGGGAAGCGGTCTACAAAAGGCAGCACCACATTTCCATAGAAGATAAGCCCCTCGCCCGCTTCGGTGTGGGTAACATACTTCATCTGCTGCGGGGAAATATTAAGCTGCTTTGCAAGGATAGTACGGTCGCCCTGCGCTTGATTGAGCATGAGGACAAAATCGCTGTTCTCAAAGATATTTTCCACCTCGCGGCTTGCCAAAAGGTCTTTGACGTTCTGCGTAATGGCTGTTGGGATACCGCCCCATTTACGGAAACGCTTCCAAATCTCCACGCTGTAAGCGGCGGTCTGTTCCTCTTTTAAGAGCAAGTGAAATTCGTCCATATAGTAGCGGGTCGCCTTTTTCTCTGCCCGGTTTATCGTTACCCTGTTCCATGTCTGGTCTTGCACAATGAGCATACCTAACTTTTTAAGCTGCTTTCCAAGCTGCTTTATATCAAAGCAGACAAGGCGGTTAGAAAGTTCCACGTTGGTTCTGTGGTTGAATACGTTAAGGCTGCCGGAAACATACAGCTCCAATGCCGCCGCGATACGGGCAGCTTCCGGCTCCGGCTGTCTTAACAGCTCGTCGTAAAGGTCGCCCAAGATAGGCATTTTTGCCGGGTCGGGGTCTGCAAGGAACGGGCGGTACACATTTCTTACAGCCCTGTCAATGACGGTCTTATCGACAGGCTGCAAACCCTCCTTGCCTCCGATAACAAGCTCGCAAAGGGAAAGGATAAAATCACTTTTCAGCGCAAGGGGGTTGTCGTCCTCGCTGTAATTAAGGTTTATGTCCATAGGGTTTACATACTGGGGCTTGCCGTCAATGCCCCTGCCCGTAGGGGAAAGACGTATCACTTGCCCATTAAGACGCTGCACAAGGGAAAAATACTCGGCTTCCGGGTCGCAGATGATAATGTCGTCGTCGGTAATGAGGAAAGCATTTGTCATTTCCCTTTTTGCCGCAAAAGATTTTCCGCTTCCCGGCGTTCCCAATATAAGCCCGTTGGGATTTTTGAGCTGCTTTCTGTCGCAGAGTATCATGTTGTTAGAAAGGGCGTTCAAGCCATAGTACAGGGCTTGCCCCGTCTGAAAAAGCTCCTGCGTGATAAAGGGAATGAAAATAGCGGTGCTTGATGTGGTAAGCCCCCGTTGTATCGGGATAAGGTTTTCCCCAATCGGCACACTGGATAAAAGCCCTGCTTCCTGCTGATAGTCAAGGCGTGTCAGGCGGCAGTTGTATTTCTGTGCGATACCCGCCGCAGCGAAAATATCATTTTCCAGTTTCCGCTTCGTGTCTGCCATGTTTACCACAAGGAACGTAAGGAGAAACATTCGCTCGTTGCGGCTCTGTAAGTCCTGCAACAAGTTCTTTGCTTCGCTGCCAAAGGTGGCAAGGTCGGACGGGATTATATCCATGTCATAGCCGCTTCTAACCGCTTTTTTCTGTTCCTCAATCTTCATCTTGTCAAGGTCTGTGATTTTGCGCTTAATGGTCTTGATTGCTTCCGACTGGTCGATACTGCGGATATGTAAATTGACGATTACCCCTGTTTCCAAGTCCAGTATGTCGGCAAGCATACGGTCGTTAAGCTCCGGCGCAAGGATTTCAAGGAAGCTCGCCGCGCCGATTTTCTTCCCCATGCGGAAATATCTGCCCT
>CABIXM010000034.1 GCA_902362725.1 Clostridiaceae bacterium | reverse complement strand
ATTATGCAGGAAAAAGCAAGAAAAAGAAACCCCCACCCCTCAAGAATGAGGGGCAGGGGAGTTGAATAGGCGAAGCCTATTTTTTATGAAGAAGCAGGCCGCCATCGTTCCCAAAATCGGCAGAAAAGAAGGCTTCTTGATTAAGAGATAAGAAATAAGAGAGGAGAAACATCATGTCAGAAAAGAATGTTACCATACGTCTGGAAACGAAAGAAGATTACAGAGCTGTTGAAAATCTGACCCGTGAGGCATTCTGGAATGTTTACCGGCCCGGCTGTATGGAGCACTATGTGCTGCATTGTTATCGGGATGACCCGGCATTTGTGCCGGAGCTGGATTTTGTGATGGAACTGGGCGGTGAGCTGATCGGGCAGGTCATCTATGTGCGGTCGGAGATCGACTGTGACGATGGGCGAACCCTACCGATCATGACCTTCGGCCCCATCGGCATCGCACCCGCATACAAGCGGCAGGGCTACGGAAAGCAGCTGCTCGACTATTCCATGGGAAAAGCCAGGAAAATGGGTGCAGGAGCGCTTGCTATTACCGGCAATATTGACTTTTACGGCAAATCTGGCTTTGTTCCGGCCAAAACCAAGGGCGTGCGTTATGCCGACGACCCGGAGGCGGACTATTTTCTCATCAAAGAACTGAAACCCGGATTTCTGGACGGCGTCTCCGGCACTTACAAAGACCCCGAAGGGTATTTTGTCTGTGAGAAAGATCCGGAGGGCTTTGAGCAGTTTGAAGCCACTTTCCTGGCAAAAGAGAAGCAGAAGCTGCCTGGATAGCTGTGTTAAACAGGAGGAATAACGGATGAACTATCTTCGGATTACAAAAGAAAATATTGATAAGGAACATATCTGCTGCGCCATGTCCGGCAAGCAGAGTGTCGCAAAAAAGGAATGGCTGAGGCAACGCTTTGATGATGGACTTGTTTTTTATCGCAGCGCAGAGCGCGGTAAATGCTTTATCGAATACATACCGGCCGAAAATGCCTGGGTGCCTATTGCGGCAGAGGGTTATCTTTACATGAACTGCCTATGGGTATCCGGTTCCATGAAGGGACACGGATACTCGAACGATCTGTTGGAGACGTGTATCCGTGACGCTAAGGCTCAGGGAAAGAAAGGTCTTTGTATTCTGTGTGCAGAAGGACGGAAGCGGGAATTTCTCGCTGATCCGAAATTTCTTGCTTACAAGGGGTTCCGTGTGGCAGACCTGTCCGACTGCGGAATCAATCTTATGTATCTTCCCATTGAATCGGGTGCACAGCCGCCGCATTTCAAGGAATGCGCGAAACATCCGATGGTTAAGGAAGCAGGCTTTGTTCTTTATTATACCGATCAGTGTCCGTATACCTATTATTGGGTGCCGAGGGTACAGCAGGCGGCGAAGGAACATGGTATCCCGTTCAAGACTATCCATATCACGGACAAAGAATCTGCACAGAATGTACCTGCACCGGTCACGACCTATGCTCTGTTTCGGGACGGTCAGTTTCTGACACAGAGTATTCTGTCAGATAAAAAATTCCTGACGCTGGCTGGTTTGAAAAACTGATTTTACTCCGCAATTTTTTGTGTTGTTTTTGAGTCGCAACATAATGTTATCAAATGAAATGGAGAAAATTTTAATGAAAAAATACGCACTGCTGGATACCGATGGTCTGATTTGCTGAGATGAGTCTGGAATGAGTGCATAAAATCCCAAGCGTAACATCGTGTTTGGGTTCGCTTGATTTTAAAAAGAAACACTTGCAAATTCTGCCACTTTTTTTTAAAATAACCTCAGTGTATTCTATAAAGCTATGAGGAGTCGTTATCATTATGAAAAAAGTTGTAAAATTTGGAGGAAGCTCTCTGGCCAATGCGGAACAGTTTAAGAAGGTAGGAGAGATCATCAGAAGTGAAGAAAGCCGCAGATATGTGGTGCCGTCTGCGCCGGGAAAGCGCTTTAACGGAGACACCAAGGTAACGGATATGCTGTATGCCTGCTATGAGGCTGCGGAAGCAGGGGAAGAGTTTTCCGGAAAGCTTCAGGCTATTAAGGAGCGCTTTGAGGAGATTATAAAGGGGCTTTCTTTGGACCTGTCCCTGGAACGGGAATTTGAGCAGATTGCGGCTGATTTTTCCGCACATGCGGGAAAAGAGTATGCTGCGTCCAGAGGAGAATTCCTGAATGGTAAAGTTATGGCAGCTTATCTGGGATATGAGTTTGTGGATGCGGCAGAAGTGATCCGGTTTGATAAGAATGGAGTTCTGGAGGCAGAAAAGACCAACAAGCTTCTCGGAAAAAGACTGGCAAAATGTGAAAAAGCGGTTATCCCTGGATTTTACGGCGCTGAGGATAGCGGAAAGGTACGAACCTTTTCCAGAGGAGGTTCCGATGTGACCGGTTCGCTGGTAGCCAAGGCGATTATGGCGGATCTGTATGAGAACTGGACCGATGTATCCGGTTTTCTGGTGACCGATCCGAGGATCGTGGAGAATCCGGCTGTGATCGAGACGATTACCTATCGAGAGCTTCGTGAGTTATCTTATATGGGAGCGACGGTTCTTCATGAGGAGGCTATTTTCCCGGTCAGAAAAGAAGGAATCTCCATCAACATCCGCAATACGAACCACCCGGAGGATAAGGGAACCTTTATCGTGGAGAGCACCTGCAGAAAGCCCAAATACACCATCACAGGGATTGCGGGAAAGAAAGGTTTCTGCTCTATTAATATTGAAAAATCCATGATGAACAGTGAAATTGGCTTCGGACGGAAAGTCCTGCAGGTATTTGAAGATCAGGGCATCAGCTTTGAGCATATTCCTTCCGGAATCGACACACTGACCGTCTATGTGCATCAGGATGAATTTGAAGAAAAGGAGCAGCAGGTGATTGCGGGAATTCATCGGGCAGTATCTCCGGATTTCGTGGAAATGGAGTCGGATCTTGCTCTGATTGCCGTAGTAGGACGGGGCATGAAGTCCACCCGGGGAACAGCCGGAAGAATCTTCTCCGCGCTGGCCCATGCCAATGTGAATGTGAAGATGATCGATCAGGGATCCAGTGAGCTGAATATTATCATCGGTGTGGAAAATCGGGATTTTGAGGCTGCAATCAAAGCGATTTATGATATTTTTGTTCTGACCCAGATGTAAGGAAAGAGGGCTGTCGTAGCAGACAGCTCTTTTTGCGTCTTTTCGGTGAGAGACGCAGGCGTTTTAAGATGTGGAAAATATGGATATCGCCATTGACGGAGCCGGATTTTTTCGTCATAATGAGAAGCAGAGCGTGGAATATCAGAGAGAAAAATTCCGGAACAGGAGAGATATCGATGGATTTATTTGATTATATGCGGGAAAATACACAGAAGCAGGAGGCGCCGCTGGCGTCCCGCCTGCGCCCCCGGACCCTGGATGAGATCGTGGGGCAGAAGCATATTCTGGGGAAGGACAAGCTGCTTTACCGGGCCATCCGGGCTGACAAGCTGAGTTCCCTGATTTTCTATGGACCGCCGGGTACCGGCAAGACGACGATTGCGCGGGTCATCGCCAATACAACCCGGGCGGATTTTACCCAGCTGAACGCTACCGTGGCAGGCAAGAAGGATATGGAGGCGGTGGTGAACCGGGCCAAGGATAACCTGGGGATGTATGGCCGCAAAACAATCCTGTTTGTGGACGAGATTCACCGGTTCAACAAGGGGCAGCAGGACTATCTGCTTCCTTTTGTGGAGGACGGCACAGTGATTCTGATTGGGGCGACCACGGAAAACCCGTATTTTGAGGTAAATGGGGCGCTATTGTCCCGCTCGGTCATCTTTGAGCTGAAGCCTCTGGAGAAGGCAGATATTCTGGAGCTGATTCACCGGGCATTGACCGATACGGAGCGGGGAATGGGCTCGTATGGGGCGGATATTACGGAGGACGCGGCGGAATTTCTGGCGGATATTGCGGGGGGCGACGCCCGGTCAGCCCTGAACGCGGTGGAGCTGGGTGTACTGACCACGGAACAGTCCGAAGACGGACGGATTCACCTGACACAGGAAGTGATGGCCGAGTGTATCCAGAAGCGGACGGTCCGCTACGATAAGACTGGCGATAATCACTACGATACCATTTCTGCATTCATCAAGAGCATGCGCGGTTCCGATCCGGACGCGGCGGTCTATTATCTGGCAAAAATGATTTACGCGGGGGAGGATGAGCGGTTCATCGCCCGCAGAATCATGATCTGCGCCTCCGAGGATGTGGGAAACGCGGATCCCATGGCGCTGACGGTGGCCGTCTCAGCGGCACAGGCCGTGGAGCGCATCGGTTTCCCGGAAGCACAGATTATACTGGCCCAGGCGGCTTCCTATGTGGCCTGCGCACCCAAGAGTAATTCGGCGGTGAATGCCATCTCGGCGGCCATGGAGTCGGTGAAGACGAAGCGCACCAGCGTGCCGCCCCATCTGCAGGACGCCCATTATCCGGGCGCGGGCAAGCTGGGACACGGCACAGGCTACAAATATGCCCACGATTACCCGAATCATTATGTGGAGCAGCAGTATCTGCCTGACGAGGTGCTGGGCGAGAAGTTCTATGAGCTGTCGGACAACGGCTATGAGCGGCAGATCAAAGAGCGTTTTCGGAAAATCAAAGGAAATGAATAAGCAGAAAGGAACATCAGGAACGATGTTGAAGGGGCTTATCATGCAGGCTTCCCATACGGAGCTGCTGGAGTATCACTTGACGGCATGCGGTCTGCCGTGGAGAAAACTGGCGCCGGGGAGCGGCGCGGCCATGCTTCAGAAGGCGGCGGAAAGTCTCGGCGCGCCGGAGGAGCTGCTCTGTCTGGTGGAGACGGATGAGGATGAAAGAATTGCCCGGGATGGGGGATTCTTCTGCATCGGTTATCTGAATCCGGGGCGGACGAAAGAGCGTCTTTCCGGCTGTCGGATTCTGCTGGAGGGCTTCGAGGAGATTGACCGGACCTTTCTTGAAGAGGTACATACCAGGGCCCTGGGGCTCCCGGTGACTATCGCGGAGACCGGGCGGCTTCGGATCCGGGAAATGAGCCTTTCGGATCTGCCTGCGCTGAATGCTTTATGTCGGAAGAACGGGTACGATGGGATGGAAGAAGAGGAGGCAAAAGCCTACATCGCGTATATGTACGGCCTGTATCAGTGCGGCATGTGGCTGGTGTTCGAGAAGAAAAGCGGACGGCTTATCGGCCGTTGCGGCTTCGGCGTGGCTGACTATCTGGATTTCACTGAGCTGGATCTGGGATATCTGACGGATGTGGAATACCGAAGACAGGGATATGCGGAGGAAGCCTGTCGGGCTGTGCTGTCCTACGGGGATCAGGTGCTGCAATTTCCACAGATCAGCGCTTATGTGGAGGAAGAGAATACCGCGTCCCGGGCACTTCTCGGAAAGCTCGGCTTTTCCCTGATACAGAGCTTCAGGTGGAAAGGAAAGACTATGCGCCGCTATCTTCGGAGAGCGGAGAGCAGAGAAGAGGTTTGAGATTTGGGAGCAGAGTGGCCGGATAAAATAGGATTAGGAAATTCCTATGGAATCCCCTATTACATAAAAAAGTCCTCCGGGCAGGAGCGCACTGCGGCGGAGAGGTAGTATGTCGCTTAGGCGACCCGCCGCAGGCGGAGAATCCTGCGAAGCAGGATTCTCTTTCATACCTAAAAACGTTGGCAGGGAAACACAAATATGGTAGAATAGCCATAAATGTGAAAACAACTTAATTAGGAAGGAAACGAAAACCTTGTATAATTTATATGAAAAGATAAAAAGCGGAGAAGACGTACGACAGAGCCTGTCTATCATGCGGGGACTTCTGCGGGACAAAAAAGAGGGCCCTGCAGCAGGCCTGTGGCTGGATGAGCAGTTCGAGAAAGAGCCGGAATTCTGGCTGTCCCTGTTAAAATCAGAAGATCCCAAGATTCGAAAAAACGCGGCTCTGGTGCTGGGATTACTGGGCCGTGACGAGTGCCGGGATGCATTACTTAAAGCCTACGAGAAAGAAGATCAGCGCTTTGTAAAAAGCGCCTATCTGCTGGCGCTCCAGGGCTGCGACTGCGAAGAACAGCTGCCGTTCCTGAAAGAGCGCAGACGCCTGCTTCTGGGGGAAAAGCGGACGGCAGAGAACGATAAACACCTGCGGGAAGAGCTGGAAGCCCTGAACGGCCTGATATCCGAATACGAGATCGCGAAGAAACGCCGCTTCATTGGCCTGAAGGAGCCCTCCGAGGTCATATTGACCACCTGGAAAGAATACCGGGAGCTGACCGCCCTGCAGATCACCAGCGGCGAAGTCACCCTGATGGGCTCCGGCATGCGGGTAAAAGACGGTGACCTGAAGGAATTATTCTCCATCCGCACCTGGCGGGAAATGCTGTTCTGCCTGGACATTGACGAAATCTCCCGGGAAAACGCTGCCAAAGAACTGGCAGCCTCCAACCTGCGTGAACTTCTGAAGCGCTATTATGAGGGCGGCGCGCCCTGGCAGTTCCGTATCGAGTGTCGCAGCAAAATGACACTGGAAGAGCGCAGCCGCTACACCAAAAAGCTGGCAGACGGCCTGATGCTGGAGACTGGCGGCACGATGCTGAACGACACCTCAGACTACGAAGTCGAGCTGCGTCTGATCGAGAAAAAGTCCGGCGGTTTCCTGCCGTTACTGAAATTCTCCGGCCTCCCGGATCACCGCTTCGCTTACCGGAAGCACAGCGTAGCCGCATCCATGCAGCCCGCCCTGGCAGCCGTACTGGCAGAACTGTCCAGACCCTACCTGAAAGAAAATGCCCGGGTTCTGGATCCCTTCTGCGGCGTGGGAACCCTGCTCCTGGAGCGCAACTACGCCGTACACGCCGACACCCTTTACGGAATAGATGTCTTCGGCCCGGCCATCAAAGCCGCCCGCGAAAACGCAGCCGCAGCAGGTGTCCCGGCCCATTACATCAACAAAGACATGCGTGACTTCGACCACGAATACAAATTTGATGAAATCATCACCGATATGCCGGGAGAGGGTAAAAACCGCACTGCCCACGATGTGGACTGCCTCTACCGTGCCCTCTTCGAACGTGCCGAAACCCTCCTGAACCCCGGCTCCTACCTCTTCGTCTACGCCCATGATCGCGGCTACGCAAAGCGTTGGGTACGGGAAACAAAGGGACTGAAGCTGGAAAAAGAATGGCGCATCAGCGAAAAAGAAGATGCCTGGTATCTGGTGGTACGGTACGAAGGGTAACAGGAAAAATGTGGAAAAACAAGAAACGAGAACAGACAGAGCATCCGGAATGCGGAACCAGGTGCAGCATCAGAATGCAGGAGATGCTGCTGGCATGCGCATTGCTGGGGATATTGCTGTGTGGGCCTCTTAGAGGCTGCGGGCAGGAAAAAGTGGCAGAGTCAGAAGCCTCAGAGAATAAATTCGAAGCGATAGAACAGGAAAATCCAGATGCCGGAGAACAGATTTCACGTATCGGTCTGATACTGACCAGCCGGGACGATCCGGAGAATGAGAGCGTGGAGGCAGTCTTTCAGGAGCTGGCAGACCGTCTGGGCGCAGAACTCAGCGTCCAGACCCCGGACGTATCTGCCACCGAGGCCGCCGAGACCCGGGAACTGGCCTATCATACCTTCGTACTCTGTGACGTAAACCCCATCGAATACCAGATGCTGGCCGTGAACGAGCTGGTGGCAGAAAATGTGGACGTAATTGCGATTCACGCCAATCACGAGGAAGCGCTGGAGAGCGTGCTTTCGGCGGCCCGGGGCGTGGGAATCCGTGTGATAGCCTTCGGACAGGAGGTGACAGAGGAAAGCCGCGATGGGTATGTAAAGACCGCGGAACAGGCGGCGCTTGAGATAGAATAAGGGGACGAAAAACCGGGAGGGACACCGTAGTGAAAGAAACATTCGCCGGTCCCTCCCGGTTTTTCTGTGTACGACGGCGGGAATAATGCTACTTTGCAATGACATTGTTCCGAACTTTTGTTGACATTGTTCTTTTGTCCAGGGTATAATGTACTTATGATTTTATGCGTGGAGGTATCCCTTATGGCTGAAATGATCTCGGTAAGAGAGGCAGCAATGCGCTGGAATATTACAGAACGGAGAGTTGCGACGCTCTGCAAGAATGGGAGAATCGCCGGTGCGAAAAAGCAGGGCAATCGTTGGCTGATCCCGGTTGATACGCAGAAACCGGCGGATCAGCGGATCAAGACGGGCGCTTTTTGCAAAGCGGAGCGTGCGCCGAAGCTGCCCCTGCCCATCGGCGTGTCCAACTACTGCCTTGCATCGTCGGAATACTACTACATTGATAAGACGATGATGATCAAGGACTTCATTGACGAGCGTCCGATGGTGACGCTGTTCACCCGACCCCGGCGCTTTGGCAAGACGCTGAATATGGATATGCTGCGCACCTACTTTGAAAAGAGCGACAAGGATACTTCCGTCTACTTCCGGGATAAGAAGATCTGGGCCTGCGGGCAGAAATACCGGGATTATCAGGGCAAGTACCCTGTGATCTTCCTGACCTTCAAGGATGTGAAGTTCGATACCTGGGAGGAAACCTTTACGGCTATCCGGGATATTTTCGCAAAGGAAACCCGGCGGCACAAGGAGCTGCTAACCGGCGATAAGTGCGACGAGTACAGCAAAAAGACCTATGAAAAGCTGGCAGACGGTAAGGTCAGTGAGGTCGAGCTGGCTTCGGCACTGCTGGACCTGTCCGCTATGCTGCACAAGCACTATGGCACCGCGCCTATTATCATCATCGACGAGTACGATACTCCTATCCAGCAGGGCTATCAGAAGGACTACTATGACAAGGTCATTCGGTTTATGCGGAACCTGTTTTCCGGAGGATTCAAGGATAATCAGCACCTGTCTTTTGGCTTCCTCACCGGCATTTTGCGGGTGGCCAAAGAGAGTATCTTCAGCGGAATGAATAACCTGTCCATCAACTCCGTGTTGGACAACAAATACAGCGCCTACTTCGGCTTTACCGCCGACGAGATGATGGAGATGGCGGAATACTACGGTGCCGCCGACAAGTTCGATGAAATTTGCCAGTGGTACGACGGCTACCGCTTTGGCAAGACGGAGATTTTCAACCCGTGGTCTGTAGTCAATTACTTCAGCAACGAGTGTGAGCCGAGACCCTTCTGGGTATCCACCGGCAGCAACGATATTATCGGAGAAGTGCTTGCCCAGGCGGACGAAGAGATTTACAACCGTCTGACCTCCCTGGTCAACGGCGAAACCTTCACCACCTTCATCGACACCGGCGTGATCTATCCGCAGATCAAGAGCAATCCCTCCACCATTTACAGCTTCCTGCTGGTGACCGGCTATCTGAAGGCGCTGAAAACCACGCCCTCCTTCAGCGGCGATTTTATGTGCGAGGTCTCTCTGCCCAACCGGGAAATTTCTTTGGTATATAACAAGGAGATTCTGCAGCGGTTGGAAAACCTGATACCGCCGTCCACGGCGATTTCCGTTCAGGAGGCCATCTTCTCCGGCGATAACGCACGTCTGAAAGCGCAGATTCAGACGCTGCTGACCCAGTCGGTCAGCTCCTTCGATACTGCCGGGGAGAATTTCTACCACGGCTTTATGCTGGGGCTGTGTGCCTTGTTGGGTGGCGCTTTCGTAACCTCTAACCGGGAGTCCGGCGACGGGCGCTACGACATTCAGCTGAAGCCCAAGAAAAAGGAACTTCCGGGCATCTTGATCGAGCTGAAAGCGGAGAAGAATTGCAGCGATGAGCAGCTGAAAAAGCTGTCCGAGACGGCCTTGCAGCAGATCAACGATAAGAAATACGAAACCGAGCTGACGACCGCCGGGGTCAGGACGATCTATAAATACGGCGTGGCCTTCAGCGGCAAAAAGGTCGAAGTGGCAGTCGGATAAATTGACACTTTGGACTGCGGACATGACAGCCAGAAAAAGAGGAAGCTATATATTCCACGGGAGTGTCCGGCTTTTCGGGGATTGCTGTCTGGCAGTGGCGGACTTTAGAGTCCGACACAGACAGACGGCTGTCCGAGAAACGTTCGAACACGGTGGAATATAAGCTTCCTCAGTTTCGTCCATTTACTCCAAATTCAAACTATTCTTCATAAAATAAAACGTCAGCCAATAACAAGTCCCGCCCTGCACCAGAGCAATCAAGGCCGAAATAACGGAACTAAGCCAGAAAGCCGTCGTATTAGACCAGCTGGCCGAAAACATATGAGCCGTAAGTGACAGACTAGAAAACAGAGAGGTTCCAGTGGAATAGGTAGTAGCAGTAATTCCAGTCAGAATACCGGTGATCACATTGGAAAGAATCGTAACGCCTACAAAAATGCCGACAGAAGACAAAATCTTATGGGTATGAAAGCTATGTCCAATGGTAATACACATATAGTAAACCAGGATCCCCGCCATTTCTGATAAAATGAAAAGCGGAATCCACACAAGCCCTGCAGCAACCGGAGATACCCCGAAATTGTTCCGAAAACTGATAAACAGAGCAGGTACTTCGTCAAAGATCGCAGAGATCAAATCCTTGTTCAAAAACATGACCAGAATAGAAAGAAGGAGAAGCACCGTATCGATGGCAATCCAGACGGTAGCCACAATCAGCTTTCCCCAGATCTGTTCATGGACAGATACCGGAAGCGTGTGCATCAGATATCCTTCATCTGTGAACAGATTTTTTTGAAATCGCAGGATCGACAGATAAATGGAAGTAATCAGCGCGATGGCGACCAGCGCGATGACATAAAAAATAATCAGAGATGTGTCCGCAAAGGTCATCCATACATTCCCATCGTTAAAGCGTGGCCGGTTCAGCGCCAGCTGAATATAAAAGCGGCCGATAATCGTAATGGCGATGAGCCCCAGATGCAGCGGAATCATCAACCGGTTCACAGTCTTAAATTCGTATTTTATTAATTTTCCTAACATCTGAATACCTCCCTGAATAAAGCGTCCACCGATTTTCCTTCCTGCTCCCGGATGGCGTCCACAGAAGTGTGCAGGCGGATGTGTCCGTTCTGGATGAAAATCACGTCGTCCAACACATTTTCAATATCAGAAATCAGGTGGGTCGAGATCAGGACCGACGCATTTTCACTATAATTGGAAATAATCGTCTGGAGAATATAGTCCCGGGCAGCCGGATCCACGCCGCCGATGGGCTCGTCCAGACAGTACAGGTCGGCGTCGCGGCTCATAACCATGATAAGCTGCACCTTCTCCTTCGTGCCCTTAGACATGGTAGAAAGGCGGGCCGTCGGGTCGATGTCCAGGCGCTGCAGCATGTCCTCCGCGCGATTCCGGCGGAAATCCGTGTAGAAATCGCAGAAAAAGTCGAGAATATCACGGACCTTCATCCAGCTGTTAAAATAAGTACGCTCCGGCAGGTAAGAAACCACCTTTTTAGTCTCCGGACCGGGCTCGACGCCGTTGATATAGATATGACCGGCAGAGGGCGAGAGCAGGCCGTTGATAAGCTTGATCAGGGTTGTCTTGCCGCTGCCGTTGGGACCTAAGAGACCGATGATGCGGCCCCGGGGCAATGTCAGGTTCAGGTTATCCAGGGCGGTTTTGGAACCATATTGCTTGATGAGCCCTGTACAGGTTAAAAGTTCATTCATTTATGCTTCCCCCTTGCTTTCTTCGATCAGCAGCCGGATGCTTTCTTCTTTGGTGAATCCTAAGTGAGACATAGCTTCCAGAAACTGGCGAATTTGCTCGTGGGCCAGCTGCTGCTTCAGATGTTTCATGATGTGGGTGTCCTCGGTGATATATCTGCCGCTGGTGCGCTGGGCGTAGACCAGGCCGCTGCGTTCCAGTTCACTCAGAGCTTTCTGCATGGTGTTCGGATTGACGGCGGCTTCCGCGGCCAGTTCCCGTACAGAGGGGAGCTTCTGGCCGGGCTTGTAGATGCCGGCGATAATTTTGGATTTTATGATATCCTCCAGCTGCAGATAGATGGGCCGGGCATCATCAAGGCTCCATGACATGGAATCACGCTCCTTTCCTAAATTCGTGCATGTTCTCAGCACATCCAGGGATCCCCGTAGGGGGTTTCCTAAATTCGTGCATGTTCTCAGCACATCCAGGGATCCCCGTAGGGTGTTCCTGTAGAAAAATAAATTGTATTACTTAATTAATACAATAATGTACGGAAAACGAGATGTCAAGGGAGAAAGGAGAATATTCAGAAAGTCTTAATAATTTGAAAACAAGCAGTCGGGGGACGGAGCCGATGCGCATAAACGTGCAGGTTTTGCGTATGCTGCTCTCCCGGCCTTGGCTGTAATGGAAATTCCCTTGACGAATCCCGGAAAAGCCGATAAAATATGGATTACATGCGCGTAACAAAAGAAACGGTTTTTGGATATACAGGGAGAAATTTATGAGTATTTTAAATGTAGAGCACTTAACCCATGGCTTCGGCGACCGGGCCATTTTCACAGACGTGTCCTTCCGGCTTCTGAAGGGCGAGCACATCGGCCTGGTGGGAGCCAACGGCGAGGGAAAATCCACCTTTATGAGTATCGTGACCGGCAAGCTGATGCCCGACGAGGGCAAGGTGGAATGGGCAAAAAATGTCCATGCGGGTTATCTGGATCAGCATGCGGTGCTGGAAAAAGGCATGACCATCGGCCAGGTGCTGAAATCGGCCTTCGATCCGTTACTGAAAAAAGAAGAGCGGATGAACGAGATCTGCGATATGCTGGGCGACGCCGGGGACGATATGGACGCCCTGATGGAGGAGCTGGGAACCATTCAGGACGAGCTGACTCTGCACGATTTTTACACCATTGATGCGAAGGTGGACGAGGTAGCCCGGGCGCTGGGACTTCTGGATCTGGGGCTTGACCGGGACGTAACGGATTTAAGCGGCGGCCAGAGGACCAAAGTGCTGCTGGCAAAGCTGCTGCTGGAAAAGCCGGATATTCTGCTTTTGGACGAGCCGACCAACTATCTGGACGAGGAGCATATCGGCTGGCTGAAACGCTATCTTCTGGATTATGAAAACGCGTTTATTCTGATTTCCCATGACGTGCCGTTTATGAACGAAGTGGTCAACATCGTTTACCATATGGAAAATCAGGAGCTGAACCGCTATGTGGGCGATTACGACCATTTTCAGGAGGTCTATGCAGTCAAAAAAGCGCAGCTGGAGGCCGCTTACCGCCGCCAACAGCAGGAAATCAGCGAGCTGAAGGATTTTGTGGCCCGCAATAAGGCCCGGGTTTCCACCCGCAATATGGCTATGTCCCGCCAGAAGAAGCTTGATAAAATGGACGTTATCGAGCTGGCAGCGGAAAAGCCGAAGCCGGAATTCAATTTCCGCTATGGACGTACGCCCGGCAAAATGCTTTTTGAAACAAAGGAGCTGGTCATCGGTTATACGGAACCCCTGTCCAAACCGCTGAATTTCAGCATGGAGCGCGGACAGAAGATAGCGCTGGTGGGTACCAATGGTATCGGTAAAACTACGCTTCTGAAAAGTATTCTGGGCCTGATTCCTTCCCTGTCCGGCAGCTGTGAGCTGGGGGAAAATCTGCAGCTGGGCTATTTTGAGCAGGAAGTGAAGGGCGATAATAAGACCACCTGTATTGACGAGATATGGAATGAATTCCCGTCTTATAATCAGCAGGAAATACGTGCCGCCCTGGCAAAATGCGGCCTGACTACCAAGCATATCGAAAGCCAGGTGCGTGTCTTAAGCGGTGGTGAGCAGGCAAAGGTCCGTCTCTGTAAGCTCATTAACCGGGATACGAATTTCCTTCTTCTGGACGAGCCTACGAACCACCTGGATGTGGACGCCAAGGAGGAGCTGAAGCGGGCGCTGAAGGAGTATAAAGGAAGTATTTTGCTGATTTGCCACGAACCGGAATTCTATCAGGATGTGGTGGGAGAAGTGTGGGACATGAGTAAGTGGACCACGAAAGCACTGTAAATAGAATATAGATATCATACAAAATAGGAATCTTTCGGAAAATGGGTAGAATTTTCTGGAAGATTCCTATTTACATATATAGGGGAATATGGTAATGTTAAATAAATAGGGTAGGTAAAAACATAAACAAGGAAGACAATAAAAAAGAAACTGTTTCCAGTTCCTTTTTATCCTGCACCATGCAGGGTCTCAAAAGACGGATTCGGATAAACCTTATTTGCACTCGTCTTGTAAGTATTTATATTGTAACACAGTTTTGAAGAGAAAAGCAATAGAAGATTGAAAATAGAAAGAATTGAAAAAATAGGGGGAAGAGGATATGACATACTATTTAGGCTTAGACATGGGAACCAGTTCAGTAGGATGGGCGGTTACGGATGAGAATTATAACCTAATTCATAGGCATAGAAAAGACTTATGGGGAATCCGAGAATTTGAAGAGGCTAAAACAGCAGTCGAACGCAGAACGCAGCGAATCAGCCGTAGACGCAGACAGCGTGAGGTAGCACGCATTGGACTTCTGAAGGATTATTTTCATGATGAAATTCAAAAGGTGGATCCGAATTTTTATCAGAGGTTGGATAATAGTAAGTATTTTCCGGAAGATAAAGAAGAGGTTGTAAAGGGAAAGAACGGAATCTTTGCGGACGAAAATTATACGGACAGAGATTATTTTGCAGAATATCCGACAATATTCCATTTGCGCCGGGAATTGTTGAACTCAAAAGAACCTCATGATGTGCGTCTGCTCTATCTGGCATTACTGAATATGTATAAACACAGAGGTCATTTTCTGAATACTACTCTTGGAACAGATGGGGAAAACCGAAAACTATCAGATGTATACAGAGATTTTGTGGTAAAAACAGAAGAGGTACTTGGACTTACATTTCCACAAGAGACTGACAATGGAAAGATGCAGGAAATTATGTGCAGCAGGGAATTCTCCAGAAAAAGAAAGGCAGAACTGCTGTGCGCTTTACTGGAAATTGATAAAAAGCAGAAACAGCAGGTAGCGCTGATAGAATGTGTTCTGGGTCTGGATAAGAGCGTAAAACAGATGTATGGGACTGCGGTCCCTGACGATTTTGATAAGAGTGTGAAAGTAAACTTTTCAGACAGCAGTTTTGAGGAAAAAGTGTCGGAAGTTGAGGAACTTCTGGACGAGGAAAAATATGAATTGATTCTTTGCATGAAAGAGCTTTATGATACGGCAGTGCTGAATCAGATCATGGGGGATTGTAATTATCTTTCAGAGGCCAGAGTCCAGGAATATGAAAAGCATAAAGAGGATTTGAAGCTATTAAAAAGAACTGTAAAAAAATACGGAACAGCAGAGGAGTATCAATTCCTGTTCCGAAGCAGTGAAAAGGCTTCTTACAACGCTTATGTGCATTCTGTGAATTCGGGCGAAAAGATACGCCGGAATATGGATGGACGGAGTCGGGATGATTTGTACACCGTGCTTAAAAAAATGCTGAAAAACTATCCGCAGGAAGACGCAGACTGTAAATACATTTTAGAAGAAATAGAAAAAGAACAGTTTTTGCCAAAGCAGCTTGTTTCAGATAACGGCGTCATTCCCAATCAGATCCATTACAAGGAAATGAAAAAAATTCTGGAAAATGCGGAGCAGTATTTGCATTTTTTACGGGAAAAAGATGAATCCGGATATACGGTAGCGGAACGCATTTTAAAATTATTCGCATTTCAGATTCCTTATTATATAGGGCCCACTTCCGAAAAAAGTGGAAAGAATGGTGGGAACGGCTGGGTTGTGCGGAAAGAACAGGGCCAGGTTCTGCCTTGGAATATAGAAGAAAAGATTGACATGAAAGCAACTTCTGAGACATTTATTTCCCGTATGGTACGCCGCTGTACTTATCTGAGCGATGAAATGGTGCTTCCGAAAGCGTCTTTGGAGTATGAAAGCTTTTGTGTCCTGAACGAACTGAATAATCTGCGAATCAGAGGGGTAAAACTACCGATAACTGTGAAACAGGACATTTATAAAGACCTGTTTGAACGGGGAAAACGGGTGACCAGAAAACAGATTGTAAATTATCTGAAGGGAGTTGGAATTTTACAGGAAGGAGAAGAAGACGAACTTACAGGAATGATGGATACGTTTAACAGTTCGTTAGCTTCTTATGGCAAATTTAAAAGCATTTTGGGTGAAAAAATACAGGAAGATTCCTGCAAAAGGATGGTGGAGCAGATTATTTTCTGGTGTACCATTTATGGGGATGCAAAGAAGTTTTTGAAAGAGCAGTTAGAAGAAAAATATGGAGATGTCCTCACCAGGGAACAGATAAAGAGAATTCTTGGATTCAAATTAAAAGACTGGGGAAACCTGTCAAAAAAGTTTCTGGAATTAAATGGTTGCGATCGAAATACAGGGGAAGTTATGTCTCTGATTCGCATGTTATGGGAATCAGATGACAATCTGATGGAACTGTTGAAAGACAGTAGTTATACTTATAGAGCAGAATTGGAGGAACAACAGGAGAAACTGACAAAAACTTTGACTGAAATTTGCCCGGAAGATCTGGAAGGCTATTATTTCTCTGCTCCGGTGAAACGGATGATTTGGCAGACACTTCTCATTTTAAAAGAGGTAGAAAAAGTAATGGGTGAGCCGCCCAAACGTGTCTTTGTCGAGATGACCAGGGAGCATGACGAACGGCGGGAAATGAAGGATTCCAGAGGAAAGAAGTTTCAGGAACTGTATAAGAATATTAAGGATGAGGAACATAATTGGAAAGCGGAAATCGAGGATGCAGAGAAGGATGGCAGGATACGGAGTAAAAAGATGTATCTGTATCTGACACAGCGCGGCCGGTGTATGTACACAGGAAATCCCATCGATTTGGAAGAATTGTTTACCACAAAATATGATATTGATCATATTTATCCCAGACATTTTGTAAAAGATGATAATCTGGATAATAACCTGGTCTTAGTGGAAAAAGAAAAGAACGCCCATAAAAGCGATCAATATCCGTTAGGAGATGACATTTACACGGGGCGTCTGTCTTGGTGGAAAGAATTACATAGGGAAAAATTAATTAATGACGAAAAATATAAACGCCTGACTGGCCGGGCGCCTTTTAGTGATGAACAGAAAGCTGGGTTTATCGCGAGACAACTGGTGGAAACCAGTCAGGGAACAAAAGGTGTAGCTTCAATATTGAAAGAGGTACTACCGGAAACAACCACCATTGTTTACGCAAAGGCACGAAATGTTTCTGATTTTCGAAATACGAATGAACTGTTGAAAGCAAGAAGTGTAAATGATTTTCATCACGCCCAGGATGCGTATTTAAATATTGTGGTAGGAAATGTGTATTATGTGAAGTTTACAAACAATCCATTGAATTTTGTCAGAAGTGGGGAGGGGTATAACCTGGACGGTGTTTTTCGCAAAAATGTGATACGTGGACAGGAAAATGCATGGATCGTGAAACCGGAAAAAGGCGAAAAAATGACATTAGAAACCGTGAAAAGAGTGATGGCAAAGAATACGCCGCTTTTAACCAGGCTAAGTTTTGAAGGAAGAGGAGGACTGGCAAATCAAACCTTATACAGTGCAAAAGAAGCGGCGGGTGAGGGGTATGTGCCGCTGAAAAGTTCCGATAGCAGATTGCAGGATGTAACAAAGTATGGTGGATTTACCAGCGTAACAACGGCATATTTTATTCTGGTAGAGCATGATATGAAGAAAAAACGGGTGCGGACGATAGAAAGTGTACCGATTCTCTGGAAGGAACGGATAGAAAAAGAATCGGGACAATTGGAAATCTATTGTAGGGAGGCTCTGGGATTGGTGAATCCGGACATTCGGGTAAGAAAAATTTTGATTCAGTCGCTGGTGAAAAAGGATGGATTTTATATGCATCTTTCGGGAAAAACGGGGAATCGCTTTATTATGCGTAATGCGGTAGAACTGTGTTTAAAACAGGAATGGATCAATTATAGCAAAAAACTGGAAAAAGAAGGATGTGATGAGTCTATAACAAAAGAGAAAAATGAAGAATTATATGAGATTTTGAAAGAAAAGCATATAAATGGAATTTATCGGAAACGGCCGAATCCGATGGGTGAGAAATTGCATATAAGACAGGAAACGTTTAGGATGCTGACATTGGAAGAACAGAAAAAAGTATTATTGTCATTATTAAACCTTACGAAAATAGGACCTGTAGAAGCAAATTTGGAATTAATTGGGGAGTCAGCACATACTGGCAAAATGCTCATAAGTAAAAATATTACGGAGGTAAAAGAGTTTTATCTGATTCATCAGTCTGTGACAGGCATTTACGAAAAGCAGGTCAACCTGCTGACGGTATGAGTTGGCGCACAGTAGTCGTGTCAAGCAGTGCAAAGCTGGATTATCAGTTGGGATATCTAGTTGTGAGAAAAGACACCACGGTAAAAGTACATATCAGCGAGATATCCCTGCTCATGATAGAGTCTACGGCGGTTTCTTTGACAGCGGCTCTTTTAAACGAACTGACGAAAAAGAAAATTAAAGTTATTTTCTGCGATGAAAAAAGAAATCCGTCCTCAGAACTGGTGTCCTATTATGGAAGTCATGATACCAGTGCGAAAGTGCGGGATCAAATCCAATGGAGCGAGCAGAAAAAGGCGGTGATTTGGACAGAGATTGTGACAGAAAAAATACGGAAGCAAGCCGCAGTGTTACGGGAATACGGACGTGATGAGGCAAATTTGCTGGAACAGTATATCGGTGAAATGGAGTATGGGGACGCAACCAATCGGGAAGGACATGCAGCTAAGGTTTACTTTAATGCGTTGTTTGGCATGAGTTTTACAAGGACACAGGAAAATAGTATCAACGCAGCGTTAAATTATGGATATGGAGTTGTTCTGTCTATGTTCAATCGGGAGATTGTTATGAATGGATATCTGACACAGCTTGGTCTATTTCATAATAATATGTTTAATCCGTTCAATCTGGGTTCGGATTTGATGGAACCATTTCGGATTCTGGTTGACAGACAGGCGAAAAAATATTTGCCTGAAAAATTTGAGCCAGAGGAAAAACGTGTGATGTTGCAAATTCTTCAACAGGAGGTTTTGATAGGAGGTAGAAAAGAGTATGTGAACAACGCTATAAAAATTTATTGTAAAAGTGTGTTTGACGCCCTAAGTGCCAATGATGTTTCATTAGTTAAATTTTATCAATATGAGCTATAGATATATGAGAATTCTGGTCTTTTTTGATTTGCCGGTGACAACGGAGAGCGAACGCCGAATTTACCGTACCTTTCGGAAATATCTGATTAAAAATGGATTTTTGATGTTGCAGGAGTCCGTCTATTGTAAGCTTGCGCAGAATGCAACAGTCGGTGATGGAATAATAGAAAGTATACGAAAAAATAAGCCTGCATCTGGTTTAGTACAGGTTTTAAAGGTCACGGAAAAACAGTACGCAAAAATGGAATATCTGGTAGGCGAATGTAAATCTGAGGTATTGAATACAGATGAGAGGCTGGTGATTCTGTGAAGCTGGTACATGCGGAATATGGGATAGAAATAGAATTGAAGGAAAATCAGATTTCAGTGCTGGTGGTAGAATCACCGGAGAAGCTTTCGGAACTGATACAGGAGCTTTATCTGTCCAGACAGGGAGGAGAGGGAAAGTTCCTGCTTTCGGAAGCAGACAAATTGCTGAATATGGGAAAATTCCTGGAGCTTGTGGTGAATCCGTTTGCTATTGATGTAAATGAAAAACGGATTGTGCAAAAGCTATATCAGGAAATTGAGAGTCAGGTACAGGAACAACTGGTTCTGGAAACAGCGGAAATTCACAGCCGATTAATTTCTTATCTGGAAGAAATAGCAGGAAAAGTTACATATCCAGTGATATTTGATTTGGAACAAAATGTGCTGGGACTGATGAAAACTTATAATGTCAGGCTGGAGACGGAAAGCATTACAATGCTGGAAAAACTGGTAGAGTATTTTAGATTGCTGCATCAGTTATGCAGGGTAGAAGTTATCGTTTGCGTTAATTTGAAGAGTTATCTGTCAGAAGTGGAATTGCGTCAGCTCTATGAGACGGTATTTTATGAAAAAATAGCATTGATTTTATTGGAAAATGTACAGAGAGAGAAAGTAGATGGAGAAAGAATTTGTATTATGGACAGGGATTGGTGTATAATCGATCTTGAATAAGTCTACAGCATATGTCAATGTGTAAAACTCGGTGAGAATCAAAAAGATTTGAGAGGATGTAGATAAACCATTTTACTCGTCTTGTAAGTAGATGCTTGATTATGGAAAGAATAGATGAGCGGAGAGTGAAATGTTAAAAGGTAGAATTTTATATCATGGAAGCCAGGAAATAGTGGAATTTCCGGAGATTCGGATTCCAAGATATCATAAAGATTTTTATTATGGATTTTATTGTACCATTTATCCGGCCCAGGCTATACGGTGGGCTACGCGGTACAATGGCGTTGGATATTTAAATGAGTATGAATACACACCAGATGATAGTTTGAAAGTAAAAATATTTTCAGAAATGACAGAAGAATGGTTGGATTTTATTGTAGCGTGCAGGACGGGAAAATCGCATGATTACGACATTGTAGAAGGTCCGATGGCAGATGATACGATTTTCAATTATGTTCAAAACTTTGTGGATGGAAAAATCAGTAGAGAAGCATTTTGGGCTTTAGCCAAATTTAAGAAGCCCACGCATCAGATTAGTTTTCATACAGCAAGAGCATTGGAAACGCTAAAGTTTTTGAGAGGAAGTGAAGTGAAAAATGAAGAATGACAGTGCTTTATTTTACACGTGTAGTTTGATAGAATTTATTGGAAGAAAGCAGAAGCTGCGTCGTTCAGAAGTTGTAAGTTCCCTTGGAAATGCAACCATAAAAAGAATATATGATTACGCAGATATTTTTCATTGTGAACCGATAGAAAAAGTGGCAGACGAATTTATCCATGATAGCAATATTCCTCTTGGTTCCTTTGATAATGTCGCTGCATGTAAATATGAAGTGCCAGATTATTGGACGATTGGTGAAGTTTATGAACGTTTAATAGAGGATACGTTTAGTGAGACAGAAGGGGATATTGTGGAAAAAATAAAAAAAGTGTATATATCCTGGATAGATGAAACAATTTCAAATTATAATTCGGATTTTTATTACCAATCACGGGATTATATTAAGGAATGCTACAAAGAAGGAAAAGTTTGTGCCTGAAACAGATAAGCTCATTTACCGATATAGGGGAGGTGTTTGAGAGTCTTGTAAGTAAGGCAACGATTTTGCTTTTCCCAGAAGGAAATTGTTACTTTGAATATACTTGCAGCATATGTCAGTATGTGAAACTCGGTGAGAATCTTAAAAAGATGAACTTTGAGGTTTGAGAGCCTTGTAAGTGAAGAAGTAACCGAAACCAGCCCAGATATCCGGCCAGCACTGCACCAGTTTGAGAGCCTTGTAAGTGAAGAAGTAACCGAAACGAGCTGTCCCGCAGCGACTTCTATCTGTCCGTTTGAGAGCCTTGTAAGTGAAGAAGTAACCGAAACGCTTGTGGAGCTGCCTGCCCAGGTCTTAACGTTTGAGAGCCTTGTAAGTGAAGAAGTAACCGAAACTGTGATCGTCTGCGAATATCTGCCGTAATAGTTTGAGAGCCTTGTAAGTGAAGAAGTAACCGAAACTGAAAAAAGTTGGTACCGCAGACATTACGCGTTTGAGAGCCTTGTAAGTGAAGAAGTAACCGAAACCTCTACGAGGGAAAAGGCATGGTAGGAACAGTTTGAGAGCCTTGTAAGTGAAGAAGTAACCGAAACGGTGTGAAAAGCCGGAGGAGAAAAGAAGATGTTTGAGAGCCTTGTAAGTGAAGAAGTAACCGAAACTCCTGCTGTAATTGGCTTTTGCGCATTTTCGTTTGAGAGCCTTGTAAGTGAAGAAGTAACCGAAACTATTGCACCGGAGAAAAAACGTCTAGTACAGTTTGAGAGCCTTGTAAGTGAAGAAGTAACCGAAACAGGAGTATATTTTAGAGAATGTGATTTTGGGTTTGAGAGCCTTGTAAGTGAAGAAGTAACCGAAACATGTAAAACTTCCTAGAAAAAAAGAAGAACGTTTGAGAGCCTTGTAAGTGAAGAAGTAACCGAAACCTTGCGCATATGGTTATATCTGCCGTAAATGTTTGAGAGCCTTGTAAGTGAAGAAGTAACCGAAACTTGTTCTCCGCTTTTATAAAATGATGCACTGTTTGAGAGCCTTGTAAGTGAAGAAGTAACCGAAACTGGAGTAAGTCGCACAACGACGACCCGACGGTTTGAGAGCCTTGTAAGTGAAGAAGTAACCGAAACAGTTTTCGTACGACAGCTTGGAGGCCGTAAGTTTGAGAGCCTTGTAAGTGAAGAAGTAACCGAAACTTTTAAATAATGGAATCGGTCTCTCGAATAGTTTGAGAGCCTTGTAAGTGAAGAAGTAACCGAAACGGATATGCAGGTGCTACGATACGGTTACGCGTTTGAGAGCCTTGTAAGTGAAGAAGTAACCGAAACGTTTCGGGTTGCTCCGGCTCTGGGTCTTTCGTTTGAGAGCCTTGCAAGTGAAGAAGTAACCGAAACGGATATGCAGGTGCTACGATACGGTTACGCGTTTGAGAGCCTTGTAAGTGAAGAAGTAACCGAAACACCGGAGCGGGAGGTGTCCGGAAGGATTCTGTTTGAGAGCCTTGTAAGTGAAGAAGTAACCGAAACACGATGCGTGTGCTATATTGTGAATGTGCAGTTTGAGAGTCTTGTAAGTGAAGAAGTAACCGAAACTAATTATTCTCATACCCCCGCAGAAACTCCGTTTGAGAGTCTTGTAAGTGAAGAAGTAACCGAAACTTACCACGTTTAGACGATGCTTCACCTTTGGTTTGAGAGTCTTGTAAGTGAAGAAGTAACCGAAACGGGCGGATATTGGTACTGGGACGCCGAGAAGTTTGAGAGTCTTGTAAGTGAAGAAGTAACCGAAACGATGACGGAGCAAAGGCAGAAGGAGCGATAGTTTGAGAGTCTTGTAAGTGAAGAAATAACCGAAACATTGGATTTGTGGCGATAGGACAGGCCGGGGTTTGAGAGTCTTGTAAGTGAAGAAGTAACCGAAACTGTTGTAATGCAAAAAGTTATCGCTTTTGCGTTTGAGAGTCTTGTAAGTGAAGAAGTAACCGAAACAGAATACCTATGTAGACATCAATCCAAAGAGTTTGAGAGTCTTGTAAGTAAAGAAGTAACCGAAACGAAGATTATATATTCAGATATTACCTATGAGTTTGAGAGTCTTGTAAGTAAAGAAATAGAAAATAAGAAAAAACATCGATCACTCAATAATATGTATCCTCTTTACTGGATAAACAGTAAGGCGGGTATATATCAAAATGATCGATGTTTTTTAGTAAACGTCAAATCTTGCGTCTTGACGAATTAGTTTTTATGCCACACTTTAAATAACATGAAAAAAACGTAAGCGTCCAATAAGAGGGTGTATCGAAATTTCTGGCTGTTGCATGTAAACTATTGATTAGAGTTTTGGGAGTTGACTCTAAAAAC
>CABIXM010000033.1 GCA_902362725.1 Clostridiaceae bacterium | reverse complement strand
ACTGTCTTAAAAATGCGACCTGGTTTTGTAAATCATCTTTTTGGTTTCTCGTAGACACTCTCGCATAAATAACTACTTGGCGCTGGTCATTTTCGGTATTTATGCCTTTAAATTGAAGATACTGGTCGTAAGTGTAATAACGCCTATCCGTTGGAGTTCGATTCGCTTTTAGAGTTCCTTCCCTATCCCAGCGTTGCAATGTCTTAACAGACACGCCTAACAATTCAGCAAAATCTTTTGGCTTGTAATTTGTGATATTTGGTGTGTTCATAATAGCTTACTCCTTCGAGTATATTTAAACACATTCAATCACATTTGTCTATTACTTTAATTTCTTAACATTTTCTCCTGTAACGGTATGGCGGAGTCCGCCGATACTCTATTATAGGATAGAAAATCCGGGCATGTCAAGGAAGCCTGGCCAGGTAATCGGCGAAAAGGGCGATGCATTCCCGCGGATAGGGCTGAGAATGCTGCCAGAGCGGCGGAAGTCCGAGGGAGCGGAAGAAGTCGGCAGGAGTATGCCGGTAAAGAACGTCCCGGATGGTGCGGATATCCCGCTCCACACTGGAGCAGGAGACCTGATGCAGGGCGGCTACGGGAAGATAGATGTCTCTGCGCATATTGTGAAGGCGGGCCGGATCCTTGGCGGCCAGCCAGACGGCGTCCGCGAAGTATTCGTAGCCAAGATACTGAGAGTGCAGGCCGGCGGATTGCAGCAGCTTGTATAATTCGGTTCTTTTCATAAGATAGCCCTCCTCTGTATATTAAATAATGAAAGAATACGAATAAAAATGGAAAAACCAGACAAAATAAGAGATGGGAAAAAGCGCGGATTTTGGGAAAATCTGCAATTGCCATTTAAAGGCGGATGGTATATAATAAATTAACTATATAGTAAAGGTAGAGGAGAAATTATGAATCTGGAAAAGTTTGTGGAGCAGAATGCGCCCAGGAACCGCATCGCCCTGCTGGTGATTGTGGATATCTTTCTGATTACCCTGTCCGGCTTTCTGTCCCTATATGTAAGGTATGATTTCAGCTTCAGCAAGATGGACATGCAGTACGTGGATTACGAGATTCAGTACCTGCCCATCGAGCTTGCAGTGACCCTGTTACTGTTTGTATTATTCAAATTGTATCGAAGCGTATGGCGTTTTGCCAGCTCAGCGGAGCTCCTGAACGTCATCGGAGCCTGCTCAGTCAGCATCATTCTGCAGATCGTGGGAATGGGAATCCTGGGAATGCGGATGCCGGTCAGCTATTATCTGATGAAATACATGTTCCTGATCGTGGGCGTGGGCGCGCTGCGCTTTACCTACCGCATCTTACGGATGCTGCAGGAACGCCGCAATGTGGACACCAAGGGAAAATGCAAGAACACCATGATCGTAGGCGGCGGCGAGGCCGGAGCCATGATCATCAAGGAGTTCCAGAACAGCCGTTTTCTGAATCAGAAAATCAGCTGCGTCATCGACGACAATCCCTCCAAGCAGGGCAAGTACCTGCGCGGTATCAAGATTGCCGGAGGCCGTGAGGATATCCACCGCTTGGTGCGGGAAATGAATATCGACGAGATTATTGTAGCCATGCCCTCCGCGCCCCAGTCCGAGACCAAAGAAATCCTGAATATCTGTAAGGACACCGGCTGCGAGCTGAAGGTGCTGCCGGGTCTCTATCAGATGATCAAAGGCGAGGTCAGTATCTCCAAGCTCCGTAAAGTAGAGATCGAGGATCTGCTGGGCCGGGAGCCCATCCGGATTCAGCTGGACGCCATCATGGGCTATGTGTCCGGCAAGACCGTGCTGATTACCGGCGGCGGCGGATCCATCGGAAGCGAGCTGTGCCGTCAGGTGGCAGCGCATACCCCCAAGCGCCTGATCATCGTAGATATCTATGAAAATAACGCCTATGATATTCAGCAGGAGCTGAAGCGGAATTATCCGGAGCTGGATCTGGTGGTTCTGATCGCTTCCGTGCGAAATGAACACCGCATCAACAGCATTTTTGAAAAATACCGTCCTGATATCGTATACCACGCGGCGGCGCACAAGCATGTCCCGCTTATGGAGGACAGCCCCAACGAGGCCATCAAAAACAATGTATTCGGCACCTACAAGACGGCCATGGCGGCGGACAAGTACGGCGTCAAGCGCTTCGTACTGATTTCCACGGACAAAGCCGTGAATCCCACCAACGTCATGGGCGCGTCCAAGCGTATGTGTGAGATGATCATTCAGATGATGAACCATCATTCCCAGACAGATTACGTGGCGGTGCGTTTCGGCAACGTGCTGGGCAGCAACGGAAGCGTCATCCCGCTGTTCAAGAAGCAGATCGAGAAGGGCGGTCCGGTGACCGTCACCCATCCGGATATCATCCGTTATTTTATGACGATTCCCGAGGCAGTATCCCTGGTGCTGCAGGCCGGAGCCCTGGCCAGAGGCGGAGAGATCTTCGTCCTGGATATGGGAGAGCCTGTGAAGATTCTGGATCTGGCGGAGAACCTGATCCGCCTGTCCGGCTACAAGCCCTATGAAGATATCGACATCGAATTTACTGGCCTGCGTCCCGGCGAGAAGCTGTATGAGGAGCTTCTGATGAGCGAAGAGGGTCTGCAGGAGACAGAAAATAAACTGATACATATCGGAAAACCCATCGAATTTGACGAAGAAAAGTTCAAGGATCAGCTGAAGGTGCTGTACGAGACTGCTTATGAGGACTACGATGGAATCAAAAAGATGGTACAGGAGATTGTGCCGACTTACACCATAAAAGGATAAGAGAAAGCAGGAGGAAAGGATCTATGAACGAGTATCAGGAGACCTATGAGAAGGAAATCAGCCTGATCGAGCTTATGTTTTACTGCCTGAAAAAATGGCGCTGGATCGTGACGGCCATGCTGGTGATGGCGGTTCTGGCCGGCGGTTACAAGTACCGTGCCACTGTGAAGGACAACGCAGCCAAGCGGGAAGCAGAGCTGAACAGCGACATCAAGGGAGAGAACCAGAAGAAAGAGGTCGTGACCAACCCGAATATTGAGTACTACGAGTTAGCGATTGATAACACCCAGCAGAATCTGGATACCATGAAGGATTACATTGATAACTCCGTGATCATGAATCTGGATGCTTATCATCTGAACACGGGCATTTTAAGCTTCTATATCCATGCCGACAATGCCAATGACGCTATGCTGGGCAATCTGATGGCGGCTTATAAGACCTTCGCTACCGACGGCAGACTGGCAGAAGCGCTGCAGGCTGCAGGAAGCAAGATGGAGACATCCGAGGTTCAGTACCTGATTAAGTTCGATACAGAGGAGCTTTCCGCTACCGAGCAGAACGCGAACGAAGACGCGACTTCTACAGTCCTGATTGCAGGTAATCAGAAGAAGCCGACCGTATTCCAGGTGCAGATTACCGCGGAAAATGAGAAAAAATGCAAGACATACATCGAAGCGGCTGAGAAGGCATTTAATGAGTATTCTCAGGAGCTGCAGGGAAAAATCAGCGCCCATGAGCTGGAGCTACTTTCCACAGCTCAGACTGAGCGGATCGACAGAGATATCGAGTCCTATCAGACGAATGTCCTGTACAACTATAATAACCAGTTCTCCAGTCTGAAGACCATGCAGTCCGACCTGAAGACCCTGAAGGAGCAGGAGGGCGAGACCATCGTGATAGGCAATGAAGTAGCCTATGCCAGCCCGGCGACCGCAGCTGTGAAGTACGCCATCGTAGGCCTGGTACTGGGCGCATTCCTGGCTGCCTTCGTGCTGGTAGTCATCTTCCTGATGAGCGGCAGACTGGAAAGCACCGACGGCTTCCGCGAGGAGTACGGCATGCCGCTGCTGGGGCAGGTGACAAAGCAGGATGGCAAGAAGCGGATCTTCGGCTTCATCGACAAGTGGCTGGTTCGTCTTCAGGAGGGCGCTTACGCCGACATCACCTACGAGGAGCAGGTGAAGATTGCGGCAGCCAACTTAAAGGCGGCAGCCAAAGAGGGAGACTTGAAAAAGATCATGCTTGCTGGTACAATAGCGAAGGAAGAGGCTGAGGCCTTCCGGGCAGAGTTCGCGAAGGAGCTGGATGGCATCACTCTCTCCGGTTACGAACGCATCGTCTTCCAGGCGTCCGCTCTGGAGGAGTTGGACAGCTACGATGGAGTCCTGTTCCTGGAGAAGCAGGGTACTTCCTATAGCAAGATGATTAAGAAAGAGCGCACCCTGGCGGCAGACAGAGACGTCAAGGTATTGGGCGCCGTAGTACTGTAACTGAAAGTACGAATTCCGTAGATAAATCGGGTTCCGTTCCTGCCCATCTGCTAGACAGGCAGGCGGAGCCCATCTAAATAAGTTATAAATTAACTATAGAATATTTAATAGGCTTATATCCGGAATCGTCGCTTTGCCGCGTTCCGGGGAGAGCCGTCATATTCCTGAATGAATCCGGGCTGCCACGCGGAATGGCGAAGCACGCCCAAAAACAGATTTCGGATGGAGGTAACCCTATGTGGTATGTCATACAGGTTCTAACCGGTCGGGAGGAGCAAATCATAGAGGAAACAAAAGCCTATGGCGTCACGCCGTACTACGAAGAACTGTTCAGTCCCCGCTGCGAGCGGAAAAGAAAATATCTTGGTGAATGGCACCTGGAAAGCGAACTTCTCTTTCCGGGTTATCTTTTTGTCATCACCTCCCGGGCGGAAGAGCTCTACCGGGCCCTGAAACGTATCCCCCGCCTGACGAGACTGGTGGGCACCGGCGAGAAATGGACCCCAATGACCCCGGACGATGTCCGCCTGGTAGAACTCCTCACCGGCCCCGACCGCACCGCTCATTTCTCCGAGGGCTACATTCAGGAAGGAAAAGTAACCGTAACAAGCGGTCCCCTCAAGGGACTGGAAGACAAGATATGCCGGATCGACCGGCACAAACGCCTGGCCTGGCTGGAAGTGAAGCTCGTGGAAAGACGGGTGGAGGTGATGGCAGGGCTGGAGATTGTGAGGAAAGAGTAGAGGGAGAGAGTATGAAGATTCCATTTTCACCACCAGATATTACAGAAGCAGAGATTGAAGAGGTAGCAGAGGCGCTCCGTTCCGGATGGATTACCACCGGGCCGAAGACCAAGGAGCTGGAACGGGAAGTGGCAGCTTTCTGCGGTACGAACAGAGCCGTATGCCTGAATTCCCAGACGGCCTGCGGTGAAATGACGCTGCGTGTGCTGGGCGTCGGAGAGGGCGATGAAGTAATCACCAGCGCTTATACCTATACAGCCAGCGCGTCGGTGGTATGTCATGTGGGCGCGAAGCTGGTTCTGGTGGATACCCAGAAGGATTCCCTGGAAATGGACTACGATAAGCTGGAAGCAGCGATCACAGAAAAGACGAAAGTAATTATTCCGGTAGATCTGGGCGGCGTGCCCTGCGATTATGACCGGATTTTTTCTATTGTGGAAAAGAAAAAAGCACTGTTCCATCCGACCAATGAACTGCAGAAAGCCATCGGCAGAGTCATCGTGATGGCAGACGCGGCCCATGCGTTCGGCGCGACCTGGAAGGGAAGACCGGTGGGAAGCATAGCGGATTTCAGCAACTTCAGCTTTCATGCCGTGAAGAACTTTACGACGGCCGAGGGCGGAGCGGCAACCTGGCGGAGCATCGAAGGTGTAGACGATGAAGCGCTTTACCACCAGTATCAGCTGCTGTCGCTTCACGGACAGTCCAAGGACGCGTTGGCCAAGACTCAGCTGGGAGCATGGGAATATGATATTGTCGGCCCCTGGTATAAATGCAATATGACAGATGTGACAGCGGCCATCGGCCTGGCACAAATGAAGCGGTACAAGGGTCTGCTGGAGCGCAGAAAAGAAATCATCGGCAAGTACGACGCAGCGCTGAAACCACTGGGAATCGAAGTACTGGATCATTACAGCGAAAAACATCAGTCTTCCGGACATCTGTATATCACCCGTATCCCAGGGATCACGCTGGAGCAGCGCCATGAAATCATCGTGAAAATGGCAGAAGCCGGAATCGCCTGCAACGTCCATTACAAGCCGCTGCCCATGATGACCGCGTATAAAAATTTGGGATTTGATATCCAGGATTATCCGAACGCATACGAGCGGTTTGCCAATGAGATTACATTGCCGCTGCATACAAAGCTGACGGATGAAGAAGTGGATTATGTGGCAGAGCAGTACAGTAAGATTGTGAAGGAGTATCTTGCATGCTGAAAAAGTGGGAAGAGCTTCCGAAATACATGCGGACCGAAGCGGTAAGACCTTATTACGAGAGCCTGAGCAGGAAGAAATTCAGTTTATATGTAAAAAGATTCTTTGACGTGACAGTTGCAAGCGTCATGCTGGTTCTTTTATCGCCGGTATTGCTTGTACTGGCATTTCTGATAGCAAAGGATTCCAAAGGCGGCGTCTTCTACCGGCAGGAGCGGGTGACCCAGTACGGCAGGAAGTTCCGCATCTTTAAGTTTCGCACGATGGTGGCAAATGCCGACAAAATCGGAACCCAGGTAACGGTACAAAACGACAACCGAATCACAAAAATTGGAGAAAAACTGCGGAAGTATCGCTTGGACGAGCTTCCGCAGCTTTTTAATATTATCCTCGGCGACATGAGCTTCGTCGGAACCCGCCCGGAAAGCACCCATTACGTAAAATGCTATACCCCTGAAATGTACGCAACCCTACTGCTCCCGGCAGGCGTGACCTCCGAGGCCAGCATCCGCTACAAGGACGAAGCAGAGCTGCTGGATCAGGCGGACAACGTGGATGAAGTATACGTGAAAGAGGTGCTTCCGGGGAAGATGAAATATAACCTGGAGGAGATTCGGAAATTTAGTTGGTGGAGAGAGATTGGCACTATGGTGAGAACTGTGGTGGCCGTGGTGAGGTAATAAAAATACCGATGGAAAATAAGTTAAAGGTGACACTTGGAGTCATAGCATACAACGAAGAAAAATACTTGCCTGATTTATTGGACTGTATATTGAAGCAATCTTATCCGGCAGAGTTATTGGAGATCATATTAGTTGATGGTAAGTCTGAGGATAAAACTTATGAAGTAATGAAAAACTTTGAAAAAAAATATTCGCAGTTTGAAAAAGTCTTGGTGGTTACAAATGAAAAACGAACACAGCCAGCGGGATGGAATGTCGTAATCAGATATATGACCGGGGATATATTGATTCGTGTAGATGCCCATGCGCTTATTCCAGAAAACTTCATTGAAAATAACGTGAGACGTCTGGAGAGCGGCGAAGTTGTGTGCGGTGGTCCACGAACAAATATTATTGATGAAAATACAGCATGGAAAAGAACATTATTAACTGCTGAACAATCCATGTTTGGAAGTGGAATAGCTCCCTATCGGAGAGAAAGTAAAGATGAAGTGAAATATGTAAAATCGGTATTCCATGCAGCATATAGAAAAGAAGTAATTGATAAGGTGGGAATGTTCAACGAGTCGCTTCTTCGGACGGAAGACAATGAATATCATTATCGAATCAGAGAAGCAGGATACCGGATTTGCTATGATGAGAGTATTGTGTCATTTTATCAGACAAGAAACACGTTGAAAAAAATGATAAAACAAAAATACGCCAATGGCTATTGGATTGGGAAAACAGCATGGATATGTCCGAAATGCTTATCACTCTATCATTTTGTGCCGGGAGCATTTGTGATTTCCATTTTAGCAACCGGATGCCTGAGCCTGGTAGGAATCAAATGTTTTTTTAGGATGTTATTGGGATTATACGGGTGTTGCTGCGGGATTTTGACATTACTTTGTTTTATTAAGGAACGATTTTTGCTATCGAACTTGCTGTTAGAAGCGATTTTTCCGATTCTCCATATTAGTTATGGGGTTGGGACTTTGAAGGGATTAGTAGAAGGAAGATGTGATGAATAGAATTATGAAGGATTTAATTTCTGTAATTGTGCCGGTTTACAGAACAGAAAAATATTTGCGGCGATGTATTGATAGTATTTTACGACAAACCTATAAGAATTTGGAGATCATTTTGGTAGACGATGGTTCAGATGATGGAGCTCCTTTAATATGTGATGAATACGCACATAAAGATCAAAGAATACAAGTGATTCATAAAAAGAATGGTGGTTTATCAAGTTCTAGAAACGCAGGTTTAGATAAGGCAGTAGGAAAATATATTGCATTCATTGATTCGGATGATTTTATAGCAAATGATTATGTTGAAACTTTATATAGAGAGATTAAAAAAAATTCTGCGGAGTTCAGTAAAATTGATTATAAAGAAGTATACGATGAGAAACAGATTTGCGAAAAGTCATCAAAGCAGAGCGTGATATATGAAGGGGAAAAAGTTGAAGAAGCCTATTTTGATTTAAGAATTGATAGTGTATGTGTTTTTTTGTATTCAAGAAATTTAATTGGTGATACCAGATTTATACAGGGAGTAACAAGCGAAGATATTCCGTTTAATTTTGAGATTTTTTCAAAGGCTCAAAAGTTGGTGTATATACCAACTGTAAAATATTATTATTACCATAACCCAAAGTCGATTAGTAATGGTAAATTTAATAAAAACATGATTAATTATTTGTTGTTTAGAAAACAAATATATGAGTATTGTAGAAGTGAGAAAAAGAGAACAGAGAAAAAGGCGGAAATATTATATGCCAGGGCAGCTATGGGATTAATGGCTAGAATGGCTATTTATGGAATAGAAGATGAGTTAGAAGAAGATAGATATAAAAAAATTATGAGAAAAGCTTTCAAACCACATAAAAAAGCGTTTTTTAGTGATCGTAATACGGAATTATCAAGAAAACTTTTGGCAATTTTGGTATTTGATTTTTATCCGGTTGCGACGATATTAAGGAGAGTTGCTAAATGAGAATTTTAGTGGATGGTCTTCCAAGAGAAGTCGGTGGCGTGGGGACTCTAATTATGAATTTGGTGAGATATTCCAGAAAAATGGGGAATTCAACCGAATTTGAATTTTTAGTTCCAGAGGATTCAAATTATGTAAAACTTTTAAAACAAGAGAATTATAAATTCTATATAGTTCCCAGTTATTCTGATATTATCAAATACAGAAATTGTGTTCTAAAGATATTTAAAAGAAATAAATACGAGTATCTTTGGTTTAATAATACATGCAAAGTTAATATAGTACTGCCTTATTATGCAAAAAAAATAGGAAAAGCAAAAATTATTGCGCATACGCATGGAACAGATATAGAAGAACAGGGGATAAAAAGAATAATATTTAAAGTAATAGATACATTTAATAAAAATAAAATGTTTTCACTCATAGATGTACCGTTTGCGTGTTCAGAGGAGTCGGCGGACATATATTACAATGGAAATGAAAGATTATTATCCAATGTACAGATCATAAAAAATGGTATAGAAATAGAAGAATTTGCGTTCTCTGAAAATAAGAGAAGTAGGATTCGTAAGAGTATGAACATTGCAGATGATGAGATAGTATTAGGGTCAGTAGGAAGAATTACAAGGGTAAAAAACTATCCGTTTCTAATCAATGTGTTAAAGAAACTTCCCCAAAAGTATAGGTTAATCATAGTAGGGGATGGTGAATTGAAAGGGGAGTTAGAAAAACTGATATATATAAATAGGTTAGAAACCAGATGTAATATGATGGGAAGCAGGGATGATGTGTCCAGCCTTTTAAATGCAATGGATATTTTTGTGTTACCATCGTTTAATGAAGGGTTTCCGATGTCAGTAGTGGAGGCGCAGGCAAACGGGTTGGTGTGTGTAGTGTCTTCTACTGTGACAAAAAAAATAGATTTAACAGGAAATGTATGGTTTGAAGATATTAAAAGTGAAGAAGAATGGGAAAATAGAATCAGATCCCTTCAAAATATGCAAATAGAGCGTTATATAGGGAAGGATAAGGTTAGAGAAAAAGGATACAGTATTAAAGATACTTGTACAAATTTTTATTCTGTAGTGATATAAGAGGTTTATATGTTGATAAAAAATAAAAAACTAAATATTTTAGATTTTTTTATTTGCTTAATAGCAATCATACAAATATGTTTATATTTATTTGATTTAGCGGACCCTTCAGACAATATTAATTATATTTTGTATATTTGTAATTATGTTTTGATTATAAGTATTATTTTAAATTTAGTAATAAAAGGAATAGCGTTACATTTTATAGCGTTAGCCTTTTTTGGTTGTTATTTACTTTTTTTGATGGGACAGAAACCGTTTGAACCAGAATATGATGTATATTTAACTTTTGTATGGTTAAAGTTAAGCACAGAGCAATATATTATTTTTTCAGGAATTTTATTTATTGGCATAGCAATTACATACTTTTCATATATGTTTTTTTATGCAAAGGCGGAAGATAAGGTCTGTAAAAAAACACAAAAAAGAAGAGCAAATAATATAAAACCACTTGTTAAAGCTATGTTTTGGATAACATTGCCATGCGCAATATATATGCAGTTAAAAGTGGTTATTGTACGAAGTGTTATGGTATATACTTCTGGTTATTTGATTAATGTAGATATACCAGGAGTTATTAAAATAGGTTATTATATTTTCTCAACAGTTATATTATTGTATATGGCAATGCGACCAACTAAAAAAGAAATGTTTATGTTATGTTTTTTTTCGCTTTTTCTTGAAGGGGGAATACAGCTATTTCAAGGAAGACGAGCATTATTCGCAGGAACATTACTATTTATAGTTTGGTATTTATTCAAATACTATAATATTGAAAAAATTGACATAAAATATATATTCCATTTGGGAAGCATTGTATTAGGAATGATAATCTTGTTTTATATTGTTGAACAAGCCAGAAGTGGAAATGAAGCTGGTGGACTATCATTCAATTTGTTTAAAAGATTTTTCATATCTACAGGCGGTTCAGATTCTGTAATTGCAAATACGGTTTATAGAAAAGCAGATTTCCCCCAAAAAGGTATTGTATATTTATTAGAACCATTGCTAGAAAATCCTATAATTACCAAAATATTAGGGAAACATGCCACAGGACAAGGAATAGAATATCTGGAACAATTTAATTCATTTTCACATTGGATATCGTACCTAACAGAACCTTCACTATATTTGTCAGGACATGGTATGGGTTCTTGCTATTTGGCAGAGACCTATTTGGCATTTGGAATGGTTGGGGTGGTTATTGTTTCGAGTGTTATTGGAAAGCTCCTTTGGTGGTTAAATTCATTGGAGTTAAATGAAAATATATTTAAAATAACATTTGTATTTTTCTTAGTGAAAAGGATATTTACATTACCAAGAGATGGACTTTTTTCATGGTTCAGTTCAATTCCGTATATGATATTTACATTTATGTTAGTATATCCTTTTTACAGTAAGTATTGTAAAAATGGGAAGATTAAATGAATAAGTATAAAACATTATTAAAAGATACATCTATATTTGCAATTGGAAGTATTGCATCAAAAGCCATTATTTTCTTTTTAGTTCCCTTGTATACTAATTATCTGAGTACAGAAGAATATGGGATAGCAGATCTTGTCTTTACGATGGCACAAATGCTAATTCCGTTTGTATCGCTGGTAATATTTGATGGTGTAATAAGGTTTGGTCTGATGTATAAGGAAAGAACACAAGATGTATTATTAGTTGGCCTTATTGTATGGGGAGCAGGATGTAGCGTTACGATATTTCTTACACCTCTTTTTGCTAAATATTCCTCCATAGGTGTTTGGAGCCTATATCTATGTGTTTATGTATGCGTAAATGTGTTGCTGTCTATAGAACTTAATTATTTAAAAGTATTAAATAAAAATATGGATTATGCAATTATAAGTATAATTCAGACAGTGGCTCTTGCAGTTTTAAACATTTATTTTTTAGTAATTAAACAATGGAAAATAGAAGGTTATTTGATGGCTAATATAATATCACAGATTATAGCGATAATTTTTGCTTCTATTTTTTGCGACTTAATTAAGGAATTAAAAAAAGCCAAGTTAGATAAAAAAATAGCAAAGGAAATGATTACGTACTCTTCGCCATTAATTCTAAATAATCTTTCGTGGTGGATCATTCAATCATCGGATAAAGTAATGATTGAAGCAATGGTTGGTGCGGCTGAACTGGGGTTGTATACGGTTGCATGCAAAATCCCTTCATTAATCAGTGTGTTTGTTGCGGTATTTCAACAAGCTTGGGGAATATCGTCTATAAAAGAAATGGATTCTGGAAATGAAACAGAATTTTACTCAATTGTATTTCAATATTTTTTCTTTTTCATTGGAATATTATGTTTGGGAATTATAGTTATAGTACGGCCATTTATGGTGATTTATGCACATGGAAATGGTTATGAAGAAGCTTGGAGATTAGTACCAATGCTTTTGGCAAGTGCGCTGTTTTCTGCGATAGCAGCATATTATGGAGGAATGTATGGAGCTTTAAAAAAATCAATAAATAACATGATTTCTACGGCAGTAGCAGCAATTGTAAATATAGGAGTGAATTTATTATGCATTAGATGGATTGGAGTTTTTGGAGCAGTTACGGGAACCTTCGTTTCATATTTGATATTAGCGTTGATGAGAATGGTTGATGTGAACAAATATGTGCATATAGATATAAAGAAAAAGCTATTTCTGTTAAATTTGGTATTAATTATTACAGATTCTATATTAATTACAGTTAATTTTCATATATATTTTGTAAGTGTGGTATCATTTGTAGCGTTTTTACTAATAAATCAAAAATCGCTGATAGATATATTGCGAAATTTATGGGAGCATAATGAAATATTAAAAAGGAAAAATAAATGATATGAATGAATTAAGAAAGTTACAAAAGAAAGAATTAGAAATATTAACAGCTGTGGTAAAAGTGTGCGAAGAAAATAATATTAAATATATTATTATGCATGGGACTTTGCTTGGAGCAGTAAGACACCAAGGGTTTATTCCTTGGGATGATGATATAGACATTTGCATGCCGCGGGAAAGTTACGATAAATTTATAGATATTGGAGAGAAATTTCTTCCTTCAAATTTAAAGATACAGCATTATAAGACGGAAGAAAATTGTCCTAATATTTTTGCAAAAGTTAGAGATGAAAATACAATATTTTTGCAAAAAGAACATGTGGATTTAGATATTAATCAAGGAGTTTTTATAGATATTTTTCCATTAGATAGAATAAAAAAAGGAAACCATCAAATAGCAAAAGAATATTGGAGAAAGGGAATATTTAATATATTAAATGAGTGTTATGACATAGGGTATGTTAAAGGCATAAAGAGAAAATCGAGTGTGTTAATAGGATACAGTATTCATTTCATTTTATGGAAGGGATTGTGGAGATTTGTAGATAGAAATAAATTTATAGAAAGAGAAGATAAAAGAAGAAAAAAATTGCATGAAACAGGAGATGATTGTGTTTTTTATTCGGTAGACAGAAAAGTAGTGGGAAAATATTCAAGAATTACGGAAAGAAAAAAATATTTATTTGAAGGTCAGGAGTTTTGGGGCCCCAAAAATTATGACGAAGTGCTAAAAAAATTATATGGAGAGTATATGGTAATTCCAGCAGAAAAAGATAGAATTACGCATCAGCCATTAAAGGTAGAATTAGAGTGTAATAATATAGAAGAAAAATAAGCTGAGGTAATTAAAGGAGTGGGCGAAGATGAAATATATTACTTTTGATGATATAAAGAAATTAAATATTGAACCGTATACATGCTATGAATGGGTTTCACAGATGATAAAAGATAAAAATTTAGCAAAGCTTCCCCCTAAGATCAGTATGGCATTGGGTGAGGGTGAGTTTTGCAATGTTATGCCCTGTGTCATTCCAGATAAAGAACTTGGATATGTTGGTGGTGTAAAAGTAGTAAATCGTTATCCAGACAGAAAACCCAGTTTGGATAGCGAGTTAATGTTTTTAAATATGACTACAGGTGAATTCCTTGCGCTTATGGATGCAAATTGGATAACAGCAATGCGGACAGGCGCAGTGGCAGCACATTCTATTGAGCGTTTGGCAAAAAAAGACTTTTCTACAATAGCAATTCTGGGACTCGGTAATACGGCAAGAGCAACCTTGTTGGTACTGGAAAGCATTTTTAAAGACAGAGATTTTACAGTAAAACTATTGAAATATAAAGGACAGGAAATTGACTTTGCAAAACGATTTGAAAAATATAGTAATTTACATTTTTATTATATAGATACGCCTGAAGAGTTGGTAAAAGGCTCCGAAGTAGTTATTTCATGCGTAACGTATTCTGGAAAAGATTTTTGTAGGGACGAGTGTTTTGATGAAGGTGTATTAGTAGTTCCTGTTCATACACGTGGTTTTACAAATTGTGATTTGTTTTTTGACAAGATATATGCGGATGATTACGGCCATGTTTGCCATTTTAAAAATTTTGATAAATTCAGAAAATTCGGTGAGATGACAGATGTAGTAAATGGAAGGATTGCAGGCCGCGAAAATAACAAGGAAAGAATATTGGCGTACAATATTGGTGTTTCAATTCATGACATTAATTTTGCAGCAAATATTTATCGGATGATAAAGGATAAAAAGGGGCTGGTAGATGTTGATATGCATGTGCCCAAAGAAAAATTTTGGATTTAATTTAGGGGAATGTGAGGAATCAATATATGGACAGGTATTTATTTGAAGTACTGTGTTTTTTAGAAAAGCAGGGGAAGGGAAAATACACAATCAGAGAAATTGCGGACTCTGTTAAGATTTCTGGCACAATGGTTTCTAAATGTCTGCAGGATGCGAAAACTGCCGGATATATGGAAGGAGAGGAAATATTCTATATAACAGAAAAAGGAAGGGAGGCGCTGGAACCATATAGGGTAAAAAAGGCCGTTATTATGGCGGCCGGATTTGGTTCAAGAATGATGCCGGCAACCGCTGACAGACCGAAACCGATGGTAATGGTTAATGGGAAGCGGATTATAGATACGTTATTGGATGCGCTGGTTAATGTTGGAATTAGAGATATTACCATCGTAAGAGGCTACAAAAAAGAAAAGTTTAATGAAATTCTGGAAAAGTATCCTTTTGTACGTTTTATAGATAACGATTTGTACGATAAGGAAAATAACATATCTTCAGCAATTTTTGCTAAGGATGAGATAAGTAATTGTTATTTATGTGAAGCAGATCTGTATATTACAAATCCGGGTGTGATTGCAAAATATCAATATGCCTCTAATATTTTGGGTTCTTATTCACTGGAAACAGACGATTGGTCTTTCAGGCTTAAAGATGGATATATTTCAGAATATCAAAAAGGAAATACATATTGCTATAACTATTACGGGATTTCTTATTGGACAGCAGAAGATTCAGCACAATTAAGGACTGACTGGACTGAAATTTATAAAATAAATAAAGATGTTTTCTGGGAGGAAGTTCCGCTGATATTAAAAAAGGAAAACTATAAAGTAGAAATAAGACAATGTAAGAAACAGGACATCATGGAAATAGATAATTATTTTGAACTTGCACAATTAGACAAATCTTATAGATAGACCTAGAACACAGGTATCATGGACGCAGGAAGTAGAGCATTATGAGAGTATATAAGGGTAAAATTTTAACGGTAAACAAGAACAATGATGTATTTGATTATCTTGTTGAAGATAATGGTTATATTGAATATGTGGGAAATAAGCTTCCTGAACAGTATGAAAATGCGGAAGTAATAAATCTTGGCAAAAGTGTGTTGGTGCCATCTTGTGTGGATACACATCAGCATATGGCATCTTTCTCGACTTTTTTTGCAGGTCTTAACGTAATGGAGGCCAATAGCAACATAGAAATAAAGGAGATGGTGAAAGAATTTGCTGAGAAAAACAGGAAAAAGAAAACACTGATAGGATTTGGTGCTTCTCCCTATTCCGTAAGGGAAGGCAAGTTGATTTCACGCGAGGAATTAGATGAGGTATGTCCGGAGCAGGAGATTATGGTTGTAAAATATGATGGGCATGCCTGTGTTATTAATTCCCCACTTCTGAAAAAGCTGGATGTGAAGCTCAAAGGTTTGAGAGGATATCATCCGGATACGGGAGAAATGAATCAGGAAGCATTTTTTGAATGTTCAAATTATATCACGAATTCGATATCTATTATTGAGCTGTTCAAAAATATGCAAAGAGCTATTGATTATATGGCTGCGCAAGGCATAGGATCTTTACATACTGTTAGTGGTGTTGGTTTTATAGCAAATTTGGATATTACCCTGGAAAAAATATTTGCAAAGTCTTTGAAAAATGGTTTTCAAATGAGGGTTTATCCACAATCCATGAATATCAAAGTTGCAAAGAAAAGAAAATTGCCAAGAATAGGTGGCTGTTTTGAATGTGCGTTGGATGGCTGCTTTGGCTCGGAAGATGCAGCTATGAATGCCCCGTATTTGGATGGCCATGATGGAGTACTTTATTATTCGGATGATCAGGTAATTGAATTTTGTAAACAGGCAAACAGAGCCGGACTGCAAATAGAAATGCATGCAATAGGAGATAAGGCCTTCGATCAGGCGACAAGAGCTTTAAAAGCGGCATTGGATGATTATCCTCGTAAAGATCATCGCCACGGGATTATCCATGATTGTTTACCGACAGAAGAAGGCATTAAAATATGTCAGAAATATCAGATTCTTATGCCTGTTCAAAGTGCTTTTATAGATTGGAAACAGGAGCCGGATTCCTATCTTGAAAGTATTATGGGAAAAGAAAGAACGAAAAAACTGAATCCATTAAAAACCTTTGTAGATAATAATATTACGATTTCATTTGGTTCTGATGCGCCGTGTACATTGCCAAATCCAATTATGTGGATGGATAAAGCAGTAAATAATAAAAATAAAGAAGAGAGAATCAGTATTCAGGATGCATTACGAATGTGTACATATAATGGCTATTATACATGCTTCGATGAAACAACCCGAGGCTCATTGGAAGCCGGAAAAGTTGCTGATATGGTAATATTATCGGAAAATCCGTATACATCGGGTGAGATAAGCAAAATTAAAGTGCAGAAATTGATTCTCGCAGGAAAAACATATAAAACCGCGGAAAATAATGTTTTTAAAGCAGTGATTAGAGGGCTGATTTCAAAGAACAAGGTATAGAGGTGAACAACGAATGAAGAGAAACGAATTCCATATATTGAATAGCTTTTATAATGGGAGCATTGGACGGGGAAGTTGTTCTTATGATTTAAATTGCAATAAGTCACTGCATGACCAGGAAGCATTAAATAACTTAATAAAAATTGGATTTGTGTCTCAGAGTGACTCTAAAATTACAGAACTAGGAATTGAAGCATTAGAGCCTTACAGGGTAAATAATGCTGTGATTCTGGCTGCAGGGGCATCCACTCGTTTTATGCCTTTAGCATTAGAGCAACCAAAGGGGTTGTTTGAAGTAAAGGGAGAAAAATTAATTGAGAGACAAATTTGTCAGCTTCAAGATGCGGGTATAAAGAATATAACGATTGTACTTGGCTACAAGAAAGAAATGTTTTACTATCTGGAAGATAAGTATGGGGTGAATTTTGTCATAAATGAATCTTTTAATATAAAAAATAATATTGAGAGCTTGTATTTGGCAAAAGATAAATTGAGAAATACTTATATTTGTGTAAGTGACAGCTATTTTGCAGAAAACCCTTTTAATCAATATGAGTATCAGCCGTTCTATGCCGGTATGCGTGTTTTAGAAAAGACAAATGAAATGTATGTGGATACAGATGAAAATGAACGAATTACTTTAATGGAAAAGAATAGAAAGTCAGGTAGAGTTTTATTAGGGCATTCTTTTTGGACGGCAGAATTTTCAAAGGCATTTATAAAGCTGATGGAAGATGATAGAAAGGTTGGAAAGTATAATCATAGCTTTTGGGAATGGATGGTTAAAGATAATTTGAATAATTTACCACCATTTTACTTTAAAGAATATTCTTCAGGGAACATATATGAATTTGATTATTTTGAAGATTTAAGAAAGTTTGATACACAATATCTTGGCCATACACATAGTGAAATTATCCGTAATATCAAACTAGTTTTTCGATGTGATGAGGAAGACATTGTTAATTTTCGTAATGTTAGTGAAGGCATGACAAATACATCTTTTGTTTTTGAAATAAATGGAACAGATTATATTTATCGACATCCTGGAGACGGAACAGAGAGTATTATCAGCCGAAAAAATGAGAAGATGTCTTTGATTAAGGCAAAAGAGATAGGAATAGATCCTACTTATATCTATGCAGATATCAATGAAGGATGGAAAATTTCGGTTTTTATTCCAGAATTCAGGGAACCGGATTATAATTCGTTTGAAGATTCTAAAAAGATATTGGAAGTCCTACGAAGGCTACATTCATCAGGAATTAAACTTGATTATGGAATGCAGCCATGGGAAGATGCGTTAAAAATGGAGGAACTATTGCGAGAAAAAAGTCCCAACTGTTTTGATGAATACGAAATATTAAAAAGAAAAATTGGTCGGCTTTACAAAATGACAATAAATGATGGAGTTGAAAAGTGTTTTTGCCATGGTGATACGTATAAGCCTAATTGGATGATACAGCCAGATGGAAGAGTGATTCTCATTGATTGGGAATATTCTGGATATTCGGATCCAGGTATTGATGTGGGATATTATATCGTAGATGCAATGTATGATTTTGATGAAGCAGAGCGATTTATAAAAGAATATTTACAGGATAGATATACGGAAAAAAGATTTTTCCATTTCATGGCGTATACGGCAATTATTGCTTATTATTGGTTTGTATGGGCATTGTATAGAGAGTCATGTGGTGCTGTTATGGGAGAAGCTCTTATGAATTGGCATGAGATGGCCGGAAAATATGTTGATTATGCCCTAAATATTGAGGAGAATGATTAAAATGGAAGAAAATAGACTTATTCGTGTATTGGGGCTAAAAGAAGCGATTAGCATGACCATAGGAACAGTTGTAGGAGTAGGATTGTTTACATGTGGTTCTTCGCAGATAGGATTGGTGGGGGCGTGGATTATTGGATTTACATTTGTAGCCCTATTAATTTCTATTTGGCCATGTCTTATTTATGGTGAGATGTCAGCTGCATTGCCATGTGCTGGAGGAACATATAATTACGCAAAACGTGGCTTGAACAGAGTGTGGGCGAATATGGCAGGATGGCATTACATTATCTCTGTTATAGCAATTGGCGCAGGAGAAACGCTGGCATTTGCTAATTACTTTAAAATTTTATTAGAACAATTGGGAGTTAATATCACTTGGCTGGATTCACGTATAATTGCCTGTGTATTAGTTGTTGTTTTTTTGATACTAAATTTTAGGGGAATAGAACAGTCAGGAAAAGCACAAACGGCATTTATGTTCTTCTTTTGGGGATGTTCGATCTGTTGGTTTTTATATATGATCCCTAAGATACATGTAGAATATTTTGGAGGTATTGCAATAAATAGTCTTCCACCATTTAAAGAACTAATGTATATATTTGGCCTTGTATGGTGGTGTTATACAGGTTTTGAAACGTGTGTTTCTATGGGAGCAGAAACCAAATATCCACAATATACGTTGCCAAGAGCACTCAAAATTTCTGTGTTTTTGGTGTTTGCGTTGAATGCATTGTTTCAGTGGTTTTTGGTAGGGCTTGTGCCTAGTAAATTTTATAATATTCTTGCAATTGCAGATGCGCCTTATGCGGAAGGGTTAAAAGCGGTTGGATTAGTAGGTTTCCCGATTATTCTCTTATGTATTGGAATAGCCTTTGGGGGCGATCTTTCAACAATTAATCCGGGAATTGCAGCACCAGCTAGATATATATATACAATGGCAGAGGATGGAGCGTTACCTTCATTTCTGGGAAAAATACATTCAAAATACAAAACTCCGTATGTGGCGGTTATTATGGTTGGCGTCATTAATTTTGTTTTAATAGCAACTGGCTCAATTGATTATATTGCATCCGTGTCATTAATTTCATTAGCTGTTTGTTACATGATTGGATGCCTGTCATATATTGGACTTCGAAAAAAATATCCAAATATGAACAGACCATATAAAGCACCATTTGGTACAATAGGGTGCTATGTTACAATTGTTATATATAGTATTATGCTTGTTTTTGCGGATAAGGTTGCTTTATTTACAGCTGGAGTAGTTACGATAATATGCGTTATATTCTATTATGTATATTCGCATAATAAGGAATACCATATGCAGACAATTGAAGAGGAAATTGGTGAAATTGAGGAACCAGATATGATAACGAAAGAAAAGATGGATAAGGAGTATCGGATTTGGAAAGTTGCCACTATTATAGTTACAATAATTGCATTAGGAATATATGTTATTCCGATGTTATACAAAGGATAAAGCATTTTACAGGGAAGATGGGAAGTTGACCACTATTTTTTCTGAGAATGATTCAAGCACCGTCAGTTGGTGGTTCAGCGACTGGTAGAGGCTTTCTTCTCATACCTGAAACAGTATAAGGATAAGGTTGGAAAAAGTTCAAAAGCGAAAGAAGCATTCACTTACGCTTTGAACCAGAAATTAGATCTAAGAGTATTTCTGGAAGACGGGGATGTTTCTATCGATAACAATGTCAGTGAACGTGCCATTCGCGGGTTCTGTATCGGCAAGAAAAACTGGGAGATGATCGATGCTATCCATAGGGCGAACAGCTCGACAATCATCTACAGCATAGCAGAATCCGCGAAAGTGAATAACCTGAAGCCCTATGAGTATTTCGAATATCTGTTGACTGAGATTCCGAAATACATGGAAGATACGAATCGTGATTTTCTGACAGAGCTTTTACCTTGGGCAAAGACACTACCATAGTATATCAGAAAACCGGAGAAAAAATGGACCGGTCGCATAAGCGGCCGGATAGTTAGCAAGGTACTTGGAAGCTGCCGTTTACGAAAAAGGAGGGGCCTGTGAAGGCATATTTGTGCAACGGAATATTTGAAGAATATCCGTATTATATAGATGATGCCAATGTTGGATTTTTTATACAGGAAATTGACGGAAAGAATGTTGTTAATAAGTATATCTATCCAGATGATTCAATTAAATATGAGCTGGATAATCAGTTGGTTGATTTATATGATTTGTTTAGAGACTTGCTTTGTAAGAATACGGCGCAATATTATAAGGAAGTGGTATCTTTACCAGTTTGGGTTCAGTGTGCAGGACAGGATTCTGACTGTGATATTAGTGCGGATATGTTCAGTGACTGGATATTAAAAGCTGATATTCCCAATTTATATAGACATTTATATTTGGTTGACTGTCAATTTTTGATTGGAACGGTTCAAAACTTATTGTGTGCGATGGAGGATGCCTTTATTAATTATTATAAGACGATATCCACAATTGAATTAGATGAATCCTGTAAAAAATTAACAGATCCTAATGGAACAATAATGATCCTGTCGGCAGACGCTACCAGAGTGTCTTCTTATATAGAAACATATTTTACAAAAGCATATTCAATTTTGGATATAATGTGTAAAATTTGTTATGAAATGCAATATCGTCGAACAGAGTTTGAATCATATGAAAAATTAAAAAGTACGGAGGTGTTGTGGGGAAAAAGAAAGAAGTTACAGATTAATGAAACGATAAACACTATTTACGAAAAATGCGATTTTATTAGTCATATAGAGGCTATTCGAAATGAAATAGTACATAATGGAACATGGGAACGGAATCCGAAGATTTTTGTGCGTTTGGAAAATTATATAGAGGCAGAAAGGTTTATGTTGTTTCCCGATATGGAACAGGGATATTTATCAACGGTGAAAAATAGAAAGCATTTCTTTTTTTTAAATGTAAAAGTTAATGATATTTTGCCTGGAATACACTTGGAGTTTAAGCGTAGATTGTTAAATACATTAAGTGAAATTAAGCGTATATATTTTAAATATGATGAAGACAATGAACGTCATGAGTTATTAAAACGATGATGAGAATATAGGGTATCTGTTCTGGCAGGCCAGGTATCTGGGACTTTCATTCTTCATTATCACAGAAGGCTTTTATTGTTCTTCATAGTTCGCAATTCATTCCGATGATTTGAGTCTTCTGTGATAATGAAGCTTAGGTCAGTTTACAAGGAACTACACGCAGACCACGAAACGGGGGCTGCTGACAACAAATAAAGGCTGAGTATCAAGCACCGGGGAAGTGCGAGATATTCAGCCTGTTTTGTTGTCTGGGGTTTCCAAAGGGTACCCCTTTGGCACACGACTTTGCTTGCAAAGTGTAGTGTGTTATACGCTCTGTCGGCGTTGCTGCGAAAATGAGGTTGCCGCCCGGAAGGGCAAGCACATTTGAAGCAGCAGGAAAACAGGGCTGTGATTGCGTGGCGTGGAGCCGCAAGCGCAGGACTGGTTTCATCAGCAGACAGGGCGGATATGAAAGCCCCCGTCCCTCGTCCCACACGGATAGCCACACTTACGAAAAAACAGACGGATTTTTCTCTCAAAATTGAAATGGGCGGGAAGCCATTTTAAGGCTTTCCCGCCTTGATTGACTATTAGCAAAGACGGGCGGGACTGTCAACGGCGGCGCATAAAATGCGCCGTTCATCTTGACCATTGACTGGCTCGGCTGGCTTTGCTATCTCCACGATAAATGGGATTTGTTATCTATCTGTCCAAGAATCGAATCTCGTTGAAATTTGTGGGTCGTATAGAGGGCAACCAAAATCAAGTAAAATATCCATGAGAGCGTTCATATCAGCCTCTTGCATACCATAGCAATCAAACCTTACGATTTGCGAAGTTGTAAAAACCTGAAATGCTCCATGTCCTTCTTTTTCAAAATCTTTGCCTCCACCTTGTATATTCCAGTCAGAAAAAGAATCAGCCACTTTTTTCAAAATCTCGTCAATCGGAAGAACTTCCAATACTTCCATTACCTCGCCATCACAACACGCTGCCTGATATACGGTTGAATGGTCATGTGCGGTATCTTCCTTGTACTTCCAAAAATTCAAATCCATACTCATTGTATAATCCTCCTGTTAAAAAAGTAAATTCAATTTTATCAATTTCTTATTTCCTCCCCCGCTGTGGGTTTGGATTTTTCAGCAAGTCCGACTTCTGTGCAATCTTTTTCAGCCACTTCTTTTCTTCCTCGGACAGCTTTTTCAAATTCAGCTTGAGCCGCTTACAGATAAACGCCAAAGCCGCTTGCTCCGGGTCGCTGTCTGGACTGGCAGTTTCCTCGGCGGTCTGCAAAAAATCTTCCAGCGGGTTGTCCTCCGGGACGCTGAAAAAATCGTCCTTATGTGTTTCCCGCAGGTCAAGAGCTATCTTGTTTATGTCCTGCTGTATCACATAGCGGCAAAAGCTGTCATCATCAATATGGGCGGCGATAAGCTGTCTTAACTGCGGGTCAGACAAGCCGGGATTGTGCTGCTTCATAATGGTTGCGCTTACAGCGTCCACAATGGCGTTTGCACTCTGTACCTGTTTTCCCGCCACGCCGTTCACATAGATTTCAAGGTCAGCCATCAGCCGGGGGAAATCCGGGTGTACCGCCAGTTCACACAAGAGGGAATTATCCACCAACCCGCTTTTCAAGAGTTCAATCATATCATCACTCAAACGCAGGTCTGCAAGATCGGCGTTTGGGTGATTTCTTGTTTGGGACAGTCCCAGCAGATAATCGGCGGCCACGCCGTAAAACTTCGCCAGCTTGATAATGGCATAGTGGCTGATGTCCTTGAAGTCCTTTGCTTCATAACTACCCAGTGCAGACTTGGAGAGATTTACCTGTTCTTCAAGCTGCTCCAGCGTCAGCCCACGCTCCACACGCAAATCTTTCAATCGTTCTTGTATGGATAGTTCCATGCTCTCCCTCCTTGTCTGCTCGATAAATGGGAACTGTGTTATCTTAATCTTCACTCAATGTTTTCAACATGAGTTCTTAAATAATCAAAATATTTTTTGCCATCATCATTACCGTCCTCGTCAGGCTCAAATATCTCCCTTCCTTCAAACATATAGGCTCTAAGCAAATATTCTGTGGCGTTTTTTTCGTCCCCTATTTCTAAACAACATTCACCTAATCGAAGCATAACAAACGGATTTCCATATCCCTCGCCGCTCAAATTCCCCCTTGCTTTGTCAAAGCATTCGTGTGCTTTTTCGTATTGTTTCTTTTGAAAATAAATATCGCCAATGGCAGCTAAAAACCATATGGTTTCACTGTAAAATTGCTGTGGCTCTGGGATTAGGCTAAGAGCTTCTTTCCATGCTTGTATAGCTTCCTCATATTGTTCTTCTTCCTCAAACTGATTGCCTTTTTGGGCTAATTCATCTAATTTAGTTTTTATTTGTGGTGTTAGTTCATCAATAGCCACTTCTTCATTTTTCTTCTTTGAAAACAGTCCCATAATATACCTCCGTGAAATTTCGATTTGCCATTCTATTTCTTCTATTCTACCACAATTCCAAGAGCGTGGAAATAGAGAGTTTTCCGGGCTGATTTCCGACCTTATGGATATACGGGGCGGGCGGTCTTTTAGGTGTAGACTTAAGGTAGTTCATCGATGAGCTGCACCTTGAAAACAGAATGACCGTCCGAAAAGGAATACCCCGGCAGGGGAAGCACCGCAACGAGCCACTTCGGGACAAAATGTCCCGAAGTCCGGGGAGCGTGCCAACGCCGGAAATCCTTTCGGGGAGAACGGCTAAGGAAAAATGGAGGGAACACATGAGAGAGAACCCATATAAACGACTGCCGCCCATAGAGCGCAGGCAGGACGGTTCCCTTTACCGCATGACACCGGCACAGAGGAAACAGGCAAACGCCCTGATCCGCCGGGAGTGCTGCAACTATGAGGACGGGAACTGTATGCTCCTTGACGATGGGGACACCTGCGCCTGCCCGCAGACGGCTTCTTTCTCGGTCTGCTGTAAGTGGTTCCGCTGGTCGGTCTTGCCGCAAATCGGAACGCTGGAAGCAGAGATTTTCCGGGATAAGGACTTGAAACGCTGTGCGGTCTGCGGCGGTGTGTTCGTCCCTAAATCCAACCGGGCGAAATACTGTCCCGGCTGTGCCGCCAGAGTTCACAGGCGGCAGAAAACAGAAAGTGAACGGAAAAGGAGGTCTTGTGTGGACAGTTAGGGGCTGAAAAGTCCTTGATTTACAAGGCTTTGCAAGCACAGAACAGGGACAGGCAATAGAAACTACCGTCTGCCCTAGAAAACGGGGTTCTAACCGTCCACAAAATACGATATGACAAACACCATTTATATCCATCAGCCGGAAAAGGCGGTCAGCTTTACCCGGCTTCCCAATTTTCTTTTTGAAGCCCCCACATTCACGCCACTGTCCAACGAAGCAAAGGTATTGTATGCCTTTATCCTACGCCGGACAGACCTGTCCCGGAAAAACGGCTGGGCGGACGAATATGGGCGCATTTACCTCTACTATCCCATCAATGAGGTAGTGGAGCTGCTCCACTGCGGGCGGCAGAAGGCGGTCAACACCCTGCGGGAGTTGCAATACGCCGGACTGGTAGAGATTCAGAAGCAGGGCTGTGGAAAACCCAACCGCATTTACCCAAAATCCTACGAAGCGGTTCTAAACACCGACTTCAATAAATCCCGTTCCGGTACGCCGGAGGACTGAAAACCGCACTCCACAAGTACGATAATCAATCCTCTTGAAGTACGGAAACCGGACGGTATATAGAAATACAGAGATAAAAACGATTTTATTTATATCTTATCCATTCCTATCCGATCCGAGATATTTTCTGCGGGATTTTCCTGTGGAAAAGTCCCGGAAAGGAACGGAATGGGGAAAGGAGTTTCATGGCACAACACGCAATTTTGCGATTTGAAAAACACAAGGGCAATCCGGCAAGACCGCTGGAAGCCCATCACGAACGGCAAAAGGAACAGTACGCCAGCAATCCCGACATTGACACCAGCCGGAGCAAGTACAACTTCCATATCGTCAAGCCGGAGAGCCACTATTACCATTTTATTCAGAGCCGCATTGAACAAGCCGGATGCCGCACCCGCAAGGATAGCACACGCTTTGTCGATACGCTGATAACCGCCAGCCCGGAGTTTTTCAAGAAGAAGTCCCCAAAGGAGATACAGGCGTTTTTCCAGAGGGCGGCGGAGTTTCTAATCGGGCGGGTAGGCCGGGAAAATATCGTGTCGGCTGTGGTACACATGGACGAGAAAACACCCCACCTGCATTTGGTCTTTGTCCCGCTGACAGAGGACAACCGCCTGTGTGCAAAGGAGATTATTGGGAACAGAGCCAACCTCACAAAATGGCAGGACGATTTTCACGCCTATATGGTGGAGAAATATCCCGACTTGGAGCGTGGGGAAAGCGCCAGCAAAACGGGCAGGAAGCATATCCCCACCCGTCTGTTCAAGCAGGCGGTCAATCTCTCCAAACAGGCAAGAGCCATTGAAGCCACGCTGGACGGTATTACCCCGTTCAACGCCGGAAAGAAGAAAGAGGAAGCCCTCTCCCTGCTGAAAAAGTGGTTTCCGCAGATGGAGAATTTCTCCGGTCAGCTCAAAAAATACAAGGTCACAATAAACGACCTTTTAGCAGAAAATGAACAGTTAGAAGCCAGAGCAAAAGCCAGTGAAAAAGGCAAGATGAAAGATACGATGGAACGGGCAAAGCTGGAAAGCGAGCTGAAAGACATTCAGCGGCTGGTAGACCGTATCCCGCCGGAGGTGCTGGCAGAACTGAAACGACAGCAGCGGCACACAAAGGAAAGGTGATTGATGACAGAAAACATTTCACGCCGCAGCATGGCGGCACTGCACTTTGAAAATTAAATACGGAGGTACTATGGAGCATATCAGATACAAGAAAGAAACCGAAGTCGTGACTTTTCAGGGAAAGGAAATCACGCTGGAAAATCTCTCCCCGGTGTTCACGCCGGAGCAGGAAGCGGCAAAACGCCGGGAGCTGGAACAGCAGCTTTATGAGGTGTTCCGCAAGTATGCCGACAAACGGCAGAGTGAGGAAGCCGGGGCATAAGGTTTTCCGAAGCCATCATTGATTTGCGGGGCTGCTGGCGGTATAATAAAACTGTCAGCAGCTCCGTTTCTTTTTTAAGAAAAGGAGCGACAATATGAACAATCGAATAGACGCAATCTATGCAAGACAATCGGTGGACAAAAAGGACAGCATTTCCATTGAAAGCCAGATTGAATTTTGCAAATACGAGTTGAAAGGCGGTAACTGCAAGGAATACACAGACAAGGGGTACAGCGGCAAGAACACAGACCGTCCGAAGTTTCAAGAACTGGTGCGGGACATCAAGCGGGGGCTGATTGCAAAAGTCGTGGTTTACAAACTCGACCGCATCAGCCGTTCCATTCTGGACTTTGCCAACATGATGGAGCTGTTCCAGCAGTACAATGTGGAGTTTGTGTCCTCTACGGAAAAGTTTGATACCTCCACCCCGATGGGGCGGGCGATGCTGAATATCTGTATCGTGTTCGCCCAGCTTGAACGGGAAACGATACAGAAGCGGGTAACGGACGCTTACTATTCCCGCAGTCAGCGGGGCTTCAAGATGGGCGGGAAAGCCCCTTACGGCTTCCATACAGAGCCGATTAAGATGGACGGTATCAACACAAAGAAGCTGGTGGTAAATCCAGATGAAGCGGCAAATATCCGGCTGATGTTTGAGATGTACGCCCAGCCCACTACCTCCTATGGGGACATTACCCGGTACTTTGCGGAACAGGGGATTTTGTTCCATGGCAAAGAGCTGATACGCCCCACGCTGGCGCAGATGTTACGCAATCCTGTCTATGTGCAGGCAGACCTTGATGTGTACGAGTTTTTCAAAAGTCAAGGGACAGTCATTGTCAATGACGCCGCCGATTTTACAGGCATGAACGGCTGCTATCTGTATCAGGGGCGGGATGTGAAGCCCAGCAAAAAGAACGACTTGAAAGGCCAAATGCTGGTGCTGGCTCCCCATGAGGGCATTGTCCCCTCCGAAATCTGGCTGACCTGCCGCAAGAAGCTGATGAACAACATGAAAATCCAGTCTGCCCGAAAAGCCACCCATACATGGCTGGCGGGAAAAATCAAGTGCGGGAACTGCGGGTATGCCCTTATGAGCATTAACAATCCTGTGGGAAAGCAATATCTCCGCTGCACAAAACGGCTGGATAACAAGAGCTGTGCCGGGTGTGGGAAAATCATCACTTCGGAACTGGAAGCGGTTGTTTATCAGCAGATGGTAAAGAAGCTGGCAAGCTACAAGACATTGACAGGCAGAAAGAAAGCGGCAAAGGCAAACCCGAAAATCGCCGCCCTGCAAGTGGAGCTTGCTCATGTGGACGGCGAGATTGAAAAGCTGGTGGACAGTCTAACGGGCGCAAACAATGTCCTGCTCTCCTATGTGAATGTGAAGATAGCGGAACTGGACGGACGCAAGCAGGAACTTCTGGCGAGGATAGCGGAGCTGACGGTGGAAGCCATTAGCCCGGAACAGGTCAGCCAGATTTCCGGCTACCTCGACACTTGGGAGAATGTATCCTTTGACGACAAGCGGCGGGTGGTGGACTTGATGATTACCACCATAGCCGCTACAAGCGACAGCTTGAATATCACATGGAAAATCTGACGGGTGGAACCCCTCCCGTCAGATACCTACCCTGTGTAGTCCCTTGTAAACTGTATTTTCCTGTATAATAAAAAACGTGGATGTTGAAAATTGAAAATACCTCAGAGTACAATAAGACTACTGACTGGCAGGTTAGTAA
>CABIXM010000032.1:27500-29126 GCA_902362725.1 Clostridiaceae bacterium | reverse complement strand
GGGTACTCTGCAAACAATAGCGGCTTTTCTCGACGCATGGCTCATGTGCTTCCCTACTTGATTTCGGTACGCGTCACGTCTTCGGATTGTTAAGCGGATTTGCCAACTTAACTCCTACTTCGCTTGCACCGGACTTTCCATTTCCGGCTCACACTCTCCACACGTGTCCCCACAGTTCTGTTACAGAGCAGTACAGGAATCTCAACCTGTTGTCCATCGACTACGTCTTTCGACCTCGCCTTAGGTCCCGACTTACCCAGGGCAGATCAGCTTTACCCTGGAAACCTTAGATATTCGGCCGGAAGGATTCTCACCTTCCTCTCGCTACTCATTCCGGCATTCTCTCTTTTTAACAATCCACAGCTCCTTACGGTACTGCTTCGTCTCGTTAAAAATGCTCCTCTACCAATGTACTAGGTACATTCCTGAGCTTCGGTGTCGTGTTTTAGCCCCGGACATTTTCGGCGCAGGACCTCTCGACCAGTGAGCTATTACGCACTCTTTTAATGTATGGCTGCTTCTAAGCCAACATCCTGGTTGTCTTTGAAATCCCACATCCTTTTCCACTTAACACGCACTTTGGGACCTTAGCTGCAGGTCTGGGCTCTTTCCCTTTTGACTACCCAACTTATCTCGTGTAGTCTGACTCCCGATGAGCATCTATATGGCATTCGGAGTTTGATATTCTTCGGTAAGCTTTGACGCCCCCTAGGAAATTCAGTGCTCTACCTCCATTAGACTCCATCGAGGCTAGCCCTAAAGCTATTTCGAGGAGAACCAGCTATCTCCGGGTTCGATTGGAATTTCTCCCCTACCCACACCTCATCGCCACCCTTTTCAACGGATGTGCGTTCGGACCTCCATTGCCTTTTACGGCAACTTCATCCTGGACATGGGTAGATCACCCGGTTTCGGGTCTGCCTGAACTGACTTCACGCCCTATTAAGACTTGGTTTCCCTTCGGCTCCACACCTTAAGTGCTTAACCTCGCCAGTCCCGGCAACTCGCCGGACCGTTCTACAAAAAGTACGCGGTTCCGCATATAAAGCGGTTCCACAGCTTGTAAACACAGGGTTTCAGGTTCTCTTTCACTCCCCTCCCGGGGTCCTTTTCACCTTTCCTTCACAGTACTATGCGCTATCGGTCACTAAGGAGTATTTAGGCTTACGGGGTGGTCCCCGCTTGTTCCCACAAGGTTCCACGTGTCTCGTGGTACTCTGGATACCGCCATGTCTGCTTTCCTTTCATGTACGGGGCTTTCACCCTCTCTGGCTGGCTTTCCCAAAACCATTCTACTAGAATTGCAGAATCAATTACGCGGTCCGAACCCCAGAGTGCACGCACTCTGGTTTGGCCTCTTTCCATTTCGCTCGCCGCTACTTTGGAAATCGAGTTTTCTTTCTTTTCCTCGCCCTACTTAGATGTTTCAGTTCAGGCGGTTCCCCTCCATACGTTATGAATTGGCGTATGGATGACTGAGGTCTTCTCAGCCGGGTTTCCCCATTCAGATATCTCCGGATCAATGGATATTTGCTCCTCCCCGAAGCTTTTCGCAGCTTATCACGTCTTTCATCGGCTCTTAGTGCCAAGGCATCCACCCTGCGCTCTTTCACGCTTGACCATTCT
>CABIXM010000032.1:0-25000 GCA_902362725.1 Clostridiaceae bacterium | reverse complement strand
ATGTCAACACCTTTTTTCGAAATTTTTAATATTTTTTCTAAAGAAGGTACAATTCCCGGCTACACATGGCTGAAAAAGTCTGTTTTCCCCTGGTTTTAAGCCATTTTTACAGGCCCAGCCAATTCAGGAGCAAATTGTTGCGATAGAGCCAGGACAGGATACTGCTCTGGGCGGTCATTTTCAGAAGCTGGCCTCCGGCCTGGGTGGAGGCGCAGACGGTGATGACCAGGAAAAAGATCCAGACCAGGACGACACCCTCGGCGAAGCCCAGCACCAGTCCGGCGGTCTTGTTCAGGCCATGGAGGATCGGCAGATGAGATACGATGCCCAGGGAGAACAGAATACCCCGGATCAGAACGCCTGCCAGGAGCAGCGCGATCAGAAACGCGGCCCATCGTAAAATCTCGTCTGCCAGATAGCCGCTGACCGCATTTTCCATGCCAAGGACACGCAAAGCGTCCAGAAGCTCGATGTCGCTTCCTTCTATCCTATTCTGCAGGAAATGATACAGGCCGGTGCTTTCTTTTAAAAAGGTATGGAGATACGGCGATACTACGGATGTGATAATCAGGGTCAGTACCAGGCTTAAAACGCCTACAATTTTCCGAATAAAGCCTTTGCGGTGTCCGTCCCATGCGGATAACAGGATAAATAAGCCTACTGCGGGCAGTAACCAGTTCATGATATTTATTTCTCCTTCGTTATGATAACAGAGCGCCCCGGCAGCTATTTTGCCGAGGCTCTTCTGCTTTTTCTTTATGACCATAGGATATTCGCAGCGCGCGCATCCTATTACTGCAATCGGATGGTTTCGGTCCGGTCCGAAAATACCAGAACGAATTTATTGTGTCCATTTCCTTTATATAAATCCGCGATGACACTGTCGAAGGAGCCCTTGTATTTCAGGACGCCTTTTTCATTGTAGATCTCGCACTCATTTTCATTATATAAGATCAGATATTTGCCCGACAGCTTTACCTGGCTGTATTCCAGGTCGGTCTTCCGGGACAGAATCTGCTTCCCGGACGTGTCGTAGAGGTTCACACGGTATCTGCCGGCCTCCTCCTCATTTTCCGCCGTGGTGTCTTCGCCCAGGGTCACAATTCCAACGCGGCTGTCGCCCCAGAAGACACTCTCGATCTCAGCGTCCAGTATAACGGTATTCTTCTCCTCTGGAATCTCCGCGCCCTCATAGTAGATAATTTCCTGATCGGATATGGCTGCGCAGATGGATTTCCCGATATAGCGGATACGGGGAATCACGGTGTCTGTATACACTTTGGAGGAAACGATTTTGTCGACGAAATTGCTGCCCACGGAGCCAAAATTATAGAAGACCACGCAGCTGGCCGCCGAACCCTCCTGCACCTGCAGATAGGATACCGCCAGCTTCGTCCCGTCCGGAGATAGGGCGATGGAAATGGGTTGGCCGGTCTCATCCAGACTGCACCGGGATTCCGCCAGCTTATTGCCCTCCTTATCATAGAGGTAAATCCAGGACACCGTGCTGTCGTTCAGCAGAATGGCCGTCACGCCCTGGGCGGACACGCTGATCTGCTGGATCGGAAGCAGGGTGCTGATCTCGGTGACCGCGCCCTGAGCGTCAAAGACATATACGATATTACCCTGCTGATCCGCCACGGCCACCGCACCCTCACAGATGTCCACCATAGGGTTCTGCATATTGTAGGTCTGGCTCCAGATGGCCTCATTTTGGGAATCGATACAGGAAATACCGTCCTTGCTGTATTTCAGAAGCTTGCCATTGTATTCTGTATACAGGGTATTGACCGTGCTGCTGTGCTCTACTGTAGATACGGTCTCGTAGGACGTGTAGGTCTTATTCTGGGAGCATATGCTGTACGCCAGAAAACCGCACAGGACGACCGCCGCGCCAATCAGGTATTTCGCGCCCCTTCCCGCCCGGTGCCGGAACAGTTTCTTCTTATAATCATCCATGCCTCCGTCCTGCTCCTGGTAGGGCGGCGTGCCATATAACTTCGTTATCTTTGCCATGGGCTATTATCCTTTGCACTTCTGTGGCAGTCCGGAATTCTTCTGTGTTTTTCCGGGCTGCGTCTCTTTTTATGCTATGATAGCACAGATCCACTAGGGAAGCAAAAGTTTTTGTCCCTCCAGTATCCGGTCGCTGTCCTCGATTCCGTTCAGGCTGCAGATGGCGTCTATCTCGTCGTCCCGTCCATAGACCTGGCGGCTGATTTTCAGGAGGGTGTCGCCCTTACGGACGGTGTAGCTCTCCGGAATGGTGATTGCCTCGTTAGAAGCTGCGGGTGCGGAAGCCGATTCCTGGGTGGACGGTTCACCTGAAGATTCGGACTGTGACTGTGTATCTGCACTGGCCGTTGACTCATCCGCTTCTGCGGTTTCCTGATTTTCCCCGCTCTCCTGAGGGGTTGTTTCCCCTTCTGCTGTTCCATTTTCTCCAGTCTCCCCGGAGTCCTCTGCCGACGTTGTTTTCTCTGCGCCCTCCGCCACGTCCGCATCTTCAGCCTGTCCCAGATCCGCATACGCAGACTGAAGCTCCGCATCCTGCTGCTCCAGGGAATTGGTCAGTTCCCGCAGGGATGTCTCCAGTCCTTCCATTTTCTCATAATTATTGATAAGAGTAATCCCGATGACCAGCACTACCATCACCAAAAAGGTGCTGGCCATGTACAGGAAGGTCAAGACCCGCTTCTGGCCGGACTGCTCCTTTTTCTCCTGCACAATGGTCCGAAAGCTCTTGATGGCCCGATCCTCGAAATGTTCCTTCTCGTCAATACTCTCGCCGTCCCCGGTCTCGATCATGTAACGCTGCATGGCTTCGTTCCGCTCATAAAAGATGGCGTAGCCCCGCTGGCGGGTCAGCCTGCCATTTTCATAAGCGAAAAAATCCGCCTCGACCTCGGCGGAATCCGATACCATCAGAACCTTGTCCACACCGCCGAAATAGTTTACATGAATCTTCAGAAGCTCCGATCCCAGCTCCATGGGATAGCCGGGCAGAGACAGATACCATCCCAGGATGTCCAGATCCGCAAAGTACTCTTTCATGGCTCCGTACACCTCTGCCCAGGTCTCGTCAGTAAAGGGAATGCCTGCTTCCGTATATTCCAGGTTTTTCAGGCCCACGGCACCACGGATAAACAGATAGGGAAGCCCGTCCATCCTCTCGGAATGGCCCAGTAAAATCGCCACCCGGCTGTTCAGCGTCTCCTCGCCTGCCAGCCGCCGCAGATAGGTAATCACATAATCTTCTATATATATTTTACGTCTGTCCTCCGGATCGCCTATCTGGCGCACATTTTTCGGCAGCTCAATTTTACGCTCCGGCCCCGTCTCTTTCGCATTTTCTCTGTAAACGAACTCAATCATACACTCACCTCATTACCGCTGGTTTTGCTCATTTTCTGCATGGTAACACAGGACGGGCGCGAGGTGTGGCGGATGGTGTCGAGAAAATCGGAATTTTTTTCGACAGTCTGGAAATAGAATCCCGCCTGCGGCGGGTCGCATAAGCGTTTCCTATAGAGTAAAAAAGGCAGACGTCTTTGTGGACGTCTGCCTCTCTCAGCTTATGCTATTATTTTTTACTTATTTCAGCCAGTCTTTGATCTGCTCGTATACACCAGCGCCATCCAGCTTGTACTTCTCAAGCAGCTTTACTGCCGGGCCGGATTCGCCGAATACGTCGTATACGCCGATCTTCTTTACCGGAGTCGGAAGCTTCTCACTAAGTACATCGCAAACTGCGCTGCCAAGGCCGCCGATGACAGAATGCTCTTCTGCAGTTACTACCTTGCCAGTCTTCTTTGCGGACTTCAGGATGATCTCCTCGTCCAGCGGCTTGATGGTGTGGATATTGATTACCTCTGCGGAAACGCCCTCTGCAGCCAGCTTCTCAGCCGCTTCCAGAGCGCTGTTTACACAAAGTCCTGTAGCTACGATAGTAAGGTCTGTACCCTCTCTTAAGAGGATACCCTTTCCAATCTCAAACTTATAGTTTGCCTCATCATTAAATACCGGAACAGCCAGTCTGCCGAAACGCAGGTAAACCGGTCCCTCGTACTCGGCTGCTGCCTTTACGGCTGCTCTTGCTTCCACGTCGTCTGCCGGGTTGATGACTACCATGCCCGGGATTGTACGCATCAGGGCGATATCCTCGTTACACTGATGGGTAGCTCCATCCTCACCTACGGAGATTCCTGCATGAGTAGCAGCAATCTTTACATTCAGATGGGGATATCCTACGGAGTTACGAACCTGCTCAAATGCACGTCCTGCCGCGAACATCGCGAAGCTGCTGCAGAACGGAATCTTACCTGTGGTAGCAAGGCCTGCCGCGATACCTACCATATTGCCCTCTGCGATACCACAGTCGAAGAAACGATCCGGGTATGCTTTCTTAAATACGCCTGTCTTGGTTGCGCCGGCAAGGTCAGCATCCAGTACCAGAACGTTCGGATTCTCAGCGCCAAGCTCCTTCAGCGCATTACCATAGCTTTCTCTTGTTGCGACCTTCTTTACTTCTGACATAATGCTTCACCTACCTTCTCCAAATCTGCCATTGCGATTGCATACTGCTCATCGTTCGGAGCAGAACCATGCCATCCTGCGTTGTTCTCCATGAAAGAAACGCCCTTGCCCTTTACTGTCTTCATGATGATAGCTGTGGGCTGACCCTTGATGGTCTTTGCTTCGTTCAGAGCCATACGGATCTCATCGAAGTTGTGACCGTCAATGTTGATTACATGGAAGTTGAACGCTTTGAATTTATCATCGATGGGATACGGGGAGTTTACCTCGCCGATAGGTCCGTCGATCTGAAGATTGTTGTTATCTACAATGACGCACAGGTTGTCCAGATGCTTCGCGCCTGCGAACATGGAAGCCTCCCAAACCTGGCCCTCCTGGATCTCGCCGTCGCCCAGCAGTGTGTATACACGATAGCTGTCGCCGGATACCTTTGCGGAAAGTGCCATACCAACTGCTGCGGAGATTCCCTGTCCCAGAGATCCGCTGGACATATCAAGACCCGGTGTGTGCTGCATACAGGGATGTCCCTGAAGATGTGAGCCTACGTGTCTTAAGGTAACCAGATCCTCCTTCGGGAAGAATCCTCTCTCAGCCAGAACGGAGTACAGACCCGGAGCTGTATGTCCCTTGGAAAGTACAAAACGGTCTCTGTCTGCCTTCTTCGGATCCTTCGGATCAATGTTCATCTCTTCAAAATACAGATATGTAAACATGTCTGCTGCTGACAGAGATCCGCCCGGATGTCCGGACTTTGCGCTGTGAACGGCAGTAACGATGTCCTTGCGGACTTCATTTGCCGTCTTCTGGAGTTCTAAATTCGTCATGTTTGTCCCACCTTTATTTTATTTTTGAAAATTAAATTTTGCTTCTTTTAGTATACAGACACTTTCAGATCTGGTCAAGCCGTTCTTTGTGAATTTCCGTCAGTTCTTGTCTGAAATTCAGCATTTTTACAGCTCCACCCGTCCCTCCAGTGCCCGGAGCAGCGTCACCTCGTCGATATATTCCAAATCGCCGCCCACCGGTACGCCGCTGGCAATCCGGCTGACCCTGATTCCGGTCGGCTTGATGAGCTTGCTGATGTACATGGCTGTGGTCTCGCCCTCCAGGCTGGAGTTGGTGGCGATGATAACCTCGTCCACGTCGCCCTGGAGTCTCGTCATCAGCTCCTTCAGCTTGATATCCGCCGGACCGATTCCCAGCATCGGGGAAATGGCCCCATGGAGCACATGATAGACGCCGTCGTATTTCCCGGTTTTCTCATAAGCGGCCAGATCCCGGGTATTCTCCACCACCATAATCACCTTATGGTTCCGCTTAGGATTGGCGCAAATGGGGCAGAGCTCCTGATCCGTCATGGTAAAGCATTCTTTACAGTAACGGACATTTTTCTTTGCGCTTATAATGGAATCCGACAGTGCCTGTACCTTCTCCAGAGGCATATTGACGATATGAAAGGCCAGCCGCTGGGCTGTCTTGCCGCCGATTCCCGGAAGACTCGACAGCTGCTCGATTAATTTACTGATTTGACTGCTGTAATAGTCCATTAGAACGGAAAGCCTCCGCCAAGACCGCCGGTCAGGCCGGACATCATGGACGCGGAATCCTCTTCCTGCTGGCGCAGCACCTGATTTACTGCGATCTGGATCATTTCTTCCAGAGTCTCCACATCCTCGGGATCAATAGCATCCGGATCGATGGTCACTTTTGTGATCTCTTTCTTCCCGGTCATCTTGATCTCGACTGCTCCGCCGCCTGCTGCCGCGGTGTACTCCTTCTCGTCCAGAGCCTTCTGATTTTCCTCCATCTGGCGCTGCATCTTCTGAGCCTGCTTCATCAGGTTGTTCATGTTGCCGGGCATGCCCATTCCTCCCGGAAATCCACCTCTTTTTGCCATTTTTTTACTCCTCCTTATTCGTCTTCGAATTCTATTTCTGTATGAATGACCTGTTCGATGTCAATTGCTCCCACTTCTGCGTGGGGGTCATTTTCCATACAGGCTACCAGAATCTCCATATCCTTTCCGGTATCCTGTAAGATCACATTTTTAATCTCCTGAATGTGACGGGTCTCCTTCAGGAAAGCCTCGCCGGTGGGCGTGGCCGCGATGATGCCAAGCTTCCCGTCGCCGACTGCTTTCAGCTGCGCGTCCTTTAAGTAGGTGCGCAGGAGCGGGTGCAGGCGGTTCAGCACGTTGTGCCAATTCTTTACCACATTCTGTACGTCTTCGGGCAGGGACTTGGGCGCGGGAGGCGCAGGCACAGGTTTCTTCAGCTCTGCCGGGGCACTTGCGGGTGCTCCATTTTGCCAGCCGCCTCCGTAGGAAATGGCTCCGCTTTCCAGCTCTTCCATCTTCGCCTCGAACTCCTGTTCCAGCACGCGGATGCGATCCAGGAGCACGTCTGTGTTCGTCTCCATGGCGGGACGGCACAGCTTGATAAAAGCTACCTCCACCAACACCCGCTTCTGGGACGCATAGCGGATCTGCCCGCCCAGCTCCGAGAAAATACGGATGTAACGCATCAGGGTGTCGTCCTCGATCTGCAGGGCCTCTTCTTTCAGGCGGGCCAGATTCTCGGTGGAGACATCCAGAATGTCTTCCAGATTGTCATTGCTTTTTAACAAAAGCAGATTGCGCAGATACCAGGTGAAATCGCTCACGAACTGCCCCAGCTCCCGGCCCTGGATCACCAGCTCCTCAATTTCCGCCATGACGCCGGGCAAATTCCGTTCCAGCGTCATTCGCAGAAGCTTGCTGTAAACTTCGGTATCCACGGCTCCCAGCACGTCCAGGACGTGGTCGTAGGTCAGCTTCTGATTCAGATAAAAGGCAATACACTGATCCAGAAGGCTTAAGGCGTCTCGCATGGAGCCGTCCGCGGCCTTTGCGATATAGCGCAGGGCCTTCTCCTCGGTCTCCACGCCCTCTTTTTCCGTCAGCTCCTGAAGTCTGGCGGTGATGGTATCCGCCGTGATGCGCCGGAAATCGTACCGCTGGCACCGGGACAGAATCGTCACCGGAATCTTGTGGGCCTCTGTGGTCGCCAGAATAAAGATGACATAGGAGGGCGGCTCCTCCAGAGTCTTTAGCAATGCGTTAAAGGCTCCGATGGAGAGCATATGCACCTCGTCGATGATGTAGACCTTGTATTTACCCTCGGTGGGCGAGTAGGCTACCTCGTCGCGGATCTCTCGGATGTTGTCTACGCCGTTGTTGGAGGCTGCGTCGATCTCTATCACATTCATGGAAGTGCCTGCCGCTATAGAGCGGCAGGCCGCGCACGTTCCGCAGGGATTACCATCCACCGGATGTTCGCAGTTCACCGCCCGGGCGAAAATCTTCGCCACGGTGGTCTTGCCGGTACCCCGGGTACCGCAAAACAGGTAGGCATGTCCGATTCTGTCTGCATTGATTTGATTTTTCAGTGTGGTTACAATGTGATCCTGTCCCCGGACGTCACCAAACTCGGTGGGTCGGAACTTCCGGTAGAGGGCCATATACGACATGTGTTTCTTCCCCTTTGTAACTGTTCAGTTCCTGACCAGTTACAATGCAAAATCCATGAAAATCGGCTTCGCCGATGGGATTTTGCACTCCTGAATCATTTTCTTACGCCTTCAGCAGCAAGTGCTTCAGGCTGTAATGAACAGTTATTATTCTTTCTATTTTAATCTCCGAAGCTGATGCCGATCATCTTCGCTTCAGATATGATGGAAGAATTCGGGTCTACAAACTTCAGCTTGCCTGCAGACTCCTCCAGCGGGATCCGCTGGCATTCCCCATTAACAATACCAATCATGTATCCATAAGCGTCGTCTACGATGGCCTGTGCAGCCGCTGCGCCCAGTCTGGTGGACAGAACCCGGTCGTAGGGGCAGGGACTTCCGCCGCGCTGGGTGTGGCCCGGAACGGTGACGCGGACCTCGGTGCCCAGACGCTTGGTCAGCTGATCCGCGATCTCATAGGACACGGTCGGATACTTGTAGGTCTCCATGAATTTCTTCAAATCCTTCTTGCTCATTTCCGCACGTTCCTTGGGAATCGCACCCTCGGCTACAGCCAGGATAGTGAAGCCCTTCTTCTGCTTGTTGCGGGCTTCAATGGCCTTACAGATACTGTCGATGCTGTAGGGAATCTCCGGGATCAGGATGATGTCCGCGCCTCCGGCGATACCTGCGTGCAGGGTCAGCTGGCCTACCTTATGTCCCATGACCTCCACGATGAATACACGGCCGTGGGAAGCCGCTGTGGTGTGGATGCAGTCGATACACTGGGTAGCGATATCCACCGCGCTCTGGAAGCCAAAGGTCATATCGGTGCCCCAGATATCGTTGTCGATGGTCTTCGGCATGTGGATGATATTCAGACCCTCTTCCCGCAGAAGGTTCGCGGTCTTCTGGGTTCCGTTGCCGCCCAGGATCACCAGGCAGTCCAGACGCAGCTTGTGATAGGTGTGCTTCATGGCCTCCACCTTATCAAGGCCGTTCTCGTCCGGTACCCGCATCATTTTAAAGGGCTGGCGGGAGCTTCCCAGGATGGTTCCGCCCTTGGTCAGGATTCCCGAAAAATCTCTCGGGGTCAGCATCCGGTAATTTCCGTAAATCAGGCCCTTATAGCCTTCTTCAAAGCCGTAAAGCTCTACCTCGTCCAGTGCGTTGCATACACCCTTTACGATTCCGCGCATGGTCGCGTTCAGTGCCTGGCAATCTCCACCGCTGGTCAGCATTCCGATTCTTTTCATATTGCACGCCTCCATATATTTAATTTGCGCGCCATGCATCTGTAGTGTGTGCTCCGATGCTGAGGGTGCATGGCAATACTTATGGTTAGTTTAGCATAGATTGGGGATTCTCACAAGGGGTTGAGACGGATCGCCCGGGCAGATTTTTATGCCAATTTTTCGAAGAAAAATTTTGATTATCCCGAAAAACCCTTGAAATACAAGCACATTCGCAGGATTTCAGATTGATTTTACTACCAATTTACTACTTTTAACGGATTGCGCCTTGATATGCCGGAACATCTTGCGAGCATGAAACAACCCAATACAAACGCGACGCACTGGCGGCGCGGCACGTCGGCAATCACACAATTTCATATAGCACCGCACTGGCGGCGTTACCTTATCCCAACCGGGAAACAAGGAACGCCGCTATTTTTTTACCCTCATGTTACGCAGTAGGGGCAAAAAGAGTCTTGCTACACAAGGCTTTGCGGGTACGGTTTTCACAGGGTAAGGGATTGATACCTAAACCCTTAAAATCGCTGTTCTACCGCGTAACAAATATGCAGCAAAGGAGTTGATGAAGCTATGGCAGTTTTCCGCGTGGAGAGAAACACAGGATATACGGTTATGAGCAACCACCATTTACGCAACAAAGAACTTTCCCTAAAGGCAAAAGGGCTGTTATCGCAAATGCTGTCCTTGCCGGAGGATTGGGACTATACCCTTGCGGGACTGTCCTATATCAACCGGGAAAAAATCGACGCTATCCGCGAAGCTGTCCGGGATCTTGAAAGAGCCGGATATATTCAGCGTTCAAGGGAGCGCGACGAGAAAGGACGCTTGCGGGGAACTGATTACATCATCTATGAGCAGCCGCCTAACTTGGATTTACCTACATTGGAAAATCCAACATTGGGAAATCCAACATTGGAAAATCCTACGCAGGAAAAACCTACGTTGGAAAATCCAATGCAATTAAATAAAGATATACAAAAGACTGACTTACCAAAAAAAGAAAAATCAAATACGGATTTATCAAGTAACCATTCCATTCCTATCCTTTCCCCTAACCCCTCTCCTTTGAGGGAAGAAACGGCAGAGCCGGAACGGAAAGGAACGGAAGCGGCAGACGCATACAGCGTGTATGAGGAAATCATCAAGGACAATATCGAGTATGAGCATTTTATCAAGCATACCAACATTGACAGGGAACGCTTGGACGAGATTGTGTCCCTTATCCTTGAAACTGTCTGCACCAAACGAAAGACAATTCGTATCGCCGGGGACGATTATCCGGCAGAGCTTGTCAAAGCAAAGTTTATGAAGCTGAACAGCAGCCACATTGAATTTGTCTTTGACTGCATGAAAGAGAACACCACGAAAATCCGTAACATCAAGCAATATCTGAAAGCGGTACTTTTCAACGCGCCCAACACCATTGACAGCTATTACACCGCCCTTGTCAACCACGATATGTACGGCGGCTATTAAAAAACAGGAGGATTTTAATATGACACAGAAAACAGGAGCTTTGATTTTTGATGAAACGGCAGACCGTTACGACATTCGCTTTGACCTTAACGACTACTACGGAGGATTGCATTGTGGGGATTGCCTTGAAGTGTTTGTACGCGGCAAATGGAAGCCGACCCGCATGGAGTACGGGGACAACTGGTATCTTGTCGGTGTGAGGGCTTCGGATTTGAACGGGCTGCGGGTGCGTATCTAAAGGCGGCATGAAAAATGTACGCCTTATTTTTATGCCCCGAAGCGGCACACCACCCTAACCAAACTATGAAAGGAGGGATTTCATGCAAGATGAAGTCAATGAAAAAGTCGTGTCTTTAGCAATCAAAACATCTAAGCTGACCGCCGAAGTGCTGCAAAAGGCTATGAAAGCCCTGCTTGCCAAAGGCAAAGGGCAGCTAACCAAAGCCCCGCATGGGAAAATCACTATGCGGCAGCTTATGAAGCAGGGAGAAAAGGTTTCCAACATTGAGATTACCGACCAAAATATCAAAGCCTTTGACCCTATCGCAAGGAAAAGCGGGCTTGATTACAACGTCAAGAAGATTGAGAACGGCAAGCCGCCGACCTATCTTGTGTCTTTTAAGGGCAAGGATATTGACGTTATGACCGAAGCGTTCCGGGAATTTACCGCAAAGAAATTAGGCAGGGATAAAAAGCCCTCTATCCGCAAGCTGCTTTCCACTCTGAAAGACAAGGCGGCAGCTCTGAACGCACAGAAGGACAAAGTGAAGAAAAAGGACAGGGAGGTATCGCTATGAAGCCGGAACTTAAAAAGCTGCTTATCCTAAATGCCCCCTATCTGCTCTTTGTCTATCTCTTTGACAAAATCGGACAAGCGGTACGCCTTGCGCCGGGGGCTGACCTTTCCGGCAAGGTGCTTTCCCTTGCAGACGGCTTTTCCGCTGCCTTTGCAACCCCGCTTCCGAGCCTTGCCCCTATGGATTTGCTTATCGGTATTGTGGGGGCTGTCCTTATCCGGCTTATGGTGTACTTCAAAGGCAAGAACGCGAAGAAATACCGAAAAGGTATCGAATACGGTTCAGCCCGTTGGGGCAACGCCGAAGATATAAAGCCCTATACCGACCCGGTATTTCAAAATAACGTGCTTCTGACACAGACGGAACGGCTTACCATGAACAGCCGCCCGAAGCAGCCGAAGTATGCAAGGAATAAAAATATCCTTGTTATCGGGGGAAGCGGCAGCGGCAAGACGAGATTTTTTGTGAAGCCCAACTTAATGCAAATGCACTCAAGCTACGTTGTAACTGACCCGAAAGGTACGGTTTTAGTCGAGTGTGGGAAGCTCTTACAGCGCGGCGGGTATCGGATAAAGGTGCTGAACACGATAAATTTTAAGAAATCCATGCGTTATAATCCCTTTGCCTATATCCGCAGCGAAAAAGACATTTTGAAACTGGTAAATACCTTGATTGCCAACACCAAAGGGGACAGGGAAAAAGCCGGGGAGGATTTTTGGGTAAAATCGGAACGGCTCTTTTACTGCGCCCTTATCGGCTACATTTGGTACGAAGCCCCGGAGGAAGAAAAGAACTTCACGACGCTGCTTGAAATGATAAATGCCAGTGAAGCCCGCGAGGACGACCCGGAATTTCAGTCCCCCGTTGACCTCATGTTTGAACGGTTGGAGGAAAAAGACCCGGAACACTTTGCCGTCCGGCAGTACAAGAAATTCCTGTTATCTGCGGGAAAGACACGAAGCTCTATTCTCATTTCCTGCGGTGCGCGGCTTGCCCCTTTTGACATTAAGGAGCTGCGCGACCTTATGGAAACCGACGAAATGGAGCTTGACACCATAGGCGACCGCAAGACCGCCCTGTTTGTTATCATCAGCGACACCGACGATACTTTTAACTTTGTCGTGAGTATTCTTTACACGCAGCTTTTCAATCTGCTTTGCGACAAGGCAGATGATGAATACGGCGGCAGGCTGCCCGTCCATGTGCGCTGTCTGTTAGACGAGTTTGCAAATATCGGGCAGATACCGAAGTTTGAAAAGCTCATAGCCACCATACGAAGCCGGGAAATCTCCGCGTCGATTATCTTACAGTCGCAAAGCCAGTTAAAGGCAATCTATAAGGACAACGCCGATACCATAGTCGGCAACTGCGACACCACCCTTTTCTTGGGCGGCAAGGAGAAAACCACCCTCAAAGAAATGTCGGAAATCTTGGGGAAAGAAACCATTGACAGCTTCAACACTTCCGAGAACCGGGGGCGCGAGGTATCGCATGGGCTGAACTATCAGAAGTTAGGCAAGCAGCTTATGACGGAAGATGAAATAGCGGTTATGGACGGCGGGAAATGTATTTTACAGCTACGAGGGGTGCGCCCGTTCTTCTCTGATAAGTACGACATTACAAAGCACCCCAACTATAAATATCTTTCCGACTATGACAAGAAAAATACTTTTGATATGGAAAAGCATTTAAGGCGCAGACCCGCCCTTGTGAAGCCGGACGAAGTATTTGACTACTACGAAATCAGCGAAAGCGATTTGCAGGAGGACACCGACCATGAATAGACGTATCAGAAAGAAAAAGGACAAGAAAATCACAGAAGCCATAAACGGGCTTGTTTCGATTGCTGAACGACGGGAACAGCAGCGGCAGGCTGCTATCCGGCAGTTTGTGAAACGGTGTGAAGCCCTGTATGAGCAGCAGCGAAAAGAAAGGAGGAATTGACGCAGTAACAAAGAAAAAGACAACTTGCATGATACGCGCCCCTACAAAAATTCCTATCGCCCACACTGACAACTGAATACCGCCGCGCAGCAGACATTTAGGCAGCGCGGGGACTTATGACCGCGGCAGTTTGAAAACTGACCGCCGTTTTTTATGCCCTTTTACGGGCAAGCCGCATTTGCGGCAGAAAGGAGTTTTATGGAATTTTTCAACAGCGCAATCGGCGTATTACAGACTTTGGTTATCGCTCTTGGAGCAGGACTTGGCATTTGGGGCGTTATCAATCTGTTAGAGGGATATGGTAACGACAATCCGGGCGCGAATGCTCATGGTTAATAAAGAAGCACAACAAAACAGGACAAGGACAGTCAGCCCCGCCGCTATTCCGAGCAAGGCAAATTATAGGGTAAAGTCTAAAAAGCATTTGTAACATTTCTATAAACTCTATTGACTTGAACACCTCCGGGAGTTATAATATGTTTTGCTATTTAGGAACGCTAAATAGCAAAACTAAAGTGAGGTAGAGAGTATGGATAACAGGTATGTGCAGCAATTCAAAAAAGGCTCTCTTGAAATGATACTTTTGTGCTTGATCGGACGCAAAGAAACCTACGGCTATGAAATCATTACAGAGCTAAATAACAGCGCGTCCGTTTTGGGCTATGCAAAAGAGGGAACGATTTACCCTATTCTGTATCGTTTGCAGGAAGCCGAGTTAATCCAATGCCGATTAGCCCCGGCAGCGGCAAATGGCGGATCAAAAAAATACTACTCCCTTACCCATAAGGGCAGAGAGGTATTAGACGAGCTGATTTTATTTTGGGCGAGCTATGAAAGTTGTGTAAATGGCTTTATTGCCACCTATCAAACAGCGGAGGTATCAGAATGAAAGAGCAATACATTAAGCAAGTGGAAAAGGAATTGAGTTTAACACGCAAAGCAAAAAAAGAGGTCGTGCGTGATCTGAATGAAGTCTTTGCTTCTGCGTTGGAGCATGGCGAAACGGAACAACAGGTAATCGAACGGTTAGGCACTCCCAAAGAGTTTGCAGAGAATACCGCCGAGCAGTTAGGCATTGACAGCGCAGCACCGCAGAAACGGAAAGGGATTATTTCGAGCGTTGCAGCCCTTGTCGTTGCCGTTGCAGCGTTTGTGATTTACGCCACTACCCAATCCGGGAAAGTGCCGGACGGGGCAATCGGACAAGCAGACGCAATGACAAACATTCAAGTTGAGGGAGCTTTTGGATTTGACGCTTCACAAATCATTTTGGCAGTCGGTGTAATCGCGGTTACAATCGCAATCATTCAGATTATCCGAACCGTCCGCAAAAACAGGAGGTAGCTATGAAAAAATTTGTTTCAATAATCGCTATTTTACTTATGCTTTCTTTGGCTGCCTGTTCCAATCAAGATACGCCGTCCGCTGCGGATAATCCAAGCAATACACAAACAGAAAGCAATACCATGCTTGACGCGGGTGTATGGCCTGTGAATGAATACACCGAGGGGCTTCCCGTCCCGTCCGGTACGGTCGGTTGGGCTATGCTTGATACGGAACATGAGAATTGCAGTATCAGTATTGTGGATATAAGCGAAACCGACTATAACGACTATTTAGAGCTTTTGAAGCAAGAGGGGTTTTCTATAATAGAGGAAGTGTCGGAAGAAATTGAGGGACAGGACTATGTTTCTATCGGTACGCTTTTGTCAAATGGCGAAAAGGGATTGAGTATCAGCTACATTCCCGATAACTTCACAATTTACATTTCTTTCCTTAAATAATGAAAATTAAAATGATTAAATCGCCTGATAGGTGGGTGCTTTGCCCTATTTGTGGAAATAAAACACGAACAAAGATACGCCCCGATACAATACTTGAAAATTTCCCTCTGTTCTGTCCGAAATGCAAACAAGAAACACTAATCAGCGCAAAAGATTTGAATGTAGCTGTAATCCCACAACAAATAGCGGAATCAGCCGGAGCAGTCAACGGTCAAGATGAACGGCGTATAAATGCGCCGCCGTTGACAGCCCTGCCTGTTTCCGCTGATGGGTAATCAAGGGAGCGACAGACTAAAGTGCTGTCGCTCCCCTCACATTATGGAAATGAAAATTGAATATCGACCAAGCTGCAACGCCACAGATTTTTTGAAAGTCCGTGGCGTTTTTTTTGCGCCCATTTTTGGCAGACCGCACATTCCTGTTGTTGTAGAAAGTGACGGGGAAATTTGCCCAAAACGGTCTTGCGTACCGTAGTAGTGATGAAAAGAATACCGCAGCCATTTGGAAGAAAGGTATGGGGCTACCGTAGTAGTGATGAAGAAATCCAAGGGAGCGTTTGGCATTTTCCATTTCCGTCCGTAGAAGAAAGCAAAACCACAGCGGGCAGGACACGCCACCGCAATCGCTATATTGACGGAAACAAGCCAAGCCGCCCCCTGCGGATTGCCGCAAAGTCAGCCGTAGAGGAAAGCGGCAGTTTCTTAGAGCAAGATTCTACCACGGTGCCAAAATCCGCATATCTGCGGTTTTGCCCCTGCGGTAAATCTTGTTGGGGAGTGCCTTCCCCAAACCCTGCTATGCGGCTTGCGCCGCAAAAAATCTTCCGAAACCGTTTGGCAATTTTGCTTTTTTGGTGGTGTGGGTAGTAAAAGGGGCAGCTTGCCTTTTTCAGACCACCACGCCGGAATACCACGCACAGAAAGGAGTGATACCCATAGCCAAGAGATACAACACGCCCCACCGCAGCCATGTAGTCAAGACCCGCATGACCGAGGAAGAATACGCCGACTTCACCGGGCGGCTGGAGCATTACGACATCAGCCAAGCCGAGTTTATCCGGCAAGCCATAACACGGGCTACCATTCGCCCCGTTGTTACCATTTCCCCGGTCAATGATGAACTGCTTGCCGCCGTTGGGAAGTTGACCGCCGAATACGGGAAAATCGGCGGCAACCTCAACCAGATCGCCCGCGCCCTCAACGAGTACGGCACACCCTACAACGCACTATCCGGCGAGGTACGGGCAGCCATAGCCGACCTTGCCGCCTTGAAGTTTGAAGTCTTGCGAAAGGTAGGTGAAGCGGTTGGCAACATTCAAACATATCAGCTCTAAAAATGCCGACTACGGCGCAGCCGAGCAGTATTTGACCTTTGAGCATGACGAGTTTACCATGCGCCCCACCCTTGATGAAACCGGGCGGCTTGTTCCCCGCGAGGACTATCGGCTTGCCACTTTGAACTGCGGCGGCGAGGATTTTGCCGTTGCCTGTATGCGCTCCAATCTCCGCTATGGCAAAAACCAAAAGCGGGAAGATGTGAAAAGCCACCACTATATCATTTCCTTTGACCCACGGGACGGGACAGACAACGGATTGACCGTTGACCGGGCGCAGGAGTTGGGCGAGAGATTTTGTAAAGCACACTTCCCCGGACACCAAGCCATTGTCTGCACCCACCCGGACGGACACAACCACAGCGGCAATATCCATGTGCATATCGTCATTAACAGTCTGCGGATTGAGGAAGTACCCTTGCTGCCCTACATGGACAGACCGGCAGATACAAAAGCCGGGTGCAAGCACCGCTGCACCGACGCAGCTATGGAGTATTTCAAAGCCGAAGTCATGGAGATGTGCCACTGGGAAAACCTCTATCAGATTGACCTCTTGCATGGGAGCAAAAACCGGGTGACGGAGCGTGAATACTGGGCGCAGCGGAAAGGGCAAGCCAAGCTGGACAGGCAGGCCGCAGCACAAGCCGCCGCTTTACCCGCCGGGGAGCAACCGCCCAAGCCCACCAAGTTTGAAACGGACAAGGAAAAGTTGCGGCAGATTATCCGAGCCGCCCTGTCCTCTGCTACCAGCTATGACGAGTTTTCCGCTTTACTTCTCCGGCAGGGCGTGACTGTCAAGGAGAGCCGGGGGCGATTGTCCTACCTCACGCCGGAGCGCACCAAGCCCATCACCGCCCGGAAGCTGGGGGACGGTTTTGACCGCACCGCCGTACTTGCCCTTTTGGAGCAGAACGCCCACAGAGCCGCCGAAAAAGCCGCAGCCATACCCGAATACACCCGCACTATCCGGGAGCGATTACAGCAGGGAAAAACAGCGAAAACCGCCCCGAAACAGGGCGCTATCCAGCGCATGGTTGACCGGGAAGCCAAGCGAGCCGAGGGGAAAGGCGTGGGCTATGACCGCTGGGCGGCTGTCCACAACCTCAAACAGATGGCGGCTACCGTTGCCGCCTATGAGCAGTACGGCTTTACTTCCCCGGAGCAGCTTGACGCAGCCATTACCGCCGCTTATGCGGATCTCCATGACAGCACCGCAGAACTGAAAACCCTTGAAGCGGCGTTGCAGGACAAAAAGGAGTTGCAGGGCTATGTCCTGCGCTATGCCAAGACCAAAGATGTGCGGGACGGATTGAAAGCGCAGAAATCGGACAAGGCAAGAGCTGCCTACCGACAGAAGCACGAAAGCGACTTTATCATAGCGGACGCAGCCGCCCGGTACTTCCGGGAGCATGGCATAAAGAAGCTGCCAACCTACAAATCCCTGCAAGCCGAGATTGAGCAGCTAACCGCCGACAAGAACGCCCGGTACAACGATTACCGGGAGAAAAAAGAGCGTGTCCGGGAGTTGCAGACGGTCAAGGGCAATATCGACCAGATGATGAGGGGCGCACCGAGCCAGCAGAAAAGGCACGAACATGACCGATAAACACCGCCCCGAAATGATACCGAAACCATACAAAAACAGGGGTATGCCCTGCACCCTACCCGCAATACCACCCGGCATTTTCAAGGGGCTTACAGGGCAGAAAATCCCCGAAAATGACACCGGGAATATACAGATTTACCGCCTATCCTGCTACACCGCAGGAAACGGCAGAAAGGAGCGTCACCCATGCCACGCATGAGCAAGAAGCGGCGGCTTGAATGGTCTTTCTTCCTCAACCACCGCAACCGTATCACCTACAACGACCTATGCCGGGGCTGTACCCACGACTGCAAGCAGAGTTTCCGGGCTATCGTGGTACTCTGCCCCCGGTATTACTCCAAACGCTGGAAAAAGGAGGACACCGCCAATGTCAGATAACCGCAAATATTACTACCTCAAGCTGAAAGAGAACTACTTTGACGAGGACGCTATCGTGCTGCTGGAAAGTATGCAGGACGGTATCTTGTACTCCAATATCCTCTTGAAGCTGTACTTAAAATCGCTGAAGAACGGCGGGAAGTTGCAGCTTGACGAGAATATCCCCTACACGGCGCAGATGATTGCCACCATTACCCGGCAGCAAGTCGGCACAGTAGAGCGTGCTTTACAGATTTTCTTGAAGCTGGGGCTTGTAGAGCCGCTGCAAAACGGCGCACTCTACATGAGCAATATTGAACTGCTGATAGGGCAATCTTCCACCGAGGGGGAGCGCAAGCGCAGGGCAAGGCTTGAACTGCAAAAAGCCCTGCCAAAGCATGGTGCGGACAAATGTCCACCATATCAAGCGGACATTTGTCCACCAGAGATAGAGATAGAGAAAGAGATAGATATAGAGTTAGAGAAAGAGAGAGAGGGAGATATAGGACACCCCGCCCCCGCCGCCTATGGCAGATACAGCAATGTTTTCCTGTCTGATACAGAACTTGCGGAACTGCAAGAGGAATTACCCGGCAAATGGGAGTTTTATATTGACCGTCTTTCCGGCTATATCGCTTCCACCGGGAAGAAATACCGAAACCACGCTGCCACAATCCGCAGATGGGCGGCAGACGATACCGCAAAGGCAGCCCCGAAACAGGGCATACCCGATTACACCTACAAGGAGGGACAGAGCTTATGACGAATGATTTTGAAAAGGTTTTCGATACCGCAGCCGAGCCGCAGGACTACACCGGGGAGGACGGGCTTTTGTACTGCGGCAGTTGCCGGACACCGAAAGAAGCATATTTCCCGGCAGATAAAGCCGCCCTGTTCGGGCGTGACCGCCACCCGGCAGAGTGTGACTGCCAGCGGGCGAAACGGTTAGAGCGTGAAGCCGCCGAGCAGCGCAGGAAACACCTTGACACCGTAGAGGACTTGAAACGCCGGGGATTTACCGACAGCAAAATGCGGGAATGGACTTTTGCCAATGACAACGGCAAATGCCCCCAAATGGGAATGGCGCACAGCTATGTGGAGCGTTGGGAGCAGATGAAAGAGGGCAACCACGGCTTGCTGCTATGGGGCAAGGTAGGCACAGGGAAAAGCTATTTTGCCGGGTGCATTGCAAACGCCCTTATGGAGCAGGAAATCCCCGTCCGCATGACAAACTTTGCCCTTATCCTCAATGACCTTGCCGCCAGCTTCGAGGGGCGCAACGAGTACATTGACCGGCTTTGCCGCTACCCCCTGCTTATCATTGACGATTTTGGAATGGAACGGGGGACGGAGTACGGTTTGGAGCAAGTCTACAATGTGATTGACAGCAGATACCGCAGCGGCAAGCCGCTGATCGTCACCACCAACCACACGCCGGATATGCTGGAAAACCCGCAGGACACCGCCCACGCCCGTATCTATGACAGACTGATTGAAATGTGTTCCCCTGTCTGCTTCACGGCAAAGAATTTCCGAAAGGAAGCCGCAAAAGCCAAGCTGGACAGGCTGAAAGAACTGCTGAAATGAAAGGAGTTGCCTATGACCGATAAAAAGCACCGCACCGCCAGCCCCACAGACCGCCGCCCGGATTGCGTGACGGAAACCCGCATGGGTAACACCGTCCTCATTGTTTCCGGCTTTTTCAAGAAAGACACCACCGCCACCGCAGCCGACAAGATGATGAAAGTGCTGGAAGCGGAAACCGCAGCCGCACCAAAGCCGCCCTATACTGCATGAGCCGGGGGTATGAGAAAAGCGGTCATGCCGGGGAGCATGACCGCTGGAATGGGAGTGATTATAACGCCGCTATTTCATCTGCTATCTGATTTGGCGAACTGTTAGAAACATCAATCCTTTTTGTATATAACAGTCGGTACTTCGGAAGATATGAAATGCTTTTTTCAATAATTGATGGCAAACGAACACCCTGCTCTATATCTTTGCGCAGTCTTTCGCTCAATACATCAGGGTCACAAACCAAGGAAACGCAATAAACCTTGCAATCTTTATGGTCTAACCTTGATAGAATGTCGTCAATTATACTCTGTTCGTGCATTACCCAACAAAAAATGATGTTGTCATATGCAGAACAATGAATGAAGTTGTTAAGCAAATGACTAATGTTATCTATAACCATAATTTTTGTTTCTTCTGTAACTTGAAATGGGTCAGAATCCCAGCACCAATCGCCATCAAGGAAAACGCTGTTTGATAATTTTGTTTTTAAGATTTGTGCTACTGTTGTTTTTCCAACACCCATTGCCCCGCCGATTAAATATATTTTCTTCATGTGGCTATTCTCCCGCTTAATAATTGCTTTGACAAAAGTATAGCACAGAAGTATGAACTTTTCTACCGCTTGTGTGACATGACAAGCCTTTTTTGAAAAATCGTCATTATGACAGGCGATAAAGAAGCAGAAACCACTATACAGACCGCCGCCCCGTATGGTACAATCTTTGTACGGAATAGCGGGGCGGCTGTCGGAAATGGAGGAAACCATGATTAGACAGACCACCCAATTAGCACCCGTTACCGCCCTTTACGCAAGATTGAGTAAAGATGATGAATTGCAGGGCGAGAGCAATTCCATATCCAACCAAAAGCGCATTTTGGAAACCTATGCCCGTGACAATGGATTTTTGAACTACCGTTTTTTCGTTGACGACGGATGGAGTGGGGCGAACTTCCAAAGACCCGGCTTTATGGAAATGATGGATTGCGTGGAGAATGGCGAGGTAAAATGCGTCATTACCAAAGACCTATCCCGCATGGGGAGGAACTACCTGCAAGTCGGAATGTTTACGGAAATCACTTTCCCCAAGAAAGGCGTCCGCTTTATCGCCATCAATGACGGAGTGGACAGCGCACAGGGCGACAACGACCTAACGCCGCTAAAAAATCTTTTTAACGAATGGATGGTGAGAGACACGAGCAGGAAAATCAAGGCAGTTTTCAGAAGCAAGGGCATGAGCGGCAAGCCCATTACCAGCCAGCCCGTCTATGGCTACTTAAAAGGCGAGGACGGACGCTTTATCATTGACGAGGAAGCCGCCCCGGTAGTCAAGCAGATATTCAGCTTGTGCCTTGCCGGGAACGGCCCGACCAAAATCGCCCGTATGCTCACCGAGCAGGAAATCCCCACGCCGGGGACGCTGGAATACCGCAGGACGGGCAGCACCCGCCGCTACTACCCCGATTACCCGTACAGATGGGCGACAAATACCGTTGTCCATATCCTTGAACGCAAGGAGTATCTGGGGCATACGGTAAACTTCAAGACCGAGAAAATCTCCTACAAAGTGAAGTCCAGCGTAGAAAACCCGGAGGAAAAGCAAGCGGTATTCGAGAACACCCATGAGCCGATTATCGACCTTGCCACATGGGAACGGGTGCAGGAGTTACGCAAGCAGCGCAAACGCCCCAACCGCTATGATGAAGTGGGCTTGTTCTCCGGCTTGCTGTTCTGCGCCGACTGCGGCAGCGTCCTCTACCAGCAGAGGTATGAGAACAAGACAAGGCGGCAGGACTGCTACATCTGCGGGAACTACAAGAAGCGTGTCAAGGACTGTACGGCGCACTTTATCCGCACCGACCTTTTGACAGCGGGAGTGACCGCCAATCTGCGGAAAGTGACCGACTATGCGGCAAGGCACGAAAAGCAGTTTATGAAGCTGCTGATCGAGCAGAACGAGGACGGGGGCAAGCGCAGAAATGCCGCCAAGAAAAAGGAACTGGACGCAGCCGAGAAGCGCATAGCCGAGTTGTCCGCTATCTTCAAGCGGCTTTATGAGGACAGCGTGACCGGGCGCATTTCTGATGAACGGTTTGCGGAGTTGTCGGCAGACTATGAAGCCGAGCAGCGGCAGCTTAAAGAGAGAGCCGCCGAACTGCAAGGGGAACTTGCAAAGGCGCAGGAAGCCACGGTAAACGCCGAGAAGTTTATGAACATTGTCCGCAAGTACACCAGCTTTGAGGAACTTACCCCTACCCTGCTGCGGGAGTTTATCGAGAAAATCGTAGTGCATGAGTGCAGCTATGACGAGAACAAAAACCGCAGGCAGGAAATTGAAATCTATTATTCTTTTGTCGGCAAGGTAGACTTGCCCGAATAATGCCCGACCTGTCCGGCACAATGCGCAAGTGCCGGATAGGAACGGCAAAAAATTTTACACTTCTATTGCTTCTTTATATTACACAACCAAAATCACAGGGCATTAAGCAGCTCATGGCGGGCGGCGGCGTTGCCCTTATCGGCACTATCCTTGTACCTCTGCTTTCCGGCTTGTTCGGTTAAGCGCGGGTAGCTGCCTATGCAGAGCATACTTGACGCGATTAACGAATGGATAAAGGAAATCCTTATCGGAGCGATAAACGGTAATCTGTCAACTATGTTCGGGGACGTAAACGAAAAAGTCGGGACTATCGCAAACGAGGTAGGACAGACCCCGCAGGGTTGGAACGCAAATATTTTCAGCATGATACAGACCCTTTCTGAAAATGTAATCGTTCCGATTGCGGGGCTTGTCATTACCTATGTCCTATGCTACGAGCTAATCAGCATGGTAACGGAAAAGAACAATATGCACGACATAGAAACATTCATGTTCTTTAAGTGGATATTCAAAGCCTTTGTCGCGGTGTTTATCGTAACCAACACGTTCAACATCACAATGGCGGTCTTTGATATGGCGCAGCATATCGTTTCCGGCGCAGCGGGGGTTATCGGCGGCGATACGAATATCGACGTTGCCGAAGCCCTTGCCACCATGCAGGAGGGGCTTGAAGATATGGAAATCCCCGAACTGCTCTTACTTGTGCTTGAAACAAGCCTTGTAAGCCTTTGCATGAAAATCATGTCCGTACTGATAACCGTTATCCTCTACGGCAGAATGATAGAGATTTACCTTTACTGTTCGGTATCGCCTATTCCATTTGCGACCATGACCAACAGAGAATGGGGACAGATTGGAAACAACTACCTAAAAGGGCTGTTCGCTCTTGGTTTTCAAGGCTTCCTCATTATGATATGTGTCGGTATTTACGCCGTACTGGTAAACGATATGATAATCGCAGACAATCTGCACAGCGCGGTATTTTCCCTTGCCGCCTATACGGTTATCCTCTGTTTTTCCCTGTTCAAATCCGGCACACTGGCAAAATCCATATTCAACGCCCACTAAGGGCAGAAAGGAGGTATTTTCTTGGCGTATGTACCTGTACCCAAAGACCTTTCCAAAGTCAAAACAAAAGTCGCTTTCAATCTGACAAAGCGGCAAATCGTTTGTTTTGCGGCGGCTCTCTTAATCGGACTGCCGCTGTTTTTTTTGCTCAAAGGCAGCGCAGGGACAAACCTTGCGGCTATGGCGATGATTGTCGTCATGCTCCCCTGTTTCCTGCTTGCCATGTATGAAAAACATGGGCAGCCCCTTGAAGTGGTGGTAAGAAATGTCGTTCAGACAAAGTTTACCCGCCCAAAGGAGCGACCTTACAGAACCGAAAACCTATACGCTGTCTTGGAAAAGCAGCGAAAACTTGAAAAGGAGGTATCAGCGATTGTCAAAAGGACAAACAAAAAAGACGCGGGAAGCCGCAGGAAACAGGCGTAAGCTGACCCGCGCCGAAAAGAAACAGATTGCCGAAGCTATCCGAAAGGCAAAGGGGGACGGCAAAGCCCGCACCGCACAGCAGACCATTCCTTACCTTGCCATGTACCCGGACGGTATCTGCAAGGTTACGGAAAAGAGATATTCAAAGTGCGTCGTGTTCGAGGACATCAATTATCAGCTTGCACAGGCAGACGATAAGACCGCCATTTTTGAAAACTGGTGCGATTTCCTCAACTACTTTGACGCGAGCGTGAGCGTGCAGCTTTCTTTCATCAATCAAGGGACGCAGCGGGAACAGGCAGAAAAAGCTATCACTATCCCGGCACAGGAGGACGCTTTTAACTCTATCCGCACCGAGTATTCGGATATGCTGAAAAATCAGCTTAGTAAAGGCAACAACGGGCTTGTGAAGCACAAATACATTACCTTTACCGTTGAAGCCGATAACAAGGCGGCTGCAAAATCAAGACTTTCCCGTATCGAAACCGACGTGTTTAACAATTTCAAGGTGCTTGGCGTAACCGCCCGCCCCTTATCCGGCTATGAACGCTTAAAGGTGCTGCATGGGGTATTCCACCCGGAGGGCGAGCCGTTCTCCTTTTCCTTTGACTGGCTTACCCCGTCGGGGCTGTCTACAAAGGATTTTATCGCCCCGTCCTCTTTCCGTTTTGGCGAGGGCAGATATTTCCGCATGGGGAAGAAAATCGGCGCGGCGAGCTTCCTTGAAATCCTTGCGCCGGAGCTTAACGACCGTAT
>CABIXM010000031.1 GCA_902362725.1 Clostridiaceae bacterium | reverse complement strand
TATGCAGGAAAAAGCAAGAAAAAGAAACCCCCACCCCTCAAGAATGAGGGGCAGGGGAGTTGAATAGGCGAAGCCTATTTTTTAGAATTCTATTCTGCTCGTTGTTGGTACGATTTATTCAATAAAAGTACGTAAATGATACCTTATTGAGAATTAATATCAACGAATCCCCTTGCGCTATCCCTATAAGTATGATAGGATAAACACATGAGTTAGGAAGAACTAACCCAAAAAACCATTCAAAGCGGATAGACAGAAGCCGTTTTGAGTACATAACAAAACCAACATACGGGAATCCTGAAAATGGATTCTTTTTAAAAGACAAGCGGTTAGCTAGAGCTAACTAACACGCGTCAGGACATTTACAGCAGGAAAGAGAGGGCATGCGTATGAGTATAGTGATAATCGGAGGACACGACCGGATGGTGCGCCAGTACCATGACATCTGCAAGGCACATAAATGTAAGGCAAAGGTATTTACCCAGATGACAGGCGACTTGAAAAAGCAGGTCGGCAGACCGGATCTGTTCGTACTGTTCACGAACACCGTATCCCACAAGATGGTCAAATGTGCCCTGGAAGAAGCCAAGAGGAACAACATTGAAGTCGTTCGCTGCCACACCAGCAGCCAGGCAGCCCTGGAAGAGATTCTCGGGAGCTATTGCTAATGGCAGGGGGACGATGCGAGCTGGAAAAGCTCCTGGCTAACCATTGCGCGCCGGTGTTCTGCCATAAAAAAGCGTCGAATCTGGTGGCAGCCAGACGGGAACTGCTGGAGGCGCTCCCGGAGGTACTTGCAGGCAGCAGTATCTCCTGGATGAAACTCTGCGGCTGTAAAAAATATTGCCACATCCTCTTCTATGACAGAGAACGGCTGGAGCGGTACCTGAAGAGAGAAGAGCATCAGAACTTCCTGGGCGGACATGGTTATGCAGGCCGTACTCTGGAAGAGCAACTGACACTACTGGCGGAGCGGTACGAGAGCTATCAGAAGCACGGAAGCGCATTTCCCCATGAAATCGGTCTGTTTCTGGAATATCCCCTGGCGGATATCGAGGGCTTCATCGAGCATCAGGGCAAGGACGCACTGGAGAGCGGATACTGGAAGGTCTACGGCGACGTGGAACAGGCGAGAGCGGCGTTCCGTCTCTACGATGAATTGAAGGCGGCGCTCACCACCATGCTGGCGGCGGGCGTAAGCTTTCGCGAATGCTGCGCGGCACAGGCGGCCGCATAAAGCGCAGGAACGCGTACAAGACGCATAGAAGGCTGCAACAGCTTTTTATAAAAATAAGAGAAAAGAAAATCAGGAGGAGTATCATGAAAGTAGTATATTGGAGCAGCACAGGAAACACAGAGAGAATGGCAGAGATGCTGGGCGAGGAGATCAAGAACGCAGGAGGCGAAGCAGAGGTATGCGAGCTGTCCACCGTATCCCCGGCAGACCTGGCAGGCGAGGACAGTTTCGCGCTGGGCGCTTCCGCCATGGGCGACGAGGAGTTGGATGAGGGCGAGGTAGAGCCGTTCGTAGAAGAGCTGGAGAAATCCGTATCCGGTAAAAAGGTAGCGCTGTTCGGTTCCTACGACTGGGGCGACGGCGAGTGGATGCGCAAATGGGAAGAGCGCATGAAAGAGGCCGGAGCAGAAGTGGTCGGCACCGTCATTGCCAACAACGAGCCGGGCGACGAGGACCAGGCAAACCTGGCAGAGCTTGCGAAAAAGCTGGTATAAATTCGTAAAAGACGGAGGGCCCGAAAGGGCCCTTCTGCTGTATCATAGAGTTAGTTAAAACAAACAATTAGTATTGACAAACTTCTTCGGATGTGTTTTAATAAGTACTGGAAAAAGAAATTGAGAGTTATTCTCAATATACAGTATTCCAGAAATACCTTGCAAGCATATGAGATAGGAGATAGAATGTCAGGAGAGGAATGGAAAAATATGAGTCAGGAGATGATTCTTGGACGCCTGCGGGAACGAGGATATCGTATTACAAAACAGAGAAAGCTGATTATCAGTACCATTCTGGAGAATGACTGTTCCTGCTGCAAAGAAATCTATTATCAGGTAAGAGAAAAAGACCAGACCGTCGGCATCGCCACTGTATACCGTATGATTAAGACCTTGGAAGAAGCCGGAGTCATTGATCGGAGAAATATGTATCGAATCGGAAGCATGAAAGAAGGTGCATGAAGATGTTAGCAGACATCATCGTAGTAGCAATCGTGGCCATCATCGCAGTATTCTGTATCAGAACTCTGATCCACAACAAGAAGACCTGCGGAACTACTTGCAGCATGGGCTGCGCAGGCTGTAGCTGCAGCGGAAGCTGCGGAGGCGGCGCTCCGGCGAAGCGCAAGAAATAACAGAATTACCAAAGTCAGAAAGCGCGGTGAAAAAATTTTTTCGCAGCGCTTTCGTCTGTCTTATAACAAAATCTTGTAGAAACGAATCGAAAAAAGTGATATACTCAAATCAAATGACAAAAGGGGGAGTTATCCATGTATAGTTACGAAAATGCAGCATCCGGACTCAAAAAAATGTTCACAGCCCAGGTAGGCGCTATTATCTGTGTGGTACTTATGATGATTCCGTTCATCGGATTAATCGGCCTGGTCGGAGTATTTGTATTTGCAATTATGTCCCTGATCGGACTGAACAGCGCAGGAAAAGACATTGAAGGCTGCAAAACAGCCTTTACACTTACCATTGTACAGATGGTCGTAAGGGTAATCGGTAATCTGGCTGGCACGGGAGTTTTTGCTACGGTTTTTTCTGTTGTAAATGATATTCTGGCGCTTTTGGTTGTCCGGGCGGTTTGCCTGTCCGTGGCGGAGGTGATGGAGAATCTGAACCGTCAGGACGTGGCCGATACGGGACATTCCGTATGGAAGATCAATCTGGGCTGCTATGTGGTGGATATCGTTCTGACGATTCTTGCCGTGATTCCTGTTCTGGGAACAGTGCTGGCGGTCGCAGGTAGCGTCGTTACCGTGATTCTGAGTCTGGTGGCAGGTATCATGTACATCATGTTCCTGTCAAAAAGTTATAAGGCTTTGGAAAATTAAGTTTCATATACATTTTGAATCAGAAAAAATCCCTTCCGACAGAGCGCCGGGAGGGATTTTTATGTGCCGGACAGGAAAGGCTCCTTTTCATCCGTCCGAATAATACGCTCCCTTACAGAATAAATATAGAACGAAAACATACCCCGGGATGTCCCCTGATTATGAAAAAGCTTCTGGCATTTTCCCTTACAATTTTCCTATTTTTCCAGCTCTTCCTCACCGTGTCGCCCACAGAGGTCCTGGCGGCTCCCGCCGACGAGGTTCTTACCCTCCACGCCCAGTCCGCAGTCCTCATGGACGGCGACACCGGCCGCATCCTGTACGCCAAAAACGCCGGGAAAGTACGCCCCATGGCCAGCACCACCAAAATCATGACATTGATTCTGGCCCTGGAAAACGGGAATCCCGATGATCTGGTGACAGTATCGGCCTACGCGGCTTCCATGCCGGATGTGCAGCTTCATATCCGGGCAGGGGAGAAGTACCGCCTAGGTGACCTGCTTTATTCCATGATGCTGGAATCCCACAACGACGCGGCAGTGGCCATCGCCGAGCATGTGGGCGGAACCGTGCCGGGCTTCGCGGCCCTCATGAACGCCAAGGCTCGGGATATCGGCTGCTATTCCACGTATTACGTCACGCCAAATGGTCTGGACGCCGAGGACGGAAATGGCGTCCACTCCACCACCGCGGCAGATCTGGCCCGTGTCATGCGCTACTGCATCACGCTGTCCCCCAGGCGGGAGGAATTCTTAAAAATCACCCGCACCGACAGCTACAGCTTCGGGGATACAGAAGGGCTCCGAAGCTTTACTGTGGGCAATAAAAATGCGTTTCTGCATATGATGGAAGGCGCTCTGACCGGCAAGACCGGATTTACGGGGAATGCGGGGTACTGCTATGTGGGGGCTCTGCGGCAGGAGGAACGGACTTTTATCGTGGCGCTTCTGGCCTGCGGCTGGCCCAACAACCGCAGCTACAAATGGAGCGACACCCGGAAGCTCATGAACTACGGGCTGGAGCACTTTACCTACCGGAATGTGTGGCAGGAACCGAAGCTTCCGGAGCTTCCGGTGAAGAACGGGATTCCGGACAGAGAAAATCTGGAGGAAGAGGCCCGGATCCGGCTTCGTCTTTCGTCGGAGGAACCTGATCTGAAGCTTCTGCTCTCGGAAGGCGAGCAGGTGCAGGTGGAAACCCATATTTCCCAGGAGGTAACCGCTCCGGTGGAGCCGGGGACGCTTCTGGGCAGTGTCCGCTATCTGCTGGACGGCCAGGTGGTGAAGGTCTATACGGTGGAGGCTGCGGAAGACGTGGAGGCGGTGACCCTTGACTGGTGCCTGGAGAAACTGTGGCGAAAATATATTCCGTAATGGAATCCGTAAGCATGAAAAAGAAGCATTGCACAGAACCCCCTACCGGGCTTGCAGGAAAAGAACATGGATGATTATAATAAACAGTGGCTGTGATATGGCGTAGGCCGTTTCACAGCCTCTGTTTTGTTTTACAGGATGAGGTGAAAAATGGCAAAAGTTCGTGATTTGACAAAAGGAAATATCGGGAAAAAATTGATTCTGTTTGCAATTCCCATGCTTTTAAGCAGCCTGGTACAGCAGCTTTATAATACCGTGGATTTAATTTATGCCGGTAACTTTCTGGGAAAATCCGCATCCGCATCCATTGGAGCCAGCAGTCTTCTGATTACCTGTCTGGTGGGCTTTTTTGGTGGCATGTCTGTGGGTTCCGGCGTAGTGGTATCCCAGATTTATGGAGCAGGAGAGCAGGAAAAGCTGAAAAAAGCCGTGCATAATGCGGTAGCTCTCTGTCTGGCAGGCGGACTGCTGTTTATGCTGCTGGGAATGGGTTTTGCTCCGGTATATCTCCGACTGGTCCACACGCCGGTGGAACTGCAGGCAAGCGCGGTGCTCTATCTTCGAATTTATATGCTGTCTTTTCCGGCACTTTTTGTATACAATATTGGTTCCGGTGTATTGCGCGCCATGGGAGATTCCCGCTCTCCGCTGGCAGCCCAGTGTGTGGGCGGCCTTGTGAATGTGGGAGCGGATTATCTTTTTATCCGGGTGTTTGCAGATGGCATCAGCGGCGTGGCCTGGGCGACATTGATATCCCAGAGCGTGGCGGCAGCCATCACCCTTTATAATTTGAACAGGCTTCCGGAATCCTATCGGTTGCGTGGAAGGCAGATTCGTTTTGAGACTACCATTTTGAAGGAAGTAATTCGTATCGGTGTTCCCGCAGGGTTCCAGTCTCTGGTGATTACCCTGTCCAACGTGATTGCCCAGTATTTTATCAATTCCTTCGGAGAAGATTCCATTGCAGCATTTACTGCGTATTTTAAAGTGGAATTGATTATCTATCTGCCAATCGTGGCCTTTGGGCAGGCGATTATGGCATTTTCCGGACAGTGTAAAGGAGCGGAGGACTACAGGCGTATCCGGAAAGGAACAGCTATCTGCCTGGTGCTCAGCATGCTTGTGGCTGGGCTGACCAGCGCGGCAGCCCTGAGGGGTGGAGCTGCGCTATTCCGGATATTTAACCGTGAAACCTCAGTTATCGAGACTGGTCTTGGTATTATCCGGGTATCGTTCCCTTTTTACCCGGTGTATTGTATTTTACAGATATTGGGAGACAGCCTGCGGGGCTGCGGTAAGGTGAAGCAGCCCATGTTGATTGTTACGATGAATATCTGTGTGATCAGGACTTTGCTTTTATGTATTCTGGTTCCGCTTACCGGAAGTCTGCAGGGAGTGACCGTGACTTATCCGATTACCTGGGCGCTGACGGCAGTCTGTATGACGGGATATTATGTGGCATATCACAAAAATGCAGGGCGGTCCGTACGGTTGGATTTAAAAGAAGAGGAAGCTTTTATAGAATAGATGAAGAAATGGAGGAACAAGATGCAAAGACAGGCGGAAACAATCGGAAAACGCTGGGATTACTGCGCGAAGGGCTACGATGCGATTGTGCAGAATGAATTTGCCGGAGAAGTGGCGGAAAAATGGAGTGGACTTCTTAAGGAGCATGCGCCCTGTGAGAAAGGAAGTGTGCTGGACATCGGAACAGGTCCAGGTTTTTTTGCAGTATTGATGGGACAGATGGGCTGGAAGGTGACCGGAATCGATTGTTCCGGGAAAATGGTGGAGACCGCGTCTGAAAATGCAAAAAAGGCGGGTGTTTCAGCTGAATTTTATCAGATGGATAACCATCAGCTGGATTTCCCAGATGAGAGCTTTGATTATATTATCTGTCGGAATGTGACCTGGATTCTCTATGATCCGCTGAGAGCGCTGGAGGAATGGAAGCGGGTACTGAAGCCGGGCGGGAGAGTTCTGTATTTTGACGCAAACTGGCATATGACCGGAGACGAGGCTTACCGGGAGGCGATAAAGCGGGACGAAGAGGAATACCGGAGACTCTACGGGGAGCCGGAAAATACCTATACAGGCGATGCGGATACCGATGAGGAGTTTGACAAGGTTCTGTATTTTAAGGAGGTTCTGCGTCCGGAGTGGGACGAGATTCATCTGCCGGAGCTGGGCTATGAAAAGATACAGGTGATTCCCCGGGTTAATGAGCAGGTCTACAGCGAGGAAAAGAAGTTACTGTACCGTTCTATCCCTATGTTTCTGGTGCGGGCTGATAAGCCGGAGGAGTGAAGCGGGTGAAATGGAAAATTAAAAAATGGGTCGCAGAGCTTATCAGTCTGTTCATTGTACTTCTGGGAGTGACCTTACTGTCCTTTTCCCTGATGTATATCGCGCCGGGGGATCCGGCCAGAACCATTCTGCAGGCTGGAGGAACCATGCCGTCGGAAGAAGCAGTGCAGGAAAAACGGAAGGAAATGGGACTGGATCGTCCATTCCTGGAGCAATACAGAAGCTGGCTCTGGGATTTCGCCCACGGGGATCTGGGAGTGTCCATGATCGATGGCAGGAATGTGTCAGATGAGGTAACAAAAGCGCTTGGAAAAAGCGCGGTACTGGCTGTGACGAGCCTGGCTGCCGGAGTAGCAGCTGCACTCCCTCTGGGGGTAATGTCAGCGGCAAGAAAAGAGAAAATGTTTGACCGGATTACCGGCTTTTTTGTATTTATCAGGCTGTGTATGCCGTCCTTTCTGGTGGGAATCGGATTTCTGTATCTGTTCGCCTATCGTCTGAAACTGATTTCTATATCCGGAAGTGGTGGAGCGTCTGCTCTGATCCTGCCTGCGGCAACCCTGGCTACCGGAATCTGCGCACGGATGATTCGACAGATCCGGACTCTGATTTATGAGGAAATGAAGCATCCCTATGTGGATGGACTGCGTTCCAGAGGAATCCGGGAAACACAGATTTTGTTTGTACATATTCTGAGAAATGCCATGCTTCCGATTATCACTATGATTGCCCTGTCCTTTGGTGAATTGTTAGGAGGTACGGCCATCACGGAAATCATATTTTCCTGGCCGGGAATCGGCAGGCTGGTGATGACGGCCATCGGCGAACACGATTATACGATTATCCAGGGATTTGTGGTGATGATCGCCCTGATCTTCTTCGTCATATACGGACTGACAGAGTTGTCCTACAGCCTGTTTGATCCACGGGTAAAAAAGCAGAAAGAGGACAGTCAGAATGGATAAAAAGAAACGATTGAGAATTCGGCTGGCATGGTACCTCCTGCTGACAGCAGGCCTACTGATTATCATGCTATTCGGGGAGCAGCTTTCTCCTCATGATCCGTACGAAAACAATCTGCTGAAGATCGATCAACCTCCCGGAGCTGAATACTGGTTTGGCACGGATAACCTGGGAAGATGTCTTTTTTCCAGAATCCTGACAGGAGCCAGAAGCTCCTTGAGCGCCACACTCGTTATTGTGTTGGTGACGGCAGTGATTGGAACGACAGCCGGGGTGACCGCAGGATATTATGGCGGGCCGCTGGACGCGGTGATACAGAAGCTTTTGTTGATCGTACAATCCTTTCCGGGACAGGTGATGGCTATTGCGGTGGCAGGTGTGCTTGGGGCTGGAGTGAAAAACGCGGCGATTGCGCTTATCAGTATCGGCTGGATTTCTTATGCGAGAATGTCCCGCAGTATGGTTCTGAAGATAAAAGAAAGCAACTATATAAAGGCCGCACAGTTGTGTGGCTGCAATTCGGCTTACATTATTTTACATCATGTGATTCCAAATATCGGCAGCATGCTTTTTGTGACAGCCATGCTGGCGCTTCCCGGTACCATGATGGAGATTTCCAGTCTTTCTTTCCTGGGACTTTCCGCGAAGCTGCCGACGCCGGAATGGGGGTATATGATGAATGAGGGAAGAAAGGTGCTGATGACGGCGCCCTGGCAGGCATTGATACCGGGCGGAGCAATTCTGATATCCGTTATCATTTTAAACCGTCTGGGTGATTCCGTACAGGAATATCTGGAATACCATACAGGCAGTTTATGAGTTCTGAGAACAGGTAACATGTTCAAATAAATGATTTTAATTAAGGAGGAGACCAATGAAAAAAAGGATTTTAACCATGCTGCTGGCCGGTGTGCTGAGCGTATCTCTGTTGGCAGGCTGCGGTGGTTTCAAAGAACCTGCGGCTAACACAGAGGAGACTACGGAGCAGGCGGCGGAAAGTACACAGGCAGATGCAGGAGAGAAGCATCTGAATATGGCTTATCATTCTGAAATTAAGAACCTGGATCCGGCAGCGAGCAGCTGGGATACCAAGCGTATCGGAGTAGGAGAGAATCTGTTCCGTATCAATGACGATCTGCAGCTTGAGCCATGGCTGGCAGACAGCTACGAGCAGGTGGACGAGCTGACCTGGAAAATCACCCTGAAGGATGGAATCAAGTTCAGCAATGGGAAGGATCTGACCGGAGAGGCTGCCAAGGCTTGTCTGGATCGGACCTGTGAGAAAAATCAGAGAGCGGTAACCATGCTGAATATTGCCTCTATTGAAGCAGAGGGACAGACGCTTACCATCACCACCAACGATGTAAATGCGGCACTTCTTAATAATCTGGCGGATCTGGTAGGTACGATTCTGGATGTAGATACGTTGGAAGGAGAAAACGCAATTCCGGTGGGAACCGGCCCCTTTGTGATTGCCTCTATGGAAGAGGGCAAGATGGAGCTTGTGGCAAACAAGGATTACTGGGACGGTGTTCCGAAGCTGGATTCTGTCACCATCAAGTATATTCTGGATGGTAACGCACAGGCTATGGCTCTGGATAATGGAGAAGTGGATCTGGCATTTCAGCTGCCTACCGAGAATATTATCCAGTTTATGGACAGTGATAAGATTACGGTAACCAGCAATACAGGCTCCAGATCCCAGATTCTGTATTTTGATTATACCAACGAGTTCCTGGCAGATCACAGTGTCCGCGAGGCTATCTCCTCCGCTATCGACCGGGAGACCTTTGCAAATGTCATCAACAAGGGCAATTCCGAGGCGGCTACCGCAATTTTCCCGGTCAGCTTTTCCTACGGAAAGGTGCCGGGCGTGTCCTACGATGTAGAGCATGCGAAAAAGCTGCTGGCTGATGCAGGCTACACAGACAGTGATGGAGATGGTGTTTTGGATAAAAATGGTAAGGCGCTGAGCTTTAAGCTGTATACCTATGGAGAGCACGGAACTTTGCTTGCTACCTTTGCGGAAGCAATCCAGGCGTCCTTAAAGGAGATTGGAATCGCTACGGATATCCAGACCAATGATTACGACGCGCATACCAATATTCTCAAGGCCGGAGGCTTTGATCTGGCGTTGAACAGCTATATTATGGCGCCGGTAGCCGATCCGCAGTATTTCTGCGATATTATGCTGAAAACCGGAGCAGATTATAACTACGGAAAGTATTCGGATGAAAAAGTCGATGAACTGATTGCGCAGCTGGATCAGGAATTTGATACGGCAAAGAGAGAAGAGCTTGCGAAGGAAATCCAGGCTGTAGAGGTGGAAGATTGCGGTTTCTTTACCCTGGGTCATCTGAAGTACCAGATTGCCGCAAATAATAAGGTTTCCGGTTATTCCACACAGGCAACCGAGGCGTATATTTTGACGAAGGATACAGATATCGCGGCTGAGTAAAAGAAAAACAGGAGAAGGGCATGCTTGAGATAAAGGACTTATCGGTTGCCTACGGTAACAGGGAAATTGTTCATAACGTGGATTTTTCTGTACAGCCGGGGGAAACAGTATGTATCGTAGGAGAAAGCGGAAGCGGAAAAAGCACGCTGCTGAAGGCGATAGCCGGACTGTTGGGACAGGAAGGACATATAACCGGAGGCAGAATAGAATTTGACGGCAGGAATCTTGCGCAGTCAGATCCGAAAGAATACAGAAGCCTGCGCGGCAGCCGGATCGCCATGGTTTACCAGCATGCGGGAGAATCCATGGATCCGGTTATGCGGATTGGAAGACAGTTTCAGGAGGAACTGAGCCTGAAGGGGAAAATCAGCCGCCGGGAATCGGACAGGAAGGCGGCTGAATGTATGAAGCAGCTGCTTTTGAAGGAACCGGAAAGAATTCTGCGCTCCTATCCCCCGATGCTGAGCGGAGGAACGAATCAGAGAGTTGCCCTTGCTCTTGCTATGGTAATGGAGCCGGATTTGATTCTGGCAGATGAACCTACCTCTGCTCTGGATGTGACAGTCCAAGCGGAGGTGGTGAAGGCTATGCAGAATATGAAGAAGGTCACCAATGCGGCTATTTTGATGGTTACGCACAATATGGGCGTTGTGGCACAGATGGCAGATAAGGTGGGAGTTATGCAGAGTGGAAAACTGGTAGAATGGGGAACGGCAGAAGAGGTGCTTTTACACCCGGTTCATGACTATACGAAGATGCTGATGTCCTGTGTGCTCAGAATGGAGACGGAAGATGAATAAACAGCCGTTTTTACAGGTGGAACAACTGGAAAAAACCTATGGAGAAATCAGAGCGGTAAATGGAATCAGTTTTTTTGTGGAAAAAGGAGAATCTGTTGGAATCGTAGGAGAAAGCGGTTGCGGGAAAAGTACCACGGCGCGTCTGATTGCGGGACTGGAGAAGCCCACGGGCGGAAGGGTTCTTTTACAGGGCGAACCTCGCCGTCTACGAAGCGGCCGCTATAAAAAATGTCATGTGAATATGATATTTCAGAATCCGAGGGATTCCTTTGACAGTCACATGACGGTATTTTCCAGCCTTTATGAAGCGCTGAGCCATACAAGGCGGACAGATAGAAGGCAGGCCAGGCCGGTGATTGAAGAGCTTCTGACCCAGGTGGAACTTCCTACAGAATATGCGGATAGAAGAATCGCGCAGCTCAGCGGTGGAGAATGTCAGAGGATAGCCATTGCGAGGGCGCTTTTGACGGAGCCGGAGCTTCTGATTTGCGATGAGGCGACCAGTGCGCTGGACGTATCGATTCAGAAACAGATTCTGGAGCTGTTGAAACGGATTCGAAAGGAACGCCAACTGACTTTTCTGGTCATTTCCCACGATCTGGCGCTGGTGTCTCATTTGTGCAGCCGGGTTCTGGTGATGTATCAGGGGAAAATTGTGGAAGAAGGGGATGTAAAAAAGGTGCTCCGGAATCCGGAACACCCTTATACAAAACTTCTTCTGGCCAGTGGAGCTGCATTTATGCCGGATCCGTATTTTTATAACCATTCGAAGTGAGTACAAAAAGTACAGAGGCATGGGAGGAAATCAGTCCCTGTTTCTGTGCTTTTTTTGCACAGGGATAAACCACGGCAGAGGAGGTTTCCAGGTAGAGACCATGGGAAGCCATAGCACGCACCGCGTCTCGGATGTCCGTATCCGACGCGCTGAGGGCAAAACCGCCGCTTCCCCGAAGCGCCGTAACGGATTGCCAGGTAGCGGTATTGCCTCCGATGGAGGACATGGAAGAGGTATCACCTTCAAATTTGTCTTCCACCCTTTTCTGACCGGAAAGGATCAGTTCCAGACGGGGAATCGGTTCGCAGGCAACCAGACGGGGCAGAGTCTTGATATAACCGGTTTCCAACAGATCCCGGAAACCAAGATAGATGCCGTATAACAGATCCCCGCGGCAGGTGGGAATCAGAAGATAGTCCGGAAGCTGCCCTTCCAGCTGTTCATACAGTTCAAAGGACAGAGTTTTATAACCCTCAATGCCGTAGGGTGAACTGCCGGATGGAAGCTCCAGAAGATTGGTTGCGCAGTACCAGTCCTTGCCCCGGGTGAGCTGTTCACTCTGATACTGAAGACGGTCGGAAGGAGTAGCTGTAAGTACAAGCTTTGCTCCGGTGGCGTCTGAAGCATTTTTCCAGAGAGAAGGAATGGAACGGGTAGATACGTTGACACAGTTCAGCCCTTCCGCTGCAGCATAGGCAGCCAGAGATGCGGCCTCGTTTCCGCTGGAAGCACAGGTGACGGTGGAATAACCGGCTTCCCTGGCCCGGGCAGTGATGAAGGGATTCATGCGGTCCTTATGGGAACCGGTGGGATTTTGAAATTCATGCTTGGTATAGAGCTTTCGGAAGCCCAGCTCTTTCGCCAGCCGGGGAAAGGTTCGCACGGGTGTAAAGCCTTCGCCCAGAGAAACCGTGTCGTCATAGGGAAGAAAATCCCGATAACGATGCCAGCCAGTGGCATCCTTTTGAATCTGTGCCTTTCCTTCGTAGACCAGAGTAAGATTAGAACTGGCGCCCCGTTCCAGACAGGCGGGACAGCCAAAAAAATAGTCCCCCACCGGATAGCGTTTCTGACAGCGCGGACAGATCATGCCGGTAATGCGGGAGTTTAGTTGATGTAAAGTTCTTGACATAAAGCGACGTCCTTTCTATAAAGAATTTATTCAGTATAGCAGGATAATAGCATTGGGTACAAGCTGCCAGGGGGGATAAGCAGGATTCAAAAAAGGAATAGATATAGAAGCAAAATGGGAATAGAAAAACAACCCCCAGGGAGGCTTGCTGGAAAAACAGAAATTTGTTACACTCTAACCATCCCAATTATAAATCATTCTATCAGATAATTTCAAACAACCCCAAAAGAATCGTGTCCGGTCAAACACGATTCTTTTTGGCTGAAAACCGATACGAGGTGAAGGAGAAAGAACAAATGGAAGTAAATGTATTATTATTTGATGATTTCGAAACCATGGACGCTTTTGGACCTGCGGATATTTTGTCCTGTGAAAAAGAGGGACTTCATGTCAATTATCTTTCACTGGCGGGCAATATGGTGAACAGCATGCAGGGCGTGAAGGTCTGGACAGAGCCGCTTGACCCGGAGCAGCTGAAGGGGATTCTGATTGTGCCGGGAGGACGTGGCGCAAGGAGAGTTCTGCAGCAGGATACGGAACTCCAGAAGAAGCTTAAGATTGCGGCGGAGCGCTCGGAATTTTGTCTGATGATCGCGGAGGGAGCGTATCTGGTGGCACAGACCGGTCTTCTTTTCCGCAGAAAAATCGCAGCCTGCAAAGCCGGAGAAAACTGGAAACGAATGTTTCTGGCGGGAGTTTATGAGGTTCCGGACGCCAGCTGGGTGGCAGACGGAAAATATTATTCCGCAGGAACCACGGCGGACGGTCTGTCCATGGCGCTGACGATGCTGGCGGATCAGATTGATCTGGACGTGGCGCTGCAGACGGCGAAGCGTCTGGGTTATCGGTGGGATCCGGAGGATGAAGCTGTTTATCAGTAGAAATGGGACAAAAGACAATGGAGAAAAGAGAGGGACGGCGATGTTGAAAAAGAATGTGAAGAAACTGTTGGCGCTGGGACTCGCAGCTGGTATGGTACTTGGCATGACAGCCTGCGGCGGGGAAAAAGCAGCGGAAGATACGACAGCTGCGCAGACAGAAGCGGCAGAAGACGGAAAGAAAGTAATGAATATCGGCTCTATGGGCTATTTTGCGGCGGAGACCATGGATCCGGCCAATGGCTGGGACGCCTGGTATATGATGTATGACGGAACCACAGAGACCCTGTTTAAGCTGGATGAAAACATTACGCCCGCGGCGAATCTGGCAGTATCCTGCGAGAGCGATGATTATATCAACTGGACGGTAACGCTCCGGGACGATGTAACCTTCCAGAATGGGGAGAAGATGACTGCGGAGGCAGTAAAAAAATGCTTTGAGCGGACCTATGAAGTAAACGACCGCGCAAAGGGGCAGATTGCCATTGACACACTGGAGGCAGATGGTCAGAAGCTGATTTTCCATCTGCAGCATGAGAGCGTAAACCTGTTAAATGATCTCTGCGATCCGCTCTGGAGTGTATACGATTCAGAAAACAGCAATTACACGGACACGCTTTACTGTACCGGACCCTATATAATCCGGGAATTTGATCCCTATGTAGAGACCGTTGTAGAAAAATATGAGGGCTACTGGGGAGGAGAACCGAAGCTGGATGAGGTTCATCTGATCACCATCAGCGATACAGAGGCCATAACCATGGCTCTTCAGAATGGAGAGATTGATATGGGGGTGGCTATGGCAACCTCTACCGTGCCGGTATTCGAAAAAGATGAGAACTTTGTAGTAGACGCTGTGACCACCACAAGAGCGAACCGGTTGTATTACAACATGGATCGGGAACTGATGTCAGACCCGGCCATCCGTCAGGCTATTGAAATGTGTCTGGACAGAGATGGTATCGCGGCAGGCATTTACAACAATATGGCTACGCCCTGCTGGGCGATTTATCCGGATATGCTTCCCTATGGAGGAACAGAGGGACTGAACTTAAGCGTAGACAAGTATGATCCGGAAGGAGCGGCGGCCCTGCTGGCAGCCGACGGCTGGAAGGACAGCGATGGGGACGGAATCCTGGATAAAGACGGAAAGGCGTTGGAGCTGAAGGGCATTACCTTTGCTTCCCGAAAAGAGCTGGGACAGGTTCTGGAGCTTCTTCAGTCTGAGCTTGCGGCTATCGGTGTGAAACTGAATGTGGAAGTCCTGGAGAGCACGAATGACGTAGTAGCCGCAGGAGATTATGATTTGGATTGCGAGACGGGCGTGCAGGCTCCTACCGGAAACGCGCAGTACTTTATCAACCTTATGCTCGTAACAGGAGGCAGCTCCAATTATTCCCATTATTCCAATCCGGAACTGGATACTCTGGCCGCAGAGCTTGAGAAGACGGTAGATACCGATAAGAGAACAGAGCTGGTACGCCAGATGGTACAGATGACTTTGGACGACCATGCGATGACCGTATTTAACCATCAGAAGATGATTAATATCTACTCTAAGAATGTGGTAAACTATCATACCCATCCGTCAGAGTATTATCTGCTGGATGTAAATACAGATCTGGTGCGATAAAACGAGAATAAGAAGAGGGGGCGGTGCAGAAAATCTGCACCGCTTCTGGCGTGGAGGTTTTCATGCGTCTGATAAAATACAGTATAAATAAAACAGGACAGCTGATTCTGATATTCCTCGGCATTACCTTTCTTTCCTTTTGCCTGACTTATCTGGCACCCAGCGATCCGGCTGAAATCCAGCTGAATAAAACGGGTGTGGCGCCCACGGAGGAGCTTTTGGAAAAGACCAGGGAGGAAATGGGATTGAACAGACCGCTTCCGGTACAATACGCAGACTGGCTGAAGGGAATTCTCAGCGGAGATATGGGAACATCGCTGCGTAACGGAAAAACCGTTCTGGACGAGCTTCGGAAGGCCCTTCCCGTAACGCTGATCCTGACCTTTTTTTCCATGCTTGTGGTTACGGTTTTATCCGTTCCGCTGGGAATCGTATGCGCCAGATTTCAGGACAGCTTTCTGGACAGGACGGTACGGTTTATAACGTATCTCCTGGCTTCCCTGCCTTCTTTCTTTCTTGCGCTTTTGTTTCTCTATTTTTTCAGTGTAAAGCTTGGGTGGTTCCCGGTGATTGCCTCAAAAAACGGGTCGAAGGGCTATATTATGCCGGTACTGGTTCTGGCGCTGTCCTTAAGCTCCTGGTATATCCGGCAGGTGAGAGTCGTCGTGCTGGACGAGCTGGCAAAAGGGTATGTGGCAGGAGAAAGAGCCAGAGGAGTGCCGGAATGGCAGATTTTGTTCCGGCATGTGCTGAAAAACTGTATGCTGCCGCTTTTGACGTTGCTGGGAATTTCTTTTGCGGGAATGCTGGGAGGCACCACCATTGTAGAAAATATTTTTTCCCTGCAGGGACTGGGAAAGATGGCCATGGATGCGATTTCGGCGAGAGACTATCCGGTCATTCAGGCGTATGTGGTATGGCTTGCGCTGATTTTTCTGGCGATCAATTTTCTGATAGATTTGTCTTATGGATGGATTGATCCGAGAGTCCGGGACGGACAGGAGAGGGAAGCATGAAGAAGAAAAAAGCACTCGTAATGTTGAGCATTCTTTTTATATTTTTGATTTTAACAGTGGTCGGGAGAAGGTTTGCGCCCCATGATCCCTATCAGTCGAGCCTGATGGATGCAAACCGGGCGCCATGCGCAGAATATCCCCTCGGAACAGACAATCTGGGACGCTGTGTGCTTTCACGTATTCTGGAGGGAGCAGCGGTATCGGTATATTCGGCTCTCGGCGTAGTGGCCGTGGTGTTTTCGGTGGGTACGCTGATTGGAATTGTGGCGGGCTATGGAGGAGGCTGGATCGATCAGCTTCTGATGAAGATCACGGTGATATTTCAGGCTTTCCCCAGCTTTATCCTGGCGGTGGCGATTGCGGGAATGTTGGGACCGGGATTGAAAAACGCGATGCTTTCCCTTGTGGTTATGTATTGGACCACTTACGCAAGACTGGCAAGAAGCCTTGTGCTTCAGCTGAAAAACGAAACCTATATTCAGGCGGCGCGGATATGCGGGGCCAAGAAGCGGCAGATCTTGTTTCGTCATATTTTGCCGGGGATTCTCTCTCCCATGATGCTGACGGCAGTTCTGGATATCAGCAATGTGATTTTAAGTATGGCGGGGCTGTCCTTTCTGGGGCTGGGAGTTCAGGCTCCCATGGCAGAATGGGGACTTATGATTAGCAACGGAAAGGCGTTTTTACAGACGGCTCCCTGGCTGATTCTGTTTCCGAGTCTGGCGTTGTTCCTGACGGTGATACTGTTTAATGTAACCGGTGACAGTCTCCGGGACGCGCTGAATGAGAGGGGGGAAACGGATGCTTGAGGTAGACGGACTTCAGATCACATACGGAAAAACGGAAGTAGTGCACCGGGTGAGCTTCGGTGTGAAACCGGGAGAAATCATCGGGATTGTGGGAGAAAGCGGAAGCGGGAAGAGCACCATGCTGAAGGGAATTCTGGGCATTCTGGATAATCCGGGACGGGTGACCGGCGGACAGATAAGATATGAGGGAACGGATCTTCTTGGCCTTCCCAGGAACAGGCTGCGCCAGCTTTGTGGAAATGAGATTGCGATGCTGTTTCAACATCCGGAGCTGTCCCTGGATCCGCTCTGGAAGACGGGGAAAACCTATTATGAGGCTGTGCGGGCGCACAGAAAGATCACAAGGGGGCAGGCGGAGAGGGAAGCCGTGGAAATCATGAGATTGCTTCGTCTGGAAAATCCGGAACGGATTCTGAATTCCTATCCATTCGAATTGTCAGGCGGAATGTGTCAGCGGGTAGCGCTGGCTATCGCCATTGCGAATCGGCCCAGGCTCCTGCTGGCAGATGAACCTACCAGCGCGCTGGACGTAACAGTGCAGAAGCAGGTGATAGATACGATGCTGGATCTTCGGAAGCAGTTTGGAACAGCGATTGTAATTGTATCCCATAATATGGGAGTCATTGCAGCGATGGCGGATAGGGTCGGGGTTATGAAAAAGGGAGAACTGGTGGAATGGGGAAGCCGGGAACAGGTTCTCTATCATCCGGAGCACTCTTATACACAGAAGCTAATCAAGGCAATTCCCAGAATGGGCAGGAGGTAGCGTATGCCGGAATATATTCTGACAGCAGAGCATTTGAAAAAGGTTTTCCGGGGCCGTGAAAAGTATGGAAAAAAGGGAAAAGACATCTGCGCGGTGGAGGATGTGAGCTTTAGCCTGCGAAAGGGAGAATGTCTGGGGCTGATAGGCGAGAGCGGAAGCGGTAAAAGTACGGCGGCCTATATGACGGCGGGGCTTCTCAAGCCGACCGAGGGAACGATACATTTTTACGGGAATTATATGCAGATGGTATTCCAGGATCCGATAAAATCCCTGAATCCACACAGAACGGTGCTGGATAATATCTGCGAGGGCCTGATTTATCGGAAAAACGGGAGAACGATGGCTGAAATCCGGGAGCTTGCGCTGGAGGCCATGGATCTGGTTCATCTGGATCGCAGCTACGCAGGGAGAAAAGGAAGAGAGCTGTCCGGAGGGGAATGTCAGAGAGCCACTATTGCCCGGGCGATTCTGATTAAACCGGAGCTGCTGATCTGTGATGAGGTTACCAGCGCGCTGGACGTTTCCGTGCAGGCCCAGATTATGGAGCTGCTGAGTGAACTGAAGCGGCAGTTGGGACTTTCCTATCTGTTTATCTCCCATGATATCGCGCTGGTCAGTCATTTCTGCGACCGGGTAGCAGTCATGTACAGGGGAAGGATTGTGGAAGAAGGGGCAACCGGACAGGTGCTGGAGCATCCGCAGCAGGAATATACAAAAAGACTTTTAAAATCAGTTCTTACCTTTTAAACATTTATAAAACAAGAATATCCCGGTGCCGGAGAAGGGATCCTGTTAAAATGGACAGATAGAATAATAGACGAGGGAGCATGATTATGATGGAAATCCGACAGCTCCGCTGCTTCGTAACCTGCGTGGAGGTAGGATCTTTTACAGCAGCGGCAGAACTTTTATACACCACTCAGTCCTCGGTCAGCAAGACCATTCATGCCATGGAGCATGAGCTTCAGACTGAGCTTTTTGAGCGGACTGGAAGGGGTATCCGGCTGACAGCCCGGGGACAGGAGCTTTATAACTATGCGGTCAACGTGCTGGATACCATGGAGCAAATCGAGCAGCTGGCCGGGAAAAGTCCGGTGCGCAGTCTGAAGGTATCGGTGAATCCGTCCTCCTGGATGGAAGCGGCGTTTACGGAGTTTTATGAGTGCGCGTACCAGAAGGGTGACTATTATGAATACTTTGAGGGAAATGTCCGGGACGTCATCGAGCGGGTACAGAAAGGACAGGACGATCTGGGCTTCATTTATCTGTTGAAAGAACAGAGCGCCTCCGCCCAGTTCCTGATGCGGAAGTACCAGCTACAGTTTGAACCCCTAAAGAAAATTCAGTTGATGCTTTACGGAGGAAAAAAGATAGGACAATTTCCGCCAGCGGACGGAGAACTCCGCCTGGTTCAGGGAAGCCAGACAGAGGTGCGGCCGGAGGATGTGCTGCGCCTGGGAGCCTTAGAGGGCATTTCCCTGGAATCACCGCAGACGTCTGTGACCACGAACAGCGGATCGCTGCTTCGCCATCTGCTGGAGCATTCTGATCTCTGGAATCTGAGCAGTGAAAGCCTGGATGGAACCTACAGCGGTACAGAGGGAATCCTGCTGGAGGGAAAAGAAAATGAGGTAGTGTTCGGCTGTGTCAGCAGAAACGAGGAACAGATGGGCGAACTGGAGAAAGAATTTATCGCATATATAAAGAAAAAACTGAATAATTCCAAAAAGGAATGAAAATACAGGAAAAACAGGAATACAGAACAACCCCGCCAGGGGCTTGTGAAAAAACCATTCCTGCCTTACAATTTTATCAGAGAATAAAAATGTCCGAAATCCGATGTTTAGATTTTCGGACATTTTTGTTGTGGAAAGGATTGCAATACATGAGAAAATATGTCTTAAAAAGACTTCTTCAGTTAATTCCGATTCTGCTGGCAATCACATTTCTTTCCTACGGCATGATGAGAGTTGCCGGAAGTGATGTGGTGGAGCAAAAAATGGAAAATACCGGAAGCGATATTTCGCAGGAAGTCGTGGATGCGGCCCGAGAGGAGCTTGGACTGGATAAGCCCTTTCTGACGCAGTATGTGGTCTGGCTGGGAGGACTTCTCCGTGGGGATATGGGAATCAGTTATGTGTCTGGTAAACCAGTGTTCTCCACATTTGTATCTAAGCTTCCGGCAACGTTGCTTCTGACGGTCACATCGATTCTGCTGACGATTTTGATTTCTGTTCCGTTAGGTATTTTATCGGCGGTTCATCAAAACCGATGTTCAGATTATCTGATCCGGACATGCAGCTTTATTGGCAATAGTTTACCGAATTTTTTTGTATCGCTGTTATTGATGTATCTGTTTGCCATCCGTCTGGGCTGGTTTCCGGTAATCGCAACCGGGGTCAGTCTGAAAAGTGTTGCTATGCCGGCAATTACACTGGCCATTGCCATGAGCGCGAAATATCTTCGCCAGGTAAGAGCGACGGTATTGGATGAACTGAGTAAAGATTATGTGGTCGGAGCAAAAGCAAGAGGCGTCAAATTCTCCAGAATCCTGTGGGGTAGTGTTATGAAAGCTTCTCTGGTAACAATCACTACCTTGTTGATGTTATCGGTAGGAAGTCTTCTGGGAGGAACCGCAATTGTAGAATCTATCTTCATGTGGGATGGGGTCGGAAAGATGGCAGTGGATGCTATCAGCATGCGCGACTATCCGATCATTCAGGCTTATGTGATGTGGATGGCGATTATTTATGTGGCGGCCAATCTGCTGACAGATATTTTCTATCGCTTTCTGGATCCGAGGATCCGTCTGGGAGGTGATCGGGAATGAGTCAGGAGCGTCAGGTGACTGTCCGGGTTCAGAAAGTGAAGAGAAACCGGATCCGGATGAAATTATTTTTGTTTGCAGCACTGGCAGCGACATTGCTGCTGATTACGATTTTTGCAAAGGATATCTGTTCTTATGATCCTTACGCACAGGATCTGTCCCAGGCCATGCAGCCGCCCAGTGCGGCTCATCCGATGGGAACAGATACCTATGGTCGGGATATGCTGTCCCGCGTACTGATTGGAGCGCAGACCAGTATTTCTTCTACGTTTGCTTTGGTAGCAATCATTACGGTGTTTGGAACGATAGTTGGAATTTTCTGTGGCTACTATGGCGGAGTTGTTGATTCCGTGATGATGCGGATCTCCGACATCTGCCTGGCATTTCCGGGTCTGGTGTTTGCCATGGCGGTGGCAGCTATTTTAAATGGTGGTGTGCAGAATGCGGTCATTGCACTGGCACTGATCAGCTGGCCGAAGTATTCCAGAATTGCCAGAAGCCAGACCTTGTCCATGAAGAGTCTGCCGTATATGCAGGCCGCGCAGCTGGCAGGTGATTCGGCGCTTCAGATGATTCTCCGGCATGTGCTTCCCAATATTGTTGGACCGATTCTGGTCACCTCCATGTTAGATATCGGTACGATGATGATGGAGATTGCAGGACTGTCGTTTTTGGGTCTGGGAGCCCAGCCTCCGGTGGCAGAGTGGGGAAGCATGATGAGCAGTGGCCGGAGCATGCTGCAGACCTATCCCTGGATCGTGTTATCTCCGGGATTGGCCATCTTTGTATCTGTGGTGATATTTAACCTTCTGGGAGATACGATCCGTGATTATATGGATCCGAAGAATTCTCATTCAAGGTAGATATAAAAAAGTAAAAGAAACGGGGAGCAAAAACATGAAGAAAAGAACAGGAAAAATTCTTGCATTACTTCTGTCGCTGACCATGATGGCAGGTGTCATGGCAGGCTGTGGTTCAGAAAAGACAGATGGATCTGCAGACAGTACAAGTACACAGGCTGCGACCGGTGCAGATACCACTGGTAAAAAGACATTTGTATTTGGCGATACCACATTTAATGCAGAAAACGAGGAATCCACGATTGACCCGCACAGTGCATACTGCGGATGGGCATGTATGCGCTATGGAGTCGGAGAGACTCTGATGAAGATCAATGATTCCATGAAATTGGAACCGTGGATCGCAGAAGGCTATGAGCTGGTAGATAATCTTACCTGGAAAATCACCTTAAAAGATGGGGTGTGTTTTTCCAATGGAAAATCTTGTGATGCGGAAGCGGTAAAGAAATGTCTGGAGGATCTGATCGCTGTGCATGAGCGCGCGGCAGGAGATCTGAAGATTGCGTCTATGGAGGCAGACGGTCTGGTGCTGACGATCCATACGGCCGAAGAGTGTCCGAGCCTGATGAACTATCTGTCTGAGCCCTATGGCTGTATCATTGATGTGGATGAGGGGGTGACGGATGACGGAATCGTGGTTGGTACCGGTCCGTATGTGGCAACCGAGCTGGTGACAGATGATCATCTGAAGCTTGTGAAAAACGAAAATTACTGGGAGGGAAATGTGAACATAGATGAGATCACGGTCCGTACCATTTCAGATGGAGATACTCTGGCACTGGCACTGCAGTCCGGCGAGATCAATGCGGCATATGGTATGGCATATGCAAGCTATCCGATTTTTGAAAATGACAAGTTCCAGTTTACCAGTGTGCAGACCAGCCGTTCCTTTTACGTACAGATGAATTATGCATCTCCGGTTGTGGCAGATGACGCAGTCCGTGAAGCCATTGCCATGGGTATTGATAAGGAATCCTTTGTCAAGGTGCTTCTGAATGGATATGGATATGTGGCAACGGGTGCCTTCCCGGATACGGTAGCGTTCGGAGGTTCTACACTGAATGCGAAGACTTATGATCCGGAAGCAGCGAAAGCGGTTTTGGAAGAAGCCGGATGGACCGACAGCGATGGTGATGGAATCCGTGAAAAAGACGGGCAGAAGCTGACCATCCGGTGGCTCACCTATCCGAGTCGTCAGGAACTGCCGCTGCTGGCAGAGGCTGCACAGAGCACTCTGAAAGAGATCGGAATAGAGGTACAGATCAACGCAACTGCAGACCACAATACGATCTGTAAAGATCCGGCAGCATGGGATGTATATGTAGGCGCCAATGTAAACTGTGGTCTGGGAGATCCGACTAACTTCTTCTCTACACATTGTCTGGATGCGTCCACCAAGAATCGTGGACAGTATCACAGCGATGAGCTGGAAGAGCTGGCAGTGAAACTGAACAGCACATTCGATGTGACAGAGAGAAACCAGATTGCCATTGAGATGCAGCAGCAACTTCTGGATGATGATGCGTTTGTATTCTGCTCTTTCTTAAAGATGAGTATGATCAGTCAGGCAAATGTGACAGGCCTTACCGCACATGCATGCGATTACTATGAGCTGACGGCTGATCTTGATATCAACGAAGTATGATATCATTTTGACAGTGATTCAGGAGTTATGGAATGGACGATACATTATTGAAATATGATTCCGTGGAGATCTCTTTTGACGGAAATCCTGTGGTTCATGATATTTCCTTCTCTCTTCGTCCGGGAGAGATCCTTGGACTGGTAGGAGAATCCGGAAGCGGGAAAAGCACATTGATCAAGGCTGCCATGGGACTGCTTGGCGACAATGGCCTGGTGACCAGAGGAGATATTACGTTTAAGGGAGAAAATCTGGTGGATATGCCGGAACGGGAGCTTCGACTCATACGTGGCGCCGGAATCGGCATGATCTTTCAGGATGCAGGCGCTTCGCTTTGCCCGATCCGGACCATTGGAAGTCAGATTTGCGAGAGCATGGGAGCACATGGAAAAATCACGGAGGCGGATGCAAAGGCACGTGCCCTTGAGCTTTTATCAAAACTTAATTTTAAGGAACCGGAGCAGATCTGGGACAGCTATCCTTTTGAAATGTCCGGAGGCATGAATCAGCGCGCAGGTATCGCCATTTCCATGCTGATGAATCCGCCGGTATTGTTTGCGGACGAGCCTACCAGTGCGCTGGATGTGACGGTTCAGAGGCAGGTGGTTCAGGAGATGCTTCGTGTCCGGGAATTGTTTGGAACGGCGATCATCATCGTGACGCATGATATTGGCGTGGTGTCGGCTATGGCAGATACCGTGCTGGTCCTTCAGAATGGAAACAGGATGGAATATGGCCCGGCAAAATCGGTGTTGGAACATCCGCGCAATGAATATACAAAAGAGCTTCTGTCTGCAGTACCGAAGCTTAGAAGGAGTTGAGTATGGAAAACATTTTACAGGTGAAAGATCTGAAAAAAGTATTCCATCAACATGGAAAACGGGATGTGACTGCGGTAGAAAACATGAGCTTTTCTCTGCGGGCAGGGGAAATCCTTGGAATTGTCGGAGAATCCGGAAGCGGAAAGAGTACGGTTGCAAAACTGATTACAAGATTGGAAGCTGTGACAGAGGGACAGATTATTCTGGATGGGCAGGACATCACACATCGAAAAGGCAGGGCACTTAAAAGTATTTATGATAAAATGCAGATGGTCTTCCAGAATCCGGTTGGTTCCTTTGATCCGAGAAAGACATTGGGCTATGGAATCGGAGAAAGCCTGAAAAACAGAGGCGTTCCAAAAGCAGAGATCCGAAAAAAAACAGCGAACCTGTTGGAGCAGTGTGGCCTGGAGGCTTCCTACATGGACAGATATCCCCATCAGGTCAGCGGAGGTCAGTGCCAGAGGGCTGCCATTGCCAGAGCATTGGCGGTAGAACCTCAGATTATTATTTGTGATGAAGCTACCAGCGCGCTGGATGTGACAGTTCAGAAGAAAGTGCTCGATCTGCTTATGAATTTACAGGAGAATAAGAAGCTGTCCTATGTTTTTATCTGTCATAACCTTGCACTGGTGCAGCAGTTTTGTGACCGTGTCATCGTTATGAAAGATGGGCGGATCGCAGAAGAAGGGATTCCGGATGAAGTGATTCGGAATCCAAAGGACGCATATACGAAAATGCTGGTAGATTCCGTATTATAAATTAAATCAGATTTAGAACAAATTTTTATCCCCCCGGGAGGCTTGTGGCCCCCGGGGGGCTTTGTTATAATTTTTAAAGATTAGAGATGCGGCTGAGACGGGAAGACAGTGCCGCTCAGGTTACAGGAGAGAGACAAGATGGGACAGATGCTGGGCAGAATTGAAGAATACTGGACAAACCGGGCGGAAGGGTACTCACAGGTAAATCAGGAGGAGCTGGCTACAGAGCAGAAAAATCGTTGGCTAAAGGCGCTGGAAACGGAGTTCCCGCACCGGGATCCGAAGGATATCCAAGTGCTGGATATCGGCACCGGTCCGGGCTTTTTCGCCATCATTCTGGCGAAGGCAGGCTACCAGGTGACAGCCGTGGATTACACGGAGGAGATGCTCTGTAAAGCGAAGGAAAATGCAGGCCGCTATGCGGACAGGATTCACTGGATGCGCATGGACGCCCAGAAGCTGGAGCTTCCGGACAATCAGTTTGACGTGGCGGTATCCCGGAACCTGACCTGGAATCTGGAGAATCCGGACGAGGCCTATAAGGAGTGGAAACGGGTTCTGAAACCCGGCGGACAGCTCCTGAACTTTGACGCCAACTGGTACGGCCATCTCTTTGATGCCGAGAAACGCCGGGAGTATGAGGAAGACCGGAAGCATGTGGAAGAGCAGGCCATGGAGGATCATTACATCGGTACGGATATCGATGAAATGGAAGAAATTGCCAGAAACGTACCCTTAAGCCCGGTGGTACGCCCGGCCTGGGACATGAAGGTTCTGAAAAACCTGGGCTTCCAGAGCGTCTACTCCGACGAGAACGTGTGGCGGAGAGTCTGGAGCGAAACCGAGAAAGTAAATTATGCATCGACACCGATGTTTATGATTAAGGCGGTAAAATAAAATGGAAGAGATAAAAAAAGAAATTTCTTCCTACTGGACCGGGCGAAGTGAAGACTTCGCCCGTCTTCGTGAGGAGGAGTTAAACAGTGAAATGGCAGAGCTCTGGCTCCGGGAGCTTAAGAAGGGACTGCCGGAAGGAGAAAATTTACGGATTCTCGACGTGGGAACCGGCTGTGGCTTTTTCACCGTGCTGCTGGCAAAGCTGGGCCATCAGGTGACCGGCATCGATCTGACCCCGGCCATGATTGAAAAAGCGAGAATTATTGCAGCGGAGCGGAACGTACAGGCAGACTTTGAAGTGATGGACGCGGAACATCCGGATTTCCCGGACGGCACTTTCGATGTCATTGTCTCCCGGAACCTGACCTGGACCCTGCCTCACCCGGCAGAGGCCTATGGGGAATGGCTGCGGGTACTGAAAGACGGCGGTGTCATTCTGAACTTCGATGCGGACTATGGAAAAGAGGATCTGCTGGGAGAACTGGAAAGTCTGCCTGAGGAGCATGCGCACAATCACATGAGCTGCGGCCAGCTGAAAGAGTGCGACAACATCAAAAGGCAGCTGATGATTAACGGTATGAGTCGCCCATCCTGGGATATGGAAGTACTGAAGAGCCTTGGATGCACGGATGTGACGGTAGATCTGGATGTATATCAGCGTATCTACCGTGAAGAAAACAGCCCATTTTATAATCCGATGCCGGTATTCGGCCTGCGAGTGGTAAAATAAATGTATCAGCCTGAAATATCCCGATTTTCCCATCTGAAAATCGGGATATTTGCTTGCTAAATGAAAAAAAATCCGCTATGATAAAAGACATATGAAAAAAGCGCTTGACAAACAGGCGCAACGCTCTTATAATCCTACTTAACCAGTAGGAAATACGGGTAACATAAAAACAAGGAGGAGTAAATTATGAGAAAGCTGACAAAGAAACTTGCGGCACTGGCACTTGGCGTGGTAACGGTAGCGTCCCTGACCGCATGCGGCGGAAGCAGCAAGGGAATCACTATCGCAGTGCCGAACGATACCACCAATGAGGCGAGAGCCCTTCTTTTACTGGAAGAGAACGGCTACATCAAGCTGAAGGACGGCGCAGGCATCACCGCCACCGCGGCAGATATCGCGGAGAATCCGTACAACATCACCTTTAAAGAGGTAGAGGCGGCGCAGGTACCAAACGTACTGAAGGACGTGGATTACGCCATCATCAATTCCAACTACGCCATCGACGCAGGTCTGAACCCCACCGCCGACGCGCTGACCATGGAGGGTTCCTCTTCCGCTTACAGCAACATTCTGGCTGTAAAGGAAGGCAATGAGAACACCGATAAGATCAAAGCCCTGAAGGCAGCCCTGGAGAGCCAGGCTGTAGCAGACTACATTACCGAAGAGTATGACGGAGCCGTAGTCAGCACCGTGGACAACCCCACAGACGGCTTTGACGCAAGTGTCGATTACGATGCACTGGCAGGAACCACCATTACCGTAGCGGCATCCCCGGCGCCCCACGCAGACATCCTGAAGGTGGCAAAGGACATTCTGGCTGAGAAGGACATTACCCTGGACATCATGGAGTTCACTGACTATGTACAGCCGAACAATGTGGTAGACAGCGGCGAGGTAGACGCAAACTACTTCCAGCATAAGCCGTACCTGGATGACTTCAACGAGCAGAACGGAACTCATATCGTATCGGTAGCGGCTATCCACGTAGAGCCCATGGGACTGTACGGCGGCAAGCAGACAAGTCTGGACGCGATTACAAAATAATGTTATAATAGAAAAAGTGACAGCCGACGGTCTGTGGCAACAGGCTGTCGGCTTTTCGGATCTACGAGAAAAATCCAGACGGAGGGGTTTTATGATTGAAATTAAAGATTTGACCAAAGAATTCCAGACCGCCGACGGAACCGTGGAAGCGCTCCGGAATGTGAATCTGAACATTCAGGACGGCGACATCTACGGTATCATCGGTATGAGCGGCGCGGGAAAAAGTACCCTGGTGCGCTGCATCAATATGCTGGAGCGACCTACCAAAGGCCAGGTGCTCATCGACGGCCAGGACATCGCGAAGCTGTCAGATAAAGAGCTTCGGGCAGTGCGCCGGGATGTGACTATGATTTTCCAGGGTTTCAACCTGCTGATGCAGAGAACCTGCCTGAAAAATATCTGCTTCCCCCTGGAACTCATCGGCATGGACAAGGAGAAAGCGAAAAAACGTGCCCTGGAGCTTCTGGACGTGGTCGGCCTTCCCGATAAGGCCAATGCCTATCCGGCTCAGCTCTCCGGCGGACAGCAGCAGCGTATTGCCATCGCGAGAGCCCTGGCTACCGATCCGAAGGTGCTGCTTTGCGACGAGGCCACCAGCGCCCTGGATCCGAAGACCACCCACGCGATTCTGGAGCTGATCCGGGATATCAACCAGAGACTGGGCATCACGGTCATCATCATTACCCATCAGATGAGTGTGGTGGAAGAGATCTGCAACCGGGTGGCGATTCTGGATTCCGGTTCTGTGGTGGAAGAGGGCGTCGTAAGCGAAGTATTCTCCAGCCCCAAATCCAAAGCGGCCAAGCGCCTGGTATTCCCGGACGGCGCCGACGAGATTCTGGAGGAAGCTCCGGGCGAGCGCCGGATCCGCGTGGTATTCAGCGGTGCGGTGGCCTCCAGAGAACCACTGATTGCGAAAATGGCCATCGACGAGCAGATTACAGCCAGTATCCTGGGCGCGTCCACCAAGAGTATCGGGGATAAAGCCTACGGCAATATGCTCCTGGGCCTGCCTGATGACGACGATGTGGTAAAACGGGCGATTGCGTACTTAAGCAGTATCCCGGATGTACTGGTAGAGGAGGTGACAGGCGATGCTCGATAAATTATTTTCTCCGGAGACCATAGAAGAGACCCTCCGTATTTTGCAGACGGAGATTCCGCTGGCCTGCTGGGAGACCGTCTATGTGACGATTCTGGCGACAGCCTTTGCGGTTGTCATTGGCCTGCCTCTCGGCGTACTTCTGGTGGTAGGCGAGAAGGATGGCGTGCGGCCTCTGCCGAAGGGCGTGATGCATGTGCTGAATGTGATCATCAATTTGCTTCGTTCTGTGCCCTTCCTGATTCTGATGATTATGGTATTCCCGCTGACCCGCCTGATTGTGGGAACCGCGGTTGGTACGGTAGCGTCCATTGTACCGTTGGTGATTGCGGCGTTTCCCTTTGTGGCCCGTCTGGTGGAAGGAAGCCTTCGGGAGGTGAACCCGAATATCATCGAGATGGCCCAGAGCATGGGCGCTTCTCCGTTCCAGATTATCGTAAAGGTGCTGATCCCGGAGAGCGTGCCTTCTCTGATTTCCAATTTCACCATTGCGATTACCACGATTCTCGGTTATTCGGCCATGAGCGGTATCATTGGCGGAGGCGGACTGGGAAAAATTGCCATCAATTACGGCTATTACCGGTATAAATATCTGGTTATGCTGATTGCGGTAGTGCTTCTGATTATACTGGTACAGATTTTCCAGAGTGTGGGAACCCGCCTTTCCGTAAAATCAGACAAGCGGCTGAAAGGCAAATAAACAAAAATAAGACAACAGCATTTCACGATTCCAAGGGCAGTTATCAGTTGACGGTAACTGCCTTTTGGTGTTATGATTAAGAGTGGCAGGCGGAAACGCCTAATCTATGCGAAAAAAGGAAGTGAGGAGTCCGTGGACGGGCGAAGTCGAAGTTGTGGCTTAAGACAGAATAGAATAGAGACAGACACGGATTTTTCTTATAGATAAATAAACTGTCGTTACCCGGCGGCAGGAGATACAGATGCTGTGCCTGTCGACGTGGGAGGACAAGAGTGCATGGCAATCGGAAGTTATGATCGGGAGGAGCTTACAGAGCTTCTGGAGGACCGACAGTTCCGAAAGCTGCGTGAGACGATGTCGGAGATGAACGAGGTCGATATCGCGGAGTTTATCGAGGAACTGGAGCCCGAGAAGAAGGTTCTTGTATACCGGATGCTGCCCAAGGAACTGGCGGCAGACGTATTTTCATTCCTGGAGGTAGACGACCAGGAGCATATTATCAACAGTATTACGGACTATGAGCTGGGCAAGATCGTAGAGGATCTGTACGTGGACGACGCAGTGGATATGCTGGAGGAATTACCGGCTATCGTGGTGAAGCGTGTCTTACAGAATGCGACGCCTCAGACGCGGAATCTGATCAATCAGTTTTTACAGTATCCGGAGAACAGCGCCGGAAGCATTATGACAGCGGAATATATCGGCCTGAAGCGAAATATGACCGTGGAACAGGCCTTTGCATACATCCGGGAAAATGGTGTCGACAAGGAGACCATTTACACTTGCTTTGTGACGGACAGCAAGCGCTGCCTCCAGGGCGTGGTGACGGTGAAGGATCTGCTGATGAATCCCTATGACACGGTTATCAAGGACATCATGGATGAAAATATCATCTACGCCGTGACCACCGAGGACCGGGAGGACGTGGTAGAGACCTTCAATAAATATGACCTGCTGTGTCTGCCTGTAGTCGATCACGAGGATCGCCTGGTGGGCATCGTTACCGTTGACGACGCGGTGGAGGTCATGGAACAGGAGGCCACCGAGGACTTTGAGAAAATGGCGGCTATGTTTCCTTCGGAGAAGCCCTATCTTCGGACCGGCGTTTTTGAGCTTGCGAGAAACCGTATTCCCTGGCTTCTGATCCTGATGTTTACATCGATTTTAAGCGGCGCGATCCTGATGGATTATAAGGAAGCCATTCAGGTGCTTCCTTTGCTTCTCAGCTTTGTGCCCATGCTGATGGATACCAGCGGCAACTGCGGCAACCAGAGCAGCACCATGGTTATCCGTGGTATGGCGGTGGGCGATATCGAACTGAAGGACGTCTTGCGGGTGGTCTGGAAGGAGTTCCGGGTGGGACTTCTGTGCGGCGCAGTACTGGCGGCGGCGAACTTCGTTCGGTTGATTTTGCAGTATCCGGACCGGCTGGCCCTGAATCTGGTCATCGTCCTTTCCCTGATGCTGACCGTCGTGCTGGCGAAGATCATCGGCTGTGTACTGCCGATGCTGGCCGAGAAGATGAAGCTGGATCCGGCGATCATGGCTGCGCCCCTCATCACCACCATCGTGGATGCCAGCAGCCTTCTGATTTATTTTAAAATAGCGAGTATGATGTTACATTTATCATAAAAAAATTTTAAGAGGAGAACACAAGATGTTAGGAGATAAAAAAGTATTATACAGCGGCATGCAGTCCACCGGAAATCTGACCCTGGGTAACTATCTGGGAGCCCTGAAGAACTGGATTACCTTAAGCGACGAGTACGAGTGCTTTTACAGCGTGGCGAACATGCACTCCATCACAGTCCGCCAGAATCCGACGGAACTCCGCAAGCACGCGAGAGAGCTTCTGACCCTGTTTATCGCGGCGGGTATCGATCCGGATAAAAACTGCATTTATTATCAGTCCCACGTACCGGCCCATGCGGAGCTGGCGTGGATTCTGAACTGCTACACTTACATGGGCGAGCTGAGCCGTATGACACAGTTCAAGGATAAGTCCGCCAAGCACGCAGACAATATCAACGCAGGTCTCTTCACCTATCCGGTCCTGATGGCGGCAGACATTCTGCTCTATCAGGCAGATGTGGTTCCGGTGGGCATCGACCAGATGCAGCATCTGGAACTGACCCGGGATATCGCTCAGCGTTTTAACAGCATTTACGGTGACGTGTTTACCGTGCCGGAAGCATATATCGGAAGGGTGGGCGCGAAGATCATGAGTCTGCAGGAGCCGTCCAGAAAAATGTCCAAGTCCGATGAAAATCCCAACGGCAGCATCTATCTGATGGACGATCCGGACACGATCATGCGCAAATTCAAGCGCGCTGTGACCGACTCCGAGGGTCAGATCCGCTACCGCGACGAGCAGCCGGGTATCAAGAACCTGATCAGCATCTACTGCGCATGCACCGGCAAGACGCCGGAAGAGGTGGAACGGGAGTTCGACGGCAGGGGCTATGGCGAGTTTAAGCCGGCAGTCGGCGAGGCGGTTATCTCTGTCCTGAGGCCGCTTCAGGAGCGGGTGGCAGAGCTCACCAGAGACAAGGCCTATATCGATTCCGTCATCAAGAACAATGCGGAAAAGGCCGACTATGTGGCCAATAAGACTTTGCGGAAGGTCCAGAAGAAAGTGGGATTCCCGGATAAGATTCGTTAATTGCCTGACAGGAGGAAATGTTAAGAAATTAAAATAATTGACAAATGTGATTGAATGTGTTTAAATATACTCAAAGGAGTAAGCTATTATGAACACACCAAATATCACAAATTACAAGCCAAAAGATTTTGCTGAATTGTTAGGCGTGTCTGTTAAGACATTGCAACGCTGGGATAGGGAAGGAACTCTAAAAGCAAATCGGACTCCAACGGATAGGCGTTATTACACTTACGACCAGTATCTTCAATTTAAAGGCATAAATACCGAAAATGACCAACGCCAGGTAGTTATTTATGCGAGAGTGTCTACGAGAAACCAAAAAGATGATTTACAAAACCAGGTCGCATTTTTAAGACAGTTTTGTAATGCCAAAGGAATCATTGTAGACCAATGTATTGAAGATTATGGGAGTGGACTTAATTACAATCGTAAAAAGTGGAATGAGTTATTAGATGAAGTAATGGAGCAAAAAATCAAAACCATAATCGTAACCCATAAAGATAGATTTATTAGGTTTGGTTATGATTGGTTTGAAAAATTCTGTATGAAGTTTAACACAACCATTGTGGTGGTAAATAATGAAGCATTATCACCACAAGAAGAACTTGTGCA
>CABIXM010000030.1 GCA_902362725.1 Clostridiaceae bacterium | reverse complement strand
AAGGTAGATAGGGCAGAGGTGGAAGTGTGGTAACACATGGAGCTGACTGTTACTAATAGGTCGAGGGCTTGACCAAGAGTGTGAAGCGAAAGCGGAACGCGAAGCGTCATAGGATAGAAAATGTCTAAGAAGATATACAGTATATAGTTTTGAAGGTACAAAGAAGTACCTGAACACTTGACAAGCGTTGAGTGATCAGGTATTATGGTATCTGAATTAAATATTCCTCGATAGCTCAGTGGTAGAGCGTTCGGCTGTTAACCGAAATGTCGTAGGTTCGAGCCCTACTCGGGGAGCTTTAAAACCTGTAAGCGTTGCTTGCAGGTTTTTTGGATCTACAATACCGTGTTACATTGAAGCGTGAAAGTCATGCTTTTTATAGAACAAAAAAAACTCCGGGGGAGGGAAACATATTTTTTTGAATTAGGATTTGAGGATAAAATAAGACCTCCCAGAATAGAAACTGGAAGGTCTTATTTCATATTGAGATTATACACAATATCAGGTGGTACATTCTTAGCAGAGCTCATCCGCCAACGCCTCGATCTGGCCGCGGCTGTCCTCATTTAAAGCGGACAGGATGCGGACGTCGGTTTCGGCGTAGGTCAGTTTCTTGCTGTTTTCCAGCAGGGCTTTCATGCCTTTGACTGCGGTCGGGGCCCAGGAACCATTTTCTATGAAGGCCACGGTGCGGTTCTGGTAGCTGCGGTCGGTCAGATGCTGGATAAAATCGCGCATGAACGGGAAGATGCCGCCGTTGTAGGTGACGGTGGCAAGAACCAGCTTGCTGTAGCGAAACGCGTCTTCTACGGCTTCCGCCATGTCGGCACGAGCCAGATCGTGAACGATAACGTTCGGGCAGCCCTTAGTGCGGAGCCTATCAGCCAGCAGCTCGACAGCTTCCTGCGTGTGACCATAGACAGAGGTGTAAGCGATGACGATACCGTCCTCCTCCGGCTGGTAGGATGACCAGGTGTTGTAGAGATTCAGATAGTAGCCCAGATTTTCCGTGAGCACAGGTCCGTGCAGGGGGCAGATGGTCTGGATATCCAGCGTAGCGGCTTTTTTCAGCAAGTTCTGTACCTGTACGCCGAACTTACCGACGATACCGATGTAGTAGCGCCGCGCTTCCGAAGCCCAGTCCTCTTCCACGTCCAGAGCACCGAATTTACCAAAGCCGTCAGCAGAGAACAGTACCTTATCGCAGGTATCATAGGTCACCATGACCTCCGGCCAGTGAACCATCGGAGCGGCCACAAAAGCCAGGGTGTGTTTGCCCAGGCAGAGGGTATCGCCTTCCTTGATGACGATCTGGCGGTCAGCGTAATCGGTGCCGAAGAACTGCTTCATCATGGCGAAAGCCTTGGCGCTGGATACGACGGTAGTGTCCGGATAGAACTCCATAAATTTAGCGATATTGGCGGAATGATCCGGCTCCATGTGCTGTACGATCAGGTAATCCGGATGACGGTCGCCCAGGAGAGCACAGATCTGATTCAGCCATGCCTGTCCGAAATGGGCGTCCACCGTGTCCATGATGGCGATTTTCTCGTCCAGGATGACGTAGGAATTGTATGCCATACCATTCGGAACCACATACTGACCCTCAAAGAGATCCACATCATGGTCATTGACGCCAACATATCGAATATCTTTTGTAATTTCCATTTTTGAATACGCTCCTTTTAGTTAAGATAGGTTCATTATAACATATTTGAAATAAAGTGTATAGAATAAGAAAGAATCCTGCAAAGCAGGATTCTCCGCCTGCGGCTGATCGCGTAAGCGACATACTACATCTCCGCCGCAGTGCGATAATATTTTTTATGTAACAGGGGATTCCATAGGAATTTCCTGTTACATGAAAAAGGCGTATCGGAGAAACCGATACGCCAAAAATCCATTTAAAATTCTATCGTCTGATCATCACGCAGTTCCAGATACACATGCCCCATACTCACATAGAAGTAAGGCCGAATCCACAGAAATCCGATGCCCATGGATCCGATGCCCAGAAGACACAGGGGCAGGAAACCGAGCCACAGGCGCAGGATGCGGATGTACTGGCCCTGCATGAGTCTGCGACTGGTCTGCAGCGCGTTATGAGCGGAACAGTACGGGTCATCCAGCAGCACGAATTCGGTCAGGCACCAGGGCAGGGAAATCAGGACTGCAGGGATAATGGCAAGCAGCGCATAGGCTGCCATGTGGGTCATCAACTGAATGACTTCAGTAGGCATATTTGCCAGATCGATGCTTAAGGGCAACCGGAGATAGCAGTACAGCGCAGGCGCAAACCAGACCAGGGAGACCGCGTAGCGGAACAGATAGGTCAGGATAAAGGTATCCGGCTGGGCACGGAAGGCGTAGAAGAGAAGTCCCGGTTGATTGACAGGAGCCTTCCGGCAGAGGGAGTAGAGATAGCGAATCAGTCCCACAGTAAGCAGCGCATTTAAAAGCAGGACAATCAGATTCAGAACCCAGAATAGCACCTGGTTCAGCACTAGCGGCGATGCACCCAGACTGGTGGACTGCAGGACGATGGTCAGGGCCATAGTAAATATGGTCAGGCTGATATTCAGATTCACGGCAAAGAAATAGTTACCGGTGAGGGTTATACGAGCCTGACGGCGGATTTCCTTCGGTCTCATCATAACGCGCCACCTCCTGTCGTCGGAAGCTGGGTGGACAGCTGATTATAGAGATCAGAAATAGCCTGCTGCAGGGCGTCCGGATCCATCAGGGTCTCCAGCCCGAAAAGCTGAATGGCCAGATAGAAGCCCAGAACCAGAATTACGACGGTGATGACGATAGAAAGAATCGAAACTGTCATGCCGCCTACAGCCTTTGGGGAAAGCCGGTAGCTGTCGCCTTTGGAGAGATGGGCGAAGAGAATGCTCATACAGCCCATGGGCAGGGCAAAATAGATAAAGTAAATGCTGATCACAGAAAGAAGGGTCAGCACGCCGAGCACCAGCGACAGAGTTGCCATTTTGTTCGGCTGTCTTTTATAGGGATTGAAATTCGGTTGTTGAAAATTCATATTCGGTTGTTCGGTATGATTGTAATCCATAAAAAATCCTCCTAAATAAACATGATAACACAGGAAAAAGGGAAAGACAATGAAATCTTAAAATCTACATCATGCGAAAGCAAACAGATCAGAAGTGGGAGACAGTAAAGTTACGGCTTGCGATGAGAGGTGGATTTTCGTATAATAAGGACAGTGCCCGCGATCGGAAAAGGTCATGGCGGAAGACAGGAGGAACACTCTATGGATATTAGTAAGAAACTGACGGAGGAGCTGGGCGTTCAGCGGTGGCAGGTGGAGGCCGCGGTGAAGCTCATCGACGAGGGGAATACAATTCCATTTATTTCCAGATACAGAAAGGAAGCGACCGGATCTCTGAACGACGAGGTGCTGCGTAATCTCTACGAGCGGCTGAATTACCTTCGGGGACTGGAGGATAAGAAAAATCAGGTGCTGGGAAGCATCCAGGAGCAGGGCAAGCTGACGGAGGAGTTGAAGGCACAGATTCTGGCAGCAGAGACTCTGGTGGAAGTAGACGACCTGTACCGCCCCTACCGGCCAAAACGGCGCACCCGGGCTACCATTGCCAAGGAAAAAGGTCTGGAGGGCCTGGCAGACGTGCTGCGGCTGCAGATGACGAAAAAGCCACTGGCGGAAGAGGCCGCTGCGTACATTTCCGAGGAAAAGGGCGTGCTGATTGCGGAGGACGCTATCGCGGGGGCCGGGGATATCCTGGCGGAGGCCATCTCCGATGAGGCGGATTACCGGACCTATATCCGGAAGGCCACCTTCGACGAGGGACAGCTGATATCCGAAGCTAAGGATGAGAAGGCGCAGACCGTCTATGAGATGTATTATCACTACGAAGAGCCTGTGAAAAAGGCAGCCGGACACCGGATTTTGGCCCTGAACCGGGGCGAGGCGGAGAAGGTGCTGAACGTCCGTGTGGAAGCGCCGGAGGAGCGCATCCTGCGGTATCTGGAGAAGAAGGTCATCGTGCGGGACAATCCGCATACCACGCCGACTCTGAAATCCGTCATCGCGGACAGCTACAGCCGCCTGATCGCGCCGTCCATCGAACGGGAAATCCGAAACGAGCTGACGGAAAAGGCAGAGGACGGAGCCATCAATGTCTTTGGAAAGAACCTGAAGCAGCTTCTGATGCAGCCGCCCATCGTGGGTCAGGTGGTGCTGGGCTGGGATCCGGCCTTCCGTACCGGCTGTAAGCTGGCCGTGGTGGACGCCACCGGCAAGGTGCTGAATACAGTGGTCATTTATCCGACTGCGCCCCAGAATAAGGTGACAGAGGCCAAAGCGACCCTGAAAAAGCTGATTGCCAAGTACGGCATTACTCTGATATCCGTGGGTAACGGAACCGCCTCCCGGGAGTCCGAGCAGGTTATCGTGGAGCTCATCAGGGAGCTGCCCACGCCGGTCCGCTACGTCATTGTAAATGAGGCTGGGGCCTCGGTCTATTCCGCCAGCAAGCTGGCCACAGAGGAATTTCCGAACTTCGATGTGGGACAGCGAAGCGCCGCGTCCATCGCCCGGAGACTCCAGGATCCCTTGGCAGAGCTGGTCAAGATCGATCCCCGCTCCATCGGCGTGGGTCAGTATCAGCACGACATGAATCAGAAGAAGCTGGGAGATGCCCTGTCCGGCGTGGTAGAGGATTGCGTAAATAAAGTCGGTGTAGATCTGAATACGGCCTCCGCGCCGCTTCTGGAGTACGTCTCCGGCATCAATAAGACCCTGGCAAAGAATATCGTAGCCTACCGGGAAGAGAATGGCCGTTTTACCAGCCGCAGAGAGCTTCTGAAGGTGTCCAAGCTGGGTCCAAAGGCCTTTGAACAGTGCGCGGGCTTCTTACGCATCACAGACGGCAAGAACCCCCTGGACGCTACCAGCGTGCATCCGGAGTCCTATGCCAGCGCCGAGAAGCTGCTGACCACCATGGGTTATACCACAGACGACCTGAAAAAGGGCGGTATCAAGGGTCTGTCCGGGAAGATTCATGATTATAAGCACCTGGCAGAGAAGCTGGAAATCGGCGAGCTGACTCTGCGAGATATCGTCAAGGAACTGGAAAAACCGGGGCGGGATCCCCGTGACGAGATGCCGAAGCCCATTCTCCGTACCGATGTGCTGGAAATGAAAGACTTAAAGCCCGGTATGGTGCTGAAGGGTACCGTCCGCAACGTTATTGATTTTGGCGTCTTTGTGGATATCGGCGTCCATCAGGACGGCCTGGTACACATTTCCCAGATTACCGATCGGTATATTAAGCACCCGCTGGAGGTGTTGAGCGTGGGAGATATCGTGGACGTGAAGGTTCTTAGCGTAGATTTACAGAAGAAGCGAATCGCATTGACCATGAAAGACGTAAAATAGGATATAAAAAATGCTCCGGCAGGTGGGTGAAACCTGTCGGAGCATTTTGCTTTTTCTTTCTTATTTCTTATACAGAATCCGGATAGAATTCAGCACGCACAGCATAGCCACGCCCGTGTCGGCGAATACAGCCAGCCACATATTCGGGTGTCCGGCCAGCCCAAGAATCATAACCGCGATCTTAATAATCAAAGCGAATACCACGTTTTGAACGGCGATATGGTTGGTGCTGCGGGCGATGGAGATAGCCGTCGGTACAGATTCCATACTGGAGGTCATAAATACCGCGTCAGCCGCCTCGATAGCTGCGTCAGCGCCGTTTCCCATAGCTGCGCCTACGTCAGCGCCGGCCAGAACCGGAGCGTCGTTGATACCGTCGCCGACAAACATGATGTTGCCGTTCTGCTCGCGGAGCTTGGCCATAATACTCAGCTTATCCTGGGGAAGAAGCTTTGCGTGAACTTCGTCGATGCCAGCCATCTTCGCTACGGCCTCAGCGCTTTCCTGCGCGTCGCCGGTCAGCATCACAGTGCGAAGACCCATTTTTTTCAGGCGTGCAATGGCAGATTTCGCGTCGGCCTTCAGAGTATCGGAGATCACCAGATATCCGGCCAGCTTACCGTCTACAGCCAGAAAGACCTCGGAGCCGTAGCCAGTGTCGATGGCAGCGTTCATAGCCACCTGATTTTCGTCCATCAGCTTCTGATTTCCGCAGAGCACCTTACCTGCAGCAAGAGAAGCGGAGATACCGTGGCCTGCGATTTCTTCCAGAAAAGCGGGCTTCTCCAGAGCGACTCCCTTCTCCTGTGCGGCCGCTACGATGCTGGCTGCGATCGGGTGGGTAGAGAACTGCTCGCAGCTTGCGCAGATGCGAAGCAGCTCATCCTCGGAAATGGATCCGGTGGAAACGATCTTTTGAAGTTTGAAGTTACCCTCGGTCACGGTACCGGTCTTATCCATGACCACAGCGCCCAGGTTGCTTAAGGCTTCCATAGCCACGCCGCCCTTGAACAGGATCCCCTTCTTGGAGCCTGCGCCGATACCGGAGAAGAATGCCAGCGGTACGCTGAGTACAAGGGCGCAGGGGCAACTCATAACCAGGAACGTAATCGCGGTATAAATCCACTGATGCCAGTTGCCGGTCACCAGAGACGGAATAATGGCAGTTATCAAAGCCAGGGTTACGACGATGGGAGTGTAAACCTTGGAGAACCGGGTAATAAAGCGGTCGATCTTCGGCTTGCTCGCGGCCGCGTTTTCTACGGAATCCAGGATACGGGTTACCATAGACTCGGACAAAGGCTTCTCTACGCGAATCTTCAGCTGACCGGAGGTGTTCACACAGCCGGAGGTGATGTCGTCTCCGGCCTTTACAGCCACCGGAACAGGCTCGCCGGTAATCGGTGAAGTATCCAGACGGCTCTCGCCCTCAAGAATTATGCCGTCCAGCGGAATACGGTCGCCCGGGCGGATCATCAGGACATCGCCCACCTTGGCGTTCTCAGCCGGGATGACTTTGATATCGTCGCCCTGTATCAGATTGACGACCTCGGGACGCATATCCACAGCGTCCATGATCTGTCCGCGGCTTCGCTCTACGGCCTTGTGCTCGAAGAACTCGCCGATGCGGTAGAAGAGCATAACGCCCATAGCCTCGGGATACATGCCGATGGCAAATGCGCCCAGTGTCGCGATACCCATCAGGAAGTTTTCATCGAAGATCTGACCATGGGAAATGTTCCTGACAGCGGTCACCAGGACGCCGGCACCCAGAATCAGATAACCAATGACAAATATGGGCAGTGTAACCATGGCGGCAGCACCCATATGGCTTAAAATCTCGCCGACTACGAAGAGAACCGCGCCGATGATGATGGAAATGAGTTCTCTGCGCTCGTTCTTTTTCTCTTCTTCCCTGGCAGACTGTGCTGCGGCGTTCTTGGCGGCGGATTTCGGGGACGGGTCACGCTCTACAATGGTGACGCCCTCCTCCAGGGCTGCGCTGACGCGACGAATCTCGTCGATGAGAGCGTCCGGATTCTCGGCAGTGATGCGGAGCTGCCTGGTGGCGTAGGTCAGAACGGCATTTTCCACGCCGGGCACCTCGTTGATACGCTCTTCCACTTTGGCCGCGCAATGCGCGCAGTCCAGACCGTTGATGATGTATACTTTTGCTTTTGCAGATGCATTCACGGTTTTCGGAACAATTTTCACTTCGGACTCAATGGAAGAGCAGATGTGCTGCATTTCCGGCAGCAGGGCATCCGGATCAGCGGCCAGGACACGGAGCTGCCTGGTGGCGAAGGTGATGGTGGCTTCCTCTACGCCGGGCAGGGCGTTGATTTTCTCTTCCATCTTGGAAGCACAGTGGGCGCAGCCAAGGTTTTCGATGATGTAGACTTCCTTGCGGGCAGCAGTGCTGTGCTCGTGATGATGTTCATGGTGATGATGCTCATGGCCGCAGCCACAGGAGTCGCCATGTTCATGGTGATGATGCTCATGCTCCTCATGGCCATGATCGTGGCCGCAGCCACAGGAGTCGCCATGCTCGTGGTGATGATGCTCGTGCTCCTCATGGCCATGCTCATGGCCGCAGCCACAGGAGTCGCCATGCTCGTGGTGATGATGCTCGTGCTCCTCATGGTCATGCTCATGATGATCGTGCCCGCAGCCACAGCCGCATTCCTCGTCGTGGTCATGCTCGTGATGCTGATGCGCATGCTCTTCATGCTCATGATGATGTTCGTGGTCATGGTCATGCTCGTGTTCACAACCGCAGCCACAGTGCTCCTCATGCCCGGCTACGGGATTCAGTTTCTCTCTGTCCATATCAGCCATAATATCTATCTCCTTTGAAAATATATTCATATATGTTTAACTGTTCATATGATGATTTAACCACGTTTGCATAGGAATGTCAAGGAGAAAATAGAAAAAAGAATAAATTTTAAAAGACCGGAAACAAAGAAAAAATCATGGAATAAATATTGAGAGAAAATGTCATTTATGGTAAAATCATGAAATACAGAAAATTACCGGGGGGTAAAAGTTGCCTTATAATTTAAAGAAGATTGCGGAAGAGTCAGGTTATTCTATCTCAACGGTTTCCCGCGTGATCAATGGAAAAGGAAGAATCTCACAGAAGACCAAGGATGAGATTTTGAAGATAGCGAAGGAACATCATTATGTACCGAATCAGGTGGCACGTTCTTTGAAAAACAGCAAGACCAATACCATCGGAATCATCGTTCCGGATATCCGGGACTATTTTAATCTGGTCATCAAAGCAGCAGATAACGTATTTTCCACGGAAGGATATTCGATTCTGCTGGCGGACTCCAATGAAGATCCGGAAAAGGAGGAGAACTATATCCGGCTTATGTACGAAAAGCGGGTGGACGGACTGATTCTGGCCACTGTCGCGGAGGAGCACGAGGCGCTGGAGATGTATTTTCAGAGCGGCGTCCCGGTTATTTTCATCGACAATCTGCCCCATGTGAAGCCGGAATACGAGGACTGTGTGCTGCTGGACAACAGCCGGGCAAGTGCCCTGGCGGTGGAGTGCCTGGCAAAAGCGGGGCATGAGCAGATAGCAGTTATCGTCGGTAATGAGCGGGAGACTACGGGACTGGAACGGCTTCGTGGGTTCCGGAATGCCTTAGAGGATCACGGGTTGAAAGCGATACCGGAGCTGATGAAGAAGGGCGATTACCAGGTGGAGGGAGGCTACCGCTGTATGCGGGAGCTTCTGGAGGCCAGGGAGGCGCACCCCTTTACAGCGGTCTATGTCAGCTCCTATAAGATGTCCTGCGGAGCCCTGAAGGCCATTCGGGAGCAGGGGCTTCGGATTCCGGAGGATGTGGCGGTGGTGGCCTTTGATTTTCTGGATGAGACGGGCTTAAATGTGCCGTCGATCACAACGATTACGCAGCCCACGGAGAGCATCGGAACCATCGCGGCTAACCGGATGCTGGCGCGGCTCCGATGCGAAAAGGGGACGGAGATTATTGCCCAGCGGATTCTGCTGGCCCCTGCGCTCCAGAAGGGTGACAGCAGCAGGAGATAAAGACAGAGCAAGAGCTTGCGCAAATATGGAGGTGCGCAAGCTCTTTTTACAGGAGAAGATAATATAATAGGTAAAAAGCAATTTTATTTTTTAATCGCAGCGGTGGACTGGCCCAGTTTAATGACCGGATTGACGAAGGATACGGAATCTTCCTCTTCCGGGGACAGCTCCACATTGTCAATGGACTGGAGCAGCTTATGTACCATCAGCTTGCCAATCAGCTTGCCGGGCTGCAGCACGGAGGTGATACTGGGAGAGAATAGCCGATCCCGGTCTTCCATATCGAAGCCGATGAAGGAGAAGTCCTCAGGATAGCTGAGGCCGTAATCCTTAATGGCATGGATGGCGGAGCATGACATCCGGTAGGTGGACACGATGACCGCAGTGAACGGGTGATCCTCCCGGCTTAAGATCAGTTCTTCCATGGAAGAATAGCCTGCGTCCAGGTAGTAAAGTCCCTCTTTGATCAGGTTTTGGTCAACCTCCAGATTATGTTTTTTCATGGCTTCCATGAAACCGTCGCGACGGTATTTCGCCGTACTTTCCTTGGTATTTCCACAAATCAGGGCAATTTTTTTGTGTCCAAGCTTTACCAGGTGGTCCACCGCGATTTCCGTGGCTTTGATGTTGTTCAGGACCACCTTGCTACAGACCAGATCGGCAGGTTCGTTGTCGAAGAAAATTACGGGAATATCACTGCTCTCATAGACGTCGGTCCATGCAAAGGTGTCAGAAACAGTCGCCAGCATCAGGCCATCCACCTGAGACTGGTACATGAGCTTGATATAGTTGGCTTCCTTCAGCGGATCCTCGTGGGAGTCCGCCAGAATCATGGAATAATTGTGAGCGGACAACTCGGATTCCGTTCCCTTTATAACTTCTGAAAAATAATCACCGATATCCGGAACAATCAATCCTACAATATTTGTCTTTTTCTGTCTTAATGACTGAGCAATACGGTTCGGGGAATAATTATATTTTTTTGCGGTATCCATTACCAGGCGCCGGGTTTCAGCGGAAACCCGGCCGGTATTGTTCAGTGCTCTCGAAACTGTCGAAATGGACAGGTTTAGTTCGTCTGCTATTTCCTTTAAGCCGTTTGCCATAAGCGTGTCCCCTCTTAAATCAGAATAAATCCATCTTTGAGAGGATCGTTTGCAGATACAACGAAGTCGCTTAAGGCGGTGATGTAGGCGGAACCGGTAATCTTCGGGATGCCGCCGATATAGCCGCAGGTATCCAGGCGCTCATCAATTCTTCCGGCAAAGCGGGTGCCAATGATGCTTTCCTGGACAAAGGACTGACCAAGCGCAATATTTCCATGGCCCAATTCTGCCGCTACGCGGGCAGAGGTACCGGTGCCGCAGGGAGAGCGGTCTACGGCTGTGGAATTGCCTTCCTCCACCGGAATCAGGATGACCACTTCTTTACTGTCAGCGCCGTCGGTACCGGGCTGTGTGAACATGACGCTGTGGATGCGGTCCATGAAAGGCTGCTCCGGATGTACAAAGCCAATTTCCGGCTGTGCCACATTGAATACCTTATGTGCTGCCTCCATCAGTTCATTGATATTGGCCGGATCTACGGTCAGACCAAATTTCTCCACCGGAACGATGGCGTAGGCCATGCCGCCAAAGGCCACGTCGCAGGGAACCTTGCCATATCCTTCGATCTCCAGCTCTTTACTTGCATAGAGGAAAGAAGGCACATTTGCAAAGGTCACTTCCTTTACGTTGCCGTTCTCAACCTTTACCTCTGCGGTAACGAGGCCAGCAGGCGTATCCAGCTTCACAGTGGTCACCGGCTCTTTTTTTTCTACCATACCAAGCTCCACAAGGACCGTGGACACGGCGATGGTGCTGTGGCCGCACATGGTCATGTAGTCGCAGGCGTCAAAATAGAGAATACCCATATCAGCCTCGGGATTGCAGGGCGGCACATAGAGTGCGCCGGACATGCTGGCGTGGCCTCTGGGCTCCTGCATCACGACCTTGCGGATCCAGTCGTGGTGATCGTGCAGGTACTGCATCTTCTCCGCCATGGTATTGCCCTTAATCTGCGGAGCGCCGCCTACGATGTGGCGGGTGGGACTTCCTGCGGTGTGGGTCTCGATGATTTTTAAAATTCTTTCAAATTGCATAAGTGGTAACCTCCAGTTTGATTATATAGTAGTTTCCCCGTTGAACAAATGATAAGAGCAAAGGTTTGCACAAATCTTTCTTTTAATATAAAATATAAGCAGATAATCTGTCAAGAGTAAAAATTCCAAAAAAATATGGAAATTGTTCAAAAAGTTGAAAAAAGCGGAATTGCATCCTTGCAATTGAGAAAAAAATATCGACAAGAAAGCAGTATGCACAAAAAATCTCGGATAAAATTGTGCAGAATGGTAGAAGTTAAAAAACATCTTGAAATTGATTGTGAACTATTTTATAATCACAACTGTAAACAAACGGTGCAAACGTTTGTGCACGGAAAGCAATTTTTTGAACTAAGGAGGGTATTTATGAAGAGAGCAACAAAAATGGTCGCGTTACTGTTATCGGCAGCAATGATGGTTGGCCTGACTGCATGCGGGGGTAATGCAGCGGACGATACCGCAGCTTCCAGTGACACACAGGAGACAACGGCAAGTGGTGATACCGCAACGGATGACGACATGATTTATTTCGCTGCAGTAGGTCCTCTGACCGGAACTCAGGCAGACTTCGGAAAACATGCGCTGTGGGGTGCGCAGGTGGCTGTAGACGAGATTAACGCAGCAGGCGGTATCCTTGGAAAGCAGGTTGGCATCAAATCTTACGATGATGAGAACGTGGCAGAAAAGGCTGCTGCTGCAGCAGAACTGATTGTATCTGATCCTTCTGTCGTAGCAGTTGCGGCAGCGCACTACAGCAGCAGTATCGCTCTGGTAGGCGCTCCGATTTACCAGGAGGGCGGCATTCCGGCGATTTCCAACTCCGCTTCCCATCCGGACTATTCCGCAGTCGGTGATTACATCTTCCGTAACAACCTGACAGAGGAAGACGAGTTCCGTTTCGCGTTCCAGATGCCGGTAGTGGCAGGCGCGAAGAAGGTAGCTATCGTATCTCTGATGTCTGACTTCGGACAGCTCTTCACAGACGACATGGTAGAGATGGCAAAAGAGTACGGCGAGCAGCTTGGTTTTGAAATTGTCTGTGAATCCTATTTTACAGACGGCACTGTAGACTTTGCTCCGAACATCGCAGAGGTTAAGAGCTCCGGTGCTGACACCATCATGTTCTCCGCAGAGTACAATAACCTGGCGGCATTCGCACAGCAGCTGCGAAAGACAGATACCGACACCCAGATCATCGGCCTGATGACTACATACAACGGCGAGCTGATTAAGCTGGCAGGCGACACCGTAAACGGCATGTACCTGTACTCCTGCTTCGATCCGAACAGCGACAGCGCAGTAGTTCAGCAGTTTGTAAAAGAGTACTCTGATGCCAATGGCATGCAGCCGGACTTCGTAGCAGCGAACGCATACGACTCTGTATACATGCTGAAGAATGCTATTGAGAAAGCTGGAAGCTATGACAGAGAAGCCATCAAGGACGCTCTTTATGAGGTATCTTTCGACGGAACACAGGGCAACATTCACTTCAAGGAAAATGGTGATGTTGAGAAGGTTGCAGTTGCATTCAAGATTGAGAACGGTGAGTTTGTAGGTCTGCCGGATGCATTCAAACTGTGGGATGACTTTATTGCTCAGTAATTTAAGTTATTTCATGATTCCATGATAAAACTTCCATTATATGCATGGTGTGAACGCAGCTTCACACCATGCATGAACAAAGGGGTAGGAATATGCTATTACAACAGTTATTAGGTGGAATTTCCATCGGATTTATATACGCTATTGTAGCAGTAGGTTATTCGCTGGTATTTGGTGTTCTGGGAATTATGAATATGGCTCACGCATCAACATTTACGTTGGGAGCTCATTTCATTCTGATGTTTATCACCATGAATTTCGGAGTAATCCCGGGATTTATAGCTAGTTTGATTCTGACCGGAATTATTAATATGTGTTACGATAGCTTCATTTTGTCCCCGCTGCGCAGCAGACCGGGCGGAACAGGAATCACTGTACTGATTACGGCGATTGGTTTCAACTATATTTTACAGAATCTTTGTCTGGTTATCTGGGGAAGCGAGAGAAAGGCTTTCCCGAACATTTTTAACTTTGGAACATTACAGTTATTTGGTTATGCGATAGATTCAACTCAGGTTTCTATTATTATTGTATCCGTAGTACTGCTTGCGCTGCTTTCCTATCTGCTTTACGGAACAAACTTTGGTCTGGCAATGAGAGCCATTCAGCAGAACATGAAAGCGTCCAAGCTGATGGGTATTAATACAAAAATAGTTATTTCCGTTACATTCTTTATCAGTGGAGCTTCTGCGGTAGTGGCGAGCTTCATGGTAGCAAGTTATTACCAGTTGGTATATCCGACCATGGGTATCACTCTTGGAGCGAAGGCTTTCGCTTCCGCGGTACTGGGAGGACTTGGCTTACTGCACGGCGCTGCGGTGGGAGGCCTGGTAATCGGAATCCTGGAATGTATTGCGGTTATGGTATTCGGAGGAACTTATAGAGATGCAGTTGCTTTCATTATCTTAATCCTTGTTCTTTGCGTAAAGCCTACGGGATTGTTCGGAAAGAAGATCGATCAGAAAGTGTAAAGCAGAAAGGTTGCTGTAATTATGAAGAAAAAATTGAACTTTACAATGAGCAGAAAGACAGAAGCAATATTGTATCTGGTAGCTGCGGCAATCTGTATAGCCATCCCGTTCCTTGGAACCGGTCAGTATGTACTCCGTACGCTTACACTGATTGGAATATATGGAATTATGGCACTGAGTCTGAATATTACGGTCGGCTACGCAGGCCAGGTTAATATGGGACATGCCGCATTCGTAGCAATCGGCGGATACGTATATGCAATGATGACATCTTATGTGGCAGGCTGGAACTGCTGGATTGCGATGCTGTTCGGTGGAATTGCCACAGCAGTTGCAGGACTACTGGTAGGTATCCCGACTCTGCGACTGAATGATGTATACTTTGTAATCGCTACCACCGGATTTTCCGAGGTAGTCAAGGTGATTACACTGAACTGGAGAAGCGCTACAAACGGTTCTCTGGGAATTAAGAATATTCAGAAATTTACACTTTTCGGCCTGGAGCTGACCAATAAGAACGGCGGTATGTACTTCCTGACCCTGGCGCTTCTGGGCGTGACCCTTTACTTCTCCTGGGCCATCAAGAATTCCAAGCTGGGACGCTCGCTTTTCGCACTGAAGGACGACGAGCTGGCGGCGAATCTGATGGGAATCCGGACAGGACGTCAGAAGATTTACGCTTTCGTATTATCTTCCTTCCTGGCAGGTATCTCCGGAGCATTATATGTCTGTCTGAACACGTATGTAGGACCGGATACTTTCACAGCGGATATATCCACCGTTATCCTCTGTATCGTAATCTTCGGCGGACTTGGTTCCTTAAAAGGTATGCTGATTGGTTCTCTGCTGCTGATTGCGTTCCCGGAGGTGCTGAGATTCCTTTATCTGTACAAATACATTATCTACGGACTGATTCTGGTAGTCCTGATGAGATTTAAACCCAGCGGCCTGTTCGGTTCCAGAGACAGACGCGCATACAAGCTTCCGAAGGGAGTCGTAGTGAAGGGAGGAACGGAAACGGATGAAACTGCTTGAGTTTAAAGGAGTTGCAAAGAATTTCTCGGGCCTGTCGGTACTGGAAGATGTGAACCTTTCGGTGGATCAGGGCGAAATCGTCAGCTTGATCGGACCCAACGGAGCCGGTAAGACTACTATTTTTAATCTTTTAACCGGAGTATATCAGGTTTCCGCGGGAGATATTTTCTTCGAGGGAAAAAAGATTAACGGAAAACCGATTCAGGAAATTGTAGATGCTGGAATTGCAAGAACATTCCAGAATCTTCGATTATTCCCGAATATGCGGGTAATTGAAAATGTTATGGTTGGCGACTATCACAATCAGAAATACGGATTTCTTGATATGATGTTCCGCACCAGGAAATTTAAAGAAGAAGAGCGGAAGGCGACGCAGCAGGCGGTAGATATTCTGGAGTCCATCGGAATGGCGGACAAGATCGACAATTACGCCAGCGACCTTCCTTACGGAGCCCAGAGACGGCTGGAGATCGCCCGGGCGATTGCCACCAACGCAAAGCTGATTCTGCTGGATGAGCCAGCGGCAGGCATGAACGGACAGGAGACGGAAGAGCTTCTGGAGTTCGTAAAGAGCCTTCAGAAGCGCGGATTTACCATCCTTCTGATTGAGCACGATATGAACCTGGTTATGAATATCTCAGACAGAATCTATGTACTGAATCACGGAAGAATGATTGCGGAAGGAAAGCCTGCAGAAATCAGCAAGAATCCGGCTGTAATCGAAGCATATCTTGGAACGGGAGGTGACGGGGACGATGCTGAAAGTTAAAAATCTGAAAACATCCTACGGTCATATCCACGCGCTGAAGGGAATCAACCTGGATGTGGAGCAGGGCGAAATCGTAACTCTGATTGGCAGCAACGGCGCAGGAAAAACCACCACGCTGATGTCCATCATGGGAATGCTGAAGAGTGAACTGGGTTCCATCGTGGAATTTGAGGGTGAGGATATCACCCACTGCAGCCCATCCGTTTTGGTGAAAAAAGGACTCTGTCTGGTACCGGAGGGCCGCGAAGTATTTCCGAAGCTTTCCGTACATGACAATCTCCGCCTGGGCGCTTTCACCAGAAAACAGAAGGCGGAAATTAAAGACACCTATGAAAAGGTATATGAGTTATTCCCCCGTCTGAAGGAAAGAGAAAAACAGATGGCAGGAACCCTGTCCGGAGGAGAACAGCAGATGCTGGCTATCGGGCGCGCCCTGATGGCGCAGCCGAGACTTCTGATGCTGGACGAGCCGTCTCTGGGCCTTGCTCCCAACATCGTACAGCAGATTTTCGCGCTGATTAAGCAGATCAACGAGCAGGGAACCACGGTTCTCTTGGTAGAGCAGAACGCTTATCAGGCGCTTCGAATCGCAGACAGAGGCTATATCATCGAGACTGGTTACGGAAGATTATCCGGAGACGCTAAGGAGCTTCGCGAGAGCGACGAAGTAAGACGGGCATATCTGGGTAATGTAGGAGATTGATTACAAGAGGTGAGACTATGAAAAAAGACCAGATTTCCATCAATCTGGAATCGCTCCAGGATCGGATGGGCAACACTGTGGAAATCCGCGAGACCATGAAAGGCCTGAAGGAAGCAGGCTATGAATATGTAGAGGTACTTCATTTTCTGAATCCGGACGACGGGACGACCTGGAAAGAGATTCTGGATGAATGCGGTATGCATGCAAGCTCCATTCATGAATTATATGAGGATATCGAGAAAGAGCCGGAGCGTATGGTGGAAAAAGCGAAATCCCTGGGCTGCAAATACATCGCCTGCGGACTTTCCAGATTCACCGTATGGGAGGACGAGAATTCTTTAAAGGAGTTGACCGACGGACTGAATCGTCTGGGTAAATATTTTAAGGAACAGGGACTTGAGCTTCTGTACCACAACCACAACATGGAATTCGCGAAATACGACGGAAAGCACACAGCGCTGGAATATATTTTCGCGAATACCGCCCCGGAGGTGGTAGGAGCAGAGCTGGATGCTTACTGGGTACACTTAAGTGGTTCTACACCGGCGGCCTGGTGTCAGAAGCTTGGTAGGAGGCTGAAGGCCATCCACTTAAAGGATCTGGGCGTCACCGGAATCAGCACGCCGGAGAAATACATCAAGACACCTTCCGTCATGGCGTTGGGATATGGAAACCTGGATATCGAGGGTATCGTAAAGGCGGCAGATGAAGCGGGATGTCAGTGGTTTATCGTGGAGACCCATACCGGATGGATCAACAACGATTCCCTTTACACAGCGGGCTTATCTTATAAGTACTTGATGAACTTAAGTGAGAACTAAATTAAATTTTTTAATAAAGAGGAGGAAATAACTATGAAATTCGATTTTACTGGAAAGATTTGTGCGGTAACAGGCGCGGGCGCAGGCATGGGACAGGCGATTTCTCTGATGCTGGCAGAGTCCGGAGCAAAGGCAGTGGTTATGGTAGACTTGTCTGAGAAGCACATGGCGGAGACCATCGATAAGATGAAAGCCATCGGAACCGATTACAAATGTGTATACGGCGACCTTTCCCAGGTGGAATTCGCGAAAAAATTCGTGGAGGAGACTATCGAGACCTATGGCACCATCGACGTATTGGTGAACGTAGCCGGAATCGTACAGGTAAATTCTCTGGATACCATCACAGAGGCTGATTTCGACAGAACCATGGCTATCAATGTAAAGGCTCCCATGTTCGCGACTCAGGTAGCAGCAAGAAAGATGGTAGAGCAGGGACACGGTTCCATCGTAGTCATCGCTTCCACAGCAGGTATCATGGGCGTAGGCAACAGAATGGCATACTCCACATCCAAGGGCGCTCTGGTTATTATGTGCAAGTCCATTGCGGCTGAGCTGGCAGGAACCAACGTAAGAATCAACTGCGTATGCCCGGGCACTGTAGATACTCCTTCCATGGAGAAGAGATTCCAGGCGATGCCGGATCCGGTAGCAGGAAAGAAAGCCTTCCTGGCAAAGGAACTCAACGGTCGTATCGGTACTTCCGAGGAGATTGCGAAGACGGTACTGTTCGCAGCAAGCGACGAGGTAGATTACCTGAACGGCGCAGCCCTGATCGTAGACGGCGGTATGACCTGCTGTACAGGTAAGAATTAATCTATTCGATTTATTTGGAGGCAATCATGAGTATAAAAAAACATCCGATTTTAGGCGACGCGCCTGAAGTGGAAGAAGTAACGGTAATCCTTGACGGGGTGCCGATCAAGGTAGAAAAGGGACAGATGATTGCAGCGGCGCTTCTGGAAAAGGGAGTGCGTGTAAACAGATATACCCGTAAGAATCATGCGGCGAGAGGAATTTTCTGCGGAATTGGTCAGTGTACGGACTGTGTTATGATTGTGAATGGTCAGCGGAATGTACGGACCTGCATTACTCCGGTAGAAGACGGCATGATTATCGAGACTCAGAACCGGACGGAGGAGTAGTAGGATGGAAAAAAGAGAGATTTTGATCATCGGCGCAGGACCGGCAGGTCTGGCAGCCTCCATCGAGGCGGCGCAGACAGGCGCGCAGGTTCTCCTTATAGATGAAAATGACACTCCGGGCGGTCAGCTTTTCAAGCAGATACATAAGTTCTTCGGATCCTCGAAGCATAAGGCCGGAACGAGAGGTATTAATATAGGAAAGCAGATGCTGGAGCAGACCAAAGAAGTAGGCGTGGAGCTGTGGCTGAACACTACAGCAGTCGGCACCGTCGGTGATAAGCAGGTTGCTCTGGTACGGAAGAAAGAAGACGGAACCTCAGAAACCGTAGTAGTAGAGGCGGAAGAGATTCTGGTAGCCTGCGGCGGAGCGGAGAACGCGGTTAACTTTGAAGGCTGGACCCTTCCGGGCGTCATGGGAGCCGGAGCAGCACAGACCATGGTTAATGTAAGACGCGTGCTGCCGGGAAAGAAAATCCTGATGGTAGGATCCGGAAATGTGGGACTGATTGTAAGCTATCAGCTGATGCAGGCGGGAGCCAATGTGGTAGGTATCGTAGAGGCAGCGCCGAAGATTGGCGGCTACTGTGTCCATGCGGGAAAAATCCGCAGAGCGGGCGTTCCGGTCTACCTGTCCCACACCGTACTGCATGCGGATCCGGATGAGAACGGAGAGGTCAAGGATGCAGTTATCGTTCAGTTGGACGATCATTTCCAGCCCATCGCGGGAACCGAGAAGAAGATTGACTGTGATACCATCTGTATCGCCACGGGTTTAAGACCTCAGATTAAAATCAGCACCCTGCTTGGCGTAAAGAACGGCTTTATCCCGGAGCTGGGAGGCTGGATGCCGATTCACGACGAGAACATGGAGACCAATGTACATGGTATCTTCGTAGCAGGCGATACGGCAGGCGTAGAAGAGGCAAGTACAGCCATGGACGAGGGACGTCTGGCAGGCGTATCCATGGCACATCAGCTGGGTCACTTAAGCGACGCGGAAGCAGCTGACAGGAAGAAAGAAATCGTAGAACGACTGGAAGCGCTGCGCCTTGGACCCTTCGGTGAGAGACGTCAGAACGCAAAGAACAGAATTGTTGCGGAGGGCAAAAAACATGAGTGATATTACAAAAGTAGGTTTTTTAAATTCCGCTGAATTAAAAGAGGCGGGAAGATATCCGTCAGAGGAGCGGCTGAAAAAGGGACCGGTGGCAGTGATCGAATGCTGCCAGAACATTCCCTGCAATCCTTGTGAGACGGCCTGTAAGTTCGGAGCCATTACGGTAGGCGATCTGATTACCAATCTTCCGGTGCTGGATGAAAGCAAATGTGTAGGCTGCGGTGTCTGCCTGACTAAATGTCCCGGACTTGCTATTTTCGTAGTAGATAAGTCGAAGGATATGGCGACCGTAAGCTTCCCGTTCGAATACCTGCCCTTGCCGGAAAAAGGCGATATCGTGAAGGCAGTAGACCGGGCCGGTCAGTATGTATGCGACGCAAAGGTAGTAAGAATCAATAATGCGAAGGCCAATGACTGTACACCGATTGTCACCATCGAGGTTCCTAAAGAGGTCAGCGACGACGTAAGAAGCATGCGCCGGCTGAATCTGACGGACGAAGACACCAGAGCAAAGCTTCTGGAGAGAGATGATTGGACCAATGTACCGGACGATTTGATTGTATGCCGCTGTGAAGAGGTGACCGTAGGCGATATTAAAAAAGCCATCGCCGAGGGCGCAAAGACAGTGGAAGGAATCAAAAAGCGTACCCGCGCCGGAATGGGACTCTGCCAGGGCAGAACCTGTTCCAAGCTGGTATCCCGGATTCTGGGCAGCGAGCTGGGAATCAAGCCCAATGAGATTGAACCTGATCGCGTGCGTATGCCGATTAAGCCGGTAGCATTCGGTGTGTATAAGGAGTGAAACGATGAGTAAAAGTGTAGATGCAGTGGTAATAGGCGGAGGAATCGTAGGGCTTTCCAATGCGTATTGGCTTGCAAAGCGTGGCCTCAGCGTAGTTCTCATCGAAAAAGGAGACCTTGTAGCAGGCACGTCAGCAAGATGCGACGGAAATAATTATATCTGTGATACAGCTCCGGGTGAAGTCACACATACCATGAAGCTCGCGGTAAGCGAGGTAGAGAACCTGGTAAAAAATGAGCTGGACGCAGACGTGGATTGGATTGAAAATGGAATGTTTACCCTGGCTGAGGACGAAGAGCAGTTCGAGCAGGCCAAGAAGCAGTGCGCGGAGAAGCAGGCAGACGGCATCGCCTGCCGAATGGTAGACAGCAGAGAGCTTCACGAGGCGGAGCCGAATCTGGCCCCGGATATCTATGGAGCCATCGAATTTACCGAGGGCGGTTCCCTGAACCCGATGCTGTTTGGTTTCGCCCTGGGCGAGAAGGTAGAGAAGCTGGGCGGAGAGCTGATGCGCTTTACCAGAGTCCTTGGAATTGAGCTGAATCCGGACGGTTCCGTAGGAAAGGTCCTGACAGACAAGGGTGATATCCTTACTAAGTATGTCATCGACGCGGCTGGCGTATGGTCACCGGAAATCGGTAAGATGGTAGGCGTGGACATTCCTGTCACCAAGATGAAGGGCGATATCCTGGTAGCCGAGTCGGATGTGAGAGTATCCAACCGCTATGTATGCGAGATTGGCTACAACTTCCTGAGAAATGATATGGAGCTTTCCGGCGACGACGCTATCCGTCAGAAATACGGAATCGGCTTTCTGACAGAGCCCACGGGCGCGCAGAACGCGCTGATCGGCTTCAGTAAATACCCGGCGGAGGATACAAAGACCAACTTCGAGGTAACCCGGGCCATGGCAAAGCGCGCTATCCGGTTCTACCCGATGATTGCGGATGTCAATATCATCCATACCTACGCAGGCTTACGTCCCTGGTCACCGGACCACGAGCCGATTATCTCAAAAACTAATGTTCCGGGCTTCTATGTCTGCTCCGGTCACTGCGGAAGCGGTATCGCATACGGACCGCTATCAGGAAAGCTGATTATGCAGATGATTCTGGGCGAACAGACAGATGTGAAAATGGACAGATACGATCTGTACCGGTTTAAGTAAAAACAAAAAATGTATAGGAGGGTAAGAATATGGCTTATTTCAATCTTGAGGAAACAAAACGCAGAGTAGAGAAGGTAAAAGGAATCCTTCGGGAGAAAAATCTGGACTGCGCAATCATTTACTATGATGAACTGAACGTGGCAGACGGCTGGTACCTGACCGGCTGGTGTCCGCAGTTTGAGAAGGAAGCGGTTATGGTATTTGCCAATGAGGCAGATCCAATTCTTCTCGGCGGACCGGAATCCGCGCCCTTCGCAAAATACGCAAGCGCGATTACCGAGAATTACTGCTTCAAGCCCTTTATGGTTCCCGAGGAGGAGTATCCGAACGCAACCATCATCGGTTTTGACGACCTGAACAAGATTCTGCAGGACAAGGGAATCCACATCAAGAGAATCGGTATCGTAGGCTCCTTCTACTTCCCGCATTCCATCTATGTACTGCTGCAGGAAGGCTTCAAGGGCGCAGAGTTCGTAGATATCACAGACGAGTACGATTACCTGCGTTACTTCAAGAGCCCCTGGGAGGTTCAGAATATCCGTACCGCTTTCGGTATGACCTATGAAGCTCTGAAAGCCATGGAAGCAAAGGTAAAACCGGGCGCTACTGAGATCGAGGTTGCGGCAGCAGGAGAGTATGCATGCCGTTCCAGAAATGCCAACAACTTTGCGTTCCAGACCATGGTTGGTTCCGGTATCATGAGCAACGCAGTGGCACCGGTAGCTTCCAACACACCGATGAAGGCCGGCGATATGGTTATGGTAGGTATCGCGCCCAGATATAATGGCTATGCAGGCGTTATGGGCGACACCCTTCCGGTATCCGGCGAATATACCCAGGAGCAGAAGGACTGCATCAATGTCATCCGCGAGGTATTCCGCAAGACCCGTGACGCTCTGAAGCCGGGCGAGACAGGCAAGACCCTGGATCCGATCGGAGCAAAGATTTACGAGAAGCATGACTGGACCAAATACATTGTGTGCCCGTTCGTTCACGGCCTGGGCTTGATGGAAGCAGAGAGACCGTTCTTCGGACCCAACGGAACCGACGTCCTGCAGCCGGGCTCCATCGTATCCATCGATATCAGTATCTTCGGTCATCCGAAGCATCACGGCGTCCGTGTTGAGACCGGCTACCTGATCACAGAGACAGGTTACGAGCCGCTGTCACCGGAGATGGACGCAAGACTTGAGAAGGAAGTATAAATTTATTTTTAGAAATCAGAGGAGAATAAGACCATGAATGCAATGCTTGAGAGATTAAAAACTGTAACACCGGCTGTACTTTCCGCATGGAATGAGGATGGCAGCTTTGATGAGAAATCCTACCGGGCTCTGGTACACAGATGTGTAGAAGCAGGCATGGAGAGCCTCTTCATCCTGGGCTATACCGGCGAGGTAAAATACATTCCGAGAGAAGAGAGAAAGAAAATCACCGCGGCAACCCGCGCTGAGGCTCCGGACGCTCTCATCGTGGCAGGCTGCGTAGGCTCCTGCATCGACGATATTCTGGTGTACATCCAGGATGCCAAGGATGCTGGCGCTGATATGGCTCTGGTTACACCGACCGAGTTCTTCTCCCTGCGTGATTATGAGCTGGAGAGCTTTTTCGAGGATCTGAACGCGAAGACCGCTCTGCCCATCATGATTTACAACTGCCCGGAGAATCCGCACCACTGCAGCGGCGAGATGCTGAACCGTCTGGCGAAGCTGCCGAACATCCAGGCTCTGAAGCAGTCCACCACCACCGACAAGATTCAGAGAATCATGAACAAGATGGACAAGGATCTGGACTTCATCATGGTATCCGGCGACGAATTCGAGTTCTTCCCGGCTATCTGCCTGGGCGTACAGGGCTTCATCATGGGAGCGCCGGGCAATATCACCCCGAAGCTTTGCCTGGAGATGTTCAACGACTACAACGCAGGAAAATTCGAGGAGTGCAGAGAGAAATATATGAAGTTTGCGGACTTCTACGATGAACTGTTCTTCTGTGTAGACAAGGATGTTATCGCTATCACCAAGGCTACCATGGAGCTGGCAGGCACCTGCAAGCGTTGGATGAAGAGACCCACCGCAAGCGTAACAGACGAAGAGATGGAAGTTATCAAGGATGTATTAAAGAGACATAACATTACTCTTTAAGTAAAGGTTTTGTTTGATGAAAGTGCCCGGCCCGTGCCTTAGAAGGACACAGACCGGGCATTTTGTCTATTTACTTTAATTGGAACAGATAATTTAGACAGGTACTTTCGGAACAGCAGGAGGACTCTATGAGAAATCATATCGACTACGATCGCGTGGAATTTGAAAAATGCATGCGCGGAGAAATGTACAACACGACCTTTCGCGGGCGCGACGAGCTGGTGACCGCAGCCCTGATGCTCTGCCAGGAATACAACCGGATTCCGGCCAATGACAAGAAGCGCCGGGAAGAGTTGGTGAGGGAGCTGTTCGGAAAGGTGGGAAAGAATCCGGATGTGGAGCCTAATGTGTTCTGCGGCTTCGGATTCAATGTAGAAGTGGGGGATAATTTCTTCGCCAACAACGGCTGCAATTTCGTGGACCCGGCGAAGATTACCTTTGGAAATAATGTATTTATCGGCCCGGACTGCGGCTTTTATACAGCGCATCATCCCATTGACATGGAGCTTCGAAATCAGCTCTATGAGTGGGCGTTCCCGATCAGCGTAGGCGACAATGTCTGGTTCGGCGGGGGATGCCGGGTGGTCCCGGGCGTGACTATCGGAAGCAATGTGGTCATCGGCGCAGGCAGCGTGGTGACTCATGATATCCCGGATAACTGTATCGCGGCAGGCAATCCCTGTCGGGTTATTCGGTACATAGATGAACATGGAAAAACCGTTCAAAAGGAGGATAAGAGTATGGATTACGGAAAGAAAGTGTGGATTTTTGCAGACGGCGATATGCCGCCCCAGGGAGACGAGGAGCCCTTCGGACATGAGGCACTGACTATCACCAACTGCACCGATGTGGACGCGGAGGTAAAGGTGACGGTGCTGTTCACCGACCGGGAGCCGGATCAGATGGTGCTCCGGGTGGGCGGCAGAAGAGTGAACTGCTTCCGTCTGGACTATCCGGTGGGCGACGAGAACTATCTGATTCCCAAGGGACAGTATTCTCTGATTCTGGAGAGCAATACGCCGGTTGTCGCAGTTCTGGGACGTCTGGATCGCAGAAAAGATTTCGCGTACTACGAGATGGACGGATTCTGCATGTAAATAAATTCCAGGGAGGTATCCGATGAAATACTATCTTGGTTTGGATAACGGCGGAACCGCTACCAAGGCGGCTGTATTTGATGAAAACGGAAGAGAAGTGGCTGTGGCCGGAATGGACACGGCCATGCTGGTTCCGAAGCCCGGCTTTACGGAGCGGGATATGGAGGAAATGTGGGAGGCCAACTGTCAGGTGATCCGGCGCGCCCTGGAAAAGGCGGGCGTTACCGGGGAAGACATTGCCTGCGTGGCGGTCTGCGGCCACGGCAAAGGTCTGTATCTGTGGGGCAAGGACGGACGTCCCGTCCGGAACGGCATCATTTCCACCGATAACCGTGCCTGGCGGTATCCGAAAAAATGGAAAGAGGACGGCACGGAGGAGAAGGTATTCGCCCTCTCCTGCCAGCACATCCTGAGCAGTCAGCCGGTTTCTTTATTGGCGTGGCTGAAGGAACATGAGCCGGAAACGATAGAGAAAACCCGGTGGGTATTTGCCTGTAAGGATTATGTGCGCTTCCGGCTGACAGGAGAGGCGTACGCGGAACGGACGGATTATTCCGGCTGCAATCTGGTGAATCTCCATACGGGGGAATATGATCCGGAATTAGTAAAACTATTCGGACTTTCGGAAATCTTAGACAAACTTCCGCCCCTGAAGTATTCCACTGACATCTGCGGCAGAATTACGGAAGAAGCGGCGAAAAAGACCGGACTGAAGGCCGGGACGCCAGTGGCGGGAGGCGCTTTCGACATCGACGCCTGCGCGCTGGCTGTGGGAATCACCGATGAAGAGCGGGTGTGCATGATTGCCGGAACCTGGAGTATCAACGAGTATATCCGGAAGACTCCGGTGACCGACGGCAGCGTCATGATGAATTCCTTCTTCTGTCTGCCGGATTATTATCTGGTGGAGGAGTGCAGTCCCACTTCAGCCGGGAATAACGAGTGGTTTATGAAAAACCTGCTTCCGGAGCTCCGGGAGGAGTGTAAGAAGACCGGAAAGAATATCTATGAACAGATGAACGAGTGGGTGGGAGAGATTCCTGCAGAGGAGTTCTGCCCCATCTATCTGCCCTTCCTGATGGCAAGCAATGTACACCCGAACGCTTTGGGAAGCTTCGTGGGAATCAGCAATTTCCACACAAGAAAGCATCTTCTGCGGAGCGTTTATGAGGGCGTGGCCTTCAGCCACCGCTACCATCTGGAGAAGCTTCTCGCGACCCGCACGGAACAGCCGAAATCTATCCGCCTGGCAGGCGGTGCGGCCCGCTCGCCCATGTGGACTCAGATGTTCGCGGATGTGATGAAGCTTCCGGTGGAGGGTGTGGAGGTCAGCGAGACCGGAGCCTTCGGCTGCGCGGTCCTGGCCGCTGTAGCCAATGGAGACGCTTCCGATGCAAAGGAAGCCGCGGATAAGATGTGCCGCATCTTACCGAAGGTAGAACCCGACCCGGCGCGGTCCGCCGTATATGATGAAAAGTATCGACTGTACTGCCAGACGATCGAAGCTCTGGATGGGGTATGGGATTCGGTACAGGGGTATCGGGACAGACATTGATGATTATTTACGTCAGGTAAATATCTATAAAAAACGCTATTCTTGAAATTCGTTTTATGTTGTGATTGGGAAACGAAGGAGGTATGAGTTAGTGAGTTATGCAGGAAAAGCTTTATCAGGAGCAGGACTATATTTTGTCATTGCAATTGTAATTGTGTATTTGTGTTTTTGTTTGTGGATTGGAGCACGTTCAGATAAGAAGACCGAGACGGTAAAGGAGTACTTTATCGCGAATAAGAGTATTGGAATGTTCTTCCTCTTCTTCACCTGTTGGGGTTCCTTCTGTGGAGCCGGTAACTTCATTGGATTCGCGGGAAGCGCGGCACAGAACGGTATCGATGCATACTGGGCCTATCTGGGAGACGCTGTATTGGGGTATGTGGTATTCTCCTGGCTGATCGCGCCGCATCTGGCGAAATTTGATTACTTTACGATGCCGCAGTATATCGCGCATCGTCTCTGCGGAAATGATACTTACGTAAGAAGAATCGGCGGTCTGGCAGCAGCGCTGTGCAACATCGCCATTTCCGGTATCCAGATGAGAGGTTTGGCATATCTGTTGAATTCTTTCTGCGGATTGAATTATTATCTGTCCCTGTTCGTAGCGGCAGGCGTACTGATTGTGTATACCGCCATGGGAGGCATGTCGGCAGTGGTACAGACAGACGCTATCCAGGGTATCTTACAGGTTATCGGAACAGTATTAATGATTTGCTTCGGCGTAGGCCTGATGCACTGTGATATCGGCTGGCTGACCTCTTCCTTAAGAGAGGTGGATGCAAGTCTGGTTACACCCTTTGGTCATCTGTCCGTAAGAGCATGTATTTCCGCATTCCTGACCGGATTTTTCGGAGACCTGTGTAATCCGATCATGTGGAACCGCGCGTTTATCGCGAAGGATTCCAAGACTGCGTCCAAGTGCTTTAAGATCGCGACCATTCTGGGTATCGTATCCACCGGTATTATCATGACCTTCGGTCTGGTAGCCAAGGTGTACAATCCGGAAGTGGCAGATCAGGCGACCTACTGGCTGGTATTGAATAAGATGCCATACTTCATGGTTCCGCTGATGACCCTGTGCTTCATGGGCGCTATCATGTCCACAGCAGATACCCATCTGAACGCAGGTGTGGCGAATGTGGTCTGTGACGTCATCGATCCGGAAGAAAAGATGAGCGTAGAGAAGACTCTGAAGGTGTCCAAGGCTGCCTGCTATATCTGCGGCGGCATTGGTCTTCTGGGAGCGGCTGTATTCCCCAGCATTCTGACCCTGTCCTTCTTTGGTCTGACCGTAGCGGGCGCTACCGTATTCCCGATATTTGTTATCGGAAATCTGAAGCGGGATAAGAATGATAAGGAATTCCGTTCCAACTTAAGCATTCATGCAGTCCGTATCGGTATGACTGTTGGCGCAGCTGTAGCTGTTCTGTTCGATCTGGTTCCGTCTCTCTCTGCTATCGCAGGTGGCGGTATCCTTCCGGGACTGGTTTGTACAACGGTGGTGACTCTTATTTGCAATCAGATCTTTAAGCCGGAGTATCCGATTGGAGGTACTGAGACAGTAGCAAATTATGAGAACCATATGGTTGAATAATTAAAAATTGAAAAAGAATAGCGTTTTGAACCACGGGGGCCGATGCGGTGTGAAGAGCACGCGTGTCGGCCCTTTTTGTTACGAAGTATCCGTAAGGAGCTTCCGATGGCAGGTCCTGTAGGTAACAAAAACAGGCAAATCAAAAAGGAGGAAAAGGTATGAGTTTTGAAGGAAAAGTTGTAGCAATTACAGGCGGCGGCGTAGGTATGGGACGTGAAGCAGCCATTCTGTATGCAAAGCAGGGGGCCAAAGTGGTAGTGAATTCCCTTTCCGATTCCGGTGCGGAGACCGTGCGTCTGTGTAAGGAAACAGGTGGCGAGGCAATCTTCGTACAGGGAAATGTGGCGGAAGAGGCATTGTGTAAGAAGATCATTGACACGGCCATCGAGAAATATGGAAAACTGGATATTCTTGTAACCTGCGCCGGTGTGGTTCGACCGGGAAGTGTAGACCAGTTGGAAGAGGCCACCATCGATGAGGTGCTGGCAGTCAACGTAAAGGGTGTATTTTTTGTATCCAAGTATGCAGTTCAGTATATGAAGGAACATGGCGGCGGCTCCATCGTCCATGTGGCCAGCGCCTGCTGCCTCTATGGTGTAAAGAATCGGAGCATCTATACGGCTTCCAAGGGTGCTATTGTAGCGCTGACCCGCGCCATGGCCATGGATCACGCGGCACAGAATATCCGTGTCAATGCCATCTGTCCGGGCGCGACCGTATCACCGTCCATGGAGCAGAGATTCCGGGATTCCGGCGATCCGGAAGGTATGCGTGCAAGCTTTATCGCGGCGCACCCGGTAGGAAGACTGGCACAGCCCATCGAGATGGCGTACGGTATCCTGTACGCGTCTAGTGATGAAGCATCCTTCATGACGGGCGTAGCGCTTCCCATCGACGGCGGCGTTTCACTGTAAGGAGGGCGCTTTATGGATAAAACACAGATTGCAATCAATACGGAGTCCTTTCTGGATTATCTGGATAACGATGCGGATATCCGAAAAGCGCTGCAGGCCGTGAAAGAGATCGGATATGAATCCGTGGAGCTGTGGCATGTGAAGGGGCCGGAGCACCAGGCTCCCTGGCGGCCATTTCTTGACGAGGCGGGACTTCGCTGCTGCGCAATCCATGAACTGTATGAAGAAGTGATGGAACATATCGACGGCACCATTGCGAAAGCGAAAGATGTGGGAGCCGGGATTCTGGCCATCGGGAGATCCCGGGATACAGACTGGGAGGACGAGGCGTCCATCCGGAAGCTGGCGGAAGGCCTGAATGAGCTGGGAAGAAAATGCCAGACAGAAGGTATCCAGGTGCTGTATCATAACCATAATACAGAATTTTCCAGATTTGGAGACAAGACCGGGCTGGACTTGCTGTTTGAACTGACCGACCCGGAACTGGTGGGCAGCGAGCTGGACGTTTACTGGGTGCAGTTAAGCGGCGCGGATCCGGTGAAATGGTGTAAAAAACTGGACGGACGCCTGAAGATCATACACCTGAAGGATATCGGTGTGGTCTTAAATACGCCGGACAGCTTTATCAAGCGGCCGGTGTGCAGAGCCGTGGGCAGCGGCAATATGGAGACGACGTCCATCGTGGAGGCAGCGCAGGAGTCAGGCTGCCGGATTTTCGCCATCGAGACCTGTACCGACTGGGTGGACAACGATTCCATCCGGTGTGCGCGGGAAAGTTATCAGTATCTGGAACAGTTGTAGAAACGAGGTGAGAGACAGGCATGAATGCGGCAAAAGTATATCAAACCATCGACACTCATACAGAGGGTCAGATGACGCGGCATGTGGTGGGCGGAATTCCTTATATTCCGGGCAGTACCATGAGCGAAAAAATGCTGTATATGAAGGAAAATGAGGACTGGTTCCGAACCTTTATGACCTGTGAACCCCGGGGAGCAAAGCACTGGGCGGCGACGATTCTGACGTCGCCCTGCACCCCCGGAACGGACGTGGGCGTGCTGTATTATGAACCGCTGGGCTGGCTGCCCATGTGCGGACACGATACCATAGGCGTGGGTGCGGTCCTGGTGGAGACGGGCATAGTGAAGGTGGAAGAGCCTTATACCTACGCCAATCTGGATACGCCTGCAGGCGTAATCCGGTTGAAAATCCGTGTGGAAAACGGGAAAGCGAAAGAAGTGTCATTTACCAATGCTCCGGCTTTTGTGCTGATCGAGGATGCGGAAATCGAGACAAAAGAATATGGAAAGGTCATCGTAAATATCTGCTACGGTGGCAATTTCTACGCCATCGTTCCGGCAAGTTATGTGGGACTTGACATCTGCCCGGAAAACTATAACCGGTTGATTGAGGCAGGTAATATTCTGAAGGCCTATATCAACGATCAGCTGGAGGTGGTGCATCCGGAGAAGTCCTTTATCCGGAGCGTCAGTCATGTGCAGTTCACGGGACCGCCGAAGAATCCCAAGGCCTATTCCCAGAATGCGGTGATTTGCACGCCAGGCGGCATCGATCGGTCTCCCTGCGGAACCGGAACCTCGGCCAGATGCGCCCTGCTTTATAAGAAGGGTGAAATCGGCTTACATAAGCCCTTTTACCATGAAAGTATCGTGGGCGCGCTCTTCAAGTGTCAGGCGGTGGCCGAGGCGGACGTGGGCGGCGTAAAGGGCATCGTGCCGGAGGTGACGGGCAGGGCCTATATTATGAGTATGTCCACCGTGGTGTTAGATCCGGAGGATCCATTTAAAGAAGGTTTCCTTCTGGGATAGCTTCTCAGATAGAGTAGGAGGAAAAATGGACAGCTACAGAAAACAGATTTATGAGTGGTGCAGGATTCCGGCGGAGGAGTTGGAGATCCACCCGGACAGAAAGATACCATTTCGTATGGTAGAGGATTCCAAGGCCATGGGACTTCTGATGGCGGAGGAGCTGGTAGAAGAAATCGAAAAGAGTAATCAGGCCGGAAAGGAATTCCGGGTAATCATTCCCTGCGGCCCCAGCTGCTGGTATGCGGACTGGGTGCGGCTGGTCAATGAAAGACGGGTGTCCTTAAAGCACGTGACCGTCTTCCATATGGACGAGTGTCTGGACTGGGAAGGAAAGCTGCTTCCGAAAAATCATCCGTATAATTTCCGGACCTTTATGGAGGAACATTTCTACGGCGGGATTCCGGAGGAGCTGAATGTGCCCGTAGAGCGGCGCTTCTTCCTGTCGCCGGAGACCATGGACCGGGTAAAAGAAGAGATCTGGAAGGCTCCCATCGATTATACATTGGGCGGTTGGGGACAGGATGGTCATATCGCCTACAACCAGGCAAAGCGTATGCCTTATATGAAGGTGACGCTGGAAATGCTGCGTAATTCCACGATCCATATGCAGTACAATAACGACGACACAATTCTGGCACTGGCAAACCGGACGCTTGGCACAGCCTATCAGTTCGTGCCGCCCATGTCGGTGACCCTGGGAATCAAGGAGTGTATGTCGGCGAAGAAGGTGCGGCTGTTTAGCGATACGGGCGCATGGAAAATGACAGCTCTTCGTGTGGCGCTCTTTTCTGAACCGGACGCGGAATATCCCATGACGCTTCTGCAGGAGCATCCGGACGCGCTTTTGACAGCCACCCGGAATACGGCGGAGCATCCCATCAGTCTTCATCCGGAGTGGGAGCTGTAGAGGCCTATGGAAGAAAGAAAGATTAAGAAAATTATCGGAACAGGCGGCATTGGGAAAGGACTCTTTTTTCTGAGTCGGGAAGAAGAAACTCTTGGCAGAAATGAATCCCGGATGGCTGTCTTATCCGATGCGAAAGACTACTGTAAATTACATATTGTATTTCATTATCTCGGATGTCTTCTGACGCCAGGGATCCTGGTCTATCCTATCGGAAAAGTAGGCTGCGATGAGAATGGACGAAGCTGCAAAGAGCAGATGAAGGCAGCAGGGCTGAATGTGAGCTGGGTGAAGGAAAGTCCGGCGCACCCGACCATGCTCAGCATCTGTATCCAGTATCCGGATAAGAGCGGCGGCAATATTACGGCGGACAACAGTGCCTGTCAGGAGGTGGATGCGGAGTATCTGACGGAAGCTGCCAGAGACATTGGCGTCGGACCGGACACCATCGTGGCAGCGCTTCCTGAAGTACCTCTGGAAGGGCGGTTGGCACTGCTGCGATATGGAAAGGAACGGGGCGCGTTTTGCGTGGCGTCCTGCGGAACTGCTGAGATCAAGGAATTTGTCCGGCAGAAGGGGCCGGAAGTTTGCGATTTGCTGGCGCTCAACCAGGAGGAAACGGCGGAACTGGCGGGAATGATGAAGGTTCGGGACGCCTGCGACGCACAGGAGGCCGCGGATCGGATTCAGAAGCGGTATCCCGGGCTGAATCTGTGGCTGACCGTCGGCGCGGAGGGAAGTCTTTTAGCCATCGGCAAAAAGCGGGCGGTCTACGGGCCACTTCCGGGCGTAAAAGTGAAGAATACAGGCGGAGCCGGAGACGCAAGTCTGGCGGGTCTTCTGGCGGGTTATTGCCTGGGGCTGCCCTGGCAGGGTGAGGTGTTTTCCGGGCCGGATGCACATTCCGCTGGAGAGCTGGCGACGCTTTTGGGCGGCATATCCGTGGAGAGCGAGGACAGCATCAATCTGGATATCACACCGGACAGCGTCCGAAGGAGAAGCCGGGAGATTTACGCGCTTAAACGGAAGGAGGGTTGATAGCTGATATGGAAGACGTAATTGTAATCGGAGGAGGCGTCATCGGAACCTCCATTCTGTATCATCTGGCGAAGAAGGGCGTTAAGGGAACATTACTTGAAAAAAAGGAGCTGGCATCCGGAACTTCGGGAAAATGCGATGGCAATATCCAGCGGGGCGATACGAAGTCGGGAATTGATTCGGAATTTGTAAAAATGGGGCAGGAATTATTCCCCCAGATTGCCCGGGAACTTTCGCGTGATATCCAATGGCGGGAAGAGCCCAGCCTGATGGTATTTGAGACCGAAGCGGAAGATGAGGCCGGAAAGCGCTTCGTGGAGGAGCAGAAGAAAAACGGCTTGGATATCCGCTATCTGGATCAGAAGGAGCTACTGGAATGCGAGCCGAATCTGGCGAAAGATCTGGCGGGAGGTTGTCAGTTTGCACATGACGGCAGGGTGAATCCCATGCTTCTGACCATCGGCCTTGCGGAGGAAGCGGGCAGGATGGGAGCCAGGGTAAAAGAAGGCGAAGGAGTCACGGATATCCGGCGTGACGCGGAAACCGGGCTTTATACGGTCACGACGACAGCGGGCGAATATCAGGCTCCGGTGGTCATTAACGCGGCCGGTGTGTGGGCTCCGGAAATCGGCACGTTTCTGGGGATTGACATCCCGATTATTCCGCGACAGGGACAGATTCTGGTGGCGGAAGTGATCGGAACACTGGTCAGCCAGACGGTGACAGAATTCGGTTATATTATGACCAAGTATGCAAAAAAGGATTATAAGCGGAATGTGACGCCGAACATGGAAAAATACGGCGTGGCCATGGTGGTGGAACCCACCGATGCCGGCAATTTCCTGGTAGGAAGCAGCCGACAGTTCCGGGGTTTTGATACAAGAACAGATTTCCTGACTCTGCAGGCCCTGGCCCAGCGGGCGATGCGGTTTTTCCCATGTATCCAGAATATCAATGTGATTCGGAGTTACGCGGGACTGCGGCCCTATACGAAGGATCAACGGGCCATTATTTCGGAGACCGATTTGAAAGGCTTTTATGTGGCGGCCGGTCACGAGGGCGGCGGAATTACCCAATCTCTGATTACCGGCAGGTTGATGGCGGAGATGGTGACGGGGCAGAAGACCTGTATTGATCCGACGCCGTTTGCGCTTGGCAGATTTTATTAGGAGTTTATGAAAAGAAAAATCCCTCTGTTGGAAAACAGAGGGATTCAGACTGTAGACAAAGCTCCTTCCTGTGAGGGAGCTTTTCTTGTGTCATGACTGCAAAAATTATGTACTTACAAGCATATAAGAAGTAG
>CABIXM010000029.1 GCA_902362725.1 Clostridiaceae bacterium | reverse complement strand
CATCGGGTCAACTTGTCCCGAACTTTTACAACTAAATATCCGCCGCCCTCACAGCGGCACACCGAGCAGGAAATCTGAAAAAAGGTCTCCTGCTTTTTTTCTGCCCAAAATGAGGTGGTAAAACGCCACCCCATCCACCAACTACCGAAAGGAGGGACACGAAATGCCCTGTCCACACAACGAAATCACGATTGTTCAGCGCAGCCAGCGGCAGTCTGCGGTTGCCGCCGCTGCTTACCAAAGCGGCGAAAAGCTGTTCTGTGAATACGACCAGCAAGTGAAGCACTACCCGGAAAAGCGTGGCATCGTCCACAATGAAATCCTGCTCCCGGCAAATGCCCCGCCGGAGTATGCAGACCGCAATACCTTATGGAATGCCGCCGAAGCGGTGGAGAAGCAATGGAACTCCCAGCTTGCAAGGCGGTGGGTGCTTACCATCCCAAGAGAGATACCACCCGACCAGTACGCTGTCCTTGTCAGGGAGTTTTGTGAACAGCAGTTTGTTTCCAAAGGCATGATTGCTGACTTTGCCATCCATGACCCCCATCCACCGGGACACAACCCCCACGCCCATGTCCTGCTCACTATGAGAGCAATGGACGAACATGGAAAATGGCTTCCCAAGAGCCGCAAGGTTTATGACCTTGATGAAAACGGAGAACGGATAAAACTTCCGTCCGGCAGGTGGAAAAGCCACAAGGAGGATACGGTTGACTGGAACGACCAGAAGTATTGTGAAATCTGGCGGCATGAATGGGAGGTCATCCAGAACCGCTATCTGGAAGCCAATGACCGCCCGGAGCGTGTGGACTTGCGTTCCTATGCCAGACAGGGGCTTGATATAGTCCCCACTGTCCATGAGGGGGCTGCTGTCCGGCAGATGGAAAAGCGTGGTATCCAGACGAATATCGGAAATCTGAACCGGGAAATCAGAGCCGCCAACAGTCTGATGAAGTCCATCCGGCAGCTTATCCAAAACCTCAAAGGCTGGATTACCGAGCTGGGAGAAAAACGGAAAGAGCTGCTTGCACAAAAAGCGGCGGAGGAAGCGACACTTCTTCCCAATCTGCTGATGAAGTACATGGAGATACGAAAGGAAGAACGGAAGGACTGGACGAGGGCTGGACAGAACCGGGGGACTTCACAGGACTTAAAGGCAGTCAGCGAAGCCCTGTCCTATCTCCGGCAAAAGGGGCTTTCCACTGTGGAGGACTTAGAAGCGTTTCTGGAATCTTCCGGGAAATCAGCCGCNAAGCAATGGAACTCCCAGCTTGCAAGGCGGTGGGTGCTTACCATCCCAAGAGAGATACCACCCGACCAGTATGCTGTCCTTGTCCGGGAATTTTGTGAGCAGCAGTTTGTTTCCAAAGGCATGATTGCTGATTTTGCAATCCATGACCCCCATCCGCCGGGACACAATCCCCACGCCCATGTCATGCTCACTATGAGGGCAATGGACGAACATGGAAAATGGCTTCCCAAGAGCCGCAAGGTTTATGACCTTGACGAAAACGGGGAACGGATAAAACTTCCGTCCGGCAGATGGAAAAGCCACAAGGAGGATACGGTGGATTGGAACGACCAGAAGTATTGCGAAATCTGGCGGCATGAATGGGAGGTCATCCAGAACCGCTATCTGGAAGCCAATGACCGCCCAGAGCGTGTGGACTTGCGTTCTTATGCCAGACAGGGGCTTGATATTATCCCTACTGTCCATGAGGGAGCTGCTGTCCGGCAGATGGAAAAGCGGGGTATCCAGACGAACATCGGCAACCTGAACCGGGAAATCAGAGCCGCCAACCGCCTGATGAAGTCCATCCGGCAGCTTATCCAAAACCTCAAAGGCTGGATTACCGAGCTGGGAGAAAAACGGAAAGAGCTGCTTGCACAAAAAGCGGCGGAGGAAGCGACAATTCTTCCCAATCTGCTGATGAAGTACATGGAGATACGAAAGGAAGAACGGAAGGACTGGACGAGGGCTGGACAGAACCGGGGAACTTCACAGGACTTAAAGGCAGTCAGCGAAGCCCTGTCCTATCTCCGGCAAAAGGGGCTTTCCACTGTGGAGGACTTAGAAGCGTTTCTGGAATCTTCCGGGAAATCAGCCGCCGATTACCGCAATCAGATGAAGCCAAAGGAAGCACGCAGCAAAGTGATTGACGGGATTCTTGCCAGCCGGACAGCCTGCAAGGAATCTAAGCCTGTCTATGAGAAGTACCAGAAGATTTTTTTTAAGAAAACAAAGGAGAAATTCAAACAGGAACACCCGGAGGTTGCCCGGTATGAGAAAGCCGCTGACTACCTTGCCAAGCACCCGGACGATAAGGACAGTACCCAAAAGGAGCTGCAAGAGGAGCAGGAAACGCTTCTCAGCGAAATCGCAGAACTGAAAGTACCGCTGACCGAGGTACAGGAGGATTTGAAGAAGCTGCGGGACATCCGCTACTGGGTACGGAAAGCCACACCCGGCACAGAGGAAAGCAAAGAGCCGCCCAAGAAGCAGCCCATCAAGGAAGTCTTGCAGGATAAGGCAGACGAGAAAAAAGCACAAAGAACCGCCCCGGCACAGAGGAAANCAAAACCTCAAAGGCTGGATTACCGAGCTGGGAGAAAAACGGAAAGAGCTGCTTGCACAAAAAGCGGCGGAGGAAGCGACACTTCTTCCCAATCTGCTGATGAAGTCCATCCGGCAGCTTATCCAAAACCTCAAAGGCTGGATTACCGAGCTGGGAGAAAAACGGAAAGAGCTGCTTGCACAAAAAGCGGCGGAGGAAGCGACAATTCTTCCCAATCTGCTGATGAAGTACATGGAGATACGAAAGGAAGAACGGAAGGACTGGACGAGGGCTGGACAGAACCGGGGGACTTCACAGGACTTAAAGGCAGTCAGCGAAGCCCTGTCCTATCTCCGGCAAAAGGGGCTTTCCACTGTGGAGGACTTAGAAGCGTTTCTGGAATCTTCCGGGAAATCAGCCGCCGATTACCGCAATCAGATGAAGCCAAAGGAAGCACGCAGCAAAGTGATTGACGGGATTCTTGCCAGCCGGACAGCCTGCAAGGAATCTAAGCCTGTCTATGAGAAGTACCAGAAGATTTTTTTTAAGAAAACAAAGGAGAAATTCAAACAGGAACACCCGGAGGTTGCCCGGTATGAGAAAGCCGCTGACTACCTTGCCAAGCACCCGGACGATAAGGACAGTACCCAAAAGGAGCTGCAAGAGGAGCAGGAAACGCTTCTCAGCGAAATCGCAGAACTGAAAGTACCGCTGACCGAGGTACAGGAGGATTTGAAGAAGCTGCGGGACATCCGCTACTGGGTACGGAAAGCCACACCCGGCACAGAGGAAAGCAAAGAGCCGCCCAAGAAGCAGCCCATCAAGGAAGTCTTGCAGGATAAGGCAGACGAGAAAAAAGCACAAAGAACCGCCCCGGCACAGGCGAAACACAGACAACGGGATATGGAACTTTAACAGGCACTTGCCATTTTCAATCAGAGAATGTCAGGTGCTTTTCTTATTTTCAAGGAGGGATAGATTTGAATGTATTTGAAGCTGTGAAGCAGTCCGTCACAACAAGACAGGCTGCGGAGCATTATGGAATCCATGTAGGTCGGAACGGAATGGTTTGCTGTCCGTTCCATCACGATAAGACCCCAAGCATGAAGCTGGATCGGCGTTACCACTGCTTCGGCTGCGGTGTGGATGGGGATGTGATTGATTTTGCCGCCGCCCTGTATGGGCTGGGAAAGAAAGAAGCCGCCGTACAACTGGCACAGGACTTCGGGCTTTCCTATGAGGACTGGAAACCGCCGGGAAAGGTAAAAAAGCCCAAGCCCCGGCAGAAATCCCCGGAGGAACAGTTTCAGGAAGCAAAGAACCGCTGCTCCCGTATCCTTGCCGATTATCTCCACCTGCTTAGGACATGGAGAAAGGATTATGTCCCGCACTCCCCGGAGGAAGCCTTTCATCCCCGGTTTGTGGAAGCCTTACAGAAGCAAGACCAAGTGGAATATCTGCTGGATGTGCTGCTGTTCGGGGAAACGGAGGAAAAAGCAGCTTTGATTACGGACTACGGAAAGGATGTGATACAGCTTGAACAGCGAATGGCAGAGCTTGCAGCCGCAGACGCAGCAAGAACTAAAAAACACCATGAACGCCATGCAGCCGCCCCAGAGCATTGAGGAAATCAAGGCGGGGCTGGAAACTACCGAGAAAGGCGGTGTCCGTCAGAGCATACGGAACTGCCTGACCGTATTCCAGCGTGACCCGCTGCTTTCCGGGGCTATCGCATACAACATTCTGACCGACCGCAAGGACATCATAAAGCCCATCGGTTTTCACAGGGAAATCACCGCCCTGAACGATACGGACATGAAGTATCTGCTTCTTTATCTGGAAGAAACCTATGGGCTTACCAATGAGAAAAAGATTGATAATGCCATCGGGATTGTGGCGAATGAAAACAAGTACCATCCCATCCGGGATTATTTAAGTTCCCTTGTGTGGGACGGGACAGAGCGAATCCGCTTCTGCCTGCGGCACTTTCTGGGGGCTGACGCAGACGATTACACCTATGAAGCATTGAAGCTGTTCCTGCTGGGTGCAATCTCACGAGCCTTTCAGCCGGGGTGCAAGTTTGAAATCATGCTCTGTCTGGTCGGCGGTCAGGGGGCTGGCAAGTCCACTTTCTTCCGTCTGCTGGCAGTCCGGGACGAGTGGTTCTCCGATGATTTGCGGAAGCTGGATGATGACAATGTGTACCGCAAGCTGCAAGGTCACTGGATTATCGAAATGTCGGAAATGATGGCAACCGCCAACGCCAAGAGCATTGAGGAAATCAAGTCATTTTTAAGCCGGCAGAAAGAGGTTTACAAGATACCTTATGAAACCCACCCGGCAGACCGCCCCCGTCAGTGCGTGTTTGGCGGCACTTCCAATGCCCTGGACTTCCTGCCCCTTGACCGTTCCGGCAACCGCCGCTTTATCCCCGTCATGGTGTACCCGGAGCAAGCCGAGGTTCACATTTTGGAGGACGAAGCTGCTTCCAGAGCCTATATCGAGCAGATGTGGGCGGAAGCGATGGAGATTTACCGAAGCGGCAGGTTCAAGCTGGCTTTCAGCCCCGCCATGCAGCGCTATCTCAAAGAACACCAGCGGGATTTTATGCCGGAGGACACCAAAGCAGGGATGATACAGGCGTATCTTGATAAGTACACCGGGAGCATGGTCTGCTCCAAGCAGATCTACAAGGAAGCCTTGAACCATGCTTTTGACGAGCCGAAGCAATGGGAAATCCGGGAAATCAACGAGATTATGAACCAGTGCATTTCCGGCTGGAGGTACTTCCCGAACCCAAGAATGTTTTCAGAATATGGCAGACAAAAGGGCTGGGAGCGTGAAAACCCGGCAACGGACTCCGGCAACCCGTCTGAAAAAACGATGGACGGTTTTGTGGAGGTCACAGAACAGATGGAGCTTCCATTCTGAAAATGACCACCCGTTGCACCCCCTGTTGCTATCCCGTTGCCGAGCCGGTTGCCGGGGAAAACCCCTTATTTCCGGGCTTTTCTCCCTTATAACAACCAAAACAACAGAAAAATAAAAGAAAAGTATAAATAGTAACCACCGCCAGATTGAGATTGTTTGCAAGGTCTTTTGAAGCCCGTTGCCGGACTTCGTTGCCGACACCCTCTGTCTGGCTATTTTCATGTATGGAGGATAACTGCCTATGGCAAAAAACAAAACAGAGATTCATGTGACCACTGTATTTGACGGGGAGCTGGATGCAACCGATGTGTTCGTCAGCCTGATTTCCCAGAAATACGGAAAGACAAATACGAGAGAATATCTTGCTAAAAAGAAAGATTTGAAGTATAATGAAGATGAGGTTCAAAAGAGCCAGATACCGTCTGGATTGTGTGGGTAAATGGCTATGATGAACGAAATGGAATACAGAACAATCGGTTCGGCACTTGCCGGGGGCTATCGTGCAGCGGTCTATTGCAGACTGTCAAAGGACGATGACCTGCAAGGCGAAAGTGCCAGTATCGCAAACCAGCGTGATATGCTGGAAAAATACTGCGAAAAGCAGGGATGGGAGGTTGTGGCAGTCTATCAGGACGATGGCTTCACAGGTCTTAATATGGAGCGTCCTGATTTACAGAGAATGTTGAGAGCCATTGAGCGCAGGCAAATCAACCTTGTCATCACGAAAGACCTCAGCCGACTGGGGCGGAACTATCTGCAAACCGGGCATTTGATTGAGGACTTTTTCCCAAGAAACGGTGTCCGCTATATCGCCATGAATGATGGTATCGACACCCTGCGGGATAACAACGACATCGCCCCGTTCAAAAATATCCTGAACGAGATGTACAGCAAGGACATTTCTAAGAAAGTCCATTCCTCTTATCTTCTGAAAGCGCAGAAAGGACAGTTTACCGGGTGTCTTGCCCCGTTTGGGTATCGGAAAGACCCGGAGGACAAAAACCATCTGCTCATTGACGAGGAAACCGCCCCGATTGTGCGGCTGATTTTCGGATATGCCCTAAACGGTCATGGTCCGAACTATATCCGCAGACGGCTGGAGGAAGAAAAAATCCCCTGCCCCACATGGTGGAACCGGGAACGGGGGCTTCGCAATACCCGTACCAAATGGGAAAAGAAAGACCCGGAAAATGGGCGGTATATGTGGGACTTCTCCGTTATCAAAGACCTTTTGATGAATCCCGTCTACACCGGGGCGATTGCTTCCCAGAAAAAAGACTACCGTTTCAAAATCGGCACAATTGGGGAAAAGAAGCCGGAGGACTGGATTGTGGTGGAGGGACAGCATGAACCGCTGATTGACCGCATGAGCTTTGATATTGTGCAGAACAAGCTGAAATCCCGCCAGCGCCCGGGGCAGACCAATGAAATCAGCCTGTTTGCCGGACTGATAAAATGCGGCGAGTGTGGGAAGTCTCTGACGATACGCTACACAAACGCAAAATATCCCCAGCAGATTTACTCCTGCAAGACCTACAATGCCTTTGGAAAGAACCACTGCACCCAGCACCGGATTGACTATGACACCCTTTACAGCCATGTGCTGCGGAAAATCCGGGAATGTGCCAGAGCTGCCCTGATGGACGGGGAAGCGGTTGCCGACCGCCTGACCAATACCTGTGAAGCCGAGCAGCGGGAACAACGGGAAGCAATGGAACGTTCCCTTACAAGGGACGAGGAACGGATTGAGGTTCTGGACAAAATGGTAATGCGGCTTTATGAGGATATGATTGCAGGGCGTATCAGTGAGCAGAATTTCAACACCATGCTGGAAAAGACACAGACTGAGCAGACGGAGCTTAAAACAAAAGTGTCCGAGGGCAGGAAGCGGCTGTCCGATGAAGTCCAGCTTGCCAATGACGCAAAACAATGGGTGGAAGCCATTCAGGAATACGCCAATATCACAGAGCTGGACGCAGCCACCCTTAACCGCTTAATCAAAGAAATCGTCGTGCATGAGCGCATTGACGAAGATAAAACAAGACACATTTCTATCGAAATTCATTTTAATCTCAAACCCATCCCGGAGGTGGAACAGGTCACTGCCTGACCTGTCCCGCCGGGACGGTTCTCTTAAAAACACCATATAGATTTTTTGTACGCCGCCGCCCGCCATCGAGCAGAGTTTTACACCTAATTGGGGATAAAACAGCTCATGGCGGGCGGCGGCATCATCGTCATTGGCACCACACTGATCCCTCTGCTGTCTGGCCTGTTTTAAGGTAGACGCTTATGGATTTTCTCACCGACTGGCTCACAAACTGGCTCAAAGAGCTTCTGATTGGCGGGATCATGGGGAACCTCGAAGGTCTTTTTGATACTGTCAATACCCAAGTCGGAGAGATTGCGGCACAGGTAGGGACTACCCCGGCGGCGTGGCACGCCGGGGTTTTCTCCCTGATCCGACAGCTTTCCGAAACGGTGATCCTGCCGATTGCCGGAATGGTGCTGACCTTTGTTGCCACTTATGAGCTCATACAGATGCTTTTGGAAAAGAACAATATGCACGAGGTTGACGTTGCGAACCTCTATAAATGGATGTTCAAAACAGCCTGTGCAATCTTAATCCTGTCAAATACATTCAATATCGTCATGGCTGTGTTCGATGTGTCGCAGAGCGTTATCGCGCAGGCAGGCGGGCTCATTCAAGGCTCCACCGATGTTTCGGCGGATATGCTTGCCGAACTGGAAACCTCGCTGGAGGCGATGGACTTGGGGCCGCTTTTGGGGCTTTGGCTGCAGTCTGCGCTCATTGGATTTACGATGAAGGCGATGGGGATTATCATTTTCGTTTTGGTGTATGGCAGGATGCTGGAAATCTATCTGCTGACCAGTCTGGCCCCCATCCCCGTTGCTACGCTTTCCAACCGGGAGCTTGGCAGCACCGGGCAAAACTACATCAAGTCCCTGTTTGCCGTGGGCTTTCAAGGGCTGCTGATTCTTGTATGTGTTGCAATTTACGCAGTGCTCATTCAAGGCATCGCAACAGGCGGCGATCCCATTGGGGCGATTTGGGGAACTGTGGGCTACACGGTTCTGCTTTGCTTCATGCTCTTTAAGACCGGGAGCATTGCCCAGCGTATCTTTGGCGCTCATTAACAGGAGGTGGTGTTTATGCCGAGAAGATACGGGGCAGACGGAACGCGCTTATGGAACGGAAAAACGCCGGAGGAGTTTACTGAGGCAGACGCTTACCGCTTTATGGCGGAAACAGAGGCCGTCCTGCAAAGAAAAGAGCTGATGGACGACCCCGCCCAGCCTGCTCCGGCAAGCGGAAAGGAGGAATTTTATCTGAGTAAGAAAGACGATGTATTGCTGACCCCGGAGCAGATTGCTGCGGAGGAACGGCGCTGGCTGTTTGATGCTCCCATCGCGGAGCTTGCAGAAGTCAAGGGCGTTAGCATTGATGAGGCAGTAAAAATGCGGACAGATGCTGTCTTGCAGGAGGCGGTTGTTCCGATCACGGTATCTGTCCGCCCGATTGAGCCGCAGGGAAAACTGATCGGCTTCGCCAGCGTCAATTTTGGCGGTGTGGTCATCGACGATTTTAAGGTTGTGGACGGAAAAAACGGGATTTTCCTCGGCGCTCCCTCTAAACCTGATCCTGCCAGCCGGACGGGATACCGGGCTACGGTTCGGATTCCTGACCGAGCCACACAGGAACGGATCAATGCGGCTGGTGTGGAGGCGTATCATGCGGCGGTGGAACAGCTTGTTGCACGGGCCCAGGCGGTACGGCCTGCCCCGATCAAGGAGCAGATGGCCGAGGCCGCGAAACAAGCTGGAAAAGAAAATGCCGCCCGGCCTGCACCTGCCAAAGCAAAGGAGGCCCGCAATGACCGATAGCCGCACTTTGGGACAACGTGTCCCGAAGGAGGGCTTGTTTCTCATGGACGGCATCGAGGGCTTGCGTTCTTTGCCAAAACATAGCGTGGATATGCTGCTGACTGATCCGCCCTACGGCACAACCCGGAATTATTGGGATGTGCCCCTGCCGCTCCCGGAGCTGTGGGAGGCGGTGAAATGGGCAGTCAAGCCGAATGGCGCAGTGCTGTTTTTCGCACAGTGCCCCTTTGACAAGGTGCTGGGCGCATCCAACCTCGCCATGCTCCGCTATGAGTGGATTTGGTACAAGGAGCGCGGAACAGGCTTTCTCAATGCAAATCGGGCTCCACTGAAAAAGTCCGAGAATATCTTGGTGTTTTACCAGAAGTCCCCGGTCTACAATCCGCAGTTTACTTATGGCAAGCCTTATGCCCGCGTTCATTCCCGAAGCGGTACAAGCTCCAACTATGGGAAATTTGAACGGCAGGGATCGGAGTCCAACGATGGCCGCCGCTATCCCGGAAATGTGCTTTTTGTGCCTACAGTGTCCGGCGGCATCCACCCCACGCAGAAGCCCGTGGAGCTCTGCGAGTATCTGATCCGCACCTACACCCGCCCCGGCGAACTGGTCGCGGACATTTGCGCGGGCTCCGGCACAACCGCGATTGCAGCTATCAACACAGAACGCCGCTTTGTATGCTTTGAAACGGCCCCGGCCTTTTATGCCGCCGCCAGTGAGCGCATCCGTGTGGCGCAGGCAGTAAAAAGCTCTGGCGAGAAAGGAGTGTAATTATCCAGCAGTATTCTATCATTTACGCCGATCCCCCTTGGCGCTACTCGGCTAAGAAAGTACAGGGCGCGGCGGAAAATCATTATCCCACTATGAGCATTGAGGATTTATGTGCGTTGCCTGTGGCTGATCTTGCAGCCCCGGACAGCGCACTCTTTTTATGGGCTACTTTCCCGCAGCTCCCGGAGGCGCTCCGGCTGATCGAGGCTTGGGGCTTCACCTACAAAAGCGTTGCTTTCGTCTGGCTGAAAAAGAACAAGAAGGCGGATAGCTGGTTTTACGGCCTTGGCTTCTGGACAAGGGGCAATGCAGAAATCTGCCTGCTGGCAACCAAGGGACATCCAAAGCGGCAGGCTGCCAACATTCATCAATTCATCATTTCCCCGATTGAAGCCCATAGCAAAAAGCCAGACGAGGCCCGCGCCAAAATCATTTCCCTGATGGGCGATCTGCCCCGCGTGGAGCTCTTTGCCAGGCAGACCCCGCCCGGCTGGGCTGTATGGGGAAATGAAGTAACACCAACCATCCCGGACTTTGGGACACATTGTCCCGAAGTACAGAAAGGAGTGTGATCTATGCCCTATGTAAACGTACCAAACGATTTATCCAAAATCAAAACAAAGATGGCTTTCAACCTCACCAAACGCCAGCTTGTCTGCTTCGGCAGCGCGGGCGCAGTGGGGATTCCGGCCTATCTGCTGACCCGTGGCACCCTCGGCAATACCGGGGCGATGTTTCTCATGCTGGGAATTATGCTCCCAGCGTTCCTGCTGGCGATGTATGAAAAGGACGGCTTGCCCTTTGAAAAGGTTGTGCGGAACATCATCCGGGCCAAGTTTCTAAGGCCGGGGATCAGGGCCTACCGAACCGAAAACATTTATGCGCCCTTTGCCGGGCCGGGCGCTGGAAAGGAGGATGTGATTGAAAAACACAAAGAAGAAAAACGGAGCCGCCAAGGGTAAAGGCCGGGCGGCCCTGTCTGCCCAGCAGACGATCCCGTATCTGTCCATGCACCCGGACGGTGTGTGCAAGCTCCCGGGCGGGCTTTATACAAAAACCGTGGAATATGAGGACATCAATTACTCCGTGGCATCCACCGAGGATCAGACTGCCATATTCAGCGGATGGAGTTCATTTCTCAACTACTTTGACAGTTCGCTGCCGTTCCAGCTTTCCTTTATCAACCGTCGTTCCCATTCCCGCAGCCGCTATCAAGTCAATATCCCGAAAGCGGATGACAACTATAACAGCGTCCGGGATGAGTTTACCGGGATGCTGAAAAATCAGATTGCCAAAAGCAATAACGGCATTGAACGTTCAAAATATATCACCTTTGGCATACCCGCCGAGGGGATTGCGGAGGCACGGCCCCGTCTGGAGCGTGTGGAGGCCGATGTCATGGGAAACTTTAAGCGACTGGGCGTTCCCTCGGAGCCGATGGACGGACGGGCCCGCCTTGCGCTGCTTCATAGCCAGATGCACCCGGGGAGCCGTGAGGCGTTCCGCTTTTCGTGGAAAGACATCCCGCAGACCGGGCTCGGCACAAAAGACTTTATTGCCCCGGACAGTCTCGACTTCCGCCAGTCCCGCACATTCCGCATCGGCCAGTATTGGGGCGCGGTGTCCTACTTACAGATTATGGCATCGGAGCTTTCGGATAAGTTGTTGGCAGAAATCTTGGAGCTGGATGCGGAAATGACCGTGACCATGCACATTCAGACCGTGGATCAGCTCAAGGCAATTAAGACCATCAAGGGGAAAATCTCGGACATCGGAAAAATGAAAGTGGAGGAACAGAGAAAGGCTGTGCGCTCCGGCTATGACCCGGATATTCTTCCCCCTGACCTGATTACATTCAGCAAGGACGCAGCGGAGCTTCTGGCTGATTTGCAATCCCGCAATGAGCGAATGTTTCTGCTGACCTTTACGGTGGTAAACCTTGCTCCTAACCGCCAGCGGCTGGAAAACGATGTGTTTACCGTGGGCGGTATCGCGCAGAAATACAACTGCGCTCTGCGCCGTCTGGACTGGCAACAGGAACAGGGCTTTGTTTCCTCGTTGGCCCTTGGTTACAACGAGGTAGAAATCCAGCGCGGTATGACCACCAGCTCCACAGCCATCTTTATTCCTTTTATGACAAGGGAGCTCCGCATGGCTGGGCAGGCCCTCTACTATGGCATGAACGCACTTTCTCACAATGTCATCATGGCTGACCGCAAAAAGCTGAAATCGGCAAACGGGATGTATTTGGGCTCTACGGGCTCCGGCAAGAGCTTTGCCGCAAAGCGCGAGCTCTTGAATGTGTTTCTCACCATCCCGCAGGATCGGATCATCGTGGTTGACCCGATGGGCGAATACGCTCCGCTGGTGCGAAGGCTGGGCGGCCAGGTGATCGAGATTGCCCCGGACAGCCCGCACCACCTCAATCCGATGGATGTGGAGCTCAATATGGCCGCCGGAGAAAGCCCGCTTTCCATGAAGGCGGATTTTCTTTTGTCCCTATGCGAGCTGGTGGTCGGCGGCAAGGAAGGCTTGCAGCCCATTGAAAAGACGGTCATTGACCGCTGTGTGCGTTTGGTGTACCGGGAACAGGCGCTCGGACTGGAAACTGCAAAAACACCGCTGTTACAGGATTTGTACGAAGAGCTCTTACGCCAGCCGGAGCCCGAGGCCCGGCGCGTGGCAACTGCCTTAGAGCTTTATTGCACAGGCTCCCTCAATCTCTTTAACCATCCTACCAACGTCAAGACGGACAGCCGCGTGGTGTGCATCGTTCTGAAAAACATGGGCGAAAACCTTAGAAAGATTGCAATGCACATCACAAATGAGTTTGTTTCGCAGGCGGTGGATCAGAACTTCCACGAGGGTGCGGCGACTTGGTGCTACTTTGACGAGTTTCATATCCTGCTCCGCGATCCGCTGACAGCCAGCTACTTTGTGGCAGTCTGGAAAATGCTGCGTAAAAAAGGATGTGTGCCGTCTGCTTTGACGCAGAACGTCAAAGACCTTTTGGCCAGCCGGGAAATCGAGAACATTCTGGACAACACGGATTTTATGATTCTGCTTTCGCAGGCGCAGAGTGACCGTACCATTCTGGCAAAACAGCTCGGTATTTCCGAGCATCAGCTTTCCTATATCACACACAGCAATTCCGGCGAGGGGCTGTTGTTCTATGGAAATGTAACCATTCCGTTTGTGGATCGGTTCCCTCGCGGAGAAATCTATGACCTGCTGACTACCCGCCCGGAGGATATGAAGAATGAAACGAAAAACGAATAAAACCAAGGAGGAGGCTTGGTCGCAGACCGCCCACGCCCCTGACGGGGAACAGCCCGGGCCGGAGGCTTCCGACACTTCGGGACAAAGTGTCCCGAAGTCCAAGTTCCGCAAAAAGAGCCAGCAGGAACAGGCTGCGGCGGCAAAGCTCCACATGGAGTCCCAAGGCGAAAAACTGGAACAGGCCCGGGAGAAGCTGGCAAAGCAAAAGCCGCCGAAAAAGCCCGGCCCGGTAAAACGCATAGGCCGTGTTGCCAGCGGTTCCGTTCACAGCTTCGTGCATGGCAAGATTTTTGAAGTGGAACAGGAAAATGTCGGCACGGAAGGCGCACACCGTTCTGAGCTTGTGGGAGAAACCGCGCTACGGCATGGCTCTCGCTTTGTGCGCCGTAAAGTCCGGGAACATCCGGCAAAAGTGGTACGCAAGGCCGAGGCCCGCTATACCAAGTACACAGCGGACTACAATTTTCACACCGCCGCACAGGAGCACCCGGAGCTGACGAAAAATACCCTTACCCGCTACTGGCAGAAGCAACGGCTCCGCAGGCAATACCGCAAGCAGGCAAAGGAGGCTGCAAAGCAGAGCGCGGCTGCGGCTGGGAAAACTGCCACAGCCACAGAACGCCTGACTGCCCGGGCAGTGGAATTTGTCAAAAGTCATCCCGCAGGTGCCGTGATTGCGGTGCTCTGTGTGTTACTCCTGTTTGCTATGCAGTCCTGTTCCTCTACCATGCTTATGCTGGGGAACGCCGGGGCCGGTGCATTAGGAGCCAGCACCTATCCTTGCGAGGATCGTGATATGCTGGCCGCCGAAGCCGCCTATTGTGCGCTGGAAGATGATTTACAGCATTATCTGGACACCTATGAAAGCACCCACGACTATGACGAATACCACTTCGATCTGGACGAAATCGAACATGATCCCTATGTGCTGCTTTCTCTTTTGTGTGCGCTCCATGAGGGACAATGGACAATAGGCGAGGTACAGGGAACGCTGCAAATGCTCTTTGACCGCCAGTACATTCTCACGGAGGATGTGGTGGTGGAAACCCGGTATCGCACAGAAACCGACACATGGACGGACGAGGACGGCAACTCCCATACGGACACCTATCAGGTGCCTTACGATTATTACATCTGTACGGTCACGCTGGAAAACTTTGATTTGTCCCATGTACCTGTGTACGTTATGGGCGAGGATCAGCTTTCCCGATATGCCATCTATATGGCAACGCTGGGGAACCGCCCTGATCTGTTCCCGGATTCTCCTTATGTGAACAAGTACATTACCGGGAAACCCGGTGATTACGAAGTGCCCGGAGAATATCTGGACGATGAAACCTTTGCCGCGATGCTTGCCGAAGCGCAGAAATACATCGGATATCCCTATGTGTGGGGCGGCAGTTCTCCCGCCACTTCCTTTGATTGCTCGGGGTACGTTTCGTGGGTTATCAATCACTCCGGCTGGAATGTGGGCAGGCTGGGAGCCCAGGGGCTCTATAACATCTGTACGCCGACCAGCTCTCCCAAACCCGGTGATCTGGTGTTCTTCAAAGGCACCTATGACACGCCGGGCGTGAGCCATTGCGGGATTTATGTCGGTGATGGAAAAATGCTGCATTGCGGAGATCCCATCGGCTACGCAAATTTGAATACAAGCTACTGGCAATCTCATTTTTACGCCTATGGGCGTTTACCGTGACAGGAGGTTTTGAAATGGCAACTACCAAAAGCATGAAAATTCAGGCCGAGATTGATAAGGTCAAGGCCAAAATCAGTGAACAGCAGGCCCGGCTCAAGGAGCTGGAGCAGAAAAAGCTGGAGGCGGAAAACAGCGAGATCGTGGACATTGTGCGCGGTATGAGCATTTCCCTTACGGAGCTCCCGCTGCTGTTTGAAAAGCTGAAGGACGGAGGTACTTTGGGACAAAGTGTCCCGAAGTCCGAAGAAGAAAAGGAGGAAAACTGAATATGAAACACTTTCGTATGTTGGCGGCGGGGCTTTGCTCCGCCGTTCTTTTATGCGGCTTTGCAATCCCGGCCTATGCCTATTCGGACGGCGGGAATGAGGAACCGCCTGTTGTGGAAGAAACTCCGGCCCCGGAGCCAGCGCCTACCATTACCCCGGGCGAGGGCTTTTCGGAGGATGGAAACCTTGTGACCCGCGATCTGCTCTACGATGCCGCAACCAACAAACAGTTCATCACGGTGGAAACCAGCGGCGGCAACACCTTTTACATTGTCATTGACTATGACAAGCCTGTGGACGAGGACGGCGAACAGTATCACACCTACTTTTTGAACATGGTGGATGAAGCCGATCTGCTGGCTGCACTGGAGGCCGCTGGCGGAGAACTTCCGGCCTGCTCCTGCACAGAAAAATGTGCGCCCGGAGCCATCCATACGGATTGCGAGGTCTGCGCGGTCAACATGACCGAGTGTGCTGGCACAGCTCCCGAACCCGCTCCGGTGACGGAACCTGCGGAGGAGCCGGAACCCGAGCCCCAGCAGAAAAGTAATACCGGGACGCTTCTGCTGATCTTGGCAGTGGCTGTTCTGGGCGGCGGTGCAGGCTGGTACTTCAAAATCTACCGCCCGAAGCATGAAAAAGCTGCTGTACCCGAAGAGGATTACAGTGAGGAACTGGCTGATTATGACGATCCCGAGGACGATGGGCCGCCTCGGGACGAGGACGATACCGAAAGCGAGGATAATGAATGAGATTTACCAACAACCCCTATGAGGGATTTATGAAAGAAAAAAGCTACTTTAAGGGTGTGCCGCCCAGCCTGCCGCCGAAGGGCTCCCGTTGTGAAGGCTGCCCTTACTGGCGCGGGATCGGCTGCGTGTTCTGCTACCGGGAGCAGCTCAAACCACCGGGCAACGGGAGGTGATGCTGTGGGCCGAGAACTGACCCGGACAGAAAAAGCGGCAATCCGCAGGCTGGTGTCAAAATGGTGTGCCAACTATGACCGGGACTGCGGCTGCCTGCCGCTGGATTGCGAGTGCTATATGTTTGGGAAATGCTGGACGGGGGCTTATTGCCGCTACTTCCGCGAGGCTGTTCTGCCCCTTGATCCGGCGCTGGAGGCTGCGTTGCTGACAGATGGGCCAAGGCCGGATTTCAAGGCTTGCCCGGTATGTGGCAGAGCCGTGGCTCCTGATGGACGGCAAACCTATTGTTCGGCGTCCTGTGCAAAGGTGGCACACCGCAGACAGCAGCGGGAATATATGCGAAAAAAGCGGGGCTGATGTGTTGACAATTAGGACACCCCAAACCCGCCTGTGACAAGGCTTTTTAAGGCCCTTTTCTGCGGGAGGCGTATGTTTCTACGTCCGCCCCTGTTTCCGTGAGATGCTGTCAACATTTTAGCTGCCGGAGCTTTGGGACAAATTGTCCCAAAGTTCCGGCTTTTGTGGAAGGAGGTACTATGCCGAAATATTATCCGATCAATGAAGAAGCCGCAAAGCGGGCAAAAGATATGAACAGCTTTTCTGACTATCAGCCGGGCTCCGCTACGGCGGGCTACCGGGCAATGGTCGATGAAGCGTATGCAGCGGCGGAACGCCAGAAAGCCCGTGTCGATCCCATGTACCACGATAAGATTGACGCTCTGGTGGATCGCTATGCCCGGAAACTTGCTGAAAATCTGAATGAACGCAATGTGATTGATGCCCGGGTGCCCTCTATTCTGATCTCCGGGGGCGGCAACTTTCCTGTGACAAAAAAGCACAAGCAGAACGCCGCCCGGGATCGCAACTATGGAGAGTATGCGGAGATTTCAAAGCTGCTTGATAAAATCCGCTCTGTTGGAATGGGTGGGATCAGCGCGGATGACGATCTGGCCGTGGAAAAGCTGACAAAAAAGCTGGAGGGGCTGGAGTCCCTGCAGGCCACCATGAAGGCGGTCAATGCGTATTTTCGGAAACACAAAACGCTGGACGGCTGCCCGGAGCTTACGCCGGAGCAGGCCGAAAAGCTCAAAGCAGATATGGCGCAGTCATGGCACTTGGACAAAAGCAAGCCATACCCCGCCTATCTGCTTTCCAACAACAACGCCAACATCCGCCGTGTGCGCCAGCGCATTGAGGAACTGAGCAGCCGCTCCGAGTTTGCAGGCTGGACATTCCCCGGAGGCGAGGCAAAGATCAACGAGGCTGAAAATCGTTTGCAGCTTATTTTTGAGGAAAAGCCCGATGCCAATCAGCGGCAGGAACTGAAAAGCAACGGCTTTAAGTGGGCTCCCAGCCAAGGGGCATGGCAGCGGCAGCTTAACCAGAACGCCATCCGTGCTGCGGCCCGGATAGACTTTCTGCGGCCCGAGGACGGTACAAGCCCCTATCAGCTCCAGCCGTTTGTGAAAAGAGAAAACAAAGAAATGTCTCGATGATGGGAGGTGTACTATGGACAAAAATCAAGGCTACGCCATTTTGAAGGCGGTCATGCTGGAAAATGGACGAGGATTTGCATTGGGCGAACATCACACCGCGCCATCCCGCTATGTCACATGGGCCTGCTATGATGACAAGGACGGCCAGCGGCAGTATGAATGGGGTCACTATGGAAATGACCGCACCGCGATGGAACAGGATTTCACAGACCGGGTGCAGGACTATCAGCGTATTTATAACGTCGGGATCAGGCAGACCGAGGCTCCCGGTCTTTACAAGTATTATTCGACCCAGCGGCCTGTGGACATCGGGACATTCCCGAAGCCGCCTTATAACAAGCCGGATGAAATCTTCAATTACGATCAGCGCATCCCGGTGGAAAATGGCTCGTTCCTGACTTGGGGCTATCTTACCTATACCCGCCCGCTAACGGAAAAACAGGCATCCGACTATGAGCTGCGTCCTGCGCCTGATAATCCCGACAGGCCCCGTCCGATTGCCGAGCAGATGAAAAATGCGGCAAAGTTGGCGGAGGCAGATCGCGGCTCGGAGGCTCCGGCTCCCCAACGGAGGCAGCCTGACCGTGGCGATAGATAAGGAGGTGCGTATATGGAAAAGAAACGTGAACAGGAATTGTCTGTACTGGAGGTGCTGCGCCTGCACCGTGAATTTCATTTGCCGCACCCTGTTCCGGCAGACGAACAGGAAAAGCCGCTGGATAAGGTAAAGGAGCCGCCCCGCGCCTGCCGCAGCCGGGAGCGTGAGGAGCGATGACAAAAAAGCGCCGCCGTCCGATCCATCTTCATGTGATGGTGTCGGAGGCGGAGCAGGCCCTGATTCAAGAACGTATGGCGGAGGCTGGCATCCGTAATATGGGAGCCTATATGCGGAAAATGGCCCTGAGTGGGTATGTGCTTCATGTTGACCTTTCGCCTGTTCGTGAGCTGGTTTCGCTCCAGCGGCGCTGCTCCAACAATCTGAACCAAGTGGCAATTCAGGCCAACACCTACGGCGCAATTTATCCCGAAGAACTCGCAGCCTTACAGCGGGACTATGCCGCTTTGTGGGGGCCGCTGTCTGATCTCTTGAAACAGCTCTCCGCGCTGGTAGAGCTCTGATCCATCCGGGGAGTGGTTGATACCGCTCCCCGGCTTTTTCTACTTCGGGACAAAGTGTCCCAAAGTAAAAATACTGTTTGCCGGAAGGAGGGATTTTTACGGTGACCACCTACATCCGCCCTTATAAAACAGCGGCGGGAAAAAGTGCAATTCAAACGATGGAGGATCGTTTCACCTATGGCCTGAACCCGGAAAAGCTGGGAGCCGTATCTTCCTATCTCTGCGATCCGAACACGGCTCCCGCCGAGTTTCTTCTGGTAAAAAGTCAATGCCTTGCAGAGACAGGCCGGGCCGTGTCTCGCGGGGCCCTGTTCTTTCAGATCCGGCAGGCGTTCCTGCCCGGGGAGGTTACGGCGGAAGAAGCAAACCGTATCGGCTATGAAACGGCGATGCGCTGGACAAAGGGAAAGTATCAGTTCTTCGTCTGTACGCATACCGACAAGGCCCATATCCACAATCACATTTATTTCAATGCGACGGCCTTTGACCGCTCCCGGAAATTTCATAATTTCATTGGTTCGTCCTTTGCCCTGCGGCGGCTCTCTGACCGCGTGTGCATCGAACATGAATTGTCTGTTATCCAAAATCCGTGCCAGCACAGCAAGGGTCGTTTTCTCCACTATGGACAGTGGATCGGAGAAAAGCCACCCTCTGCCAAGCAGCGGGTGCGGCTGGCTGTTCTCGCCGCTTTGGAGAAAAAGCCCACGGACTTTGCCGACTTTCTTCGTCTCATGGAGGAGTCCGGCTTTGCGGTGAAACATGGGCGGGGCGGTGTCATCTCATTCCTTGCACCCGGGCAGGAAAAACCGACCCGGCTCCGGGCTTCTACACTTGGAGTTGGATTTGACCCGGAGGACATCAAGGCGGTAATTGCCGGGGAACGTCCACTCCCCGAACTGCCCGAGGAGCCCACGGTTCCGCCACGGCGAGTTAATCTCATCATCGACATTCAAGAGCGTATGGCCCAAGGCAAGGGCCCGGCCTATGAACGATGGGCCAAGGTCTACAACCTAAAACAAATGGCCGCCGCGCTCCAGTATTTGCAGGAGCATCATCTGACAGACTATGCGGCACTGACGGCCAGCACCGAGGCTGCGGTGGATCACTTTCACAAGCTGTCTGACGAGCTCCGCACAACGGAGGAGGCTCTTTCCAAAACCTCGGAGCTGATGGCTGCCACGGTGGACTATGCCAAGACTCGCCCGGTGTTTGATGGATACAAAGCTGCGCGGTACAGCAAAAAGTATCTGGCCCAGCACGAAGCGGAGCTTGCCACTTACCGGGCGGCAAAGGATACTATGAACACCATACTGAACGGCGCAAAACTCCCTAAGATTGAAATACTAAAAAAATCCCGCCGTGAGCTGGCGGGACAAAAGAAAGAGCTTTATGCAGAATACCGGGAAGCCCAGCGGCAAATGCGGGAGGCCGTGGCGGTAAAAGCGAACATTGATCATCTGCTCGGCATAACAGACGAGCGTGAAAATAAGGCCCAGGAACGATAGTGACGGGCCGCAGACTACGGTGCAGCGCACCGGGACTTTGGGACAATTTGTCCCGAAGTACAGCGGGTTTGGGGAGCTCCCCAACAAGCATTTTTGCGGGCCCTGCGCCCTGCAAAAATTTCGGAGTGTGGCCACACCCGAATTGCTTGCCAAAACGCGCAACCCGCAACATGGCGCAAAAAACGGAGGTTACGCTTTCTTTTACGTTTCCTCCGTTTCTTTCGATGCTTTCATTGCTTGGATTGTAGCTTCAACGATTTTCAATTCTCTTTCGTCCAAGGCGTTCAACATGGCATCAATCCGCTTTCTGCACTCGCTCCCGCTATTTTGGGACGGGTAAAAGTAGTGATCCACCGATATATCAAACATTGTGACCATCTGATAAAAGGTGTTGAGGCTTGGATGCTGGCCGTCATTTTCGTTATACATAATGGTACGCGGAGCGCGGTCAACAATATAGGCCAGTTGCTCCTGTGTCATGCCGCTGGCTTCTCTTGCACGCTTGATGGCGAGCCCTATATCGTGAAAATCAAAGCGTCTTTCATCTCGTTCTATCTTCATAACATCACCTGATATGATTTTACATTTCATGTGATATTATTTGAACGATTGTGTATTTCATACTACTGACTATTTAATTTCATATTCTTTTCTTCCCAAACTTGTATTGTTCGAGTCGAAGAACTATAATATACTCTATGGAGGTGCAGAATGGATTATATGACACTAAAAGAGGCCGCCGAAAAATGGGGCGTGACACCTCGTAGAGTAAATTACTATTGCGCTGCTGGGCGTATCCCCGGCGCTGTAAAGATGGCAACTATCTGGCTAATTCCAAAGGATGCGGAAAAGCCGATTGATGGTCGAACAAAACAAGGAAAGGCAGAAAAGTATGAGTAATATATTACTTCTTGAAGATGATCTAAGCCTGATCAACGGGCTTTCTTTTGCTTTCAAAAAGCAGAGATTTGAATTAAATATCGCCAGAACGCTCAAAGAAGCGGAGAAATTGTGGACAGACGGAAAATATGATTTGTTGGTGTTGGACATATCTCTGCCAGATGGGTCTGGCTTTGACTTTTGCAAAAGAGTTCGACTTACATCAAAGGTGCCAATTATTTTTCTGACGGCTTCGGATGAGGAAACAAGTATTATTATGGGGCTGGATATTGGAGGTGATGACTATATCACAAAACCGTTCAAACTGGGGGTTCTCGTTTCAAGGATTAACGCCTTACTTCGACGTGCAAATTCTTTTCAAGCAGCAGACACAGAATTGCAGTCGAATGGCATCAAGGTTCTTTTGCTGCAAGGACAGGTTTTCAAAAATGGGGTGCTGTTGGATTTGACTGCCGCGGAATACAAGCTACTGTGCTTGTTTATGCGAAACCCAAGCATGGTGCTGACAAAGGGACAAATTTTAGATAAGCTATGGGATTGCGACGGGAATTATATCGACAGTAGTACCCTTACGGTCTATATGCGTCGGCTTCGTATGAAGATCGAGGATAATCCAAGTGAACCACAAATGCTCCTGACTGTTCGAGGTATGGGATATAAATGGAATATTATCGGGTGAGGTGCAGAATGAAGATACTGGCAAATAAAGAAATCAAAAATCTATTTCTTTCGCTTTCACTGGTTTTTGGGGTTACATTTCTCTTAGCCGAGGTTTTTCTGTGGCTGTCATATCGCCGACTTTCTCTGTTATTGCTAATCCTTTTTCTATTGGCTGGCGGTGCTGTATGGGCAGTCTGCTTTGTATATTTTAATCGGCAAAATCAGATCATGGAGCAGGCGATATTACAAATCAATGCGTATCTTGATGGTGATCGCAATGCCCGTATTGAATGTGACAATGAGGGCGAATTGTACCGTCTGTTTCATTCCATCAATTCTTTAGCGGCAGTGTTAAATGCCCATGCAGATAACGAGTTGCGAGAGAAAGAGTTTTTGAAAAATACAATCTCCGACATTTCACACCAACTGAAAACACCACTGGCAGCTCTGAACATTTATAACGGACTGCTTCAGGACGAGGATATAGAAGTGTCCTCTGTGAAAGAATTTGCTAATCTGTCCGAGCAGGAGTTGGACCGTATTGAAGTGCTGGTGCAAAACCTTCTCAAAATCACAAAGTTGGACGCTGGTTCTATTGCATTTGAAAAGGAAATAGAAAATGTAGCGGATATGATGCAGGATTTGGAGCTACACTTTGCATATCGTGCCAAGCAGGAACAGAAAGAAATCGTATTATCTGGTGCAGATGATATTTCTCTTTTCTGTGACCGTGATTGGTTGGGCGAAGCGATTGGCAATATTGTAAAAAATGCACTTGACCATACAGGAAAGGGCGATACCATTTACATCAAATGGACGGCACTACCCTCCGCTGTTCAAATCACAATAAAGGATAACGGGTGCGGAATTCATCCAGAAGATTTACACCATATCTTCAAAAGGTTTTATCGCAGCCGTTTTTCAAAGGATACACAGGGGATCGGGCTTGGCCTGCCGTTGGCAAAAGCGATTATCGAAGCTCATGGAGGCCTAATAGAAGTGGAAAGTGAATTAGGAATTGGAACGAGTTTTATAATGAACTTCCCAATTCCTACAAAATTGTAGGCTGGTTGTAGGGCTACAGTAATATTAGGGTGCTATTCTTTCCATCGTAGACAGGAACGAAAGTTTACCCGTTTACGACAGCAAAATCATTGAGAAAGAGGTGTTTGCACGATGAACTTATTAGAAGTCAAAAATATTTGTAAAACCTATGGCAGCGGAGAAACCACAGTCAAGGCTTTGAAAGATGTTAGTTTTTCTGTTCCCAAAGGAGAATATGTGGCAATCGTTGGAGAATCCGGTTCTGGTAAAAGTACGTTGCTGAATATGATCGGCGCATTGGACACGCCTACGTCGGGTAAGGTATTGATTGACGGCAAGGATATTTTTTCTATGAACGACAAGAAGTTGACCGTCTTCCGTCGCAGAAATATCGGATTTATTTTTCAGGCGTTCAACCTTGTGCCAGAGCTTACGGTAGAGCAAAATATTATTTTTCCTGTACTGCTTGACTATCAGAAGCCGGACAAAAAATATCTGGAAGAACTGCTTACTGTTCTTAATCTGAAAGAACGCCGTAACCATTTGCCGAGCCAGTTATCCGGCGGCCAGCAGCAGAGAGTGGCGATTGGCCGCGCATTGATTACCCGTCCTTCTCTGATTCTGGCAGACGAGCCAACAGGAAATTTGGATTCACAAAACAGCAGTGAGGTCATAGCATTGCTCAAAGAAACATCGAAAAAATACGAGCAGACCATCATTATGATTACCCACAACCGCGGTATTGCGCAAACGGCAGACCGGGTATTACAGGTATCGGATGGCACTTTGACTGATTTTGGGAGGTGCCGTGAATGAAAAGCTATCTTAGTCTTATTCCCATCTCCGCTAAAGTTCACCGCCGACAAAATCGTATGACGCTGCTTTGCATTGTATTTGCTGTGTTTATGGTAACAGCAGTATTCAGTATGGCAGAAATGGATTTTCGGATGGAACAGGCCCGATTGGTTGGTAAGCATGGAAGTTTCTCTATTGGAGACTTGCTCGGCAGTTCCATGGGGCAAACCCTTCTTTCTGTTGCGGTTGTTCTGTTCCTGCTGATTTTGATTGCAGGCGTTTTGATGATTTCCAGCAGTATGAACAGTAGCGTTGCCCAGAGAACTAAATTTTTTGGAATGATGCGTTGCATTGGTATGAGTAAGCAGCAGATTATTCGGTTTGTTCGTCTGGAGGCATTGAACTGGTGCAAAACGGCTGTACCCATCGGTCTTATTTTAGGGGTTGTTACAACATGGGGGCTATGTGCGGTACTACGCTTTGTGGTCAGAGAAGAATTTTCTGATATTCCCCTCTTTGGTATCAGTATTTTTGGCATTGTCTGCGGTATCTTTGTTGGACTGATTACTGTACTGATCGCCGCAAATGCTCCGGCGAAACATGCCGCGAAAGTATCTCCTATCACAGCGGTGTCTGGAAATGCAGACCACGGAAAAACAATGCATCATTGCCAGTATACAGGATTCGGAAAGATTGAAGCGCTTCTCGGTATCGACCATGCGGTCTCCGGGAAGAAAAATTTATTTCTGATGACAGGTTCTTTTGCACTTAGTATCATCTTATTTTTGAGTTTTTCCGTTATGATCGATTTTGTGGATTATTTGATACCTCAGTCAGCTGCCACATCAGATATTGATATTGCAAGTGATGACGGTAATGCGATTCCTCGGGAATTGCTTACATCCATCCGTGCAATGGATGGAGTGAGAGAGGTTTACGGGCGGCGTAGCGCGTTTGATGTTCCTGCCAGATTAAATAGCGATACCGGATTTTCCGGTACAACCGACATGATTTCTTATGATGATTTTGATTTACAATGTCTGAAAAAAGACAGTGCTTTGAAAAGGGGGAGTGATCTGTCCAAAGTTTTTGGGGACAGCAATTTTGTTTTGGCAACATCCGATCAGGACAGCACATGGAAAATCGGTGACACTGTTCAGATTGGGGATGAAACCCTTACCATAGCCGGACTGTTAAAAAACGACCCATTTAGTGAGAATGGATTGACAAATGGAAAGCTCACATTGATTACCTCTGATGAAACATTTGTCCGTTTGACAGGAGAGGAAGGTTATTCTCTTGTGCTGATACAAACAACGGGAGATGTTACGGACGAAAATGTTCAGGCAATCCAGAATTCCGTAGATCAAACATATAGCTTTCGAGACAAACGCGACGAGCGCACTACGGGAACTTATCTGGCTTTTGTTTTCTGTGTTTATGCGTTTTTGGCAATTATTGCACTGGTAACGGTAATGAACATTGTCAATAGCATTTCCATGAGTGTGTCTGCCAGAATGAAGCAATATGGAGCTATGCGGGCAGTAGGAATGGATGAACGGCAAATGACGAAAATGATTGCTTGTGAAGCATTCACCTATGCTGTTTTGGGGTGCGTTGTTGGTTGTGCTATTGGCTTGCCGCTTAGCAAATCGCTGTATGATTTCCTTATTGCAGGGCATTTTCCATCTGCTGTGTGGCAGTTCCCAATTATCTCTTTGGGCGTTATTCTTCTGTTTGTCTCGATTGCGGCAATCGCAGCTGTATATGCTCCGGCAAAACGAATTCGCAATATGTCGATTACTGCAACCATCAATGAATTATAGTTTCATATGTTAATCTGCCGCGCGACGGCAAAAGAAAAAAGCCGTCGCAGAGCAGACACATTTTCACGCGCCTATGAAACGGCGGCTTTGATTTTCAGAGCCGCCGTTTCTTTGCGTTTACACAAACCTATGACGACTTGCAGGGACACGGTAGCCGATTGGAGGTTAATTTACCGTGTCCTTCTTTTTGTTTCGCAGTATCCATGATCTGCACCAGCTAAAAAAAGCGTAGCCCCTCCATCGGAGCAGTCCGGCTTTGAATGTGAAATTAAACAGTACATAACCGATAATATATTTTCATGCGCTTGTGCGGCTTTGTGTCGCGCAGGCGCATTTTGCTTTCCAGACTTCGAGACAAAGTGTCCCGAGGTGCGGTGCCGTTCTCCGCCGTTACTCCATTTCGTTTCCGACCAACCCCGAACAAACTGAAATGGAGGATTTTACGATGACTACTATCAATCTGAAAGATTTTTATTATTGGTACACGCAGGATCAGCTTATCGAAGTTTCTGACGAGGTGGCCGAGGTATTCAAGGCCGATGCCCGCTATGAAATGGCCTACCAGCGGCGGCTCTCCCGGCACAAGGCGCAGTATTCTTTGGACTGCGATGACGGGATTGAATATTCCGCTTGCCTGCATGAGCCGACCTCGCAGGAGCTCCTTGAACGAATGGAAACCTTTCTTCGTCTGTGGAACGCTCTCAATTCTCTGCCGGAGATTCAGGGCCGCAGAATTGACGCACATATCATTCTTGGCAAGTCGATTAAGGAAATTGCCGAGGCCGAGGGCGTACATGAGGAGTCTATTCGCCAGTCGATCAAGCGTGGCCTTGAACGCATGAAAAAAACTTTTTGATTTTTTCATCTTAACCCACTTGGAATTGATGAAAAAATGTCTCGGTTTATGAGAGGAGGTTTTCTTCCTAACGCAAGGGAATAACGGCAACCCTGAGTAAGTTCGGGGAGCCAGACGGTGGGTGCGCGGTGACATTTCCAAAAAGAGATTGAGCGAACAACACCAACATCGTAAATGAGCCCGGCCATCCCAAGGCCATGATCCGGCGCTGAACAGGTTGGCTGCCTGTTCCTCCGGGCGTGTCGCTTTACTTGCGTTGAGAGCGCCGCACAGAAAATAAAGATTGTCTTTGGACAGGCCAAGTAAATATGTGCGGCGCTCTCTAATATTCAAAAACTATAATAAACCTCGAGACAAAGTGTCCCAAGGTGGAGTAAGGCAACAGGCCAGCATCCCAGTGGTGCTGGCCTGTTGCGTTTCCCTACCAAACAGAGGGAGGCGTTCTATCAATCTGCGAAGGAGGTTTACCGTGAAATTAACTACACAGGAACTTGAACAAATGAGAAGCGTTGACATTGGCGCGGTGGCTGCCGAGTCCCTGCCTGATGTGAGCGGTATGACCTTTGACAATGCGCTTTCCCGAAAGGAGCGCATCACTCGATTTTTGCAGACTGTCAAAAATCCATACTGCTTTTGCATCGGTGGTGTTGGCGTGAAAATTGAATTTGCTGAAAGCGGGCCATCTCTCCAAGATAAGCTGACGGATTTCCTGCTGCGGCAAAGAAGCGGGCTGTAACTTCGGTTACAGCTCGTTTTGCTTCTTCGAGACAAAGTGTCCCGAAGCGGAGGCATCCTTGTTGTCCTCCCCGGACAGAGTTATAATATAAGTGTAATGTGATAGGGAAGGAGGAACAATGGCACGAGCAAAAAACAGAGGGTATCAGCAGAGTTTCTCTCCCTCTTACACAATCCGCCGCTGGCGGCTGGGCATCTATATCCGGCTTTCAAAGGAAGATTTGAAAAAAGGAAAAGACGATAGCAACAGCGTAAAGAACCAGCGTGACCTACTGAACGATTTTTACCGATGCAACATTGACGAGTTTGAAAGCATCACGGAATATGTGGATGATGGTCATACTGGAACGGACGCCAACCGTGAAGATTTTCAACGGCTCTTGGCGGATGTCATGAGTGGTAAAATCAACTGCGTTATAGTAAAAGACCTGTCCCGCTTCGCACGAAATTATAGCGATGCCGGAAGTTTGATCGATAACCTGTTTGTTCAAATGGGTGTTCGCTTTATCAGCCTTGCTGAGAATGTGGACAGCTACAAGAACCCCGACAGCGTTTCAAATATCATCGTTCCCATTACAAACGTGATGAACGATAATTACTGCTATCAGACTTCCAAAAAGATCCGGCAGGTATTTGATTACAAGCGGCGCAACGGCCAGTATATCGGAGCATTTGCTCCTTACGGCTATGTAAAGCACCCAAAGGACAAGCACAGACTGATTGTTGATCCCGATGCTGCTGAAAATGTCAAACTCATTTTCACAATGCTTATTCAAGGGTCATCAAAACGTGCTATCGCGTTGTACCTGAACGAACACGGCGTACCGAGCCCCTCGGCTTACAAGGTACAAAAGGGCTTGCCTGTTTCGACAAGAGGGTATGACGATCCTATGTGGGGAGCCCGCATGATCCACTCCATTCTTACCAATCCGACCTACACCGGGGACTTAGCCCAAGGCCGGAGCCGGGTGAAAAGCTACAAGGTACACCAGATTGAAGCTGTTCCCCGCGAGGAATGGGTGGAAGTGGCTGGAACACATGAGGCCATTATCGACTATGAAACTTTCGATAAGGTACAGGCTCTCTTACAGCGTGATACCCGTACTTCCCCGAAAGGCCGTGAGGTACATTTATTCAGCGGCTTTCTGAAATGTGCCGATTGCGGGCGGGCCATTACCCGATGCGTTAGCAAGAACAACAATGTATATTATTCTTGCTCAACCTACAAGAACCGTTCCCGGACAGCCTGCACCATGCACTCAATCAAGCATGAACGGCTGGAGGCTGCTGTTCTGTTCGCCGTACAGCATCAGGTACATTTAGCTGTTTCCTACTCAGAAATCGTAACGCAGATCAATTCCGCTCCAATCAAAAAAAGCCAGTCTTACCGACTGGACGATCTGATAGCTGCAAAAGAGCGGGAACTGATAAAGATAACACGCTACAAGCAATCTCTTTATCAGGACTGGAAAGACGGTGAAATCACCCAGCAGGAATACCGGGATATGAAGGCTGACTATGAACGGCAGACTTCTGATATTTCCGCGGTGCTTACCCGGCTGAACGCTGAACGCGCAGAACTGGCAAACGGTGTGGACAATGAGCATCCTGCACTGGTAGCCTTTATGAAGTATCAGAACATTGAAGCCCTCAACCGTGAAATCTTGGTTGAGCTTGTGGACTATATCAAGGTCTATGAAAACGGCAATATCAGCGTGAAATTCAAATTTGCTGACGAGCTCCACAAGATTGCAGAGTACATTGAAATTAACACTACGGAAGATACCGCAGTAGCGGGCTAACCCCCGCTACAAACCCCTTTGACAGTGTGTTTTCCTAATAGGCGCTAATCATATTATATGCATAGGCAAAAAGTAGTGAGTAGTCCGTAAGGGCAACAAAATCCCCAGTAGTTGCAGCTACTGGGGATTTTTATTCCGTTTGGGCAAGGTGGCTTAATCCTTAGGCTGGTTGCCTTTACTCGTTATCTCCGTCCAACCATTTGCAAATGTAGTGGCAAACTACACCCGCCAAAACAGAGATAATAAAAGCAGTGAGTATATCTTCCGTATCGTCTTGTGAAAATTTTTCTGCTTTTCTCCCACTGGTGTTTCTGGCCATTTCCCTTGTCGATACAATTCCACGCATTGCTTTTTGTACTCATAACTGTATTTCATAAAAATCCCCCCAATACTGAGTGTCCAGTATTGGGGGTACATATCACTTGCCGGGGTCTATTTTTATCATCACACGGAACACCGGCGAATTTTTTTCGCGTCACATTCTCTGTAAGTGGAACCCGTCAGAACAAAGCACCTCTACGCTGTATAAAATCATTGAGATACCGCTGCTTTATCCTCTGGCCACGATCTTCTGAGCGCCGCATAGGAAATAAGGAAGTTTGCAAGCCAACCTGCCGGGACTGCAAGCCAAACAAAAGCAATGCCAAAACGCGGTGCACAAATCAAAGCAACAGACAAGCGGATTGCAAGGTTTACCATATTTGCAATAAGAAACGGCCGCATGATTCCAAGTCCGCGAAGAACTCCATCGGTTGCCATCTTGATACCCATGAAGATGAAAAAGTAACCAATCCACCTCATATAATCACCAGACACCTGATAGGCAAACGCCGTTCCGTCTTTTCCTAAGAACAGTGAGGAGATCTGCGTATGCAGCGCTTCAATGGTCACAAACGCAATGGCCGCAAAGCACAGATCCAGCACCAGTGCAACATGGTAGCCTTTTTTGATACGCTCAATTTTCTTTGCGCCAAGATTCTGGGATACAAACGGCGAAACTGCATTGCCGATGGATACGAAGATCAGCGAAAAAACATTTTCTACCCGCATCGTTGCCGCATACCCGGCAAGTGCCTGTGTGCCGAAGGGATTTACCACTGCCTGCACGATCATCATACCGATAGACACTGTGGACTGCTGCAAAACCGATGGTACCGCAATGCGAAGCATGGAATACAGCTCCTGCCGGTCGAACCTGCTAAAGGAGCTCTTGTATTGCCGCATCCGAGACAGAAAGATCAAAAACGAAAACACGGCAGAAATTCCTTGTGCGATCAAGGTCGCAAGGGCTACACCAAACACCCCCAGACCAAGACCAGCCACCATCCAGAGATCCATAAAAATATTCAGGATAGATGAGAATATCAGCAGTCCCAACGGAATTTTGGATTCACCGATGGAAGTGAACATGGTGGAAAGAATGTTGTACATGAATAGAAACGGGAACCCCACAAAGTAGACACGCAGATACAATACTGCTTCTTCCAATATATCGGCAGGGGTCTGTAATCCGCTCATCATGAAATGGGAAAAGCAAAAGCCAAAGACACCAAGGACAACGCTTAAGATCAAAAAGCTGATCAGGGACGTTGACACAATGGTTTTCATTTTACCATAATTTTTTGCACCAAAATAGCGGCTTACAAGCACACCTGCGCCCACACCAGCACCAAGCGCCACACAAATAAAAACATTGGTCAGTGCAGCACAAGCACCAACAGCCGCAAGTGCCGAGGATCCAACAAATTGACCAACTATTATGGAATCGGCCATATTGTATACTTGTTGAAAAAAGCTGCCAAGGATCATCGGCATCGCAAAAACAGTCAGCGCTTTAAGGGGTGGATCTGTGATTAAATATTCATCTTTCGACATGATTATATTCCTTCCCAAAATCGTTTATCGCAAATTTTATCGCAAGTCAAGAAATTAGTGCAACATTCAAACGGCATCTTTGCGATATGCAATTCACCGCTGTTGCATTAAAAAGTTGAATTGCTATAAATAACCAACAATCAATGTAACGATTGCTGCCAAAATCGCTTTACCCATATAATCACACTCCTTTGTCAAATTCTAAGTTGTAAGTTTCTTTACTATCATATCTTTAAAACTTGTTTTGCTTTCGCATTAACAAATTGGATAATTGGGCCTGAAATGATAACTGTAATAAGCGTGCATACACCAAACTTTCCGCCAAACAAAACACCTGTAACAACAACCAAAATATCCAATGCCATTCGGACAAATTTAATCTGCCAGTGATTTTTTTCTGCTAAAGCAAAAGTGACTGCCTCATAGGAGCCTCTACCAAGGGATGCCGACGCATATAGTCCTGTTCCGACAGCAAACAAAACCACTCCTAACAACATAATTAAAAAATTGATCCACTTATAGGTACTGTAAATATGGCAGTTAGCAAACAAATCTACACAGGTACTGTATACAATCTGGTACAACACAGTTCCTATATGAATCTGATTTTTATCATAAATGAGCGCAAACAAAATCATTCCCAATGCTACAACAAAAGATGCTGTGCCAATGCTTATGTGAAATGTTCTTGCAATCCCCTGCCACAGCACCGCAAGCGTAGCTCCGCCAAATCCAGCATACAGTGCAAGTGTAATTCCATAAGCCGCAATTATAGAACCTATTACAAGGATTGCCAATTTCTTTAGTGTTTTTTATTGTTATTTTTCATTGACTTTTAATTCAAGTACATCCGGACGGGCATAATGTCCGATTGCATCATGCTCCATTTTGCAGGCGGCAGGCAAATTCATATCAAGTTCTGCGTAAATGATAGTTTCTTTATCCCAGACAGGTTTTGTCAAATAATGCCCATATGGATCAATAATGCAGCTTCCTCCTCTGCACACAAGTCCTGGAAGTTCAGATACGATATTATACTCCTGCAGATCAGAAGGGTATGAACTGCGTCTGATAATCATATCAGCGTTGATAAAGAAACATTTTCCTTCGATTGCAATATGCTGAACTTTCATGCTAATAATTCACTCCTCGTATGATTTTCTTTAGGTTTAAATCATCTGAAATCTATATCACTGTATATCCGGCATTTAATAATACAGCTAATGATTTTTCAAAATCCGCATCTTTCACTAAAATATAATCTGTGTTGAATGTAGATACCGCAAAAATTCCGATTTCTCAGTTTCAAAAACTGAAATTGTTCAAGCTTTTCAAATACTAACGTCCTTAATTCTGTTCAATAATTGATTTATAGTAGTTACCAAAGTCAGCAAGTGAATTAACAATTGGAAGCATTTTTGTTCCGAGTTCCGTTAAGCCGTATTCAACTCTCGGTGGCTGCTCATGGTAATCGTGGCGATATGCCAGCCCATCACTCATCATTTGTCTTAAACTATCTGTCAAAACCTTTTGTGAAATACCATCTATACTTCGTTGTAGCTCATTGAATCTCCATGGGCGCTCTTTCAAGTTACGCAAAATCAGCAGTTTCCATTTTCCTCCGATAAGAGATACTGCTGTTGCAACTGGGCATTCCGGTAATTCTTCTTTTGCTCGCATAATTCTCACCTCCGAGTCTATTGTAACACATTCATTTTTGAGTGTACAGTTACAAAAAGGTGCGTACTTGTTTTTGTATGTGCCTTACACTATACTAATACCAAGCAATCGGAAACTACAAATTAACTATGGAGGTATTATCATGGTAAATTACACAAAAACAACTATTGGAAAGGAAAACCGAATTGAGCTGCATGAAAAGTTGTCTTTAACAGGTGCAGAAATCAGTTTAAACGAACTACCTGCAGGAGCAAATGTCCCATTTATTCATTCTCATAAAGAAAACGAAGAAATCTATGGAATTCTTTCAGGTAACGGCAAAGCCATAATTGATGGAGAAGAAATCAGCCTTTCAACTGGAGACTGGCTAAAAATCGCACCTGCTGCAAAGCGTCAGTTTTTTGCATCCGATATTTCTGGAATTACTTATATCTGCATTCAGGTAAAAGAAAATTCTCTGGAACATTTTACAGCAGAGGATGCTGTAATCGGCTAATTAAAAGTATTTATTTACAAAATGCACCGTTCACGATAAGCTAAGAACTGTGCATTTCTTTTTTGTTCAATATTACGTTTTCTCAATTTTTCAAACAAGAAGTTATCGTTCAAACGCCAAATATCTCGTTCCTTGAAAAGTCAGTTCTCCTGTATCTCCTTCTGCAAGCATTCCATATTCTATTCCAGACACCTGAAACTCCATTCTATCTCCGCTTTCCATCTGAAATGTCACATAATACATCGTATTTGTTGTAGTATAGAATCCATGTGCTCCACTCACATCACCTGCATTTGCATATTGATGATGTGTAATGTTTTCTCTCTTCGCAACAATAATAGCTGACACAGTTAATTTAGGTGACTGATTATTCTTATTCCACGTAACAAATCCCTGTCCCAAAGAAAAAATAATAATACCAATCACAATAATAAACACGATTGGAACTATAATACTCATCGGATCAAACATCCTCTATTCACCTCTCCTCATATAATCCAAGTTTCCAGTTCCACAAATTCCGATTGAGATTTCACCCGTTTTAAGAAATTTAACTGTTATATTTTGTTATCAAGTTCTCCGCAAACCATTGAAAACACTGAATTTGTCACAGGTGAGCTTTCCCTTATTGTTTCCCTTGTGTTATATCGCCCCACCAGTGTTTACGAACTCTGATAAGGGCAAATACAAGGGTGCAGGACATCCGGTGGATGTCCGCTTTGCGCCGACCGTAGCGACAACAGAAACCAAGAAAATCATATAAAATAGTATAACACAAAATAATAGTAGTTTTTTCATAAGATTTTTCTCCATATGAAAAACATATGTCCTGCCATTATAAAGAGTGTGTTAATATATATTTACCATGAAATCATAGAAAAATCGGAAATGCCACGCAAAGTAGCAGAAATAGTTGAAATGCAATCCCTGCTTGCTTGTAGTAAAAATTGCTCTTTTCTATACTAAAATTAATCATCACCATTGCTTTATGATGAATTAAATTGTTATAAGAATTATCATTTACAGAGGAGGTCACAAAACATGACATTTGCAGAAAAGTTAAAATCCTTACGCAAACAAGCAAGTATGTCACAGGAACAATTAGCAGAAAAGCTCGGTGTATCAAGACAGGCTGTCACAAAATGGGAAACAGACACCGGTATTCCCGACCTTGAAAATATTAAGTCCATTTCATCATTGTTTGATATTTCTATTGATGAATTGCTTTCTAATGAAAAAGCATCTCAAAAGAATTCAGAGCATCTCTTTGAAAGCGTAACAGAATATGATATTGATGAACCCAAGCGCTATGATATGAAATTCGGTGGAGCAAAGCGATTCGTATTATGCGGATACAAAGGTGAGAAAATTCGGATCCGTCTGGTATCTGATACGCTCCCCACACTACAGAATGATTTTAAAATCAAAATAGATGACATCAGAAAGCGAATTGATGTAGATGTAAAACGGATGAATGGCGTTACGGAAGCAACTGCTAAAGAGGCTGTCAGCATCTTTGTACAGATTCCTTCTCCATATATTGGTCAGATTGAATGTGCTGTTAATACGGAAACTGTGGAAATTCACTCCCTTAAATGTGACAGTATCGAGCTAGATGTAAAGACATCGCACGTTACCTTAGATGATGTTTCTGGTACAGTCGAAATAAACTGTAATCTTGACATGGAAGTATTATGCAATTCATTAAATGGTGAAGTTGATATCAACCAGATATCAGCAACATCAAGAATCCATATTCCTGAAAACAGTGTATTTACAGCAGTTACAAAAGGAATTGGAACAAACATTTTTTATGAGAAAAATGGACAACAGACAGATCGGTTTGATACATCGGATTCTGAAAATATCATTGAGCTGAATGGTATAAAAAGTGAACTTGTTATCTATACGGGCAAAGAAAGAGGTTAAACAATGAAAACAAATTTTGGCACCGCTCAGCTCTATTTTCACACATATGGATACAAAAAGGCTTCCGGAGAATTCCCCAGAAGCCTTGATTCAGACAAGCGCCAAACCTCGAAAATGCCATGCATTTCCTCGGTCGCGTCATTCGTTTAATGCCCGCATATTCAATAAAAAACAGCCCTTTTTGTGCAAGCACAAGGGGCTGTTTTTCATCGCCTATTCGGCGCTTATCTCATTGCTTTCGCGTAGATTACTCGACGATTGTAGCAACGCGTCCAGATCCTACTGTACGGCCACCCTCACGGCATCGGAATCGTGTCTTTTGCGGTATTCACCGTGCTTTTTGTGGTTAAAATCAGTGTTTTTCGCTATTTTAATAGCTGGTATTTTTATTTGCCTGAGTTTTTAGCACCGTTTTGGCACCGGAAAGGGGCTGATTACACTTACAAACTGGAACTTGATTGTTAAAAACTTGCAAAATATTTTTCTAATGAATCTACAAACTCACCAATATGAATTCCATCAATAAATGAGTAATGAGTCTGTACAGATATAGGCACCATTATCCTTACATCTTTTTCCCAATACTTTCCCCAGTCAAATAAAGGTGTGATATTATTTTTTAGCTGAATTTGTATGAGAAACATGTACATATTTTATTCGCAGCTAGGGGAACATTGGAAAATATCATTCCCAAGTGGGCCTGTGAAATAGGGTTCTTGTTTATTTGTAATCTTCTTAGCATTGACACAGTATTCTCTAAGGTTATCCATCATAGGAATATTCACCCTTTTGTCTGAATTCTCTGAGGGAACACCTTCCCTGTTTTATTTTAGTATCGTTTTGGATTTTCTCTCATAAAGATAAATTCTGCTACAGAGCGGTCATATGTTTTAATGTGTCCAAACAGCCAGTCAATCACATTCTTCTGTACAAGTTCACTGAACCGATCAGTTGGTCCTTCATAATCCTGAAGGTATTCATGCAGTTCCTGAATTGTCTTTTTAAACTCTTCATGTTTTTCATGATGGTTTTCACGCTCTGGATAACCGGATTTTTCCTGAAGCTTTTCCTCTTCTTTGAAATGGAAGTCAGTATATTCATCCAGATAATCCAGCATTTTGATTGCTTTTACTTTGCTGTCGCCATTTTGACAGGCAGTTACAAAGTTCTGGATACGGTCGATCAATTCTTTATGCTGGGTATCAATTGTTTCATTTCCTGTTACTAAATTGTCATCAAAGGTAATATTTAAATCGTAAGTCATAATCTGGTCTCCACTTCTTTTTATATGTTCTCTTGGGATTTTTTGTGTCTGTCAGTTCCACACCTGCATTTTCTGCTTAGTCTTCTACAGGAACAAAAACATCTTTTCCTAATCCACAGATCGGGCATACCCAGTCATCTGGAATATCCTCAAATGCAGTTCCTGGAGCGATACCTCCGTCTGGATCGCCTACTGCCGGATCATAAATATAGCCACATGGTTCACATTCATATTTTTTCATAGTTATTTTCTCCTTTTCAATGTTGATTCATTTTGTTAATAGATTCCTACTGAATTTTTCAATATTTTGTTGTTTTTTTATGTATGTCTGTATTATACATGATACTTTCTATTTTGTCAATAACAGTAATTGTTATTATTTTTATTTTGTGTATTTTAAATTCAATAATATCTGACTAAAATGTTACGAAAAAGACTGGTTCTACACTGTATGCAAGTATCAAGTTTTACGGGAATGAGAAAGACTACCCATATAATGCTGATATGTGCCAATTCCTTGCTTCCTTAAACGAGAGCCGGGAAAGTTATGAATCCTACTTTACGCCCAAGGAAATGTTTGACATCTGGAAAAAGCAAAAAGTCTCCGACTACTCTCCATTCCCGGTAACCAGGAAAACCTATCAGGAGCTGGATACCGTCACCAGATTGAAGTTGCGAAACGAGTATTTGGAGAAGCAATTTCAAGAAAAAAAGAGCGATAGCAAAAAAATTAGAGCCATTTTGGGTTATAGGACAAAACGTGTTGATGGCTAATCCCAGCCATCAAACGTTCTATCCATTTTATGCAAATCACTCCAAACAATTGCATCACCCCAGATAGAGAGACTCTTTTCCAATCGGTTCTTCTCATTCATCCTCTGATATATAGCTGCTATGCTCTGCTCTGTGGGCATCACTTTTACGATTTCAGATAATGGAAGTGGTTCTGGCGAGTGCATGTAGCACCACCAGTAAACCGCTTTTATTCTTCTTTCAATCGACAGACCTCTATGGTTTCTCAACATTTCTCTGAGTCTCGAATTAACGCTACCTTCAATTCGATTATTCGTAGATGGTACTGAAAAATCATCTTTCAATTCTTCATCAAGGTATGTAAAGAGTGTTCGTTCTCTAATTAACTTAAGCAGCTCTCTTTCTGCTTTCAGTAGCCGCTCATGTGTAGGCCTTTTCTTACCATTTTCATCAATCGTCATCTCTTCCAGAAATTTTTG
>CABIXM010000028.1:39986-43824 GCA_902362725.1 Clostridiaceae bacterium | reverse complement strand
CAACAAAATGTGAAGCAGGGGCAGTCAATACGGCCTGCCCGGTCTGCGCAACTGATAAGAGTAAATGTACGGGCAAAGCACCAGAACCTCCGGCAGAAACATCGGAGCCGGAAAAAGAGAAGCCTGCCGGATTGAACCCGGCTGCGATAGTCCTTTTGCTGGCTCTGCTGGGAGGCGGTGGCGTATTTGCCTACTTGAAGCTCGTTAAGAATAAGCCTAAGACCAAGGGCAATGACAGTCTGGACGATTATGATTATGGAGAGGAAGATTCCGAGGAATGGGAAACCGAGGATGAGGAGTCGGAAGAACCGGATGCTGACGGGGGCAGCACAGAAGAAGATGATGAGGACAGTGTGAAATGACCCGTTTCACAGACAGTCCCTATGAACGCATGATGACACGCAGGCCGGAGGGCGGGAAGGAAACTTCCCGTCCTCCTTCTTTACCCCACAGCCACCCCTGCTATGGTTGCGGGAATTATGGAAGACCCTGCGTAGGTATCTGTCACCGGGAAATGTCCCGATGGCTCAAAGAGAGGAGGAACCATCATGGCTCAACATAAATTGGTAATTGCCGAAAAACCATCAGTTGCCCAGAGTTTGGCGGCGGTGATCGGCGCAACCGTCCGTAAGGACGGGTATCTGGAGGGCGACGGCTGGCGTGTCAGCTGGTGCGTGGGCCACCTGGCCGGTCTTGCGGATGCAGACAGCTATGACCCAAAGTATGCCAAGTGGCGATATGATGATCTGCCTATCCTGCCGGAACATTGGCAGATGGTGGTAGGAAAAGATAAGAAAAAGCAGTTTGATATTCTCAAAAAGCTGATGAATGCCCCGGATGTGACGGAAGTGGTAAATGCCTGTGATGCCGGACGCGAGGGCGAGATGATCTTCCGTAGCGTCTATGAGCTGGCAGGTTGCAAGAAGCCGATGAAAAGGCTCTGGATTTCTTCGATGGAAGACTCCGCCATAAGGGAAGGCTTTGCAAACCTGCGCCCCGGTGCGGACTATGACGGACTTCGAGATGCTGCCCTCTGCCGTGCCAAGGCCGACTGGCTGGTGGGGATCAATGCAACAAGGCTTTTTTCCGTGCTGTATCACCGTACCCTCAACATCGGGCGCGTGATGTCCCCAACACTGGCGCTCATTGTCCAGCGAGAAGCTGAGATCGACACCTTTCAGCCGGTTCCCTTTTATACCGTGGCGCTGGAGCTGCCCGGTCTTACCGTATCCGGGGAGCGCATGGCGAATAAGGCCGCTGCCGAGCAGCTGAAAGAAGCCTGTCAGGGTGCAAATGTCACAATCAAAAAGGTGGAGTGCAAGGAAAAGTCCGAAAAGCCGCCTGCCCTCTATGACCTGACTACCCTGCAAAGAGATGCCAACCGCCTGCTTGGATTTACAGCCCAGCAGACCCTGGACTATCTACAAAGCCTGTATGAAAAGAAGCTCTGCACCTATCCCCGTACTGACAGCCGCTATCTGACTGGTGATATGGCAGACAGCCTGCCGGTGCTGGTGAATCTGGTTGCCAATGCTATGCCATTTCGCAAAGGGATCGCCATTACCTGTGATCCGCAGACGGTCATCAACGACAAGAAAGTAACCGACCACCACGCAGTAATCCCTACCAGAAATCTCAAGGATGCAGACCTTTCTGCCCTTCCTGCGGGAGAAAAAGCAGTGCTGGATCTGGTGGCTCTGCGTCTGCTGTGTGCCGTGGCCCAGCCCCATATCTATTCGGAAACCGTTGTGATTGCAGCGTGTGCCGGTAGGGAGTTTACTGCCAAAGGAAAAACGGTGAAGCACCCCGGATGGAAAGCACTGGAGGACGCCTACCGTGCCAAAATGAAGGATGCAGAGCCGAAAAAAGAGGGCGCAGAGAAAGCCCTGCCGGAGCTGACCGAAGGACAGACCCTTTCGGTTGCTACTGCAATCGTCAAAGAAGGCAAAAGCAGTCCGCCCCAGCACTTTACGGAGGACACCCTATTGTCCGCGATGGAGACTGCCGGAAAAGAGGATATGCCGGAGGATGCCGAGCGAAAAGGTCTGGGGACACCGGCCACCCGTGCCGGTATTTTGGAAAAGCTGGTATCTGCCGGTTTTCTGGAACGAAAAAAGAGCAGGAAAACGGTGCAGCTTCTCCCTTCCCACGATGCAGTTTCCCTTATCACAGTGCTGCCGGAACAACTGCAATCGCCGCTTCTGACTGCCGAGTGGGAGTACCGCCTGGGAGAGATCGAGCGCGGGCAGCTTGCCCCGGAGGAATTTCTGGCCGGGATCAGCACCATGCTGAAAGATCTGGTGGGGACTTATCAGATCATCAAGGGAACTGAGTATCTGTTCACTCCACCCCGTGAGGTGGTGGGCAAATGCCCTCGCTGCGGCGGTGAAGTTGCAGAACTGCAAAAAGGCTTCTTTTGTCAGAATGATTCTTGCAAATTTGCAATCTGGAAAAACAACAAATGGTGGGCTGCCAAGAAAAAACAGCCGACCAAGGCTGTGGTGTCTGCGCTGCTGAACGATGGCTGTGTCCGTGTAACGGGGCTATATTCGGAGAAAACCGGCAAGACCTACGATGCCACTGTGGTTTTGGAGGACGATGGACAGTATGCCAATTTCAAGCTGGAATTTGACCAGCGGAAAGGAGGCAGCCGATGAAGCTCTCTTTAGTGGAACGGGAAACCATTCTCCTCTATAACCAGGCAGAACCAATGGCTGAGGTCTACACCCACGATCCCCATCTGATGGAGAAGCTGGAACTGCTGGCAAAAAAGCACCCTGACCAGATCACCCGAAAGGACGCCCATAACTTTACCGTCCCCAAGCGGTGTGTATCAGTCAGGGAGCCATACAGCGCAGAACGCCGCAAAGCTGCCAGTGAGCGTGCGAAAGCTGCCGGATACCAGCCCCCTGTGAGAAAGTCCGGCAGTTAAAGACACATGGCAGAGAATGTATTTGAAGCGGTCAAGCAGTCGGTCAGCACCAGAGAAGCGGCAGCGTTTTATGGGATCGAGGTCAAACGAAATGGTATGGCCTGCTGTCCTTTTCACGATGATAAGAACCCCAGCATGAAGGTAGACCAGCGGTTCCACTGCTTTGGCTGCGGTGAAGATGGGGATGTAATCGACTTTACCGCAAAGCTCTTTAACCTCTCCCCAAAAGAAGCGGCGGAGAAACTGGCACAGGACTTTGGCCTGATCTATGACAGTCAGGCCCCGCCCCGCAGGAGATATGTCCGGCAAAAAACCGAGGTACAGAAGTTTCGGGAGGATCGACAGCGCTGTTACCGTGTACTGTCCGATTACTACTATCTGTTGAAAAAATGGGAAGCCGACCGTTCTCCCAGGACACCGGAGGAAGAACCGCACCCCCGTTTTGTGGAAGCAATCCAGAAGAAAGCCTATGTAGAATACCTGCTGGACCTTTTCCTTTATGAAAGTGAAGAAGAACAAAAGGCATGGATTGCAGAACACACAGCAGAAATCACACACTTGGAAAGGAGATTGAAAATCATGGCTGAGAACAAACCCACCAACCGAGAACGGCTAAGGGAAATCACAGATGGCATCGAGCAGGGCATCAAAGAACTGTTTGAGAGTGAAAAGTATATGCGCTATCTGTCCGTCATGTCCCGCTTCCACCGCTATTCGGTAAACAACACCATGCTCATCTATATGCAGAAGCCGGACGCCACATTGGTAGCCGGATACAATAAGTGGAAAGACCAGTTTGAGCGTCATGTAAAAAAGGGCGAGCATGGCATTACCATCATTGCCCCGACACCGTATAAGAAGAAAATCGAGGAGCAGAAGCTGGACCCGGATACCAAGGCTCCGATT
>CABIXM010000028.1:35980-39736 GCA_902362725.1 Clostridiaceae bacterium | reverse complement strand
TTGCCATTCGTCAGGGCATGAGCGAGGTGCAGACGGTTTCGGCCACGGTTCACGAGATTGCTCACAGCAAGCTCCACAATCAGAAAAAGATCCAGATTGCCAATGACGAGCAATATCAGGAGATCGAGCTGTTTGATAAACTTGGTCTGTTCTCCAACGGACGGATTGCTCGCGATAATCTGCCAGAGGGCGTTTATTGTTATGATCTGCGCGGTTCTGACTACGATCCTGGAGATCCGGTCTGTGTGGAAGAACGAGTGGTTGTAAACCATGCAGGCTCCGTTCTGCTGACAGAGCCGTTGGAACTGACGGAAGATGGACGCTTGATGCTGACCGAGGAAAAAGGGCTGAATTTTACCGGTGGCTTTTCTACCCTCTCCCAGTTTTTGCAGAAACAGAGGAAAGATCGTCACACGGAAGAAGTGGAGGCTGAAAGCATCTCCTATGCGGTCTGCAAGTATTTTGGCATCGAGACTGGAGAAAACAGCTTTGGCTATATTGCCAGTTGGAGTCAAGGCAAGGAGCTGAAAGAACTGAGAGCCAGTTTGGAGACCATCAACAAAACCTCCGGCACTTTGATCTCCGACATTGAGCGCCACTATAAGGAAATCTGCAAAGAGCGCGGAATCGACCCTCATGCAAAGGCAGAGCCGGAAACCGCCCCGATAGAGCAGCCAACCAGCAATCTGACTTACTATGTAGCAGAGTGCATGGAATTTCCAAACCTCGGAGAATACCACGATAACTTGTCTTTGGAGGAAGCAATCCGCATTTATCAGGAGATTCCGGCAGAACGAATGAACGGGATCAAGGGCATTGGTTTTGAGCTGAAAGACGGAAGCGACTATGAAGGACCTTTTCCGATTTTGACCGGCCAGACCATTGACCTGGACACCATCCAGGCAATCGACTATTACCGTGATAATCCTCTGGTGCAAAAAGCGGTAAAGGAACTGGCTGCGGCAATGCCGGAAATGGAAGTGCTGGGGGCGGATGCCAACCAGCAGGAGGCTTTGTTTCTGATTGACGATGCCACCTATCTTCATATCCAGTCCTGTGACAGCGGCTGGGACTATACCCTTTACGATGCCGCGTCCATGAAAGAGTTGGATGGTGGTCAGCTGGATATGCCGGAGATTTCCCACATGAAGGCAGTTCTCCAGATTTGTGATGACAACGATTTGGGCAGAGACTCGGTAAAATACGCACCGTTGTCCATGATTGAGACCTTGCAGGAAGCTGCCTACCAGCAGATGCAGGCAGAGGCCAGTCAGATGGCTGCTTCTTCTCAGCTGCCGGAAGTACAAGAGCAGGCGCTGGATGAATACCCTATGCCTGATGAGCAGGTATCCACACCGGATATGCAGGAATACGGCTACTTCTATGATGGGATGCTCCCTGTCACCAGAGAACGGGCGCTGGAACTGGATGCTGCCGGTTTGACCGTCTATGTGCTGCATGAGGACAATACGGAGAGCATGGTGTTTGACCCGCAGGAAATCATGGAGCATGGCGGTCTTTTCGGTGTGGACCGCGAGGAATGGGAGAAAAGCCCTCAGTTCCACGAAAAGGTCATGGAGCGTCAGGAACATCAGCAGGAACGAGAACAGGCATTTCTCTCCCAGAACAGAAACTGCTTTGCCATCTACCAGGTGAGCCGTAACGATCCGCAAAATGTGCGCTTTATGAATCTGGACTGGTTAGAGTCCCATGATGTTTCCGTAGACCGCAGCAATTATGACCTCATTTACACCGCTCCGCTGAGTGAGTCTGGCACTGTGCCGGAGCAGCTGGAAAAACTCTATCAGCAATTCAATCTGGAAAAACCCGTAGACTTTCACAGTCCCTCCATGAGCGTCAGCGACATCGTTGCGATCAAACAGGACGGTAAGGTATCCTGTCATTACTGCGACAGCGTTGGTTTTACCCAGATCCCCGGATTCCTGCCGGAAAATCCGCTGAAAAATGCGGAAATGGCCCTGGAGGACGATTATGGCATGATCGACGGTATCATCAACAATGGCGCAAAAGAGCCTACGGTGGCAGAGCTGGAACAGCAGGCCCGAAGCGGTCAGCCCATTTCCCTGATGGAGTTGGCAGCCGCCACCCATCGGGAGGAACGGGAAAAGAAAAAGTCCGTCATGGAGCAGCTGAAAGGCCAGCCCAAGACAGAACACAAAAAGACAGCACCAAAAAAGAGTGCGGAAAGGGAGATTTGATATGGGAAACTTTACTTTTGAGGAAATGAACCTGATGTGCATTTACAATACCGGCAGCCGCACCGGATTGATCGACAGCCTGCGTGAGATGCGCGGCGAGCTTTCGCCGGAGGAAACGGAACTGAGGGAGCTAACCGACAGCGCCCTTACGAAGCTCTGTGCGATGACCGATGAGGACTTTGCCCAGCTGGAGCTGTACCCGGATTTTGACCAGTAAACAGCATAACCGCAGGGATGGGGTGGCAATTTGCCACCCCACCTCTTTACCCCAAAACTGAAAGGAGGACAGAACACCATGCTAACCAAAGCTGAACTATATGCACAGATGGCGGACAAGGTGGCAACACAGCTCACGGGGAGCTGGCAGGAATGGGCAGGGTTTCTCACCACTGCTTCCCGTCTTTACAAGTACCCGTTCCATGAGCAGCTGATGATCTACGCCCAGCGACCGGACGCCACCGCCTGTGCAGAGTACGATTTGTGGAATGAAAAGATGGGCCGGTATGTAAGACGCGGCTCCAAGGGGATCGCTCTGGTGGACGATTCCGGAGACAGACCACGCCTGCGCTATGTCTTTGATATTTCCGACACCGGAACCCGTGAACATTCCCGCACTCCCTGGCTGTGGCAGCTGGAGGAGCGCCATCTGGATTCCGTGCAGGCCATGCTGGAGCGCACCTATGATGTTTCCGGTGATGACCTTGCCGGACAGCTCACGGAGGTAGCCGGAAAACTGGCCGAGGAATACTGGACGGAGCATCAGCAGGACTTCTTCTATATCGTTGACGGTTCCTTTTTGGAGGAATATGATGAGTATAACATCGGAGTGCAGTTCAAGGCAGCCGCCACCGTCAGCATCACTTACGCTTTGATGTCCCGCTGTGGACTGGAGCCGGAACGCTACTTCGACCACGAAGATTTCATGGCGATCTTTGATTTCAACACCCCGTCCACCATCGGGGCGCTGGGAACAGCGGTCAGTCAGATCAACCAGCAGGTGCTGCGGCAGATCGGCGTCACCGTCCGAAATGCAGAGCGCGAAGCCAACCAAGAAAGGAGCAAACAAGATGAACAATCCCATGACCTACATCCAGAACGGAGACTATCTGATTCCCGACCTGAAGCTGAGCCAGCAGCCGGAGAAACCTCTGGGCAAATACGGCAGGATGAGGAAAACCTACCTGAAGGAACACCGTCCCATCCTCTACAACCAGATGCTGCTGAGCGAGAAGCTGTACCAGCACCTTCTGGAGATCGACGAGACCGCCCAGAACAGACTGGAGCAGATGATGCCCCAGCTGGCGAAGGAAGCGGGAGCCACCGAGGAACTGAAAGCCAGCGATCCCATGAAGTGGGTGGGGCTGATGAACACCTGCAAAGCTCAGGCAGAGGAGATTCTGATGGCGGAGCTTATCAACAGCTGACCCTAAACCTGTTCCTCTCCGAAGCGGAACAGATCCAATCCATAGATGAAGCAGAGTATGTAGCGCATACATCCTCTGCTTTTTCTTTTGCCCAAAATGATATTGACCATGTG
>CABIXM010000028.1:16244-35633 GCA_902362725.1 Clostridiaceae bacterium | reverse complement strand
CGGCAGGCTATGAACGCTCCCTCCTTTCAGAAAAGCTCTGGTATCTGTACCACGATTTCAGCGAGGAAGCCAGAGAAGCCGGATATTTGTCCTGCCTGTCAGAAATCAAAGGCAATGGTTTCCCGGAGGAGACCCGCCGCCTGATGGAGCAGCTGAGTGAACCGGCTTTCCGCCAGACCCTCAAGGAAGAATACGCTGCCTTCTGGACTGCCTATCAGCAGGACCGTGACCTGTTGCGTTTTCACTATCATAGACCGAGAGAGATCTGGGAGAACCTGAAGGACCTTGACCTGCCCCGCAGGACCTTTTCTTCAGAGCTTTCCCAAGTGCCAACCGTCCAGCACTTTATTACCGAGGATGAGATCGACGCCGCCATGACCGGCGGAAGCAGTTTCGCCGGAGGAAAAGGCCGTATCTATGCGTTCTTCATGGAAAACCATACGGATAAGGAAAAAGTGAGATTCCTCAAAGACGAGTATGGCATTGGCGGACGCTCTCATGCCCTGTCCGGCGCAACACACAGCGGCGAAGATCACGACGGGAAAGGGTTGCACTATAAAAAGCAGGACTGCCCGGATGTTCACTTGAACTGGGAAAAGGTTGCCAAGCGCATTACCTCTCTTGTCCAGAAAGGCCGTTATCTTACCGAACAGGAACAGGCGCAGTATGACAAAATCCAGGCTGAAAAGGAATTGGCAGAAGAAGATGCCATCCAAGCCCAGCAGCCGGAGGTGGAGGAAGAAACGCCAAAGCCTACCCTTCGGGAGCAGTTTGAGCAGTATAAGACTGTGGTGACTGCCGCCATTTCCGAGGATGCCGCATACCGCAATGCCTGCGGGCATTCTGACCGTGAAAATGCTGTCATCGAGGGCAATGCCGCTGTGCGCCGTGCGGTCCTTGGTTCTAAGGATATGGAGCTGATTCGCCTCTATTCGGATGTGCCGGAGTTCCGACAGCGACTGCACCGGGAAGTGATCGACGAAACCTATCCAAAGCTCCATGAACTTCTGCGCCCTCTTTCTCAGGAAGATATTGATACTGCCCTTTGTGCATGGAACGGCAATATCGAGAGTAAACACGCTGTCGTCCGTTATATGAAAGACCATGCAAGAGAGAAAGATACCGCTGCATGGCTGGCTCAGGAATACAGTGGCAGCAACATCCCGTTCGTTGTCCGTGCCGGAAGCCCGGAGGAAACGCAGCTGCCCTGGCCGAAGGTACAGCGCAGGCTTGCCCAGCTGATTCAGGAGGACCGGTTCTATACCGAAGAAGAACAGGACCGTTTTGACGACATCGACCCAATCGCCATCCGGGAAGCTCTGGAGGAAAGAGGGATCGTCAACGGCCAGGTGGCAGACCCGGAAAAACCGGACAATGATTCGTTTATCCAACAGGTGATGTCAGATGCCGAGCAGATCGCAGATGCCGAGACAGAGCAGACTTCCGAAGTTTCCATTTCCGATGAGGAATATGACGCAGTTCGCCGCCCAATTCCGCAAAGAACCTCCTATGACCCCGCCGCCCCGGTCTATGCCGTGGGCGATACCGTGTATATCGAGGATGACGCCTATCAGATCACCGAGCTGCGGGAGGACACCGTACAGCTTCTGCCCACCGGGATGGTATATCCCATCTACCGGGCAGAGCGCAAAGAACAGTTCGAGCAGCTGCTTCGGGCAGACCGCCGCAATGCTTACTATACCGAGTTTCTTCCCATTGACCCGGACAAGGCGGATCAGGACTTACGGGATGTATTGGCTCATGGACTGATGGATGAAGCGGATAAAAAGCAGATTTCCACGCTGCTGCAATCCGGCAGGAGCAACAGCGAGATCGCCTACTGGCTGAGCAGAGCCTATTCCGGTGAGATCGAGACACTGAATCTGGAGACTGGCGATATTGCCGATTACCGTACCACGGCACGGGGCATAGAACTGGAAGTCATGGATGCAGAGGAAAAGCGTCTGGCTATGCTGTATTTCCGCTGGGATGAGGTTGCACCTTTGCTGCGCGGGATGTATGCCCGTCAGCAGGACGGTTTTGGACAGGAACAGCCCCAACCGGCTACCGAATCCCCGACCTTCCATTCCGAGACCATGGCCGTCTATCCGGGCGATAAGAACAATCTGCCTTATGATGTGGTGGTGGAACGACTGCATATCGAGGAGCCGGAGCCACCAGCCCCTGTGACTGAGCCGGAGAAAACCTTTGAGGAAGTGTTGGATGAACACCCGGTTTCCATTCAGGTCAATGGCCAGTGGCAGACCTTTCCCAATGCCAAAGCTGCCGAGGAAGCATCTTATGAGGAATACAAGGCTAACCTGCGCCGCAATGCAAAAAACTTTCGCATTACCGATGAGCATTTGGGTGAAGGCGGTCCGAAAGCCAAGTTCCAGGCAAATATCAATGCCATTCGTTTGCTGAAAGAGCTGGAAGCTGCCGGACAGCAGGCAAGCCCGGAACAGCAGGAAGTCCTATCCCGCTATGTGGGCTGGGGCGGTCTTTCTGATGCCTTTGACCCGGAGAAACCGGCATGGGCTTCCGAGTATGCCCAGCTGAAAGAGCTGCTGACCCCGGAGGAATATGTCGCCGCCAGAAGCTCCACCCTCAACGCCCATTACACCAGCCCTACGGTCATTCAGGCCATCTATGAAGCGGTGGGCCGTATGGGATTTGAGACCGGAAATATTTTGGAGCCATCTATGGGTGTGGGCAATTTCTTCGGTATGCTGCCGGAGGAAATGAGAAACAGCCGTCTGTACGGCGTGGAGCTGGACCCGGTTTCCGGGCGCATCGCAAAGCAGCTCTATCCCAAGGCGGACATCACAGTAGGCGGCTTTGAGACCACCGATAGGCGTGACTTCTTTGACCTTGCTATCGGCAATGTACCTTTCGGTCAGTATCAGGTCAACGACAAAGCCTACAACAAGCTGAATTTCAGTATTCATAACTATTTTTTTGCCAAAGCACTGGATCAGGTGCGTCCCGGCGGAGTGGTAGCTTTTGTAACCTCCCGCTATACTATGGACGCCAAGGATTCCACCGTGCGCCGCTATCTTGCCCAGCGTGCTGAGCTGCTGGGAGCGATCCGTCTGCCGAATGACGCGTTCAAAAAGAATGCCGGTGCCGAGGTGGTATCGGACATCATCTTCCTCCAAAAGCGGGACCGCCTGCTGGACATTGCACCAGAGTGGACCCAGACCGGACAGACGCAGGACGGCTTTGCCATCAACCGGTATTTTATCGACCACCCGGAAATGGTGCTGGGCCGACAGGAACCGGAAAGCACCGCCCATGGCATGGACTACACCGTGAATCCCATTGAGGGGCTGGAGCTTGCCGATCAGCTGCATGATGCTGTGAAGTACATTCATGGCACTTATCAGGAGGCAGAACTGCCGGAGCTGGGCGAGGGCGAAACCATTGACACCTCCATTCCTGCTGACCCAAATGTGAAGAACTATTCCTATGCCATTGTAGACGGACAGGTGTACTACCGGGAAAACAGCCGCATGGTGCGCCCTGATCTCAACGCCACCGCCGAAGCCCGCGTGAAAGGTCTTGTGGGACTGCGTGATTGTGTGCAGGAACTGATCGACCTTCAGATGGATGCAGCGGTTCCAGACAGCACCATTCGGGAGAAGCAGGCGGAACTGAACCGGCTCTATGACAGCTTTTCTGCCAAATACGGTCTCATCAACGACCGTGCAAACCGGCTGGCTTATGCAGATGATTCTTCCTATTACCTGCTCTGTGCGCTGGAAGTCATCGACGAGGACGGAAAGCTGGAACGCAAGGCGGATATGTTCACCAAACGGACCATCAAGCCCCATCAGGCGGTGGCTGTGGTGGATACGGCAAGCGAAGCACTGGCGGTGTCTATCTCGGAAAAAGCCTGCGTGGATATGGGCTATATGAGCCAGCTTACCGGAAAAACCAAAGAAGAACTGGCCGGAGAACTGCAAGGCGTGATCTTTCGTGTACCGGGACAGCTGGAACAGGACGGATCGCCCCATTATGTGACTGCTGATGAATACCTTTCCGGCAATGTACGCCGCAAACTGCGCCAGGCGCAGCGGGCGGCACAGCAGGACCAGGTTTATGCAGTCAATGTGGAAGCCCTTACCGCCGCCCAGCCCAAAGACCTGGATGCGTCGGAGATCGAGGTGCGTCTGGGCGCTACCTGGATCGACAAAGAGTACATCCAGCAGTTTATGTACGAGACCTTCAACACCCCGTTTTATCTCCAGCGCAGTATCGAGGTCAACTATTCCTCCTTTACTGCTGAATGGCAGATCAAGGGGAAATCTTCCGTATCCTACAACGATGTAGCAGCTTACACCACCTATGGAACCAGCCGTGCCAATGCCTACAAGATTTTGGAGGACAGCCTGAACCTGCGGGATGTCCGTATCTATGACACCATAGAGGACGCAGACGGAAAAGAGCGCCGCGTGCTGAACGCCAAGGAGACCACCCTGGCTGCACAAAAACAGCAGGCTATCCGGGAAGCCTTTAAGGACTGGATCTGGAGAGATCCGGAGCGCCGCCAGACTCTGGTGCGCCAGTACAACGAAGAAATGAACTCTACCCGTCCCCGCGAGTATGATGGCAGCCATATCACTTTTGGCGGCATGAACCCGGCCATTACCCTGCGGGAACACCAGAAAAGCGCTATCGCCCATGTGCTGTATGGAGGAAATACCCTGTTGGCACATGAAGTAGGCGCAGGCAAAACTTTTGAGATGGTAGCTGCTGCGATGGAAGCCAAACGCCTGGGCTTGTGCCAGAAATCTCTCTTTGTGGTTCCCAACCACCTGACCGAGCAGTGGGCGTCGGAGTTTCTGCGCCTCTATCCTTCTGCCAACATCTTAGTCACCACCAAAAAGGACTTTGAGACCCATAACCGCAAAAAGTTCTGCGCCCGTATTGCGACCGGTGACTACGACGCCATCATCATGGGACACAGCCAGTTTGAGCGTATCCCCATCAGCCGGGAGCGTCAGGAACGGCTTCTCTATGAACAGATCGACGAGATCACTGAGGGAATTGCAGAGGTACAGGCCAGCGGCGGCGAGCGTTTTACCGTCAAGCAGCTGGAGCGTACCAGAAAGTCTCTGGAAGCCAGACTGGAAAAGCTGCAAGCCGAAGGGCGAAAAGACGATGTGGTAACCTTCGAGCAGCTGGGTGTGGACCGTTTGTTTGTGGACGAGGCCCACAACTATAAAAACCTGTTTCTATACACAAAAATGCGGAATGTGGCTGGTCTTTCCACATCGGACGCGCAGAAATCCTCCGATATGTTTGCCAAGTGCCGCTATATGGATGAGATCACCGGAAACCGTGGCGTGATTTTTGCCACCGGCACACCTGTCAGCAACTCCATGACCGAGCTTTACACCATGCAGCGTTACCTTCAGTATGAACGCCTGCAAGAGCTGAACATGACCCACTTCGACTGCTGGGCTTCCCGATTTGGAGAGACCGTCACAGCTTTGGAGCTGGCACCGGAGGGCTATACTTTAGTAGGACGATAAATAATGCGTTCCTAAATTGAAAATAGGTTATCAAAGTCGGTTTCAGAACTTCAAAAATTTTTTTGATTTTTTTGAAAAACAGTTCCGCTTTGTACCCCTATTTTCTCCTATTAGCAGAGGGAGTAATTCCTGTAATGCTAAATCAGATTACATAAAGAAAGGAGGATAAGAGAATGTCAAGGACTTCAAAGATTACAGCACTCTATGAGCGTTTATCAAGAGATGATGACCTCAATGGTGAATCAAATTCAATAACCAACCAAAAGAAATACTTGGAAGATTATGCTCGCAGAAATGGGTTCACGAATATTCGCCATTTTACTGACGATGGTTTTTCGGGTGTAAATTTCAATCGTCCGAGTTTTCAGGAGTTGATTAAGGAAGTAGAAGCAGGAAATGTCGCAACGATTATTGTTAAGGATATGAGCCGATTAGGGCGAAACTATCTGCAAGTCGGTTTTTATACGGAAGTTCTGTTCCCACAGAAAGATGTCCGTTTCCTTGCGATAAATAACAGTATCGACAGCAATAATGCTTCTGACAATGACTTTGCCCCATTTTTGAATATAATGAACGAATGGTACGCAAAAGACACAAGCAATAAAATCAAGGCTGTGTTTGACGCCCGTATGAAAGACGGAAAGCGTTGTAGCGGTTCAATTCCCTATGGATATAACCGATTAGCAACCGACAAACAAACGCTTGTCGTTGACCCTGTGGCTTCTGCGGTGGTAAAGCGTATCTTTTTGCTTGCCAACGAGGGCAAAAGTCCGAGAGCAATCGCTGAATTGCTTACCGAAGAAAAGGTTTTAATTCCGGCTGCACACGCAAAGGAATATCACCCCGAACAGTATAACGGAACAAAGTTTTCAGACCCGTATCTTTGGGGAATGTCAACCATAAGAGCGATTTTAAGCAGACAGGAATATCTCGGTCATACTGTTTTGCGTAAATCGGTCAGCACCAATTTCAAACTGCACAAAAGAAAGAATACCGATGAAGATGAACAGTATGTATTTTATAATACGCACGAGCCTATCATCTCGCAGGAACTTTGGGACAGCGTTCAGAAGCGAAAGAAACGAGCGAACAGGACAGCGGCAAGAGGAACGCATAGCAACCGTTTAAGCGGTTATCTGTACTGTGCGGATTGTGGCAGAAGAATGACCCTGCAAACGCATTACAGTAAAAAAGACCGTTCGGTGCAGTATTCTTACCGTTGCGGCGGATATGCAAGCAAAGTAAACTCCTGCTCTGCCCATTCAATTAGTGCTGATAATGTTGAAGCCTTGATATTATCGGCTGTCAAACGATTATCAAGATTTGTTCTGAATGACGAAGAAGACTTTGCAAAGGAACTTCAAGCACTTTGGAATGAAAAGCAGACAGAAAAGCCAAAGCACAATAAATCGGAATTGCACCGTTTTCAGAAGCGATACGATGAATTGTCTAAACTTATTCGTGGCTTGTATGAAAATCTTGTTTCGGGATTACTGCCCGAAAGACAGTATAAGCAACTGATGAAGCAGTACGATGACGAACAGGCTGAGCTGGAAACGAAGATTGAGGAAATGGAAAAGGAACTTACCGAAGAAAAAGTAAATGCTGTTGATATTAAGCATTTCATTTCTTTAATTCGCAAGTGCAAAGAGCCGACAGAAATTTCCGATTTGATGTTTGCTGAACTCATTGACAAGATTGTGGTTTATGAAGCAGAGGGTGTGGGAAAAGCAAGGACACAAAAGGTTGATATTTACTTCAACTATGTCGGGCAGGTCGATATTGCCTATACAGAAGAAGAACTTGCTGAAATAAAGGCACAGGAAGAACAGATTGAGATGGAACGCTTGGCAAAACAGCGTGAGCGTGAAAAAGCCTACCGAGAGAAGCGAAAGGCGAAAAAACTCGCTGAAAACGGTGGAGAAATCGTCAAGACAAAGATATGTCCTCACTGTCAAAAAGAGTTTGTGCCTACAAGTAACCGACAGATATTCTGTTCAAAAGATTGTTGCTATCAGGCAAGGCAGGACAAGACAAAAGCCGACAGAGAAGCTGAAAAAGGAAATCATTATTATCGTCAGCGTGTCTGTGCTGTGTGTGGCAGTACCTACTGGCCTACACACAGTCAGCAGAAATTCTGTTCCGAAGAATGTCAAAAGATAAACCATAACGAGAAGTCTTTGGAATTTTATCACAAGAAGCAGAAGGAGAAATCAGAATGCAAAGATTTATTACAGACGAAAGAACTGGTATCCAGTACGAACTCATCGGAGATTATTACTATCCCTGCTTGACGATAGAAAACGAAGAACCGCCTACGCTCACAAAATACGGAAGAATGAGGGAAAGATATTTGAGGGAGCATAGGAAAGTCTTATATTGCAATCTGCTTACAAGCGGAAAGTTATATGAACACCTTGCTGAAATTGATACTTCGGCGTGTAATATGGCGGAGTATCTGATAAAGGAAATGGCAAGAAAACAAGGTGTGACGGAACAACTGAAAGCGGAGGATATGATGAGATGGGTCGGATTGATGAATAATATCCGAGCCTGTGCAGATGAGATTGTATTGAACGATATTGTGTATTCCTAATAGCATACCAACCGAAAAGGAACTGCTGTCTTAACGGATGGCAGTTTTCTTTTTCGGCAAGTATTCAAGAAGTTATTAAGTCGTGAGTGTAATGGAAGTGGTAGAAAAGTATAACGCAAACAGGTATAAACCCCGTATCTGATATGCCATTCCCTTATATATGGTTGTAACTTTTGTATGAACGCTATTGACAAGAAAACTTGGTATGAGTATAATTAAGGTGTGCAAAGAAAACTTGGAACGGAGGTATTCTTATGAAAAAGGAAGAAATCTTAAACGCAAGTAGAAAAGAACATCAAAATAAAGACTTGGCTGAAATGGAAATGATATATCGAGCAGGAAGTCACGCAAGTAGAGTGGGGGCTTTGGTGTGTTGTCTGCTTTCTTTGCTATCTTCTATGCTTGCCCATACTATGATTTACAGTCCTTGGGTTATATATTTCAGTATTCTTGCGACACAATGGTTAGTTCGCTTTATCAAAATGAAACGAAGGAGTGATTTGCTATTGACCATTATGTTTTTCATTCTTTCCGTTTTGGCATTTGTTGGATTTGTTCGCCAAATTTTAGAGGTGAGCATATGAAAGAGCAATTACATTTGAAAAATCACTTAAAGGAAGTTCGTACAGCAGCAAATCTTTCTCAAACACAGCTTGCAGAAATGGTAGGAGTTTCAAGAAATACCATTAGTTCTATTGAAACTGGACAGTTCAACCCAACAGCAAAGTTGGCATTGATTTTATGTATTGCTTTAGACAAGAAATTTGAAGAACTGTTCTATTTTTAGGAGGTAATTATGGAGAACATTATGTTGTTGATTTTAGGAGTGTTCATATCTGTTATGGGAATTGTAAATATCAAAGGCAATATCAGTACAATTCATTCTTACAATAGGCGAAAAGTAAAAGAAGAAGATATACCAAAGTATGGAAAAGCCGTTGGAACAGGAACACTGATTATCGGAATATCTTTGGTGTTAGGTTTTATAGTTTCATTTTGGAGTGAAGAGATTATGGGATTTATTATTCTTCCAGCAGTTATTGTCGGATTAGGCTTTATGTTGTATGGACAAATTAAATACAATAAAGGGATTTTTTAAGCAAAGGAAACTTTGAATTTTCCGAATTTTTTAATACATTTTTGAACTGAAAAACTTGATTGAAACCGTTGGTTGACACATTTCCAAGCATAGGTGGTGGTAATGCAACTATAAAAAATGCTATGATTTTGTCAAAAGGAAAGGAGAACTGACAATGAATATAGCAGACAGAATACAATATTTACGAAAACAAAAAGGATATTCGCAGGAGGAACTTGCTGATAAGGTTGGTGTATCAAGACAGGCTGTATCAAAATGGGAAAGTGAACAAAGCACACCCGATTTAGAAAAAGTAATCGCTATGAGCGAACTTTTTGAAGTCACAACGGATTATATTCTTAAAGGAATAGAACCAGTATCAACAACGAATAGAAAGACTGTTAAGACGTTGTACTTAGGGTTTGTTTTAATATTTGCAACCATAGCAGGAATATGGTCTTTTGCTGCAAACCGATTTAATTATGATGAAATTATTATGATTATTTTAGCAGGCGGCGTAGTTGGTTTAGGAATGGCTCTAATTGTTCAGGTAATCGGCAGTATAGTTTCAAACAAGAAACAATAATAAAAGTGAAACTTTCAGTTTTACGCAGATAATCAACAATCTATTAGAACGCAGAAAACATCGTAGAAATACGGTGTTTTTTGTTGCCCCAAACCCTACAATTTCATACATAACCACAGGTTAGTACAAATACCTTGTGTGATTTTTAGAAAGGCTTAGAAAGGCAATTTTGCCCGATTTTCGCCCCGAGAAATGACAGAAACAAGGCTCTGAGTATCTTCCCTGTGGTTTTTTTGTTTTCAGACGGAAAGGAGGATTGATATGCCGAGAATGAGTAAGAAACGGAAACAAGAGTGGGCGTTGTTTCTGAATGAAAGAAATCGCATTACCTACAACGACCTTTGCAGAAAATGCAGTAATGACTGCAAGCAGAGTTTCCGCTGTATCGTGGTGTATTGCCCGAAGTATTTATCAAAAAGGAGAACGAAGAACAATGATGAAAATGGAAAATGAAATAAATGTAACTGTACCTCTTGAAGTTGTAAAGGCAAGTGAGATTGAACCGAAAGAAGTGAAATGGCTGTGGTATCCGTATATTCCGTTCGGCAAGGTTACGCTCTTGCAGGGCGATCCTGGCGATGGGAAAAGCAAGTTAATGCTTTCCATAGCCGCCCTGCTCTCAAAAGGAGAAGCCTTGCCCTTTACCGATGAAGAAGTTGAACCTATGACTATCATCTATCAGACAACGGAAGATGATGCAGACGATACGGTAGTACCCCGTTTTAATTCTGCCGGTGGGAACGGAGAAAACCTTATCTTCATCAAGGAAGATGAAAAATCTTTATCCTTTGGGGATAACCGTATTGCTGAAGCAATCGAAAAGTACCACGCAAAACTTTTAATTCTTGACCCGATGAGTTCCTATATCGGAGAGAACTGCTCAATGAACAATGCCAACGAAACACGAGCAGAGTTTAATCATCTGATAGCGGTTGCAAAGAATACTGGCTGTGCCATTGTGATTATCGCTCATATGAACAAGATGAGAGATACGAACCCACTTTATCGCACCAACGGTTCGATTGATATTGCGGGTGCTGCAAGAAGTATTCTTGCAATCACACGCACACCGAACAAAGAAGCTCCAGCGGAAAGATATATGGTGCAAGTGAAATCCAACCTTGCCCCGACAGGCTCGGCAATTCTCTTTGAGGTGGCAGAAAAGGGCGTGGACTTTATCTCTGAAATGGAAATGACAGCAGAAGAAGCGTTCCAGTCCCTTGCCCCTAAAATGGGCAGACCGAACGACAAGGAAATCAAGGCGAAAGAATTTCTTTTAGAAATGCTGAAAGACGGAGAAATGCTTTCTTCGGATTGTGAAGAAAGACTTGAAGCCGCAGGGTTCAAGAAATCGACCATCAAAAAGGCAAAGAAGAAAGCAGGCGTTATCTCACGAAAACGAGGCTTTCTGTGGTACTGGTCTTTGCCGATGGGCGATATACCGAGAGAATAAAAGCAGGCTGTCTGATGATTGGACAGCCTGTTTTTATGATTGAGGTATCAAAAGGAGGTCAAGGGGGAACTCCCTTGCCCACGACATCTTTGCAGACGAAGTCTGAAAGTGTCATAGTGGGTTACACACATTCAAAGAATGTTGTGTAATGGCTTCGCCTCCTGCTGAGAAAGGAGAGCAAAATGGCAAAAACCAACAAGGCAGATATGAGTTGTGCAAGGGTAAAACAATACACCGCTTCTGATGTGAGCAAGGCGGAAAGGCACAACGAACGCAAGAATGAAACTTACGAAAATATGAATGTGATTGTGGAGCGAATACCCTTTAATGTGCATTTCAAAAAAACGACTGCCCCGACCTATATGGAACAGTTAAAGCAGATGGAAACAGACGGGCAGGTGTCGCTTCGTGGGTTGAGGAAAGACGCAACGCTGTTTGATGAAATTGTGATTGATGTGAACGCGATGTACTTTGAGCGTAATGGTGGCTATGAATACGCAAAGCAGTTTTATGAAGAAGCCTATCATTTCATCGAAGAAAAATTCGGTGCTGACAATGTTATATCGGCAGTAATGCACGCTGATGAAATCAATATAGCAGCCAGTGAGGAACTTGGAAAAGAGGTTTACCATTATCATCTTCACGCTATGGTTCTGCCAGTGGTGGAGAAAGAAATCTTATGGAGTAAGCGTTGTAAAGACCCCGAACTGCGAGGAACAGTCAAGGAAGTTGTTAATCAGATTAGCCATTCAAAGAAATGGAAATCGGATATTCCGCTGGCCGATGAAAAAGGAAATCCGTTGCTAAGAAAGAACGGTAAGCCGATGTTCCGAGCGTCGTACAGCATACTGCAAGACGAATTGTTTAACTATATGACGGAACAAGGATTCAAAGGCTTTCAGCGTGGCGAATACGGAAGTACAGCAGAGCATTTAACTTCCCTGCAATATCAAATCCAACAGGACAAAGAGCGATTGGAGAGGTTGCAGAAGCGTATTCAGAAAGAGCAAGTTAAGTATGAGCCTGCCCGTCATATTTCCAAAACCTTAAATGAGATTGACAGTATGGGGCAGAAAACAATCACAGGTAAAATGGCAATCTCCAAAGAGGATTATTCTCAACTGACTGCCCTTGCCAAAGAGGGTATTACCAGTCGTGCGGAAATCAAAAAATTTGAGCAGAGTGCCACTTATTACCGACAGAAATATATGGACAGTGCAAACGCATTGGAACGAATGAAAACCAAATACAACGAACTGAAAGAAAAGTGCAGACCTTTTCTTGAAGCGTTAGAGCATTTCCCCGAAGTTGCCAAACTTTTTACCGAAAAAGTAAGGCAACTTTTTTCTTTGCGAGAAGCACAGTTACAAGCCGAAAAAGAAGCAAGGGAAAAAGCAAGACAGGAGCGTATCAAGGAACGCAGAAACAAGCGTGGTATGGAAAGATAACCATTTCCATTATACTCACGACTTAATGACTTCTTGATATGTTCTGATGAAACAGATGTATTTGTGGGGTGTTCCAAAGGGAATGCCCCACAGTCAATTTTGGAAAAGGAGAAACGGATTATATGAAAGAAAACACTTTATCTTATACAACACGAATAGGCAAAACAACTTTTATTGTCAATGTGAAGCAATCGGAAAGAGCAAAGAAGCCTTTGAATACGGTATTTCAAGAAATATGCAGACACGAGATGTTGGGAGATTTTTCAGCAGATAACTATTTGAATTTAGAAAATTTGCAAAAATCATCTTGACAAACTCGTTCCCGAAGGCACCGGCTACCGGGCAAGAACGAGATTCAGCAAGTTCTTTAATCTGCCGGAGCTGATGAACCTGTTCAAAGAAGTGGCCGACATTAAGACTGCCGACCAGCTGAATCTGCCCACCCCGGAGGTGGAATACCACAACATCGTGGCGCAGCCTACCGAACATCAGCAGGAAATGGTCAAGACCCTTTCGGAGCGTGCATCGCTGGTACACAGCGGAACCGTTGACCCGTCCCAGGACAATATGCTCAAGATTACCTCGGATGGCCGTAAGCTGGGCCTGGATCAGAGAATCGTCAACCAGATGCTGCCGGATGAACCTGGCACAAAGGTCAATCAATGCGTGGACAACATCATGCAGATCTGGCGGGATGGCAAAGCTGACAAGCTGACCCAGCTGGTGTTCTGCGACATTTCTACACCGCAGGCAAAAGCTCCTGCAAGCAAGGCGGCGAAAACGCTGGATAATCCACTGCTTCACGCATTGGAAGGCGCTGTGCCTCTGCCGGAGCAGGAACCGGTCTTTACGGTATATGACGATATTCGTCAGAAACTCATTGCTCAGGGAATGCCTGCCGACCAGATCGCTTTTATCCATGAAGCCAATACCGAAGTGCGGAAAAAGGAGTTGTTCTCTAAAGTCCGTACCGGTCAGGTGCGTGTCCTTTTGGGCAGCACCGCCAAGATGGGCGCAGGCACCAATGTGCAGGACCGTCTGGTGGCACTTCATGACCTGGACTGTCCGTGGAGACCGGGAGACCTTGCCCAGCGCAAGGGCCGTATCGAGCGCCAGGGCAACCAGAATCCTCTTGTCCATGTGTACCGCTATGTGACAGAAGGAACCTTTGACGCATACCTCTGGCAGACGGTGGAGAACAAGCAAAAATTCATCAGTCAGATCATGACTTCTAAATCGCCGGTGCGCTCCTGCGATGATGTGGATGAAACGGCGCTTTCCTTTGCCGAGATCAAAGCCCTGTGCGCCGGAGATCCCCGCATCAAGGAGCGTATGGATTTGGATGTGGAGGTATCCCGCCTGAAGCTGATGAAAGCCGATCACCAGAGCAAGCAGTATCGTCTGGAGGATCAGCTGCTCAAATACTTCCCGGAGGAGATTGAAAAGCACAAAGGTTTTATCAAGGGCTTTGAATCCGATCTGGAGGTTTTGGCAGCGCACCCGCACCCGGAGGACAGCTTTGTCGGTATGGAGATTCGTGGAGACCTGCTGACCGATAAGGAGAATGCCGGTGCAGCACTTCTGGATGCCTGCAAGGAGGTCAAAACCTCCGATCCGGTGCAGATTGGCAGCTACCGGGGCTATGCCATGTCCGTGGAATTTTCCGCATGGAAACAGGAATATACGCTCCTGCTGAAAGGCCAGATGACCCACAGGGCAACCCTTGGTACAGACCCTCGCGGAAACCTTACCCGTATCGACAATGCCCTCGCTCAGATGCCCCAGCGTCTGGAGGCGGCAAAGGCCCAGCTGGATAACCTCTATCAGCAGCAGGATGCCGCAAAGGAGGAAGTCGGAAAGCCATTCCTCTACGAAGAAGAACTGCGAAGCAAAAATGCCCGTCTGGTGGAGCTGGATACTTTGCTCAACATCGACGGAAAGGGACAGGCACACGCCGAGGCTGTTGTTGCCAAAAGCACACGGACTTCGGTGCTGGATAACCTAAAACGCCCGGTGACGCCCCGCAGTACAGACAAGAAACCAAAACAGCATGAGGAGGTGCGATAACATGAATACCAACGATCTGAATACGGCCCTTTATGAAAAGATGGCCACTGAGCAGGAAAAATACAGGGACTGGTTGAAAAGCCAGCCCCCGGAAGAAATCCTGCACCACACCTATGAATATACTGTCCGTGAGGATATTGTGATGGCGATGGAGGAACTGGAGCTTACCGACGCCCAGGCCCAGGCACTTTTGGAATCTTCTTCGCCGTTGGCGGATGTGTACCGCTATTTTGAAAAGCTGGAGACCAGTTACATGGATGTGATCCGGGACAGCATTGAGAACCGTGCCGACGATGTGTGCAGGGCTAAAGAGGAACTGCGAACAACACCGGTCTATCCCCATTCAGCTGTCTATGCGAGAGAACATGGGGAGCTGGAGCAGTACCGAGCTTCCAACAATGTAAATCGCCAATGCAAGGAGTCCATTGAAGCGGCGGTGCGGGAGCACTTCGACGGAATGTATCTTAGCCACGATGCGGCAAAGGGTGTGATCGAGACCTATGGCATGGAGCGTGTGTCTATGGTTCTGTCTAACACGGTCCAGCTTCAGGACTGGGATGGGCGCTACTCCCGACGCAACAAAGAATGGGCTAAGACCATTCCTAATGATAATCCTGAAACCGTCCGTTGTGGTTATGCCTTAAACAGCCACCCTGCTGTGCTGGATGGTTTTATTGATCTGGTGCGTGAAGAACAGCAGCGCAGCCGTACCCAGAGAGAAAAACTGGAACCGTCCCGTCCCTCAGTACGGGATAAGCTCAAACAGGAGCTGCCCGCCCATAAGTCTGCCTCCCCGAAAAAACGGGAGCCGGAGCGATAACCATGGCAAAGCGCAAGCGGGATGTGCCGGTTTTGTTTTGGGTGTCCGCAGAAGAACTGGAATTGATCCATCAAAAGATGCAGCAATACGGGACAGAGAATTTGAGCGCTTATCTGCGGAAAATGGCGCTGGATGGTTATGTGATCAAGCTGGAACTGCCGGAGCTGAAGGAGTTGGTCTCCCTGATGCGCCGAAGCAGCAACAACTTGAATCAGCTGACCCGCAAAGTGCATGAGACCGGGCGGGTTTATAATGCTGACTTGGAGGATATATCCCAGCGGCAGGAACAACTGTGGGAGGGTGTGAAGGAAATCCTTACCCAACTCTCCAAACTTTCATAACAGGGATAGATACTCCATTTGCGGAGGGAGGAACGGCGTTTCTTCGCCGCACCTTCCTCCGCTTTTTCTTTTTGTCTGTATCCTTGTCTTTTGCCTGTCCGTACCGGATAATATGAGTAGAATAAGAAGCGTAGCAAAGGAGTGAAAACAGATGCTGACCTTTGAAAAGGTGCTGGAGATTTTTGCGGATTACCTGACCGCAGACGAGACCATAGAAGTTTATATAAGCCGCCACGGATGTGTAAGAGTTGAATTTGACCAGGACTTTCACTATTGCTCTGGCGAGGTGTGCCATACTCCCAAGGAACTGTTCGACCTCTTAGCCGATGATTACCGGACTTATCTGGAGATTGAACTGACCAAAGGAAAACGGGAAGTGACGGAAGATGATGAGAGAGAAGCGGATGCCCTGTGCAAACGGCATCTGGAGCGTTGGAAGGAGGAACAGGAATGAAGATTTTGAAATGTCTGCTGATGATCGTAACTGCACCGGTCATTTTGGCGTTGACGCTTTTTGTCTGGCTCTGCACGGGGCTGATCTACATATCCGGTCTGGTGCTTGGTCTACTAAGCACGGTAATTGCTCTGCTTGGCGTGGCTGTGCTGATTACCTATTCCCCGCAGAATGGTGTGATTTTGCTGGTTATGGCATTTTTGATTAGCCCGATGGGGCTACCGCTGGCTGCAATCTGTCTGCTGGGCAAGGTGCAGAGTTTGAAATTTGCAATCCAGGATTGGGTGTATGGGTAAATGATGTGAATATAATTTGGAATGAAAAGAAGCAGGACAATGGGAGATGAGACCCAATGCCCTGCTTCTCTGTTTATTCGGAACGAACTGTAATATATTTTTGATGTTTACTTTTCGGTTTATCGGGAAGTGTCATTTTGAGTGTTCCATTGTTCAATAGCGGACGCAGATATTTTTGTGTAAAGTTTTTTGTGTTTTTGTATCCACAGTGTTCTGCGATTTCTAATTTTGAATGTGGTTCTATGCAAAATGCAAGGATTTTATCATGGGTTGCATCATGGGTTGCGTCATAGGTCTTATCATGGGTCGTTTCTATGATAGAAGGGCCATGATGGTAATTCACATTTTTCAAAATAACTCTGAAATCTGTCGCTGTTGAGGAAAATTCAGGCTTATATGCCGCTGTGTATCCAGGCAGCTTTTCGGTTTCACTGACGATTTTGCGCAGGCCACTTCCACGGCGTTCCATGTACTTCATGCGGTGGAACAGGTCAGCAATCACAGGGTTTCGTCGCATGGAACGGATACTGTAAATATCGTATTCCTGAATTGAGCCGCCGCCAAACATACCGCCCGGAGATGTGATTTCCACCCGATCATCAAACATATCAATATGGATTTCGCTGCCAAGCACAATATAATCACGATGGATAAGCGCATTGACAAGAGCCTCTGTCACAGCTCGTTCAGCATAATCCGGCTTGTCTACACGATACTGTGCCTCTTTGACAAAACGGACTTTGGAATTATTGCGAATAAATTCACTGCCGCTTTTCAGTAGATAAATCAGATTCCCTTCGTATTCCTTATCGTCCAGCGCATCATCAAAGATAGAGCCTTTTTCCAAGCCATTCCACCGGGTACAGAACATACGGGAGTTATAGACTGTGTGCTGATCGGTCATGAGCTTTCCGGCATTGGTCAAGAACCCATTTTTGTCAGCCAAACCGAAGGAGACATAATCGGATGGCTCAAAGCGGAGACCAGTCCGTTCCAGATAGGTTGCTTCCAGAAGTGTAAAGCTGTAATCCTTTTTTACCGCATCTGTTGTTAGGGTATCAAAGGACTGATTGGTTCCCTTTAAGATCAGTTCATTCACAATGTAATCCGGGGCAATTACGCTTTCATTTCCAACACGGATATATGCCTCCATCACGCCGTCTGCCTTGTAATAATATGGGGTGCTACGGCCGGGAGAAACCTCCAGAGCTAATAGATTTTTACCATCTTCCTGTAATGGTTTTAAGATAAACTGAGGTAATGGTGTGATACGTTCTTTGATTAAGCGGCTGATCGCTTCAGCATCCTTTTGAACATCGGACAAGCCGATAGGCTCCCGGTCATCGGAGACTCCGAAAAACAGAGTGCCGCCGATTCCATTGGAAAAGGCACTGACACTTTTTAACCAGCTTTTTGGCTTTTTTGTTTCGAGAGCAACTTTGAAATCACATTCGGTTGCTTCAGCAATGAGCTGTTCTATCATAGAAATCCCTCCTTTGAGGTTGTAGAATATTCTTTTTTATTATACCCAGCGGAGAAAGTTATTGCAACGATAGAAGCAAAGAGTTCAGCGAAAACAAAAATATTTATGAGAGGAGGGCCTTCTATTATGGCAACTACAAGAATCATGCCGCTTCATGTCGGCAAAGGCCGCACAGAGAGTCGGGCGATCAGTGACATCATCGACTATGTGGCCAATCCAAAGAAAACAGATAACGGCAGGCTCATTACCGGCTATGCGTGTGACAGCCGGACTGCGGATGCAGAGTTTCTTCTGGCAAAGAGGCAATACATTGCCGCTACCGGACGAGTGCGTGGTACAGATGATGTGATTGCCTATCATGTGCGCCAGTCCTTCCGCCCCGGTGAGATTACCCCGGAAGAAGCCAACCGTCTGGGCGTAGAATTTGCAAGGCGTTTTACTAAAGGAAATCATGCCTTTGTGGTCTGCACTCACATAGACAAGTCGCACATTCATAATCACATTATCTGGTCATCGGTCAGCTTAGAATATGACCGGAAGTTCCGCAATTTTTGGGGCAGTACCAAGGCGGTTCGTCGGCTAAGTGACACCATCTGTATTGAGAATGGACTGTCCATTGTAGAGAATCCGAAACTTTACGGAAAGAGCTATAACAAATGGCTGGGCGATCAGGCAAAGCCATCTCACCGAGAGCTGCTTCGTGTGGCGATTGACAACGCATTATCACAAAGTCCTGCTGACTTTGAAGAACTGCTGAAGCTGTTGCAAGAGTATGATTGTGAAGTCTCAAAGCGCGGAAAATCGTATCGACTGAAGCTCTCTGGTTGGGAGAAAGCCGCCCGCATGGACAGTCTGGGCGAAGGATATGGATTGGAAGATTTGCGGGCAGTTCTCTTAGGGAAGAAAGCACATACCCCGCGAAAGAAAACCGTCACACAGGCAGAGCCGCCGAAGGTCAATCTGCTGGTGGACATTCAGGCAAAATTGCAGGCTGGAAAAGGTGCTGGCTATGCTCGATGGGCTAAAGTTTTTAATCTGAAACAAATGGCGCAGACCATGAATTACCTGTCAGAGAACAATCTGCTGGAGTATGCGGTTTTGGAAGAAAAGGCTACGGCTGCCACGGCACATCACAATGAACTTTCGGCGCAGATCAAAGCGGCTGAAAAGCGCATGGCAGAGATCGCTGTTCTGCGTACTCACATCGTAAATTATGCCAAGACCCGTGAG
>CABIXM010000028.1:12864-15994 GCA_902362725.1 Clostridiaceae bacterium | reverse complement strand
ATCGAGTGCTGAAAATGGAGGTAGAACAGGATGTTGAAAAAGAAAAAGACCACGGCCAGCGGTAAGCTGGTCCTGGTCAAAAGCGTTCGCAGGCACTGGACATCCGGGGGATGTCCGCTTAGTGCCGACCGGAGTGGAACGGAGACCGCGCAGCCACAGAATGAAATTCTGTGTTCAAAGGGGCTTGGGGGCGCTGCCCTCAACAAGCAAGCGGAGAGGAAAATCACAAAGGGATTTTCTTCTCTGCGGGCCTGTGTGTATTAACACAGGCATTGCTTGCCTCTTTTCTCCGAAAATGAAAAGAACCAGTGAGAGAATCGTTAAATTTCACTCACTGGCTCAATTCGTTTCAAATTTTTCGGACAACTCTGTCAGTTCCTTCACCGTTTCCTGGGTGTGATGCAGCAGGGTGTCACGCATTTCTGGCGGACAGCTGGAATAAAGCATTTTCATCTGATTGACACCCGCATCCTCCAGAGAAACATCTGGATTTATAAGTGTATCTAAAGAGATATGCAGGACCTTGGCCAATGCTCTCAAAATCAAATAAGAAGGATTCATTTTCCCCTTTTCGATATTGGCGATTTGCTTTACAGAAACATGGCTCAGATCAGAAAGCTCCTGCTGCGTCAGATCTTTATTCTTTCGGGCTTCCCGCATTTTCTGCCCTAAAGCAGTTAAATCATCAATCGGCATAATCATTCACCTCAATAATATTGTATCGTTCCGGTTTATATGATGGAATGACCTTATTATGCCTGAAAAACTGTACGATTATGCCGATTTTATAAAGCTGCGATTGGTGATAAACTTGTATTGTTCGAGACAAAGAACTATAATGTACTCTGTGGAGGTGCAGAATGGATTATATGACACTAAAAGAGGCCGCCGAAAAATGGGGCGTGACACCTCGTAGAGTAAATTACTATTGTGCAGCTGGGCGTATCCCCGGTGCTGTGAAGATGGCTGGTGTTTGGCTGATCCCAAAGAACACAGAAAAGCCGATTGACGGAAGGACAAAACAAGGGAAGGAGTTGCGCCATGAATAAAATCCTGATTATAGATGATGACAGAGAACTGTGTGCTTTGATTAAACGCAGCGTACAAGCAGAAAACATAGAAGCTGATTTTTGTAATACCGGAAAAGAGGGTTTACAAAAATTAAGAGAGCAGGAGTATCAGCTTGTGGTGCTGGATGTGATGATGCCTGGTATGGATGGCTTTGAAACGCTGGAAGAAATCCGCAAAGAGAACAGTCTGCCGATTTTGATGTTCACATCTAAAAATGACAGCATTTCTAAAGTACGGGGCTTACGGGCCGGCGCGGACGATTATCTTACAAAACCGTTTGATATGGATGAACTGATTGCCCGCATTGCGTCCCTCATTCGCCGCTACACCCGTTTTAATCATCAAGCCGGAGCTGTGCAAAAACTGGATTTTGATGGATTGCAGATTGACCTTGAAAATCGTTCTGTTACTACATCAAACGGCACTTTTGAACTGCCCCCAAAGGAATTTGATTTGCTCCTGTACTGTGCAAAACATCAAGGGAAAATTTTGACCAAACAGCAGATTTATGAGGAAGTATGGGGCGAAGAATATTTCTATGATGATAGTAACATTATGGCGATTATCAGCCGACTTCGTAAAAAATTAGAAGTCAATCCTTCAAGCCCAAAGTATATCCAAACGGTCAAAGGGATTGGCTACCGGTTTAATAAGGAGGTGTAGTCAGCATGGAAATTATCGTATTCTTGTCCATTGTGATTGCTGTTGTGGCTGTATTGACTTCCATCGTTCTCGTTCGGCGTGTAAAAAAACAAATAGCAGAAATGACCGATGTGCTGGTTGATGTGAAAAACGGAAATGGCAACCGGCGTATTCTATCTGCAACAAATGAACTGACAGCACCTCTTGCCTATGAAATCAATGAGATCGTTGTGGCCTATGAAAGCAGACTTTCAACTGTACGGCAGACAGAAGAAACCAACCGCCAGCTTATGACGAGCCTTTCCCATGATGTGCGAACGCCCCTTACTACTCTGATTGGGTATCTTGACGCTGCACACAAAGGGCTGGTCACAGGAAAAGACCGGGATGATTATATTGAAACCGCCCGCCGGAAAGCCCATGATCTGAAAGAATATATTGATGTACTCTTTGACTGGTTCAAGTTAAATTCTAACGAGTTTGCTTTGGAGATCCAGAGTGTTGAGGCCGCAGAGCTGACAAGAAATATCCTCATTGACTGGATACCGATTTTTGAGGATAAACAGGTTGAGTATGACATTGATATTCCCGAACAGCCTGTCCGGGTAAGATTGGATATGGACAGCTATATGAGGATTGTCAATAATCTCATTCAAAATGTAATCGCTCACAGCCATGCAGACAAAATCAAAATTGCCCTGTCAAAGAAGGAAAATAACATGGAGCTGCTGCTGGCGGATAATGGAGTGGGAATTGAGAAGGAAGATTTGAAACACATTTTTGAACGGCTCTATAAGTGTGACAAAGGACGGTCTGAAAAAGGAAGCGGTCTTGGTCTTTCTATTGTCCATCAGCTCGTAGAAAAGATGGATGGGAGTATAACAGTTGAAAGTTTGCCGGGAAAAGGGACTGAATTTATATTGCTTTTTCCTTTGGAGAGTTAAGCGGGTTCCCGTCTTTATGGCGGGAGCCTTACTTATTTTCAGAAGTCTTTTAGAAAATGGCATGGGAACCTTCTCAATCCCCAAACGGATTGAGAAGTAGCGGAATAGGATTTGCATTGCAATTCCTATTCCTTAATTGCAAGGTTAATGCAAGGTTGCGGCAAGGTTAATGCAAGGTTGGCATGATAGAATACCTTACAGAACAGGAGGTTTTGAATATGGATACAAATTATATCATTGAAACAAAAAATCTGACGAAGCAATACGGCTCACAAAAGAGTGTGGCTGACTTAAATATCCATGTGAAGCGTGGGAGAATTTACGGTCTGCTGGGCAGAAACGGAGCCGGAAAAACCACTACCATGAAAATGCTGTTGGGCTTAACGAAGCCGACTTCCGGGGAGGTCAAAATCTGGGGAAAGTCTTTGCAAGGGAATGAAAAGAAGCTGTTGCCCCGTATCGGAAGCCTGATT
>CABIXM010000028.1:0-12614 GCA_902362725.1 Clostridiaceae bacterium | reverse complement strand
ATCCCATCGGTATTGCAGAAGTACGCTCCTTTATTCGGGAGCTTTGCGACGCAAGAGGAAAAACTATTTTGATTTCCAGTCACATTCTTTCGGAGATTTCTTTGCTGGCTGACGATATTGGAATTATCGACCACGGCGCGTTGCTGGAAGAAGAAAGCCTTGCTGAGCTGGAGCAAAAAAGCAGTAAGCATATCCGTTTTACGCTCTCTGATACTGCACAGGCGGCAAGAATTTTGGAACGCAATTTCCATGAAAACCATTTCTCCATACAGGACGACCACAATCTGCGCCTGCACAACCTTGATCTGCCTGTGGGGAAAATTGTAACTGCCTTTGTAGAAAATGGATTGGAGGTATCGGAGGCGCATACTTGTGAAGAAAGTCTTGAAGATTACTTCAAGCGTGTGACAGGGGGCGAAGGAATTGCTTAAACTAATCAAATGCGAATTTTTGAAATTGAAACGGAAGAAATTTATTCCGCTGATTATTCTGGCTGCTTTCCTGTTTCCAATCCCGCTGGCTTATCTGATGACAACGCCCTCTATGATGGAGCGATATACGGATCGGGCAGATGCTTTCGATGGACTATTTAACATGGTGTTGGGATATGGTATCCAGTTTTTACTGCCCTGCATTATCGGAGTGATTGCCGCTATTCTGTTTTTTATGGAACGCGACAACGATACATTCAAAAATCTGCGTACAATTCCCGTAACCAGCACGCAAATGGTACTTGCAAAGATTATTGTCCTTTTTATCTTTGGAATTGTTTTTTGCGTGGCTTCTACCATTGCAACAATTCTTTGCGGATTTGGAACATTAGAAGTTTATGGAATAGGCTATAAATTGTTTTTAGCGGTTGAAACAGGAATTTTCATTACGGCAGGAACACTCCCGTTGATTGTTCTTGTTGTCTTTTTCAGTAAGACCTATGTTTTTTCTATTTTGCTGTGCGTCTTTTACAGCGTTCTGAACATGAGTGCTACGGCATTGTTTGACACGCTGCCTAAAACCATGTTATGGCTTCTGCCCACGCCACTGACTACATTTTGGAGTGCAGGAGATATGGCGGCTCATGGAATAAAAATGGACTTGGAGCAAATGACAGGGCTAATTCCTTCAACATTTCAAGTTGTATTCATTCTTGGAATCATGGCATTGGTTTCGTTCTTACTGATTGACAAATTATATAAGCAGAGGGGGGAATAAACATGGTTCGCATTGTAAAAACAGAATTTTATAAATTGAAAAGGTATCATATCCTTTGGACGAGCGTTGCACTCATGCTCCTATCCGTCCTGCTGACCTTGTTTACCTCTATGGCGAATGATGGTTCCGTTTGGGATTTTGCCTATCTTACAGAACAGGTCATCAAAAACAATATGTCCATGATTTTTCCGATGTGTATCAGCCTAATTGCTGGATATATGATTTCTCGTGAGCAGACGGATGACACATTGAAAAATATTCTGACTGTGCCGATCTCTTTTAAGAAACTGTTGACCGGAAAATTGATTGTGTGCGGCGTATTGTCTATTATTTTCGGGCTGATATGCAGTCTGTTTACAATCATAGCAGAAATGATTGTGGGATTTCCCGGCTTTGAGATTTCCTTAGCTCTAAAAGCAGCCTTGCAGATTACTGCGGTTAATTTCTTTTTATATCTTGCGGTTCTGCCGATTATCGCTCTTACTTGTCGGAGGGCAGGCAGCTTTTTAGTCGGTGTAATCATTGCTTTTGTCTATGGATATGGAGGGATGTTTGCCGCAGGAAATATGACATTAGCAAACCTTTATCCGATTACCGCAAGTCTTGGAATGGTAGGCTACCGTAGCTATGATACCGCAGTCAACTGGAATATCGGAACCTGTTCTTGCAGTCTTGCGCTTGCTGTCGTTATTTCTGCCATCTTGATTTTGTGCATGAAAGAACGAGAAGCAACCCAAACAAAGAAAAAGGCCAAAAAGGTAGCTCCAAAGAAAGGCTGGTGATGATTTTATGAAGAAAATAGTTTTAGCATTAACATTCGTCCTTGTGGGAAGTTTTATGCTTGCTGGCTGTTCAAAAGATGAAATTCTCAATCATTACAATAACATTGTTCAATCTGCGGGCTCCATAGAACTGACAGGGAAATCGTCACTGCAAGGGGAAAAAGAAAAAGGAATTGATGATTATACAGGGACTTATACGGCTGATTATGCGAACTTTTCAGGTACAGAGTATTTGTTCGGAGGAACTTCCATAAAGAGAGAAGCCGGTAAGGAGCTGTCCATTGATTGCACCTTGGAGATTCCGGAAGGTACTGCAAAAGTATTTTGGATTTCTGGATCTGATGAAGCAGTCACGTTGATTGAAGCAACCGGAACTTATAGTGACACAATTACACTTCCTGATGGTGGAAATTATATTGGCATTGAATGTGAGAATTTCACTGGAAACATTGAATTAAATATTGAATAATACTCTGCCGGACGACGGCAAAAGAAAAAAAGCCGTCGTAGAGCAGACAATTTGACACGCCCATATGAAACGGCGGCTTTGATTTTCAGAGCCGCCGTTTCTTTGCGTTTACACAATCCTATGACGACTTGCAGGGACACGGTAGCCGATTGGAGGTTATTTTGCCGTGTCCCGTTTGCTTTTTCAAAGCTCACATGATCTACATCAGTTAAAAAAAGCATTGCTCCTCCTCTGGGCAAGTATAATATTGCATCGGCATTATCGTTCCATGTAATTCAGTATAATAATGGCTGTTCTTGGCGCGCCAGTTTTCCCTCACGGAAATCTGGCGTTTTTTGTTGCCATTTTTTCGGAGATGACCCGGTTGTCTGCCGGTGCCGGTCTCCGCCTCCATTCGATTCACCCGTCAATCACCCGTGAATCGAAATGGAGGTACATAATGAAGAAAATTAACCTTCGGGAACTTTATCCTGATGTTTATACAACAGATTTTTTTGTAGATGTGACAGAGGAAGTAATGGAGACTATTCGAGCAGCTGAACGTGCGGAGACTGCGTATGAGCGAAAGATGTATCGTTATAAAGCACAGTATTCTCTGGATTGCGAGAATGGCATTGAAAATGCGGTACTGTTGAAGCCGCAGACACCGGAGATGGTTCTGGAGGAAAAACAGTTCCAGGAGCAGGTCTATGCCGCTGTGATGAAGCTGCCGGAGAAACAGGCAAAGCGAATTTATGCCCGATACTATCTGGGAATGGCGGTAAACGAAATTGCCGAAGTAGAAGGTGTAGACCCAAGCCGTGTCCGAGACAGTATCCGCCGTGGATTAAAGCAGCTTGTAAAATATTTTTGATAAAATTTCATTTGATGCGCCTGTTTTTTGCCTTTTTTGTCAGTGTTAATAAGAAGGACAAGTTTTCCTCCTTCATTCGTACATTGACAATCGAATAGACAGCACAAAACGCATGTCAAGAGCAGGCGGTTCTGCCGCCTGTTTTGCGATGGAATATTGCCTATTCTGGAAGGCGTCCTTCGTACATAATACTTAGTTCTCCATAGACCGCTCCCCAGTTTCGGATTGTGGAAGTCCACTTTTTGGTTGCTTCAAAGGTTGCCAGATACAGGGCTTTCAGTAGTGCTGTATCACTCGGAAATACACAAGCGGATGCCTTGTGCAAACGGTATCTGGAGCGTTGGAGGGAGGAATTGGAATGAAGATTTTGAAATGCCTGCTGATGATTGTAACTGCACCGGCCATTTTGGTGTTGACGATTTTTGTCTGGCTCTGCACGGGGCTAATCTATATATCCAGTCTGGTGCTTGGTCTGCTCAGCACGGTAATTGCTCTGCTTGGCGTGGCTGTGCTTATTACCCATTTCCCGCAGAATGGTGTGATTTTGCTGGTTATAGCTTTTTGATTAGCCCGATGGGATTGCCGCTTGCGGCGCTCTGGCTGTTGGGTAAGGTGCAGGATTTGAAATTTGCGATCCAGGATTGGATGTATGGGTAAATGATGTGAATAAATCTGGAATGAAAAGAAGCAGGACAATGGGAGATGAGACCCAGTGCCCTGCTTCTTGGTTATTTGGAATGAACGGTAGTGTATTTCTGGTTTTTGCTGATCACAGATGTATCATGTGCGGCATCATGTGCTGTATCATGTGCGGAAGCACCGCACATGTTGTAGTTTACATTTTTCAAGATGACTCTGAAATCTGTCGTTGTTGAGGAAAATTCGGGCTTATATGCCTCTGTGTATCCAGGCAGCTTTTCGGTTTCACTGACGATTTTGCGTAGGCCACTTCCACGGCGTTCCATGTACTTCATGCGGTGGAACAGGTCAGCAATATGGAATATAAAATAAGTTTGTTTTGGCTTTTCGGGTGTCTGACAAAACATGAAGTGTGAGTACCGTGCAAATAAATTGAAAGACAGTGTTGGATGAGGTATACTACGGAAGAAAATCAGGTCATAAAATCTTATTGTGCAATGGCGGGACCTTCTTGCGAGTAACGAAGATTTAGAAACACAACGGTTTCAGTTCTTCTAAAAACAGCGTCGCCACACGGGAGAACGGCTGGTCTTTTCTCCATATCAGACGCATGGGAGAGACAATAGTAGGTGTGATTGGGCGGAAACAAAGGATGCTGTCTGCGCTGGTGCTTACTAGCTTGTCAAATCCAAGCGCAAGTCCGATACCTTCACGGACGAGAATAGATGCATTAAAAATCAGATCATAGGTGGCAACAATATTTAGACGAGAATAATTTTTTTGAAGCCACTGCGGCATTTCGTTGGTTGCACCTTGTCTGGAGACAATAAGCGGAAGTCCCAGCAGATCTTCCAGTGCTATGGATTGTTTCGATACAAGGGGGTTGTCTTTTCGCATAAGCAAGCCCCAAGTATCTTTCACAGGAAGCTCCAGATACGAGTACTTGGACACATCAATATTTTGAACGACAAACGCAAAGTCAAGCAGACCTTTATCCAAGCGTTCGCATACGGTTTCAGCATTTCCACTGTATAAATGAAAATGAAGATTGGCATGTTTTTTCAGTAATTGTCCGGCAGTTTTGGCAAGCAGAGAGATGCCGTCGGATTCTGCACAGCCAAGATACAGGTCTCCGCCGTTAAACTGGTTCATAGAAGCAAATTCAGCAGTTGTCTGGTCTGCCATCTCAAGAATATCTAAAGCTCGTTTATAGAGAATTTCGCCTTCCGGAGTCAGATGGATATTGTAATTTCCCCGGATGAACAGTTTCTGACCAAGTTCCTCTTCCAACTCTTTTATTTGTTTTGACAGTGTAGGCTGTGTAACATGAAGTTTTTCAGCCGCTTTTGTCATGCTTCCTTCTCTGGCTGATGTGGCAAAATAGCGTAATACTCGTAATTCCAATTTGAAAGTCTCCCTTCTTTGATATCCTGATTGTACATCAAACGGATATTCCTTTCAAGAATAACCAGATATAAATTATAGCAATTTGATATTTACCTTGATGAAAATTATAATTAACTCAGTCAGAGCTGGACTCCAACTTAAGTTAATTTGCTCCGCGAGGATGTGCACAGATTCGACAAGGAAATATATCAGCATAGGCTTCCCCGAATCTGGTGTGCAAGACTCGTGAGCGAGTCTTGATTCAGCGAGGTGAAAATGAAATGGAACTGAACAAATTTTTGAAATACATGGAGAGTGGAGCTGAGATTGAGGCAGGTTCAGAGGCACATTTATGTATGCACAAGTTATCGCAGGAGGCAATACGGCTGACCACAGAGTTAAATGGAAGCTACCATACAAACGAAGAAATTGTTGAAATTATGTGTGAAATCACGGGAAGAAGGGTGGATGAAACATTTTCCCTGTTTCCGCCGTTTTATACAGATTGTGGAAAGAATTTGAAGATTGGGAAAAAAGTGTTCTTCAATGCGGGTGTCAAGATTCAGGATCAGGGCGGCGTCACAATCGATGACGGAGCATTGATTGGGCATAATGTGGTGATTGCTACGCTAGACCACAGTCTTAATCCAAAGCATCGGGGCAATCTGATTCCTGCACCAATCCATATAGGAAAAAATGTCTGGATAGGTGCCAATGCAACCATTTGTAAAGGTGTCACGATCGGAGATGGTGCAGTGATTGCTGCGGGTGCTGTCGTAACCAAGGATGTACCGGCATGTACTGTCTATGGGGGTGTACCTGCAAGATTTATCAAAAATATTCAGGAGAATGTGTAAATGAAGATAAAAACAGAGGAACTGGATTATATACTGCATCAAATAGAAAAAGTAAATGGAGGTAATGAGTAAAATGAAAAAAGTATTAGTTGCTTATTTTAGTGCCAGCGGAACAACCGCTCAGAAGGCAAAAGAAATTGCAAAGGCAGTCGGAAGTGATCTTTATGAAATCAGACCGGAAGTACCTTACACAAGCGATGATTTGGATTGGATGAATAAGAATTCCCGCAGTTCAGTGGAGATGAATGATAAGGCTTTTCGTCCGGCATTGGCAAATAAGGATGCGCATATTGAGGATTACGATGTGATCCTGTTAGGCTTCCCGATCTGGTGGTATGTTGCGCCAACCATCATCAACAGTTTTTTGGAAAGTTATGATTTTACCGGAAAGAAAATTGTACTGTTTGCTACATCTGGCGGTAGTGGGTTTGGAAAAACAGTGGATGGATTGAAAGCGTCTGTTTCGTCAGGGGCTGAAATCAAAGAGGGCTATCTTGTTAGGAGCAGCAGTGATGTTGATAAGATGAAGAAACTGCTTGAAAGTCTTTAATTCGAGAGGTGTCTTTATGAAGTATGCAAAACTTGGAAAGTCGGATTTAAATGTATCCCGCATCTGCATGGGATGTATGGGTTTTGGAAATGCGTCTATCGGACAGCACAGCTGGACATTAGATGAGGCGCAGACGAGAGAAATCATTAAGCATGGACTTGACCTTGGTATCAATTTTTATGATACGGCAATCGCATATCAGAATGGTACAAGCGAGCAGTATGTCGGAAAAGCACTTCGTGATTTTGCAAAGCGTGATGATTATGTGATTGCAACGAAATTCACACCGAGAACACAGGAAGAAATTGACGGCGGCGTGAGCGGACAGAAACATATAGAAAATTACTTGAATCAGAGTCTTAGCAATCTCGGTATGGACTATGTGGATCTTTATATCTATCATATGTGGGATTATCATACCCCTATGGAGGAAATCATGGATGGACTTAATAGGGTTGTGAAGGCTGGCAAAGCCAGATATATCGGTATATCCAACTGCTTTGCATGGCAGCTTGCCAAGGCAAATTACTATGCAAGAGAAAACGGAATGACAGAGTTTATTTCGATTCAGGGGCATTATAATCTGATTGCAAGAGAAGAAGAACGGGAAATGGCACCGTTCTGCTATTCGGAAAATATTGCAATGACGCCATACAGTTCACTTGCAGGCGGCAGACTCTCAAAGCGTCCGGGTGAGACATCAAAGCGTCTGGAAGAAGACGCATATGCAAAATTTAAGTATGATGCCACAGCAGAAGCGGATGCACGAATCATTGCCAGAGTAGCAGAGCTTGCGGATAAGAGGAATGTTTCCATGACGGAAATTTCGTTGGCGTGGCTATTGACAAAGGTTACTTCTCCAGTGGTGGGAGCAACAAAATTTTCTCATGCAGACGGGGCGGCAAAAGCTGTAGATTTGGAATTGACAGCGGATGAAATTTCCTATCTGGAGGAGATGTATGTTCCACATGCGCTGGTTGGTGTCATGGCGCAGAATGGGAAACAAAAAGCAGGAAATGTAGTGTAGAAAAGGAGATTTTTGATTATGGGAAAAATAGTACAGACAGCAGGCAGGGATGCACTTTCCGGATTTGCACCAGAATTTGCACATTTTAATGACGATGTGCTCTTTGGCGAGAATTGGAATAATGAGGATATTGATTTAAAGACGAGGAGCATCATTACAGTGGTTGCACTGATGTCTTCGGGTGTGACGGATTCCTCACTCAAATATCATCTGGAAAATGCAAAAAATTACGGAGTGACAAGAAAAGAGATCGCTGCGGTAATCACCCATGTGGCATTTTATGCAGGATGGCCAAAGGGCTGGGCTGTGTTTCATATGGCAAAGGAAGTATGGACGGACGAATTATCTGCAAAGGGAACTTCGGCTGAGGATGCGCGGCGGACAGATTTTAATCTGTGTAGCCGGACGGGGATATTATCAGGAATGGGGCAAGGATGCAACTCTCATGAAGCCGGGTGACTGCATCAATATTCCTGCCGGTGTAAAGCACTGGCATGGAGCAGCACCGGATTCATGGTTTAGCCATCTTGCCATTGAGGTTCCCGGCGAGAATGGCAGCAATGAATGGCTGGAAGCTTTAGATGATGAGCAATATGGAAAACTGAAATAGGACAACAGGTAGCAAATGCTATATATTGAAATATGACATATCTCTATGCGTTGACGAATATAGTAGCAGGGGTCAATCGTTCCACCTTCTATCTGCACTATGAAACGATGTCAGACTTGCTCTCGGAGAGTATCAGTCGTATGAACGAGCAATTTCATGCTTGCATGGAGAAAGATTCAGATGCCTTTTCTGCAAAGTTGCAGAATTGCCCGAGGGATGAATTATATCTAATTACGCCGGATTATTTAACACCTTACCTCAGCTACATTAAGAACAACAAGAGACTGTTCCGCACAGCAACAGAAAATGCGGCGGTGTTGGGGATGGATAAAAGCTATGATAGGATGTTCCGTCATGTGTTTACGCCGATTCTCGACCGCTACGGTGTACTACAGCAAGATCGACCTTATATCATGGCCTTTTATATTCGGGGACTGATGGCAATTATCTCAGAATGGCTCAAGAACGACTGCGCCGATTCCATTACGTATGTTACAGGTGTGATTCAGCAGTGTGTAAAAATGCCACAAAGCGAAACAACGAACGCTGTTTGACAACTTAGAATTTGTGAAATCTACATATTTGAAGAAGGAGCCTTCGCTTATGCGAACGCTCCTTTTCTGCACACCTTACTTTTTCAGCTTTAAGCCATCTCGGAATGCTTCGCCCACACGCTCGGTGACTTTATAATAGCCGTGGGTGTAGGGGTCAAATGCGATGGCGTTGACCTTAGACATATCAATTTTTCCATCCACCATAACGCTCTCATCGGCAGTGACATTGATCACCTTGCCGATGACGCCGCATCCGTATTCATTGTTCTGATACTCGATGAACCTGCACTCCAGGCAGAGCGGGAACTCGTTGATGACAGGGGCATCTATTGTTTCTGCTTTGCTGGCTGTCAGACCGCTGCGGGCAAATTTATCGGCAACTTTATTGCCGGACTCTACGCCGAAATAGTCTGCTTCCACTATGTGGGCAGCATCGGCAATGCTGACGGTGAATGCTCCCCGAGCCTTGATGTTCTGTACGGTCTTGTGTGTCTCGGCGAGGTTCAGAACAACGGAGTCCCGCTCCTGCATGGTGCCCCATGCGGCGTTCATGACATTGACGCTGCCGTCCTCGTTGTAAGTTGCAACCATCAGAACCGGCATGGGGAAAATGCCGTCGGTAATTTTCAGTTTTGTTCTCATGATAACTCCTCCTTGTGATCATATTGACAGGACTGTTCATCCTACTTATAATTATATCCACGCAAATTGTAAATTCAAGTACTAATAATTATGACAGGTACTATCTTAGGAGAAAGTGAATGATACAGAACTATATTGAGAACGCCAATTTCGAAGATACCGGCTTTGCCTACACGTTGTCGCTGATCTCCGGCAAGCACAAGATGGTCATTCTTTACTGCCTGATGGAGTTTGAGACGGTGCGATTCAATGAGTTGAAACGGTATCTGAAAACCATTTCCGACAAAACTCTCAGCACGAATCTCAAGAAGCTGGAAGCGGATAAACTGATCATCCGCACCGAGTATCCGCAGATCCCGCCGAAGGTGGAATATACGCTTTCGGAACGAGGAAAAACGCTGATGACTGTGCTGGATCAGCTCTGTGCCTGGGGCGAGGAGAATCGACTGACAGAGTGACAACTTCTAGATTGTATAATTTTGAAATTTGAAAAAGAGGAATCGTGTACGATTCTTTAGGTATTTATCTATGAGAAGAAAAGATCGAGAAGTAACAAATATTATTGAAATTCTGCAGATTATTGAAAAAGCGAAAGTCCTGCATCTTGCTTTGTTTGATGCTGATTATCCCTACATCGTTCCACTTCACTACGGATACGAATATACAAAGGGTATCTTGATTTTCTACATGCACTGCGCAAAAGAAGGGCATAAGCTGGATCTGATCAGAAGTAATCCAAACGTGTGCATTGAGGTAGAAAGTGATGTTGAGCTTATATCCGGCGGAGATGTAGCTTGCAAATACGGAGCATCATTTGCATCTGTGATTGGGCGTGGCCGTGCAGAATTAACAGAGAATGTGCAGGAGAAAATACGAGGCCTTTCGCTCTTTATGAAAAATCAGACGGGTCATGAATTCAATATCAATGAAGAGATGGCATCGACAGTAGAGGTCATCAAAGTTGTTATCTCAGAGTTCACAGCCAAATCAAGATCGAAAGCTTAACAGCATAGGTGTTATGTATGTACCGCTGTTTGCTGATATAATAACAGCAGAAAGGTGGTTAATGATTATGCCTATGGCGGTACTGAGCAATTTCCTGATTTATTGTGTTGTAAATGCCTTTACTCCAGGACGGGAAATATTCTGGCATTAAATACCGTAACAAACTATGGATATAAAAAAGGAAAGCCGCTGTTCTTTGGAATTTTTGCAGGCTACTATGTAGTACAAATCTTATGCGCAATTTTCGTATATGGGGTTAATTCTTTGCTTCCAAATGTAATGGAAGTGATGAAGTACATCGGAGCAGCCTATATCCTGTGGCTTGCGATTCATATTGCTTTCAGTAAGAAGACCTCAGAAAACACAGAGCAATCCGCATCGTTTCTGAAAGGCTTCATGCTGCAATTTGTCAATGTGAAGATCTATATGTTCGGAGTTACCGCACTAACGGGTTATGTTGTAGGATATATGTCCTCTTTTCCGGCTTTGCTGTTTTTTGAGCTGGTTATTGCAACAATCGGAACGATCGCAACCTGTACTTGGATTGGCTTGGGCGTATTGATTCAGAAATTTTATCTGCGGTATTTCCGTGTGATTAACATTATCCTTGCACTAACATTACTGGAGTGTATTTGGGGAATGTTAAGATAATGGAAAGAAGTTATGGCAAATAGCTTGTATGATTCGCAGGTGCAAGTGGCCGTAGAGATGTGGAGATACAATCCAAGAAAATTGTCCACGCGAAACATTGTAGATGAGCTTTCGCTGGCATTGGCATTGAGAGAAGATGCAGATGAACGGGTTGAAGAAGCAGTAGAAGAAATGTTGAATGAACTGTGGAGGAAGATAAAATGGCAGTATGGAGATTGCAGGTGAATACAGGAGGCACAAATGTTGCCGACTATTGCTTGAAAAATCATGTCGCAGCAGTGGGATGGAGCCTTCGTGAATTAACCCAGGCAGAACGTTCTGGGATACATACATTTTTGGATTACTGTAATCTGGCAAGAACTCAGTACAAATCATTCGACAGTGTGTGCCGCATGGTAGAGGATGTGAAAGAAAGAGACCTCCTATGGATGCGCTCAAGAAATGAAGGGAAATACTATATTGCGAGAGTTAAGGCGAACAGTACCTGGGTGTTTCGCGAAGATGCAGTACAGATGGATGCAGCGAATCAGTTGACCAATATAGACTGGTATCCAGCTACAGATAAGGCAGATGAAGAATCCGTTCCTGGTGCTGTGGCAACATCATTTATTATGGGTTCAACCATCCAGAGAATTAAGAAAAATGGAGTGGAAGCATACAGTCAGATGTTGTATAACCGTGTCCACGATTCAGCGCTGGATCTATTCAATTATCCTGATCCGGCTCTTTCATTATGTGAAAAGCATTTTTACAGCCTGCTCCAGCCGGAAGATGTTGAGGATTTACTTGCGCTGTGGCTGTATGATACGAAAGGCTATGTCTGCATCCCATCGACAAATAAAATTGCTACGCCAAAGTATGAGTGTGTTTTGGTTGACCCAAATGACCTGAACCGAAAGCATATTTACATTCAGGTAAAGAAGGGTGATGTTGATCTCAATACAGATGACTATTCCAGCCTGAATGGTGAAGTGTATTTGCTTACAACAGAAGGAAACGTTCAGAATGCACAGAAATATGCAAATGTGAAAGTAGCAGATCCAACGGTTATCTATGAATTTGCGATCAATCCGGATAAGTCTCATATCATTCCGGAGAATGTTTTATACTGGGTGAAGTTTCTGACAGAAATAGAAAATAATCGTATGAAGTTTTCTGCGTGTAAAGGAATCATGTTTGATACGAATATCTCGTATTCAGATACAAATGAATCCGAGATGATTCTCGGAAACAAAATAGCGGCATATGGAGATGCCAAACGGTATATCGACAGCTTTCGCAAAGATGACTATGCTCTTTTTTACTTTATAGGAAAGACCGCCTCCGGCGCTCTCTTGAACGAAAAAGGCCCGCGCGGAGGCGGGCATGAAAACGGGACGG
>CABIXM010000027.1 GCA_902362725.1 Clostridiaceae bacterium | reverse complement strand
CCCATGCGTCCGGTGGAATTTAGTCACGCACACTGAACTCCAGCGGTCTCTTTTTCATGCCCTGAAACTGAGTATTTTTTGAAAAGACAGATTCATTATAGCAGAAATCCTTTGTTTTATCACTATAAGTGGTTTTAAAAATTAGAATTTTAAATATGGGATGGAATTTACTGCTGCACTGGAATTTCGGATTTCAAGTCAGCTCTTTTCCTACGAGCTTTGGACATGGCTTTCTCGTACATTTCTTCGAGGGAGACGCGCTTATGGTTGTAGTAAAGTTCAAGGACGGACATAGTAGAGCCGCAGTCAGGACATTTTAAAGGGTCATATCCAAATGAAAGAGAGATAGCCTGACGCCAGCGGTTAAAACTACGATAAATGTGATGTTTTTCGCGAGAAATAGCACGATGAAGGTTTTTGTCAATCTTACGGTGTCTGGCATAAAGACCACCATAGCGGATCATTTTGAAATGCTTTTCCGGTATATGTTGAATTAACCGTTCAATAAAGGTAATGGCGGGAACGGTTTCGACGATATATTTATTATCTTCATGACGGTTGTAGTGAAAGGTAACCAAATCACCGTCATAAGAATCAATGCGGGAAGTAGCGATAACAGGTATGCCAAGGTAACGACCGATGTAATTAAGAACGGTTTTGGAATCGCAACTGTTGGGCTTGGCATAAACATAGAAACCATTGGGATGATCTTCATAACGTTTGGCCTTTATTTTTTTGAATGAATTTCCAAGCTTATGTTGCATCTCGTTGAGTAGGGCGGAAAGGAAAGAATTTCGGAGGAAAGAAGACAATGAAGCAAGGAACGATCGTCTAAGAAGAAAGGGCGAAGATTTTCATCAATGGTAAAAACACAATGACGGTGAGTAACGTGAATGAGTTTAAAAGCCATGGAAGTAGTACGTTCCATAGAGTACTTATTACCACAGGTAGGGCAAAGCGGCTGTGACAGCGGAAAGGGACAAACTTGAGATTGCCGCAATGCTTACAGCCATACATGGCACCGCCGAAGGCGGGGTCACCACAATGGATCATTTTGTCCTGCATAGAAAATTTACAGAGCAAAACCGTGCCGGGATTGTATTTTTGTGAATTGTGTGTTATAATAAATTATCTTATCTGTGTTAGAACTAACAAGGATTGTGAATGGGAGCGGCAAATATATGATTAAAAACAATATTGAAGTAGATGTAAAAGTAAAGTGCATAGAGAATGGAACAACCCAAGCACGGATTGCGGAAACAATCGGAACTACAGGTCAGTATGTTAATCGCATCATCAAAAAGCAGGACAGTGTTGTGAATAAGACCTTCGTGCAGATGTTGGAGGCTTTGGGTTATGATATTGAACTGACTTATGTGAAACGAGATTAAAATCAAAAATAACTATTTGGAAAGGAACACATTATGAGTGATTTGATACCTTATGGTGAACAATTTAAAAAAATTGTTGATATTATTGAGTCTGCTAAAGAACGTGCATACCGCAAAGTGAATGAGGAACTGATTTTAATGTACCGTGATATAGGCGAATATATTAGCGTGCAGTCGGAAAATGCTGAATATGGTGATGCATTTGTGCAGAAACTGGCTGATTTCTTTGCAACGAATTATCCTGAACTGAAAGGATTTAATCGTCGTGGACTTTACAGAATGAAGCAGTTTTATGAACTTTACAAAGACAATGAAAAAGTGTCACCACTGGTGACACAATTGAGCTGGACGAATCATCTCAAAATCATGTCTGCGTGTAAGAGTATGGACGAACGTATTTTTTACATGAATATGTGTATTAAAGAGCGTCTTTCAAAAAGAGAATTGGAACGTCAGATTGACAGTGGATACTATGAAAGATATATGTTGTCACAAAAACCACTGACCCCTGCCATTGAAGAATCCAGAAGAGCAACAGGCAATGTTTTTCTTGATAATTATGTGCTTGATTTTCTTGATGTGCCGGAAACAGTATCTGAACGGGATTTGCAGAAGTCTATTATTCGAAACCTAAAGGATTTCATTCTTGAGATTGGCAAGGACTTCACTTTCATCGGTGAGGAGTATCGTGTACAGGTCGGAAAACACGATTATTATATCGATTTGCTGTTCTACCACAGAGGTCTTTCATGCCTTGTGGCTTTTGAACTGAAAATTGGAGAATTCAAACCAGAGTATATTGGCAAGATAAATCTTTATCTTGAAGCTCTTGACCGTGAAGTCAAAAAAGACAATGAAAATCCGAGCGTTGGTGTTATTCTCTGTGCAAGCAAGGACGATGAGGTTGTAGAATTTGCTCTCAGTCGTAGTTTATCACCAACGATGGTTTCTGAATATAATCTGAAATTGATTGACAAGAAACTGTTGCAGAAAAAATTGAAGGAATACATCGAATTAGCCGGAACGGTTTCTGAAGAAGAATAAAGTGGCACTCACTAATTAAATCAAGGAGCATATGAGCATGGAATATACAAGTAATGAAAAACAAATTCTCTCACTCATGGAGAGAACAGATTTTAAGAATATATCAAAAAGTGATGTGATTAGTTTTGCATCAAAACTCGGAGAATTGCGTCCCGAAGTGGCAAAGGAAGTTCTCGCACAGTTTCCTGAATTTGTTGGGTTGATGAAAACAACATTAACAGAATACAAAGGAATGCTTGACTCAATTGTTGAAAGTGATGATGATAGCATCAAGGAGTACTATGGTGTTGCTAATAAGGAAATGGATAGTGCAGCAGATAGTAGAAAGCAGTTTTATGATTTTGTTAAGCAAGTACAAGCTGACTGTAGCAAACTCTTAGATAATCCTAACCTTTCACCAGAAATGATTATGGAAATTTTAAACAGAGAGTCTGAATTAGTAAAGATGGCTAATGAGAAAGATAGTGAAATCAGAGAACAAGAAAAAGAAATCGAAGATAAGGTAAACAAAAAAGATACCGAAAAAGGAGAATTTAACTGGAAACTTGTGGGTGGAATCAGCATGGCTGTTTTAACCGTGGCAGGAATCAGTGCAAGTGTTCTTGGAGGTAAATTTGATTTTAATTTACCAAAGAAGGGTTGATGGAAGGTGTTTTAATGGACTTGTTATTAAATGACATTCTTCATTTATCACAAGAAGAAATTAAGAATAGTAAAATAGAATTTAATATGCAAGTTGGAAGTGGAGGACAACCATTTCTCGATAGATGGTTGAAACACTCGGAAGGAGAAAAAGCAAACGGTACATGCAAGGATTGTTCATATTAGGGTTGGTATGGAAAGCAGAGAAACGTCTATCCTGGACAATGGGTTTTTAGTTTTGCAAGAATGCCGGAAGATGAATGGTTGCTTATTTCGGCTGCACAGATAATAGATACTCCAGCTGATGATTGGGCTGATATTCAAGTGCTTGATAGATTTGTTTCATTATTCGGAAGGCTCATCATCAAATGCAAGAAAGGCAATACCTTCTCAAGATATGTATTTAATTTGAGCAAATATCTTGATCAGGCAATTGTTCGAGAGGTTCTTCCATGTGTTTATAGTGGTGAGAAGTTTGAAGGATATGACCATGTACATCTACCGTATCATAGATTATCTGACATTTTCAATGGTCGAATTCTTCCAATTTATTATGAAGCCTTGAAAAAGATTACAGGGGTGTATTGTCTTACGGATACCCATACTGGAAAACTATATATTGGATCGGCCACAGGAGAAGAGGGCGTAGCTCAAAGATGGGGTAATTATTTGGATTCAAAGCATGGTAGTAATAAAAAACTTATTGCACTTTATGAACAGAAAGGTGCAGAGTATTTTGAAAAGTATTTTACATATACCCTACTTGAATATTTTGGACTCTCGTATGATCCGATAAAGATTTTAGAAAGAGAACAATATTGGAAACGGTGCTTTGATACCATCAAGAATGGATATAATGATAATTAGTGAAGGGATAGCACTGAATGGAAAGAAAAGATGTTTATAGTTTTGCCGTGAAGTGGAACGAGAAATTTCGTGATTCAGACATTGATTATATAGAGTTGGTTGATCGCTACTTGGCAGATGATTGTTCAGCACTTGGATTTGAGATGGATTGTGGCCATGCTTTTGAAGAAAAATTTGAAAAAGCTGTATATGATGCAAGAGCCTTAGATACCATCACTGAAAATGTAAATGATATTTCTTTACTTGGAGCGGCTATATATTCCAGATGGAGATATTTCAATCATTGGGCATACGATGCAGCAGAGATACTTTCTATGCCTAACAGGAGCTGGTTCATTATTGCTCTTAATAGACTGGCTGAATTATGTAAAGATGAACAAGAAAAATAAGAGAATCCGTATATTGTCATGTTCGATAAATATGGCAACATCAAGGTTTTAATCGGTTCAACATACCGATTTTCAAGGGAAAATGCCTGTTCCACGATTGCCCTATACAGTAGGGAGTGACTAGGTTACTCGTTGAACAACCGAGCCAGCACGTTCCTGGCCGGGCATTTTAAAAGCATTTTTGAAACAAAATATCTGGAACCAGTGCTGCAGAATAAAAAGCTGGATATTCTGGAATTACGGGGGACGAATGAAAATCAGCAGAAAATATTAGTAAAGCTGCGGGCGGCTGCCAGGCTCCAGAATGAGCTGGATACGGAATTTCAGACCAGAAATCTGTTTTCGGAAATCTGGCTTTTGTTGGGAAAGTAGATTGCGCTTTTCAATTATGGAGAAAGGTCGGTTCAGACCATCCGTCAGGAGCGTCTGGTGCAGATGCTGGCCTTTATACACCATCATTATCCGAAAAAGCTGAGCCTGGACGAAATTGCCGGCGCCGCGTCAGTGGGAAAACGGGAGGCGCTGCGCTGTTTTCAAGCCTGCATGCAGAAGACGCCCTTCGAGTATCTGATGGAATACCGGATTGAGATGAGTAAAAAGCTTCTGAAGGATTCAGAGGAGACGGTAATGGAGATTGCCATGGCGACCGGATTCTCCAGCGCAGCTTATTACGGAAAGGTTTTTCGGGAAGCCTGCAAAATGACGCCGGGGGCTTATCGGAAAGAAAGCAGAAGAGAACGGTAAATCATAACTGCTTTTCGGATCCCGTTACAGATAAAAATACCGTCAGAATAATAAAACAGAATCCGCTAAGCTCCGGCAGGGAAAAGCGAGTTCCCAGAAACAGGGCGGAAAGTGCCGTGGCGGAGGCAGGTTCCAGACAGCCGATGAGGGTTGCCTTTACGGGGCCGATGAGCTTGACGCCCTCCAGAAAAATGGAGAAGCCAAGGGCTGTTCCGATGAGGACAATGGATGCCACAAGGAGCCAGGCCGTAGCGTCCAGGCCGGAGGGAAGCTGCCAGGCTTTTATGGCCAGAAAAAGTGTCAGGCCGCCGATGAGCATTCCCCAGCCGGTAACCATGAGATTTCCCCAGACTGCCACAACAGGCCGTGATAAAAGGGTGTAGGTAATAACGCCTATTGCGGCCAGAAGGCCGAAGATCAAGCCCGCCCCTGAGAGATTCATGTTGGCAGGATTGCCCCCGGCAGCGATGAGAAAAGTGCCGACCAATGCCAGAAAAACGGCAAGCAGCTGGCGACTTCCCATTCTCTTCCGATTCCGGATTGCCATGATGACAGCCATCAGAATCACGTTAAGACTCTGAAGCACTGTGGCCGTGGCGGAGTTGGAATACCGGATAGCGCAGAGAAAGGTGTACTGGCACATCAGAAGTCCCAGCAGGGCAAAGGCCAGAAGCTGTATCACATCTTTGGGTCTCGTCCAGATACGGAAAACATGGGCTTTATCTTTTGGAAGGGTAATCAGAAGCAGAAGAATACCGGAGCAGACCATACGGACGGCAGTCAGCCAGGGAGCCTCCAGCTGATAATGCATAAAAAGTGACTGGCTGCAGACGCCGGAGATTCCCCAGCTTAAGCTTCCCAGGGCTGCGTACAGAACCCCTTTGTGTGGTTGGAATGATTCATTTGCAGTAACTCCTTTTTGGGTTGATAGTGATATTATATTGCGGCGAAGAAATTCTTTATAGACTTATATTCGCGTAAATTTATAAAAATATTGCGCTTATAAAGAGTGTGTGCTATGCTTGCAGCAGGAGGATGCCATGAGAGCGAAAGAGATCAACCTAGATTCCGGGAAGCAGGAAATTATGAAAAATATCCCCGGATTTCCCATATCCTGTCATTTCAGCCGCTTTAGCTCAGATACCTATGACTTGATTGACTGGCACTGGCATGTGGATTTCCAGCTGTGTCTGACTGTGCAGGGGACGGTTCTGTGGAGTACCGAATCCTGTCGGAGCACAGTCCCGGAAGGAGAAGCGGTTTTTATCAATTCCCAGAGGACGCACAGGGCAGGAGCGCAGGGAGAAGAAGCGGCTTTCTTCTGCGTAAATTTCCCGCCGGATTTGATCTGCCCGGTCCGGGAGGGAAGCCTGTATGAAAACAGCGTGCTTCCGGTGCTGCAAAGTCCGGCCCTGAACCGGAAAGTGATAGATCGCCATACAGTACAGGGAAAAGAGATTCTGGCTCTTCTTACGGAAATGGCCGGAAGCTTTGAGGCAAAGGAAGAAGGTTATGAGCTTGAACTCATGGGAAATGTTTTTAAAATCTGGAAGCGGATGCGGGCACTTTTAGAGGAGGAACTGATCTGTCAGCCACAGAGGGCGGATATCCGGTTTCAGAAAATGCTCGGTTATCTGCAGAAGCATTATGCAGCGGAAATCGGTCTCGATGATGTGGCGGATCAGATTGGTCTTAGCCGGAGTGAATGCTGCCGGTATTTTAAGAAGCAGTCGGGACAGACCATTTCCGATTATCTGCTACGGTACCGGATTCACAAAAGCATGTATCTACTGGAAGAAACGGACAGCACCATTGCCCGGGTAGCGCAAAGCTGCGGCTTTTCCAGCCAGAGCTATTATACCCGAAGGTTCCGGGAGCTGACGGGAATGACGCCGAAGGAATATCGGCAGAAAGAGAATAAGAAAAGACAGGAGACAAAAGACCATGAATGTTACCATATATCTGGGGGCAAATGAAGGAAATGATCCGGCTTTAAAAACGGCTGTACAGGAGCTGGGAAGCTGGATTGGGGAAAGCGGCAATACGCTGGTATATGGCGGATCCAGAACCGGCCTGATGGGCGAACTGGCAGACAGTACGCTCACAGCAGGTGGAAGAGTGATCGGAATTGAAGCCCAGTGCTTTGTGGACGAGGACGTGCAGCATGAAGGCCTGACGGAGCTTCATGTGACGCCCACCATGGCGGAGCGGAAGGCGAAAATGATAGAGCTTGGAGATGCCTTTCTCGCCTTTCCGGGCGGCACCGGAACACTGGAGGAGATTGCGGAGGTCATGTCAAAGGTGTCTCTGAAGCAGCTTGACGCGCCCTGTATTCTCTACAACCTGAACGGGTACTATGACAGCCTGAAGGCGCTGCTGGAACATATGATTGCGAAGGGGCTTTCTTCCGGGGAACGGCAGCAGGGCATTTATTTTGCGGGGAATCTGTCAGAGATTCAAGAGATTCTGGGAACCACGTTTAAGCTGACGGTGAACGGGCGGAAGGTTTTGTAGGGGATAGCGTTGATTTTAAGATATGGAGGGGGATTGGAATGCAGGTTATCCTGAAAGATGAAATAACCCAAAAATTAAAGGAAGTTGGTTTGAAAAACGGAGATACCGTAATGGTTCATACTTCCCTGGGAAAGATGGGGTATGTCTGCGGCGGCGCACAGGCTGTGATTGAGGCGCTAATGGAAGTGGTTGGTGATTCCGGAACAATCATGATGCCCACACAGTCATGGAAAAATCTGGATCCAGAGACGGGGGTTCATTGGGAGGCAGATCAAAAGGACTGGCAGCTCATTCGGGACAACTGGCCGGCTTATGATAAAAATCTGACCCCGACCAATACGATGGGTGCTGTTGCGGAAATGTTCCGGCAGGTACCCGGCAGTGTCCGGAGCGACCACCCGGCTCGGTCTGTGTGCGCGTGGGGCAGATATGCGGAGTATCTGACGAAGGATCACGATCTGTCTAATATCTTTGGAGATGGTTCTCCGATTGGAAGGCTTTATGAGCTGGACGGAAAGGTTCTGCTGATTGGTACGGGGTATGATAAGAATACGTCTCTTCATCTGGCAAACGTGCGCGCGGAATATCCGGGCAAGCATACCTGTGTGGAACACAGCGCAGTGTCAGAAGCGGGGAAAGGAGTCTGGAAAGCCTACGAAACCCTGTTTGTGGATGGCAACGATTTTGAAAAAATCGGAGAGGATTTTGAGAAAGCGTATGCGGTTCCTGGGGTCCGGATTGGAAATGCCCTTGTCAGGCTGATGTATCAGAGAGAGCTTGTGGATTTTGCGGTGAAATGGATGGAGACAAACAGGGCGTGAAAACGTGTATCAGTCAACTAAGGAGGAGTTATTCATGGAGGTATATAAGAAAAGCTACACCGGGTTTGTGGTCTGGCTCATTGGATTCTGCGTGGTTGTGGTGGGCGCGTGCTTCCTGCCAAATCTTGGCACACAGCTTACGCTGGCTGTCGTAGATAATGCATCGACCATCGGCATTTTTATCCTGACTCTTTTGATTTATCAGACAGAGTCTGTCTATTGGTACAATGGCACCAGTTATGAGGATGCCAAAGCCGTAGGAAGTGAGAGGAGAAAAGCGTTCGCTCTGGCACATATGAAGCGGTTCGGATACCTTGCGCTGATATTTCTGGCGTATAGCGTGGTGTCACTTATGGTTGGAATTCCCTATGGATTTGACGTGGCGATTGCCTGTGCAGGAATTCTGATTGTGGCGCTCAGCACGATAAAATTGAAATTATAAAACAGGCCAGGGCATAACAAAAAACGGGAGTGAAACTCAGAAAAACAGAGTTCACTCCCATTTTTGTTAGCTTCGTACTTCCTGCTTTAATTCCTGATAGGTTTTTACAATGATGACAGCCGAGATGAGAAAGGTCAGGATATCTGAAACCGGCATGGAATACAGCACACCGTCCAGACCGAAAAATACCGGCAGCAGCAGGGCGAAGCCTACGCCGAATACCACTTCCCGGAACATGGACAGCAGCGTGGACGCCAGCGCCTTGCCTATCGCCTGCAGGAAAATGAAGCAGGCTTTGTTGATACATGCCAGAATCATCATGCAGAGATAGGTACGGAAGGCTTTGATGGCAAAATCCGTGTAGTAGCTGCTTTCATTGGCTGCGCCGAAAATGTCGATAAGCTGCTGGGGAAATCCCTCGGCCAGTACAAGTGCCACCGCGCCCACCAGCGCCTCGGCAATCAGCAGTCTGGTAAACAGCTCCCGTACACGCAGCTTCTTTCCTGCGCCCATGTTGTAGCCGACGATGGGGATACAGCCTGCGGCCATACCGACTACAATGGAGATAACGATCTGGAAAAATTTCATGACAATGCCCACTACGGCCATGGGAATCTGGGCATACTGCTCCTGTCCGAACACAGCGTCCAGTGAGCCGTATTTTCGCAGCATATTGTTGATGGCAGCCATTGCTGCCACGAGACTGATCTGGGAAAGAAAACTGGTAATGCCAAGGGTCAGCATGCGTCTGCAAATATTGCCCTGCAGGGAATAGTCGCCGGATGCAGGACGGATAATTTTCATATGTAAGAGATACCAGACGGCGAGAACTGCGGTTGCTACCTGACCAATCACCGTTGCCACGGCTGCGCCCATCATACCCCATTTACAGCCAAAGATGAAAATAGGATCCAGTATGATATTGATAACGGCGCCCGCCAGGGTGGAGACCATGGCAAATTTCGGGCTTCCATCTGCGCGGATAACAGGATTCATGGCCTGACCGAACATATAGAACGGAACGCCCAGGCTGATATAAAAGAAATACTCCTGGGAGTGATGGAAGGTTTCCTTATTGACAGTACCGCCAAACATGGCGATAATGCTGTCCGCAAAAATGAGGTATATGGCCGTCAAAGCAAGACTGCTGACAAGGATCAATACTACTGCATTGCCAACGCTGCGCTTTGCCCTGGCAGTTTCATTTCTGCCCAGTGCCATACTGACGAAGGCGCAGCAGCCGTCTCCGATCATGACGGCGATGGCAAGGGCAACCACGGTCAGCGGGAAAACCACGGTGTTGGCTGCATTGCCGTAAGAGCCCAGATAGCTGGCATTGGCAATAAAGATCTGATCGACGATGTTGTAGAGCGCGCCAACCAGCAGTGAGATGATACAGGGAATGGCATACTGCCGCATGAGCCTGTCGATATGCTCTGTTCCTAAAAACTGATTTCCGGTATTCATAATAATCTCCTTCTTTTTGATAAAAATAGAATTCTGCGAAGCAGGATTCTCCGCCTGTGGCGGGTCGCATTGGCGACATGATTCCATTCCGCCGCAGTGCGATAACATTTTTATGTAACAGGGGATTCCATCGGAATTTTTCCTGTTACATAAAAAATGCGTAAGCCCTGAGAATCTGGACTTACGCATTTCTGCTACTCGATGCAGGTTTTTCCTGCCATTGGATTATTATAACAGAGGAAAATGAAAATTTCAAAGGTTTTTTTGCAGGGGAATGAAAACGCAAGATTAAAGATAAGTTTTTCTCCCGGAGGGAATTGGTTTTCTCCCAAAACAGATATATAATTGGGAGAAAGAAGGGAACCTATGAGAAACTTTGACTATCACAAACTGGCAGAGAGAACGTGGGATAATGAAATCCTCTCTTATGTTGCTCAAATACATGAACATAAAGGCCGGCAGGAATTACTTCTTATGATGTTGTACGAGAATATGCGATGAATCACATCGGTACCTTTACGAAACAGAATACTCTGGAAGGATGCCCCAGTTTAGGCAGTTCCTCTGTCGAAGCAGCATTGAAAAAATTAGTTCAGGATGGGACGATTACGCGTCTTGGCTCCGGGCGCAAAACACATTATGTTAGAAGTGATGCATTGGAATAGCATCTCTTTCCAATAAATGGCTTTTCTCCATCTTTACAGATAGAAAAAATAGGTGTAACATAAAAGCAGTTTTACATTTTTACGAAAAGGCGGAGAACATACATGGATTATTCATTCAACACAAAATGCGTACAGGCCGGTTATACACCGGGAAACGGAGAACCGAGACAGATTCCGATTATCCAGTCCACCACATTTAAGTATGATACCAGCGAGGATATGGGAAAGCTGTTTGATCTGGAGGCAGAGGGCTATTTTTATTCCCGTCTGCAGAACCCCACCAATGATTATGTGGCGGCAAAGATCACAGCACTGGAGGGAGGAGCCGCAGGTATGCTGACCTCCTCCGGACAGGCCGCGAATTTCTTTGCCCTGTTTAATATCTGCGAGGCAGGCAGCCACATTGTGGCTTCTTCCAGCATTTACGGCGGAACCTATAACCTGATTTCTGTAACCATGAAGAAAATGGGCGTAGATGTAACCTTCGTGGATCCGGACTGTGCCGAGGAGGAGCTGAACGCGGCATTTCAGGAGAACACGAAAGCCGTATTCGGGGAATCTATCGCCAATCCGGCGCTGACGGTGCTGGACATCGAGAAGTTCGCAAAGGCGGCCCATGCCCACGGCGTGCCTCTGATTGTGGATAATACCTTTCCTACCCCGGTAAATCTGCGGCCGATTGAATGGGGAGCAGATATTGTGACCCATTCCACCACCAAATATATGGACGGACACGGAGCGGCTCTGGGCGGAGCGATTATTGACGGCGGCAAGTTCGACTGGATGGCCCACAAGGACAAGTTTCCGGGACTCTGTACGCCGGACGAGTCTTATCACGGAATTACGTATGCGGAAAAATTTGGAAAAGAAGGCGCGTTTATTACAAAGTGTACCTCTCAGCTGATGCGGGATCTGGGCTGTATGCAGTCTCCCCAGAGCGCTTTTATCCTGAATCTGGGACTGGAATCTCTGCACGTGCGGATGCCCCGTCATGTGGAGAACGGACAGGCGGTCGCGGAATTCCTGGAGCAGCATGAAAAAGTTGCGTTTGTAAATTATCCGACCTTGCCCTCCAATCCGTATTATGGGCTGGCGCAGAAATATCTGCCGAAGGGCGGCTGCGGCGTAGTTTCCTTTGAACTGAAGGGCGGAAGGGAAGCAGCGGAAAAGTTCATGAAAAACCTGAAGCTGGCGGCCATTGAGACCCATGTGGCCGACGCGCGGACCTGCTGCCTGAATCCGGCCAGCTCCACCCACCGCCAGATGAACGACGAGCAGCTTGCCGCGGCAGGAATCCCGGCGGGACTGATTCGGATTTCCTGCGGCCTGGAGGATAAAGCGGATCTGATCGCGGATATCGCGCAGGCTCTGGACGCTATCTGAATGGAAGAAAGATGAAAATGAGAACCGATCCTCCGGGAAAAGGAGGATTGGTTCTTATTTTTTTCTTGCATTTTCATCGTTGTGTGTTATAATACTTCAAAAATGAATTATTCAAAAATGAACTACTAAAAAGAAAGGAAAGAAGCTATGGTTATGGAAATTGAATTTCCCAGAAAGCTTCAACTGGCTTATCATGCCGTGTGCAGGCCCTTATGTAAAAGGCTTGACCTGCCGCAGACCGCCTTTGATATTCTGATGTTTTTCGGCAATAATCCGAAATACAGGACGGCGCGGGACGTGGTGGAGATCCGGAACATCAAGGCAAACCTGGTATCGGTCAATGTAGAGCGGCTGGTGCGGGAGGGGTATCTGGAACGACATTCCGTAGCCGGGGATCGGCGGAAAATGGAGCTGCTCTGTACAGAAAAGGCAAAGCCTGTCATTCTGGAAGGCCGCGCGGTGCAGCAGGATTTCAGGGAAAAGCTGCTGGACGGAATGGAGGAAGAAACGCAGAGAATTTTCCAGAGGGCTCTGAAGGACATGGAACACAACATAGAAGAGATTTTGAAGGGAGCACAATAACATGAAACTCTTAATCACACTACTGGTTACATTTTTTGCCGGCATGGGAGCCGGCCTCGGAACCGGCTTTGCCGGTATGAGCGCAGCGGCTGTGATCAGTCCCATGCTGATCACCTTTCTGGGTATGGATCCCTACATGGCGGTAGGTATCGCCTTATCCTCGGACGTGCTGGCCAGCGCAGTTTCCGCTTACACCTACAAGAAGAACGGAAATCTGGACGTGAAAAACGGCCTGATTATGATGGCTACCGTGCTGACCTTTACGGTGGTGGGAAGTTATCTGTCCAGTCTGGTTCCCTCCACGACGATGGGAAGTTTTTCCGTATTCATGACTTTTTTACTGGGCATTAAATTCATTGTACGGCCTGTAATGACCACAAAAGAGGCCATGCAGGGAGTATCGCCAAGGAAGCGCGCGGTGCAGTCCGTGATTTGCGGAATTCTGATTGGGTTTATCTGCGGCTTTGTCGGAGCAGGCGGCGGTATGATGATGCTTCTGATTCTGACCTCTGTACTGGGCTACGAGCTGAAGACAGCTGTGGGAACCAGCGTGTTTATCATGGCTTTTACAGCTTTTACAGGGGCAGCCTCCCATTTCGTCATCGGCGGCACGCCGGACTGGACAGTCTTTACGCTCTGCGTGATCTTCACGCTGCTCTGGGCGCGGATTGCCGCGGTATTTGCCAACAGGGCTACGCCGAAGACCCTGAACCGGGCAACCGGCGTAATCCTGGTAATTCTGGGGATTGTGGTGATGGCGTTTTCTATGTTATCCTAAAAGCAGAATATGAGTTACCGGCGAGTAAGCCAAAATTATGGAAAAAGTCATCCGGACAAAGGAAAGAGGAGAAACGAGCATGCTCATAAGAACAGCGACGATGAAAGATCTGGAAGCGGTAGCCGCCGTGGAAGCCGAGTGCTTTCCGCCTGCGGAAGCAGCTACAAAGGAAGCCTTTGCAAAACGCCTGGAATATTATGGAAATCATTTCTGGCTGATGTATGACGGCGACAAACTGATTTCTTTTGTGGACGGTTTTGTAACAGACGAGGCCGATCTGACAGATGAAATGTATGAAAAAGCAGAGCTTCACAAGGAACACGGAGCCTGGCAGATGATTTTTGGCGTCAATACGGTTCCGTCCTACCGGAAGAGAGGCTGCGCGGGCGAGCTCATCAAACGGGCCATTGCGGACGCAAAAGCCCAGGGACGGAAAGGGCTGGTGCTGACCTGCAAGGATCGTCTGATTCCCTATTACGCGAAATTCGGTTTTGTGAATGAAGGCGTGTCGGAGTCCGTTCATGGAAACGCGGTCTGGAATCAGATGCGCCTGACCTTTTAAAATTGATATAAAACCAGATTTTATCAGGAAAGCAAACAACTCCCAGTGTAATGCAGCGAAGATTCCGCATAATAACTCCTGTAACAACCAATCACGAACCGCAGACAAATGGAATTTCGATAAAAGATTCCCGTCTGCAGTAAGGAGGAGTTTCTTATGGCAAACAAATCTTCAAATACCGCAGCAGTACCGGAAGCAAAAGGCGCTCTGGACAAGTTCAAGTATGAGGTAGCCAGCGAGCTGGGCGTACCCCTGACCGACGGATACAACGGCAACCTGACTTCCAAGCAGAACGGAAGCGTCGGCGGCTATATGGTGAAGAAGATGATCGAGGAACAGGAAAAGCAGATGGCAGCTAAATAAGGCCGTCCTGTTCGAAAGAGTTTTTCAAAAAGAAACCTGAGTTACAGGAGACTCCGCGGCTTCGGATGGGAATCTGAGGCTGCGGTTCTTTTTTGATCTATAGGAAATACCATGTTACATCAATGCGTGAAAGTTACGCTTCCTATAGAGCAAAAAGTCATCCGGGCAGGTGTTGCTTTATATAAAGAAAATTTATTTGAAAAGAAAATTTAGTGGGTGACAAGCTTTCAGCAAGATGATATAATAATCGAAAAACGAATATAAGTTCGAATTTTTGATTGTGGAATTGATTTAACAGCGGGAGGAAACATACATGGTTATCTATGTGATCCGTCACGGCGAGACGGACTGGAATACAAAGCACTGGTTACAGGGAACAACGGACATTCCTTTGAATCAAAACGGGATCGAGGTGGCGGAGATTACGGCAGAGGCGTTGAAAGAAGTTCCTTTTGACGTGATCTTTTCCAGTCCGCTACAGCGTGCCTATCAGACGGCGGAAATCCTGCGGCGGGATCGAAAGATTCCTCTGATTGTGGACGAGCGCCTGCGGGAAGTCAGCTTTGGCAGCTTCGAGGGGCTGTGCTGCATGGGCGACGGGTACAATATTCCTGATCCAGATTTTCGGAATTTCTTCGAGGACCCGGCTCATTACACCCCACCGGAGGATGGAGAATCTATTGCGGAGCTCTGTGTCCGGGGAACCGATTTTCTGACCTGGCTTATCGACCAGCTGGAGTATCAGGACAAGACGGTGCTGATATCCGGTCACGGTGCGTTGGTAAAGGCGCTTTTATCCAGCCTTCTGATCACCGATTTAAAAGATTTTTGGAAGGGCGGCGTTCATAAGAACTGCGCAGTGTCCATCATTGATGTAGCAGATGGAAAGGCTTCTGTACGGCAGGAGAACGTGATTTATTATGACAAAGCAAGAAGTGTCAACTATACGGACTGACGGACTCGCGGCTGCGGAGGTAAAGGAACGTCTGCGGGAACTTGCAGAGCCGGGGTATCAGGCCTTTCAGGCAAAGCTGCTGCCCGGTACGGAAAATGTCCTGGGCGTGCGGACGCCGAAGCTCCGCACCCTGGCAAAGGAAATTTTAAAGGGCGACTGGAGAACCTTTCTTCTGGAAAATGACCGGGAATGGTATGAAAATGATCTTCTGCAGGCTCTGGTGATTGCAGGGGCGAAGATGGAGACGGAGGAGCGCCTGACCTATATCCGGGAATTTCTTCTCCGCATTGAGAACTGGGCGGTCTGCGATCTGTTCTGCAGTTCTCTTAAGGATGCGGATCGGTATCCTGAAGTCTACTGGGAGTTGGTGAAACCTTATCTGGATTCAAAGGAACCCTATGAGATCCGTTTTGCGGTTGTCATGCTGTTGAGTCATTTTGTGAGCGCAGAATATCTGGAGGCGGCTTTCACAGCTTTTGACCGGATTCAATGTGACCACTATTATGTGCGGATGGGCGTGGCTTGGGCGGTATCGATCTATTATGTGTATTTCCCGGAGGAGACGGAAAAGTATCTGAACCGCTGTAAGCTGGATGAGTGGACTTATAATAAGTCCTTGCAGAAAATTATCGAATCTTACCGGGTGTCGGAGGAGACGAAGGCCCGGATTCGAAGTATGAAGCGGAAAAAGAAAAATAAATAGCATTTTACGAAGGACAAACCAGCCAATGAAGTTTGGCATATGATTACAATTCATTTTTACAATAACACTTTTTATGAAATTGTGTCTGTACATAGAATTGCAACGGTTTGTCCTTCATTTATTCTCAACAACCCATCCTTCTATAGACATGGAAGAACCCTGCTGCATATAATAATCATAAAATAGTTAGCTCAGGCTAATCCGAGAAAGGGGATCATTTTATGACAACAGAAACAATCCGTGGAATCCTGATTCCATTTGCAGGCACCTCCCTTGGAGCGGCCATGGTCTTTTTTATGAAAACAAGCTTGAATGAACAGGTCAGCCGGGCGCTGACCGGCTTTGCGGCGGGCGTCATGGTGGCGGCTTCCATCTGGAGCCTGCTGATTCCGTCCATGGAGCAGTCAGCCCATATGGGAACCTGGGCCTTTGTACCGGCTGTAGTGGGTTTTTGGGTTGGGATTCTGTTTTTGCTGCTTCTCGATCACATCATCCCTCATCTGCACCGAAACAGTGAGGAGGCGGAGGGCCCCAGAAGCCGTCTGAAGCGAACCACAATGCTGGTGCTGGCTGTAACCCTGCACAATATTCCCGAGGGTATGGCCGTAGGTGTCGTCTACGCGGGCTGGCTTTCCGGCAACACCTATATTACTGTGACCGGCGCGCTGGCATTGTCCATCGGTATCGCCATCCAGAACTTTCCCGAGGGCGCGATTATCTCCCTGCCCCTGCGGGCGGAGGGCGCAGGAAAAGGAAAATCCTTCCTGTACGGGGTTCTGTCCGGTATCGTGGAGCCCATCGGAGCCTTCCTGACGATTCTGGCCGCCACCCTGATTCTTCCGGCGCTGCCATATCTCTTAAGCTTCGCGGCAGGAGCCATGATGTACGTGGTCATCGAGGAACTGATTCCGGAGATGTCCGTGGGAAAACATTCCGATATCGGAACCGTGTTTTTCGCCGTGGGCTTTACGCTTATGATGGCACTGGACGTGGCTCTGGGATAAGCTTTGCGCCTCTTTTCACTTTAAGCAGCGTAAAAACTGATGAAAACCGGAAATACGATACAAATATGATACAAACAAAAACAAACAGTTGCAGGAATCCTGTAAAAAAGGTAATATTATAGAGAATGGGACGTCGAATCATGGCAACCCGTACAGAATGATGGGATATTACAGGAGAATGAACATGAATTTAAACAGTGAAATCTGGGCGGCAGCTCCGGAGACCGAGCCGGAGCGCCAGTATTATTTTATAGAGGTCTGTAAAAAACAGGTGGCAGAGGAGAGAGAAAAACTTGGCCGTCCCCTGACCTTCTGCGTCACAACCTTCGGCTGTCAGATGAACGCCAGAGACTCTGAAAAGCTCACCGGTATTCTGGAGCAGATCGGATATCAGCCCACCGAGGAGGATACTGCCGATTTCGTCATTTACAATACCTGTACCGTTCGAGAAAATGCCAACCTGAAGGTATACGGCCATCTTGGCCTCTTAAAGCACCGGAAAAAAGAGAATCCTCATATGAAGATCGCCCTCTGCGGTTGCATGATGCAGGAGCCGGAGGTGGTGGCTAAACTGAAACAGAGCTACCGCTTCGTGGATCTGGTCTTCGGTACCCACAACATCTTCAAATTCGCGGAGCTGCTGGCGGAAAGCATGGAGAACGGCAGCATGATCGTCGATATCTGGAAGGATACCCAGGAGATCGTGGAAGAGCTTCCCATTGAGCGGAAATACTCCTTCAAGTCTGGGGTCAACATTATGTTCGGTTGCAACAATTTCTGCAGCTACTGCATTGTGCCCTATGTGCGGGGCCGGGAACGGAGCCGGAAGCCCGAGGATATTATCAAGGAAATCGAGAAGCTGGCGGCGGACGGTGTCACAGAGGTCATGCTGTTGGGCCAGAACGTCAATTCCTACGGAAAGAATCTGGAAACCCCGATGACCTTTGCGGAGTTACTTCGTGAAGTAGAAAAGATCGACGGCATCCGCAGAATCCGTTTCATGACATCCCACCCGAAGGATTTGTCCGACGAACTGATTCAGGTAATGAAGGAATCCAGGAAGATTTGCCGTCACCTACATCTGCCCTTACAGTCCGGCAGCAGCCGCATCTTAAAAGCCATGAACCGCAGGTACACGAAGGAACAGTATCTGGAACTGGCGGAAAAGATCCGCCGGGAAATCCCGGACATTTCCCTGACCACGGATATTATTGTGGGCTTTCCGGGGGAGACCGACGAGGACTTTGAGGAGACCCTGGATGTGGTGCGGAAGGTTCATTATGACAACGCCTACACCTTCATCTATTCCAGGCGTACCGGAACTCCTGCCGCTTCTATGGAAAATCAGGTATCAGAAGCCGACAATAAAGTCCGCTTTGACAAGCTTCTGAAACTGGTACAGGATTGCGCCAGAGAGCAGACAGCCCGTTATACCGGAACCGTCCAAGAGGTTCTGATTGAAGAGGTCAACGACCACAGACCCGGCTACGTGACAGGCCGCATGAGCAATAACCTGCTGGTTCATTTTCCGGGTGAAGCGTCCCAGATCGGCCAGTATGTAAACGTCAGCCTGGACGAGTGCAAGGGCTTTTATTTCATGGGAACCATTGTTTAAGAGACTAGGAGAACTTCTATGGAGAACAGACGCTGTTGTCTAAGGCATACCTATCTTGCGGTTAAGACGCAGGATGGGAAATCCTTCGGAGGAAATCAGAACTGGGCTGCAGGCTGCATGATGCGCAGATATGGCTGCGGTGTGGTGGCCCTTGGCGATGTGCTGGCTTATCTGGGCATTCACCAGTTGTCCTGCAATACGGATCTGCTGTACGGAATCCTCCGGGAGGACGGCTGCCTTTCCTATCCCCGCTATGAGCGTTATCTTAGAAAAATCAACAAGCGTTATCTGGGCGTGATTCCGGGTTTTGGCGTGCCGAATTTTCAGATTCCGCGGGCCATGAACCGATATTTTCGTCATTACCGGATCGATCTGCGGGCCAGATGGTGCTTAAGCTCCGGAAAAATGCTGGAGCGGATTCAGGACAGTCTGTCCCGGGACTACCCGGTGATTTTGGCAGTGGGCCAGAATATTCCCTTCTGGAAGAAGAAAAAGCTGACCTTTTACCGCCAGGAGAACGGCGTGTATCTGCCAAATACAGAGACGAAAGCGCACTACGTGGTGGTCACCGGTATGGAGAACGGCTACCTGCAGATTTCCTCCTGGGGAAAAGAGTACTTTATCTCCTGGCAGGAATATCTGGATTATGCGAAGCGGTACAGCAGCTTCTGGGTCAGCAATATCTGCCTGATTCAGGAGAAAAAGAGGAAGAATCATGAATAATTATTTTGCCATGATGTCCCGGATGAAATATATCGACCGTTGGGCGCTGATGCGCAATACCCGGGCGGAGAACTTAAGTGAGCACAGTCTGGAGGTTTCTATGATTGCCCATGCGCTGGCCATCCTTGGCAATACGTATCTGGGAAAGGAGCTGAACGCAGAACGAGCGGCGGTACTTGGCCTTTATCACGATGCGACGGAGATCATCACCGGAGATATGCCGACGCCTATCAAGTATTATAATCCGGAGATTCGGCATACCTACCAGGATATAGAGGAAAAGGCGGGACAGACCCTGCTTTCCATGCTCCCGGAGGAAATGCGCGTCTCCTATGAACGCCTTTTTACCAGGCAGGATGAGGACGCCTATCTCTGGAAGCTTGTAAAGGCGGCGGACAAGCTGTCAGCCTATATTAAGTGCATTGAGGAAGAGGGAACAGGTAACCGGGAATTTGTCCGTGCCAGGGAGACCACATTAAAGCAGCTTCATGCACTGGATGTGGAAGAGGCGGAATTATTTTTTACTTATTTTATTGATGCTTACGGTAAAAATCTGGATGAACTGACAGGAGAAGAACAATGAGTGAAAACAGAGATTTTGATTTTTGCCCGCGCTGCGGAGCTCTGATGCAGGACGGCGTCTGTAGAAGCTGCGGTTACAGTGGATGCTTTGGCGGCGGACAGGCATCCTATTCCGGCAATGGAATGGGATATGGAACCAGAAACACGCCCAGAAAAAAGAAGACCAGGGGCTGGGTAATTGCGTTAAGTATTCTCGGCGCGGTATTGCTGCTTGCGGCACTGCTCATTGTGACGCTCAATGTGAATCGGCTTATTCTGAATACAGCCCAGGATACCCTGGGTAATTCAGGCAGTTCAGATTACAGTGATGACTACGGCGATTATTACGATGATTCCGATGACTATGAACCGTCGGCAGATGATCCTTACTATAAGGAGATCGTGGATACCATCGATCCGGATGTGTCTTATACCATCGACTGGCTGACTGAATCCCGGTTTGCCACTGCAACTGAGGATAATACCAGTTATAATGTGACTTATCCAGAGCTGCGGGATAAAGAGGACGGCAGAAGCTACGATGTCATCAATGCGGCGATTAAGCGGGCAGCGGAGCAGTATAAGGATTCTTACCGGAGTTATCCGGATGGTGTGACCTCCAGTGGCTATGTGACCTACATGGATGAGGAGAAAATCAGCGTGGTATTTCAGCACCGCCTGTCTGAGGAAAACGGTACCCTGCCCAGAATGACAGCTGTGAATTTCCGGATTGAGACCGGCGAGCAACTGGCACCGTCAGAAATGGCAGAGATCGATGAGGAACTGGTGATGCGGTTCCGGGCGCAGGATCAGACCCAGAACGGCGGCGTAGATTTCGTGACCAACAGCAGCGATGAGGAGCTGTTAAAGCTTTTGTCCGATCCGGAGGAAGCTGCATACTTTTATTCTCCAGTGGGGTTGGAAGCAGGCTTCAATTATGAGAGCGAAGACTATGGAAAGGGCTGGGTCAGTGTAACATTGAAAGACTATACCCTGTAAAGGAGAGCATATGCTGCAGATAGGAAGTCATATCTCATCGGCCAAGGGCTATGAGGCCATGGGAAAGCAGGCCCTGAAGCTGGGAGCTAATACTTTTGCGTTTTTCACCCGCAATCCACGGGGCGGCAGCGCCAAGGCCATCGTGCCGGAGGACGTGGAGCGGTTTCGGATACTTTGGCAGGAGCGGGGCTATGGAAAAATCGTAGCCCATGCGCCCTATACTTTGAATGCCTGCTCGAATAAAGCAGATACCCGCCGCTTCGCCGGAGAAGCCTTTCGGGACGATTTGAAGCGTATGGAATATACGCCCGGCAATGATTACAATTTTCATCCCGGTAGTCATGTGGGACAGGGCGCGGAAGAGGGCATCCGGCTCATTTCTGAGATGCTGAACGCATCTCTTTATCCGGACATGACCACGACGGTGCTTCTGGAGACCATGGCGGGAAAAGGCAGCGAGGTGGGCCGAAGCTTTGAGGAGCTGCGGGAGATTCTGGACCGAACAGAGCTTTCACAGAAAATGGGCGTCTGCCTGGATACCTGCCATGTATGGGACGCAGGCTACGATATCGTCGGAAATCTGGACGGAGTTCTTACAGAATTTGACAAATCCATCGGCCTTGGCCGCCTGAAAGCCATCCATCTGAACGACAGTCTGAACGATCGCGGTAGTCACAAGGACCGCCATGCCCGCATCGGCGAGGGATACATCGGCTGGGAGGCCTTCACCCGGATTATCAATCATCCAGTCCTGAAGAATCTGCCCTTTATCCTGGAGACGCCCAATGACGACGCAGGCTGGGCGAAAGAGATCGCAGAGCTTCAAAACCTGGCTGTTTAATCCTTAAAATTTTCGAAAGAGCATTGTTTTTTTATATACCAAACGGTATAATGAAGATAACAAAAAACGGTATCTATATTTTAGGGAGATGAGACTATGAAGCTTACATTTCTTGGCGCGGATCACGAGGTGACGGGAAGCTGTCATATGCTTGAGGCCTGTAAAAAGGTGATACTTGTAGACTGCGGTATGGAACAGGGACCGGATATCTACGAAAATCAGGAAATTCCGGTGAATCCTGCGGATATCGACTATGTGTTGCTGACCCATGCGCACATTGATCATTCGGGACTGCTGCCGTTGCTTTATAAGCGTGGCTTTAAGGGAACGATCTTTTCCACCTATGCCACCAGTGATCTCTGCGAGATCATGCTTCGGGACAGTGCCCACATCCAGGAGTTTGAGGCCGAATGGCGGAATCGGAAGGCAAAGCGCGCCGGAAAGCCCGAATATGTACCGCTATATACCATTGCGGATGCGGACGGCGCTTCAAAACTCTTCTGTGGCTGCCCCTATGGAGAACGGATTCATCTGACAGACGGTATCGATATCCGTTTTACGGATGTGGGACATCTGCTGGGATCAGCCTGTATCGAGGTTTGGCTCCAGGAAAACGGTGTCGAGAAGAAGCTGGTATTCTCCGGAGATGTGGGCAACCTGCATCAGCCAATTTTAAAGGATCCGGCTCATGTGAATACGGCAGATTATGTGCTGATTGAATCCACCTATGGAGATCGCAGCCATGGGCCCAAGCCGGATTATGTAAAAGAGCTGACCCGGATTATTCAGGAGACCTTTGACCGGGGCGGCAATGTGGTGATTCCGTCCTTTGCAGTGGGGCGAACCCAGGAAATGCTGTATTTTCTGAGGGAAATCAAGGCAAAGAAGCTGATTCACGGTCATGACGGTTTCAAGGTCTACGTGGACAGCCCGCTGGCAGTGCAGGCGACCACCATTTTCAATAAAAATATGTACGAGTGCTTCGACGAGGAAACACTGGCGCTGGTGAAAACGGGCGTCAATCCCATCAGCTTTCCGGGCTTAAGCCTGTCGATTACCAGTGACGAGTCGAAGATGATCAATTTCGACGATGAACCGAAAGTTATCCTCTCTGCGTCTGGTATGTGCGAGGCGGGACGTATCCGCCACCATCTGAAGCACAACCTGTGGCGGCCGGAGAGCACGGTGCTCTTCGTGGGCTATCAGGCCATCGGCACCCTGGGACGTTCTCTGGTGGAGGGCGCTTCGGAGGTGAAGCTTTTTGGCGAACCTGTGGAGGTCAGGGCCCATATTGAGGTGCTGGCCGGTATTAGCGGCCATGCGGACAAGGAAGGTCTGATTGCCTGGATGCAGGGCTTCCGAACCAAGCCCCAGCGGGTTTTCGTGGTACACGGCGAGGATCAGGTCTGCGATACCTTTGCGGCCTGCCTGCATGACGACTACGGCTTTACGACCACTGCACCCTATACCGGAGAGGTCTGGGATCTGGCCACCAACAGCCGGATCGCCGAGGGCAATCGTGAACGCATTGTGAAAGAGCAGCGCAAGAGCGCCAAGGCCGGTACGACCGTCTACGATCGTCTGGTGGAGGCAGGCAGGCGCCTGACGCGTCTCATCGACCAGTGTAAGGGCTGGACAAATAAGGATATTGCGAAGCTGGCGGATCAGATCCAGGCTCTTTGCGATAAATGGGAAAAATAACAGGGGGACTAATCGGATGGACACAAACGACAAGCACGAAATGAGCCCGGCGGAGCGTCGGCACAGAGCGGCAGCCAGGCGACGGCGGCAGGAAGAACTGAAACGCAGAAAGCGTCGCCGGGCACTTCTTATCGTGGCAATGATATTGGTGGCTGTGGCTATCGTGGGCGGCATTCTATTTGCGGTTTCGAAGCTGATGGGTGGTAAAAGCAGCGCCACGATCCCGGCGCAGGGAAGTAACTATGTAATCGTGTTGGATCCTGGCCACGGCGGCGAGGATACCGGTATGAGCAGCGCGGCCATCGAAGAGAAAGAGGTGGATTTGAACATCTGCGCGAAGTTGAAAGTGATGCTGGAGAGCCAGGGTTATCAGGTGGTGATGACCCGGGAGGATGATTCCCATGTATCCAAGGAGGAGCGTGTGGCGATTGCCAATGGTTCCGGCGCGGATCTGCTGGTCAGCGTACACTGCAATTACGCGGAGGATGACAGCACCGTAAGCGGCGTGCGGGTCAATTACGCGGACGGCGACAAAGAAAGTAAATCTCTGGCGGAGAATATCGACGCGGCTCTGGTAAAGGAGACCGGCGCGAAGGATCAGGGAAGCCGTTCCTGTGATTTCTCCATCGTAAATGATACGGATATGCCGGCCGTTCTGGTGGAAGCCGGTTATCTGAGCAACGAGAGCGAGGGTAGCAGCCTGGCGGACGACGTCTATGAGAACAGTGTAGCCAAGGGCATTGCCAAGGGCGTGCTTGCCACTTTGAACCGTTAATTTTATGATGAGCATGTTAAAGATAGAGAGTATCTATGAAACCATAGATACTCTCTATCTGATTTCCCGGATAGAAATGTCCATCTTGGATTCTCGATGAAAGCCCAAATAGAAATTCAGTTTGACGGAAAAGTACAGATGTACTAAAATAAAACAGAGTTTACAGGGAGGATAAAACATTGAATATATTTCTGATAGGATTTATGGGAACCGGAAAGAGCACCATTTCCGCGGCTCTGGGCAGGCGGCTGTCCCGGGAAGTAGTGGAGATGGACGAGCTGATTGTAAAGCGGGAGGGCATGCCCATATCGGAGATTTTCGAGAAAAAAGGCGAGCCTTATTTCCGAGAGCTGGAGACGGGCCTTTTGGTGGAGCTGCAGCAGAAAAATGATGTCATCGTCTCCTGCGGCGGAGGCACCCCCATGCGGGAGTGCAACGTGGAGGAAATGAAGAAAAGCGGCGTCATCGTTCTGTTGACCGCGGAACCGGAAACCATTTTAGAGCGGGTAAAACACAGCCATGACCGTCCACTTCTGGAGAATCACAAGACTGCAGCGTATATCGCGGAGCTTCTGGACAAACGCCGGGACAAGTACGAAGCGGCGGCTGATTTGACCATTGCAACCGACGGCAAGAACACGGCAGCCATCTGCAGTGAACTGATAGAAAACGTACAGAGATGGGAGGAGCATACAGCATGTTAAAAGAGTTAGTTATAAAAAACCGCAGTTACCGCGGCTATGATCCCAAGGTGCGTCTTACCAGAGATGATCTTCTGGATCTGGTTGACCTGACACGTTACACAGCATCCAGCGTCAACGAACAGCCTCTGCGATACTATATTGCCTGGGAAAAGGAAGAGGTGGAGCAGATTCTGCTCCTGACCATGTGGGCCAAGGCGCTGAAGGACATGCAGCTACCTCATCCGGGCAAGGAGCCTGCTGCCTTCATTATCATTTGTCAGGATATGAACATCAGCTCTAACACTACTCGGTTCCAACGGGATGTGGGCGTGGTGGCCCAGACTATGCTGTTGGCCGCAGTAGAAAAAGGCTTTGGCGGCTGTATGATTGGAAGCTTCTATAAGCCTCAGCTGAAGGAACTGCTGAATCTGCCGGAGGGCGTGGAGCCGAACCTGATTGTGGCGCTTGGTAAGCCTGCGGAAAAAGTAGTATTGATTGATGTGGGAGAAGATGGAAGTACAGAATATTACCGGGACGCGGAGGACACCCATTATGTTCCTAAGCGGAGTCTGAAAGACCTGGTATTGGAGGCAAAATGAACCGAATGATAGAAAAAGAACTGTCACCGCGTCAGAAGAAAAGTCTGGAGACACGAAAACGGATTTTTGATGCCACTTATCAGCTGGTTAACCAGTATGGGGATGCCTATACGGTACAGGATGTCTGTCATCTGGCTTCGGTGTCTGTGGGATCCTTTTACCATTTTTATAAAAGTAAAGAGGAAGTAACCTCCGATCTGTATCTTTTTTTTGATACACATATGGAAAAAGAATTATTAATAATGCCGGAAGAACCAGTTGCGCGTCTGAAATCTATTACAAGGGAAATGATGCGCTACAGTCTGGAATGGGGACTCCCATTTCTGCGGCTCTCCTGCGCTCAGACTAGCGGTGAAAAAGAAATCAATCTGGTGCACGAGCGGAGCGTTAGCTTTCAGGAGCTTGTGCTGACACTGAAGTCCGGGATAGAACAGGGAGTGTTTGACTGTCCCAGAGGAGAAGAATATTATGCGCGGTTTCTGATTACCATCTTCCGTGGCACTCTGCACTGGTGGACAGTGCAGCATGGCAATTTCGATGGTATGAAACGCATGGAGCAATACACAGAAGATTTTATGAAAATTATAACAAAATAAGCAAAGAGCACGACAGAGTAAAAAGCTTTGTACGTGCTTTTTTTGAACATTTATATTTTTAAAATTACTCTTGCACATTACTATGATAAAGTGTATAATACAGAATAAAAATAGAATATATTCTAGTTATTATTCTAGAATATGACATGCGAAGGAGATGGATGTTATGACACAAATGTTATCACTATTGTTCATTCTTGCAATCATGGGATTTGCCGAAATTGTATCTAAGCTGACAAAGGGTAAGATTCCGTCGGCTTTGATTCTGGCGCTGGGTTATATTGTCGGATTTTGGACAATTCTGCCCAAGGACATTGTACAGAACAGCGGTATTGCTACCATGTATACGATCTGTACTTTCTATTGCATCACCAATATGGCAACCAGTATTCCGGTGGCAGAGATGAAGCGTCAATGGAAAACAATTCTGATCGCCTGTATTGGTGTTATCGGAATTTGTCTGACCAGCTTTACCATTGGTATGTTGTTATTTGGAAAAGAATTGGTACTTTCCACGGTATCCAGCTTTGCAGGTGGTTCCGGAGCGTTAATTGTGATTCAGCAGGCGGCTGAGGAACTGAATCTTCCAAATGTGGCGGTGGCAGCGCTGATTGCCGGAACGACACAGATCCTGATTGGCTATCCGCTTACAGGCGTGGTACTCCGGCGAGAAGCAAAAAGACTGGGCGTACAGTATAAGTCCGGCAATCTGACTGCGCATACCATGGCAGAGGACGGCGATAAATTTAAATTTAAGCCTTTCGTAAAACTGCAGAAATTTTCAAGCCCGACGGTGATTCTTCTGAAACTGACGGCCATTGCCGTAGTTTCCATCTGGATTCAGAATATAACAGGATTGAATCGTCTGGTTGCCTGCCTGATCTTAGGTTTTCTGGCTTCTGCGACTGGATTTCTGGAGGCAGACGCGCTTGGCAAGGCCAAAGCTAACGGTATCTGCATGACTTTTATGTTGGCGTATCTCTTTGGCTGCTTTTCTGCGGCAACCCCAGATGTATTTTTCTCTCTGTTCTTTAAAATCCTGGGACTGGCAGTAATTTCTACCATTGGTATGTTTATCATGGCATTTGTGGCAAGTAAGGTTTTCAAAGATATTACTTTTGACATGTGTATGGGTATTATTCTAACCTGTTATCACGGATTCCCGGTAAATGTCATGTTGACAGAAGAAGCTATCGATAATGTTATAGAGGATAAGGAGGAGCGTAAGGTTATTGCAAGCCGAATGGTTCCGATGATGCTGGTGGGCGGCTTTACCAGCGTTACCTTTGTATCTGTGTTGCTGGCAAGTATTTGCGCAGGTATGTTAGCAGCTATGTAATCAAGAAAAAAGGAGAAGAAGAATGGATATAAAAAAAGATGCGCTGGAGTTGCAGCCCTTTCTGACAGAATTCCGGCATGACTTACATATGCATCCGGAGCTCAGTATGCAGGAATTCCGCACTACAGAGCAGTTTGCGAGGAAACTGGAGGAATGGGGGATTGCCTTTCAGAGATTTGAGCCCACGGGTTTGATGACAGAGCTTGTGGGAAAGGAGGACGGTCCTCTGATACTGCTTCGTGCGGATATTGATGCCCTGCCGATTCAGGAGACGACGGGACTTTCTTATGCGTCACAGACCGAAGGCATCATGCACGCCTGCGGACATGATACACATGGAACGATGCTGTTGGGAGCACTGAAAATTTTGAATAAATATAAAGAAGAACTCCCCGGTCGTGTTCGTTTTGTGTTCCAGCCTGGAGAAGAAAATGGCAAGGGCGCGCAGACAGTGATTTCCCAAGGCGCCGCGAAAGATGCGGATATGTGCTTTGGCATTCACAGTGCCCCAGATTATCAGGTAGGCAGTATCGGCTGCTGTCCGGGGCCGGCTCTGGCAGCAACGACATGGTTTGGTATTACCGTGCATGGAAAGGCTGCTCATGGCGCAACCCCGCAGGAATCATGCGATGCATTGACTGCCATGTGCCAGGTGGTTTCTAACTTGCAGAGTATCGTATCCCGCCGTATTCCGGCTCAGTGGCCGCTGGTGGTTTCTGTTGGAAAGATAAGCGGTGGTACTGCCTTCAATATCATCCCAGATACCTGCTGCATTGAAGGCACCTGCCGTTATTTTGAGAGGAAACTGAATGAGAAGATACCGGTGCTTTTAAAGGAAGTGGCAGAAAATGTAGCTGCGGCTTACGGCTGTACCGCAGAGGTACAGTTTAAGATTCACACACAGCCGGTTATCAACGATGCGAAAGTCATGGAAATTGTAGCGGAAAGCGCCGCGAAGATTCTGGATTCGCCGGATTTGCTGTTTGATTATCCACAAATCATGGCCGGAGACGATTTTGGTGATTTCGGAAATGTGGCTCCTAGCGCTTATTATTTTTTAGGCGGCGGCGGACATGGTCCCGGACATAATGGTAATTTCCAGGTAGAGGATGAGATGCTTCACAGCGGAGCAGCTATTTATGCGCAGGTTGCTATAGACGCATTGACAAAATGGAATAAAATCCGAGAGAAATAACATGAAAAAAGGATTCCAATGTATATTGACGGAATCCTTTTTTCATGTCATTTCTTTACAGAGAGGATAAAGAACGCTATAATAGAATGAACTGACTATTTTAAAATGAAAAGGGATACGGAAGATGAATGAAATGACACAGACAAATACAACACAGATCAATCCTCTGGGCACAGAACCGGTGGGCCGACTTCTTCGAAGGTTCGCGGTTCCCAGCATTGTAGCCATGCTGGTCAATGCCCTTTACAATATGGTTGACCAGATTTTTATCGGCCACAGTATCGGGGAGCTGGGAAACGCAGCGACCAATGTGGCTTTTCCCCTGACCACCAGCTGTACCGCCCTGGCCCTGTTGTTCGGTATCGGAGCGGCCTCCGCCTTTAACCTGTCCATGGGACGGGGCGAGAAGGATAAGGCCCTTTATTACATTGGAAACGCGGCGGTCATGATGTTTGGAAGCGGCATTGTGCTGTTTCTGATTGCGGAGCTTTTCCTGGATCCCATGCTGATCTTTTTCGGTTCGCCGGATAATGTCCTGGGACTGGCCCGGGAATACGTACGTATTGTAGCCGTTGGATTTCCGTTTCTGATTCTGACCTCCGGCGGAGCTCATCTGGTCCGGGCAGACGGAAGCCCCAATTATTCCATGGCCTGTAACCTGACCGGAGCTCTCATCAATACCATTCTGGATCCGATTCTGATTTTCGGCTTCAAGATGGGAATGACCGGAGCGGCCCTTGCTACGATCACCGGCCAGATAATCTCTGCCTTTCTGGTGTTCCGGTATCTCCGTCACTATAAGGCAGGACCCTTTACCAGAGAGCATCTCCGGCCCAGAATGATTTATCTGGGCTACGCCATGACGCTGGGTATGGCTCAGTGCTTTAACCAGCTTGCTATGATGCTGGTGCAGATTGTTATGAACAATTCCCTGCGCCATTACGGCGCCCTGTCTGTATACGGAGAGGCCATTCCGCTGGCCTGCTCCGGCATTATCAATAAGGTCAGCTTTATGTTTTTTGCTTTCTGTATCGGAATTGCCCAGGGAATGCAGCCCATTGCCAGCTTCAATTACGGCGCGAAAAATTATGACCGGGTAAAGAAGGTCATTTTCCTGAGCCTGTCGGCAGGACAGATCATTTGTATTACCGCCTTCTGTTTGTTCCAGATTTTCCCATTACAGATCACGGCTCTGTTCGGAAATGGGTCAGATCTGTACTTTTCCTTTGCGGAGCGGTATTTCCGGATTTACCTGTTCTTTACCTTTATCAATAACCTGCAGCCCATGTCCTCCACCTTCTTTTCCTCCATCGGAAAGCCGAAGAAGGGAACCTTCCTGTCTCTGACCCGGCAGATTATTTTCCTGCTGCCCTTATTGGTTATCCTGCCCCTGTTCCTGGGGATTGACGGTATCATGTACGCGGGCCCCATCGCAGACTGCCTGGCCGCTGTGATTTCCGGAATTTTCCTGGCCGGGGAGCTGAAAAAAATGGGTACGGAAGCTCTGTAATTTGCGAGATATTACTAAGAAATATATCAAGAATATCCTTGCGCGTATTACTGGATATATTGAAGAACAGACTGGTGTTGCCTCAAATTATTGTAATTACGTGAATACTCAAACAAAGAATCCGTTTGAGATTGAGCATATTATTACAGACCATTATGAATGGTTTACGGCAGAGTATTCTGACCAAGATGATTTTAGATGTTGGAGAAATAGCATCGGTGCTTTATTACTTCTTCACAAGAGCATCAATGCAAGCTTAAATGATGCAAAATATGATTATAAGCTTAAGAAGTATTGCTCTAACGAAGGCAATATCTACACGGAATCACTTGGTGAATTAGCGTACCAGAATAACCCTAAATTCAAGAAATTTATTGCTGATAATTCTCTTGGATTTAAAGCTTATGCACCATTTGGTAAGAATGAGATTACTGAGAGAATTGCTGTTCTCGTTGATTTGGTAAAACTTGTTTGGAATGATGACATGTTTATATAATCCGGAGAAAGGAGAAAGTTTTCATGGTGTTTAATACTTTTATAAAATGCCAAGTTTGTGGATGTATTACTAGAGTGCGTTTACAAGTTGGCTGGCAAGAGGAACACCCGATAGAAGTAACATGCGGTAAATGTGGAACTTCTTTGTCTGGTAAAGTGAAAATAGGGCAAGACTGTCCGGGTTTAAATTTCTCCTTTGATAATGCTGATGATGCTCAGGACGAGAACGCGGATTATGTTGTTGAATGCTCCGGTGAGTTTCCAACAGCAAAACAAGCAGAAGCAGCCGACTTAGAGGGCTTGGTAGTAACACCGTTTATTCGATATATGAATTGTATGAAGACAGATGACTCTTATGAAGAATTTGTACAAGCTGTATCCCAATTAAATGCAACCGCTAAAAAGTGGAAGAACTACAAAAGAATTCTTACCTTAGCGAAAAATAATAGCGAGCATCTAATCCAAGAGATTTAAAAGGAATTTTCCGGTCAGTTTTTTCAATGTCGAGATGAATCGGAAACATTGAGAGCTGTTCACATGATTGAGGTACATGGTCTTTATTCGGCACTAAGAAAAGATATCCTTAATGATCTTTCATTTAGTGCAGGAATATTGAAAATGGATTCAGCACAAATGAAGAACTTAATTGAGTTTCTTAATTCTCATGATGGGTTCCACCTTGAAGAATTACAGGAGCTTGTCTATAAGGTCTACGATGAGTTTATGACAGTATATCAAAGACTTATACCTGCACTAGCTATACAATACTGCAAAGAGAACTCTTTTGATTTTGAACATGAAGGTTCTACAACAAGTAGTTTTGATAGCGTAAAACAGTTCTATTTGGATGCTTATGAGGCATTGGGCAATTTGTTGGTTATACCTGTAGCGCTCAATAATATTAAATACAGGTCTGATATAAATGCTATGAATCCGATTGAGAAGAATGTAAATTCTTTGGAGGACTATATTAAACTCACAAAAGCATCAAGATATCATTTCTGTTTGGATTCTGAAGTTTACACAGGCTTTTTGAAAACATTCGTGAATGCGAAATTGAGAAATGCTATCGGTCATAATGATGTTGAATACAATTCAGTAGACCAGCTGATAACGTATATTCCTAATCCGAAAGACAAAACAAAAAAGAAAACAGAACACCTTCTTCAGTTTGAAAATGAAGCTATGCATATGTTTCAAGCTATATTGGGTATCTCTGAATATTTGTATCGTCTGAGGGAACTTGAACTTATGTATGATGGAAAAATTCCTATTATGGTTCAGAAAAGAGTAAAATGGCCGAAGAAGATAGGCCGCAATGAATTGTGTCCGTGCGGAAGCGGAAAGAAGTATAAGCGTTGTCACGGACGATGAGAGTATGTAGAAATTAGTTTATTATAGAGTAATTTGTTGGGGAAGGAGGCCTCCTATTTGAAAAAGAAAAAAGATGAGATAACCATCCGTTCCAGCGCAGCAGAATACCTGATTTATGTTGCATCTATCGGTGATCAGCAGGACAGCATTGAGATGCGCTATGAGGATGAGAATATATGGCTGACACAGAAGATGATGGCCACACTGTATGATGTGGATGTTCGTACAATCAATGAGCATATTAAGAAGATTTATTCCGACTCAGAACTTGAGGAAGAAGCAACTATCCGGAAATTCCGGATAGTTCAAACCGAAGGTTCACGCCAGGTCACTCGTGATACGAAACATTATAATCTTCAAATGATTATTGCGGTCGGTTTCAAGGTTAATAATGAGCGAGCAGTACAGTTTCGCAAGTGGGCCAATGGCATCGTGAAGGACTACACCATCAAAGGTTGGGTCATGGATGATGAACGCCTGAAAAATGGTGGATCTATGCTTACAGTAGAATACTTTGACCGTTTGCTTGAGCAGATTCGTGAAATCCGCCTCTCTGAGCGTAGATTTTATCAGAAGATAACGGACATCTATGCTACAGCTCTGGATTATGACCGAACAGCTAAAACAACCAAGCAGTTCTTTGCAAAAGTGCAGAACAAGATGCATTATGCAGTTCATGGACATACAGCAGCGGAGTTGATTTACGAGCGAGCAGATGCGGATAAGCCACACATGGGATTAACTACATGGGCGTCAGCACCGGAAGGAAAGATTGTAAAAAGTGATGTGAGCATTGCTAAGAATTATCTTTCAGAGCAGGAAATGCGTTCATTAGAGCGTATCGTATCTGCTTATCTGGATTTGGCAGAGGACCGTGCAGAACGTCACATTCCAATGACGATGGAGGATTGGTCAAAGCGACTGGATTTGTTCCTGATGGCTGATGACAGAGAGGTTCTTCAGGATGCAGGCAAAATTACTGCTGAGATTGCCAAGGCAAAAGCTGAAACTGAATTTGAAAAATATCGCGTTATACAGGATAGGTTGTTCATGTCTGATTTTGATAAGTATATGCTGGAACTGGAAGAGAACGCGAAGAAGTAAATGATTACAAATGTGAAAGATAATTAAAATCAATAAAGTCGATGCGAACGTTGAATCCTGCATCGGCTTTATTGATTCTATAGATAATTTGAAAGCCTTGTAACCGTGAAGGAACGGAACAGTTAAAACTTTATTTGTTAGGGTTCAGCAGTGTTTTGATGTCTTCCTCCGGTGTAGTAATCGGTGCAATTCCATAATTTTCCACCAGAAAATTCAGAATATTGGGAGACAAAAACGCCGGAAGAGAAGGACCAAGACGGATGTTTTTGATACCCAGGTGCAGAAGCGTTAACAGGATGCAGACGGCCTTCTGTTCGTACCAAGAGAGAACGAAGGAAAGCGGAAGCTCATTTACGGAACATCCAAAAGCGTCCGCAAGTGCCACGGCAACCTGGATTGCGCCATAAGCGTCATTACACTGTCCCATATCCATCAGTCGCGGCAGCCCGCCGATTTCGCCCAGATCGAGATCATTGAAACGGAATTTTCCGCACGCCAGGGTGAGGATCATACTGTCAGAAGGCGTCTGTTTTACAAATTCTGTATAATAGTTCCGACCTGGCTTAGCACCATCACAGCCTGCAACCAGGAAGAAATGGCGGATTGCGCCTGATTTTACGGCGTCTACTACAGTTCCTGCGTGGGACAGGATAGCTGCATGGCCAAAACCGGTGGTCACTTTTGTACCGCCGTTGATACCTGTGAGTATCGGATCTTCTTTGTAACCACCCAGCTCCAGTGCTTTTTCAATGACCGGTGTGAAATCTTTCTTCTCGTCGATATGGACAGCGCCTGGGAAGGCAACCACTTCGGTTGTAAATACTCTGTCAGCGTAGCTGCTTTTGGGCGGCATCAGACAGTTGGTAGTGTAAAGAATCGGAGCTGGAAGATGATCAAACTCTTTCTGCTGATTCTGCCATGCGGTTCCAAAATTCCCCTTTAAGTGTGAAAATTTCTTTAAGAACGGATAAGCATGGGCGGGGAGCATTTCACCATGCGTATAGATGTTGATTCCTTTCCCTTCCGTCTGTTCAAGCAGAAGCTGCAGGTCTTTCAGATCATGTCCGGTCACGACAATAAAAGGTCCTTTTTCTATGGTGAGCGTAACATCGGTTGGTTCTGGCGTTCCATAGGTTTCGGTATTTGCCTTATCAAGAAGTGCCATACACTTCAGGTTGATTTCTCCTACTTTCAGTACAGTAGGAAGCAGAGCGTCCGCACTTTCTTCATAACCAATCTGAGATAATGCTTCGCAGAAGAAGCGATTCACTTCGGCATCTTCGTAATTCAGAACATTTGCGTGATAGGCATAGGCTGCCATTCCGCGAATCCCGAAAAGAATAAGAGACTTCAGGGAACGGATATCTTCATTGGCATTCCACAGCTGCTGCATATCGTATTCGTCGGTTTTTCCGCAGGTTGACTGACATTTGCTGCAATCAGAAACCAGTCTTTCCTTCTCAGCTCTGATTTTTTGTATCATAGTTTCAATTGCTGTATCATCAAAGCTTACATTCGTAACGGTGGTAAACAGTCCTTCCATTATAATTTGTGAAGTTCTTTTGGAAATGGTTTCTGCGCCGTCGACCACTCTTGCAAGACCAATCAATGCCCCGGTCAGTTCGTCCTGTAATCTGGCAGTATCTGCTTTTTTCCCACAGACACCAGCATTTCCTGTGCAGCCGGTGCATCCCACTGTCTGTTCACACTGATAACAAAACATTTTTGTATTCATTTTCGTATTCTCCTTTCACTCCATTTTGAAGCGGTTTTTAACATTTGACTTTCGTTTCTGTTAGAACTATAATACAATAAATACAACTTGTATGTTTGATTCCCAACAGAAGGAGCGATTTTGAAAAAATATTTACCCATCCTGAGAAACAGTCCTTTCTTTAAAGGCCTTACGGATAACGAAATAGTATCCATATTGCATTGCGTAAAGGCAACAACCATTTCCAAAGAACGAGACGCTTATATTTTCAGAGCGGGGGATTCTACTGAGGTAATGGGACTTGTAGCGTCAGGCTGTGTTCTTGTGATACAGGAAGACCTTTGGGGACATCGGAATATTCTGTCAAAATGTCACGTCGGTGATTTCTTTGGGGAGCCCTATGCAGCAAGTCCGGGTGCTGTTCTGAATATCAGTGTGATAGCAGATGAGGATTGTGAGATTATCCTGTTAAATGTCCAGAGGCTTCTGGTTACCTGCCCGACTGCATGCGGACATCATCAGAAGCTGATTCGTAACCTGGTCAGTGTGCTGGCAAATAAGATACTGCTCCTGAACGATAAGATCACGCATGTTGGCAAGCGAACGACCAGGGATAAACTACTGTCATATCTGTCAGCAGAATCCATCAGACATTCGTCTTTGTCCTTTGACATTCCTTTTGACCGGCAGCAGCTGGCGGATTATCTTTGTATTGATCGGGCGGCAATGTCTACAGAAATATCAAAATTACAAAAAGAAGGCTTTATAAAAACAAATCGAAATCATTTTGAATTAGCTGTTTCCGGTGATGTAGATACAAGAATAAAAATGTGATATCTTATATCATGGAAAACACAGGATTAATTTTAAGGCTGTTATATGTGAAAAAGGAGGAAGCTTTCAATGATAAATAAATTACATTTGGCAATGATTGAATTATATCGAGGAGATGCAAAGAGAATTCAACATTTTTGCAAAGTGCATAGTTATGCAAAATTGATAGCGGAAATGGAAAATGTGGATAAAAAATGCCTGTTTACCATTGAAGCGGCGGCTTTGACACATGATATTGGAATTCATTTCTGCGAAGAAAAATATGGAAATTGCAATGGAAAATTACAGGAAAAAGAAGGCCCTGCAATTGCAGAAAAGCTACTTGGAGAATTAGGCTTTGATCAGGATGTATCTGATCGGGTTCAGTATTTGATTGCACATCATCATACCTATAATAATATTGATGAAATGGATTATCAGATCTTGGTAGAGGCTGATTTTCTGGTAAACATCATGGAGGATGGCTTATCGAAAGAAGCAGCTTTAAAAGTCTATCATAATATTTTTAAAACAGCATGTGGAAAAATGATTTGCAGGGAGATGTTTCATATTTGACATGACAATAGCTTTAGGGATACGCCATGCACAGCTTATAGCGTTCACAAATTTTTCACAAAAAAATTAGCACTCACCTCTTGACAGTGCTAACAAAAAGGACTATAACATAATTGTCAAGAGGGAAAAGGAAATGGAACCTCAAGACAGTGACCTATTGTATGAGACATAAAAAAGGAGCGTTTACTATGTTAACACCGAGTGTATTTGGAAAAGATTTCTTTGATGATTTGTTTGAGTTTCCGTTCTATGATGACAGAGACATGCAGAAGCTGGAAAAGAAGCTGTATGGCCGCAGAGGTAAGAACCTGATGAAGACGGATATCAAGGATACCGATAAAGCATATGAGCTGGAGATGGATCTCCCGGGATTCAAGAAGGACGAAATCAAGGTTTCTCTGGAAAATGGTTATCTGACCATCAGCGCAGCAAGAGGCCTGGACGTAGATGAGCAGGAGAAGGAAACTGCAAAGTACATCCGCAAGGAGCGTTACGCAGGATCCTGCCAGAGAAGCTTCTATGTAGGTGAAGGCGTAAAGCAGGAGGATATCAAGGGCGAGTTTAAGCATGGTATCCTGAAGCTGGTCATCCCGAAGAAGGAAGAAAAACCGGAAGTCGAGACGTCAAAATACATCTCCATCGAAGGATAATGGAGCGAGGAGCCTCGCCGCGGAAGCGGCGGGGCTCCTTTTTATGGATTGATTTCGCTAAAAAGGGTGCGAAAAAATGTGAAAATGGGGTGCAAAAGCAATACCGTCATGCTATAATTGGGAAAACGAAAGGAGTGATACATCATGGCTGAGACATTAAAAACCATCAAAGAAAGAAGAAGCTGCCGGAATTTTAAGCCGGATATGGTTTCGAAGGAGCTGCTTGATAAAGTACTGGAGGCCGGCACCTGGGCGCCGACCGGAATGGGAATGCAGTCCCCGATTATCATTGCCGTGACGAATAAGGAGCTGCGGGATAAGCTTTCAAAGATGAATGCAGAAATTATGGGTTCAAAAGCGGATCCGTTCTATGGCGCTCCGGTGGTACTGGTGGTGCTGGCAGACAAGAACAAACCGACGCATGTATACGACGGCAGCCTCGTGATGGGCAATCTGATGCTGGCCGCTGCGGATCTGGGACTTGGAAGCTGCTGGATTCACCGGGCGAAAGAGGAATTCGAGAGTGAGGAAGGCAAGGGAATCCTGAAAGCTCTCGGGGTTGAAGGAGATTATGAGGGCATCGGCCACTGTGTGCTGGGTTATGCGGCAGAACCGGCGAAGGAGCCTAAGGAACGGAAGGCTTCCTATGTTTATTACGCGGAATAATTTTCAGGTTCCATTTCCCTGCAAAATGTTGTATAATATAGACAAGAACAACTGGAAGGGAGAATGATTTTATGGCAAATAACACAATTATTACCATCGGACGCCAGTATGGAAGCGGCGGACACGACATCGGAAAACAGCTTGCGGAAGAGTTAAACGTTCCCTTTTATGACAAAGCATTGCTGGAGAGAGCGGCCAAGGACAGCGGCCTCTGCCAGGAGATTTTCGAAAATCACGACGAGAAGCCGACCAACAGCTTCCTCTATTCGCTGGTGATGGATACTTATTCTCTGGGATATACCACGTCTTCTTTCTCAGAGATGCCCCTGAACCACAAGATTTTCCTGGCGCAGTTTGACGCCATTAAGAATATCGCCAAGGAAGGCCCCTGTGTCATCGTAGGGCGCTGCGCTGACTATGCATTGGCAGATTTCCCGAATGTGGTCAATGTATTCCTGCATGCGGATATGCAGGATCGCGTCGTGCGGATCGCGAGACGTCATGATCTGACCGACGCCAAGGCTAAGGATCTGATTGTCAAGACGGATAAGCGCCGTGCCAGCTACTATAATTACTATACCAGTAAGAAATGGGGCGACGCGGCAGGATACGATCTGTCTCTGAATACAGCGACGCTGGGTATCGATGGCACGATTCATATGATTCGCGAGTTCATGGCCTATAAGGAGCGGGAGCACGAAAAAATCTAGGAGTATATATTTAAAATGAAATTTGTGATACAGCGGGTTTCCCATGCATCGGTGACGGTGCATGAGGAAACCATCGGCCGTATCAATCAGGGTTATCTGGTGCTGATTGGTGTGGGGAAAGAGGATACAAAAGAGGACGCAGACCGTCTGGTGAAGAAAATGATTGGCCTGCGTATTTTTGCGGATGAAAACGGGAAGATCAACAAGTCCCTGAAGGATGTGAACGGGGGGCTTCTGTTGGTTTCCCAGTTTACACTGTATGCGGACTGCAGACATGGAAACCGGCCGGGATTTACAGAGGCGGCGGGTCCGGATATGGCAAATGAGCTCTACGAATACATCATTGAAAGCTGCAAAAAAGAAGTGGCTGTGGTTGAACAGGGAGAGTTTGGCGCAGATATGAAAGTAGAGCTTTTAAATGACGGACCATTTACCATTTTATTAGAATCATAGAAACAAAAATTTACAATATAAATACAGGGAGAGAAAACATGGGTAAAAGACAGGATATCCACAAAGTAATGATTATCGGTTCCGGCCCGATTATTATCGGTCAGGCCTGCGAATTCGATTATTCCGGCACACAGGCCTGCAAGGCGCTGAAGAAGCTGGGCTACGAGATCGTTCTCGTAAACTCCAATCCGGCGACCATTATGACAGATCCGGGAACCGCAGACGTTACGTATATTGAGCCGTTGAATGTGGAGCGGCTGACTCAGATTATTGAAAAAGAAAGACCAGATGCCTTATTGCCGAACCTCGGCGGACAGTCCGGTCTTAATCTTTGCTCCGAGCTGGCGAAGGCAGGCGTCCTGGATAAATATGACGTTAAGGTTATCGGCGTGCAGGTAGACGCCATCGAGCGCGGCGAGGACCGGATTGAGTTCAAGCACACCATGGACAGCCTGGGAATTGAGATGGCACGCAGCGAAGTTGCCTATACCGTAGACGAGGCAGTAGCTATTGCGGATAAACTGGGCTACCCGGTTGTTCTCCGTCCGGCTTACACGATGGGCGGCGCAGGCGGCGGCCTTGTATACAATGTAGAAGAGCTGAAAACGGTAGTAGCCAGAGGTCTGCAGGCCAGTCTGGTAGGCCAGGTTCTGGTGGAAGAGTCCATTCTCGGTTGGGAAGAGCTGGAGCTGGAGGTAGTCCGGGACAGCAAAAATAACATCATCACCGTATGCTTTATTGAAAATATCGACCCGCTTGGCGTGCATACCGGAGATTCCTTCTGTTCCGCACCCATGCTGACCATTCCGGAGCATGTACAGAAGCGTCTTCAGGAGAAGTCCTATAAGATTGTAGAGGCTATTCAGGTTATTGGAGGCACCAATGTGCAGTGGGCTCATGACCCGAAGACAGACCGGGATATTGTCATCGAGATCAATCCCCGTACCTCACGCTCCTCCGCACTGGCTTCCAAGGCAACCGGCTTCCCCATTGCGCTGGTTTCCGCTATGCTGGCGTCCGGCCTGACACTGGACGAGATTCCCTGCGGAAAATACGGCACACTGGATCGCTATGTTCCGGACGGAGATTATATCGTAATTAAGTTCGCGCGCTGGGCTTTTGAAAAGTTCAAGGGCGTGGAGGATAAGCTGGGTACGCAGATGCGCGCCGTTGGCGAGGTTATGAGTATCGGTAAAAATTATAAGGAAGCCTTTCAGAAAGCCATCCGTAGTCTGGAGATTGGCCGTTACGGTCTTGGATTCGCGAAGGATTTCCATGAAAAATCCAAGGAAGAGTTGCTGCACATGCTGCATACAGCTACCAGCGAACGCCAGTTCATTATGTATGAGGCTATCCGGAAGGGCGCAACCAATGCAGAGCTCTTTGAGCTGACGAAAATCAAAGATTATTTCCTGAATCAGATGCGGGAACTGGTTGAGGAGGAAGAGAAGCTCTTAACTTATAAGGGACAGGTACCGCCCGCAGAGATCCTGACACAGGCTAAAAAAGACGGCTTCGCAGATCGTTATTTAAGCCAGCTTCTGGAGGTTCCGGAAGCAGATATCCGCAACGCGCGAACAGCCATCGGCGTAACAGAAAGCTGGGAGGGCGTTCATGTAAGCGGAACCAAGGACAGCGCTTACTATTATTCCACCTACAATGCGCCGGATAAAAACCCGGTCAGCACAGATAAGCAGAAAATTATGATTCTGGGCGGCGGTCCCAACCGAATCGGTCAGGGTATCGAATTTGACTATTGCTGTGTACACGCGGCAATTGCCCTGAAGAAGCTTGGTTTCGAGACCATCATTGTAAACTGTAATCCGGAAACCGTATCTACCGATTACGATACCTCCGATAAGCTGTATTTTGAGCCGCTGACTCTGGAGGACGTCTTAAGTATCCACGAGAAGGAGAAGCCGGTAGGTGTTATTGCCCAGTTTGGCGGACAGACGCCGCTGAATCTGGCAGCAGATCTGGAAAAAAATGGAGTCCGGATTCTGGGAACCAGCCCGGAGATCATCGACCTGGCAGAGGATCGGGATCAGTTCCGCGCTATCATGGAGAAGCTGAATATCCCCATGCCGGAGGCAGGTATGGCCGTTGATGTGGAGGAAGCTCTGAAAATTGCCGAGCGCATCGGTTATCCGGTTATGGTGCGTCCTTCCTATGTACTGGGCGGACGCGGTATGGAGGTTGTCCATGAACCGGAGAGCCTGAAGGAATATATGCGTGCAGCGGTAGGCGTGACTCCGGATCGTCCGATTCTGATTGACCGTTTCCTGCATCACGCGATGGAGTGCGAGGCAGATGCCATCTGTGACGGAACCCACGCCTTTGTACCGGCTGTCATGGAGCATATTGAGCTGGCCGGCGTTCATTCCGGAGATTCCGCCTGCATCCTGCCTTCTCTGAATATCTCAGAGGAGAATGTAAAGACGATTAAGGAATATACAAAGAAGATTGCGGAAGAGATGCATGTCTGCGGCCTGATGAATATGCAGTATGCCATCGAGGACGGTAAGGTATTTGTACTGGAGGCCAATCCGAGAGCGTCCAGAACGGTGCCGCTGGTATCCAAGGTCTGCAACATTCAGATGGTACAGCTGGCTACCCAGGTTATTACAGAGGAGCTGACCGGTATTCCTTCCCCGGTACCCGGCCTTAAGGAGAGCAAATTCCATCATTACGGCGTGAAGGAGGCGGTATTCCCCTTCAATATGTTCCAGGAGGTAGACCCGATTCTGGGACCGGAGATGCGTTCTACCGGTGAGGTACTGGGACTGGCGGCCAACTTCGGAGAAGCCTTCTACAAGGCGCAGGAAGCGACACAGACGCCGCTTCCCCTGTCCGGAACGGTTCTAATCAGTGTCAGCGACCGTGATAAGGAAGAGCTTCTTCAGGTAGCAAGAGGCTTCCATCAGGATGGTTTCCATATTATGGCAACCGGAAAAACCTACGATATGATTACAGAAGATGGTATTCCGGCTGAGAAAATCAAGAAGCTGAGCGAGGGCCGTCCGAATATCCTGGACGCTATTGCCAATAAGAAGATTGATTTGATTGTGAATACGCCCTCCGGAAATGAGAGCCGCTTTGATGACAGCTATGTCCGCAAGGCAGCTATCAAGGGCAAGATTCCTTATATGACCACAATGGCGGCAGCTATCGCTACTGCGGAGGGTATCCGTCAGGTAAATGCCAAGGGTGGTAAGCTTGATGTGAAGTCCCTGCAGGAGCTTCACGCAGAGATTGAGTAAAAGAGTATAAACCCTTTAACAGAAAATCGCCCGAGCCGACAGGCCGGGCGATTTTTGGTGTCAGGAATGGATTAAATTCCGCACATACTCCGCATCCTCAAAGGGCTTATAAAGCCCATCCAGCACCGCCCGGAACATCCGTTCCTTGGCCCCCGGATTCTCATGGCAGATCTGCCGGACCAGGTTCTTGGCATACTCACGCCTCGTAAATCCATCCGCCGGACAGGGACTCTTACAGACCGGCAGGTGATATTTATTTTTAAAGCCGATCACATCCGCTTCGTCCACCAGCATCAGTGGCCGAATCACCGTCAGATCCATCCGGTCCAGATAAGTTACCGGATCAAATGAATGAAACCGCCCTTCATATAGAAGGGAGAGCATCATCGTCTCTACCACATCATCCTTGTGATGGGCATAGGCAATCTTATTGCACTCAAGGCCTTTAATCGCTTCATTGAGCGCACCTTTGCGCATTTTGGCGCAGAGCGCGCAGGGACTGCTTTCCTTCCGGATGTTGAACACCACGTCGTAGATCTCCGTCTTCACAATCGTATATCGCACGCCCAGCTCATCGCAGAGCGCCTGAATCGGGCTTAAATCAAAATCCGGGAATCCCAGATCGACTGTGATTGCTTCAATTTCAAATTTTTTTTGATAAAAGCGCTGAAGTCCATGCAATGCATAGAGCAGGGTCAGGCTGTCCTTTCCGCCGGAGATGCCGATGGCAATGCGATCTCCGTCCTCAATCATATGGTAGGTATCCACGGCCTTGCGGACATGGCTTAAAAGCTGCTGTAACTTCATTTTAAAGAATCCTTTCTTATTTAAATTATTTTCTAAAATAATTCCCTACTTAGTTTATCAGAAAAAGATGAAAAAAGCTATTGACAATTTCAAAAACCAAGTATATACTACTAAACAGATAGGAAATATAAGAAAATTCAAACCGAACTTGAGGAGACTGAAAGGAGAACAACACTATGGCAAACATTTATAAGGGAACATTAGGACTCATCGGCAACACACCTCTGGTAGAGGTTACAAATGTAGAAAAAGAGCTGGGATTGGAAGCAACCGTACTGGTAAAGCTTGAGTACTTCAATCCGGCCGGAAGCGTAAAAGACCGTATCGCAAAAGCAATGATTGAGGACGCAGAGGCAAAGGGAGCACTGAAAGAGGGCTCCGTAATCATTGAGCCGACCTCCGGAAATACCGGCATCGGCCTGGCAGCCATCGCGGCAGCCAAAGGATACCGCATCATCCTGACCATGCCGGAGACCATGAGTGTAGAACGTAGAAATATCCTGAAAGCATATGGCGCAGAGCTGGTTCTGACCGAGGGCGCCAAGGGTATGAAGGGAGCCATCGCCAAGGCAGAAGAGCTGGCAAAGGAAATCCCGAACAGCTTTATCCCGGGACAGTTCGTAAATCCGGCAAACCCGGCAGCACATAAAGCAACTACAGGTCCGGAGATTTGGAAGGATACAGACGGAGCAGTAGACATCTTTGTGGCAGGCGTCGGCACCGGCGGAACCCTGACCGGAACAGGAGAGTACCTGAAGTCCCAGAAGCCGGATGTAAAGGTTGTAGCCGTAGAGCCCGCAGGCAGCCCGGTTCTTTCTGAAGGCAAGAGCGGTCCCCATAAGATTCAGGGAATCGGCGCAGGCTTTGTACCGGATGTACTGAATACCAAGATTTACGATGAAATCCTTCCCATTGAAAATGATGATGCCTTTGCTACTGCAAAGCTTCTGGCAAAAAAGGAAGGCGTTCTGGTAGGAATCTCCTCCGGCGCGGCTCTGTACGCAGCTATCCAGCTTGCAAAGCGCCCGGAGAACAAGGGCAAAACCATCGTGGCACTGCTCCCGGATACCGGAGACAGATATTACTCCACACCGCTTTTCACAGAGTAAAAGATATTCTACCATAAAAGAATATGACCAAAAATCCATAAAGAGAGGGCAAAACCAATGAGTAAAATTACAAGAGATCAGAGAAAATTCAAATTTGAAACCCTTCAGCTTCATGTAGGACAGGAACAGCCGGATCCGGTAACAGACGCAAGAGCCGTTCCGATTTACCAGACCTCTTCCTATGTATTCCGTAACTGCGACCACGCGGCTGCACGTTTCGGACTGGCAGACGCCGGCAATATCTACGGACGTCTGACCAACCCTACAGAGGACGTGTTTGAGAAGAGAATCGCAGCTCTGGAAGGCGGCGTAGCGGCCCTGGCTGTAGCGTCCGGCGCAGCAGCTATCACCTACACCATTGAGAACCTGGCTCAGAGCGGAGATCATATCGTATCCGCAAAGAACATTTACGGCGGAAGCTTCAACCTTCTGGAGCATACGCTTCCGGCATACGGCGTGACAACTACCTTCGTAGATATCTTCAACTACGACGAGGTGGAAGCAGCAATTCAGGACAACACAAAGGCTCTTTACATTGAAACTCTGGGCAACCCGAATTCCGACGTGGTAGATATTGAGAGACTGGCAAAGATCGCCCACGCGCATAAAATCCCGCTGGTAGTAGATAATACCTTTGCAACCCCGTATCTGGTTCGCCCGATCGAGTACGGCGCAGATATCGTAGTACATTCCGCTACCAAGTTCATCGGCGGCCATGGAACCACCATCGGCGGCGTCATCGTAGATAGCGGCAAGTTCGACTGGGAGGCATCCGGAAAGTTCCCGTCACTGACGGAGCCGAACCCCAGCTACCATGGCATCAGCTTTACCAAGGCCGTAGGACCTGCAGCATTTGTAACCAAGATTCGTGCCATCCTTCTGCGTGACACCGGAGCAACCATTTCCCCGTTCCATGCATTCTTCTTCCTGCAGGGACTGGAGACACTGTCTCTCCGTGTAGAGCGCCATGTAGAGAATGCTCTGAAGGTCGTAGAGTATCTGAACAATCATCCGCAGGTAGAGAAGGTTCATCATCCGTCTGTATCCGATGATCCGGAGCAGAAGGAACTGTACGCGAAGTACTTCCCCAACGGCGGCGGCTCTATCTTCACCTTCGAAATCAAGGGCGATGCTCAGAAGGCAAAGGACTTCATCGACAACCTGGAGCTGTTCTCCCTGCTTGCAAATGTAGCTGACGTGAAGTCTCTGGTTATTCATCCGGCGACCACCACACACAGCCAGTGCACAGAGGAAGAGCTTCTGGATCAGGGCATTAAGCCGAACACCATCCGTCTTTCCATCGGAACTGAGAATATCGATGATATCATTCAGGACCTGGACGAGGCATTCAAGGCAGTACAGTAAAAGACTGAGTACAGGGGCGGATCATGTATCTGCCCCTTATCTTTTTCATGAGGAGGACTTACTTATGCAGCTTTCGAAAAAGAGCCGCTACGGACTGCGGGCGTTGATTGATCTGGCTTCCGCGCCGCAGAATCAGTATGTTTCCCTGAGCAACATTGCAGAACGCGGAGAAATTCCGGCGCAGTTTTTGGAGCAGGTATTTGCCTCCTTCCGCCGTGCCGGGCTTGTAAAGGCCTTAAAAGGCCCCCAGGGCGGCTATCAGCTTGCCCGGAATCCAAAATACATCACAGTAGCTGAGGTACTGGAGATTCTGGAAGGTTCTTATCGGATAGCGGACGAAGACGTGTCCCCGGAGAGCCGATGTTACGCTGTCTCAGAGACCATGCAGGAGCGCCTGATTAACCCCATTAACCAGGCCATGGAGCGTTTTCTGACAGAGCTTACGCTGGAAGAGATGAAGGCTGATTACCAGCAGCGTCTGACCAACGGGCAGGATATGTATTATATTTAAAAAAGAATAGGAAATTTGAAAATGAACTGTTATAATAATGACAGTTCATTTCAGACTGTAGACAAAACGCTTTTGGTCAGCACTCCAGAAGCGTTTTTCTTGTTTTGGGTTCAAAAAGTGTGTACTTGATCAATAATAAAC
>CABIXM010000026.1 GCA_902362725.1 Clostridiaceae bacterium | reverse complement strand
CCCTTGAAGACGACAAGGTAGATAGGGCAGAGGTGGAAGTGTGGTAACACATGGAGCTGACTGTTACTAATAGGTCGAGGGCTTGACCAAGAGTGTGAAGCGAAAGCGGAACGCGAAGCGTCATAGGATAGAAAATGTCTAAAAGATATGCAGTATATAGTTTTGAAGGTACAAGGAAGTACCTGAACACTTGACAAGCGTTGAGTGATCAGGTATTATGGTATCTGAATTAAATATTCCTCGATAGCTCAGTGGTAGAGCGTTCGGCTGTTAACCGAAATGTCGTAGGTTCGAGCCCTACTCGGGGAGCTTTAAAAACCTGTAAGCGTTGCTTGCAGGTTTTTTCTATATAAAAATCATTTTACCAATAGCTTATCCGAGAAATTAATTATCACAGGAAATAGAGAATAAATATCAAGTAAAAATAATTTTTACAAAGGAAATATAGATATAGAAACGGGACTTCCCGAGTAAATTCAGGCGAAGTCCCATTTCTAAGTTAATATTTTACTGTACTTGTTCCCAGGGCTGCAATGGGGCCAGGAAGCCGGCCTCCTGCAGTTTCGCCTGAATCATATCCAGACGCTTCTGACTGTCGGCAGCGACCAGATGATAGTGGTAGCCGGAGGTGACGTTGCTTAAGACGCTGGAGCGGCTGTTCTTCAGGGTTTCCATGAATTCATTCACATCCTGCCGGGAACGGATATCCATGTCGGCGGAGATGCGGCCATAGAGACGGTGGCTGATACTGATATTTTTGATGTGACCGCCACAGTCTACGATGAGGTTCATCTCGTCGGCTGTCTGCTCCGGCGTGTGGCAGACCTTAAATTCCCGGGCACTGCCATTGTCCTGCTGAAGGACGTAGCCCCGGGTGGTGGACAGAATTCCGGGTGTGGAGACACGTATCACGGCCATATCCTGCACAATCACCTGACGGCTCACCCCAAAATGCGCTGCCAGCTCCTTGGCAGCCACCGGAGTATCAGCCTTTTTCAAAATCTGTAAAATCTCTGTTCTACGCTGTGAGGTTGTCATGATATTGTGAGACTCCTTTCCTTAACTTGCGCAATCCTTTTTGCGCATCCAGGTATACCCGAAGGGTATTTCATTAGTTTGCACGTCTTTTTCCCAACTTATCTTTTTATATTGTAACACCTGTCCTGCCAGGTGGCAAGACAGCGAGAGGGAGATTTTGCGCAATTTTTCATAGGGTCAGGTGAAAGATAGAAGAAAAGGAAAATCAAACACCGCATAAAAAGCAAGTTTTATGAAGGGATAGAATATGCTATAATAGCGGCAGATAGGATACCTTGTCGAATATGATAATATATTAGAATCTCATAAAAATTATAAGGAGAACATACAATGAAAATCGTAGTATTAGACGGCTATACAGAAAATCCAGGCGATCTGAGCTGGAGCAGACTGGAGGAGCTGGGAGAGTTTATTGTATATGACAGAAGCTCTCTGACTGATGAGGATGAGGCGATCTCGCGTATCGGAGAGGCAGAAATCGTCATTACCAATAAAACGCCCATCACAAAGAGGGTACTGGACAGCTGCCCGTCCATCCGCTATATCGGCGTACTGGCTACCGGTTACAATGTAGTAGACTATACCTACGCCGCTAAGAAAGGCATTCCGGTCACCAATGTACCGGGCTACGGCACGGATACAGTAGCCCAGTTCACCTTCGCGCTGCTGCTGGAAATCTGCCATCACGTGGCACATCATTCCGAAGCCGTACACGCAGGCCGCTGGGAGCAGAGCCCGGACTTCTGCTTCTGCGATTATCCCCAGATCGAACTGGCAGGCAAGACCATGGGTATCATCGGATTTGGCCGGATCGGCCAGAAGGTAGGAACTATCGCGAAGGCATTTGGCATGAAGGTACTGGCGCATTCGCCTCATGAGTACGCGAGCGGCAAAGCTATCGGAACTTATGTAAACTTAGATACACTGTTGGCAGAATCGGATGTGATTTCCCTGCACTGCCCGTTGTTCCCGGAGACAGAAGGCATTATTAATCAGGCGACTATTGCGAAAATGAAGGACGGCGTCATTCTCCTGAACAATGGCCGCGGCCCGCTCGTTGTGGAGCAGGATCTGGCAGACGCGCTGAACAGCGGTAAGATACGGGCTGCGGCAGTGGACGTGGTAAGTGCGGAACCCATTAAGGGCGATAACCCGCTGCTCACCGCGAAGAACTGTTTTATCACACCCCACATTGCCTGGGCGACAAAAGAAGCCCGTCAGCGTATCATGGACTGCGCTGTGAACAATGTAAAGGCATTCCTGTCAGGCGCGCCGGAGAACGTAGTGAACCAATAAAATCCAGAAAAAAGTTATCACCGGGTTTCTGCCAATCCACGCCTGGGTGGTGAAAATCTGGCGATAACTTTTTTCGAGAAAACCCGAAAAAACCCTTGCAAACAGATAGAAAGTATGATAATATAATCGGGCACGGCAAAAGAACCGAGCTAACGCCCACCCAAAGGGGCAGATAAATAAGGCTCCTTGGTCAAGCGGTTAAGACATCGCCCTTTCACGGCGGTAACACGGGTTCGATTCCCGTAGGAGTCATTTATATCTTGACGAACTCGATTCGTTGTGATATAATCTAATAGTTGATGGCGACATAGCCAAGTGGTAAGGCGTGGGTCTGCAACACCCTGATCACCAGTTCAAATCTGGTTGTCGCCTCTAAAAAAAGATAACTCGATGAGTTATCTTTTTTTATGGAATAGGAAATTCTGATAGAATTCCCTATTCCATAAAAGCAAGCCGGTCATTCATGCCGATATCCGGGTACTTCTGGCTGAGGGCAATGAGCTGAACCCGGAGAAAAATAGATAGAAACACAGAAGAAAAATCCTGCCGATCTGATTTACAGACCGAGCAGGATTTTTATAAACAGGATTGCAAGGACCAGAAGAATGATGGGACGGACGATCCGGGAGCCGTTCTTCACGACCATGCCGGAGCCGATGAAGTGCCCGGCCACGCAGCAGGCGGCTGCCGGAAGCCCCAGGGGCAGGCAGACCTTACCGTTCAGCAGAAAGACAGTCAGCGCGCCCAGATTGGAGGCCAGATTGACAGCCTTGGTATTGGCGGAGGCAGTCAGGAGATCGAGCCGGGACAGTCCCGTGTATACAAGAATCAGGAAGGTTCCGGTGCCCGGGCCGTAGAAGCCGTCGTAGAGACCGATGAGCATGGAGGCGGGCATGGAGACCAGAAAGGTATTCCGACGGGAAAGGGGTTCCTTTTCTGTGACATTCAGATCCTTTTTACGGAGCACGTAGTAGGCCACTACGGGCAGAACCGGCAACAGCATAAAGCGCACCAGCTCTTCGCTGGCCAGCAGTGCCAGGGAGGAGCCGCCCCAGGATCCCAGGATGGAGCAGATCACGCAGGCACCGGCCAGGGGCAGATCCATATATTTGAAAAGCCGGGTGGCGGATACAGTGGTTCCGATGGAGGAAGACAGCTTGTTTGTGGCCAGGGCTGTGTGGGGCGGAACGCCCGCGAACAGGTAGGCCGGAAGGGAGATCAGTCCTCCGCCTCCGCCGATGGAGTCCACGAAGCCCGCCAGAAAGACCAGCGGACAGACGATGAGAAGCATATGCGGTGTCACTTGCATGATAAGTACCTTCTTCTGTAAATGTGATAGTAAAATTAGTGTACAGGAAAGAAAAAGGGCTGTCAATGTGGAAAATGTGGCTGTTTTTTCCGGCAGAAAGTGTAAAAAACTTTGTAGAATCAGTCAAACTGTAGTATACTGAACGGAGAAGAAAAACGGGCAGAAAGGTCTGGAAGCATCTGATACAAGGACAATGGAAGGAACGGGAGGGAGTTATGAAATTCAAGGAGAAATATCTGGCGGGCGAGTTGCCCTTTGAGGCCATCGACAAATACATCGAGGACTGGGGCAACAGCGACGAGACCTGCACCTTAAGAGAGTATCTGGGACTGAACGCGGAGGAAGAGGACGTGTGGATCTCCGACAGCGACGAAGCACTGCAGGAGATGCTGGATAAGCAGAAAAAGTAAAAAGGAGAATGTAAAAAATGGAAAGCAGAGTACAGAAGACACTGGAAAATCATAAGAAGGGTTATAACTGCGCCCAGGCTGTGGCGTGCGCCTACTGTGACCTGGTGGGCATGGACGAGCAGAGCGCATTTCGGGCGACGGAGGCCTTTGGGCTTGGCATGGGCGGCATGCAGGCCACCTGCGGCGCGGTATCCGGCGCAGTAATGCTGGCAGGACTGAAGAACAGCTGCGGCGATCTGGAAGCACCCATGAGCAAGGGAAAGACCTATCAGATCTCCAAAAAGATCGTGGAGGGGTTTCAGAAGAAAAACGGCGCCACGGTCTGTAAAGATCTGAAGGGTGTGGAGACCGGACATCCCTTACGTTCCTGCGACGGCTGTATTGAAGATGCGGCTGAGCTGGTAGAGCAGATCTTATTTTCAGAGGAATAGGGACTGGTAAATGGTAGAAATCCGTCTGATACGGACAAAAAAGGGCGAAAATCCGTCTGTGGCGGCCCGCCGCCTGCTTGCGTCCGCGCTGGAAACTGCATATGGAATTCCGGCGGCCTCGTGTCTTGTGGAGAAGGATGAAAAGGGGAAGCCCTGCCTGGCAGGACGGCCCGATCTCCACATCAGCATTTCCCACAGCGGGCCTTACGCGGCCTGTGCCTTTGGGGACAAACCGGTGGGTATCGACATCGAAATGTGGAGAACACACCCGAAATGGCAGCGGATAGTGGATAAAATGCACCCACGGGAGCGGGAGGCGATGACGCGGCTCTGCGGCGGAACTATTTCCCGGGATACGGCGGAGCCGGTGCGGCAGTTTTGCGACCTCTGGGTGCGGAAGGAGAGCTTCCTGAAGGCGGTCGGCGAGGGACTGCGGCTTTCCTTGGACGCCTTTGATACGACGGGGAATATGGTGTCGCAGGATCTGCGGGAGGGCCGCTGGTATATAAAGAGCTGGCAGCTCCCGGAAGAGGCGCTCAGTGTGGCGGTCTGTGGGCAGGAAGAGCTGGATTTTTCCCGCCTGGTCTGGTAAAATGAGAAATCAATGAGGAGTGACGAGGAGGCTATGATGGCGGACGAAACAAGAAAGAAGAAAAAAGGGAAAATGCCTCTGCCGATTCTGGTGGTGCTGGTCATCTGCGTGGTGGTGCTGGGCGTCAGCATCTGGCAGCTGTCCACTATTTTCCTGGAGTATAAGGCGGGAACCGATGAGTATGATAAGCTACAGACCTACGTGTCCGGAGATCCGGCGGAGGAAGTGGTTCAGACGGCTGCAGAGGACGGTGAAAATGCAGATGATACCGAGGCAGAAGACGCTTCGGAGGAGCGGGTGCAGCGCGTGGCGATCAGCGAGCTGCAGGCTCAGAATTCCGACACCGTGGGATGGATTCAGATCCCGGGGACGCAGATCAGTTATCCGCTGATGCATACGACCGACGATTCCTATTATCTGAATCATACCTTCAGCAAGAAGGTGAACGGCGCGGGCAGTATCTTCGTGGAGACCCTGAACAGCGCGGATTTCACGGATTTACATACGATTATTTACGGACATAATATGAAGAACGGCTCCATGTTTGCGGGGCTGAAGGAGTATCGTTCCGCGTCCTATCTGGTAGCTCATCCCAATGTCTATGTGGATCTGGCGGACGGCACCCATGCGTATCAGATCTTCTCGGTGTACGAGGCAGATGCGGACAGCGACAGCTATACCATCGGCTTCGCGCCGGATGAGACTTATGAGGAGTATCTGAAGACCATCAAGGGCCGGTCGTTGTACGATACCAGCGTGACGGTGACCAGGGAGGATTCGATCATTACGCTGTCTACCTGTACGAAGCATGGGGAGAAGCGGTTTTTGGTGCATGCGAAGAAGTTATATTAGTATGCTGTAAACGAAGTGAACAGGAGGGATGATCGTGGCAGCAGCGGAAGATAAGGTAAAGCTTTTGAAGCAGTATGTGGAGGAGAGCAGCTCTATCGTCTTTTTCGGCGGAGCGGGCGTGTCCACCGAGAGCGGCATTCCGGATTTCCGGAGCGTGGACGGCCTCTACCATCAGGAGTGGAAGTATCCGCCGGAGACCATCATCAGCCACAGCTTTTTCGTGCGGGAACCGGAGGAGTTCTACCGGTTTTACCGGAAAAAGCTGCTCTGCCCGGAGGCGAAGCCCAATGCGGCCCATAGGAAGCTGGCGGAGCTGGAGGCTACGGGTAAGCTGAACGCTGTCGTGACCCAGAATATCGACGGGCTTCATCAGATGGCCGGAAGCAAGCGGGTCTATGAGCTGCACGGCTCGGTGCACCGGAATTATTGTCAGAAGTGCGGAAAGTTCTATGATATGGAGTATATGCTGCATTCCGAGGGCGTGCCCCGGTGCGAGTGCGGCGGAATTATCAAGCCGGATGTGGTGCTCTACGAGGAGGGGCTGGACGACGCGACCATTCGGGGCGCGGTGCGGGCCATCTCCCAAGCGGATATGCTGATCATCGGCGGAACGTCCCTGGCGGTGTATCCGGCAGCAGGATTGATAGATTATTTTACCGGAAAGCATCTGGTGGTCATCAACCGGGACGCGACGCCCCGGGATGCCAGCGCAGATCTGCTGATCCAGGGTAATATCGGAGAGGTTTTAAGTGGAATATAAAGTAGGAGATATCGTAAAATTAAAAAAGGCGCACCCCTGCGGAAGCTCCGAGTGGGAGATCTTACGGGTAGGCGCGGATTTTCGCCTGAAATGCATGGGCTGCGGGCATCAGATTATGATTGCCAGACGGCTGGTGGAGAAGAATACCAGAGGGCTTCGAAGTCCGAAGGCAGACGCGTAAGGGGCGCCCGGTAAATTCTGTTTCAGGTATCGTTTAATAATAAGGCTGAGAATGCACAGGATTATGTTTTGGGACATGGTTCTGTGCATTTTTTATGGAATAGGAAATTCCGATAGAATTCCCTATTCCATAAAAGCAAGCAGAGCTTGCAAAGATGCGCACTCGCCGCAGGCGGAGAATCCTGCTTCGCAGGATTCTTTTTTATTGGTCGAAATACAAAAATTGAGTAAAAAAGTATGGAAATCTCCTGCGTCATGTACTATAATTGCCCTGTAAAGTTAGTTCGCATTAACTAACTGGTGAAATACAGTATACCTGGGAGGGAGTCATGTTTCTTACCATCAACGATATCAAAAAATCCTTCGGCTCCGGCGACAGCCGGGTAGAGGTGCTGAAGGGCATCAACCTGTCCATGGAGCGGGGCGAATTCTGCGTGCTGCTGGGGCCTTCCGGTTCCGGTAAATCCACGCTCCTGAATATCATCGGCGGCATCGACGCGGCCGACGAGGGCGACATCTGCATCGAAGGCGAGCGGATGGCCGATATGAAAGAGAAGAAGCTGACGGCCTACCGCCGGAAGCACTTAGGGTACATTTTTCAGATGTATAACCTGATCCCGAACCTGACCGTCCGGGAAAATATTGAAGTGGGCGCTTACCTCAGCGACAGGCCCCTGGACGTGGACGAGCTGCTCCATACCCTGGGTCTCTACGACCATCGGAGAAAGCTGCCGAACCAGCTTTCCGGCGGCCAGCAGCAGCGTACGGCCATCGGCCGCGCTATCGTGAAGAATCCGGATATTCTGCTCTGCGACGAGCCCACCGGAGCCCTGGACTATCAGACCTCCAAGGACATCCTGAAGCTCATCGAGACCGTCAACCAGAAGTACGGCAACACCGTCATCATGGTGACTCACAACGATGCCATCAAGGATATGGCGGACCGTGTGGTGCGGCTTCGAGACGGCATGATCCGCAAGGACTACCGAAACGTTCACAAGATTCCGGCAGAGGATCTGGAATGGTAGGGGGAAACGTATGAAAAATCCGCTGCGGAAGCGCTTATTGCGCGAGCTGAAAAGTGAAATTGGAAAATATCTGGTGATTTTCCTTCTGCTGGCCGGAACCATCAGCCTGGTATCGGGCTTTCTGGTGGCGGACGGCAGCATGATCATTGCCTATAACGAGGGTTTTGAAAAATACAATATCGAGGATGGAAACTTCCGGCTGGGCGAAAAGGCCAATAAAGCCCAGCTGAAAACCATTCAGGAGCTGGGCGTGACGGTCTACGACCTGTTTTACGCGGAGGAGGCTCTGACCAATGGCAGTACCCTCCGAATCTATCCGAATCGGGATCAGGTAGATCTGGTCTGCCTGATGGATGGCGCCATGCCCACAGGCACGGACGAGATTGCCATCGACCGTATGTATGCGGACAATAACGGCCTGACTATTGGCGACAGGCTGGAGAGTGGCGCCCGTTCCTGGATCATTACCGGCCTGGTGGCTTTGCCCGATTACAGTTGTCTTTTTTCAGACAATAACGACAGTATGTTTGACGCGGTGAAGTTCGGCGTGGCCATCGTGACGCCGGAGATGTTCGCGAATTTCAGTAAGGATGAGCTGTACTGGAATTACGCCTGGAAATACGACGTTCCGCCGGAGGAAGGCGAGCCCGAGCAGGACGCCGCCGAGGATCTGATGCAGGGTATCTTAAATGAGGCTGATCTGGAGAATTTCGTTCCCGCTTATCAGAACCAGGCCATTCAGTTTACCGGCGACGATATGGGAAGTGACCAGGCCATGATGGTCATCCTTTTGTATATTGTTATATTGATCATGGCTTTCGTTTTCGGAATCACCACCAGCAACACCATTTCCAGGGAGGCCAATGTGATCGGCACCCTGCGGGCTTCCGGTTATACGAAAAATGAACTGATCCGGCATTATATGACCATGCCGACCATCGTGACGTTGGTCAGCGCCCTGATCGGCAATATTCTGGGCTATACCTCCCTGAAGGAGGTCTGCGCCGGGATGTATTACGGCAGCTACAGCCTGCCCACCTACGTGACCATCTGGAACGCGGAGGCTTTTGTGGAGACCACGGTGGTTCCGGTACTTCTGATGATGGTGGTCAATTACCTGGTGCTTCGGCGAAAGCTTGGCTTGTCGCCGCTGAAGTTTCTGCGGCGGGATTTGAGCCGACGAAAGCAGAAACACGCCATGCCGCTGAGTCAGCATATTCCGTTCTTTACCCGGTTCCGCTTAAGGATCATTTTCCAGAATGTGGGTAACTATCTGATTCTTTTTATCGGAATCCTTTTCGCCAATATGCTGCTGATGTTCGGCCTGGCCCTTCCGGCGGTGCTGGACCACTATCAGGCGGAAATCGAGCAGAACCTGCTCTGCAATTACCAGTATATCCTGCAGGTGCCCTACGACGCCATGAATGAGGATAAGAAGCTGGAAAGTATGATTTCCATGCTGTATTTCCAGAGTGAGGTGGAGACGGACAACGAGGACGCCGAGAAGTTCACGGCCTACGCCCTGAATACGCCGGATGAACCCTATATGAAAGAGAGTGTAACACTCTACGGCCTGCAGGACGACAGCCGGTATATTCCCATTGATTTCCGGGATGACGGCGTGTATATCTCCTCGGCTTACGCGGAGAAGTATCTGCTGGAGCCCGGCGACACGATCACTCTGTACGAGGAGTATGGTACCGACGCCTATACCTTCCGGGTGGACGACGTCTACCATTACGAGGGCGGCCTGACTGTCTTCATGCCCCAGAAGCAGGTGAATGATCTGTTCGACCTGGGAAATGATTATTTCAGCGGCTATCTGTCCGACACGGAAATCACGGACATCGACGGGAAATACATCGGCACCATGATCGACGCGGAGGCCCTGACCAAGATATCCAGACAGCTGACCGTGTCCATGGGAAGCATGATGGGCCTGGTCAATGGATTTGCCATGCTGATGTTCATGGTACTGGTCTACCTGCTGTCGAAAATCATCATCGAGAAGAACGCCCAGTCCATCTCCATGACAAAGATTCTGGGCTATTCCAACCGGGAAATCAGCGGATTATACATTATGTCAACCACAATCGTGGTGATCCTGTTCCTGCTGAACAGTCTCCCCATCGAATATGAGGTCATGGTGGTGCTGTTCCGCGCGATGATGCTGCAAAGTATCAGTGGCTGGATTACCTTCTATATCGGGCCGGAGATCTACGTGGAAATGTTTGTCATGGGCTTTGGAACCTACCTGGCGGTGGCCCTTCTGGAATACCGGAAAATCCGGCATGTGCCCATGGACGCAGCCCTGAAGAATGTGGAATAACTGGTAATGGTTCGGTACAGCCCGAAGCACTTGCTGCTGAGGGCATAAGAAAGTGATTCAGGAGTGCAAAATCCCATCGGCGGAGTCGATTTTCATGGATTTTGCAGTTGTAACAGTTCAGGTACTGAACTGTTAGAATAACCGGGAGGAGTGAGAAGATGAACGGAAAGAAATTGCTGAAGGAGAAGCTGGGACTGCTTCTGACCCTGCTGGTAGTGGTAGCAGTGGGAGCGGCAGTCAGCTTTGGAATAAAAAGGAAAAACGCGGAGGAAGACGGGACGGATGCCGCGGCCAGTACGTCTACGGCGGACACCGCTTCCGGGACGACCGGAGAGGAGACTTATGAAAATCAGGATTCCTCCATGGAAAAAGATAAGATGGAGACAGTTTACATAAAATCAGACGCCGAGGGAAATACAAAAGAGATTACTGTGGAAACCATGCTGAAGCATCCGACCGACGGCTCCGATATCCAGGATCAGAGCAATCTGAAGGATATCCGCAATACCAGGGGTGACGAGGAATACAGCCAGGGCTCCGACGGAAGCCTGATCTGGAAGAATCACGGTGCGGACATTTCCTATAAGGGAACCAGCGACGCAGAGCCGCCGGTAAAGGTGAAGGTCAGCTACTATCTGGACGGAGAGCAGATCAGTCCGGCGGAGCTGGCCGGAAAGAGCGGCCAGGTGAGAATTCGCTTCGATTATGAAAATACAGCCACCGAAACCGTGACCGTAAAGAAGAAAGCCTACGAAGTACAGACGCCGTTCCTGGTCATGTCGGCTCTGGTACTGCCATCAGACATCTTCTCCAATATTGAGGTGGAAAATGGAAAACTGATGCAGATGGACGAGCAGAACATGGTTATCGGCTACGCCATGCCGGGACTGGCGGACAGCCTGCAGCTGTCCGGATATGAAGTGACGGAAGAGATCGACATTCCCGAATACGTGGAAGTCACCGCAGACGCGAAAGAATTCGAGCTGGAATTTACCGCTACGATCATCACGCCGGGGCTTTTGGAGGATCTGGATACGGAAAACCTGAAGGATGCAGACGACTTCGCGGACGGCATGGATGACCTGAAGGACGGTGTGAACGATCTGGACGAGGGCGTGGGGGAGCTCTATGACGGCCTCAAGGAGTTTTATGACTACCTGGATGAGTATACCAGCGGTGTGACGGCGCTTCGGGACGCCACTAGGCAGGTCTGGGAGGGTGTCGGCAAGCTGAATGAGAACAACAAGTCGCTGACCGATGGCGCGGCAGCATTGCAGAGCGGTCTGGAGCAGCTGAACACAGCCCTGGGCGCAGCAGGCGGCATGACTGGCAGTCCCGCAGAGGGCGGAAGCGGGGAAGCTGCAACCGGTGCGGACACAACGGCAGGTCAGGCTGCCTTCGCAAAAACCGTGGGAGCCCTGGCAGCGGCGGCAGCCGCTGATCCGACGACCCCGGAAGGCGAAGCACAGCAGAAAGCCCTGGAAACCCTGGGCCTGACAGCGGAAGACGCACAGGCGCTGGCGGCTTACGCCAAGACCCTCAGCGAAGCGGGAGCCTCCGCCGGAGAACTGCAGAAGACCCTGCAGACATCGGTGGCATCTCTGGCGGCCGGAAGTAAACAGTTGACCGAGGGCCTGACAGCCTACACCACAGGAGTCAGCCAGCTCTACGCAGGCACGGAAAAAGTCGTAGAGGGCGGCACCACCCTCTGCACCGCGGGCGGCGAGCTCTACGACGCTTTTGGGGAAGCCCTGGACGGCGTAAGCGAACTGCGGGACGGTGTCCGCGATTTCAAGGACGACGGCATCGACGAGCTCATGAAGCTTGGAGGCTCCGACTTCCGCAATGTCATGAACCGCCTGCGGGCAGTGAAAGAAGCCGACGACAGCTATGACAATTTCGCGGGTCTTGCCGAGGGCAAGACCGGAAGCGTCCGCTTCATCGTAGAAACCGAAGAGATCAAAAAGTAAATAGAAGCCACACGACTACTTATGTAAACTAAGCTAATTAAAAAAGTTCTAAAGTAGTTATATACAAAAACAGCGGCTGCGGGAAAAATTTCCTAAGGAGGGCCTAATTGTGCCCGAGCGTGGAAAATTTTTCCCGCAGCCGCGTCCGTCTTAAACAAACCTTATTTCAAAGCATCCAAATAGGCTTCTGTGAGAGATCCCTTCATCGGCACGCCCAGCTCCGGCAGCACCGCGTCAAGCGCCTTCATTACAGCCTCCAGCTTCGAAGGATACGCATTTTCCCCCATGTGTCCAATCCGGATTACCTGGCCTTCCAGCACATCAAAGGATCCAGCCAGCATAATGTTATACTTTTCACGCACCGCCGTCAGAATCGCAGCCGCGGTCGTCTCCTCCGGTACGTCAAACACAGACACCGTATTCGAATACCCATTGCGCGTATGCAGCTTCAAGCCGCAGGAAGTCAGCGCCGTCCGCACTGCCTGGGCGATCTTCGCATGCCGCTCCAGGATGCTGGCATCCGCCTTAATATTCTCAAAGGCAGCCCTTAAGCCCCGGATATCACTGATGGGCATGGTATACGGAAACCACTGCTTCTCAAAATACCCGTCAAAGGTCATCAGATTCGCGTAGAACGAAGCAATCGGCGTCTTACGCTCCTTCATAGCCGCCCATGCAGCAGGGCTCACCGTCACAAAGGTCAGTCCCGGAGGGGCGGAAACCACCTTCTGGGAGCCGCCGCAGAGCAAATCAATCTGAAAATCATCTACACGGACCTCCTCGCCAAACATGGCGGAGACAGAATCCACGACGGTCAGAATGCCATAGGATTTCAGCAGCGGACAAATCCGCGCGATATCATTGAGCACGCCGCTGGGGGTGTCGCAATGCACCACCGTGGCGTATTTGAAGTTGTGATCCTTCTCCAGATAAACTGCCAGCGCGTCCACATCGACCGTCTCCAGATAATCCACCGTATAAAGCACCGGATTCCCACCGTACATCTTCACAAAGTCCGCAAAGCCTTTGCCGAAGACGCCATTGTCGATGACCAGCACCCGGTCGCCCGGCTCCGTGAGACCGGCACAGGCCGCTTCCAGGCCAAGGATGCCCTCACCGCCCAGAATCAGCGCCTCATTCTTCGTGTGAAGCAGGGCGCTGATGAGCTCGCAGGTCTCCTTATAGAATGTATAAAAGTCCGGATCCAGATCCGGATTGGTACAGGGCAGGCTTCTGGCTGCCAACACATTTTCCCGGACCTGTGTAGGCCCGGGCGTCATAATCTCGTACATGTAAAAACCTCCTTTAAAGTAGTGAACCGAAACTTAAAGTCTCTTCTGAACGGTAATTCTCAGGCGCTCCGCAATGGGGATCACGATGATAGCAGCGACGCCGATCTGAACCAGGTTACCCGGAATAGAGGTTGCCGGAGCGATCCAGTTGCCATAGATAAAGCCCTCGGCGATATAGTAGCCGACCACCTTGATGACACAGGCAACAGCGATAGCCAGCGCATTCCAGCCGTAGCCGTGATGCTTCTCGGTGATAGCGCCTACGGTGAAGCCCATGAAGCCGACGATGACGAAGGTGAACGGAGCCCAGAGATACCAGCCGGACAGCAGGTCAAAGAGACCCATTCCGAAAGCGCCAGCCAGGGTGCCGGTGCGGCGTCCGAAGATAATGGCAGCCAGGAACAGCGGCACATTTCCCAGATGAATCAGTCCGCCGTTGGCTGCGATGGGCAGGCGAAGGTTGACAAATGCGGTAAAGATATAGGTGAGCGCAATCAGCATTGCGTCGATAACGAGTTCCCTGGTGGTGATGCCGCTCTTCTTTACTGCGGCTGCTTCTGTAGTCTGCATAGATAAATTTCTTGCAACTGTTCTGTTTTTCCATAACAGTTACATTTCCTCCTTACTTATTTTCCCCAGCAGATTTATATGGAATCCATACAGAGGTGCACGCTCTGTGTCACTGCTGTTGTCAGGTGCTACTATAACCGTTGACTGGCTGTTTTGAAATAGCCAGTTTTTATCAAAATGACCAGACCAGATACAAATTTTTGATAAAACATACAGAAAAAGTGGGAAAATACAATAAGTATTGTAAAATCGCGGATTATAAGGTATTATGAAAAAGGTAAAGGACAGGCTGAAGCACTTGCTGCGGAAGCCGTATGAACGTGATTCAGGTGTGAGCAGATTTCATTCGGAAACGAATTCTCATAAATCTGCGAATCATAATTATGAAATAATTATGATGATGAAACCAAGTAATTTGTACGGAAGATCATATCGTAAGAAGGGGGAGCGTCACATGGAGGACCAGAGCAAGGCAATCGTGGAAGGCAAGCCTCTCGAATATCCCGAGATCGTGCAGGATACCGTGGAGGTGGAGTTTCCGGAGATAACAGATTTTGTGAGGAATATGAAATTGAAGAGTGGAATATTTGGATTTCAAAAAGAAGATGTCTATGAGAAAATGCAGCAGCTGAACAAGATGTACCAGAGCCGGGCCCAGCAGATGCGGGATCAGAACCGGGGACAGTTAAAGCAGATGCGGAAACAGCAGCAGGAAGAGCTGGAGGATATGAAAGCCCGTCTGGCGGCGGAGCGCGCCGAAGAGCAGCAGAAGCTGGCTGAGGAGCAACAGGCCATGAAGGAGAAATTCGACGCGGAGCAGAAGGAAGCCTACGAAAAAATGCAGGAGCAGATCGCTGCGGCCCGGATCGAGATCCGTCGGGAAATGCAGGCGCAGATGGACGAGAAGACTGCGCAGCAGAAGCGGGAGCTGACCATGATCAGCGAAGAGCTGGAGCGCCTGAACGAGCGATTCCTCCTGCTGAAGACGAGAATCGTAGAACTGGCAGAACAGGAGTAGACAGATATAGATGAAAAAAGAACAGCTTCAGTCAGTGGACGAGATACTGGAAGAACGAAAAGAAAAGCTGTACCGGCGAAGAGAATTCCGGTGCTTCCTCGTGGAATGTGTTGTGCTGGTGGCGCTGGTCTATGCGGCCTTTCATTATATCATTGGTCTGGCGGTGGTAAGCGGCGAATCTATGGAGCCGGGCCTGACAGACGGCGAACTGGTGCTTTTCTACCGGCTGGATGAGTCCTATCAGACCGGCGATCTGGTCATCATCCACCGGGCGGACGGCGTGGAATACATCAAGCGCGTGGTGGCGGAGCCGGGCGACGTGGTGGAGCTCTCGGAAGAGGGCGCGCTTTTGGTCAATGGAGTGAAAGACGCCACCCTGACTGCCGTAGGAAAAACCGAAGCCACATCCGAAGACGTAACCTATCCCTACACCGTTCCGGAAAATAGCTATTTCGCGCTGGGCGACAACCGGGAGAATTCGAAGGATTCCCGAAGCTTCGGAGCCGTGACGGCAGATGATATCACCGGGCGGGTGTTTGTGTATATGGGGATGACAAGATAAAAGATGGAAAGCAAGCAAAGCTTGCAAAGATGCGCACTCGGCGCAGTGGTAGATGGTTGCTGAAGCAACCGCGCCTCGGCGCGAGAATGTGCCATTGGCACATTCTTTTTTACAGAAAATGCAGTGCAGCCGGGAAAATGTTTCCCATAAAATGAGGAGTGCCCCGACGTACCAGGTACGCCGAGGCTATTATGAAAAAATTTATCTATATGTGTAGTGAAAGCATTTTCATTGTTAAGAGGTTGCTCCCTTAACTTGAATATAGTATAGCAATTGATTATGAATAAACTATGAACAAAATGTGAACTTAATGTAAAAACGCACAAAACAAGTGAGAAAGCAAAGAAAAAACAGGACAAAATAGACAAAAAGCATAAAAATATCCGAAAAGATGGTTCGGCAAAACGCAGAGGAATAATAGGAAATAGGGAGAATAAATCGTGCAGTCCGCACAATACGAATGAATGTCCGCGAGAGACGGAACTAAATGGGCGGAGCACAGCGCGAAATTACGTAGTAATTTCTGTGCATCGCGAAGTGTTTCCTGTGAACGGAGTGAACAGAAAAAAATACAGGAATCCCTCTTGTATACAGGGCCGCGGCAATGGTAAAATAGGAGAAAGTGAATAGTTTACGAATAAAAGAGGTTTAAAATGGAAAAAGACAATACCAGACCGGTGTATATCATCGGTCACAAGAATCCGGACACGGATTCCATCTGTTCGGCCCTGGCCTACGCGTATCTGAAGAACACCCTGGAGGGTGGTGGATACATCGCGGCGCGGGCAGGACAGCTGAATCAGGAGACACAGTATGTGCTGAACTATTTCCAGGCGGAAGCGCCGGTGTACGTGGCCGATGTGATGACGCAGGTCAAGGACATCGAGATCCGCAAGACCGAGGGCGTACAGGGCAATCTGTCCCTGAAGCAGGCCTGGAATCTGATGCGCCGCATCGGGGCGGTGACCCTGCCGATTACCAAGGATCAGAAGATTGAGGGATTGATCACCATCGGCGACATCGCCACCTCCTACATGGACGTGCTGGACAGTAAGATTCTGGCTCAGGCCAATACCCAGTACCGGAATATCATTGACACTCTGGAGGGTACGATTCTGGTGGGCTCCGCGGAAGACTATTACAACAAGGGCAAGGTGCTCATTGCGGCAGCGAACCCGGATCTGATGGAGGATTACATAGAGGAGGGCGACCTGGTTATCCTGGGTAACCGCTACGAATCCCAGCTGTGCGCCATCGAGATGCGCGCGGGCTGCATCATCGTCTGCGAGGGCGCAAAAGTCTCCATGACCATCAAGAAACTGGCCCAGGAGCATCACTGCGTCGTCATCAGCACGCCCCACGATACCTTTACGGCGGCCCGCCTGATCAACCAGAGCATGCCGATCCGCTACTTTATGAAGTCCGACAACCTGACCATTTTCAATGTCAATGAGAAGACTGACGATATCAAGGAAATCATGGGTCAGAAGCGTTACCGGGACTTCCCGATCGTGGACAAGGACGATAACTACATCGGCATGATTTCCAGACGGAACCTGTTGAATCTGAAGCGGAAGCAGGTCATCATGGTGGATCATAATGAGGAATCCCAGGCTGTGGATGGCATCGACCATGCGGAAATTTTGGAGATCATCGACCATCACCGTCTGGGCACTTTGGAGACCATGTCCCCGGTATTTTTCCGGAACCAGCCCCTTGGCTGCACCGCGACGATTATGTACCAGATGTATCAGGAGCGGGGCGTGGAGATCCCGAAGAAAATTGCGGGTCTCCTGTGCTCAGCTATTATTTCTGATACCCTGATGTTCCGCTCCCCGACCTGTACGGCCATCGACAAGGCAGCGGCGGAGAATCTGGCACAGATCGCGGGCATTGATATCGAGGATCTGGCTGTGGATATGTTCTCCGCAGGCAGCAATCTGGGTTCCCGCACCGCAGAGGAGATTTTCTACCAGGATTTCAAGCGCTTTGACGTGGGAAATGTGGAGTTCGGCGTGGGTCAGATCAATTCCATGAACGCGGTGGAGCTGGAGGAGATCCGCGAGAAGCTGATTCCCTACCTGCCTGTGGCGCACCGGGAAAGCGGCCTGAACATGATTTTCTTCATGCTCACCAATATCATCAAGGAGTCTACAGAGCTTCTGTGCTACGGTCCCAATTCCGACACCCTGGTGAAGGAAGCCTTCCAGCTGCCGGATGACGGCGACACCTATGAGCTGAAGGGTCTGGTATCCCGCAAGAAGCAGCTGATTCCTTCTCTGGCAGGCATGATTCAGCAGATGGAAGAGATGAGATAATCCATGGAAGCAAAGAAAGAACGAAAAAAGCAGCACTGGAGAGCAGGCAATATGCTCTATCCTCTTCCCGCCGTCATGGTAAGCTGCGGGCGGGAAGGCGAGAAACCGAATATTATTACGGTGGCATGGGCAGGGACCATCTGTTCCGACCCCGCGATGGTATCCATTTCCGTGCGCCCGAACCGCTATTCCTACGATATCATCCGGGAGACCGGCGAGTTTGTCATCAATCTGACCACGAAGGCCCTGGCGAAGGCCACCGATTACTGCGGCGTGCGCTCCGGCCGGGACGTGGACAAGTTTGCCCAAATGCATCTGACGCCGGGCAAGGCGCAGCATCTTAAGTACGCGCCCACCATCGAGGAGAGCCCGGTGAACATTGAGTGCCGGGTGACCGAGGTGAAAGAACTGGGCAGCCATCACATGTTCCTGGCGGAGGTGCTGGGCGTCACCGTGGACGGGGCCTACATGAATGAAAATGGCCGCTTCGAGCTGAACAGCACGAATCTGGTGGCCTATTCCCACGGAACCTATTTTACGCTGGGACAGGAGATCGGCACCTTCGGCTACAGTGTGCGGAAAAAGAAGTCGGCGAAGGCCGCGAAGAAGAATACGAATCAAGTCAGCAAAGGAAAGGGCAGAAGATGAAAAAGAACGTCGTACTGATTGGAATGCCGGGAGCCGGAAAGAGTACCATCGGCGTCATTCTGGCGAAAATGATGGGAAAGGATTTTATTGACGCGGATCTGGTGATTCAGAAGGAAGAGGGTCTGCTTCTGAAGGATATCATTCAGCGGGACGGCCCGGACGGCTTTCTGGCCGTGGAGAACCGGGTCAATGCGGGACTGAATCCGGCGAACGCCGTCATTGCCACCGGCGGAAGCGTGGTGTACGGCGAGGAAGCCATGAAGCATCTGGGCGAAATCAGTGTGGTGGTGTATCTGCGCCTCTCTTATAAGGCAGTGAAATCGAGGCTCCGGGACGTGAAGGGCCGCGGCGTGGTGCTGCGGGACGGACAGACCCTGCACGACCTTTATGCGGAGCGCGAGGGTCTCTACGAAAAATACGCCGACGTGACCATCGAAGAGGACGGTCTGGGCGTGGAAGAAACCTTAGAAAAGACTTTACAAGCCCTGGAAATGTTGGTAGAATAAAAAATGTTACAAAAATATTACACCTCGGAGCTGCTCCGGGGTGTACTTGAGATTAAAGAAGATTTAAAAACCAATGAAAAAAAAGAAATTATTTTTTAATAAAAAATCACAGCTTGTATTTGCGGAATCCATGATGATTACCTGCGGTTGTATGCTGCTGGGCGTGCCGCTTATCGGCAGTGGCTTCGGAAGCGGCGACAGCTACTACGAGGTTACACTGGCGGGTAAGACGGTGGGATCGGTTAAGAATCCTTCCGTGGTGGAGAACGCCTATCTGCAGGCCAGGGCCCGGATTTCCAGGGAGACGGACGGTCTGGTGCTGGCGGATGTGGAGTACGAGCTTGATAAGGTGCCGAAGATCTTCGGTTCCACCATGGACAGCGATACGCTGAGCGATGCCTTTTACAAGGAACTGACCCAGATTGTGGCGAAGGCCAAGAAAAAGGCTTACCTGATGAAGATTAATGAGTTCACGGTGACGCTGGGAAGCTATCAGGACGTCATGGACGTGCTGTACGCCACAAAGGACCGATTTGACACGGACAATGAGTTCCAGATCAACATCGTGTCCGACGCAGCCCGGGAGCTGAATGTCTATACCGTAGAAGTGTCGAAGCAGAATACCGCGGAGGAAACAGCAGCCGAGGTGGCGAAGCTGGGCGGTATCGCGGGCGTCGGCGAAGCCTGCGCGGGTATCGGCGAGTATGACGTAAGCCAGGCAGTGGAGAGCGTCATCACGAAGACGGTCACAGAGGAAGATGTGGCGGAAGAGAACGCTGCTGACAATGCGGAGCAGCAGGTGGAGGGAGACGGCCTCCGCTCGGTGGATTTCGCGGAGAAGGTGGAGATTGCCGAGGCCTATGTGTCTGCGGATGAGATTACGCCCACGGACGAAGCCATCGATCTGGTGACCAAGGATACGGCGAAAAATGAGATCTATGAGGTCAGGTCAGGCGACACTCTGTCTGTGATTGCGAACAGCAACGGCCTTCGTGTGGCGGAGGTGCTGGCACTGAATGAAGGCATGAGCGAGAATACAGTGCTCCATGAGGGTGATGAGATCATTATCACTGTGCCGGAGCCGGAGCTTTCCGTGGAGACTGTGGAGGAATCCACTTATCAGGAAGAGTATTACGCGGAGGTTCAGTATATCGATAACGACGAATGGTACACCACGAAGACCGAGGTGCGCCAGGAAGAGCAGGCCGGTTATCATGAGGTAACGGCACTGATTACGAAGAAAAATGGCGCGGAGGAGAATCGTGATGTAATTTCCGAGACAGTTCTGCAGGAACCGGTTCCGAAGATCGTGGAGCGCGGCACCCAGACGCCGCCCACCTACGTCAAGCCCATTTCCGGCGGGCGTTTCACCTCCGGCTTCAAGAGAAGATGGGGCCGCATGCACAAGGGTGTGGACTGGGCGTGCCCCATCGGCACGGCGGTTATGGCCTCCTGTGGCGGCACCGTTGTCCAGGCCGGCTGGTTCAGCGGCTACGGCAACTGTATCACCATCCGTCACCCGGACGGCAAGCAGACCCGGTATGGCCATCTGAGCAAGATTCTGGTATCCTCCGGGCAGAAGGTAACCCAGGGCCAGAAGATTGCGCTGAGCGGCAATACAGGACGAAGTACGGGACCCCATGTACACTTTGAGATTATTATCAATGGCAGTCAGGTAAATCCGCTGCCGTATCTGAATTAAAAGATTTTCGTGAAAAATCAGGCCGCCGCACTGAATGTTTTTTCAGTGCGGCGGCCGTTTTGGATTTATACCACCGAGAATCCCTTGTTTTTCAAACAAACCTCAACCTCCGCCGTATCTTCAGTCTGGAATACCAGAACCGGTTTACCGGAGGCGCGGTTGAAGGACAGGTAAATGTAGTTGATGTTGATGTTGCTCTCAGCCAGGGCCTTCAGAAGCTTATTCAGGTTGCCGACCTCGTCCTCAACCTCTACGCCAATGACGGAAGTGAGCTTACAGAGATAGCCCACAGCCTCCAGGGCCTCCATGGCTTTCTGCGGGTTGGAGACTACCATACGATTGATGCCGTACTCTGCGCCGTCATTGGTGCAGGAACCCCAGATATTGATATTTTCATCGGCCAGTACCTCGGTGATGTTCTGCATGGTGCCTTTCTTATTTTCTGCGTAGATGGATAACTGCTGTAACATAATGTAACTCCTCCTCTTTCCTTTCAAAATATAAAATCAGGGAATATATCCCGTAGCTTTAGAACTTCGCAGTGCGAAACTATTTCTATCATAACACAGGCCCCCACATTTTACAATGGTATTTAAAAATAGATTGTGCTATACTGATTCTGTTTAGAAACCTGAAAAATAAATGGATAGAATAAGTATAACATATGGAAGAATTAAAATCATTATTAGAAAAATATTTAAATGAAAATCTGGAACTCATCACCTTAAGCGCCCCCCGCAAAGGCCGCGACGAGCTGAAGGTCCGGATCCGCCCGATGCTGCTGCGAGGTGAGTTGAAATTCCAGTTTGAGACATTCCGCGGAGCCAAGGCCTTTCACGAAAATCTCCCCCCGGCAGAGGCGGTAGACCGAATTGCCGAACAGATGACGGACGTATTCTGTCAGCTCCAGCTGCAGGCCGTTGCAGGCCAGGTGACCGCGCTGGTCAGCAAGAAGGGCAAAATCACGGTCAGGGAAAAGCAGGGAGCCGCCGGAAAAGCCGCGCCGGAAGCCCTACAGGACGCAAGAGTAAAACGGACTGCGCTTGCCCATAATAAAAAGAAACGATACCTGCTGGAGGAGGGCCGCCCGGTGCCTTTCCTGGTGGATCTGGGCGTCATGACCCCCGAGGGTAAGATTGTCCACGCCCGCTACGATAAATTCCGCCAGATCAACCGCTTCCTGGAATTTGTCGAAGATATCCTCCCGGCACTGCCGAAAGACCGGGAGCTGACGATTCTTGATTTTGGCTGTGGTAAATCCTACCTGACTTTTGCCATTTACTATTATCTGCGGGAATGTCAGGGGCTGGATGTGCGGATCATCGGCCTGGATCTGAAGGAAGACGTCATCCGTAAATGCAGTGATCTCAGCAGCAAATATGGTTATGATAAGCTAACTTTCCTCCAGGGAGACATCGCCGGATACGAGGGCTGCACCCGGGTGGACATGGTCGTGACCCTGCACGCCTGCGATACGGCTACCGATTATGCCCTGTATAAAGCAGTCAAATGGGGCGCCAGCGTCATCCTTTCCGTCCCCTGCTGTCAGCATGAGTTGAATAAGCAGATAGAAAATGAGACTCTGGCTCCGGTGCTGAAATATGGCCTCCTGAAAGAGCGGATGTCCGCCCTGATCACCGACGGCCTCCGGGCCGGGCTTCTGGAACAGCAGGGCTACGATACCCAAATCCTGGAATTTATCGACATGGAGCACACGCCGAAGAACATCCTGATCCGCGCGGTAAAGCGGAAGAACGGAAAGAAGGCGGAAGCAGCCTCTGCGGCGGCCTTTGAGAACTGCACGGAGGCTCTGCACGCGGATCTGACCTTGGAGAAGCTTCTGAACGCAGGGACATCCCCGGCGGAAAGCTACCGCTCCAGACGAAAAAATGCTGAAAACGCGAAAGGAGAGAGCCGGTGAAAAAGTTAGTCATAAGAATCGCGACCATTGCGGCGGCCTTCCTTCTGGGCGTGGCCGGCATGAGCTATTTCCTGATGGCGGGCAATACAGATTCCACGGCGGAGATGGCCGGAGCCACCCTGCCGCTGATTTATATGGAACAAAATGGCCGTGACCTGAACCTGTTGCACGGCTACACCAAAAGCATGGACGCGGCCTCCATACGGGACGCCGTCTATCTGCTTCCCCAGGATCGCACGGTATCCTTCCGGGTGGAGTACCCGGATGCCAGGGTGCAGAAGGTTTATTATGAACTGCGAAGCGTAGACACCACCCGCCTGATCGAGGACGGCGAGCTGACGGATTACAGCCGCGAGGGCCGGATGCTGACCGTGGATCTGAAGCTGAAGGATCTGCTGGACGACGGCGAGGAATATCTTCTGGTTATCCGCCTGGGTCTGGAGAAGGATCAGGAGGCCTATTATTACACACATGTGAAGAAACTGAATGACAACCATCTGGACGAATGCCTGGCTTTTGTGGATGAGATTCACAGTGCTCTTTTCGACAAAAATAATACCGTCAGCATCGCCCAGTATCTGGAATCCGACGACAGCATCAGCAATAAATCCCTGGCTCATGTATCGATTCATTCCAAATATAAGCAGCTCATCTGGGGCGACATGGACGTGCAGGAGCCGGACACAGCAGACGTTCGCACCTATGTGACCGAGATAGACAACTCCGTGGCGTCCGTGCGTCTGGAATATCCGGTGACTTATATCAACGACGCGGAGGAGACCGAAACCTACGAGGTGACAGAATCCTATCGAGTGCGTTACACCTCACAGCGCATGTATCTGCTGAATTATGACCGGAAGGCGGATCGCGTCTTCGACCCCACCTTGGACATTTTCACAAAGAAGGGTGTGGAGTTGGGCATCCTGGATACGGCGGTGGAATATCGGAAAAATGACGAGGAAAATATCGTCGGCTTCGTCCAGAACGGGGAACTTTGGTGCTACGATGTGGCCCAGAACAAGCTGTCCCTGGTTTTCGGCTTCCGGGAGGGCAGCGACCTCCGGGGCTCCTATGACGAGCACGCCATCCGTATCCTGAAGGTGGATGAATCCGGCAGCATGGATTTCCTGGTGTACGGCTATATGAACCGGGGCACCCACGAGGGTGAGACCGGCGTGGCCCTGTACACCTACGACGCGCTGACCAATTCCGTGGAGGAGCGGGTTTTTATCGAGAGTCAGGAGTCCTTCGCGGTGCTTCAGTCCAAGCTCGGGGAAATGGCCTACGTGAATAACGACGGACAGTTCTATATTTTCCTGGATGGAACCGTGCTTCGCGTGGATCTAAGCACCATGGGGTATGAGGCTGTGGCGGATGGCATCGCCTCGGGCAGCGGCATGGTCTCTGAGGACGGCCATCTGGCGGCCTGGCACAAGGGAAATTCCCTATATGCCTCCAGAAACGTGGCTGTGCTGAATCTGGACACCGGCAAGAGCCGGGAGGTGCAGGCGGACGAGGGCTATTACATCCGGGCGCTGGGCTTCATGGGGACGGATTTTATTTATGGTGAAGCCCGTCAGAGCGACGTGCAGAAGGGGCTGACCGGCAATGAGCTGTTCCCTATGGGCCGCATCGTCATTGAAAATGAGCAGGGCGAGCTGGTCCGGGAATTCGACTACGAATCCCAGGGAAAATATGTGACCGACATTTCCATCGAGAGCAACCGCATTTCTCTGAACTGTGTGCAGCGGAGCGCGGACGGCAGCTACGTGGAGGCGGATCCGGAGCCCATTACGAATAAAACCACAGAGATCGTGGAAAAGATATCCTTAGAAACGAAGTCCAGCGAGCCCAAGAAGCAGGAATACTATTTTGCACTGTCAGGTACCAGAGGCAGCGGCAAGCTCCGCACCCTGATGCCGAAGCAGGTGGTCTATGAGGGTAGCAGAACTCTCACCCTGGGAAATGAGACAACCGACCAGCGTTACTATGTATACAATTTCGACGGCATCTTCGGAGGCGCATTTACAGGAGCCGATGAGGCCGTGCAGACCGCCAATGAAAATATGGGCATCGTCGTGGATCGGCAGCAGAATATCCTGTGGACCCGGGGCGGTCGGAAGACCCGGACCGATCTGGGAACCATGAGAAATCCGCAGCAGAAGGACGGTGAATCCGCACTGCAGGCGGCACTTGAGATTCTGCTGGGAACCCAGAAGACCTACGGCGACGTGGGCGCATATCTGGCCCAGGGCTACACGCCCTATGAGATTCTGGTGGAACAGACCGGAGACCGGGTGCTCGATCTGTCCGGCTGCTCCGTGAGCATGGTGCTCTACTATGTGAGCCAGGGCTATCCGGTGCTGGCACTGGAGGGCGGAAGTTCCGCAGAACTGATTACCGGTTACGACCCACAGAACATCATCGTCACGGACCCGCTGACTGGCGAGAGCAGCAAGCGCGGCATGAATGACAGCACAGAACAGTTTGCACAACTGGGCAATCTGTTCCTGGTATGCCTGCCGGAGACAGAAAACGAAAAGTAACAGTCTGTACAGCCCAAAGCATTCGTTGCCAAGGGCGTAAGAAAGTGATACAGGAGCGCTGCGTAGAGTAGACGGTAAAAGCGAGACAGACGGGAGCGCGCAGAAAGCGGGCTCCCGTTTTGCAAACAGAATGCGTTTAGATTGTAAGATATCAGGAGGAAAATGATTATGGATAAGAGAATCCGAACATTGGCAAAAAATCTGGTAAATTATTCCTGTAAGGTAAAACCGGGAGACAAAGTATACGTTCACTACACCGGCCCGTCCACCGAAGATCTGGCGCGGCAGATTATCAAGGAAGTGTATGCTGTTGGCGGACAGCCCTTTCCCCATTACACAGACCCGAAGGTACAGCGGGAAATGCTGCTGGGCTGTACAGAGGAACAGCTGAAGCTGATGGCTGAAATCGACGCGGCGGAAATGTCGAAGATGAACTGCTACATCGGTGTGCGCGGCGGCGACAATGTGTCGGAGTATTCCGATGTTCCTTCAGAGAAAATGCATCTTTATGAAACCCTGTACGCGACGCCGGTTCATCACAATATCCGGGTGCCGAAGACCCGGTGGGTAGTCTTGCGCTATCCAAACGAGTCCATGGCGCAGCTCTCCGGCACCAGTACCGAAGCCTTCGAGGACTTCTATTTTGACGTCTGCAACCTGGATTATTCGAAGATGAGTGAGGCCATGAAGCCGCTGGTAGACCTGATGAACCGCACGGACAAGGTGCGTCTGACCGCCAGGGGCACGGACCTGACCTTTTCGATTAAGGATATTCCGGCCATCGCCTGCGACGGCCAGATGAATATTCCGGACGGCGAAGTCTACACCGCGCCGGTGCGCGATTCCATCAATGGCGTCATCACCTATAACGCTCCGTCCATTTGCCAGGGTACCACCTTCGAGAACATCCGCTTAGAGTTCCGGAACGGCAAAATCGTGAACGCCACCGCCAACAACACCGGGCGCCTGAATGAGATCCTGGACACCGACGAGGGAGCCCGCTATGTGGGCGAGTTCGCCATCGGCGTGAACCCCTATATCCTGAAGCCCATGAAGGACATTTTATTTGATGAAAAAATCATGGGTTCCATTCACCTGACTCCGGGCAACTGCTACGATGAAGCGCCCAACGGCAACGTCAGCGCCATCCACTGGGATCTGGTCCTGATCCAGCGGGAAGAATTCGGAGGCGGCGAGCTCTGGTTTGACGATCGCCTGATCCGGAAAAACGGCCGCTTCGTAATACCGGAGCTTGAGTGCCTGAACCCGGAGAAGCTGATATAGAAGAAAACAGGGCATTGTTTTTGGAATACCTTTACGGCATAATAAAAGTAGTGCCCTGTTGTTGAGAACAGAAACATAGTATTTGGAAGGCAAAGCCCATGGGATTTCTTGATTCATATAAGCACCTGGAAAAGATATGCGGGGAGATTATGAAGGATGAGAGAAAAGTATCCGCATACATAGAAGAGATGCAGAGAATTTTCGACGGCTCGTATTACGTAAAAAGCTGGAATGATGATCTGAAGCAATTGAAACATTACCGCTGGATTCGAAATCAAATCGTACATGAGCCGACTTGCACAGAAGCAGCGATGTGCGTACCTGAGGATACGGCATGGTTGGACGGTTTTTATACGCGGATTATGGAGCAGACAGATCCACTCGCACTGTACTATAAAGCCATAAAATCACGGAATGCAGTTGAAGAAAAACGAAATGTGGAATCGCAAAAGCAGACTGATACACATTGTATGGAGGAACATAGGAGAACAAAACCGACGGGTATAGTACTCCCGGGTATTATTTTGGTGATTGCTATGTTATTCTTGGCATTTGTTATAGTTGGAATTATGGGTATGATGTAAGTAAAATTTTGGAGGAACAACATGACTCTTGAAAATAAATTAGGGATCACCGATTCCGCGGAGCTTGCCCGGGAAGAGGAGCGGATCAGTAAGAAAAAGGCAGTCTGGCTGTTTGAAAGTGGTAAATTGGATACCTTGGCGGCAGGAACCTTTGTAGCGCTGCAGGAAATCCATCGGTGTTTGTTTGAGGATATCTATGAGTTCGCGGAAAAACTAAGGACAGTAAATCTGGCGAAGGGTAATTTCCGATTTGCACCGCTAATGTATCTGGAAGCAGCACTGGCCAATATCGACAAAATGCCGCAGTCTACCTATGATGAAATCATTGAAAAATACGTGGAAATGAATATTGCCCATCCGTTCCGGGAAGGCAATGGCCGAAGCACCCGCATTTGGCTGGATCAGATGTTGAAAAACGGAATCGGCCAAGTTGTGGATTGGAGCCGCGTGGACAAAGAAGATTACCTTCTTGCGATGGAGAGAAGCCCCATTAAGGATGTGGAAATCAAAGTCCTGCTGAAAGAGGCTCTGACTGACGAGGTGGATAGCAGGGAAGTCTTTATGAAGGGGATTGACCACAGTTATTACTATGAGGGGTATAACACATTTAAGACAGAAGAACTTTGGAAGAAATAGTATGTGATTAAATAAGACGTACGGAACTGGGTTTGCCCTGGTTTTCCCTGCAATGCAAACCCGGTTCCTGACATTATATATAATGTTATTTTAGAAAAACAGCCACAGGAGAAACAGCCTCTCTGCCGTGATGGTAGCCGGAGTTCCCGTCCATAGCCTGCACCCTGGCAGCACCCGAAGGAGGCACTGTCTGAGGCCCTTTAGGGCCGAGTTTGCCGGTCGGGTGCGAATAAGCCGGGTGCAGGCTATAGGGAACGCAGGCGTATCACGGCAGAGAGGCTGTTTCTCCTGTGACGTCCGTTTTAATAATCCTCCTCGATCACCTGTACCTCCAGATAATCAAACTCAATCGGATCAATAAAGCTATCCTGATAAAACCGTACCTTCGCCGTCCGTTTAAAATCCGCGATGCACGACTCCAGCCAAATCGGCTTACTCAAATCAAACTGATGACAGATCTCATCCAGCGCATTGAAAATCTTGTGCGTCCGCGTTTCATCCGAAAAATCCTCAACCACCATATCCTTTAACATATGATTACTCTTAAACTCTCTGGCCCAGATTCGCATAAAAACCTCCCGTTTCAAAAATTATTTCTATAATAAAGAAAATAGATATCAAAGCGATAAAACAATACTTAGAGTATAAAGGCAGCCACCCGGTTTGTAAAGGAAGAATCCATTGGAAAAACGCAAAAACTTCGAAAAAGTCCTTGCTTTCAAGGAAAATCTATGATATAGTATTACCTCGTGATATATTATTAAAATTCCTTGTTTCCCCCATCAGTGAGGAAGCCAGAGACCAAAAGGAGGAAAAGCATGAACAAGTATGAATTAGCATTAGTTGTGAATGCAAAGGCAGAGGATGACGTCAGAACCGCTACCGTAGAGAAAGCGAAAGAGTATATCGCTCGTTACGGCGGTGTAGTGACAGAGGTGGAAGATTGGGGCAAGAAGCGTCTTGCTTACGATATCCAGCACATGAGAGAAGCGTACTACTACTTCATTCAGTTTGACGCTGACGCAACCTGCCCGGCAGAGGTGGAGAAGCACGTTCGTATCATGGAGAATGTCATCCGCTATCTGTGTGTTCGCAAAGACGCATAGAGACAAGGTTTTTAACCGAAAAAGTGGAGGATTGTTGGTATGAATAAAGTAATTTTAATGGGACGTTTAACCCGTGACCCGGATGTTCGTTATTCTCAGGGAGAGAACGCGAGCGCATTCGCAAGATATACACTGGCAGTGGACAGAAGATTCAGACGGGACGGAGAGGCAACCGCTGATTTCATCGGCTGTGTGGCATTCGGACGTCAGGCTGAGTTTGCTGAGAAGTATCTGCGCCAGGGCACGAAGATTGCGATTACCGGACGTATCCAGACCGGCAGCTACACGAACCGTGACGGACAGAAGGTCTACACTACAGACGTGGTCGTAGAGGAGCAGGAATTCGCGGAGAGCAAGGCGGCAGCCAGCGAGCATGCAGGTGGCTTCCAGCCCCAGAATAATTCCAATCCGTTCCAGTCTGCACCGGCTCCTTCCGCAGCAGCGGGAGACGGATTCATGAATATCCCGGATGGCATCGACGAAGAATTACCGTTTAACTAACAATCGTGGAACAGAATTGAGAGATTAACAGGAGGTAAAAGCCATGGCTTACACAAAATCCGATAGAGGCGACGCTCCCATGAGACGTAGAGGCATGGGACGTAGAAGAAAGAAAGTCTGCGTATTCTGCGGCAAAGAGAATAATGAGATCAACTACAAGGATGTAGCAAAATTAAAGAGATACGTATCTGAGAGAGGAAAAATCCTTCCCAGAAGAATCACAGGAAACTGTGCAAAGCACCAGAGAGCTCTGACTGTAGCTATCAAGAGAGCACGTCACATTTCCCTGATGCCGTACGTAATGGACTAATTCATTTACGGGAATCAGACCCCGCAGTCGTAATGGCTGCGGGGTTTTGTTGCTCTATAGGAAACACTATGTTATATTAAAGTGTAAAAGCTATGATTCCTATAGAGCAAAAAGCCCCTCCGGGGGATCGCACTGCGGCGGTAAGGTAGTATGTCGCTTACGCGACCCGCCGCAGGCGGAGAATCCTGCTTCGCAGGATTCTTTCTTATATAGTCAGGGCGCGTCTGCGTCCGGAACTTTAATGAAAGAGGAAATCACATGATTCAAAAGAAAAAACTGAATCAGTTTTATATAGAACAATACGAGCGTGCAGGCCGCAAAAAGCCGAAAAAGCCGGTAAAAGAAGCAGGCATGCAGGCACGTATCTCGAAGATTCAAAAGACTTTAAAGAGCGCCCGCCCGGGTCAGATCAACATCCGTACCCTGGAGGAGCTGCACCGTCAGCTGAAGAATACGGCATCCTACGCCTACCGCAGAAATAAAGAGGAGCTCATCGAGACGCTGAATCAGGAAATGCTGCCGAGGCTGATGGAACTGGACTTGGGTATGCTATTGACCGAGCAGAAGGAAGGCTTGAACGGCGAATTCCTGGCCTGGGTGCGCCGGACTATGCCCTGTGCCATCTGCCAGGAGCCCATGTTCACTCTGTACCCGAAATTTCGCCAGTATAAAGTGAAAAATAAAATTCTGGAGTTGGTTCCGGCCAGACCTGAGATGGAGTTCGCTGAGGTGCGGGAACTGCCCCGGCATTTCGTGCTGCATATCGGCCCCACCAACAGCGGAAAGACCTTTCGGGCACTGGAGCGTCTGAAAAAGGCGAAAAACGGAAGCTATCTGGGACCTTTACGTCTGCTTGCCCTGGAGGTTTATGAACAGATGCACGCTGCGGGCATCCCCTGTACCATGCGGACGGGGCAGGAATGCATTGAGGAAGAACACAGCCTGGTGACAGCTTCTACCATAGAAATGGCAGATTTCGATGAAAATTATGACGTGGCGGTCATCGACGAGGCACAGCTGGTGGCGGATACGGATCGTGGCCATTCCTGGACGAAAGCCATCCTGGGACTGCGGGCGGCGGAAATTCATATCTGCATGAGCCCTGCGGCTGAGCAGGTGGTCTGCCATCTGATTGAGCTCTGCCGGGATACCTATGAGGTGAAACGCTATGAGCGGAAGACGGAGCTGATTTGCGAGGAGAAACCTTTCCTTTTTCCGGAGGATGTACAGAGCGGTGACGCCCTGATTGCATTTTCCAAAAAATCAGTGCTGGATATAGCCGGGCGGCTGGAGGAAGCGAGAATTGCTTCCAGCGTCATCTATGGCAGCCTGCCGCCGGAGATCCGTCGGAGACAGACCCGGATGTTCAATAAGGGAAAAACAAAGGTGGCCGTAGCCACGGACGCCATCGGCATGGGTCTGAACCTGCCGGTACGCCGAATCGTCTTCATGCAGACGGATAAGTTCGACGGCGTCAGCCGCCGTCCTTTGAAGATTCCGGAGGTCAAACAGATCGCAGGCCGGGCGGGTCGTTTTGGTATCTACGACAAAGGCTATGTGAGCGCCCTGGGCGAGACTGAACTGGAATTTATCCGGAGCCTCTATGAGGCCGAGGAGGAGCCACTGACCCAGGTGAACTTAGGTTTCCCCCAGGTGCTGCTGGACATCGACGCGCCCCTGGACGAACTGATGAAGATCTGGTACTCCGTCACTCCGTCGGAGCCCTTTGTCAAAGAGAATATCGACGAGGCTCTGTATCTCTACGAGCAGGCCAGGCGGTACAAAAACCAGATTGACGGCTTCGAGAACAAGCACCTTGTATACAAAATGATTACCTGTCCCATCGACATCAAGGACCGCCGGGTGGTCATGCTGTGGCTGGATTACTGCAGAAGCTACACGGCGGACGTATCCCTGGAGAAGCCGACTTTCTACCGGGATCGTAAGGGCGGCATCGCCCAGTACGAGACCTATTACAAGCAGCTGGACCTGTATTATCAGTTTTCCCACCGTATGCAGAAGGAGCTGGATGAGGAATGGCTGGCCGAACAGCGGGAAAAGACCGAGATGCGGATCATGAACTACCTGACCCGTGGAAAACAGAATTATATCGCACGCTGCAAATACTGCGGAAGGCTCCTGCCCCTGGGCTCCCCGTTCCAGGTGTGCGACGATTGCTTTGGGAAGCGCTGAGGCGCTTCCTTTTTTATGGAATAGGAAATTCCGATAGAATTCCCTATTCCATAAAAGCAAGCAGAGCTTGCAAAGATGCGCACTCGGCGCAGTGGTAGATGGTTGCTGAAGCAACCGCGCCTCGGCGCGAGAATGTGCCAATGGCACATTCTTTCTTATATTGTAAATTAGGTAGAAAGGCAAAAAATACAGATTGTATTTGTGAAAAGACAAAAAGAGACAAAATTAATACAGGTTATAGCATAGATAAAGCTGTACTATAAATAGTGTTAAAAATGCAACAAACATAGCTGAGAAATGGTAAAAAGTCACAAAATGACGAGGGAAAGCACGGGAAAGGGAGAGATAAATTGGCTAATATAACCATGTGTTACGGATGAATGTTAAAAAACAACAAGATAAAACGGTTAAAACAATACAACTTAGAAAATTTATTTTGCTGTATTCTATTGCAAGTTTTTGACAGCCTGCATATAATAAAGTCATCAACAAGGTTACGGACATAACCCAAAAGGAAAAAACAAAACAGGGAGGAAAAAACATGAACAAGCTTTTTAAAAAAGTGACTGCCACAGCACTGGCAGCAACCATGGTTCTGGGAATGACAGCCTGCGGCGGTTCCAAGGACACTACAACAGCAGACAGCTCCAGCTCAGCAGCAACTGAGACTCCGGCAGCGGCAACAGACAACAAGGACATCAAGATCGGCGTTTCCATCTGGTCCTCTACTGACGTACTCGGTTCCCAGTGTAAGCTGATTCTGGACGAGGCAGCAAAGGCACTGGGCGTTCAGGTACAGTATGTTGACCAGGGACATGTATCCGAGAAGGTTACAGCTTCTGTAGAGCAGCTGGTAGCAGCAGGCTGCCAGGGTATCATCATCTGCAACTCTTCTGATACAGAGATGACCTCCGCAATCAAGACCTGTAACGATAACAAAGTATATCTGGCACAGTTCTTCCGTGTCATCAGCAAGGACAACAGCGCAGACATCTACCAGATGGCTACGGACTCCGCTTACTACATTGGCGCAGTTCACGAGGACGAGCCGGCCAACGGTGAAGAACTGGTAAATATCCTTCTTGAGAAGGGCGACAGAAACATCGGTCTGATTGGCTGGGAGCAGGGAGATGCAACCTGGCTTGGAAGATGGGAAGGCTACAAAGCAGGCGTTGAGAAATGGAACGAGGCGAACCCGGATGACAAGGCTACCCTGTCTGAGCCGCAGTACGCAGGAACAACCTCTGAGGGCGGTTCCAAGGCAGCAGAGGCTCTGATGGCAGCAGACCCGAACCTGGATGCACTGATTCCGGCAGGCGGCGGCGGAGACCCGCTTCAGGGTGCAATCGCAGCTGTAGAGCGTGCAGGCAAGACTCAGGACATCGACATCGTATCCACAGACTTCCTTCCGGACCTGGGAGAGAGACTTGAGAACGGTTCCATGGCTGGTGAGTCCGGCGGACATTACTGCGACCCGCTTATCGCGTTCATGATGGTTTACAACGCAATCAAGGGTAACTACACAGATTTCGCAGGCAAGTTTGAGGACGTTCCGTTCCCGTACCTGTATGTATCATCTGCAGATGACTACAAGGCATACGAGCAGTACTTCGTAGACCAGCTTCCGTACACAGACGAAGAGCTTGTAGCTATGTCTGAGCTGGATCTGGCAGGACTGAAGGAAGCAGCTGCTAAGGTATCTATCGAGGATGCAGCAGCACGTGCAGGCAAATAAATTCTAAGGGCTTAGAGTTTGTAGGAGCCGGTGTCGCGCGGCGATACCGGCTCCTATTATCAAAAAAATGAGGTAAAGAGTATGGGTTCTAAAAAGCTGTCGGGAAGTACAAAGGGTTATCTGATTCTGTTGGGTCTGGTCGTACTTTCCTGGGGTATCTTTAAAGTACTGTCACCGCATAACTTCGGTTCCGCAGCCAACATGCTGAACTATTTCCAGGCCAGCCTGATTGCGACCGTGGGCGCGGTGGGATTCTATTTTGTAATGGTAATGGGTATGTTCGACTTCTCTATCGGAGCGAACATCATGCTTTCCGCTATTGTGGGATGCGTATTTGCGACAAAGTTTAATCTGGGTTATGTGGGCCTGATTGCAGGCTGTATCATCTGCGGCGCTATCGTAGGCGTGCTGAACGGTATCTTCTATGTAAAGCTCCGTATTCCGTCCATGATTGTTACCACCGGTCTGGCTCTGATCTATGAGTCCGTCGCCAACTACATCGCAGGCGGCGTGGAGCAGACCCTTCCGGCAAACCTTCGTATGTTCGGACAGATGCCGGGCGACATTATCCTGGCTGTTCTGGCCTGTGTGGCAGCGTACATCTTCCTGAACTACACGAAAATCGGAACTTATACATACGCCATCGGAAGCAACGAGTTTGTTGCCAAAAACATGGGTATCGATGTAAATAAATACAAAGTTCTGGCATTTATCCTGAGCGGCGCGTTCCTGGGCGTGATGGCAATCCTGACCATCAGCTATGGATCTTCCATGGTAGCTGTAACCGGTATGGCATCCATGAGCCGTAACTTTGTACCGACCATGGGCTGCTTCTTCGGTCTGGCATTTAAGAAATACGGTATGCCGCTGCAGGCCATTGTCATTGGTGAGTTTGTCATCAACATTATTTTCTTCGGCTTTATCGCTCTGGGAGCTCCGACCGCTATCCAGGACGTTATCACCGGTCTGGCACTGCTGATTATCATTACCCTGACCACCAAGGTGACCAAGGGCGAAATCGTGAAGTAATCGAAGGAGGAGAATGCAATGAGTGAAGTAAGATTACAGGTTAAAAATCTTTGCAAGTCCTTCGGTATTACGAAGGCGGTACAGAATGTATCTTTCAATGTAAATAAGGGCGAGGTTCACGCGCTGATTGGCGAGAACGGATCCGGTAAATCCACACTGACCAATATGCTGACCGGTATCTACAGCATCGACAGCGGTACCTTCGTACTGGATGGAAAAGAAATTCATCCGAAGAATCAGGTAGAGGCCAATGAAGAAGGCGTATCTATCATCGTACAGGAGCTGGGAACCCTGTCTGGCCTGACCGTAGCGGAAAATATTTTCCTGGGTCACGAGGACCGCTTCGTACACTTCGGAATCAAAAATACAAACGCCATGAACAAAGAGGCTACCGAGCTTCTTCATAAGTATGGCTTCGACAGAATCAAGGCTTCTGATATCATCGATAACTACAATTTCGAGGACAGAAAGCTGGTTGAGATTGTAAAGGCTACTTACTTCGACCCGAAGATCGTAGTCATTGATGAGACCACCACAGCCCTTTCCCAGGAAGGACGTGAGGAGCTGTACAAGCACATGAACCGGATTCGCGAGAGCGGTAATACGGTCATCTTTATCTCTCATGACCTTCCGGAGATTCTGGATAAATCCGATACCATCACCATCCTGCGTGACGGCGTCTACATCGACACCGTAAAGAGCGCAGATGTAAATGAGGACGACCTGAAACGTCTGATGGTAGGCCGTGAGGTAAGCGGAGATTACTATCGTGCAGATTACGGCGAAAAGGTATCTGACGAAGTGGTTCTTTCTGTGAAGGATGTGACGGTTCCGGGACTCATTGAGGACGTATCCTTCGACCTGCATAAGGGCGAAATCCTGGGCTTCGGCGGACTGTCTGAATCCGGTATGCACGAAATTGGTAAAGCCATTTTCGGTGCTTCCTATGACAGAACCGGTAAAGTCGTTCTGGCTGACGGAACCGAGATTAACGATATCCCCACTGCAATTAAGCACAGCATCGCGTATACTTCCAAGGACCGTGATAATGAGTCCGTAGTCCTGAATCAGAGTATCGGCGACAACATCTGCCTGCCGTCTCTGGACGACCTGGCCAATAAAGCACATATGCTGAACGACAAGAAGCTGAAGGAATTCTCCAACAAGTTCGCGAAGCAGATGTCTGTCAAGATGGTCAATGTGGATCAGTTCGTATCCGACCTGTCCGGCGGCAACAAGCAGAAGGTAGTACTGGCAAGATGGATTGGAAAGGATTCCGACATCGTTGTGCTGGACAGCCCCACACGAGGAATCGATATTAAAGTAAAACAGGATATCTATCAGCTGATGAATCAGATGAGAAAGAACGGAAAGTCTATCATCATGATTTCCGAGGAGCTGATGGAGCTGATTGGTATGTGCGACCGTATCATAATCATGAAGGACGGAAAGCTCAGCGGCGAGCTGGAGAGAAGTCCGGAGCTGGATGAGAACAGTCTGATTACGATGATGGTATAAGGAGGCAGTTATGGAGAATCAAGTAAAGACAAATACAGAACAGAAAGAGCAGCAGCTCAAGAAATTATCAAAGATGTCGATGATCCGCGCCCTTCTGCCGATCGCAGGACTGATTGTAGTATTCCTGGTATTCAACGTTCTGACCAACTTCAGAATGATGAACAACATGTCTCTTGTACTTTCTCAGGTATATGTTACAATGATCGCGGCAACAGGCGTATTCTTCATCATGACCATGGGCGGTCTGGATTTTTCCCAGGGCTCTATCCTGGGTATCGCATCCATCGTAGTATGTATGCTGTCCAAAATCAGCATCCCGCTGGCTATCGTAGGCGGTATTGCAGCAGGCGCGGCTATCGGGGCCATCAACGGATACTTCTATGTATGCCGGAAAATTAAATCATTCATCGTAACTATTTGTACCATGTTCCTGTTCAGAGGCTTTATCAAGTATCTGACCACCAACGCTCCGGTTACCGGCTCAGCGCTGCTTATCAACTATGACAGCACAGCACTGAAGGTTACCTGTACGGTAGTGGTTCTGGTTATCGGCTTTGTACTGTTCCGTTTCACCAAGTTCGGAACCTACTTAAAGGCCATCGGAGCAGGCGAGAAGGCGGCCATGTTCTCCGGTATCCGTACAGATAAGATGAAGTTCCTCATCTATGTACTGGCAGGTGCCATTACAGGCTTCGCCGCATTCATCAACGTTATCAAGGTTGGTTCTGTAACCTCCTCCGGCGGAAATCAGCTGGAGACACAGATTCTGATTGCGTTGGTACTGGGCGGCATGCCGATCTCCGGCGGCGCGAAGGTCAGATTTGAAAATATCATCGTAGGTTCCCTGCTGTACATCGTGCTGAATAGCGGACTGACCATGATGGGCTTCTCTACACAGATGATGCAGCTGATCCAGGGCGTCGTATTCCTGGTATTCGTAGCTGTATTCGCGGATCGTCAGTCCCTTCAGGTTATCAAATAGTTAAGACGGAAATACGAGACAAAAGGGCGGGAGACAGATATGTCAAAAAAAGGAAATGCGCACAGCCAGGATTTGCTGAAATACCAGAAATTATATAACTGGTGCAGAACGCTGATTACGAGCGGAGTCATCAAAAACAAAGACAAATTTCCCTCGGAAAATATTCTGCAGAAGAAGTTCGGATATTCCCGGCAGACTGTGCGGACTGCGCTGAATCAGCTTGAGGAGGACGGCCTGATTGTCCGCGTCAAGGGAAGCGGAACCTATGTATCTTATGAAAATAAGAACGAGGATAAGGGAAAGCCGCGGGTTGGACTGATTTTGAGCTATTTTTCCGATTATCTGTTCCCGAGAGTATACGACGGAATCGAATCCGTCATGACGGAAAAGGGCTATGAGATCGATGTGGCGGTGACGAAAAACCGCCTGAATGACGAGGCCATGTACCTGGAAGGGCTGCTGTCCAGCAACCTTTCCGGCCTCATCATAGAGGGAACGCGCTCCAGCTTCCCGAACCCGAATATCCGTCTCTACAATGAGATTCGAAAGAGAAACATACCGACTCTGTTTATCCATAATCATTATCCGAACCAGAAGTTTGACAGCGTGGAAATGTCGGACGCCCGGGCGGGCTACGAGGCCGCGAAGATTCTGATTCAGAACGGCCACCGGAGAATCGGAGGTATTTTCAAATACGACGATATGCAGGGGATGGAGCGCTACAAGGGCTTTATCGAATGCCTGTCGGATTATGGCGTCAAATTTGACGATGACTGGATTCGGTGGTACTCCACCAAGGATATGGAGGAGAAGCTGAGCAAGAAGGGGCTGATGCGGATGTACCGCAGAACCAAGGACTGCACAGCGATGATTCTCTATAACGACGAGGTGGCCGAGCACTATATGGAATTCCTGGAGGACAGGGGCCTGAAGGTGCCGGAGGATATCTCACTGATTTCTTTCGATGACGCGGAGCTGGCCCAGAACGTGGATGTGAAGATCTTATCAGTCGTTCATCCCAAGTATAATCTGGGACGTGTTACAGCCCGGAATCTGCTTCGTATGATGGGAGATCCGGACTGGCAGAACAAAAATTATTCTCACCGTTTTCCGGTCACGTTCAACGACGGAAATTCGGTCAAGGATATACGCAGCCAGGCGTAAAGCCGGGCAGCCGGAACGATGAAAGTTGGCAAACGTTTTGGAAAATTATTCCAGGAGGTAACAAAAATGAAAAAACTGTATTTTGTAGTAGGATCTCAGGATCTGTACGGCGAAGAGTGCCTGAAGCAGGTGGCGGCAGACGCCCGCGAGATGGCAGAGTTCCTGAATGAAAAGCTGGAAGGAATTGCGGCAGTGGAAGTGCTTCCGACCGTAGAGACTTCCGAGATCTGTATTGAGGATATGCGCAAAGCATCCTGCGACGATGACTGCATCGGCGTTATTACATGGATGCACACCTTCTCCCCGGCCAAGATGTGGATCAAGGGCCTGCAGGAACTTAGAAAGCCCATGCTTCACCTGCATACTCAGGCCAATGAGAAGCTTCCGTATGATGAGATCGACATGGACTTCATGAACCTGAACCAGGCAGCCCACGGCGACCGCGAGTTCGGCTTCATCGTAGCCAGAATGGGCATCCCGCACGAAGTAGTGGCAGGATATTATAAGCATGACGACGTAGTAGCGAAGATTAAGAAATTCGCGCAGGTAGCAAAGGCTATTTCCTATTCCAAGTCCCTGAAGGTAGCTTCCTTCGGTAACAACATGAGACATGTGGCAGTTACAGACGGCGACCGTGTAGAAAGCCAGATCAAGTACGGCTGGGAGTGCAACTACTATGCGCTGGGCGATGTGGTAGACATCATCAACGAGGTAACTGAGGAAGAAATCGACGCGAAGATGAAGGAGTATACCGATAAGTATACGATGAAGACAGACCGCATCGATGCAGTCCGTGAGCAGGCAAAATACGAAGTTGGCTTCGAGAAGTTCCTGAAAGAGAACGGCATCGGCGCATTTGCAGATACCTTCCAGGATCTGCATGGCCTGAAGCAGCTTCCGGGTATAGCCGCGCAGAACCTGATGGACAAGGGCATCGGCTTCGGCCCCGAGGGAGACTATAAGATCGCAGCCTTCGGCGCGGTTCTGATGGAGATGGCAAAGGGACGCGAGGGCGCTACCGGTTTCATCGAGGACTATACCTACGACCTGACAGAGGGACAGGAGCTTGAGCTGGCTTCCCATATGCTGGAGGTTCCGGTGGCATTCGCGGCTACCAAGCCCGAGATTGACGTAATCCCCCTTGGCATCGGTGGTAAAGAGGATCCTGCAAGACTGATCTTTGACGGCGTAACCGGAGACGGAATCCAGGTAACCATGGTAGATATGGGCGACCACTTCCGCATCATCTGCGCGGACATCGAACTGGTAAAACAGCCGAAACCCATGCCGAAGCTGCCGGTAGCCAGAATTATGTATCGTCATAAACCGAACTTTGCTATCGGCACCGCAGCATGGTGCTACGCAGGTGGCGCTCACCACTCCGTAGTATCCACCGCCCTGACCAGAGACGATATCGCCATGTTTGCACGTCTGACCGGCACTGAGCTTGTCACTATCGGCGAGGACACCACAGAGGCAGACCTTCAGAAATTTTTCGTGAAATAAGATAATAATACTATAACTGGCAATACGATTAGAACCCATATTGCAGGAGACGCCGCCGAGTCCGGGAGGATTCGGCGGCGTTTCTGAGTTGTTTTAATTGTAATACAGGGGATGCTTGTGCTATAATAGGAATATTAAGTAGCAGTCAAAGATGAAAAAGAATGATAGAGGGGACAAAAATGAAAAGAAAGGTTCATTTAAAGGGCCGATTGAAACGGTACGTGCAGTGGCCGATTCTGATGAGTATTCTGCTTCTGGTGATGAATCTCTGTATGTACCCCATATCGGTGAAGGCCGGTGTGGTTATGAGCGCCTTTGTGCTGGTGTATATTGCAGTGGTTATGGGGCTGTATGTACAGAACCGGGCGCAGATCTACGGCGAGCTGGTGTCCTTCGCGACCCAGTACGGACAGGTACAGCGGAAGCTTTTAAAGGAGCTGGCCATACCCTACGCCCTGCTGGATGAGGACGGAAGAGTGCTGTGGGCCAACAGCGCGTTTTTTACGGCCAGCGAGAAGGGCAAAAAGAATCTGCGGAAATCCATCAGCTATTTCTTCCCGGATTTCACCGTGGATTTGCTTCCGGAGGATGATTTCGAGGACACACGGATCGTGCGGTTTTCCTCGGAGGAGCGGGATTACCGGGCAGATGTGCGCCGGGTATATATGGATCACATCATGGAGGACAATACCTTTGTGGAGGTGGAGGAGGACGACAGCTTCCTGATCGCCGTATATCTCTTTGATGAGACGGAGATGAACCATTATATCCGCATGAACAAGGAGCAGCGTCTGGTGGCCGGATTGATCTATCTGGATAACTATGACGAGGCCCTGGACACGGTCGAGGAGGTCCGCCGATCCCTTCTGGTGGCATTGGTTGACCGAAAGATCAACAAGTATATCTCGTCCTTCGGCGGTATCGTAAAGAGCATAGAGAAGGATAAGTATTTTGTGGCTATCCAGGAGAAGGATCTTCCGGTAATGCGGGAGAATAAGTTTGAGCTTCTTCAGGATGTCAAGACTGTCAATATCGGCAATGAAATGGCGGTTACCCTGAGCATGGGCTTTGGCTGCGCGGGAAAAACCTTTGCGGAAAATTATGAGTTTGCCCGGATCGCCATCGATCTGGCCCTGGCCCGCGGCGGCGATCAGGTCGTTATCCGGGAGGGCGAGAAGATCTCATATTTTGGCGGAAAGACCCAGCAGGTAGAGAAAACCACAAGGGTCAAGGCCCGGGTCAAGGCCCACGCTCTCCGGGAGTTTATCGAGAGCCGGGATAAGGTAATGGTAATGGGACACCGCCAGACGGACGCGGATTCCTTCGGCGCGGCCATCGGTATCTACCGGGCAGCCAAGGTGCTGGGTAAGCGCGCTTATGTGGTAATGAATGAGGTGACCACTTCGGTGCGGCCTATGAAGGCCTGCTTTGAGGATAATCCGGTCTATGAGCCGGACATGTTCCTGAGCAGCGAGCAGGCCATCGAGATGATTGACCGGAATACGGTACTGGTGGTAGTAGATACGAATCGGCCCAGCTATACGGAGTGCCCGGAGCTTCTGTCCCGGACGCCTACCATCGTGGTGCTTGACCATCATCGTCAGACCAATGAGCAGATTGAAAATGCGGTGCTTTCCTATATCGAGCCCTATGCGTCTTCCGCCTGCGAGATGGTAGCGGAGATTCTGCAGTATTTTGACGAGGGATTGAAGATTAAGGCGGTGGAGGCAGACTGTCTCTACGGTGGCATTATCATTGACACCAACAATTTCACCAGCAAGACGGGCGTGCGGACCTTCGAGGCCGCGGCGTTCCTGCGCCGGTGCGGAGCGGACGTAACCCGTGTCCGCAAGATGTTCCGCAATGACATGACGGAATACAAGGCGCGGGCCGAAGCGGTGCGCCACGCGGAGCTGTATCACGGCTTTGCCATTGCCATCTGTCCCAATGAGAATCTGGAGAGCCCCACCATTGTGGGAGCCCAGGCAGCCAATGAGCTGCTGGATATCAACGGCGTCCGGGCTTCGGTGGTGCTGACGGATTATCAGCATAAGACCTTTGTCAGCGCGCGTTCCATTGATGAAGTGAATGTGCAGCTTCTGGCAGAGCGTATGGGCGGCGGCGGCCATCTGAATATGGCCGGAGCCCAGCTGGACTGCGGCATGGAGGAAGCGCTGGAAATCGTAAAACACACCATCGACAAGCTGCATGAGGAAGGAGAATTTTAAAATGAAAGTAATTTTGATTGAAGATGTAAAGTCTTTGGGAAAGAAGGGACAGTTAGTAGAGGTAAACGATGGTTACGCAAGAAACTTTATCCTGGCAAAGAAGCTGGGGCTGGAAGCAACTCCGAAGAATCTGAACGATCTGAAGCTAAAAAAAGCAAATGACGAAAAGGTAGCCAAAGAGATTTACGAGGAGGCCAAGGCCTTCGGCGAGCGCCTGAAGGAGATGGAGGTCAACGTATCCATCAAAACTGGCGAGGGAGGCAAGATTTTCGGTTCCGTATCCTCCAAGGAAATCGCAGAGGCAGCCAAGGCGCAGCTGGGAATCGAGCTGGATAAGAAGAAAATGGTTCTGCCAAGTCCCATCAAGACACTGGGAACCACCCTGGTTCCGATTAAGCTGCATCCGAAGGTAACCTCTGAACTGAAAGTCAACGTAAGAGAAGCGTAAGAGAGCTAAAACATGGAAGAAGCAATCATCAAACGAGTGATGCCCCACAGTATCGAGGCAGAGCAGTCGGTCATCGGTTCCATGCTGATGGACCGGGAGGCAGTACTGGTGGCGTCGGAGATTCTGAAGGGCGAGGATTTCTACCAGCGGCAGTACGGCGTGGTCTTTGACGCCTGTGTGGATCTGTTTAGCCGGGACGAGCCGGTGGATCTGGTGACGCTGCAGAACGAGCTGCGGGCCCGTGATGTGCCGGAGGAGGTCAGCAGCATGGAATTCGTCCGGGATATTCTGGAACGGGTTCCCACCTCCGCCAATGTGAAATATTACGCTAATATCGTGGCAGAGAAATCCACTCTGCGGAAGCTGATCCGCCTGAACGACGAGATCAACAACCTGTGCTATGCAGGTACCGAGCCTTTGGAAAATGTGCTGGATCAGACGGAAAAGAAGGTTTTTGATCTGGTACAGCGCCGGAACGCGGGAGATTTCGTTCCGATCAAGCAGGTGGTACTGAACGCCATTGAGAAAATCGAGATTGCGTCCCGCACCAAAGGAAACGTCACAGGTATTGCCACCGGATTTAAGGATCTGGACTACCAGACATCCGGCTTCCAGCCCTCGGACCTGATTCTGATCGCGGCCCGTCCGTCTATGGGAAAGACCGCGTTTGTTCTGAATATCGCCCAGTATATGGCCTTCCGAAGCGGCGAGACCGTTGCCATTTTCAGCCTGGAGATGTCCAAGGAGCAGCTGGTGAACCGACTCCTGTCCATGGAGTCTGGCGTGGACGCCCAGAAGCTCCGGAACGGCAACCTGTCGGATACAGACTGGGAGCGCCTGGTGGAGGGCGCCGAGGGCGTAGCCCGTTCGAACCTGATTATCGACGATACGCCGGGTATCACCCTGGCGGAGCTTCGCAGCAAGTGCCGTAAATACAAGCTGGAGAACAAGCTGGGCATCATCATGATCGACTACCTGCAGCTCATGTCCGGTGGAGGACGTTCCTCCGATTCCAGACAGCAGGAGATCTCCGATATTTCGAGAGGGCTTAAGAGTCTGGCCCGTGAGCTGAATGTGCCGGTGGTGGCACTGTCCCAGCTGAGCCGTGCCGTAGAGCAGCGTCCGGATCACCGGCCCATGCTTTCCGACCTGCGTGAGTCGGGAGCCATCGAGCAGGATGCGGATATGGTCATGTTCCTGTACCGTGATTCTTATTATAATAAGGATACGGAAATGAAGAACCTGGCCGAGGTTATCGTAGCCAAGCAGAGAAACGGCCCCATCGGTACCATCAACCTGCTGTGGATGCCGGAATACACCACCTTTAAAAATTTCAAGCCGGGTCCGCCCATGTAGGGATATGGCTTTCGTGCTTTTGTGTTCTCACGGAATGGAAGCTGTATGCTGGCGCAGGAGTTTTGCTCAGAGCTAAAATATAGGAAAAACAGACTGCAATTCCGTATAGAACGAATGCATATCAAAAGAAAAACAAAAATATTTCGGAAATATTATTTACAAGAAAAATATTTTTGGAACATACAACTAAAATACTACGAAGACAGAAAAAAATGCTTGAAAGCCTCGTGTTGCCTATGGTAAGATATAGAAAATCGCGCAGGAATAAAACAGTGAAATGTCGACGGAGACAGCCAGATACAGGCTGTCTCCGTTTTTATGTTACAACGTATCTGTAAGAAGCGGCCGGTGGCAGTTCCTGCAGGTAAGAGGATAATTGCCGGGGAAACTTTTGTTACATAAAAAGACGTTTCGAAGTATACATAGGTTTTCGGAAAATCGGCGCGCGTGAGGAGGACGAGGTTATGATTGAGATGATTACAAATGTAAATAGTGCGGTCAACAACGTGGTATGGGGTTGGCCCGCACTGATTCTGCTTGGCTTTACGGGAGTACTGATGACCAGTATGACTGAATTTTTCCAGCTTTCCCATCTGGGCCACTGGCTGAAGAATACCATCGGTTCTATTTTCAGTGATCGGAGTATTACGAAGCATACAGAAGACCGGAGCATTTCCCAGTTCCAGTCTCTGTGTACGGCGCTGGCGGCCACGGTCGGCACCGGCAATATTGTCGGCGTGGCGGGAGCCATTGCAGTAGGCGGACCAGGCGCGGTATTCTGGATGTGGCTCATCGCCTTCTTTGGCATGATGACCAACTATTCCGAAAATGTGCTGGGTATCCTGTACCGCCGCAAAAACAGTAAAGGCGAGTGGGCTGGCGGCGCCATGTATTATCTGCGGGACGGTCTGGGATCTAAGAAAGGATGTAAAACTTTGGGCGCGGCTCTGGCGGTTCTGTTTTCCTGCTTTTGCCTGCTGGCCTCCTTCGGTATCGGCAATATGAGCCAGGTGAACTCCATGGTCAGCAATGTGTATACTGCCTTTGGCATTCCGAAGCTGGCGACGGGTATCTTCCTGTTCGCGGCAGTGGCGCTGGTGGTGCTGGGCGGTCTGAAACGGATCGCGGCGATTACGGAGAAAATTGTTCCCTTCATGGTGGTGCTGTATCTGCTGGGTACGCTGGTTATCATCGGTATGAATATTGCTACGATTCCGGCTGTATTAGTATCTATTTTTAAGGGTGCGTTTGCCATGAAATCCGTGGGCGGCGGCATCGTAGGCTCCGGTATCGCCCTTGCTATGAAAATGGGTATGAAGCGAGGCGTATTTTCCAACGAAGCGGGTCTTGGTTCTTCGGTTATGGTACATTCCAGCTCCAATGTAAAGGAGCCGGTGCGTCAGGGTATGTGGGGCATCTTCGAGGTGTTTGCGGATACCATCATCGTCTGCACGCTGACAGCGCTCACCATCTTAAGCTCCGGCGCTGTGGATCTGACGACGGGGCAGCTGACCGGTGAGGCAGCGGCCATTGAATCCAGCTCTCTGGTGAGCTACGCCTTCGGTAACCATTTTGGTTTTCTGGGCGCAGCCTTTGTGGCGGTTGCGATTCTGCTTTTCGCGTATTCTACGGTACTGGGGTGGAGCCATTATGGAGCGACAGCCTGTGAGTACCTGTTCGGCACCGGCGCAACGAAGATCTACCGGATGGTTTTCGCGGTCATCGTGCTGGCTGGTTCTGTGATGAAAGCCCAGCTGGCCTGGGATATCTCAGATACTTTTAACGGCCTGATGATGCTTCCGAACCTGATAGGCGTCGTGACACTGTCGCCCATCGTTATGCGCTGTACGAAGAATTACGTGGCGCGAAATCTGCATGGCAAGGAAATAGAACCTATGCTGTCCATGTTCCCGGATATTCAGAAAGTACAGGAGGAGGCCCTGAGAGAAGAGTTGAGAGAGGAAGCGCTCTACACGATGGATACCGATAAAAATATCGTGAATGAATAAAAATTTCCAAATTTTGGTTGAAAATTCTTCTAAACCTGATATAATGTAGGATATGGAAAAATATTACATTTCCATAAAGCGAAAACCGGCAGAGAGACAGGGGAGGAAGAGACATGAGCGAGACACGCTATATGATTTCCGACGCTTCCAGGCTGGTGGACGTGGAAGCGCATGTGCTGAGGTATTGGGAAGAGGAACTGGAGCTTCCCATCGGGCGCAACGAGATGGGCCACCGTTACTATACCGAGGAAAATATCCGGTTATTCCGGCATATTAAAGCACTGAAGGACGGAGGCGTGCAGTTAAAAGCGATTAAGCAGCTGCTCCCGGAACTGGAAAAGGGCGATGTAAAGCTGGAGGGGCTGTTGGCCAGAGCCGGCGGCATCCCGGTATCCACCGATGCTGAGACCGCCCGGAAGGAGAAGATGCAGCAGTTCCAGTGTATCATGAGCCGCCTGATAGCGGAGGCTCTGGAGGATCACACGGAAAAGATGGGCTGTGAAATCAGCACCCAGGTCAGCGGCCAGGTCATCAAGGAGATGGACTATCTGCTCCGCATGAAGGAGGAACGGGAGGACGAGCGTTTCCGCCGTCTGGACGAGACTATCCGCAACTCTCAGAAGAGCCGTAGGGAAAAAGCAGCCATTGCCAAAGAAGAAAAGCGAAAATGGAATTTTTTCGGACAGAAAAAGGGACAGGCCGTGTAGGTCTGTCCCTTTCGTTTTACTTCGTCAGATTACTCTGCGCTGATAGCACCGTGCGGGCACTCAGCCTCGCAGGTACCGCAATCCAGACATGCGTCTGCGTCGATTACGTACTTTCCGTCTCCCTCACTGATAGCCTCAGCCGGACATACTGCTGCACATGCGCCACAATCCTGACAGTCATCACCAATTACATAAGCCATGATGTAAATCCTCCTTTTATAATCCTGCGCGACAGCGTCCGCAGGTGATATGTGTTGTAAGTATCGCCATGGGCGATATCCTTGTACAGCTGTATTTTATAATAAATGTGCGGAATATACAAGTGAAAAATCTATAAACTTGCCATTGTATTGAAAATTACACAAAAAAATCCTTGCAAAACACTCGGAATTAGACTATAATAGTAACGCTATACGTGAATAATACCGTTAAACGGCGGTAACGATACGGAACATAATAAGGAGGAAATTCAAATGGCACAGGTAAATAAAGATATGCTCATCGCTGACGTACTGAAGACAGACGAGAACATGGCAGGTATCCTGATGCGCGAGGGTATGCACTGCGTAGGATGTCCGGCACACCAGATGGAGTCTCTGGGCGAGGCTGCTATGGTTCACGGCATTGATCCGGATACACTGGTAGCAAGACTGAACGCGTTCCTGGCAGCAAGCCAGCAGGCATAAGTCCGGCGGACAGGCATTACAGACGAAGGATGATAAAGGGCATTGCAGCGAAGCTGCAGTGTCCTTTTTTATGTAATAGGAAATTTCTACAGAATCCCCTATTCCATAAAAGCAAGCAGAGCTTGCAAAGATGCGCACTCTTTTTGGCATTGCAATACATCTTTTTGTAAAAAAACGTAGATTTTTCGCAGGAAAGGTATTGCAACTATACTTATAAAGTATTATACTATAAAAAGTTTTTAAGAAAGTTTATCAAATTTTAAGATTTACATAGAAAGAGCTATATAAAATGCAGGACACTAGAGAGGCGGTCATCGAACGACTGCTGAAAAGCTATAGAACCTATTACGATATCCACATGCTTGATGACGAGACTCCAATCACAGCACGCTGTGATTTTTTTGAACATTCGGAGAAATACGTCCTGTCCAGGAAGGCCGAGCTCTGGTCCGCGGACAATGAGGAATTTCTCTATCTGGTGGATATCCCGCACCTGACCCTGGAGCTCTATGAGAAGTGGAGAGCTTACATCCAGGAGGACGGGATGCAGCGCATTAAGCCGGGTCCGGGTCACATGGCCTCCTATATCACACCCGTATTCATTTGCGATACCTGCGATGAGGATGCGCGGAAGGCATTGAAGAAATGCCGCATTTCCAAAAGTTTTCATTTTTCACTGCACGGCTGGATGGACCACCATACAGCGGTAGTCCAGGTTGCCACTGGTCAGATTGACGCCAATGGAGGCGGCCGCCACACAGCGAAAATTTTGAAAAAAATTTTATATACAAAGAAAAAGAAAGGGAGTATGTAACAATGAATTCACTGGTACTTCTTCTCATCTGCGTTGCAATTCTGATTGTAGGCTATATCTGCTACGGTGGATGGCTGTGCAAGCAGTGGGGCGTAGGTGACAGCAAAACTGAGACACCGGCTCATGCCATGGAGGACGGCGTAGACTACGTTCCGGCAAAAGCTCCGGTTCTGATGGGCCATCATTTTTCCTCCATCGCAGGCGCAGGCCCGATTACCGGACCCATCGGCGCGGCAATGTTCGGATGGCTGCCCGTAACCCTCTGGGTTCTGGTTGGCGGTATTTTCTTCGGCGGTGTCCATGACTTCGGCGCTCTGTTTGCTTCTGTCCGCAACAAAGGACAGTCTATCGGTGAGATTATCTCCTCCAATATGAGCAAGCGCGCAAAGCAGCTGTTCATCATCTTCTCTTACCTGACCCTGATTCTGGTGGTGGCAGCCTTTGCTTCGATCGTAGCTTCTACCTTCGGCGCTGTATACGATGAGAGCGGCGCCCTGAACCTGGCGGCGTCCGAGACTCCGGCTACCGTAGCCATGATCTCCATGCTGTTCATCGTCATTGCGATTGTATTTGGCTTCTGTGTATACCGCCGGAATATGCCCATGGGCATCGCTTCCGTAGTCGGCGTACTGGCTATCGTTCTGATCATGGTAGTCGGTATGAATTTCCATCCGATTTACCTGTCTACAAAGACATGGATGTGGATTGTAGGTATCTATATCGCCATCGCATCTGTAACGCCGGTATGGATCTTGCTGCAGCCCCGTGACTACCTGAGCTCCTTCCTGCTTTACGCAATGCTGATTGTGGCGTTCTTCGGTGTCGTTGTGGCGCACCCGACCTTCGACAGCACCTTCCCGGCAGTGACCAGCTTCGCTGTAGACAACGGAAATGGTGTGCAGTATATGTTCCCGGTTCTGTTTACTACGGTTGCCTGCGGCGCGATTTCCGGTTTCCATTCTCTGGTATCCTCCGGAACGACCTCCAAGCAGCTGGACAGAGAAAAAGACGCAAAGCCCATCGCTTACGGCGGAATGCTTCTGGAGTGCGTGCTTGCAATCCTGACTCTGTGCGCCATCGGCTATGCTTACAAGTGGAACGCAACCCATCCGGATGCAGCTCTGACCGGAGCAACCGCTATCTTCGGTGGCGGTATCGCCCACATGATCGACGACGTCATCCCGGGAAGCTACAGCATCCTGAATTCCCTTCTGGTGCTGACCTATTCCGCGTTCTGTCTGACCTCTCTGGATACAGCTACCCGTCTGGCACGTTTCATGTTCCAGGAGTTCTGGCTTGAGCCGGGCGAGACCGCAAAGGATGTAAAGGAAGGCTGGAAGAAGGTTATGGTAAATCCCTATTTCGCCACCATCCTGACCGTAGTTCTGGGTATCCTGCTCGGTATGACAGGCTACGCAAAGATCTGGGGTCTGTTCGGAGCCGCGAACCAGCTTCTGGCCGGCATCGGTCTTCTGGCTGTAGCTACCTGGCTTGGCAACGTAGGCAAGAACAATAAGATGTTCCTGATCCCGATGGCCTTCATGATTGTCGTAACCATCTGCTCTCTGTGCCTGACGGTAAAGAACCAGATTGGCATGATTGCGGCAGGCGGCGCGGACTGGGGTCCCTGGGCGCAGACCATCTTTGGTATCCTTCTGATTGCCCTGGCCATTGTCCTGGTAATCGAGGGCGTTCAGACATTGAAGAACCCGAAGAAGGCAGCGGCCTAATATTATCTGACATTCGAAAAGGGGCTGTGAAAAAACATAACCTATAAAAAAGAAGGACCAAGGATTCATAATGAATCCAAGGTCCTCTTTTTGTGTTAAAATTAATC
>CABIXM010000025.1 GCA_902362725.1 Clostridiaceae bacterium | reverse complement strand
ATGGAGTATTGAAACAATATCCTGCACAAGTTCTTCTTGTGGTGATAATGCTTCATTATTTACCACCACAATGGTTGTGTTAAACTTCATACAGAATTTTTCAAACCAATCATAACCAAACCTAATAAATCTATCTTTATGGGTTACGATTATAGTTTTGATTTTTTGCTCCATTACTTCATCTAATAACTCATTCCACTTTTTACGATTGTAATTCAGTCCACTCCCATAATCTTCCATACATTGGTCTACAATGATTCCTCTGGCATTACAAAACTGTCTTAAAAATGCGACCTGGTTTTGTAAATCATCTTTTTGGTTTCTCGTAGACACTCTCGCATAAATAACTACTTGGCGTTGGTCATTTTCGGTATTTATGCCTTTAAATTGAAGATACTGGTCGTAAGTGTAATAACGCCTATCCGTTGGAGTTCGATTTGCTTTTAGAGTTCCTTCCCTATCCCAGCGTTGCAATGTCTTAACAGACACGCCTAACAATTCAGCAAAATCTTTTGGCTTGTAATTTGTGATATTTGGTGTGTTCATAATAGCTTACTCCTTTGAGTATATTTAAACACATTCAATCACATTTGTCAATTGCTTTAATTTCTTAACATTTTCTCCTGAAATAAAAAAATGACTACCGACAGGGTAGTCAACCAGTTTGGCGGTTGGTAGAAACGTCTGCCCGTTTTGCAGACTTATACCCAATTTATTATACCTGAAAAGGGGCAGAGTTTCAATACCGGGTTTTGCTTATATAGAGAATCTGTTTCCGGCAGGGTATAACCGCAGTGCTCCCTTCATAAGATGTAAAAAACGTTCTTATGGGGGAAAACCTTGAAGGATTATATCGAAGAACGAGCGGTAAATATAGCGAATTATATCATTGAAAACAATGCGACAGTGCGGCAGACAGCGAAGAAATTTGGAATCAGTAAGAGTACGGTACATAAGGATGTAGCAGACCGCCTTCTGCATATCAATCCGGGCCTTGCAAGACAGGCCCGGAAGGTGCTTGATGTGAACAAATCCGAACGACATATCCGGGGCGGCCTGGCGACCAGAGAAAAATATCTGCATCAGCATGGCAGATAGAAAAATCTGTGTTTTGCAGAATACAGGAGAAGCCCCATCATTGCCGATACGGATGGAAGAGTCTGGGCCAGGTGATGCGGTGGATTTAAGTGAAAAATGAGATGGAAAATGGCACACGGGGACGTGTGCCATTTGGTTGTTTATTAGGTGTATAAATTATTTTTCAAAACCGGTATCTTTGCAAAACTGCTCAATACTATCTGCATTTTTGGCTGCTTTCAGCCAGGTTTTGAGTTCTTTTTCATCAGTAGTGGATTGGATACGGTTACTTACCTGCTGTGGAATGGTACCAAGCTCAGACAGACACAGCAGAACAGCATCTACAAGTCCTTTTGTAATACCCTGAGTAATACCCTGAGTAATACCTTGGGTAATGCCGTGTGTTACTCCAGCATTCCATCCATCATCATATAACATCTGTCCCAAATCAGTCATTTTGATTACCTCCCATTAATCTCTCTACTTTGTCAATGTGTCGGCCCCCGTGTGGGGCCGTGAGTTCACATCCGATACCGGTTCACACACCCCAAAATCTCCTGCCCCCGGGGTCGTGCCAACGAGGCCCTCACATCCGCCCCGACAAACAGGCTTTCCAGTCCCTTGCTGTCGATCTGCGCTTCGATAAGCTTCGCCAGCTCTTCCATACTCTTATGTCCGTCCATAACGGACACCTCCAAATACTTCAGAATATAGGCCAGCGCCATGGTCTGCTCGCTGTCGCGGAGCTGTTCCAGGTAGCGGAGTTCTACGGTGTCGTAATTCAGGGAGAGTTCGCTGGTGCCTGAGGCTTTCAGTTTCAGGCGGTCGTCTTTTTTGAGGGCTGCGTTTGGGCGCGGGCAGCGCCTGGAATGGACGGTGGGGAAGGCGGACTGGGCAGCAGAGAAGACCGGGAAGTCTGCGGCAGCTGCCTTGGCTTTCTCTGTGATGTCCAGGGGAACGTATTCCTTCATCTGGATGATGTGGTCGGCCACGTAGAAATACGAACCGGAGCTTCCGGCTACAATGATGGAGGAAACTTCCAGATCTTCATAGAGACTCCGTACCCGCTCGATAAAGGGGATAATCGGCTCTTCTTCCGGAGAAACCACCTGCTGCATCAGCCGGTCGCGAATCATAAAATTGGTGGCAGAGGTATCTTCGTCGATTAACAGCAACCGGCTTCCACTTTCGACGCCTTCCATCAGATTGGCGGCCTGAGAAGTGCTTCCGCTGGCGTCTTCGGTAGAAAAGTGAACGGTGTCTTTTCTTCCCGGAAGCTGCCGGATAAACGGCGAGATATCCACATCTGTGACGCTGCGGCCGTCCTCGGAGCGCAGCTTCCAGGCACTTTCATCAGTAATGACAAGCTCCCGTCCGTCCCCTGCAATGTGGTTGTAGACGCCATTTTGCAGGGCCTGCAGCACCGTGGACTTGCCGTGATAGCCGCCGCCCACAAAGAGGGTAACGCCTTTTGGAATGCCCATACCGCTGACCGCTCCGCGGTGAGGCAGCGTAAGCGCCACTTCCATGGAAGCCGGAGAGCGAAACGGAACCGCCTGCTCCATAGGCTTATCAGAAACGCCGCTCTGACGGGGCAGGATGGAGCCGTTGGCCAGAAAAGCGCAGAGTCCCAGTTCAGGAAGCTTTGCGCGGATATACTGTTGATCCTCGCAGAGCTCAATAGCAGTTTTCAGCCGTTCCTGACTAATTTTCCGAAAATAGAGACTATTCAGTACGCAGCCCGGCAGAATGTCAAAGAGCATCTTTTCCAGTCCCCGTGCGTCGATAGTCCGTCCGTGCGCCGGAAAACCGGCCTCGAAGCGAAGCGTCACTTCCCCTTTATTTACCCGGCAGGCGGTACGCTCCAGCACCTCCTGGCCGCAGCGTGAGACGGCGAGGAGACCGCTTTTTCCAGAGCCGCCCGCCTGCTTGCTGCCCCGGGCGATCTGCGCGCCGAAGAGCCGGGTCAGGTGATCCTGCAGGGTGACGCGTTTCGGCAGCGTGTCATAATATTCTGCCGGAAATGCGGCTCTTTTCGCGGGCACAATCACAGACAGCCGGGAGGGCGCTGCGAAGGGATCCCCCTGTACGTGGTCAATAGACAGCGTATAATTCCCGAAATCATACTGTCCTTTCAAATCTTTATAAGCCGGATAGCTCCGGTGATCGATGGAGCGGAGTCTGCTCCGCAAATCCTCTGATGATTTCATAAAAAACTCCTTTGCAGAAAGATATGATTTAGAAAATTATAACAAAAAATTGATATTAAATAAAGCATTCTCGGGGGACTTATGATACAATCAAAAATAACAGTTGACAAAGTCAGATACTTGGTATAATATATTGATATATCAATATACCGATATACTGACATGCCAATAATAAACAGAAAGGTGATTGATATGATTGATAAGACAAGTCCGGTTCCCATGTACTACCAGTTGAAGGAGATGTTAGAAAACCTGATTAAATCGGGAGAATTAAAGCCCGGCGACAGAATCTATTCAGAAAATGAATTATGTGAGATGTATGATGTGAGCAGAATTACTGCCAAACGCGCGTTGGACGAGATGGTAAAGGCAGGGTATCTGTATCGGTTACCCGGCAGAGGAAGTTTCGTTCAGGGCAGGAAAATTGATCACAAGCTGTCAAATTTTTATTCATTTACAGAAGAGGTACGAAAGCAGGGAATGGTTCCGTCGTCCAAAATGATTGAGTTGTCGGTGATAGAGGCCGATGAATTTATCAGCGAGGGACTTGAAATCCCGGAAGGTGAAAAGGTTACATTCATTAAACGTCTTCGTATGGCAGATGACGTTGTGATTGCATTGGATTTTTCTTTTATACCAATAGCAGTGTGCAGTAGTATCACATGGGAGGAACTTGACAACAATTCACTGTATCATGTATTAACTCAGAAAGGCATTGTACCGGAACGAGCGGTGGAGTCCTTTTCTGCGGAATTGCTGACAGAAGAGGATGCAAGGCTTTTAAATAGTCAGCCTGGAACAGCATCACTGAAGGTGTGTAGAAAAACCTACAGCGGAGATAAGCTGATAGAGTATAATTACCGCTATTATAAGGGACAGCAGTATTGCTACAAGGTTGAGTTGAAATGAAACAGCAGAAGAAGGTTTTTTTACAGGAGGGTAAAAGATGAAAAGAAAAGGTTTAGTAATCACAATGTTACTGTGTGCAAGTATGATGTTTACAGCGTGCTCTCAGGGAGAAAGTAAGGATACTGCAAATACAGCTACAGAGAGCACAAGCACTGAGACGACAGAAGCGTCTTCCGACAGTGGGGTTTCGAAGATCGCGTATACCTGCCAGGATTTGACCAATACCTATTTTGTTGACGTGGCCAACGGTGTAAAGGACAGATGCGATGAGCTGGGTATTGAAGTAAATATTCTGGACGGAAAAGCAGATGTGGCAAATCAGATCACAGCCTTTGAAAACCTGATTGCAGATGGCACAGACGGTATTATTGTAAGCCCCATTGATCAGACGGCGTTGACTCCCTCTGTGGAAGCGGCAGTTGAGGCAGGAATTTCTGTCATTTCCGGAAATCAGTTTGTAGAAGGAAGCGAAGCTTTCGTTACCGTTCCGGAGTATGATTACGGCTTCACCATTGGAGAAGAAGCAGGAAAATGGATTAAAGAAAAACTGGATGGCAAAGCTGAGGTAGCCATTTTCGACTACCCGGAACTGGAATCTATTATCGATCGTGGAAACGGTATTCAGGATGGTATCTTAAGCGTAGCGCCGGATGCGAAAATCGTAGCGAGACAGAGTGCAAACAGTACAGAAAAGGGAATGGCTAATATGGAAAATATTCTGCAGGCTAACCCGAATGTGGAGGTTGTCGTATGCGTAAATGATGCAGGCGCACTGGGCGCATATGAAGCCATGATGGCGGCAGGAAAGGACAGTGATCGTGTATTTATCGGCGGTCTGGACGCTATTTCCGAAGCTTTAAATAAGATTAAAGAAGGTGGAATCTACCGAGCAACCGTAGATATCCAGCCTTATGAGACAGGAAAACTGTTTGTGGATACTCTTCTTAAGGTCAAGGAGAATGGACCAATTGAGGATACCATTGTAATTCCGATGAAGGTTGTCAATGCGTCCAATATTGGTGATTATGAATAGAGAATGGGATTCACTATGAGAGGATAAATAGGTGAAAAAATGGCGGAAAAGCTGCTGGAATTAAAACATGTGACAAAAAAGTTTTCCGGTGTTACCGCATTGGATGATGTATCTCTGGACATTGAAAAAGGAGAACTTCTGACGCTTGTGGGAGAGAATGGAGCCGGAAAGTCGACATTAATTAAAGTAATTACAGGGGCACACGAGCCAACTTCAGGAGAATTATGGTTCGAGGGTCGGAAGATAGAGCACAATACTCCGTCTCTTGCGAAACAGTTGGGAATTGGCGTAATCTATCAGGAATTAAATCTGATGCCGCAGTTGACGGTAGTGGAAAATATCTTCTTTGGAAAAGAATTGAAAAAAGGGCTGGTTTTGGACAAGAAAGCGATGTTGGAAAAGTGCAGAACCATGATTGCAGAGTTGGGCGTCCACATTGACGCCCAGGAGAGAGTGTCCAATTTGTCAATTGCGGAGCAACAGATAATAGAGATTGTGAAAGCGGTTTCTGAAGATATAAAATTTCTGATTATGGACGAGCCGACAGCCCCTCTTACAAACAATGAAATCGAGAAAATGTTTGAAATCATAGCAAAATTGAGAAAAAAAGGAGTTTCAATTTTGTATATTTCACACAGACTGGAAGAAGTATTTCAGCTTGCGGATCGAGCCTGCGTGCTGAGGGATGGAAAGCATATTATTACGCTGCCTATTTCTGAGATCGATAAAGCTGGATTAATTCGATATATGGTAGGCCGGGAACTGGGTCAGGATTATCCGGAACGCGAAAAAGAACTTGGTGATGAGGTTTTGCGGGTGGAAGCCCTGACCAACCGTCGGGTAAAACATTGCAGCGTCTCAGTGCGTGCAGGTGAAATAGTGGGCTTTGCAGGGCTTGTAGGAGCAGGAAGAACGGAGTTGGCCAGAGCAATATTTGGTGCGGATCCGGTATCCGGGGGAAAGGTTTATCTGAGAGGAAAAGAATTGAAGATACACTGTCCGCAGGATGCGATTCGATGCGGAATTGGACTCATTACAGAGGATCGAAAGAATCAGGGGCTTTTATTAAATAAGGGCATAGATTTTAATACGGTGTATGCCAGTATGGAACGTGTCAGTCATGCAGGAGTTATTCGCTCTAAAGAGGAAAAAGCGATGGCCAAAAAGTATATGGATGCTATGAATATTAAAGCATGGTCACCATCTCAGAAGACAGGGACATTGTCTGGAGGAAATCAGCAGAAGGTGGTATTGGCAAAATGGCTGGCAACAAATTCAGAAGTACTGATTTTTGATGAACCTACGAGAGGAATCGACGTAGGGGCAAAAGCGGAAATATATCAGTTAATGCGCCAACTTGCTGATGAAGGAAAGGCTATTATTATGATTTCATCGGAAATGCCGGAATTGATCGGTATGAGTGATCGGATTATGGTTATGCGTGACGGTGAAATTATGGGAGAACTTTCACGCCAGGAAGTTACACAGGAGAAAATTTTGACACTGGCAACGGAATAAGAGATGCATAAGAAAGAGGTAAGGCTCGCATGAAGGACAATAAGGGCAAAAATAAAAGAAAAACACAGGGAATGTCAAAATTTGCCATATGGATAGCGCTCGTGGTGTTAATGCTGTTTTTTTCAGTTGCGTCCAGCGGATTTTTGACTCCGACCAATCTATTTAATGTATTACGACAGGTGGCGGTAAATGGCATTGCTGCCGTCGGAATGACAATGATTATCATAACAGGCGGAATTGATATCAGTACAGGCTCTATTATGGGAGTGGCATCTGTAGGCTGCGCGTCTCTGATGGCGATGGGAGTATCACCCATAGTGGCAATGGTGATCGTACTGGTTGCAGGTTTACTTATCGGAATCTGTAATGGATTCTTTGTATATGAAATTGAACTGCCTCCTATGATTGCTACATTGGCAGTATCGACGATTTTAAGAGGAACGACTTATATTATTTCAGGAGGTCTGCCGGTGTATGGTCTTCCGAAATCCTTTAATATTATCGGACAGGGATATTTCGGTCCGGTTCCAGTTCCGGTTATCCTGATGATTATTTGCTTTGTAATCGGATGGTTTATTTTGGAAAAGACAGCTTTCGGAAGATATATTTACGGAGTTGGAAGCAACAGTGAGGCGTCCAGATTGAGTGGCGTCAATGTGCGGAAGGTTATTTATGCGGTATATGGTATGTGCGGTTTGTTTTCCGCGTTGGCTGGAATGGTATTATTGAGCCGGGTAAACAGTGGACAGCCCAAGGCCGGTGAAAACTATGAAATGGATATCATTACGGCAGTTGTATTGGGAGGAGTAAGTACAAGCGGCGGAGAAGGACGAATTGTCAATGTAATCGTAGGCCTTCTTTTGATAGGTGTACTGCTCAATGGAATGGTTTTGATGAATATTCCGGATTACTATCAGAGAGTGGTGAAAGGAGTCGTATTGTTACTTGCAATCAGCTATGATAAACTCAGCCAGAAGCGTGCTAGAAAAGGAGTATAAACTATGAAGGTAGAAGAATTAAAAAAAGGATTAATTGTGTCATGCCAGGCTACGTCGGAGGAGCCCATGCGCAACAGCGATATTATGGGAAGATTTGCGTATGCCGCGCAGATGGGTGGTGCAGTAGGCGTAAGAGTCAACGGAATTGCGGATATTTTGGCATGCAAGCAGATGATTCATATTCCGATTATTGGAATTGTGAAGCATGTATATGAAGGTTATTGGAGTTATATTACGCCGACGCTTCGTGATGTGGAAAATGTATATGAAACAGGCGCGGAGATTATTGCAGTGGATGCAACAAAATTGCCGAAGCCGGAAGGAAAAACCACAGAAGAGCTGCTGACTTCGATTAAGAAAGAATTTCCGGACGTGATTCTGATGGCGGATGTATCTACACTGGAGGAAGGTCTGGCTGCGGTAGAACTGGGGTGTGATCTGGTATCCACTACACTGGCCGGATATACAGAGTATACCAGAAATGACGCGGATCCGCGAATTGTGGAGCTTCGGGAGCCGGATATTAAGCTGGTAAAAGATCTTACAGAGCGGGTGAAGGTACCTGTGATTGCAGAGGGAAGATACTGGGACGATAAGCTGGCGATTGAAGCGTTTAAGGCGGGAGCCCACAATGTGGTAATCGGAGCAGGAATTACGCGTCCGCAGATTATCACCAAGAAGATCGTAGATAATATTCAGGAATATCTGTAAAAAGAAAGGGGAACCGGAGATGCCGATAGTAGCAGCGATAGATACAGGCGGAACAAAAATTGTGGGAGCTGCAGTTGACGAAAAAGGTAATATATTAAAAGAAATACGAATCCCCAATACAGAAAGAAACGGTTCCTTTATTATGGATACCTATCGAAAGCTGATCTGGGAACTGGACAGTGAATATGAAATCAGCGCTGTGGGAATCGGGGCCGGTGGCCGGATTGATGAAGAGAGCGGAACGGTTCTGTACGCAGTGGATATTTACAAAGACTACATTGGCCTTCAGATAGGAAAGATATTGGAAAATGAGTTTGCAGTTCCGGTGGAGGTTACCAATGACTGTCGGGCGGCAGTAATCGGAGAACACTGGATGGGAGCAGCCAGGGGCGCAAAGGATGTATTTGGTATTATCCTGGGGACAGGTGTTGGCGGTGGTTATTATACGGAAGGACATATGATACGCGGATATCGTGGCGGGAACGCGGAAATTGGACATATGATTCTGCACCCGGGCGGAAAAAAATGCCTGTGTGGGCAGAGAGGCTGCGTAGAACAGTATGTTTCCGGAACGGCCTTGTGGAATCTGTATCGGGATAAAAAGCCGGAAGCGACAATTACTTCAGGGTATGAGTTTTTTAATCTGTATGCAGCAGGCGATGAGACAGCGCAGAAGGTGCTGGAGGAATTTGTGAACGACCTGGCTTATTGTATCGTAAATGCGGCTAACCTGTTTGATCCGGAAATTTGTCTGATTGGCGGCGGTCTGGCGGATACCAGTGAATATTGGTGGGACAAGTTGAAGAAAACTTATTCATTATACGGAAATTCCCATACAAAAAATATTCCGCTCGTTAAGGCAGCTCAGGGAAACCGGGCAGCAATTCTGGGTGCGGCAAAACTTGCTTTTGATGTTTTAAAATAGTACGGAAATAGGTAGAAAAGAAAGGGCTTATAGGAAATATAGGTCCTTTTTTAATTCTTATTAAGAAAATCTAAATATCTCTTTTCTTTTTCTCTGCTATACTGAACCCATAGAACGAAAGAAGAGGGGACTATCATGACCAGACAGAAGCACAGAGAAGGCTACCGGGATGAGAGGGGAGCAGAGCCGGGAAAGGAATGGAATGAGAAGAGAAAGAGCAGACGCCGCCGGAATCGGCGGAAGGCCCGCATCTGCTTTCTGGCGTCCATGCTGGGTACGCTTCTGGGGGCAGTCCTGCTGGTTCTGGTGGCCTATACAGCGTTAAATCTTTTTTGCGGGTTTGGAAAAGTGAATACGCAGAAATTGCGGGAGCAGGGTTACCCGGAAAGCCTGATTGCGCTGGTGGAGCGCAACCCGGAGACGAAGGATTTTGTGCTGGATTATCCGAAATACAAGGGCCTGGAAGAAATTGACATTTCAAAAGAGGTGACAAAGGGAGAAATTCCACATTTCCTGCAATGGGATGAGCGCTGGGGATACGAGACCTATGGCAGCGATTTTCTGGCAGTAACCGGCTGCGGTCCTACCAGCCTGTCTATGGTGGTATGTGGGCTGACCGGCGATACAAAATGGAACCCTTACGAGGTGGCAAAAATGGCTGAGGACAATGGCTATTATGTGGACGGCTCCGGCTCTTCCTGGGAGCTGATGAGCAGCGGAGCGGAAAAGCTGGGGCTTACCGTCTCCAGCGTGATTTTTGATACGGAGCATATCCGTTCCACCCTGGAGGCGGGCCAGCCGATTATCTGCGTGATGGGCCCGGGCGACTTCACGGACGCGGGACATTTTCTGGTGCTGACAGGCGTGGATCAGGAGGGCGACATCATTTTGCAGGATCCGAACAGCGTGGAACGGACGAAACAACACTGGGATGTACAGAAGCTGATGAATCAGATGAAAAACTTGTGGTCCTACCGTGTGTAGTGACCTGCTAAAAAGTACAAAAGTACAAAAAGCAGAAAGAAAAGATAGCCAGAAGATAGGAAATACGTTACAATAAGAAAAATAGGAAAATTTCACAGCAATCCGTAATGAAAATGCGGAAAATCTGAAAAGCTCGGGTGCATGGATAAAAGGAGGGTCTGCATGAAAAGAAAAATGAATGCTCTGATATGGAGCCTGTGCGCAGTGGTAGCCCTTGGCGGCTGCGCAGTTTCAAAAAAATCGGATACAGGCAATGCAGACACGGATACAGACACAGTTCTGAAGGGCGATGCAGGAGAGACAGCAGATTCGGCGGATACAGCGGAGGCATTTTCAGCGGAGGCAGGTTCATCCAACACAGCAGATGCCTCAGACGCCCGCGATCTGACCACTGCCGAGCTGCAGAAATTCACCGACTGGATCAACGAGGGCGATAACGGTGGCAACTATGGCTTTCTGCTATCGGATTACCGGGATCCGAAGGATGCTGATCTGGGGGAAATCTTTTATTCGGGCGCGGGCATGGCCACAGAGCCGTTGACAGCCGCGGAGAGGCAGGAATATCTGAAGATATCCGGTCGGGAAGATATAGAGACAGACTGTGTCCGGCTTACGACAGAACAGATTAACTGTGTTCTGACCAAAAGGCTTGGCTGTACGTTGGACGAGATGAGCCAGGAGCTGCCGTGGTTTTATCTGGAGAAGGCAAAGGTCTGGGTCACGGAGCATGGAGACACGAATTATGTAAACTTCACCTGCGTCAGCGGACGGGAGCTGTCGGCGGGCGTCTATGAGCTGGACTGTGTACCGGGAGATGAGAATTACCGGCCATATGTGCATTCCTGTCACCTGACCTTACAGGAGGATGGAGAGGATTACCGGATTCTTTCCAATGTCTTTGACGACAGCCTGACTTATTCCAGATCCATTTACCGGATCGATAACCAGAGCTTTAAGGTAGATTTGGGCGGAAGCTGGGGCGAGGTGATTTTTACCTCCTATGCGCCGGGAAAGACCATGTACGGCAATCAGGACGTGAGCTTTTCCCTGGTAAAGGATAATGCGGAAATCTATGATTTTCCGGGAATTACGGAAAATGGCTATCGGGATCCGCTGTTGTTTCAGGAGGTGCTGGCGGTCAGCTTTCAGGATTATGACGGGGACGGGCAGAAAGATGTGATTATCATCTGCAGTTATAATGATTTATACGGCGAACCGGGGAATCGGATCAGCAATGAGGTGCGCCTTTACCGGAATATGGGGTATAGCTTCCGACTGGATAGTGACAGGATGGATTGGCTGAATGCGAATGGGTTTCACAATAATATTGATGAAGTGATGGCTCATGTGAAGGATGAGATGAAGTAAAAAATGCTGGAGATTTCGTTTTTATTGGAATCTCCAGCATTTTTAAAGTTTCAGATTTCAGAAAAGCTTACAGTGCTACTGCGTACTCATAGTCCATCATAAAGTTGGTCACGCCGTCCATGGCCAGCTCTCTCGGGTCAAGCTCCAGCTCGCCGTCGCGGACCTTATTGTAGGATACCGGCATGTACTGGTGGAGCATGTTCATCGGAATCTGGTATTTACGCAGGTTCTCGAAAAGCTTATCCATAGCTTCCGTTACCTCCGGCTGGCCGATGTAGTAGCGCGCGCGGTCAGAGAAGCTGTATTTTCTGGCCAGTGCCAGCTGCTTGTCGTCGCCGTGGTAGTGTTTCTGCCAGTTGGCCGGGTTTTTCAGCATGACTTCGTCCAGAGTCTCGATGAAGTGTGCCTGCTCTGCTTCCGGAACCAGCTCCTTCTCCATGAAGCTTAAAGCAAACAGGGCTTCGCGGAGACCGTAGGTCAGGGCCGGGCCTACCTTCAGGATGGCGATGCCGTCCTGGCACATGTTGCGGAGGCTCTCGGGGCTCTGGTAGTCTGCGGAATGTCCCTCGAAGCATACCTCCGGGTATTCTTTCAGAGCTGCGCACAGGTCTACGGCTGCGTCGTGGTCATACAGGAAGACCTGATCGTCGCCGAACTCTACGCCGGGCTGTACGACCACTGCGATGACGTCGTTCATGCCATCCTCGATGCCTTCTTCCTTGAAGACGCGGCGGTAGGTGGCTACGGTGTCACGGAATGCGTCGGGGCTGGTAACTGCCAGGGTATCCTCTGCTTCCTGAGCGCCGCCCGGGATAGGTACTTCGGAACCAATGACGAAGACGGGGCGCATAGCGTCCGGCTTTTCTGCCTTCAGTTCTTCGTAGCCCTTCATAGCGGATTTATAAAGGATGGCGCCGCGGCGGGCGATGGTCTCAGTGGAGAGAAGTCCTTCCGGATCATCAGCTACTTTCATGCTGGTGTCAAGGTGAATCTTGGTGAAGCCTGCCCGGGCATACTCATATACCAGTTCAATGGATTTCTCCATAGCCTCTTTCTCCGGCAGATTCTGCCAGGTCAGCGGTCCCAGGTGATCGCCGGCCAGAATCATCTGATTCTCCGGTACGCCGATTTTCTCTGCCATCTCAAGAACCATTTTATAGAAATCCTTCGGCACCATTCCGGTGTAACCGCCGTACTGGTTTACCTGATTGGCAGTTGCCTCGATGAGCACCGGTCTGCCAAGCTTCTTCGCGCGGCGCAGTGCCATCTCAAGCACCAGCGGGTTGGCGGTACAATAGGAAGGAATGCCGGCTTTGATGCCATTTCTGCGGTCTTCCATCATTTTCTGAAGTGGGTGTTTCATGGTGATAATCCTCCTTATATAAACGGGTAATATAAACGGTATAAATGCAGCCCTATTATAATCATAATGACTGAAAAATGCAATCAAAAAGTTAGTTGTTATAAACTGAATTTACAGCTGCGCTTCGCCTCTGCAATAGGTCTGTGCCACGCTGTAATCTTTCTCCAGAACTACGATGTCAGCGTCGTATCCTACGCCGATAGCGCCCTTGTGATCGTCCAGACCCAGGCAGCGGGCCGGGTTGATGGTGCAGGCGTTCAGAGCGTAGTTGAACGGAATCATGGCTTCCTCTACCAGGATGCGTAAGCCCTGATTCAGGCACAGAGTGGAGCCTGCCAGACCGCCGGTGGAGGTCAGGTGGGCGCTTCCGTCCTCGTAAATGATGATCTCATTTCCGCCGAAGATGTATTTGCTTCCGGCCGGAGAACCCTTGGCCATCAGTGCGTCGGAAACCATGATGCTGTAATCCGGTCCCTTGGACATGAAGTAATTATTCAGGGCTGCCGGTGTGGAATGGTTGCCGTCGCAGATAATCTCGCCGTACATGGTGCGCAGGCGGTAAGCAGCGCCTACCAGGCCGTTGTCGCGGTGCTTGAACGGAGTCATGCCGTTGTATACATGGGTCATGGAACGGGCGCCGTGTGCGTACGCCATCACGGCCTGCTCGTAGGTGGCTGCGGAATGTCCGATGCTGACTACCACGCCGTTCTCGGTGAGGTAACGGGTCAGGGCGAAATCCTCATCGGTCTCAGTAGCCATGGTGATGTATTTGATATGACCCTTGGCAGCTTCCTGATAATGCTTAAACTGCTCAATGGTGGGTTTTACGATGTATTGCTCGGGCTGAGCTCCCTTGTAGACCATATCCAGATACGGTCCCTCGAAATGGATGCCGAGGATCTCAGCGCCTTCGTAACCCTCGTCCATGACCTTTGCCACATTAGCTACAGCGTTCGTCAGAACCTCCTCGCTCTGGGTAATGGTAGTTGCCAGAAATGAGGTTACGCCCTCGGTTACGATGTTTTTCGTCCAGTTGCGCAGACCCTCTTCATTGGCGTCGTTGGTGTCAAAGCCGAACGCGCCGTGGCAGTGGATATCCATGAAGCCCGGAACGATGCGGAGATCGCCATAGTCCTTGTCGACAGGTTTGCTTCCATAAGGAAGCACTTCTGTAATCTTACCATTTTCAATCTGAATTTCAGCAGCGATAAACTGATCTGCGATCCAGACCTTTTTACTTTGAATCAACATAATAAAAATTCCCTCCTGTTTTATTTCCTGAATTGTAGCCTAACCTTATTATAACACCCGATTTTAAAATGAATTTGCATTTTTTAGGACAAAGATTATGAGTTTTAGTACCTGTATTGTTTTTTAAATTTGGTGTACTATATAATAGTAGCAGATACGGGAACTCCACATGAGGTGCGCCCGAAACCACAAAAAACAAATATGAAATAAGGGGGAAAATGAGATGACCATTTTCAATGTAACCGATGAAAAAATGAAAGAAACATCTTCCACATTTACGCTGACTGAGATTCATCAGCAGCCGTCTACCTGGAGAAAAACCTGCGCGCAGATTAAGGCATGCAAGGATGAGCTTCAGAAGTTCATCGACCAGGTTGTAAAGCAGGATGATTTCGATATCGTTCTGACCGGAGCAGGAACCAGTGAGTTCGTAGGAAACTCTCTGTATCAGGCGCTGAATCAGAAGTATAATTATAAGGTAAAGTCCTTCGGAACTACAGACCTGGTTCCGTCACCGGAGTGCTTCCTTTCCGCAACTAAGCCGACTCTTCTGGTAAGCTTCGGACGTTCCGGAAATTCACCGGAGTCCTTGGGCGCAGTAGAGAACGCTGAGGCAGTCTGCAAGAACCTGTATCATCTGTTCGTAACCTGCAACCATGAGGGAACACTTTCCAAGCTGGCCAATGACAGACATAACTGCTTTGCCATCAACCTGACGCCGGAGACTCATGACCAGTCCTTCGCTATGACCTCCAGCTTCTCCAATATGTATCTGGCAACTTACTTGGCATTCAACCTGGATCGCCTGGATGAGATCTGCGAGGCAGTTGAGAAGATCGCTGCAGCAGGTGAAGTATTCCTGGATCAGAACTGGACCATCGCAAAGACGATCGTAGACGAGTTCGATTTCAACCGTATCGTATATCTGGGAACCGCAAGCCTGAAGGGCGTATCCCAGGAGTCCGCTCTGAAGATGCTGGAGCTGACAGCCGGTAAGGTAGCAACTATGTTTGATACACCGCTTGGCTTCCGCCATGGCCCGAAGTCTATTATTGATGATCGCACACTGACTGTCGTATACTTAAGCGACAACGAGTATCAGAGACAGTACGAGATCGACCTGATCAAGGAAATGGGCCCCCAGAGAAAGAAGAACCGCATCGTAGCAGTGATGAATACTCCTTGCGAAGCAGTCAAAGGTCTGGTAGACTATACCGTAGAGATGCATATCGGTCAGTCTCTGGAGAACGTGCTGCTTGGCTTCAACTACATTACCTTCGCACAGACTCTGGCAGTCCTGAAGTCTCTGTCCTTAGGTATCACACCGGACAACCCCTGCCCGACAGGTGAGGTAAACCGTGTCGTGAAGGGCGTAACCCTGTATCCGTACACAGTAAAATAATTTCGGAGGACAAAGATTATGGTAGGATTACTGATTACCGGTCACGGCCATTTTGCCACAGGACTGGGCTCTAGCCTGCGCCTGATTACCGGCAATACAGAGAACATCGAGTATGTGGATTTTGAAGCAGATCATTCCACAGAGACACTGGCACATAACCTGAATCAGGCATTTGATAAGCTGAAAGACTGCGACGGCGTACTGGTACTTTCCGACCTGGCAGGAGGTTCACCCTTCAAGACAGCGGTAGAGTGCAAGTTTGCGAGACCGGATCAGAAGATCGAAGTGATCGCAGGCTCCAACCTGCCGATGCTGATTGAAGGCTCCATGTCCATGGGTATCTATGACAACCCGCTTGACATGGCAGAGGCTCTGATCCCGACCGGAAAGGATTACATCATCCGGTTTGAGCTGGCCGAGCATAATGACGACACAGAAGAGGATGGTATCTAAGTATGAGTATTAACTGGGAAGTAATTGGATGGACCTGCATTACACTGGCATTTATCATGGGCATCATTGCTCTGGTATTGGCTATTATTTCCGCAAGAAATGTAAAAAAGCGCCGTGGCGAGCTTGCAGAGGTGCATACGGAGCTGAAGATTGGAAGCCAGGTGATGTTTGGCGGCGGTATCTACGGCAAGGTCGTAGGAATCGAAGACGAGACAGTCAATGTCGAGGTGGCAAAGGGAACCGTCATTAAGATTTCCCGGTTTGCGATCCAGTCTCTGGAAAATTAAAAAGTACAAAAAAAGCAGGAGGCTTTCTTAAAATAAGAGAGTCTCCGTTTTTTGTACTTTTCAATAACATATATTTAGTTGGATTTGTAAATCGTTTTGGCATACTCGCTGGGCGCCATGTTGTACTTTTGGGTAAAGGCCCGTGAAAAATAGTGAATGGAATTGAAACCGAGCATCAGAGCAATTTCGCTGATGGTGTACTTGTTTTCGCAGATCATCTGGCGGCTCTTTTCCAGCTTCAGCTCGTTGATGTATTTTTTGGGCGGCATGTCCATATTTTCCTTGAAAAGAATCTGCAGGGAAGAACGGGACATGGAGAACTTCTGGCAGATCTCCGCAATGGTGATGGGCTCGTAGATAGTTTCGTCGATGTAAGCGAGAATCTTTTCCAGAAGCTCATCTTCATAATGCTGCCGGGCTGTCGTTACGGGCTTCTCAGACTTCTGACCGATAAATTCCGACTGAAGCAGACGGATGACAGTCTCCTGCAGCAGGCAGAGCATCAGGCTGTTCATGTAGGGAATCTCCGACGTGCTCTCAGACACGAAGGTCTTGATCAGGGTGTAAATTTTCTTATCATAAGAGAAAACCTTATTTAACAGCAGCTCGTAATGGGTGCTTTCCACATCGTAGACGATGGTTTCCATATCGAAAATAATGGTAACATAGGAACAGGAATGGCCTTCCGCGATATTCTGGTTATGAAACTGACCAGGTCCGTAGATCATCAGCTCCTTTTCCCGAATCGTATATTCCTTTCCGTCTATTTCTGTCATCAGCTCGCCCCGATCCACGTAAGTCAGCTCAAAATAGCCATGAGTCTCGCCCTTGAAGGTGTAGCCTGAATTCCGGATATTGTAGTAATAGCCGAGAATCTCGCTGATACGCACGCGGGGAAGAATCCGGCGGAACATATAGGGGGAGGGGAGTGTGTCCAAAGAGTAGCTATAGTCTGTAGTAGCAATCATCTTGCAGGTGATGTTGGAAGTGACGGCGATGAGATTCCAGTACAGTCCGGGCTTCAGCCGCACGTTACGGTGTACGGCAAATTCCTGCAGATGCATCGTATCAAGGGTCTCGCCCACCACGAGGGCGGCCATGCCGCTCTGCAATTCCAGGCAGACCTCGCAGTCAAAATGGTAAAGCTGATTGAGGTTTCGCTTGGCAATCAGGTGCAAATCGCGGCTGATCATGCCGGAGTCCGCAGGAGAGACAGGCTGATCGTAGACAGAACCAAAACGTTCAAATTCCAGGCTGGATGTCTTTAATTGCATAAATTACCTCCATATATGAAACCTATTATAGCGTTTTTTTGTCAAAATGTCCAGAAAGCAACGAAGTAATTCTAAAAAAAGAATAAATTTGATTAACAGAAACTAAAAACAACACGAAGTCAACTAAAAACTACAAATACAAAATGAATCAAACGAGATATAATAAAATCACCTTGAAGGGGATTTTCGGGGTACATCATAACAAGGAGGGAATGAAAATGCCCAATATCGTTTTAACACGAATTGACAACCGTCTGGTTCACGGACAGGTTGCCACACAGTGGTGTGGAACCATCGGCGCAAACTTAATCCTGGTAGCCAATGATGAAGTAGCTGGAAACAAGCTTCGTCAGGGACTGATGGATATGGCTGCTCCGGCATATGCTTCCATGCGTTACTGGACTATTGAAAAGACCATCTCTACTATTCACAAGGCATCTGATAAGCAGCTGATTTTCATCGTATGTGAGAATCCGCAGGATGTACTGAAGCTGGTAGAAGGCGGCGTGCCGATCAAGAAGGTAAACATCGGCAACATGCATATGGCAGACGGCAAGCGTCAGGTTGCAGGCTCTGTAGCTGTAGACGACGCAGATGTGGCTGCATTTGCAAAGCTTCGTGATCTGGGTGTGGAGCTCGAGATTCGTCGTGTTCCGACCGAGGCAGCGGAGAACATTGAGAAGCTGTTCAAATAAGTTGTGAATTCCTATGAGGGGGATTTTAAGCAGCTTTATACTTATTGGAAAGGAGATTGTATAAATCATGAGTTTTAATGCAATTCAGATTTTACTGGTTGCTGTATGGTCCTTCATCGTGGCCATCGACCAGTTCGACTTATTGGAATCTCTGTACCAGCCTATCGTAACAGGAGCAGTCATCGGAGCAATCCTTGGTGACCTGCAGACAGGACTTATCGTAGGTGGTACTTATCAGTTAATGACTATCGGTAACATGCCGGTTGGTGGAGCTCAGCCGCCTAACGCCGTAATCGGTGGAATCATGGCTACTGTATTCGCTATCTCTTCTGGTCTTGACACCAGCGCAGCAGTTGGACTTGCTGTTCCGTTCGCTCTGATCGGTCAGTACATGGTAACTCTGCTGTTCACCGTTATGTCCCCGCTGATGTCTACAGCAGACAAGATGGCTGAGAAGGCAGATGCAAAGGGTATCGTTCGTCTGAACTACCTGGCTATGGGCGCTCTGGGACTTCTGTTCGCTATTGTTTGTGTAGCTGGTCTGCTTGGCGGAAGCGCACTTGGCGAGACTCTGACCGCTATTTCTGAGAAATACGCTTGGATCATGACTGGTCTCAGCACCGCTGGTGGAATGATGCGTTTCGTTGGATTTGCTATTCTGCTTCGTATCATGCTTTCCAATGACCTGTGGGGAATCTATTTCGCAGGTTTCACACTTGCTACTATCATTGGCTACATCCCGGATCTGAGCGGTTCTGCTCTGCTTCTGGTAGCTTTTGTTGGTATCGCAATTGCACTGTACGACTTCCAGACTCGCGTTGCTATTAAGCAGAACGCTGGAAATGGTGGAAACGGAGGTGAAGAGGATGGCATCTAATGCTACAACTTACAAGAATTTAACACCGGCTCAGCCGCTTGACAAAAAGACTCTTAACAAAATGGTATGGCGTTCTCTGAATCTGCAGGGTTCTTTCAACTATGAGAGAATGCAGGCAGCAGGATGGCTTTACTGTATCCTTCCGGGACTGGAGAAAATCCATACCGATAAGGATGACCTTTCAATTTCTATGCAGCACAACCTGGAGTTCTTCAATACTCATCCGTTCCTGGTAACATTCGTAATGGGTATTGTACTTTCTCTGGAGCAGCAGAAGGCAGACATCAACATGATTCGTTCTGTACGTGTTGCAGCTATGGGACCCCTGGGTGGTATCGGTGACGCTCTTTTCTGGTTCACTCTGGTTCCGATTACAGCAGGTATTACAGCGAACATGGCTATCAACGGTTCTATTGCAGGACCTATCCTGTTCCTGTTAATCTTCAACATTGTTCAGATGGCTCTGCGTTTCTTCCTGATGAACTGGTCCTATGAACTTGGTTCTAAGGCTATCGAGATTCTGACCGCTAACGCAAAAGAGTTCACTCGTGCAGCTTCTATGCTGGGTGTATTCGTAGTTGGTGCTCTGACATCTAACTATGGTGGAACAACTGTTGCCCTGACCATCGAGAACGGCGATAGCCCGATCGTTATCCAGAGCATTCTGGATGGCATCCTGCCGAAGCTGATTCCGCTTGGCATTACTCTTGGCCTGTACTTCCTGATTAAGAAGAAAGGCTGGACTCCGGTAGCTTGTATCGGACTTCTGCTGGTAGTAGGTCTGCTGGGAGCACTGGTAGGAATCTTCTAAGGTATTTGAGAATTACATAGTGGCTTATGCTTCTCTCAGGAGAGTGATATAGGCGACGGTTATGATAACCTGAAATCCCAGAGAGGGCGCTGTTTTCCGGCTTGCCGGTGAGCGGCGCCTTTTCTTTTTGTGAAATAATGCCGCTAACGCGACCTGCCGCAGGCAAGCAAAGCTTGCAAAGATGCGCACTCCTTTTTTATGCCAGAAAAACACACCCCGTCTGTCAGGCGAATTGGCGCCGCAGGCGGGGTGTGTTTTTATAGTTGGGTGATTCGGGAGTTTTGCCTTACTCCTCGCCGTCCCAGCAATAGGTACAGAGCTTACTCTTGTCCAGGCCGGTGGCTTCGATGAGGTCATCCAGACGATTGAAGCGTAGGGTGGTGAAATTAAGCTGACGACGGATTTCTTCCTGCATGGCTTCGTAGCGGGCCGATTCGGGGTCGGCGTATTCCTTCAGGATCTCGTCGGTGACATGGCCGTTTTCCAGTTTTTCAATGACCCGGCGGGAGATCAGCTCCATTTCCGAGGTGGAGCGGGAGAAGTTCAGGTATTTGCAGCCGTACAGGATAGGCGGACATGCAGGACGGATATGGACTTCTCTGGCTCCGCTGTGGTACAGAAATTCCGTGGTTTCACCCAGCTGGGTGCCGCGGACGATGGAGTCGTCGATGAGCAGCAGGCTCTTGCCTTCGATCAGGTCGTGGACCGGGATCAGCTTCATTTTCGCGATCAGGTTCCGTTTGCTCTGGATGGTCGGCATGAAGGAGCGGGGCCAGGTGGGGGTGTACTTAATAAAGGGGCGGGAGAAGGGAATCCCCGAAGCATTGGAGTAGCCGATGGCTGCTGCCAGACCGCTGTCGGGGACGCCTGCCACGGTGTCCGGCTTCACGTTATCCCGCTTTGCCATGAGCTCGCCGCTGCGATAACGCATTTTCTCCACGCTTAAGCCTTCGTAGGTGCTGGATGGGTAACCGTAGTAGACCCACAGGAAGGTACAGATCTTCATGTCCTTTCCGGGGGTAATTAGGGTCTTGTAGCCTTCCGGGGTGATCACGTCCACTTCGCCGGGTCCCAGGACATGTTCGGTATCGTAGCCCAGATTCAGATAGGCAAAATCTTCGAAGGAGACACAGTAGGCCTCCTCTTTCTTTCCGATGACCAGAGGCGTCCGTCCCAGGCGGTCACGGGCCGCGTAGATACCCTTGGGGGTTAGGATCAGGAAGCTTAAAGAGCCGTCAATCTGTTCCTGGGCATAGCGGATGCCGTCGATCAGATTCAGCTTCTGGTTGATGAGGGCTGCCACCAGCTCGGTGGGGTTGATGTCGCCCCCGCTCATTTCCAGAAAATGGGCATTTCCCCTGTCAAAGATTTGCTTTGTGAGATCTTTGGCGTTATTGATGCGGCCTACGGTGGTGATGGCGAAGGTGCCGTGGTGGGAACGTACCAGCAGCGGCTGGGGTTCGTAGTCGGAGATGCAGCCTACGCCTAAGTTTCCTTTCATTTCCTGCATATCCCGGTCGAATTTAGTACGGAACGGGGTATTCTCGATGTTGTGGATGGCACGGTCGAAGCCATTTTCCCCATAGACGGCCATACCGCCCCGGCGTGTTCCCAGGTGGGAATGGTAGTCGGTTCCGAAAAACAGATCAAACAAACAGTCGCCTTTGGATGCGACGCCAAATAATCCTCCCATAATTTCTCCCTTTTTCTTCTTTATGATTATAGTAAAAATGATGTGTCAACATGTATAACGGTAGCACAGATTGATGGATAAGTCCAGAAGTTAGAGGAAAAATGACATATTTATCATTATATGAACGAAAAGTCTGTTTTTACACATTTTTTTCAAATTTTGCATTGATGAAAATACAATTTTGTAGTATACTAAGCACGATCCTAAAAATATCATGTAAAGTGAGGAGATAATCATGGCATTAGTTACAACAACAGAGATGTTTAAGAAAGCCTATGAGGGCGGTTACGCTATCGGTGCTTTCAACGTAAACAACATGGAGATCGTTCAGGCTATCACTGAGGCAGCTGGCGAGCTGAAGTCCCCGGTTATCCTGCAGGTTTCCGCAGGCGCAAGAAAGTATGCAAACGCTACTTATCTGAGAAAGCTTGTTGAGGCAGCAGTGATCGAGAACCCGGATATTCCGATCGCTCTGCATCTGGACCACGGCGCAGATTTCGATATCTGCAAGTCCTGCGTAGACGGTGGATTTACTTCCGTTATGATCGATGCTTCCAAGTATCCGTTCCAGGAGAACATCGAGATCACAAAGAAGGTTGTTGAGTATGCACATGCTCACGGCGTAGTAGTAGAGGCAGAGCTTGGTAAGCTTGCTGGTATCGAGGATGATGTAAAGGTTTCCTCTGAGGATTCTTCTTACACACAGCCGGAAGAGGTTGAGGAGTTCGTTGACAAGACTGGCGTTGACTCTCTGGCAATCGCTATCGGTACAAGCCACGGCGCATTCAAGTTCAAGCCGGGCACAAAGCCGCAGCTTCGTTTTGACATCCTGCATGAGATTGAGAAGAAGATCCCGGGATTCCCGATCGTTCTTCACGGCGCTTCCAGCGTACCGCAGGAGTATGTAAAGATCATCAACGAGAACGGCGGAGCTCTGAAGGACGCTATCGGTGTTCCGGAAGATCAGCTGCGTGAGGCTGCAAGATCTGCAGTTTGCAAGATCAACATCGACTCCGACCTTCGTCTGGGCCTGACAGCAGGTATCCGCGAGGTTATGTTCGCTCATCCGGACTACTTCGATCCGAGACAGTACCTGACCGTAGCTCGTCAGAACGTAAAGGATGTTGTAGCTCACAAGATCCAGGATGTTCTGGGAAGTGCAGGAAAGGCTTAAGTCTTACTGACGAAACCGAATATTTCAGAGGACCGCAGAAGAATCTGCGGTCCTCTTTGTTATGGAATAGGAAATTCCGATAGAATTCCCTATTCCATAAAAGCAAGCAAAGCTTGCAAAGATGCGCACTCGGCGCAGTGGTAGATGGTTGCCAAGGCAACCGCGCCTCGGCGCGAGAATGTGCCAATGGCACATTCTTTTTTTTATAGCGGGGAAAATGAGTGATTGGGAGGAACTCTATGATTCAGCGTATCAGGTGTGGCGTCAGGCTGTTTGGAAAGGACATTCGCGCACTGCTTCCGGCGATTTTGGCGCTGGCGTGGTATTGGCTCGTGACGCATCTGCTGTTTGACCGCTTCTGTCCCATGCAGATTTTACTGGGACTGCCCTGTCCGGGGTGCGGGATGACCCGGGCATTTATGCTGGTTCTGACAGGGCGTTTTGCGGCGGCCTGGAGCTTACAGCCGCCGGTGTACGGGTGGATCGTGGCGGGCGCCTGCTTTGGAATACAGCGATATCTGGTGGATAGCGTGGGGGCAGAGTGTGCCGGTTCTGCGGAAATGGAAAGTGGAAAAGGTTCCTCGGATGTGGAAAAGCAGCGGACCAGACGCGCGAAAATGTGGATATGGGTTCTGCTTGTCTTGCTGGTCTGGGGCGTCGGACTGTATCTGTGGCGGGTGCTGCATGGTTTCCCGGTGAGTGTGGAAGATCCGGGGCGAACCCTGTATGAAGTCCTGACTGTGTGAGGCGCCCCGGGAGCTGCCGGCAGCAAGCATTCAGGTATCGGCTGCGGAGTAATTGCAAAAAGTTAAGGTTTTATGAAGTGTATTGTCGAGACAGAGGAAACATGGTACACTGTGGAAAGATACAAAAGGAAACAGCCGCCTGGGATGTGGGCGACGCAAGATTTGTGAAGAAGAGGGAGAAACGCCATGGATGATATATATCATAACGACGCAGTGAATCACACAATGGAAGATAACACAGAAAACACAGCTGAGAATGGTTATCAGCAGCCCTGTCAGGATTCGTATCAGCGTCCGGTCGAGGAACAGTTACGTTACCAGTATCAGGAACCGGAATCCGATCTGGAAGAGCCGGTTAGTGTGGGTGAATGGCTGGTCAGCATGCTGCTGATGCTGATCCCCTGTGTGAATATTGTGCTGATGTTTGTGTGGGCCTTCAGCAGCAGGGAGAAGAGGAGCAAGTCCAATTATTTTAAGGCTACATTGATTTTTGCAGCGATTATTCTGGTGATTTACATCATTTCCATTGCTATCTTTGGCGTGGCCATCAGTTCCGCGATTGCGAACGCGAATTTCTAGTTTTGATTTTTAAATTCGACTGGAAGCCAGCGGTTGGAACTGTATTCCTGGAATGAGATGATAGAGTTCAGGAACCAGCCCAAGGGAATGGCGTACCAGACAAAGGCAGCGCCGAAACGGGGAGCCAGGATGGCGGCGAAGAGTACACGGAAGGTCAGATTGGCCAGGTTCGCCAGGGTGAATATTCCCATGTCAGCGGCGCCGCGCAGAACCCCGTCGGTACACATTTTCAGGCCGATGAGGGCGAAGAAGAAGCCGATGAAATGCAGGTACTGCACACCGATTTTCAGGGCGAGTTCCGTCCCGCCAGAGCCGAGAAATGAGACAATCAGCGGACGGGCGGATAACAGAAGAAAGATACAGAGGAGTACGGCAAAGCAACCGGTGAGCGTGAGCGCGGCACGGTAGCCCTGGCGTACTCTTTTTATATAGTGATAAGAAGTCCCGAGATCTGGATCAGGGCATATGAGGCTTTTTTCAGCTGTAGCAGAAGTCTGAAAATAGAGCTCTGTACGGATAGCAGCTTTGCCGGCTGCCCCCAGATTCTGGGAAGTATAGGCGGACATGGCCTGCCCCAGGGCCGACATGGGGACGATGCAGAAGCTCTCCACCCTGGAAGCCGCCGAATAGCCCGCCAGCACCTGGGAGCCAAAGGGATTGATGACTGCCTGGACCAGCATGGCGCCGATGGAGACGGTGGCCTGCTGGAAGATGGAGGGGAGGGCAATGCGGGAGATGGCGGCGAGCTCGGTGGGGCTGAACAGGGTGATGGAAAGGGCAGAGTGATGCTCTGTGCCGTCGGACATCGGATGTACAGGCATTTCAGAGTCCGGGTTTTGGCGTAAAGGAGATTCCGCTATGGATTTATCGCAGGAATCCGTAAGGGGATTTGAAGTGGTACATTGCTTCAGCGTCCGGCGAAACAAGGCGAAGGACAGAACTGCAGACACGCCCTGCGCAGCCAAGGTGGCCCAGGCTGCCCCGGCGATGCCAAGCTCCAGCCCACAGACCAGCCACAGATCCAGGACGATATTCATCGTCGAAGAACCGAGCAGCAGATATAGCGGCACCCGGGAGCGCCCCAGGGCGTTGAACATGGCGGAAAGCACATTGTAAAGGAAGAGAAAGGGCAGGCCCAGGAAATAGATCTGCAGGTAGGCGAAAGCCATCGGCAGTACATTTTCCGGCGTATGCAGGGTCTGAAGGATGGACATACAGAAAAAGAGGCCGAAGGCGGCCAGCAGCAGGCTTAAGAGCAGAAAGGCCAGCAGCGCTGTACGGACGCAGAGCCGGAGCTTTCCGTATTCCCGCGCGCCGAAATATCGTCCGGTCAGCACGCCCGCGCCCACGCCGCCGCCGATGGCGATGCAGATAAACACATTGGTCAGGGCATAGGAAGCGCCGATGGCAGCGAGAGCTTCTTCCCCCACGAAACGGCCCACAATCATGGAGTCGGCCATGGTATAAAACTGCTGAAACAGATTACCCGCCATCATGGGCAGGGCGAACAGCCAGATTGCCCGCAGGGGCTTTTCCCGAAGTAAATATTCCTTTTCCACAATCACAGCTCCTTTCCCCGGAATATGATACAGTAACCCAAATGGAATCTGGTGGAAGTATGTTTTCTGTTCTGGCACAGATATTTCTACTGGCGGCGGCCCTGTCGGCCGATATCTTTGCCGCCGGTTTCACATATGGAGCGGGCGGGATCCGGCTGTCTTCCGCGGCAGCGCTCCTTCTAACCACTCTGCCCGCGGTGGTGTTGACCCTGTCCATGGGGCTTGGTGGCGCAGCGGGAAGTTATTTCCCGGAAATCCTCGGACGAATTCTGGGGGCGATTCTGCTGGCAGCTCTGGGGGTCTGGAACCTGGCGGACCGCTCCGTCCACGAGGAGGTAACCCGGGCGGACAAAAATCAGGATCGCTTCGTGACCTGTCCGGAGGCGCTGGCCCTGAGCGCAGCTTTGTCACTGGACAGTCTGGCGGGCGGCGTGGGCGCAGGCACGGGCGGAGTAGTATACCTGGCGGCAGCCTTTCTATTCGGCGTGTTGACCGGCCTGACAGCTCTGTTTCTGGGAGAACACGCCGGGAAATGCGTCAGCGGCCGCATGAGGTTCCGGCCAGGTCAGGTGGGCGGAGGGGTGCTGTTGGTGCTGGCGGTGTTAAAATTACTTTGTTAAAATCAGAAGCTCATGGGCCAGCAGCGGCGCAGCCGCCAGCAGAATCAGCTGCATCCATTCTTCTGGGGTCAGACGACAGGTGCCGAAGGCTGTCACAAAATACGGAAATTCCGTCACCAGCACCTGCAGCCCGATGCCAATGGCGAAGGCGGCCAGCATCAGCTTATTTTCCAGATGGTTCATACGGAAAAAGCTGGTTTCCACGTCCCGCATCCCCACCGCGTGGAAAAGCTGGGAGATGCCAAGTACCGTGAAGGCGTAGGTCTGACAGCGGGTCAGAAGCTGTGGCTCGGCAAGCAGCAGGCGCAGGTTCGTCAGGCTCAGTGTCAGCCCATTGCCGCGAAGCTCTGCCACGGGCAGGCAGAGAAAGGCCGCCGTGCTGATAAAGGCAATCAGAAAGCCGTAGAGGAGCGTGCAGGAAAGTCCTCCTGCGGCGAACAGATTCTCATCCTTCGGGCGGGGCGGCCGGTGCATGAAATGAGACGGATCCTCCGGATCCACGCCCAGGGCCAGGGCGGGCAGGCTGTCGGTAATCAGATTGATCCAGAGAATGTGGCTGGGCTTCAGAGGCGGGCTGAAATTCAGTAGAATCGCCGCCAGCATGGTCATGATTTCTCCGAAATTCGAGGAGAGCAGGAAGAGCACAGCTTTCTTGATATTGGCGTAGATGCCACGGCCTTCGGCGATGGCTTTGGCGATGGTGGCGAAATTATCGTCGGTCAGGATGAGATCGGCGGCATTTTTTGCCACATCGGTGCCGGTGACGCCCATGGCTATGCCCACGTCGGCGGCTTTCAGGGAGGGCGCGTCATTGACGCCATCGCCGGTCATAGCCACGATGTGGCCAGAGGCCTTCAATGCCCGAACAATGCGCATCTTATGTTCCGGAGACACCTGGGCGAAGACCGAGCAGCGCCCGGCCTTCCGGGCAAATTCCCGATCCGGGAGGGCGTCGATCTGCGCGCCGCTCAGGCAGTCCGCAGGCTTTGTGGCGATTCCCAGCTCCCGGGCGATCACAAAGGCCGTATCGGGTCGGTCTCCGGTAATCATGACGGTCCGCACGCCCGCTTTCCGGAAATCCCGCACAGCCTGTACGGCTTCTGGGCGGATAGGATCCATCATTCCGGCGGCGCCGAGAAAGGTCAGATTTTGCTCCTTGGGTCGCCGGTCGCCTGTGCGCATACCGATGGCTAGCAGCCGAAGCGCCCGAGCAGACAGGGTATGCAGGGCGGCTTCGATGGTCCGGCGCATGGGCGGATCCAGAGGCACGGCGCGGCCATTCAGCAGAATGGTGTCACACCGCCGCAGGATCTCATCGGGAGACCCTTTGGTATAGGAAATGGAGCCGCTGTCCCGGCGGTGCAGGGTCGTCATCATTTTCCGCCCGGAATCAAAGGCGATTTCCCCGATGCGCGGCTGATCTTGTTCTAAGGCAGGACGGGAGAGGCCGAAGCGTCCGGCCAGATCGAGAAGGGCCAGCTCGGTGGGATCGCCCAGGCGGGAATCCGTATCCAGGACGGCGTCGTTGCAGAGGGTCAGTCCGGTGAGAAAAAGCCAGTCACGCTCCGGATGGAGTCTGGCGGCTTCCAGGATGTGCCCGTCGGTCCAGCAGGCGGTGACGGTCATGCGGTTCTGGGTCAGAGTCCCGGTCTTGTCGGAGCAGACCACGCTGACACAGCCGAGGGTTTCCACACTGGGGAGACGCTTCACGATGGTATTGACGCGGACCATGCGGGAGACACTTAAGGCCAGCACCAGGGTTACCACGGCAGGCAGACCTTCGGGAACAGCGGCCACAGCCAGGGAAATGGCCGTAATCAGCATTTCCGGGATATCCCGTTGCTGGAGGACGGCAATGGCGAAGAGCAGGGCGCAGAGGAGCACAGAGACAATGCTTAAGACGCGTCCCAGGTCGGCCAGGCGGTGCTGAAGCGGCGTGGTTTCTGTGTGCTCATTTCCTATCAGACGGGCGATGCGGCCCACCTGCGTGTTCATGCCGATGGCTGTGACGACGCCCTCGCCCCGGCCGTAGGTCACATTGGTTGACATAAATGCCTGGCTGTGGTCGGCCAGATCCTTTTCCACCGGGACAGATTCGCCGGTCAGGGCGGATTCCTCGATTTTCAGGTTGGTGACGGAGGTCAGGGTCAGATCCGCCGGAACCTGTCGTCCGGCGTCCAGGCAGACGATATCGCCGGGAATCAGATCAGGGGCCGGGATTTCCACGATCCGCCCATTTTCCCGGATGAGGGCGGTGGGGCTGGTCATCTGCTTCAGGGCGTCCAGGGCCTTTTGGGCCTTGCCCTCCTGCACGACACCGACGCACGCATTTACCAGGATAACGGTCAGGATAATGACGGCGTCGCTGAACTCCGAAAGGAGCATGGAAATGGCTGCAGCCATGAAGAGTACGAAGATCAGCGGGTCGTTCAACTGCTCCAGAAAGGTTTCGATGGGTGTTTTCCGGTGGCCGTCGATGAGAATATTTTGTCCGCGCCCAGGCGCGGCGGGGCTGTCAGCGTATTTCATAGGGCAAGTATCCTTTCCTGTTTGTCTTAGGATATGAAAAAAAGGACAAAGGTATACCAGATTTCGGGGTTGCCAAGGGTGGGTTGATCGCCTATAATGTAATAGAAACAGTTCAGGCATACTGCTGTGCAGCCAGATTTTATGCTTGCATAAGAATCTGGCTGTATAGCAGTATGCACTAAGTGCCATGATATAAGCAAAAATGAGCTGCGCAGCAGCGGGGAGCTCCGCATATATGCGAAATTACGCGAAAGCGTGATACCTGTGCATCGCGAAGCGTGTTACGGCGAACGAAGTGAGCAGTAACGTTTTTTTGCGAAGGCGCGCTGAACGTACGTTATCATAAAACAGGAGGATATACGGATTGAATAGAGAAATGGTTATCGTTCTCGATTTCGGCGGCCAGTACAATCAGCTGGTGGCGCGCCGCGTCAGAGAATGTAATGTATACTGCGAAATCTACTCTTACAAGACCGATATCGAGAAGATCAAAGCCATGAATCCCAAGGGAATCATCCTGACGGGAGGACCAAACAGCTGCTACGAGCCGGATTCACCGACTTACACAGACGAGCTGTTCAAGCTTGGTATTCCGGTTCTGGGTCTGTGCTACGGCGCTCAGCTCATGAGCCATGTGCTCGGCGGCAAGGTGGAGCGCGCGGACGTAAGAGAATACGGTAAGACTGAGGTGCTCATCGACAAGACAGCATCCAAAGTATTTGAGGGCGTGAGCCCGAAGACCATCTGCTGGATGAGCCATTTTGACTATATCTCAAAGATAGCGCCCGGCTTCGAAATCACAGCCCACACCGCAGACTGCCCGGTGGCAGCCGCCGAGGACGAGGCGCATAAGCTTTATGCGATTCAGTTCCATCCGGAGGTGCTGCATACCGCTGAGGGAACGAAGATGATCAATAACTTCGTGAAGAATGTCTGCCAGTGCGCAGGCGACTGGAAGATGGACGCTTTCGTAGAGAACACGATCAAAGACATCCGTGCGAAGGTTGGCGACGGCCGTGTACTGCTGGCCCTGTCCGGCGGCGTGGATTCCTCTGTGGCGGCAGGACTTCTGTCCAGAGCCATCGGCAAGCAGCTGACCTGTGTATTTGTGGATCACGGTCTCCTTCGTAAAAATGAGGGTGATGAGGTAGAACAGATCTTCGGACCGAACGGCCAGTTTGACCTGAACTTTATCCGTGTCAACGCCCAGGAGCGTTACTATAAGAAGCTGGCAGGCGTGACTGAACCGGAGGCAAAGCGTAAGATCATCGGCGAGGAATTCATCCGTATTTTCGAGGAAGAGGCGAAGAAGATCGGCGCTGTGGATTTCCTGGCCCAGGGAACCATTTACCCGGACGTGGTAGAGAGTGGTCTTGGCGGAGAATCCGCAGTGATTAAGTCCCACCATAACGTAGGCGGTCTTCCGGATTTCGTTGATTTCAAGGAAATCATTGAACCTCTGCGGGACCTGTTTAAGGACGAGGTCCGTAAAGCGGGTCTGGAGCTTGGCCTTCCGGAAAGCCTGGTATTCCGTCAGCCCTTCCCGGGTCCCGGTCTGGGTATCCGTATCATCGGCGAGGTCAATGCCGAGAAGGTACGTATCGTCCATGACGCTGACTTCATCTACCGGGACGAGGTAGACAAGGCGGCCGCAGCTTACAAGAAGGAACATGGTGAGAACCCGAAGTGGCTGCCGAACCAGTACTTCGCAGCTCTGACCAATATGCGTTCCGTAGGCGTTATGGGTGACGAGAGAACCTATGATTATGCCGTAGCGTTAAGAGCGGTGAATACCATTGATTTTATGACCGCAGAGGCAGCAGAGATACCGTTTGCGGTGCTGCAGAGCGTCATGAGCAGAATTATCAATGAAGTGCGGGGAGTGAACAGAGTATTCTATGATCTGACCAGCAAGCCGCCTGGAACGATTGAGTTTGAGTAACGGACAGAACCCTGGAAATGCTGATAGAATGGGCATTTCTGGGGCCTTTTTATGTGGATTGGCTCTAAAATGGCTCTAATTAGGTGATGAATACTGGGGTTATGGCGGGTATCATGATACCTGCAAAGAATGATTGCTATTCCTGAATCTTCATGCTACAATACATCTACAGAAAGTGCCTATGACAGGGTGAGGTAGCCTCCCGAGTTTATGATACCGGGCAACCGGAATACATAGGAAGGGAGGTGGCGCCGATGACAGCTTATGAGATCGTTTCGATTTTCATTGGGATATTAGCATTATTGATGTCCTTTGGAAGCTTGATTGTAGCGTTGCTTGCCTTTCTCGATAAGAGAAACAAGCGAAAATAAAAATGCCTATCCTGTCTGACCCACAGGATAGGCGGTGTCCGTAAGGACATTTCTTTAGCCTAAACTCGGAGCATCCACCATTGGAGTGGGTGCTTTCTGTTTACTTAAATACTAGCATCTTATGTCTGATAATTCAAGGGTTTTCTTTAATTCGGATAAAGTTTTACAGAAATCCCAGTAGTCCCCTTTTTCACTATCATGCTATCATCCAGCAAATGATTTCTGATTTCTTCCATGTTATTTTCAAATTCCTGGCGTTCTTCAATGGAGGGCTTTTCTTCACTATTCTCAAAATCTGCTTGTACCTGTTTAGCACGAAGATATGTACATAATTTCTGGTTAATGGCAGGATGAACAAAAGAAATTTTTAGAGTGGAGGGAATGTAATTTCCATTCCTATCCTTTTCAGCCTCAAAATGCATATCTGTCTGTTCATCCATTTTAAAGAGCAGGGACAGGACATCAGATACGGTTTCAATGTCGAAATCCATGAAAATATTGATACTGATACCCAGCGCATTTGCAATTTTCAGAAGCTGATCTGGTTTTGGGTTGCGTATACCATATTCGTATTTCTTGATAGTTGCAGGGTTTATACCAGACAGTTGTCCAAGCATATCCTGTGAGATTCCACGCATGTTCCGAAAATATTTAATCTTTTCTCCAGTAGTCATGGAAATGGCTCCTTTCGGTTTGATATTCCTATTTTATCACAAAAGAACACATTTGTGCACATAAAATTAAAAAACACTTGACAGACACAAATGTGTACTATAAAATACGAATAAAGGAACACAAAAGTGTACCGGAAAATAACAGGAGAAAGGAATGAGGAGAATGGAAAATACGAAGAAAATGTATGTAACTGCAACGGAAGCGGCGGAGCTGCTGGGAGTATCTAATGGATATGCTTATAAAATCATTCGGGGGTTGAATGACGAGCTGAAAGCGAAAGGATACAGGACAATCAGCGGTAAGGTTCCTACGAAGTATTTTGAGGAAAAGTTTTACGGATTGACGGTAGCTGTGTAAGGAGGTGGTTTTATGCCGGCAACAAGAGATGGGAAGATGTGGCGCAGCCAGTTCTATTATAAGGATTGGCAGGGCGTCAGTCATAAGAAGAACAAGAGGGGATTTAAGACAAAGGCAGAAGCGGAACAGTGGGAACGGGATTTTCGACAGCAACAGGAGAAAAATCTGGATATCAATTTTGAGAACTTCGTTCAAATTTATTATGAGGATATGGAACATCGATTGCGTGAGAATACCATGCGGACAAAGAAGTTTATCATTGATTTAAAGATTATTCCGTATTTCAAGAAAAAGAGGGTGTGTGATATTAAGGTTTCGGATGTCCGTGCCTGGCAGAATATGTTGATAAAGAAAGGGTATTCGGAAACATATCTGAAAACAGTCAACAATCAGTTAGCGGCCATTTTCAACTATGCAGTGCGATATTATGATCTGAAAGACAATCCGTGTCGCAAGGCTGGAACCATTGGAAAAAGTCATGCAGGAGAGAGGGAAATTTGGACGAAGCAGGAATTTAAAGAATTTCTTACCACAGTAGAAGATAAGCCAGAAACGAGGATGGCCTTTTTGATTCTGTACTGGACAGGTATGAGAATCGGGGAATTGTTGGCGTTGACTTATAAAGATATTGATTTTGAAAAACGTACGATTTCCGTAAACAAGTCATATCAGCGTCTTGAAGGCAAAGACATTATTACACCGCCCAAAACACCGAAAAGTAAACGGATCATTACGATACCGAACTTTCTGAAAGAAGAATTGGAGGAATATATTTCACATTTGTATGGAGTTATGGAGAATGAAAGAATGTTTCGTTTTACAAAGTCTTATATGGAGCATGAGATGGTTCGAGGGATTAAGGCTTCCGGGGTAAAAAGAATAAGGCTTCATGATCTACGACATTCCCACGCTTCACTGTTGGTAGAGATGGGATTTACACCATTGGCGATTGCGGAGCGATTGGGGCATGAAAAAATCGAGACAACATTGAACACTTATTCCCATCTGTATCCCAATAAACAAGGAGAGCTTGCGGATAGGTTGGAAGAGGAAAACAGTAAGGAGGAGATGTAAATGAGTGGTGTTCACAAATATTCGACCATCAGCTTTCGAGTATCACCCCGAGAGAGGGAGGAGATCGAAGCCAGAATTTTAGCCAGTGGTTTATCCAAGAAAGACTATTTTGTCCGTTCCTGTATTTACAATCAAGTCTGTGTGGTTGGAAAAAAGGAAGTGATTTATCAGTTAGTAGAAGAAGTGAAGGATATGCAGACAAATATTCAGGAAGTGACAGAACAATTTGAACAATCAGAGGTTATCCTGTCTGAAGAAGGGATGCAGGATATGAAAAATGATTGTCTGGACATGTTAAAGGCTATTCTGTGGATGCTGGATGGGGCCAGATATCTATGGGAAGATAAAGAGAAAAATGTCCCTGTCGATTGACAAGGACATTTCCCTACAAAGGCAGAGCCTATGTAACTATATCTCGCAAATATAGTATAACAAAAGCTCTGCTGAAACTCAATGGAATGTTTTAGTGGAGGGTGTAAATGGAAGAAAAAAGAGAGAAAAATTATCGTTTAATCAATATGAATGATGTGGAGGCCAGAAAGGTAGACTGGCTGTGGTATCCCTATATTCCTTATGGAAAAGTGTCGATTGTGCAGGGCGATCCGGGAGAGGGAAAAACAACATTTATCCTGCGGCTGGCGGCGCTGCTCACAAAGGGAGAACCGCTTCCGGGGGAGGAGGGACAGAATCTCAGGGAACCTATCAACGTGATATATCAGAACGCAGAGGACGGCCTGGAAGACACCATAAAGCCCCGCCTGCTGGAGGCAGGAGCTGACTGCAGCCGGGTGATGGTTATAGACGAAAGCCTTAAGAGCCTGACCATGACGGATGAAAGGCTGGTCAGAGCGATTAAAGAAACAGGGGCGAAAATGGTAGTCTTAGATCCGATACAGGCCTATCTGGGGGCTAACGTGGATATGCACCGGGCAAATGAGATCCGGGCGGTTCTGAAACGGCTGGCAAGGATAGCCGAAGAATGCGACTGCGCTATTATCCTTATCGGTCACATGAACAAGGCCAGCGGCAGCAAATCTACTTACCGGGGGCTTGGTTCGATAGATTTTCAGGCAATGGCCCGGAGTGTGTTGGTGGTTGGCCGGGTAAAGAACGATCCGACCCTGCGTGTAATCGCCCATGACAAGAGCAGCCTTGCACCGGAGGGAGCTTCGATTGCGTTCCGGTTGGACAAGGAGAATGGCTTTCGCTGGGAAGGTCCCTGTGATATCACGGTGGACGAACTGCTTTCCGGGACGAGTAAAGGAGAGAAAACAAAGGGCGCAAAATCTTTTTTGTTGGAGATTCTGGCGGATGGTCAGAAATCCTGCAATGAAATCATGGACGCAGCAAAGGAGAAAGGTATCAAAAAGAAAACACTCTGGAACGCAAAAAAGGAACTGAATATTGATAGCGTAAAGGTTGGAAGTCAGTGGTACTGGATGCTGTAGCCGGGGAAGATGGCAAGATTCCCTTTTCTATAGACAGGGTGATCTTGCTATCTTGAATGGCAGAAGCAGAAAAGCCCCCGGCAGGGCGCAACAGCAGCTTTTGATGGACACTTGTGTCTGTCAAAAGTGCTTTTGCGTTACTTTCGACGAAAGTAACAAAGCCTGCGCCGTTTCCGGCGCTTATAAGACAGATAAAAGGAGAGATGCCTATTGGAGAGAACAATCAGCGGAATGATGGGAAAAGGCTCGGTCAACCACAATACGAGAGCATTTAGCGCGAAGAATGTGGACAGAGAGCGGAGTGTCAACAACGTGAATTTTTGCCATAAGAGTATCAAAAAAGTATACCATGAACTTTTCGACGAAGCCCTGGAACGGTACAACGCAAAGCAGAAACGGAGTGATAGAAAGATAGACAGCTATTATGAGAAAATCCGGCAGAGCAAGCAGGAAAAGTTGTTCCATGAGGTCATTTTCCAGATTGGAAATAAGGACGATACCAATGTGAAAAGCGAGGAGGGACAGCTTGCAAAGGAAATACTGGTAGATTTCATGCAGGATTTTCAGGAGCGGAATCCGAACCTCTATGTGTTTTCGGCACACCTGCACATGGACGAGGAGACGCCGCATGTCCACATAGATTTTGTCCCATTTATCCGTAACAGCAAGCGTGGCCTTGACATCAGAGTATCACTGAAAGGCGCACTGGCGGAGCAGGGATTCCGGGGCGGCACACGGGGCGATACGGAATGGAATCAGTGGATAGAATCAGAGAAGCAGGAGCTTGCTCTGGTCATGGAGCAGTACGGAGTGCGGTGGAAACAGCTCGGAACCCATAACAAGCATTTATCGGTACTGAATTATGAAAAACAGGAACGGGAGAAAGAATTATGGGAGCTGCAGCAGACGATTACGTCGAGCAGGGAAGACCTGCTGGACATCTATGATAGGCAGGACGAAGCAAGAGAACGGATAGAACGTACACGTGAAAGAAAGGAGCGATTAGAGGATGAAATAGACGAGCTATTTGCTACCAGTGAAGAACTTCATTCCGATACAGAAGCATTAAAGGAAACCAGAAATCAGTTGCTGTCAGACAATGAGGAATTGGAGAAACAGCAGAAGAAGCTGCAACGGGAACTGGATAAAATGGTGGAATCGAAAGAGGTCATGGAACGAAATATCCATGCTTATGATGAAGAATTGCGGTGGCAGCTTCCGGAGCCGGGAGCTTTAATGAGCGCCAAGGCCTATCGGGACAAGAAGGCGTTACCGCTGCTGGAAAAACTGAAAGAGTTGGTAAAGAACCTGACGATCAAAAGTGTACAGCTTGCAGAGACGGTGAAAAGGCTGACAGACCGGGTAGATACGCTGGAATCGCAGGTGGGATATCTACGGGAGAAAAACAGAGATCAGCAAGACAGAATCGAGGAGCTGGAGGAGAAAGAAACGAATTTTGAGTATTTGAAAGATTACCTCGGTAAAAGTGAGGTAGAGGGGATTGTGGAATACGCAAGGTCAAAAGAGCAGGCCGACAGAGAAAAGGAACGTTACTATGGAAGAGGCAGATAGGGAGGAAGCGGGAGTATGACAGATATGGAAAAGAAAGTCCTGATGAGGATATGTACTAAAATTGTGGCGGAAACAGAACTTTATGTGACAGATCCGGAAATGCAGAACCTGATAGACTGGGTTTGCGTGTCGGGGCAGATAAAGAAGAATAACAATAGAATCCGGGAACTGACCGGGGAATATAAGCAGATAGAATCGGGCTGCAGGGAGGGGGTGAGAGAGAAGCTGGAACGTATGAAAGAGGTCTGTAGGGAACGGGATAATCTATTTGAACAGCAGAATGATTTAAAAGAGCGGCAGCGTCGGATAGAAAAAGCGATGTAATAATGAATGCAGGGGCGTGGCAGTATGTGCTGCGCCTTATAGCTGACAATGTATTTGCTGTTTGACAGTAGAGGAGGAGACAGGTAAAATAATACATAAAACTGAATAGTTTGAGCTGAATTTTATTTTTTACCCATATACTAAAGTATAATAGAGTATATAGTGAAGTAGTATGCGACTAATAAATCTTTTGGTTTATCGGTACAATGTAGGTATCATAGACCAGAGGAGAGGTGTATATTGCTTGCGTGTAGAAGAGTATATTCCATTGAGAATAACAGAGTTATGCGAAAAACGAGGATATACCAAGTATCGCCTATCTCAACTTACAGACATGTCACAAACAGCGTTAGCAAATATTATAAACCAGAAGAGTATACCAACTGTTGTGACACTAGAGAGAATCTGTGAAGCATTCGGCATTACATTAGCGCAGTTCTTTGTCGAAGATGGCGGCAGATTAAATCTGACAGAAGAGCAAAACGAGATACTTGAAATATGGGATGGCTTGGAGACAAAGGAACGGGAAATATTCCTATCCTTTATCAGAAGCCTAAAGAAGTAAGGACAGTTCAACTAGGATTGAGCTGTTCTTTTTTGTATGAGAGGAGAGAACGGGCGCAAAGGAAAAATAAGCAGGAGGATAGACAAATGGAAAAAGAATTAGAATTAACAATAGAAGGATATCTGCTTTGGCAGACCCTTGATTCCTTACCGGAAAATGAACAGCGATTCATTCGATTGATTATTGGATATGGTGCCAGTGGCTTGATTTCAGATGATGATTATAGTTTTCTGTTGCAATACCTGATGACGAAGGATAAGGAGTTGTATGAGGCCAGGGAGAAGATTAAGAGGCTTTCATAAAGGACGGTTTTGTAGTAGAATAGGGGTGTACAAATCGGAATTTGTCGGGAAGTTGCAGAGAGCGTAAAATCGGAATATTGCTGCTATCAATATTTGAAAAATTGTGCTGATTTAACAGAAGTTTTTATAGGAGACACGAATGTGATAACAGAAATAATTTTTTCGGATTATTATAGAACATTTTTATTGTGTATATTATCTATTGGGGTTGTTTTTTTTATGCGAAATGCAAGTATAAGAAAAAAAGTACTTGCATTAGCAGGATACGAATTTATTGTATTTTTACTTTTTCTTTGGATATTTATTGTATGCATAATTTTTACTGAATTTGATTATGAATCAATAATAGCTATTGTGCAATGGGAATTAAAGTGGATACTTTATTTTACAATAAGTATAATATTGCAGTTTGCAATGTACTATTTTTTCTGGAAAAAAAGTAAAATATTAAAGATAGTGACTTTACTATTTAGTCTTATTATTGTTATTGTCCCATTGCATGTATTTGATTTTACTTGAAATAACAAAATAAAAAAATGAAATCCGACAAATGCAAACTATAAAACAAATAGAGCAAACATAATCAGTTTATTTATATGCGTAATATTGTACAGACTTATGTGTATTGTATGAAAGAACGATAAAATTCAAGTTTATAGGGGTATCAGTTGGGAATTGTATAAACATGGTGCTGGCACCATGTGACAGAAACCAACAAGGGGAAATTCACTGCTGTGGGAATGGCTCTATTTTGGCTCTAAAAATATAGAATGGCATAAATATAAGAGTGATTTTGGAAAAATAGAGTGAATAAAATTACAATAACACAAGGAAAATAATTCAATTCAAGCTATCCGCCGAGGAGTTTGAATAATTAAAATTCTATATGGGTTATTTTAGATGACAGGCAGTCTATGAGATTGCCTGTTGTTTTTCTATTAGGTTGTATTTTAAGGAAATAGACATTGAAATTCGTTATCAACGTAAAATTTTAACTGTGGATTTATTTATGAGATGGTGTGTGATATACTTGTAGCACAAGTGTAGAGCATATTTGAAAAATAGAATGGGAGGGGTGAAGAGAAAATATGAAGAATATGAAAATAGATGCCAATGGGACAGAAATCAGAGTGATGGGCGATGTTGTTAATGAAGATGCATATATTTCTCTTACAGATATTGCCAAGTATAAAAATCCGGATAATGCTTTTATTGTAGTTGCCAATTGGATGCGTAACCATTCTACAATTTCATTCTTAGGATTGTGGGAACAGATTCACAATCCTAATTTTAAACCTATCGAATTCGATAGGTTTAAAGCAGAGTCGGGAGATAATGCTTTTACATTGACACCACAACAGTGGATAAAAGCAACAGATGCAATCGGTATCGTATCAAAATCAGGACGATATGGCGGTACTTATGCACATACAGATATTGCTTTTGAGTTTGCTTCATGGATTTCACCGGAGTTTAAGCTTTATATCATCAAAGATTATCAGCGATTAAAGAAAGATGAAGCAGATCGGTTAGCGATTGGCTGGGATGTAAAGAGAGAACTTTCAAAAATAAACTATCGTATCCATACAGATGCAGTAAAAGAATTTTTAATAACTCCCACATTATCTCCGCAGGAAATGGCATATACATACGCTTCAGAAGCGGATATTTTAAATATGGCTTTGTTTGGAAAAACAGCAGCACAATGGAGAAGCGAAAAAGAAATAAAAGGGAAAACTCCTAATATCAGAGATTTTGCTTCAGCGGAAGAATTGGTTGTGCTTATCAATCTGGAAGATACGAATGCAGACTTGATAAGACAGGAAGTGCCTAAAATTGAAAGGTTAAAAATATTACGAGAGAAAGCGTATAGACAATTAGAACTTTTGAAAAAGAACCAAGATACGATTGAGGTACTAAAGAAAAATCTTATTGAAGGTACGGAAGTAGGTAATTGATGATTTAAACAAGAGTGTTTATGATATTTGTCAGAATATATGGTTGGTATGTATGATGATTAAGTGTTGTTGTCAATATAGGTAATGGCATAGTAATAACCAGTATATGTCGCATGGGATAAAAGTTTAAATCCTCAGAATAAAAATGACGAAAGGAATAAGATGGCACTTACAAATGCTTATTTACAGACTACAAAGAATTTACATAGTATTATAAATTCTGTTATTAGTGCGAAAGCTCCTGAGCGGTTCACGAACAAGTTTTTAGAAGATTTGGGGTTTAAGAGTTCGAATGATAGGTTATATATCGGCCTTTTCAAGGCGTTAGGGTTGCTTGATGAGAATAACTCTCCTACTTCAAGATATCATCAACTTTTAGACCAAGCTGAGATGGGAAAAGTTTTAGCTGTTCATCTTCTGAGATGTTAGCACAGGAATATGTCGAGTGTTTAGCATTGGATTTACTAGATGACGAAAAAGTTAATGCAGCTAAGCTTATGGCAACGGTATATACTGCAATTGCAGCTTTTGAAAACACTGTTAGGCAATTTATAGTTAAAGTATTGTTAGAGCATAAAGGCGAAAATTGGTGGGAAGAGTGCGTATCTGAAAAGATTAGGAAAACTGCAGATAGCCGAAAAAAAGAGGAGGAAAAAATACGATGGCATACACCTCGTGGTGATTCCATGATTAACTATACTGAATTTGGAGATTTAGCCTCTATAATGAGCCAAAATTATGAACTTTTTGAAGTCCATATTGTCTCCATAGATTGGGCAAGGCAGATTTTTCAAACGATTGAGCGTTCTCGAAATGTAATAATGCATAGTGGGGAATTGGGGCGAAAAGGAATTACTTTTATGCTATACATAAGTCATAGGAGTTTGGAATACAGGTATTATATGGCTCCATTTTGGCTCTAAAAATTTTAGATGAGGTACACAAAAATGCGAAATAAGATGAATATGAAAAATAAAATGCACAAATGTGTACCGAGAAACAGCCAGATAAATCTCTCCGCCCAAGAGTTTGAATAACAAATTAAAATGCCGGAAGCTTGTATTCATGGGATAATCAAAGTTCTTGAGGGTTTGCCAAACTTGTTGATGGTTTTTCGTGAGGGTTTGGCATAAAAAATAGCATAGTTGTTGAGGGTTCTTCGTGAGGGACTAACTTGAGGGGATGAGATAGGGTCTGGTATAACACCAGACCCTTAAATAATATTTAGTCTATTTCGTATTCTTCCGGATAGGGGATTCCGTGCTCATCCAGGAGATGTCGTAGCTCTTGAATATATTTGTACTTGTGTTCAATCTCAATCCAGTTTCCGTGGCATAACGTGTGGCATTCTTCTAATTCTTGTCTTGTAAGTTCATAATCGAGCCAGAGTATACATTTATGATCTTTGCTAAAAACACAATAGTTTTCCATAGAATCCTCCTTTATCTGTATTCACACCAAAGGTGTGTATTTACAGTATAAAGGAAATATATGTAATAGAGCCTAATAAGGTGGCTATGAATTACCGGAATATATGGCTCTCATTCTCCGGAATGGTGGCTCTCAAAGTCCGGACAGGTGGCTCAAGAGAGCCCCGGAATAATCAAGCCTATCACTTTTATATGAAAGAGTAAATATCGACTGTGCGAGAGTAGATTCCACCGCATAAGCGGGCGGTGGAATTTAAATAAAAAATTTAGGGTAACAATCAGTTATTCAATTATGTATTTACAACCGTATTTTTTTTTAGTAGAATTATTAAAAATGAGTAAAGGATTACCCATATGAAAGAAAATAAATTATCTATTAAAGATATTGCAAGGCTGGCAGGAGTATCTGTTGCGACAGTATCTCGTGTGATCAATCAAAATGGCCGTTTTTCAAAAGAAACGGAAAGGAAAGTATTGGATATTATAGAACAATATAATTATAGACCGAATGAACTGGCACGAGGACTTCGCGTCCATAAAGCACAGGTCATTGGGGTTATTGTTCCGGATATCACAAATGAATTTTTTGCACATATTGTAAAGAAAATTGAGAATGAACTGATAAAGAAGGGATATATGGCAATTATCTGTGATACTAACGATGAGGTAGAGCTGGAGGGAGAATATATAGAAATGTTGAAAGCTCTGCAAATTGGTGGCATTATATATGTTAGTGGTGATCAAAAAATAAAACCAATCGAAAATATTCCGGCAGTATATATAGACCGTCAGCCTAATTTTGCAGATTCTCAACATTTTGCAGCATTTATTGGGAGTGATAATCGGCAAGGCGGATATATTGCAACAAAACGACTGTTAGAAGCTGGAAAAAAGAAGATAGCAATTGTATTGCAAAATAAAGCAATTGCTACACAGGAATACAGATTAAACGGTTATATTCAGGCTTTGAAAGAGGCCGGGCAGGCATATGATGAGAGCTTGGTAAGACGGGTTGATTTTGTAAATGAAGAACAGGGATATCAGGCTACTCGCTATATTTATGAAGAGATACATGATGTAGATGGCATTTTTTATTCATCGGATCGTTTGGCTGTTGGAGGACTTAAGTTTTTTTATGACAGGAAAATATCGGTACCAGAGCAGATTGCGGTGATAGGCTTTGACGATATACCGCAATGTACACAAGTGATACCTAATTTAACAACCGTGCACCAACACTATATGGAATTTGGAGAATTGGCAGCAGATACGATCATTCGAATGATACATTCTGATACGGGATATTCCAAGCACATTTTGCCGGTAGAGTTAGTTGAGAGGGAGACTGTATAGCAGTAGAATATTAACATATGTAATAATATATTAAAGATATAGGAGATCTTCTGTGATTATATAGATGTATAAATCACAGGAGATCTTATTTTATGCATATAAAAAGCATGTCTTGGAGTACAAGACGAATTTCAGAGGAGTCAGTATATTCATATCGGGTATCTACCTGTAGAAATGATTGTATAAGCTGCATAGTTAGCAAACTCTTACAGGACATATTGCACAATTGTTTTGAAGTAATTAAATGACTACAAGTAATACTGTAAATAGAAAAAAAATATTGACAAGAAGTGGGTAAACGATTACAATAAACCCATAGAGTAATCGTTTACCCAAATGCAACATGATGATTGCTATAAAATGAAAGATATCGAAGAGTTAATAAAAGGAGGGTTCCAATGAAAAAGCAATCTATGAACAGGGGTGGTTTTCAAAAGTTGATACAGAAAGGAAAGAAATGACAAAAAAGATGTATAAAAATAAATAAATGGAAAAGTGAGAGTTGGATAATGGGATTCACATATCTCGTGGTTACTTTCACGGAAAGGTGGATGATATATGTTATATGGTATATATTATGCTTATTGGGAAAAGGAATGGGGTGGAGATTTTATTCCCTATATACGGAAAGTTAAAAAATTAGGATTTGATATTCTGGAGGTGGCATGTCATAATTTTTCTGATACAGAAAATGAGTATCTGTATCAGTTAAAAGAAGCAGCTGATGCTGAAGGGATAATTTTGACAGGCGGATATGGAAATGATTCAACACATAACATTTCTGGTGCAGATCCGATGATTGTAAAAGCTGCTTTTGATAAATTTGAGAAGACTTTTCAAAAAATGAATATTGCCGGAATTAAACTGCTTGGAGGAAGCTTGTATTCCTATTGGCCTGTAGATTATTCCTTACCACTTAATAAAAAAGAAGATATGAAAAGAGGAATCGAGAATGTTCGAATTCTTGCGGATATGGCAGCAGAATATGAAATTACTCTGGGAATGGAAGTGCTGAATCGTTTTGAAGGGTATATGCTAAATACCTGTGAAGAAGCCGTGGACTTTGTATCAAAAATTGATCGACCCAATGTCAAGGTAATGTTAGACACCTTCCATATGAATATCGAAGAGGATTCTTTTGGTGATGCAATACGCATGGCGGGGAAATATCTGGGTCATCTTCATTTAGGAGAGGCAAATAGAAGACCGCCATTTCGGGGAGGACGAATCCCGTGGGACGAGATTGGAGAAGCACTACATGATATAGAATATACAGGCACTGTTGTGATGGAACCTTTTGTGCGAATGGGTGGAACAGTGGGAAAAGATATTCGTATGTGGCATGATTTATCTGATAATTGTCCAGATGAAAAGCTAGACCAGGATGTGGCAGAATCGGTAAGATTTTTAAGGGAAATATGGGAATAGAAAACAGATTAATAGAAATTTTAACCGTTGAGTATATACTGGTTAACTAAGAGAGAACTTCTGGATAATCAAAGTTCTTGAGGGTTTGCCAAACTTGTTGAGGGTCTTTCGTGAGGGTTTGGCATAAAAAAAGCATAGTTGTTGAGGGTTCTTCGTGAGGGGCTGAGAAGAGGGGCTTTCATGAGGGACTAACTTGAGGGTATGAGATAGGGTCTGGTATAACACCAGACCCTTAAATAATATTTAGTCTATTTCGTATTCTTCTGGATAGGGGATTTCGTGTTCATCCAGGAGATGTCGTAGCTCTTGGATATATTTGTACTTGTGTTCAATCTCAATCCAGTTTCCGCGGCACAACGTGTGGCATTCTTCTAATTCTTGTCCTGTAAGTTCATAATCGAGCCAGAGTATACATTTATGATCTTTGCTAAAAGCACAATAGTTTTCCATAGAACCCTTAAAATTCATCTTCTTCAAAATATGTGACAGGATTATAATCAGATACGGTATTGATTTCCTAAGCAAACTCGCTTATGATCTGAGTCGGAATATATTGCTATTATCCACAGTTACGGAGCGAGTGTTATCAACAGCGATAACAAACTGATAACATTAGCCCATATAGGCAGGATAATATGGATAAATCAAAAAATCGAAAGAAAAGCAAACACGGCAATAAATAATCTCTAAACAAAATTGATTAGTGATTGTCGAGTTTGAGTAACAGACAGAACCCCGGAAATGCTGATAAAATCGGCATTTCCGGGGACTTTTTATGGCGTTTGGATCTAAAATGACTCTAATTAGTTGATGAATATGGGGATTATGTCAAGTTTAAACCTATCGAATCCGATAGGTTTGAAGTATAAATCCTGAAATAAAATCAGTTGCGGAAATACAAACTGAAAACGTATTCCCGTAACTTTTTTATAGCTTCTCCACCTCCACCAAATTCGTGTGCTGCCCATTTCCCCTCGCAAAGGGCGTCGGCCGTTGTGACGTCAGCACATTAATGGATCCGCGTACATCCACCCCATTATCATCCGGGGTATACCAGGCGCCTTGGGACAGGGCGGTGACGCCTTTGGCGATGCGGTCTGTGATTTTGGCTGGCACTTTTATCTGGCCGCGGTCGTTGTATATAAGGACCAGGTCACCGTCCTGGATACCGCGGGTAGCAGCGTCTTCCGAGTGAATCCAGAGCTGCTGGGGGTCCAGCTTGCGAAGTCTGGGATTATTGTCGTGGACGGTGTGGCTGCGGGCTTTGGTATGCCAGCCGGACAACTGCAGCGGATACCGCCGGGTCAGTGGGTCCTCGGGCCCTTCGGGAGGCGCCACATATCTGGGGATAGGCGGTATAAAGTCCTTAAGGGGCGCGTGCCATAATTTTGTGGAAAAAAGCTCAATCCGGCCGCTGGGCGTGGGGAACGGGTGATGAGCTGGATCCCGGACTTCCTTTTCAAAAGGAATGGGATAGCCCTTTTCCTCGTATTTATAGATGCCTTTTTCACGGAAGACATTATATTCCGGAAGCTCCGGTTCCCGGGTACGCAGATCCTCATAGAGATAGCGCAGCCATTGCTCATAATCCCGCCCTTCCGTAAAGGCATCCTCCAGACCGATACGTCCTGCCAGCTCCCGAATCCAGTCGTATTCGGTCCGGCATTCAGAAAGGGGCTCGATGACCTTATTATTAAATCCGAGAAATTCCGTATATCGCCACGGTTTTGTGATATTTTCCTCTTCAAACATAGAGACGCCGGGAAGAAGCAGATCGGCAAATCTGGCGCTGGCAGTCATAAATAAATCTGAACAGACGATAAATTCACATTTGGAAGTATCTTTTAACAGCTTCACGGTGCGGTTAATATCCCCGTGCTGATTTATCAGAGTATTGCTGGCCAGATTGAAAATCATTTTGATATTGGAATCCAGGGTAAGGCCGGTGGGATTGTCAAAAATCCCCTGATGGCAGGTGCGGAGGCCGTCGTATTCGGTCATTTTCAGGCCGTGATCGACGGCGTCAGTCCAGAGAAATACGGGCAGTCTCCGGTTGTATGGATTATCCGGTACTGGAAATGAGGGCTGTTCATGGGTGGAACAGTCTCCGGTACCGCCGGCATAGCCGCCGCTGACACCCACATTTCCTGTAAGGCAGGAAAGCAAAATGGCGCCCCGGGCGCTCTGCTCACCGTAAGCATTGCGCTGGGGACCGTATCCTTGAATCAGAGCAGCAGGCCGGGCTGTGGCGTAGCGGACGGCCAGGCTCCGGATGGTTCCAGCTGGAATGCCGGTGATTTTTTCGGCCCACTCCGGTGTCTTGGGAATGCCGTCATGTTCGCCCAAGAGATAGGAGCGGCAGTTTTGGGACGGATCCGCGCCCTCCGGCATGTGGGCGCTATCAAAGCCGAGGCAGCAGTTATCCAGAAATGTCTGATCCTGAAGATCTTCCCTAAGAATTACGTAAGCCATGGCGTCCGCAAGGGCGCTGTCCGTAGCGGGACGGATGGGAATCCACTCGGCGTCCAGGGCCAGTACCGTGTCATTTTTCCGCGGATCAATGACAATGATGGGAATTCCGGCGGCCTTCGCTTTCTTCAGATAGAACAGTGTGCTGCTGTCAAATTTTGTCTCCGCCGGGTTATGGCCCCAGAGAATAATTAGGCGGCTGTTCATCCAGTCGGAAGGGTAGGTGCCGGTTTCGCAGGTGCCGTAGGTGATTTTCGTGGCGTTGCGGATGCAGGCGGAGCTATAGGAATTGTAGCAGCCGAGATACCCTCCGTCCAATGCCAGAAGCCGCTGCATCATACGGTCGCCGCACATGATGGCGCTGATGCCGCAGCCGTCGTTGATATACCGGGAACCGGGGCCGTAGGTATCGCGGATGCGGATGTATTCTTCGGTAAGGATATCCAGCGCTTCCTTCCAGCTGATGCGGACAAATTTCCCCTCGCCGCGCTCCCCGATCCGCTTCATGGGATAGCGTAGCCGATCCTCGCCTAAAAATGTTTTATGGTAGTTTAATCCCTTGGCGCAGGCGCATAAAGGAACCGGATGATCCGGCGTGCCCCTGGTTTCGGTGGAAAGCTTTTCAATCACGCCGTCGCGGACATGGGCGTAGATGATACAGCGTCCGCCACAGTTATTGCGCCCGGTGGTGGGGATGATTTTTATTTCACTCATGGGATGCAGGACCTTTCTCTGAAAATGTCTAATAGTGAGTATAGCATACCCGGAGATGTTCTGCGACAGGAATTTATTATATATTAAACCTATTGACAAAGTAGGAATATAAGTATATGATGAATAAAATATAGAAGTTGCAAGAAACGTTCCGACAGCCAACAGAGCTTCCGGACGGAACACAAGGAGAAGAAAAATGGACGATATTTCCAGAGAAGAGGCATTTGCCTTATTAAAAAAGTATAACAGGGATCCTTTCCATATCCAGCATGCGCTGACCGTAGAGGCTGTGATGAAATGGTACGCGCGGGAGCTGGGCTACGGCGCCGAAGAGGAGCACTGGGGTATCATAGGCTTGCTGCACGATATTGATTTTGAACTGTATCCGACGGAGCATTGCCTGAAAGCGCCGGAGCTTCTGCGGGAGGGCGGCGTGTCGGAGGATATCATTCACGCGGTCGTGTCCCATGGCTATGGCATCACAATCGAGTGCGGCGTGACCCTGGACGTAGAGCCAGTGCATGAGATGGAAAAGGTGTTGTTCGCGGCGGACGAGTTGACTGGCCTTATCTGGGCGGCTGCCTTAATGCGTCCCTCCAGGAGTACCAAGGACATGGAGTTGAAATCCCTGAAGAAGAAATACAAGAGCAAGGGCTTCGCCGCAGGCTGCTCCAGAGAAGTCATCGAGCAGGGAGCGGAACGGCTTGGCTGGCCGCTGGAGAAGCTGTTGACCATGACGCTTCAGGCTATGGCGGACAGCGAGGACGAGATCAACCGGGAGCTGGAAGCGGAACAGTAAGCGAAATAGATACAGACATGAGGAGAACAGGCTATGGCATACGCAATGGACACACGATGTATTCACGGTGAGGGACACGGGAATCCGGATCAAAATCACGCAATCAGTTACCCGATTTATCAGACTGCCTCTTTTTCCCATCTGACGCCGGGACACAATCCCAACGGCTTCGATTATTCCCGGGAATCCAATCCCACAAGGGCGTACCTGGAGGAAACGCTGAGTTCCCTGGAGGGCGCGTATGATACGATTGCTTTTTCGTCCGGAATGGCAGCGATTTCCACGGCGTTTGAGTATTTTCAACCGGGAGACCATATCATCTGCGGGGAAGATCTGTACGGGGGCGCGGTAAGACTCATCGAGCAGGTCTGCCGGAAAAATGGCTACGAGGTGGAATTTGCGGATACCACGGATCCGGCTCTGCTGAAAGCGGCGTTGAAGAAAAATACGAAGGCAATTTATTTCGAGACGCCGACGAATCCGATGATGCGGATCACGGACATTGGGGCGGTGGCAGAGCTCGCGCATCAGGCGGGCGCCCTGACGATCGTGGACAATACCTTTATGACGCCTTATTTTCAAAATCCACTGAAAGAGGGCGCGGACATCGTGGTGCATTCCGGTACGAAATACCTTGCCGGACATAATGACACGGTCTGCGGATTTCTGTGCAGTGGCAATGCGGAACTGGCCGATCGGTTCCGGCTTTTGTCGAAAACCACAGGCGCAACCCTGGGCCCCTTTGAAAGCTGGCTCTGCCTGCGGGGCCTGAAGACGCTGGCTCTTCGCATGGAGCGGCATAAGAGCAACGCAGAGGCCGTCAGCCAGTGGCTGCGGGAGCAGAATATGGTTTCCCGTGTGTATTATGCGGGAAGCGGCATGATTTCCTTTACGGTAACGACACCGGAAAAGGCGGTGGCGATTCTGAAAAATATCCGTCTGATTACTTTCGCGGAAAGTCTGGGCGGCACGGAAAGCCTGCTGACCTATCCGGCGGTGCAGACTCATCCGGATGTGCCGGAAGAGCAGAGGGAAAAACTGGGAATTACCGATACCTTGCTTCGGTTATCCGTGGGAATCGAGAATCCGGACGATATCATAGCGGATCTGAGACAGGCGTTTGAAAATGCGGGAAAGTAAAGGATAAAAAATATGTCGGAAAGAAATCTGAATTTTGATGAAAAAATAAATCGAAAGGGCACAAAATGCCTGAAATATGATTTTGCAGTGAAACGGGGATATCCCCAGGACGTGCTGCCTCTGTGGGTGGCAGATATGGATTTTCGAACCACCTCTTATGTGGAGGACGCGCTTGCCAAGCTGGCGCACTATAATATCTACGGCTATACGAATACCCAGTCCGGCGATGGCTTCTTTGAGGCGGTGGCAGGCTGGATGAAACGGCACCACAACTGGGAAGTCCGGCCGGAATGGCATGTGAAGACGCCGGGCGTGTGCGTGGCTATCGCAAATGCCATTCGGGCAGTGACGGAGCCGGGCGATGCCGTGCTGATTAACCAGCCGGTTTATTATCCTTTCAGTAATATTATTCTGCAAAACGGAAGAAAACGGGTCAGCTCCGATCTGGTGTGTGGAGAAGATGGAAGCTATACCATTGATTTTCAGGATTTTGAGCAGAAAATCGTGGAGAATCAGGTGAAACTTTTCATCCTGTGTAACCCGCACAATCCGGTGGGCCGGGTGTGGACGAAGGAAGAGCTACTGCGCATTGGAACCATTTGCCGGGAACATCAGGTGTTGGTGTTCAGCGATGAGATTCATTTCGATTTTATCTGGAGCGGGGAGCACCACGTGTTCCAGGAGGTGGATTCTGCTTTTCGGGAGTTTACGATGACGGCGACGGCCCCCAGCAAAACCTTCAATCTGGCCGGGCTGCAGCAGTCGAATATTTTCATTCCCAATGAGAAAATCCGGAAAGCTTTTATCCGACAGTATCAGGTGTCCGGCCTGGACGAACCCAATACCTTTGGAATCGCGGCGACACAGGCAGCCTATAATCACGGCGACGAATGGTATGAGGCCATGAAAAAATATGTCTGGGAAAATATATGTTACGCGAAGAACTTTATCGATGAACGCATTCCGGATGTCAGAATGAATCTGCCGGAAGGGACTTATCTGTTCTGGCTGGATTTCCGAAAGCTGGGACTCAGTGCGGACGAGCTGGAGGATCTGATTATTCATAAAGCCGGTCTGTGGCTGGACAGTGGACGTATCTTCGGCACATCCGGCGAGGGCTTCCAGAGAATGAATGCGGCGTGTCAGAGAAGCACGCTTCAGGAGGCGCTGGAGAGGATAGAAAAAGCATTATAAAAAGATAGAAATAGCGGTAAGCTGGTACAGTAAATATCAGCTTACCGCTATATTTTTTGCAGAAAGCGAAGTTATATTATTCGATTTCTGTGGATTTGTTTTCGATTAATTTTTCAGCGTAAGCTAGGATGCGTTTTTTCATAACACTGTTTTTATCCATCTCATGGGTAAGCGTATACAGTGCCGGAGAGTCATTTCGGGAAATGATGATATAATCATCGTTCATGGAATCAGAAATTCCATACAAAAAATCAACGTTACAATGAAAAGTACGGGCAATAAAGCATACTTTTTATATTGCGACAGAGTGCGGGATAGTAAGTGAGAGGGGAGAAGAACAGATTGCGATTATCAGCAACGATAAAGGATTTCAGGCAGTGCTCGATTTTTTTAGTCTAGTTCAGGACAGGAAAAAGATTCAGGTAGTGAAAGCGGAAAATATAGAAAATGCACTGTTGCTATTTCGGACACCAGAAAGGAGGGCTGTATGCCGATTACAATACCGAAGCACGAACCCATGAAATAATGATGGAAGCTGCAAAGAGGAGCATTAAGAGAAATACTCTTTTATCGGCAAAGAAAAAGCTGGGTATAACATCAGATAAAGAAAAAGCAGAAGATGGAACAATTTACTGGACTTGGGTAATGCCGGAATAAAGAGTTTAACGTAAGCGTCCAATAAGAGGGTGTATCGAAATTTCTGGCTGTTGCATGTAAACTATTGATTAGAGTTTTGGGAGTTGACTCTAAAAA
>CABIXM010000024.1 GCA_902362725.1 Clostridiaceae bacterium | reverse complement strand
CCGTCCCGTTTTCATGCCCGCCTCCGCGCGGGCCTTTTTCGTTCAAGAGAGCGCCGGAGGCGGTCTTTCCTATAAAGTAAAAAAAGACCGTCAACTTTTCGCACATTGCGACCAGTCAACGGTCTGATTTTCGGTATTTATTTTTCCAAACTTGCTGGCGGCGAACAGCATTTCATGCTGTTTGCGGACGGCAAGTCCACAAGGGATAGACGCACAAGCGTCGCAAGGGAGTGTAGCTCCCTTGACGGAACGAAGTGACGAAACATTTTCGGTCAAGCAGTTTTTCTCTGCTGACCGGGAATGAAGCTCCGCAGGACGCACATACTCCCGATAGGAGAGTATAGAAGTGCGCCCTTTAGTTCCTAAAGGGATTTTCTTCTGACCCAAATTACATAAAATGTAGATCAAGACATTTCTAAGAGGTACTCTCAGATTTTCACAACATAAGGTTCATCTTCAATAATACCCTGATCGTGGGTAACAATGATAACCGTTTTACCTTCTTCATTGAGTTCGTGCAATAACCTCATAACAATATCTCTATTTTTCTTGTCAAGTGAGCCAGTAGGTTCATCTGCCAAAACAACAGAACATTTTTTCATCATAAGACGAGCTAAAGCAACTCTCTGTTGTTCACCACCGGAAAGCTGATAAACTTTTTTGTTAACTTCCTTTGATAACCCCACACGATTAAGAGCTTCTTTAAGTGATACTTTAGTTCGGCTTGATTTTTTAATCAAACTTAAATTTTCTTTAACTGTCTTATTTTCAAGCAGTGCAAAATTCTGAAAAAGAAACCCCACTGTATCCGCAAAAAAACTGTTTTTATTTTTAAGCCGGGTAATATTCAGCCCTTCGATTATGATACTGCCGCTATCCGGCTTTTCGATACCACCAATCATATTGAGCAAAGTGCTTTTTCCACTGCCGCTATCCCCGCTGATTACTACAAAACTTCCATCCGGAATTTCCAAATTAAAGTTGGAGAAAATTATTTTCTCTCCAAATGCTTTATTTAAGCCACGAATTATAATCATAAACATCCACCTTTCAAGGACTTTGAGATATTTGTTTTTTCAACCCACATAACATTTGTGAAAATGATTGCCATTTCAATAATGGTGAGCAATGCTCCAACCAGTAAAGCAATCCCGACACTTGCGTTAGATATAAAAAGCGAAACAATGCAAATCAATATCACAACGGCTATATTTTCTAAGAGATTAACGGAAATAAATCTTTTGTGCCTTTCATAAAAGCGATAGCCCAAAACCTTTTTGAGGGAGATTTCCATCGCATTAAGTCTAAATTCCATTTTCACTTCAGATATGATGATAGCGATATCTAACAGCAATACTAATACGCAAAGAGAGCTTATAAAGCCAATCAGTTTCACGAGGAAACTATGACTATAAATGTAATCCTCCCCGACATTCGTCAGCATAAAATAGTGTGAACCAAGCTGTTCTGAATATTTTTTCGCAACACTGCGAATTGTGCTTTCATCGCATCCGTAGATTACCTCACCATTATATGTTCCTGTTTCGATATAACTTCCATTTAAAGCAACAGCCTCATTTGCCTGATAAATCACAATCGGATTTGTTACTCTTGACAATCCGTCAATAGCCTCTTCTCTGTTCGAATTGAGATAATAAAATTGTTCTCTGCCAGAATATTCTTTATAAACAACACGCAGTTCTTCTGCATTTTGGGTAAGAGAGCCAATTTCCTCTTTTGCGATATCTTTGTATGATTCCGCATTTTTTCCCTTTGGCACGAAGACCACGATATCCTCTTTTTCATCATCTTCAGTAAGCATATCAGAAAACCCTTGCAGCATATCTCTGGCATTATGATTTACAAAAATATAATTATCCGTATCGCTTATCCGGCTGCCTATGCAGACCACCGGATTTATCGTGTTGTATTCATTTTCGTAAAGGTCATTCCAAAATTCGCTCTCTTTGGATTCCTCCTCATTTTCTTCAAAAGGAGGTTCAATCTGCATAACTCCAAAATAGTAATCATTATAATGATTTTCTAAAAGAGTAGTGTTTGTAAGTAAATTACCTTGAATGCTACTGAGATTTGTAGTTATTGTAAAAATCGTCATAGCAGTAGCAAATACTTTAAGACCGTTCAGAAGATAAAACATACCTTTTTTATCTGAAGCATTGGCAAAGGCTTTTTTTACATCAAAGCGGACAAAAGCAGCATAAGGAATTACGGAAAGAACTGCTCCGGCACAATACACTGCCAAAATGAGATGATCTTCATACGCTCCCGATATAAATTGAGAAACAAGCAACTTTGCTAAGACGAATAATGCAGCATATGAAATCATATCAGCCACTACAGCTTTTAGAGCAATCACAGCAGCATTTTCGCCCAGAGAAGCTCGTACAACTACTTCCTTTTGTCTGCGTATCACCTCAATCATATTAAGTACAATCATCAATATGGCAACCAGGCCCCAAACAATGAACATCATATCAGTTTCGGTTGATTGCCAAAACTCTGGCTGCGATATAGAATATTCTTTTGCCAAATCTTGATATGTGGCAATAATGTCATCATCGTCACCGATATAGCTGACCATTATTTCCTGTCCATTGCCTGTGTTTTTTGCTTCTCTAAAATCTTCAAATTCTATTACGGTGATTCCGCCTATCAAAGCCGTATATGTTTTTTCCTCAATATCCATTGTGCTTTTAAGACTATCCCGAACAACGGTATCATCACCATAAATATAAAGTCTTGTCTGATAATTAGAAACTCTCTGATTAAAAGTCGAAAAAATATGAACACCATGCTTCTCAGCTGTATCTTCTGCATTGGCTAAAAATGAATCCATATCGTCATTAGTAGTTGTGTATCTGGACGATAAATAATAAGCACCATTAAAGTTCCAGAGCATATTTTGATATACTTCAGCTTGCATAACAAAAGCAAAAATAATCGTAATCAACAGCAATATATTTCTTATATGTTTCATTTAAAATTCTTAAACCTCCTTTGAATAGGTAACAGACACACGATTGCCCAAAATACTAATATGGATTTTTTCATACAACCACATTCTCTTGTTAGATTCTAATTTTCCGTTTTCTTTATTCGCATAAATTGTACCATAAAACTCGTGAACAATTCTACCGCAACTTTGGACTACATGAGAAAAGTCCGAACAGTTTTCTGCCCGGACTTCCTCGCTCAATCATAAATCAATTCCACTTTCACAATCTCCTCTGCCTGTGCCTTGCAAGCGTTCATCTGCCGCACCCATTCCATTTGGTTTTCGGCTTTCAGTTGCTCGGTCACGCCGTTTTGCTCTGCCAGTGACCGCACGATCAGCTCCATGCGGTTTCGTGCTGTTTCGTCAATCTCGGCGCAATGCTCAAAGAGCTTGTCGGATAGCACCAGCTCATTGAACAGTATCGGACGGTGCATTTCCAGATACGCCTTGCGAAGTCTGCCGTAGTGTCCGAGGGGCTTGGTCTTGCGGATAATGATGTTTGGGATAAGATAATCGCCGTTCTGTGTGTAAGTGATATTCATGCTGTTTGTACTCCTTTCATCGGCTCTCTCTGCGGTAAACTGCTGACAGGGACGAACACGCCCTTTGCAATGTCCTCCGCACGAATGGCGGCTTTCTTGGCTTCGATTTCTGCCTTTTTCCGCTTTTTGATTTTGTCCTCGTATCGCTTCTGTGCTCCGCTGGCTTTCCGCTTCAAGTAGTTCTGGTGGAGCCTGTCCTTGCGTTCCTCACGCTTGCGGATTTCCTCTAATTCCTCCGGGGTAAGCTCCACTTCGCCAAACGCAGGGGGAACGAAACGACCCACGAAATTGAAGTAAATCTCGACCTCCTGTGTGGTCTGAATACTGCCCTTGCGGTCACGCTCATGCACAAGGATTTTCTCAATAAACTCATTGAGCATGGCAATCGTCAGCTTGTCGAAGTTCTCATACTTGTCAATCAGAGCGATAAAACGGTCAGCGTCCTTTTCGTGCTTCTCGTAGCTCTTGATAGCCTTTTCCAGAACAGAGATTTCAGCGGTAAGCTCGGTCTGCTCCTTTTCATATTGAGCGTCCAGAGTGGCATATCTGCTGTCAGACAGCTTTCCTAAAATGTTGTCCTCATAGATTTTGCAGAGCAGGACTTCCAGCTCGGAAACTCTCTGCTTTGCGGTGGCAAGGCGTATCCGCTGTTTCTTGACCTCTGCCGTCTGCTGGCTGGACTGCGCTTCCTGCACCACTCGGACAAACTCGGCTCTGTCATGCTTCGCATACTCGGCAATAGCTTTGAGCATTTCGGAAACAAGGGACAGTACCACATCTTCATTGATACGGTGCTGTGTCGTGCAGAGCTTTCCAACTGGGACTTTGCTGTATTGGGAACAGGTATATTGAGAAATACGCTTGCCGTTGTTGGTACGGTGGACATACATCTTGCCGCCGCAATCGGCACAATAAAGCAAGCCTGTGAGGGGAGCTGCTTCGCCCCAGCCGTCCGGGTAGCGTCTGACATTCCCACGGATTTTCTGCACAAGGTCAAAGGTCTGCTGGTCAATGATAGCTTCATGGGTATTCTCGAAAATTGTCCATTCGTCCTCCGGGACATAATGGCTTTTCTTGTCCTTGAAGTGCTTTCGGGTCTTGAAGTTGATGGTGTGTCCCAGATATTCACGCTTTTCAAGAATGTTGCAGATGGTGGAAGAACCCCAGCCGTACACATCTTTGAAGGTCTTATTTTTGTTCACGCCCTCGCCGTGCCGGGCAAGGTAAGCGGACGGAATGAGGACTTTTTCTTCTTTCAGCTTGCTGGCGATCTGATACGGACCGTAGCCGTCAATCGTCATGGCAAAGATGCGCTTGACCACCTCGGCGGCTTCGGGGTCAACCAACCATTGGTCTCTGGCTTCGTTCCAAAGATAGCCGTAAATGACCGTGCCTGTGAGGTGCTTGCCGGACTTGCCTTTGGACTGGAAAGTGGAACGGATTTTACGGCTGGTGTCTCTGGCGTAATACTCGTTCATAATGTTGCGGAAAGGGGTAAAATCATCGTCCCCTCTGGCACTGTCCACGCCGTCATTGATGGCGATAAGGCGAACGCCACGCTGACGCAGGATTTCCATAATCTGACCGACTTTCAGATAGTCACGACCCATGCGGCTCATGTCCTTGATGCACAAATACTCCACATTCCCGGCTTCCACTTCTTTCATCATTGCTAAAAATCCGGGACGGTCAAAGCAAGTACCACTAATGCCATCGTCCGTGAAATGGACAATGTTTGTAAAGCCCTGCCGTGCGGCGAACTCCTCCAACATTGCCTTTTGATTGGATATGGAATTGCTCTCACGCTGTTGGTCATCATCTTTGCCAAAGTCATCACGGCTCAGTCGTTCGTACAGAGCTGTGATTTTCTCATTTTTTCTCATAACTTGCGCTCCTTTCTTCGGTTTTAGGTTGTGTGTTCTAAGAGACTTCCCAACCGCTTGATTAAGAAGTCTTTTAGAGCATACAACACCGGCTGCCAGCTTATATTTCTTATACTGCCGCACTGCGAAGTGGTTTGGCTTTTCCGATTCCAGTGCATCAAACATCAGGTCTACGGGATTTTTGAACTCCTCGTCATCCTCCCGGACTTCCATGGCGTTGATGAACTCGATGAGGGTGGAGAAGTTTTGCTCCTCCACCGGAGCTTCATAGTGGATATATCCGATCAACGCGCAATACAGCAATGTTTCCGCCTTGACCCAGAAATCATCTCCGGCCTTTCCCTCGCCTTTGGTATTGGCAATCAGCGTTGTCACCAGCTTCAAAATATCCTTTTCCGAGTGGATGTATGCAAAGGGGTTATAGTGCATGGACTTCTTGAAGTTGATGGTATTTAGGACCTTGATTCGGTACGGCTCATAAATGACCTTGCCGTGCTTATCCTTCATGGGCTTTCCGTCCTTCCCCAGCTTGGGCGCACCCCTTTGGAGCATTTTTCCGCACTCCACCAGAATTGTTCCTTTCGGGTCCGTCACAACATAGGAGCTGTGCATCTGCATCAGGTTGGGTTTCAGCCAGAATCGGGTCTTACCGGAACCGGAGCCGCCAATCACCAGTACATTTTTGTTTCTGGCAGTCTTGGGGTCCTTGGGGCGGCTGTTCATGGTCAGGCTCTCCGTTTTCGTCAGAATCACATTGTTCTGAAATACAGGATCAACGTAAGGTGCAATATCCTCACGGGTTCCCCATGAAGCGTTTTGTCAAGTGCTTTTTTGAGTTATTGACGCAAATTATCGTGAAAGTGCGAAAGTGCAAAGTGCAAAGGGTCTGCGTTTTGCACTTTCAGCTTGCGGGTTCGGGTGGCTGCTTCTTCTTGATGAAGTTGTACCATTGACCGCCGACACGCCTTGCGCCTAAAATGCCGCCCATGTTGCGCTTGGCGTTCTGTACCGTCCTTTCGGATATTCCGGCTTCGGCTGCGGCTTTTACAATGTCCTCGCTGGCAAGTTCTTTCCCGTCTGCAAGCAGGTCAAGTATCAGCCTTTCAGCCTGTTCGGTTTTGGTGGCGTTGTTGCCGCCCGCACCGGACAGCAGCTCGTCGGCGGTGATGTCGTATTCGCCTATCCACGAAAAGCCTGTTTCCGGGTCAAGGCAAAAGGCTATGGGCTTGCCCTCCGGCGCAAGGGAAGATTTGTCATGGACGATTACCCGCACATTCGGTTCTCGCTTCACGCGCCCGATCAGCAGGACGCTCCTTGCTGCGGCGCGGAAGTCGATAGAACCTAAGCCCCGGTATGCGCTCTGCCCTCCGGCAGCTTTGTTGAGATGTCCGATAAGGATAACGGCGCACCCGGTACGCTCGGCAACATCGGCAAGGCGGCGGAACATGGGGCGCACTTCGTTCGCCCGGTTCATGTCGGTTTTTTCGCCCATGTACGCCTGTATGGGGTCAAGGATAATCAGCCGCGCCCCGGTCTGCACAATGGCTTTCTCGATACGCTCGTCCGATAGGGTAAGTTCCTGCTTGGCTTCGTCAATGACAAGTACCCGGTCAAGGTCTGCTTCGGCTTCTATCAAGCGTGGCTTGACGGTATCTCCCAAACCGTCCTCGGCGGTCTGATAAATCACTTGAAACGGCTGTATGGGCTTCATGCCCGGAAGCGTCCCGCCAGTGGTACAGGCTGCGGCAAGGCGTAGGGCAAAGGTGGTCTTGCCCTCGCCGGGGTTGCCCTGCACAATGGTTACTTTCCCAAAGGGGATATACGGCTCCCATAGCCATTCGACGGTCTGTGTGTCCACCTCGCTCATGCGGATAATCTCAACGGTTTCTTCCTGCGGTGGCTCTTTCAAGCCGTAGACTGCTTCCCGCAAATACTTCCCGTCTGTGATTTCCGCCCGGTGCTGCAATACCTCGTTCCAGTCCTTGAAAAGAGGGATAAGCCGGTGGACGGTGTAGCCCTCCGGCATGAGCTTCACAAGGCGGCTGCAAGCGTCGTTTCCGGCTTTGTCGCTGTCAAGGCAGAGATATACGGTCTTGATGTTCGGGCGGTCAGAGAGAAAGCACATAAGGGCTTTATCTCCCACGCCACCCAGCGCAAGATAGCTTTGCTTCTGCCAGTCTTTTTTGAATAGACAGAGAAAAGATAAGAGGTCAATAGGGGCTTCAAAGACAAACAATCTTTCGCCCTCGCCCCGATAGCAGAAGTTAAAGGCTTTGTCGCTTCCTTTCACATCAAGCCGTAAGTTCCCGGCTGTGCTGCGCTGGTGGGCGTAGCGTGGTACTCCGTCCTTGTCACGCCCCACAAATACGGCGTTGTGGTGGGCGGCTTCCTCGTAAATATCCCCGGTGGCAAAGAAATAGCCCGACACATCTTCATCAATGCGGCGGGCTGCTGTGAGGTAATTCCTTGCTATGCAGTTGTCGGGGCTGCGGGGTGGCAGTCGGAAATCAGAAAAGGGTGTGGGGCTTGGTCTGTCCGGCGGCGGGGCGGCTCCTTTTTCGCCTGTCAGCAGTTCAACGGCTTCGGTGAAGCTCTTGCCGAAAAACTCCATGACAAAATCAATGGGTGCACCGCCCTTACTCTGGCTGTGCCTGTACCATTTGTTTCCCCGGACGGTCAGGCTGTCGTGCCGCTTCCAGCGGTATTCATTTCCGGCACGGGTAAGCTGCTCGCCCTGTGATTGCAGGAAAGAAACAAGGTCGGCTTGGTTGGCGCGGTCTATCTGTTCTTGGGTGTAATACATGGTTAATACCTCTCTTTCTGTGGTTGAATTGTTCATAGTTTTGAAGTAAAATAAAGTCAACAAACTTGAATTTGACAAAGGAGTGTGATTGTATGAAGAAGTTGATAACACTTGTCTTAGCATTAGTTTGTGTGTTAGGTTTGGTCGGTTGCAATCAAAAGGCTGTTAGTGCTTCAGAAGTGTATTCTTTCCCCGAACCTACAACAATGATTACAGTGTCTTTCTACTCACAAGGAGAAGAAACTGCATTTGAAATTGGTTCAGAGGAATATGACTCCAATGATTTATCTACAACCCCTGTTATTAACTGGTTCTATGATTTGAAGCTGACTGCTTGCGATGAGCCAGAAGCAGTAGAAGGCTCGGAAAGTTATGAATTCTATGTGAAAGGTGAAAGTGCTTTTACCTACGAAGATAGAGGTAGCGAAGCATATATTATCATTGGTGGGAGCTACTACAAGGTAAGCAATCCTTCTGCTCCACCGATTAACTAACCCAATTCCAGTTTATCGGAAAGTGTTTAGGACGGACAGGCAAAACCGCTTGCCCGTCCTTTTTCTTATCGCTCCTGTTCATGCCGCTTGGTGCGGCTCTGCGTCTGCTCCGGTTGGTCGGCGCGGAGTGCAATATCCACGCATTTGCGGATTTTTTGAAGCTCTGAAACATTGGTGCGGGTATCTTTCAGTTTGGTATAATCGCTGTCCCTCTGTGTTTTGAGGTCAGCATATTCCTGTTCCCATTCCGCAATAGGCAAGGTCTTTGTTCCTTTCGGCAGATTTGCATGGAGATAGCGACTTGCTGCGTTCCATAGGGTCAGCTCGGCGCGGTGGGCTTCCTCGTACTTGTCGCGCTTGTTTGTCCAGCCGTTTTGCAGCTTTTTCAGTTCATCGTGAATGGGCTTGTACTCTGTGTAGTTCTTCCCGTATTCAATTAGCTTTTGTAGCTTCTTCATGCGTTCCTCGGCGGTTTTCATTCCTGCCCGGATTGAATAGGCTCTATCACTGACAGAGGAAAGAGAAGCGTCCAGCTCGTCAAGATTAGAGATGCCATGCTCGGAGAGATAGTTGACCGCTGCCGCTATGGTTTTCAGTTCATCGGCTGTGTGCTGTTGTTGCCAACGCTGCGAATACTTCCGGCTCTTTTCTCTCTGAACGCTCAAATACTTCATCAACAGATTTGCAAGGTTGGGAGCTTGCGGCGGCTGCTTCGGGGCGGTTTCCCACACTTTGAACAGGTCGGCAATCCATTCTTTGAGTTTCTCAATCTGCGCCCGGATTTCCCGGATAAGGCGGTTTGTCTTTTGAATACTGCGGTTCAGTGCGCCTTTCTCGGTGGCGATACCTTTCTTCTCCATCTGGCAAGCCGCCACGCCCATGTGGACGGTGGGTATCTCGTCAATGCCGCGCTCGGCGTTGCTGCGGTGGTCGATACGCTCCGGGCTTCCGTTCCTCTCCAAAAAGTCGTTGGTAAAGTCAGCCCATGCCTTGCGCCACAAGAGGGTGTTGTCCTTGTCGTTCCAGCCTGTAAGGTCAACCTTGTGGGTTTTGTATCTGCCACTTGGCAAGCGGATACGCTCGCCGTTTTCGTCAAGGTCATATTCCTTTTTGGACTTCGCCGCCCATGCGCCGCGCTCGTCAAGGGGGCGCATGGTAAGCATGATATGACAATGGGGATTGCCTTTGTCGGTGTCGTGAATGGCATAATCAACGCACATTCCTCTGGAAACAAATTGAGAGGAACAGTATTCCCGGACAAGCCGGATCTGTTCCTCTCTGGATAATTCTATGGGGAGCGCTGCGTCAATCTCACGCGCAAGCTGGGCGTTCCCGGCTTTCTCGTAAAGCTCCACGCTGTTCCACAAGGTTGAACGGTCAGAGAATGAGGGTGGCGCGTGGGGCGGCAGCATGATCTCTGTATGGACAACGCCGCCTTTGCGGGTGTAGTCATGGGTCATTCCGTCCCATTCGTTTGTCAGCTTTTCACCGCTTCGGTAGGCGGCTGCGGCAACGGCTGATTTGCCTTTTCCTCGGCTCACAATGCCGATGTTCCAATGGTAAATGGCTATGGGTATCACCTCCCGGATAGGATAATAAAACCCGCAAAAATGGTACAGACGCCAACGGCGGGTGTACTGTTTTTGTGGGTGTGCAGGGATAGCCGCAAAGCGGCGCAAGGGGTGCAGCCCCTTGTTGCGGCAAAGCCGCCATATCGTAGCGCGGGGAAAGTTCCCTGTGCGGAGATAAGCCCTCGGCAGAGCGCACACGCCCGCAAGGGTGTATAAGTGCGCCCTTAGTTCCTAAGGGATTTTCAGCTTGTCGTTCCCCCGGCTCGTTTTTTCAGATATTCCCGCGCTGGTTCACTCGTCAAGGCAAGCCGGAGAAGTGCTGCGGCTTCCTCGTCGGTCATGTTCTTTGCTTCCGGCACAATGCTTTCAAAGACTGCGCCCCGGACGATAAGGCGGTGGCTGCGCGTTCTGCGTTCTTCTTTGGATAGCTTCTGACGCAACATCTTTTCCCGGTTCTCAAACTGCCGGATTTTCTTCTTCCCGTCCTCAATCTCGGCTTGCAGCTCCTCACGGGTTTTCTCTCTCGGTTTCGTCATGGGTGGCCGCTCCTTTCTGCCTGTCGGCATAGAAAAAGGACAGTCGATTTCTCGGCTGCCCTTTTGGGTGGGTATTAAGTTTTATTGTGTGCTGTTTTATCTTACCCTTATTGTTTTGACACTTTACTTAAACGGGATATTTCATCATCATTATTCAATAATCGTGTTGATAGCAGACTGTACCGCTTTATATCTCCCCTCATTTGAGTGTGCCGCTAAACAGGTAATTAAATATGCTTTTCCATCTTTTTCATACAGAACAACAATGTTATAGGAAGATGCCATTGTTCCTGTTTTCATTCCTTTAACATTTGCATTATAGTACGGTGAATTTTCATCTAAAAATTCATTTGTATTTTTCCATGTAAATTCACCTTGCGGAGTTTGAATTGAAAATTCGCTTTTTCCAATACATTCTTTAACAAAATCGTAGTTAAGGAGCTTCAACGCTACGCGGTTAATGTCATCTAAATGAGAGTCAGCTTGCATAGACGCGCCACTTGGGTCATTATATAAATTTGTTTTGGAATAGCCTGCTTCGATTAAATACTCACTAAGTTCTGTCATGAAATAATCTATATATTCCGTTGCTGTATAACCTTCGCCTAATTCGTTTTTAGCGATATGATATGCCAACACATAGGCTGCGTCATTTCCGGAAGGAACAAGCATAGCCTCCATGATTTGTTTAACTGTGTATTCCCCAGCATACAGATTTGCTAAAGATGAACCCGCCGGAACAAGTTCTAATACCTCTTGATTTACTTCAACAATATCTTCCAAATCTACTTTTCCCAAAGCATAATCAATGGCAAATAGTTTTGCCAAACTTGCGACAGTGGGCAACTGGCTATCACCCTCGTAAAATAAATATTCTTCTTGCTCAATATCATAAACAGAAAATGAAAGAGCGTCCTGCGGAATGTTAAGCTCATTCGTACTTAGTTGAAAATCAATTTTTTTATAGATGTCCTTTAAGAAATCAAAACGATAAATCCCTGTTTTGTGTAGCCCAATTACTGCAACAAATGCTATAAACAACACTGTTACAAAAGCTATTATTATCTTTTTACATTTTCTATGCTTCTTCATATTTTTTCTCCCACGAATTTATATCTGCCATTCTGTGCCTTTGAGAAAAGTATAGCACAAGAACATGAACAAATCCACATTATTTCAACAAGTTTGTAGTGCTGTTTTCTCTGGCATATTGCCGCGCTGCTTCCCGCCGTTCCTCGCTGTATGGGGCGGTCAGACGGAAAGAGAAACGGCCTTTCTCAATGTCAAACTCCATGCAGCCCGTTTCCGGGTCGGTGTCGGTCTGCTTGCAGTTCTCCGGGTAGCGGCGGCTGTATGCAAGCATCCGTTTCTTTAGGTCGGTGTTGTGGGTGCGGATATGGATCAGCGGGTCTTTCTCGTCAAACCAAATATCGGTGGTCTTTTCCTGCTTCGTAAGCCCTGTTCTCATAAACTCTCCTTTCTGCGCCCCTGTTACGCAATAGGGGCATTTTTCGGGTGTTTTTCCCGGCTCTTGACTTGGGGAAAATGAGGATTTTCAAATAGAAACCGCCCGGACAGGGAATGGTTCGTCGGGGCGGCTGTTATCGCAAGATTTCTGTTTTTTCCGGCTCTTGACCGTCAGACGCGGATAAACGCGTACTGTCGGCAAGCACCAGTTTGAGCAGCTTGTCGCGGAATGTTTCTGTGCTGCTGTGATTGAAAAATAACTCCGCAACAATGGTCTGCCCGTTCCTCTGGGTCGTGATGATATTGTCGGGGGTCTGTTCTGCCATAGGCGGCTCCTTTCTCCGGGTGCAAAAGAGGGATTTCCCGTAACTCGGAAAATCCCTCTTGGTTGACGGTTATTCTGTTTTACTGTGTGGGCTGTGCGGCGGCTGCCTGCGCCTTTCTCCTTGCCCGGTATTCCCGCGCTTTCATGCGGTCATACTCCCGCTGCTTTTCAAGGTTTCGCGCCCGGTACTCCCTTGAATACTGCCGGTGGTAGGCGCGGCTCTTTTCCTTTTTGGCTTCTTCGATTTCCTCCCGCATTTGCCGGATTTCCTGCTCGGTCGGCTCTGCAAGCTGTGTCACTTCGTTCTCAAACTTGCCGATATAATTGAAATATATGCTGATGTGCTGGATTGCGTATCTCGCCCTTTTCTGGTCGCGCTCATGCACTTCAATCCGGCTGATAAACTCGTTGAGAATGGCGGGTGTCAGGTCGGTAAAGGCAGCATGGCGTTCCGTCAGCTTCAAAAACTTCTGCGCCCGTCCTCCCGCGTTCTCATAAGCGGACAGCTGCTCTTGGAGCGTGGCAAGCTCCGCTTTCAGCGCATAGTATTCTTCCGAATACTTCTGCGACATCTGCTCATAACGGTCTTGCGGAATCGTGCCGAGGGCGTTGTCCTCGTAGAGCTTATTCAGCACCTTGTCAATCTGTTCAAGGCGCGTCGTGATTTGCGGAATACGCTTCTGCTGCTTTTTGCTCTGGTCGGTCTGCTGCATGGCAAGGTTCTTTTTCACTAAGACTTCAAACTCCGCCCGGTTGCTGATGGAATAGTCCTCGATTTTCTTCAGCACTTCCGCGATGGTCTGCATGAGCAAGTCCGCGTCCATGATGTGCGGGGAATGGCATTTGGGGTTCTTGGCTTTCCCCTTGTGGTACTCGCTGCAATAGGCAACATGGCGCTTGCCGCCGTTCCGGTAATCAATACGAATGTGCATTTTTGCACCGCAGTCCTTACAGAAAAGCAAGCCGGACAGAGGGTGGATTTCCCCGTCCCCGTTGGGGCGTCTGACGGATGCGTTTTCCAAAATCCGCTGTACGGTTTCAAAATCGCTGCGGCTGATAATCGGCTCATGCACATTTTCTGTGATGTGCCACTGGCTCCGGTCTACATAGTGGTTATGTTTATCCCGGAAATGCTTTGTAGTCTTGAAGTTGACTACATCGCCGCAATACTCCTGCCGTGTGAGGATATTGGTCAAGGTGGCTTTGTTCCACTTGCAGCGGTTATCCTCGTTGAGCGTCTTATTTTTACAAGTTCCCCGCCCCCGGTCTTTCATATAGAAAGTGGGGGTAGGGATTTGCTCGTTTTTCAGATGCACGGCGATTTGGTTGCGGTTCTTCCCACCGATAAACAGACGAAAAATCAAACGGACAACCGCGGCGGCTTCCTCGTCGATTATCCAAAAATCCTTGTTGTTCGGGTCTTTGACATAGCCGTAAGGGGCTTCGGTGACAATCGGCTTTCCGCTCATGCCTTTGGTCTTAATGCCTGTTTTCACTTTTTTGCTGATGTCCTTTGCGTACCACTCCGACATGATGTTGATAAAGGGCGCAAACTCCAGCGTGTCGGGCTTCTCGCTGTCTATGCCGTTGTTGACCGCGATAAAGCGCACATTGTTCCGTCTGAATATCTCCATCGCGTTGCCGACTTGGAGATAGTCGCGCCCCCAGCGGGTAAGGTCTTTCATAATGCAGACACCGATTTTCCCGTTTTCCACATCGTCCATCATGCGGGAGTAGGCGGAACGGTCAAAAAACCTGCCGCTTTCGTCATCGTCGATGTAGTGCCGGATATTGGTTAGGTGCTGCCCTCTGGCATAGTTCTCCAAAAATATTTTTTGGTTCTGTATGCTGTTGCTCTCGCCGCCGTCCCTGTCCTCGTCGCCCACGGAAAGGCGGGAGTAAAGGGCTGTAATTTTGCTATAATCAGTCATGTGCATAACCTCCTGTGCGTCCATGTATGTGTCATTTACACTTAAAATTATGCACTCCAGCGGGCCGAACCATATTCCAAACCATGTCGATATTTCTTGGCGTTCTTGCTTTTAAGATACACCGCCAGCCTCAGACTGCCTCCACAACACAGCCCTACCAACAAGTCCAATGGATGCAGGCTTGGCCAGAAACTTTGCAGCGCCCCAGGCAGAACAGCAACCAGCGAAAGAAACTTTTCTGAAGCATCCGCCCCTTGTGCCATTCGCCATGCCTCTCCAAAATTGGTAGCAAACAGTCCCATCAGGATATACGGCATATTCAGCAAAATGAGCTTTTTGATGTCCAATGTCTTTTTCATCGTTCCAGCTCCTTTCGCTTGGTGCGATCCACCACAGCATTTTTAACCATCTCTTTGAACTGGTTAAGTTTTGCCAGTACGGACGGGCGCTCTGTTTTCGTTGCCTTTTTGACCTTTTTGTTGGTGTACTCTGTAAAAGCTGCTGTCAGAGCATCTGCATCACGGCCTTTGAAAAAAATCAGGTACTTTGGCGGAGAACTGCTGCGGTCCTTTTTCACCGCATAATCCACACCATATTTCCGGGCGATTTTCTCAAACTCCTTGATAGAGGGGTCTGTGATCTCAATGTTGGATATTCCCTGATTCTGCCCGACAAGCTGCTTCACAGTCTGTTTTCCATGCGGAACAACCGGCGCATCACGGCTTCTCTGTTTTTCCAGCTTCTTTTCCTTGCGATGTGCCATGTACTTGCTTATGGCAGCCTTAAACATTCTGCCGGTAAACTTTGTTCCACTGACAACCAGCGTCAAAGTTCTGTTTTCCACTTCTTCCTGCATTTTCTCGCCTCCTTTCCACGAAGTTTGCAGGGAATCTCTTTTTTTGCTAAGGCGGAACCACCAGCCGCCGCAGAAGATAACGCTTCATATCACCCTCCTTAGCGTAACTGGTCAGAACGGTCATAGTGCAGATTGCCCTGACGTACCTTTGCGTGGCTCAAAATCTTAATCTGCCCCTTTTCCTGACTATCCAGTGCTTTTTCATAACCAGTATCCGACAAGAACAGGCGGGTTCGTTCGCCTTTCCAGCCAACAGGGGAATCGTTCGTCAGCACATCAAAAATAATCATGTGCCGGGTGTTCTCCGCAAAACGCTGGAGGTCCATATATCCATGACCGTGATAATTCTGCGCTCCTGCCTTTACCCGCATTTCTTCCATCAGCTGCCCTATGGTCTTTCCCTCAGACATCATGCTTACTCCTTTCTCCCGGCACTTCCGGGCAATAAAAATAGCGACCATTTACCAGCCGCCATACAGATCGTGATTTACTTGTGAGGTGTAATGATTGCTTATCGTGGTGGGTGCATTAAACAGAACGGTCAGAAGATACTGCTTCATGTTACGAATTTCCGTGGTGTTCTTCTGTAAACAGTCCATGACAAACTCAATGTGCGAGTTATCCAGCTTCAAGAATCTGGAACGAACGATTTCATGCGGAAAATCGCTTCCTGCAATACGGGTGGTCTTTCGCTTTGCACAGACCGTTTCCACGATCAGCTCCACAATCTCATCCAAATCCTCCCGATAAGTTTCATACTGCTGACACAGGTATTCATACCCGATATTCTCCTGAATCAATTCCCGATAACTCTCTATCTCTGTGAGTGACATCGCATCCCTTCCTTTCCATTCCGGCAGACAATCTGCCGCACAATCCCGGAAGGGAATGGAATCGGTACTTGATCCATAAATATTTTGTTTTTGAGTATTTGATTTCTCTATATTTAATTCTGCGGGCTTTTCCGTATCCGGTTTATCCATATACGGGTTTTCCGTATCTGGTGAATCCGTATCCGGTTTTCTAAGCTGTGGCTGCTCGTATATGACATACTCTGTATCGCTGATGCGTCCCTGCCGGTCACGCAACTTGTGCCGTACAATATAACCGGCGGCCTCCAATTCCCGCAACGCAGCGCCTATGGCATCCACGCCCTCCTTACAGATCTTTGCAAGACCACGGGTGGTGTAATTCCAGTCCTCTGGCAAAGACAGCATCATGGAAAGCAGCCCCTTGGCTTTTAACGACAGGTTTGCATTTCGTAAATGATGATTGCTCATCACAGTATAATCACGGGTCCGTTCAATGCGAAAAACGGCCATCGACCTCACTCCTTCCGACTTTTGGATATAAAAAAAGCCACAATCCCAAATCAAAGAATTGTGGCGTTCAACTTTCTCTATATTTTCTTGTGCGTTTCTTTCCCGGCTTAAAGTCGAGGATGTGTCCCTCAACAACACGGGCATACCGCTTGATTTTGATTTTCCGGCGCTGCTGGTCTTGGAGAGCATTCTGATAGCTGTCCTCTGCAAGAAACAGACGCATTTCATCACCTCTGCTCCCGTAAGCACTACACGGATGGAGAACAACAAACTCAATCATCCATCGGGTGCTGTCCTCAAAGCGTTCCACGGCAAGAATGTTATGTCCTTTCAGCTCCCTTGCTGAAATATCTTTCATAGGCGGCTCCTTTCATCGTTCCTGATCTCTCTGACGCTTTTTCTGCCATGCCTCCAGCAGCTTGATGATGGTTTCCTGCATCCGCTGGGGCGTATAGCTTTTAGGAAAATACTTCCGCAAGGTGTCAGAGGTAAATGTCACTCGGTCCAGATCGCTTTTCTTTTCCTCACCCATGATGACACGCATCATATCGAGGGTCAGATGCCCCTCCTGACTGTATTTCTTGAGCCGCTGGGCTTGAGAAAGAGAAGGGGTAGCCTGTTCGCTGTCCATCGCGTCCAACAGGTTTACCTGTTCCTCCTTTTTGAGAAAGGACAGCTCATAAGCAGGATTTAAGGCAATTTTCTTTTCATCCACCATGTCCAGCAGTTCGGGAATCAGCTCGGTCAGACGGATAAATCTCTGAATTTGATTCTTACTCTGTCCAACCTGTTCAGCTAAAATATCTCTGGATTTTCTACCATCGGACTTGTGCCCAACTTGGGCACAAGTTAAATCCACTCGCTCTCCCTGGTGCTTCATAGCCTCCAACTTCATTTTATAGGCAAAGGCCCTCTCACTTGGAAGCAGGCTTTCTCGTTGCAGGTTGCTGTCAACCATAATAATTGTGGCAGCGTCATCGTCCAGATCACGGACAATTACCGGCATGGTCTCTTTTTCTGCCAGTTCACTTGCTCTGTGCCGTCTGTGTCCGGCCACCAGTTCATAACCACCCTCCGGGTCAGGGCGGGCAATTGCTGGAACCAGCACACCATACTGCTTGATACTGTCTGCGGTTTCCATCATTGCTTCGTCATCCTTGACTTTGAATGGATGCCTTTTGAACGGGTGCAGTTCCGACAGCGGGATTTCTACTACTTTTTCTCTCTGAGCATCGGCACGGCTCTCCTCCGTAGAAAACAGATCATCTACCGATGCCAGCTCTACTTTTTTCGCGCTGCTTTTCAAGTTTCAACACCTCCTTCGTCAGATTTCGATACCCCTCTGCCACCTTGCCGCCAGGGTCATGGGCGAAAATACTTTTTCCCTCTGCGCTGATTTCCTTTGCACGGACAGAGTGTGGAATCTCCGTTCCAAAGACTTTGATTTTACTTCCATAGGTGTCCCGCAGCAAAGCAGCAATCTCTTTTGCAAAGTTGGTGCGGTTATCCACCATCGTCAGCAAGATACCGTCAATCTGGAGCTTTGGATTGATCTGCCGTTTCACCTTACTGACCGTAGATAGAAGCTGTTCCAGTCCTTTGGCAGGCAGATACTCTGCCTGCACGGGAATTATGATCCTGTTCGCAGCCGCCAGCGCATTGACCGTAAGCATCCCCAACGAGGGCTGACAGTCAATCAGGATATGGGAATATTGTCCCTTCAGTGTGTCCAGGTATTGCCGTAAAATTGTTTCACGGCTCATGGCGTTTACCAGAGAAACCTCCATACCGGAAAGCTGAATATCCGCAGGCATCAGGTCAACGCCTTCTGCATGATGCAGAATACCTTCTCCGGGGCGTATAGGATGATCCATCAGAATTTTGCCCATTGCATCCGACAGTGTAAATGGCAGCTTGTCCGGTTGCGGATTTCCCAAGCTGATTGTCAGGCTTCCTTGTGGGTCCCCGTCGATCAGAAGCACTTTCTTTCCGGCCTGTGCCAGACCTATTCCCAAGTTCGCACAGGTTGTTGTTTTGCCAACGCCGCCTTTCTGGTTGGCGATGGCGATGATTTGTGTGTTCATGACTTCACCTCATTTCTGATTGTTGCTGTTGTTTCTGGAAATAGAAAAAGCCGCCACTTCAAAATCATAAAGTGACGGCCCTTTCTAATGCCGGAATCTCTGAAACAAAAAAGCACCCAGTTATTTGTTACTGAGTGCCTGCATTAGAATCGTATTTAATTGTTCAGATTTGGTCAGATTATGCCAAACCCTCCAGCGAAAAATCCGGTGTCTGAGAGTGCCAAATCACCCTCAAAAATACCCCCGAAATTGCTCTCTGGTTGTCCTATTTTTTAACCACTAAGGCCGTTTTTTGACCCCATTTTTGCCGGTTGTCCTATATTTAACCACTAAAACTTGGGTGAAATCGGCTCTCGTTTTGCCAAATTTGGTCAAACCATATCAGCCCGTTTAGATATAGCAAAAGCCCGGAAAACCTTGATTTTCCGGGCTTTTTGAACCATTTTGATATAGTCTGAGCAGTCGATTATCGCTTGCTGAACTGCGGAGCGCGACGAGCTGCTTTGAGACCGTACTTCTTACGCTCTTTCATTCTCGGGTCACGAGTCAGGTAACCAGCCTTCTTCAGGACCGGACGGTAATCCGGATCTGCCTGAAGCAGTGCTCTTGCGATACCATGACGGATAGCACCAGCCTGTCCTGTATATCCGCCTCCGCGAACATTTACCAGAACGTCGAACTTGTCTGCTGTCTCTGTAGCAACGAGCGGCTGACGAACAACTACCTTCAAGGTCTCAAGACCAAGATACTCGTCGATGCTTCTCTTATTGATGGTGATATTTCCAGTACCCGGTACCAGGTATACTCTTGCGATGGATTTCTTTCTTCTGCCAGTTCCGTAGAATTTTGACTTAGCCACTGTAAATTTCCTCCTTTAACCTTTTCTCAATTAAAATGTAAGCACTTCCGGCTTCTGAGCCTCATGATTGTGCTCCGGACCAGCGTATACGTGAAGCTTTGTATACATCTGTCTTCCCAGCGGTCCCTTCGGAAGCATGCCCTTTACAGCGAGCTCGATAACCTTCTCCGGCTTCTTGTTCATCATCTCACGCAGGGTGGTCTCTTTCATACCGCCTACGTAATCAGAGTGATGATAGTAAATCTTCTGATCCAGCTTCTTGCCGGTTACTTTGATCTTGTCTGCATTTACAACGATTACATAATCTCCGGTGTCGATGTGCGGAGTAAAGATTGCTTTGTTCTTACCTCTCAGAACTTTAGCTACTTCTGAAGCCAAACGTCCTAATGTATATCCTGTAGCGTCAACTACATACCATTTTCTCTCAATTGTTGCTGGACTAGCCATGTAACTTTTCATTGGTTTTCCTCCTGAAAATAAATTGAAACTTCTATGGAAATATGTCATTACCGGGGCTTTGGCTCAGACATTTTCGCACTACGTCACATTGAGTTATTATATGATAGAAACGCGGTTGTGTCAACCACTTTTTCAACTTTTCTGTCCCGGAAATTCCGGATGCTCCGGATATTCCATTTTTATCAGAGTCAGGCCTTTCGCCGGAGCTGTCGGTCCCGCCGCCTGACGATCCCGCGCCTCTATCATGCCGGGAATTTCTGCCGGGTCTGTAACTCCGAAGCCCACATTTATCAGGGTACCTGCAAGAATGCGGACCATATTGTAGAGAAAGCCGTTTCCGGTCACCCGGATTCGTATCATATCCCCTTCTCTTATCACATCCAGACTGTAGATCGTCCGGACCGTGGTTTCCGCCTGGGTATGAATGCTGCAGAAGCTTTTAAAATCATGTTCTCCCAAAAACGGCAGGCAGGCCTCCCGCATCTTTGCCACGTCCAGCTTCTTCCGGAAGAAGTGGCTGTTCAGCCGTTCTCCGGGCAGTTCGAATTCCCGGTTCAGAATCCGATACTCATAGGTTTTGATGCAGCTGGCCTTTCGGGGATGGAAATCATCGGCCACCTGAAAAGAACGCTGTACCCGGATATCCTCGGGCAAGCGGCTGTTTAGAGCGTAGGCCATTTTTTCGGCGGGCATCCGGGCCTCCGTATCAAAGACGGCCACATTTCCCAGGGCATGGACCCCGGAATCGGTCCGGCTGGCGCCGATAACCGTGATCTCCTCTTTTAATAAAGAAGAAAGAGCCTTGTTCAGCTCTCCTTCTATCGTATCTCCGTTATTCTGTACCTGCCAGCCGCAGTAATCCGTGCCGTCATAGGCCACAATCAGCATCACGCGCTTCATAATACCACTCTCACTGCAATAATTGCCGCCATAAAGAGTGCCACCACGCCATAGGCGTAATAATCACGCTTCGCATAGACCAGCGGCTTCATTTTTGTTCTGCCCTCGCCGCCCCGGTAGCATCTGGCCTCCATGGCCATGGCCAGGTCGTTGGCACGGCGGAAGGCTGAGATGAACAGCGGCACCAGCAGGGGCACCAGGTTCTTCGCTTTCTGAATCAGGTTGCCATTTTCAAAATCCGCGCCCCGGGCGATCTGGGCCTTCATGATCTTGTCCGTCTCTTCCAGCAGAATCGGGATAAAGCGCAGGGCGATGGACATCATCATAGCCACCTCATGCACCGGTACATGCAGCTTCTTCAAGGGACTCATGAGCTTCTCCAGGCCGTCGGTCAGGTCGTTGGGCGTGGTGGTCAGGGTCATGACCGAGGAACCAAGGATCAGGTAAATCAGTCGGATGGCCATGAAAATAGCAGTGTGAAGTCCTTTATCTGTGATTTTCAGCTTCCAGATCTGCACCAGCACCACGTCGCCAGGCGTCAGGAACAGATTGAAAAACATCGTAATCAGCAGGATGAAAAAGATGGCCTTCAGACCCTTTACCATAAAATGGAAAGGCACTTTCGAAAGCTTAATCACAGCCACCAGAAAAACCGTTGCCACCAGATACCCCACCCAGTCATCGGCCACAAAAAGGGCTATCAGAAAGACGATGGTTGTCACCAGCTTCACGCGGGGATCTAATTTGTGCAATATGGAATCTGCCGGGTAATACTGTCCCAGCGTAATATCTCTAATCATGTTTTTTTACCTTATCCCGGAACACGTTCAGAATCGTATCCCTTGCCTCTTCTATGGTCGTAGCGTCCTCGTCCACGCCAAATCCCTTTTCCTTCAGGGTATGCAGAATATAGGTCACCTGGGGTGCGGCCAGGCCGACGCTCTCCAGCTCTTTATAGTGGCGGAACACCTCTCTTGGCACTCCGTCGTGCAGCACCTGGCCCTGATTCATGACGATGATGCGCTCCACGTATTGGGCCACGTCCTCCATGCTGTGGGATACTAGCACGATGGTAATGCCCTTTTCTTTATGAAGCCAGCTTATCTGGTCCAAAATCTCGTCCCGGCCCCTTGGATCCAGGCCCGCCGTAGGTTCGTCCAGAATCAGCACCTCCGGTTCCATGGCAAGTACGCCCGCGATGGCCACCCGGCGCTTCTGACCGCCGGACAGTTCAAAGGGCGACTGCTTCTCATATTCTTCCGAAAGGCCTACCATCCGCATGGCCTCTCTAGCCCGGGCTTCCGCCTCTCCCTTCGATAATCCCTGATTCTTCGGCCCGAAGCAGATGTCGCTTAAGACGTCCACTTCAAAAAGCTGGTGTTCCGGATACTGAAATACCAGTCCCACCTTGCTTCGAAGCTTCCGCATATCGTAGCCTTCCGCGTAAATGTCCTCTCCGTTAAAATAAATATGGCCGGAGGTGGGCTTTACCAGACCGTTCAGGTGCTGTACCAGTGTGGATTTTCCCGATCCGGTGTGGCCGATGAGACCGATAAACTGACCGTCCGGGATCTCCAGATTTACGTCCTTCAGCGCATGAATCTCATAGGCTGTGGAAGGACTGTAGGTATATTGTACATGCTCTAATTTAAGTGACATAAGGCTTCCACCAGTTCCTCTCTTGTCAGTATTCCGTCGGGCAGGTCAAGACCCGCTTTTTTCAGCTCCCACGCCAGCTGGGTGGCCTGGGGTACGTCCAGCCGGTAAGATTTCAGAGTCTCCACCTGGGAGAAGATCTCCTTCGGCGTTCCGGTCATGACGATTTTACCGTCGTCCATGACGATGACCTTGTCCGCGTAAATGACTTCTTCCATATAATGAGTAATCAGAATGACCGTAATATCTTCCACCTGATTCAACGCCCGGACTGTCCGAATGACTTCCTTCCGGCCATTGGGGTCCAGCATGGCGGTAGGCTCATCCAGCACGATGCACTTGGGATGCATGGCTACCACGCCCGCAATGGCCACCCGCTGCTTCTGGCCTCCGGACAGCTTATTCGGAGAATGGTGACGGTATTTCAGCATATTCACTGCCTTCAGGCTCTCCTCCACCCGCTCCCAGATTTCTTTCGTGGGCACTCCCATATTTTCCGGACCAAAGCCCACGTCCTCTTCCACGATGGTTCCGATGATCTGATTGTCCGGGTTCTGGAACACCATACCAGCGCTCTGACGCACGTCCCAGACCCGCTCCTCATCCCTAGTGTCGATGCCGTCCACCCAGAGGGTTCCCTCACTGGGTACAAGCAATGCGTTGATATGCTTCGCCAGGGTGGACTTTCCGGAACCATTGTGTCCCAGGATCGCTACAAAATCACCCTTCTCGATCGCGAAGTCCACGCCGTTCACCGCCTTAATCAGCTCCCGCTCCCGGCCTTCCTCATCGTATTTTCTGTATTCATAAACCAAATCTTTGGCTTTGATCATAGTTTCTTTCTTATCCATATTTTCAACCTGTCCTGCAAACTCCACCAGAAATTTCCTTTTTTCTGGAGTTTTACATTTTCTGAATCTTCTTTCCTACGCTCCACCATAAGTCCCCGGCTGCACGCCGGTCGTGGCACTGCCTTTAATTGTATAATAACGTCATGGGATTTGCAAGAAAAAGTATGGATTGTCAACGGATTTTTATTCTCCAGTTTACATTTTAACTAAAAATGACAGTTATTTCTATGTTTCGCCGCTGAAAATAAGAGCCCTCGGAACGTTTCCGCTCTGAAGGCTCTGACTTTTACTTTCTATCTTACGCGGCGCTTCTGCCGCCCTGCTTCATGGCATTTTCATATTCATGCAGCTTCTGCCGCTGCTCGGCTGTCAGTGTGGTCGGTACCTGAATCTGAATGGTTACATACTGATCGCCGTGGACATTGGGGTTCTTCATGGAGACGATGCCCTTGCCGCGGAGCCGTATCTTCTTTCCGGACTGGGTTCCTGCCGGAACCTTGCAGACCACATTTCCGTAGAGGGTCGGGAAGCTGGCCTCGCCGCCAAATACCGCTGTGGTAAATGGGATATCGGCCGTGGTATAGACATCCATGCCCTTCCGCTCATATCCTGCCCTGGGCGTAATGTGTACCTTCAGCAGCAAATCGCCGTTCTCCCCGCCTCCGAAGCCCGGGTGTCCCTTGCCCCGGAGCCGCACGCTCTTGCCGTCGTCAATACCTGCCGGAATATGCACGCTTAAGGACTGTACGCCGGTACCGTCTGCTGCCTGAATGTGAATCATCTTATCGCACCCAAAGGCCGCCTCATCAAAGCCGACCGTAATGTCCGCGTGTAAATCCTCGCCCCGATAAGAAGCCTGCTGCCGATAGCCCTTCTGACCGCCAAAGCCGCCAAAACCGGAACCATTGCTGTAAAAGCTGCTGTGGCCGCCCGCGTTGCCATGGAACATATTGCCAAAGATATCTCCGAACATATCGCCCATGTCGCCGCCTTCATAATGGAACTCCTGATAGCCGCTGCCGTCTCCCGTGTGGAAGCTGCCGCTACGGAAGCCTCCCTGGCCGCCAAAGCCCTGACCGCCCGCTCCTCCGTAGAAACCGCTTCCTGCGTCTGCCCGGGCGTTGCCTGCCTCGTCAAAGGCCGCAAAACCAAACTGATCGTATAATTTCTTCTTTTCCTTGTCACTGAGCACATTGTAGGCCTCTGTGACCTCTTTAAACTTCTGCTCGGCCACCTTGTCCCCTGGATTCATGTCCGGGTGGTATTTCTTTGCCAGCTTCCGGTAAGCACGCTTTATCTCTTTCTCATCTGCCTGCTTTCCAATGCCGAGCACCTCATAATAGTCCTGTTTCATAATGCCTGCTCACCTCCGCCTGCATAATTACCAGCTACAAAGATGGGGATGCAGCCAAGCCGCATCCCCATCTTCTCTTTTGCCTGTCGAAAAGGCCTACGCTTAGCCTTCAATATCGATATAGCTCTTCTTTTCTACCTTCGGCTGCTCCTCTTTCTTCGGAACCAGCACCTTCAGCACGCCATTTTCAAATTTGGCCTTGATGTCTTCCTGGGTGAGATCCTCTCCCACATAGAAGCTCCGGCTGGTGGTGCCGCTGTAGCGCTCCTTACGGATGTACTTACCATCCTGCTTCTCCTCCTTCTTGCTGTCGGTGGAAGCGGTAATGGTCAGATAACCGTCCTTCAGTTCTGCCTTCACATCCTCTTTCTTTACACCCGGAAGCTCAATCTCAAGCTCGTAACCTGTCTTGGTCTCCTTCACATCGGTGCGCATAAGGGACGCTGCCTCTTTGCCGTAAACCTTCTTTGCAGGCGCATACGGAAATGCAAAATCATTTACAAAATCATCTAATAAACTTTCTCCAAAAATACTCGGTACTAACATAAATCATTCCTCCTAATCTTCCCTTCAGTTCTGCTGGAGGTTCCGCAAGGGTTTTTTCTTATTTTCTTTCTTCTCCCTTGCTCTGATTCTGTTATAGCACCATTGTTAGCACTCGTCAAGTAGGAGTGCTAATATTTTAGAGATTGTTTAGAATTATAATATTTGCATAATAATCATAACAATTCAGACATATTTATCTGATATCTTCGGAAGTATTTCCCGCATATCATCAAACAGGCAATCTGCTTTTTCCTGGTGAAATCCAAATCGTAAATCTCGTCTCGCAGCTACCATTACGCCTGCTGCTTTTCCGGCTTCAATTCCGTAGGTGGAATCCTCCACAACCAATGTCTCCTCCGGTGCCGTTCCCAACTGCTTCATCGTGTACCGATAAATTTCCGGATCCGGTTTACTTCTCTGGAAATCATCACCACTGACCAGCACTGAAAAATAGTTTCCCCAGTTCTGCTGTTCGACCACCAGTCGGATAATCCGATGGGGAGAGGATGAGGCGATGGCCATCCTTATGCCGTCTGCACGCAACTTTTCCAATACCGGAAGCACGTCCGCAAACTGCATCTGACTGTAATCCAGCTCCCGATCCCGGAGCTTTCTCTCAAATTCGTCTTTATACTCCTGACGAAGCGCCTTTCCTGATATGCTTCCGCCATGCGCCCGGGCCACATTCTCCCATATGGGAGAATTGTGGGCGCCGACGGTCTTGCAGGCTTCCTCAAAAGAAAGTACCATACCTTTTCCTTTCAGAAACTCCAGAAGCAAATTCAGGTAAAAGAGTTCACTGTCTATCAGGGTACCATCCAAATCAAAGATAACTGCTTTTTTCATATATTAATACTCAAACTGGCGATAGTATCTTCTAAGCTGCATATCATGACCCAGCTTCAGGGACATCTGTATGGACAGGCGGTCAATCAGCAGACTGCAGGCGATAAACGGAGCATAGATCCAGCGGAACTTTTCATCTACGCCTTCCAGCTCATAATCCTTCGTATCTACTACAAAAAGCTTCGCCGGTGTCTGCTTCAGGAAACGCTCTGCTCTCTCGTCAAGCGCGCGGTCCGGACCCTCACCCTTAATCAGAATGACAGGTGTTAAATCGTCAATCAACTCCAGAGTTCCATGGAACAGATCCGCGGAGGATACGGACTTCGTGCGAACCCAGAGTGCTTCCTCTACCACACACATAGCCTCGTCAATATTCTCGCCCCACATCTGGCCGCCGCCTACAAAAAGGATGTAATTTTCTCTCTTCAGAGCCTCCGCCATTCTTTCTGCTTCCGGATCAAACTTTTCTTTTACCTTCACCATATTTTCCGGCATCATGGCAACTTCTTTTTTGAACTGTGCATAGTCTGCCTCAGAAATTTCTCCCTGTTTCAGGAAAATCCGCATCAGGAAGGTATAAATCTCCATGTAATAGAACTCCGGAAGATCCGCCTTTACTACCGGTACATAGCCATCGGAATTCTTTCCGATCGGGCTGTCCGGACTGCTGGTAAATGCCACGATATAACAACCTTTTTCCTTCAGCTTTGCCGTAGCCGCTGTTACCTCTTTTGTATCTCCGGATTTGGATACCGTAATAATCAGAGATTTTTCTGTCAGCTGACGGTTTCCGATGGTCATCAGCTCTGCCGCGTGCTCCAGATAAACCGGCGTATTACTCATCTGCTTCCATACAACGCTTGCCGCTGTAAGCATTGCCATAGAGCCTCCCACGCCTACCATAAAAATGTTGTCAAAACCGTGTACTACCGCAGCATCTGCCGCCTTTTCTGCCAGCTCCAAATCTGCCGCTGTCTTGTGTCCGATCTCCAGATACTTTGCCTCGTCAAACTTATACATTTTTTCTTTTCTCCTCTTTTTTTATTTAACCTAAAATGCCAAAGAATGCACAGATGATTCCGAAAATACAGGTTCCGAGAATCAGCCACATGACATTTACGTTCTTCTTCATGAGCCAGTAATAGATTCCTGTAAAGGCCAGACCCAGCATACCCGGCATAATACCGTCCAGAATGGACTGAATGGTCGTTGCGGCGTCACCGGATCCGATCGTAATGGGGCAATTGACCGATACCATAGTCATCATCATACCGCCTACAGTCATAATACCCACAATTCCGGTGGCCAGCATCAATTTATCCATCATATGAGATTTCTGGATTTTCTCCAGATACTTTGTTCCTAGCTCATAACCCTTTAATGCGCCGAAATATCTGCACAGATAACTGGGTACATTGAAAATCAACAGGAACAAAATCGCGCCCAGCCAGTTGCCTGCAGCTCCCAGAGAACAGCCGATACCGGTACCGATGACACGGATGGTTCCCAGGAAAATGGAATCGCCCACGCCGGACAGAGGACCCATCAGGGCTGTTTTTACCTGCGTAATAGATGCCGTATCAAAATCATCACTGTTGGCATTGGTTTCCTCCATGGAAGCCACCACGCCGCCTACAAAAGGAATCAGCTGATGGGTACAGTTGAAGAATTCCAGGTGACGTACCAGGGCGTCCTTATATTCGGGGGTTCCTTCCCCATACAGCTTCCGAAGAATCGGCTCCATCATGTACTCAAAGCCCAGATGCATCTGCCGCTCGTAATGCCATGCCCAGCCTGTTTTCAGGCTTCGCCGGAACATTCTCTGTAAATCCTTTTTCTCCAAATGCTTTTCTGTCTGATTAGAAGTCATCGTCCTCATCCTCCTCTGCTATGGTATTAACCGCAGCCTCTGCTGCCGCGCCCTTCGGTGCCAGTAAGCCTGATTTTTCTACTGCAATAATGATACCGATAATCGCTACTGCCAGAATTGGCGCATTAAAATATGAACACAGTACAAAACCAAGGAACAGGAACGGAATCAGCTGCTTGTTCAGTATCATTTTCGCCAATACCGCAATTCCGACTGCAGGAAGGAGACCTGCCGCAACAGAAAGACCGTTGGTAATAAAAGCCGGAATAGAGTCTAGGAATTTCTGCATTACATCACTGCCCAGATAATAACCGGCGAAAACCAGAATAAATGTACTCAGGCAGCGAATAAAACCAAAGAAATTCATCACCCGGAATACGCCCTTTGCGTTTCCTTCCGCCGCGTACTTATCAGCTCTTGTGGCAATCACGGTACCCAGCATAAATACCAGGTTGTTGACAACCAGCGCTATCATGGAAATAGGAAGCGCCAGGGCCATGGCAATTCCTGTATCCTTTCCCAGGCCGATAGCAAACGCGGTTCCCAGAATACCTCCGGTAACAATGTCAGGCGGAATATAAGCTCCAACCGATACAGCCCCCATAAACATCAGCTCCAGGGAGGCACCGATAATGGTTCCCTGTCTGACATCACCCATTACAATTCCTACCAGCACACCAGTAACCAACGGTCGGAAAATATAGTTAGTTCCGATTGCGTAATCATAGATTGCAAATGCTCCGACCAGGCCGAGCAATAGCGCAATTCCCAAATTTGATCCCATTTTACTTTACCTCCTCTTTAGATAAGATTACCTACATTAACCTTTCGTTCATCCGGTACCAGACGTATTTCCACCTCAGTACCCTTTTCTATCAGCCGTTTCAGACCTGCTTCCTCTTCCTCTGTTACCCAGATGGTCTTGGAAAGCTGCTTTCCGTTTTCCAGTTTCTTGACGCCGCCCAGATTGATATGGGTAATCTGCGGACAATGCTCCGCTAATGTAATGGCGTCCTTTGGGGATTCTACTACGATAAATAATTTGTATTTATCGGTAACTCCACTGTTAATTGCAGCAATGGAATCCTCAATATTTTTGATAACCAGCTTAGTTCCGGCGGGCTTGCTGAGTTTCACGGTTGTTTTCCGCAAATCGTCATGCATAATACCGTCATTGGCAATCAAAATACAGTCCGCGCCCAGGTTCGTGGTCCAGGAAAACGCCACCTGACCGTGCAGCAGTCTGTGATCCACACGCAGCAGTTTAATCATTCTCTTACACCTCCCAGCTTTTAAAAGTCCTCATTTTTCGCTTCTGCGTCCAGAAGCTTTCTGCAGTTAACTGCCCCTTCTCTGGCTGCATTCAGGGCTTCTTCTATCGCAACCTCCACCGATGCATCCTTTAATTCGGTCAGCACCAGCAGGAGGGCCAGATTCATTCCGGTGAGAAGATGGATATCCGGACGATGGATGTACTTCATAAACTCATTGTTCACACTGCCGCCCAGTAAATCGGTGACAATCACCCACTCTTCTCCTTCCTTTATGTTTTCCATAAATTCTTTCACACGCGCTTCAATACTGGTCTCTCCATCCAGATAGGCGCAGAAGGTTTTTACCTCTTCCTGTTTTCCCATGATCAGCTCCAACGAACATTTCATTCCTTTTGCCAGAGTTCCATGGGACGCAATTAAAATCTTCATTTAAAACTCCTCTTCCCTGTTGTCATTTTTTATATAATCATATACATAGGCAATCTCGCCGATGGGCAATTTCACACCGTAATGACTGCAGATTTCTTCAAAGCTGCTCTGCATCATATCAATGAATTCCCGGTGCTCATTTTCGAAATCTTCATATTCCACAGAGGTTATCTCCGCCTTTGTCACCAGACGCTCAATGAGACAGCAGATATGGATATACAGGCCGCAGATGGTTCTGCCTCCCAGCTGCCTGTGCATATGCTTCTGTAAGGTCTGCATGGCCGCTTCTACCATATTCAAAAGTGCCGGGGCATTCAGAATAGTCAGATACTGAACTACATTTTCCAGCGTGAAATTCTTCAGGAAATTACTCTCAAACTGCTGAATTTCTTCCTCATTTAGATAGTTGCGGAAGATTCCTTCTAACCGTTCCAGTGAATTTCCGGAAATCATATCCTCCAGGGCGATAAAGGGAACCTCCTTCAGCTTCGGATTGAAAACGCCAATCATGCAAAGCACATCATACTTCTGAAAAATCTCTGCAGACTCCTGGTTTTTCACTAAATCATAATAATCGTAAACAATAGACTGAATCGGAAGGATCCGCGGCATACTCTCGTCAAACAGCTTCTTCATCCGCTCAGCAGATCGGATGCCTGATTCGCTGACAAAGATAATGGCTGCTTCCTTCTGTACCTTTTTTATCAGCCTTCCCTTCGGATTGCCCGCCAGAACCGCTTCCCGGATAATCTGCTCCGGTTCCTCTCTCTGCAGCATCCGGCTGCCTACCTCCAGAGCCAGAGCTGTGGATACGTTATTGATGATACCGATATTTATATTGGATACATCATCCAAACGGATATCTATATCCTCCAGACTTCCCGTATCCGTCAGTAACAACAGATTTTTAATTCCGGGAAGATTCCGGATATGACGTTTGACATTCTGCACCACCTCAACCACATTGCTGTCCAGCGGCATGTCAATGGCCTCGAATACTCTAGAATCCAGAATTTCATTGACTGAATCCGCAATACTGCTGGCTGTAGAATAGCCGTGGCAAATGATCAGGCCATACATATCATTTTCATGAATATCCCGGTCATACTGCATAATTTCCAGTGTCAGCAAAATACGGGCTGAAATTCCGGGATTCAGATCCAGATTATCCCGCACTGCCTTTGCCAGATCCTTCACTACCAGAGCTGCTTTCGGGAAATTCTCTGTCAGCCGGTGTTCCAGATAGTTCAATTCCTTTTTATGCTGTTCCTCCCAACCGGATATTTGCACATAATTCTGTATCTGCTGATAGATGAGCCTTGTAATAACAATTCCCCAGTTTGTGGAAAGCGTAATATTATATTTCTTGCTGACAGAGCCTATCACATCCTCTACTACCATTCGAACCGCTTTCAGCTTTCCGTTTGCGTAGATTTTCCGGAATACCAGATAATCGTAATAGCCTTTTACACAGTAATAAGACTGCTTTACAAAATCGTTCCAGTTTTTTTCAGCTTCCAGCTGTTCGAACTGATTCAATATTTGTGAAAGTATATTGAAATAGCTGTCCAATCCGTTTTCATGCTGATACCCCCGGATGGGAATCAACGTCTCGTCCTCTGTCTTTTCCTCTGCCATAGGAAGAGAAGCAATCATATCCTCCGAAAGATGGTACAGCATAACCTGAATATGTTCTCCGTTTTGCCGCATCAATGCATTGGCACAACAGATGGCAATGCTGTTGCGAAGCTGACGGATATTTCCTTCAAAATGATAATTCATAAAGGCCTGCAGCACCCGCTTGCTGATATAGATGTCCTTATGTAGCTTCAATGATTCCTTATGAAAACAGGATACAATAAGCTCCTCCCGTTCTTCCGGAGACCGTTCGTCCAGAGAAGGAATCTGAAGTACAATCGGAATCTGTCGCAAAAGGGAATCCAGAATTTTTCTTTCTGTTTTTTCAGAGGCCGTGAATACCAGCCGCCTTCCCCACTCGTCCAGTCCTTCTGTCAAAAGTGGAAGCAACAGCTCCTGTTCCTCCGGCGGCAGCCGATCCAGATTTTCAAAGACCATCAGCCTTTTTCCCTGCTGCACAGCCAGCAGTTCCCGGAATTTTTCCGGTTTATTCTGGTAATCGCTGCAGTTCATCCAGACAACCTCTTCCTCCTTTGGAACCACTTCTCTGTTGACCGCATACTCGAACATGAGTTGTACCAGGAAATTTTTTCCTACTCCGTTTTCACCACACAGGAGAATCGGGATTCCATGTCCCGGATAACCAATAGCTGATTTACACTGTTCAATACAGTACCCCAGGCTTCCGTTATAACCGATGGCCCTGGCAAAATCTCTGGTTCCGGTCTGTTCCAGTACATCCAGCAGCTCCTCAAAGCTCTGATAGGTAATCTTCTCCAGATGCACCCGATAGTTTTTTTCCAATTCCTCCCTGCTCAAAAAGCAAATAGGCCAGGAATTGATTTTCACTGCCTTTTCTTCCTTAACCAATTCGTTCAGATACTGGCTGGCCAGGTTCCTGCTGATGTACAAATCATCTCCGATATTCTTCGCTGTCAGTTCAATTCTGTTATTGCCTGAAAACTCTCTGCTCTTTTCTGTAAGCAGCTTTCCTATCTGGTCTTTCGTATTTCCTGTCATGCTTTCTCCTCTCCACGTGCTCTATTTTACACACTTTTTTGGGTTTGAAAATGCCTTCGACGCTATATCGACATTCTACTGCTTTTCCGGACACTTGCAACTATTTTCGACACAAACTATTCATACAGCCTCTGTATTTTCAGACACTTTATTTTTTCCACCCCATTGACTCTGAAAGTTTGATTTCGTATGCTTGATACAAAAAAAGAGAGGAGTTTTTCTTATGGCAAATCATGAATTAATGAAATTAACAGCTCATCAGGTAAAAGAGGGGCATTACGACAAGGCTATTCTCGCTGTCGGTTCCTGTGAAGCCCATGGTCAGCATATCGCGGAAGGCTGCGACACTCTGGTTTCTTATGAATTAAGTAAGAAGATTGCCGACAACGTAGATGGCCTGTTGATGCTGCCTCCTGTCACCGTCGGCTACAGCGGACATTACGATACGTTTCCCTTCACACTGACTTTAAGCTATGACACCGTAACACAGGTGATCTATGATATAATGGAAAGCGTCCTTCGCAACGGCATTAATAAGATTTTTGTTTTCAATGGCCATGACGGCAATATTGCCCCCATTGAGATTGCTTCCCGCAAAATCAAAGAAAAGTATCCGGACGCCCGCATTGCTTCTCTGCCGGAATGGTGGGTAATCGCCGGAAAGCTGTTGCCGGAAGGAACCTTCGAGGTATGGAACGGCGTGGGGCATGCCGGTGAAGGCGAAACTTCTATTGCATATCATTTGTTCGGCGAATACTGTGAGCCGGAGCTGGCTACCTGTGTCATTCCGGATCATCTGATAGATGGCATTGATATAAAATGGGATTTTTCTGAAATTACCAATACTGCACAGACCGGAGACGCCACAAAGGGCACTGCAGAAAAGGGTGAGAAAATGACAAATGTTCTGGTAGATTTCGCCGCAAAAGCCATCCGGGAATTGGACAGCCGGGACTGGAATTACGGTTCTACCCAACATAAAACTGCTTTAAAATAAGAATTTCTTTTTCTATCAAAGAACGGACAGAATCCTTCCCATCAGATTCTGTCCGTTCTGTTTTTCTAAATAATGACCCGCTCCCGGTCCGGATGCTCCCCGGACCAGCCAATCTGGGGCAGTGTCATCAGCATGTGCATATCGTCGTCCTCGATGTTAAAGCCAAAGACGTCCAGGTTCTGGCGCATCCGCTCGCCGGAAGAGGATTTCGGCAGAGGCAGTACGCCGCACTGAAGGGCGAAATGGATGCAGAGTTGCGCTACAGATACCTGATACTTTTCCGCCAGTTCCATGAGAAGCGGCTCCCCAAGCACCCTGGCCCGTCCGATGGGACTCCAGGCCTCCACCTGAATGCCCAGGCGCTGGCTGAAATCCACCGCGGCCTTCTGCATATATCCCGGATGGAACTCCAGCTGATTCACCATGGGAATGATACTGGTCCGCTCCAGCAGGTTGTTCAGATGGTGAGGCAGAAAATTGCTGACGCCGATGGCCCGCACCTTTTTCGACTTATAGAGATCCTCCAGGGCTTTCCAGGTTTCCACATCCAGATCCTTCCACTCGGCTGTCAAGTCATTGGGTCTCGGCCAGTGAATCAGATACAGATCCAGATAGTCGGTGCCCAGTTTTTTACAGGACTCTTCAAACTCCCGCAGGGTTGAATCGTAGCCGAGGCGGTCTCTCCAGACCTTTGAGGTCAGGAAAAATTCTTCCCGGGGAATGCCGCTTTCCCGGACTGCTTTTCCCACTGCTTCCTCATTAAAATAAAAGGCAGCCGTATCCAGATGCCGGTAGCCCTGCCGGATAGCTTCGCTGATAATAGCCTCATCGTTGTGTTCTGCGGCCTTGTAGGTGCCGAAGCCCACCGCCGGAATCTCCACACCATTGGCCAATGTAAATGTATGTCTCATATGCTGCTCCCTTCTTCCGTGCTTTCACGCTCGTGATTTCCTACATTATACCTTCTTTTCCCCGGCCGCTCAAGTCCGTCCGCCGGAAAATCCCGTTTTCCCTCCGAAATCCTGAAAACTCAGAAATTTCGGGAATTTAACCGTGGAAAGGGCTTGCAAATTCTATATTTTCCTGTAAAATAGATGTGTATGCCCGCAGATAAAAGCTGTAGGTCAAAAAAAACGTATCATACACCATATTTACCAAGTCATAAGGAGCAAAACATGATCAGTGCAAATAACGTAACGCTTAGAATAGGAAAGAAAGCCTTATTCGAGGATGTCAATATCAAATTTACCGAGGGCAACTGCTATGGCCTCATCGGAGCCAACGGCGCGGGAAAATCTACCTTCTTAAAGATTCTCTCCGGCGAGCTGGATTCCACCAATGGCGAAGTGGTCATCACTCCGGGCCAACGTCTCTCCTTCCTGAAACAGGATCATTTCCAGTATGACGAGTACCCGGTTCTGGATACCGTTATTATGGGAAATGCCCGTCTCTATGAGATTATGAAGGAAAAGGAAGCCATCTACGCAAAAGAGGACTTTACCGACGAGGACGGTATCCGCGCCAGCGAGCTGGAGGCTGAATTTGCGGACATGGACGGCTGGGAGGCTGAGTCTGACGCCGCTACTCTCTTAAACGGACTGGGTATCGATACCGATCTTCACTACACCCTGATGAAGGATCTCCTGGGTGCCCAGAAGGTCAAGGTTCTGCTGGCACAGGCATTGTTCGGCAACCCGGATATCCTGCTTCTGGACGAGCCGACCAACCACCTGGATCTGGACGCTATCGCATGGCTGGAGGAGTTCCTGATTAACTTCCCGAACACCGTCATCGTAGTATCCCATGACCGTTATTTCCTGAATAAGGTCTGCACCCATATCGCCGACATCGATTACGGCAAGATTCAGCTCTATGCCGGTAACTACGACTTCTGGTACGAGTCCAGCCAGCTGCTGATTCGCCAGATGAAGGAGGCCAATAAGAAGAAGGAAGAGAAGATCAAAGAGCTGCAGGAATTTATCTCCCGTTTCTCTGCTAACGCTTCCAAGTCCAAGCAGGCAACCTCCAGAAAGAAGGCTCTGGAGAAAATCGAGCTGGACGAGATCCGTCCCTCCAGCCGGAAGTACCCCTACATCGATTTCCGTCCGAACCGCGAGATCGGAAATGAAGTGCTGACCGTAGAGGGTCTGTCCAAGACCATCGACGGCGTGAAGGTTCTGGATAATATTTCCTTTATTCTGGGGCATGACGACAAGGTAGCCTTCGTAGGCGGCAACGAGTTTGCCAAAACAACCCTCTTTAAGATTCTGTCCGGAGAAATGGAGCCGGACGAGGGTACTTATAAATGGGGTATCACCACCAGCCAGTCCTATTTCCCCAAGGACAACAGTAAGGAATTTGACAACGACGATACCATCGTCGACTGGCTGACCCAGTATTCCGAGATCAAGGACGCAACCTATGTCCGCGGCTTCCTAGGCCGTATGCTCTTCGCCGGAGAAGACGGCGTGAAGAAGGTCAAGGTTCTGTCCGGAGGTGAGAAGGTCCGCTGTATGCTGTCCAAGCTGATGATTTCCGGCGCCAACGTGCTGATTCTCGACGAGCCCACCGACCACCTGGATATGGAGTCCATCACGGCCCTGAACAACGGCCTCATCAAGTTCCCGGGCGTGCTGCTGTTCTCCTCCCGTGACCACCAGATTGTACAGACTACCGCCAACCGTATCATCGAGCTGCTGCCGAACGGCGCTATGATCGATAAGATCACCACCTACGACGAGTACCTGGAGAGCGATGAAATGGCAAGAAAGCGTACCGTCTATACCAAGAGCGCGGACGAGGAGGATGATAACTAAAAATTTTGTTTTGCAGGAATTTTCGCGAATCTTCGTAGAAATGAATCTGTTCCGGAACTGAAGTTTTCTGAATCCGTCAAAAATCGTTTTATTACGAAAAAGGCATTCTATAGTTTCTATTTCATGATCTGAAACTACAGAATGCCTTTTTCTCTTTTGGTGACCCTATGTTTTCCACCGACACAGTTTCGTTTACACCCAGCTGGCGTTCTTCGCCTCTGTCCATCGCTCCTGCTGGGCCTCGTACTGCTCGTTCAGCCAGGCGATGGCCTGTGTAAAGCCCTCGTCTGTGAAGGGAAACTCCCTGGCCTCCTTCTGATCCTCCGCTGTCTTTTCAAAGCAGAAGGGCTCCGGATAAATCACTGCCTCCAGTGTCTTTTTGTCCTCTTCCTCTTTCTTCCGCAGCCGGTAACGCATGCCCTCATAGCTTCCGGTATAGACGCCCCGGTTGATATAGGGGAGGCCGGCCTGGCCGTGTAAATCTATCATAGAATGACTTCCTTTCTGGTTTTCATATCTTTTCCGATGATTTCTTTGAAATTATAGCACAGTTCCCTTTTCTCCTCAATGCGCATTTTCTCAGCTGTCGCCCACCGATAACTGAAAACTGCCAACATCCGCTTAAAATATCCCTGTCCAAAACTGTGATAAAATGTTATACTGAAAGCGTTGTTTCCTGCATGAAAATTTTATCTGAATTTCAACACCGGAATCAACGGTTTCCTTACATAAGATATGGTTTCATTTCGACAACAGGAGGTTTTACACCATGACAGACCGTTTATATTATGAAGACAGCCACCTGACCGAGTTCCCGGCGGTGGTGACTGCCTGCGAGCAGGAAAAGGATTTCTGGAAGGTGGCGCTCGACCAGACCGCGTTTTTCCCGGAAGGCGGCGGACAGGCCGGGGATACAGGATATCTGGGCGACGTGGAGGTCTTCGATACCCATGAGAAAAATGGAGAAATCTGGCATTATACCAGACAGCCCCTGGAAGTCGGCGCAGAGGTAAAAGGCGTCCTGGACTGGGAAAAACGCTTTTCCCGGATGCAGCAGCATTCCGGCGAGCATATCGTCTCCGGTCTTATCCATACCCGCTTCGGCTACGACAACGTGGGCTTCCATCTGGGAGAGGAAGAAGTCACTATGGACTTCAATGGCCCGATTACCAAAAAAGAGCTTTTAGAAGTTGAGACTGCTGCCAACCAGGTGGTCTTCGGTAATGTGCCGATTCAGATCTCCTATCCCAGCAAAGAAGAACTGGCTGTTCTCGATTACCGGAGCAAAATCGAGATCGAAGGACAGGTGCGTATCGTCACCATTCCCGATATCGACGTCTGCGCCTGCTGCGCGCCCCATGTGAATACCACCGGAGAGATCGGCCTGATTAAGCTTACGAATGTACAGTCCCACCGGGGCGGCGTCCGGGTCAATCTCCTGGCCGGAGATCGGGCGCTTCGCGACTACCGGGAAAAAGAGAGCAGCGTGAAGGCTGTTTCCGTGCTGCTCTCCGCCAAAGAGGCGGTGGTAGCTGACGCGGTAGAACGGCTGAAGCAGGAGAATTTCCGCCTCACCGGACAGTTGATGGCGCTGAGTAAGACGTTGATTCAGAATAAGGCTGCTTCCGTAGCCGAAGGAACCGCCAATCCCATATTTTTCGAGGATAACCTGGATGCGGATACCAGCCGGGAATTCGTAAACCTCTTATCCGCCCGCTGCAGCGGCATCGCCTGTCTCTTCATCGGAAATGATGAGAGCGGCTACCGCTACATCTTCGGAAGCAAGACCGAGGATACCCGGCCCCTCTGCAAGGCCCTGAACGGGCAGTTCGGCGGGAAGGGCGGCGGAAAGCCCGAGATGGTGCAGGGATCGCTCTCCGGCACCCAGGAAGAGCTGATGGGCGCAGTAGAAACTTTTCTGCGCAGCTAGGTAATGACTGCTATTTGCGTCTCTATGCGCGCCTCGGACGACGGCTCCTATCCTTTGCCGTCAAATACCATATAAGGAGAATTTTATGATGTCCCTATACAAGGATGTACAGAAAGCGGCAGCCCGCAAACAGGGCGTCGATGTGAAAGAACCCGCGGAGGTGACCATGTCCAATATTCTGGACGGCCCCATCAAGAGACCGGACGAGTCCAAGCTTTTCAAGACCGTGGAAGAACGCTGCGCCGACGCCAGGAGCACGGCCATGACACTGCTTCTGGTGGGCGTACTGGGCCTGGCGGCCATGATACTCGCCATCACCGGCTCCCTTCAGCTTCCCTTACCGAAAATCGCGCCTTACAGTATGAGTGTGCTGTTTCTGGCTTTTATCGGGGTGGCTGTGGCACAGATTCAAAAGTCGAAGAAAATTCTGACCGAAGGACCTGCGGAGCATGCGCGGATCAAGAATATTAAGAAGTGGTTTGAGACGGAGGGCATCGCTGCTCCGGAGATCGCAGAATTGCCGGTGACGGTACCGGTCAATGAACTGGAGTCGCTTTATCGGAAAAAGTATGAAGCTATCAAAGAAGTGCTTCATAAGCAGTTTTCTGAAGAAGATGTGAAGCTGTTAGATAAGCTGGCAGCAGACTTTTCCGAGGATGCGCGGATTGACGCCATGCTGGAGGAGCAGGTGCGAATTGAAGCGGCAGTGCGAGATAAAAGGACTTCGTAAGAGGGGGCTTCTACAACGGACGGTCGGAAAATCAATTTCCCACGTTCGAGGCGACCTAGCCTCTCCTTAGGAAAGTTGATTTTCCAACCTGGGGTTGGCCGGGAGAACTCCCGGAAGATTGTCTCAAGGGGGGTTACGCTCGTGCGTAGCCCTTTTTGTTTTCAATTGCGAACGCACGGGAAATGAAATTTCCCTAACTGACTTCTACTTCAGTCTTGCGATCTCGTCTCGTATCTCACGATCACTCTCATTAAAAAGCAATCTCTTATTATAACGTTCATAACGCTCACAGTCCGTGGTCTGCAGGAAAGCCACCGCGGCTTCGGACATGTTAAGGCCAGTAAGGAAAATGACCATTTCCTGGCTGTCGCCGAAGGCGGCTTCCAGGAAGTCAAAGGCGTGTTCAAGGACCGCGCTGCCGCTTTCCTGCTCGCCGGCATAGCGGGCCCGCTGCTCGCCGAAAAGGCGGCGTAGAATCTCGAAGGCTGCAGATCCATCTTCGGGATGTTCGGCTTTCAATGTGTTCTCATAGGACAACAGAGTTTCTTCCAGACGCAGGAGACGTTTCTCCTCATCCTTGGTCAGGAGCTCTGCCTCTTTTTTCTGCTGCCGTTTTTCTTCCACTGTATCCCGCAGATTTTCAAGAACCTTTGGAATCCCTTCGCCGTCTGCCGCGAAGTTTTCTGCGTTCAGCACGGAGCCCGCTGCTTTCATCTGGGCGAATAGAGCTTCGGTGAAGCGTTCCTGTTCCCGGACTTTTCGCAGGCGTTCGATGCAGCCGGACAGCAGCAGATTTACCACACTCAGACGCTCGTCAAAGGAGGCGTGGGACAGCTTTTTCAGAGTTGCCTCCCGGATGGTACCGCCCAGGATTTCCTCTATCTGATAATCACTCTCATATTTCCGGTAGAGTTCCAGATAGTTGGCGAATTCTCCGGCGATTTTGTCATGCTGGAGATACTGGCGCACCACGTCTTTATCCGCCTTCTTTCCCAGCTTTTCATAGACTTCTAAAAGGCGGGACAAATCCTCCCAGCCACGGGGCGTGGCAAAACGGCGGCCGTCCACTGTGCTTTCCATCTGATAAAAATGGGCAGGGCGGGCATCCAGATAGGAAATCACCGCCGGATGGATCCGGGACTGTACCGCGTATTCCCGCCATACGCCATAATCCGGCTCCACTTCAATCTTCTTCACACGGTCCAGGGTAACCACGTCAAACTCCCGGACGGATTTGTTGTACTCGGGCGGGTTGCCTGCGGCTACGATGATCCAGCCCTCGGGAATTGGGTGATTACCGAAGGTCTTACACTGGAGGAACTGAAGCATGGCCGGGGCCAGGGTCTCGGAGACACAGTTGATCTCGTCGATGAAGAGAATGCCTTCTTTCAACCCCGTTTTCTTCATTTTTTCATAGATGGAGGCCACGATTTCACTCATGGTGTATTCGGTGACGGCTTTTTTCTGACCGCCAAATTCCATTTCCGAGATAAAGGGCAGACCGATGGCGCTCTGGCGCGTGTGGTGGGTGATGGTGTAGGCCACCAGGCCCACGCCGCACTCTCTGGCTACCTGTTCCATGATCTGAGTCTTGCCGATACCTGGCGCGCCCAGCAACAGAACCGGGCGCTGGCGCACGGTGGGGATGACGTAGTCGCCGTATTCATCTTTTAAAAGATACGCTTCTATCGCGTCTTTGATCTCCTGTTTTGCTCTCTTGATGTTCATTTTTTTCTCCTTCTTTTATCTGTTTTCCAGATCGCTCTCCTGCAGTATCAACTTAATCGCCCACGCCGGCACATCCACGTCCCGGTAATGGTTCTGCACAAAGATAAACGCGGTTTCATAGGGTGGCATTTTCACCGGAAACACCCCATAGCCATCCGTAAAGTACAGAAGCCCCCGCAGCCGCCAGAATTTCTTCTTCGCCAGCTGCTCTTCCACATAAGTAAAGGCCGGGCGGAAATCCGTACCGCCTCCGCCCAGGATCGTGAAATGCTCCATGTACTCTTTCAGTGCCTCCTGGCTCTCGATGAGCACGTCGGACTGGACCCGCTCGTCGCACTGGAGGATGTGGATCCGCATGCGCTTGAAGAAATTCTCCGTCTGGGAGAGCACGTCGTAGGTTTCTTCCAGAAACCGCTTTACCAGCCCCTCCTTGCAGGACATGGATGTGTCAATGACGATGACGAACTCTTCGATTTTCCGCACCTCGCTGGTCTCCAGCGGCTCGATCAGCGGCATATTCCCATACATTTCCATCCCGTAGTGGTAGAAAATGTAATCAAAGCTGTCCGGATCGATCTGCATCTCCTCATGGAGCACCGTAAATTTTCGCAGGAATTCCTTGTAGTCATAACGGGAGCGGTTGCTGACCCGCAGCTGCTCCTTCAGCTCACCTTCCCCCTCCGAGGCCTCGTTGGAGAAAAGCATCACCTCTGTCTCCATCCGTTCCCGGATATCATCCCATTTTTTCCGGTTGGGATTCGGATTTTTCGGGCCGTTCTTCGAATCCTGCTCCCAGAGACTGTGGTCGTCCAGCCGGAACTCCATCTGCCAGCGGCTGATTTCCGCCTCCACAAGCGTTTCCTCTATAAATTTATAAATTCCTTCCGCAGTCAGCACCGGCAGCTTTTCCCGCAGTCTCGCATACACACTTTTCCGGAATGCTCCTGAGGAAATATGGACGCATTTCAAATAGAGGCTATCAATCAGGGCTTCCGTAGCCACGTCGCAGGCCAGGTTCCACAGTCTCTCATCCCGCCCTTTCCGATCAAAGGGATGGCAGAACAGGCAATGAAGAATTCCATGCAGATAGAGCCTGGTGCAGGCCGCCCGCCCCTGCTGCTCATAGAGTAACAGCAGCCCATCCGGGAAATAGTACAGCGCTCCGCCATCGGTTCCGGCTGGCGACACCGTGCCCGGGGCCAGGGCCAAATTGCCCAGAGCCAGATCCAGATAGCGCAGCTTCAGATACAGCTCGTTCCTGGACTGGTTCAGGATCCGGGCCGCCAGTTCCTCCTTTTTCAACTGCGCCTTTTGCTCTTCCAATATCGCGCTTTTTATCATGATGCCCTCCTACAGCTCAAACCGATCCAGGAACGACTGTTTTTTTGTATGCCCTGAAGCGCCCAGTCGATCCTGCAGATACGCCACGCCCTCCGGAAATCCGTCCGCCGCCGCGATGGCCGTCTGTGAAAGCAGGCCATCATCCGGTTTTCCATGTTCGGTCAGCCACATGAGCATGTCCAGATCCCGATGCTCCACTGCCTTTTCAAAGGCCTGCACAAGATGTCCGTTAAGCCAGCTCTCATAATCCTCCCGGCGATCCTCCGACAGACCCACCGGGTACTGAAGCCGGTCCATGGTCATTTCCAATACCGTATCAAAATCTTCTTCCGCCTTCGCCATGTAGTAGCAGGCGTCGTAGGCCCGGAAATCCAGTTTCTTCATATAAAAGCTGTTGCGGAAATTCATGCCGCTGCCGTGCATATGGGTCATCAGGATGCGGGCCGGGGTATTCTCCACGCTCTCCTCGAAAAATTCCGGGAACAGGAGCTTCGCCCGAAACTGTCCCTCCACGGTCACGGCCATTTTCTCCGGCACCTCGATCAGAATCTCCTTCAGGCAGGAAGTCTCTGTCCCGTCCAGCTTCACCGTCAGCTGCCCCAGATGATGGCAGCCAGTAAACAGCCCCGCCCCCAAATCCTTCAGGCTACTGTGGAAATGCAGCTCCGATAGTGCGTTACAATTATAGAAGGCATACGCGCCTATTTTCCGAAGCCCCTCCGGCAGGCTGACCCGTTCCACCTGTATGCCCTGAAGCTCCGGGGCTGCTTCCGGTGACGGCTCTTTTGCTTCCTGCTCTTTCGTTTCAAAATTCCATATTTTTACAGCTTTGCTTTTCAACTCCAGAGCGAACCGCTCCCGGCCAAGATGCGCGGAAAAGGCATACGCACCCAGTTCCGTCACCGGACAACCGTCGATCTCTGACGGAATTTCCGCTTCCTTTCCAAAGTCATAACAGCGGCGCACCACCGCGCAGCCATTTTTTATCTCATAGGCAAACCTCATTTTCTGCCTTTGTCTCCTTTTGTCAGTTTTCTTTTTTCACAATCCCTTTATGCTCTTGCATCATACCACAAACTTTCTGTTATTTCCAGAAAGAATGTGTAAATAACAAGAAATTCCTGCATATTTTCACGCATGTATACAACAATATATAGTAAATCAGCATTGACACCACTACTATATCTTGTTACAATAAGCTTGTTACTGACGAAAGAACAATTTTTATCATAGAGGGAGTGTAGCACATGAAAATCATCAAACGAAGCGGAGCGGAGGTAGAATTTGACCCCCATAAGATCATAATCGCGGTCTCCAAGGCCAATGACAGCGTGGTTCCCAGTGCCCGGATGACGCCGGTTCAGATTAGGCGAATCGCCGAGGATGTGGAAAGCGCGGCGCTGAATATCAAGCGTTCCTTAAGTGTGGAGGAGATTCAGGATATGGTCGAGGATCAAATCATGAATCAGCGCGCCTTTGACGTGGCGAGACAGTACATCACCTACCGCTATACCCGCGCCCTGGTGCGGAAGTCCAACACCACGGACGAGCAGATCTTAAGCCTGATTGAATGTAATAATGAGGAAGTCAAGCAGGAGAATTCCAATAAGAACCCCACTGTCAACAGCGTACAGCGCGACTATATGGCAGGCGAGGTCAGTAAGGATATCACCCGCCGTATTCTGCTTCCGCCGGATATCGTGGAGGCCCATCAGGAGGGCATCATCCATTTCCACGACGCGGATTATTTTGCCCAGCATATGCACAACTGTGATCTGGTCAATCTGGAGGATATGCTGCAGAATGGTACCGTTATCAGCGGTACTCTTATCGAGAAGCCCCACAGCTTCTCCACTGCCTGCAACATCGCCACACAGATCATTGCCCAGGTGGCTTCCTGTCAGTACGGCGGCCAGAGTATTTCCCTGACCCATCTGGCTCCCTTCGTGGATATCAGCCGGAAGAAGATCCGCCGTCAGGTGGCCGATGAGCTACACTCCATCCGCGAGGCTGTGACCCAGGAGGAGATCGATTTCATTACCGAGAAGCGTCTGCGGGAAGAGGTTAAAAACGGCGTACAGATGATTCAGTATCAGGTCGTAACGCTGATGACCACCAACGGACAGGCTCCTTTCGTCACCGTCTTCATGTATCTGAACGAGGCAAAGAACGAACAGGAAAAGAAGGATCTGGCTCTTATTATAGAAGAGACTCTGCGCCAGCGTTATCAGGGCGTGAAAAATGAAAAGGGCGTCTGGATCACCCCGGCCTTCCCGAAGCTGATCTACGTGCTGGAGGATGACAACATCCACGACGAGGACCCCTACTACTATCTGACGAAGCTGGCTGCCAAATGTACCGCCAAGCGCATGGTTCCGGATTATATTTCCGAGAAAATCATGTTCCAGAACAAAGTGGACAAGAACGGCGAGGGCCACTGCTACACCTGCATGGGCTGCCGCAGCTTCCTGACCCCCTATGTGGATGAGAACGGCAAGCCAAAGTACTACGGCCGCTTTAATCAGGGCGTTGTCACCGTCAACCTGGTGGATATCGGACTTTCTGCCGGCGGCGACATGAACCGGTTCTGGGAGATCTTTGACGAGCGCATGGAGCTCTGTCATCGTGCCCTCCAGTGCCGTCACGAGCGTCTGAGCGGTACCGTATCCGACGCGGCTCCGATTCTCTGGCAGCACGGCGCTCTGCTCCGTCTGGAGAAGGGCGAAACCATCGACAAATATCTCCACGGCGGTTATTCTACTCTGTCCCTGGGCTACGCAGGCCTTTGGGAGTGTGTATACAGCCTGAACGGCAAGAAACTGACCGAACCGGAGGGCGAGGAACTGGGCCTGGAGATTATGAAAAAACTCAACGAGTACACGGCCAAATGGAAAGCAGCTGAAAATATCGACTACTCCCTGTACGGTACTCCGCTGGAAAGCACCACCTACAAGTTTGCCAAATGTCTGCAGAAGCGTTTCGGTATCGTAAAGGGTGTAACGGATCGCAACTACATTACGAACAGCTATCACGTACATGTGACCGAGAAGATCGACGCCTTTGACAAGCTGGCGCTGGAATCCAAGTTCCAGGCGCTGTCACCGGGCGGCGCTATCTCCTATGTGGAGGTTCCGAACATGCAGAATAATCTGGAGGCTGTCCTGTCCGTCATGAAATTTATTTACAATAATATCATGTACGCGGAGCTGAATACCAAGAGCGACTACTGCCAGGTATGCGGCTATGACGGAGAGATTGAGATCAAGGAAGACGAGCACGGCAAGCTCATCTGGACCTGCCCCAACTGCGGCAATACTGACCAGAATAAGCTGAACGTGGCCCGCCGCACCTGCGGCTATATCGGGACTCAGTTCTGGAATCAGGGCAGAACTCAGGAAATCAAGGAGCGTGTTCTGCATTTGTAGGAGTCTGAACTATGAATTACGCAACCATTAAGAAAAATGATATCGCCAACGGTCCAGGGGTCCGCGTATCCCTCTTTGTCAGCGGCTGCCGCCACCATTGCCGGAACTGCTTCAACCGGGAAGCCTGGGATTTTTCCTTTGGTCAGCCCTTTACGGACGCCGTGATGGACGAGATTCTGGCGGCTCTCGCCCCTGACTATGTGGCCGGGCTCTCTTTTCTGGGCGGCGAACCCTTCGAGCCGGAAAATCAGGAAGGGCTGCTGACCCTGGCCCGCCGGTTCAAGGAACGCTTTCCGGAAAAGAATCTCTGGTGTTACACCGGCTTTTCCTTTGAACAGGATCTGCTGACCGGAGCGGTGGGCAACCCTGACACGGTCCGGGAGCTTCTCTCCTTCCTCGACGTCCTGGTGGACGGGAAATTTATAGAGGAGGAAAAGGACGCCTCGCTCCTCTTCCGCGGCTCTGCCAATCAGAATATCATCGACGTTCCCGCTTCTCTGAAAGCCGGGCACATGATTCTTCTGCCCGGCACCTGGCAGCGGAAAATGGGAAATGGGAATATTCACGAGGATTAAAAATTAATCCTCGTGAATATTCCCAAATATACTTTTTCTACCCGACTGCATTTGGCACAACTAATCTCGGAAGCCAGAGAATCAAATCTGGAATCATGCAGATAATCAGTAAAGTAGTCATTACCGCCAGCAACATAATCCCCACATCTCTAAAGGTATCCTGCGGTGCAATACCTGATATCTGACATCCCAACAACAAGCAAAGACCATATGGGGGTGTCACCATTCCAATTGCAAGAGTCAGACAAATAATAATGCCAAGATGTACCGGATTCATTCCAAGCGCCAGACCTGCGGGTGCGATAATCGGTACGAAGATATAGATAGCTGGAGTAGAATCCATAAAACAACCCAGAATGAAAAAGACTGCAATGCAAAACAGAGTAAACTGCCATGGTGCCATATGCATATTGGTAAGCAGCTGTTGTACCAGACTACTCACTTTGAAATATGCCATAATATAGCCAAAAACATTGGCAGATGCAATACATATCAGAGCAGTTGCCGTTCCTTTTGCCGTCTGAATAAAAATCAATTTCAGTTCTTTAAAACGCAGAGTTTTTTCCACAAACAATGTTAAAAATAAACTGTATACAACCGCAACCACTGCGCTTTCTGTCGCAGTACAAATGCCGGACAACACTCCGCCGATGATGATAATCGGCATAATCAGAACCAAAATAGATTCTTTCAGTGCTATGAAAAAATCCTTAAAACTCTTTTTTCCTCACGAGGATAATCATATTTTACTGCATAGCACCAGGAAACAGCCATCATAGCCAGTGCAAGCAGAATCCCCGGAATGATCCCCGCAACAAACAATGCCTGCACACTCGCCCCACTTGCCGAAGCGTAAATAATCATGATCATACTGGGCGGTATAATCTGCCCCAATACAGACGAGGTAGCCGTCACAGCTACTGTAAATGACTGCGGATATCCTCTTTCTTGCATCGCCGGGATTAAAATAGAACCAATTCCTGAAGTATCTGCCACCGCAGAACCTGAAACGCCACCAAAGAACAGACTAACCAGAACATTGATATGCGCCAGTCCTCCCCGCAAATGTCCTACCAGAACAGTTGCCAAATTCAACAGTTTATCTGTAATCTTTCCTGAATTCATAATATTTCCCGCAAGTAAGAAAAACGGAATTGCCGTAAGTACAAAAGAATCAACTCCCGCAAACATTTTTTGCACTAACTGCAGAAACGGTAAACTAGTCCATGATGCTGCCACAAAAACTGACGAAATAAAAAGTGAATAGGCAAGTGGAAGTCCCAAAAGCATCAGCACAACCATAATGACAAATAAGCTCACAATTGGCACGATATTCATTTAAGCCCCCTCCTTTCTATGAGTCAGAGATAACCATGCTTTTTCTATCAAATACCAAATCATCAAACCGGCCGATATGGGCATTGCAATATATTGCGCATCTGCCGGCAAAGGCAGAGTCATCATTTTTTTTGCAGAGCATTGGATACAGAATCCAATGCCACCATACAGCATAAAAAGCGCGCAAACCACGGACATAATATAAATGCCGCCTCTTATCATCTTTTGTGCCCCACCTGGTAAATGTGGGACAATAATATCCATTGTAAGATGCGTCTGCTCTCGTACAGCAATGGCTGCCCCCAGAAAAATAATCCAGATAAAGCACAGCTTCACCAACTCCTGACTCCAACTAATCGGTGTCTTTACAACGAATCGGCAAAATACCTGAAGAAATGTCGCTGAAACAAGAATTATCATAAAAAAATACAATATACTTTCGATAACCTTGCCCAGAACTTCGGAGATTTTTGTCATAATTTCCCCTTCCTTTCCTGTTACAGTCCCTGAATCATCTGAATAACCTCTGTCAGGCCATTCTTTTCACCAAATTCTGCAAACACCGGCTGTACTGCTTTGATAATCGGCTCCTTATCAATTTCAAATTCCTGTAATCCAAAATCATTTATCATCGTTGTCTCAGCTTCTTTGCAGTAGTCCTCTTCCGCCTGCCATTCATGCGGAGTTGTCTCGTCCATAGCTTTTACAAGCGCATCCTGTAATTCTGTATCCAATCCATTAAATACATCTTCATTAATAAATACCGGGCGTACTGTAATTTCGTGTTCTGTTTTTGTCAAATATGGAGCCACTTCATAAAATTTAAATGACAGGAATGCAGGCATCTCATTTTCCATTCCATCGCAAAGATTACTGGAAAGTGCTGAATATGTTTCACCAATTGCAACCTCTACTGGAAGACAACCTACTGCTTCCCATACATTGAATTTCAATTCTGAAGCCGTCAATCTGAGCTTATACCCCTTCAGCTGAGATACATCTGTAACAGCCTCTTTTGCGCTCAGTACATTTCTGGTGGAACCACCCCAATAAGCGAGAATCTTTAATTCGGTTTCTTCTTCAATCAAATTCGCATATTCTTTACCCGCTTCTCCTGTTAATGCCTTTTTCCATTGTTCTTTATCCTGAAACAGGAATGGAAGCGCAAATAATTCCAGTTTATTACTATAGCTCGCTCCTACAGAAGGATCGATAACGCACATGTCCAAGGTTCCGGCAACCACCTGATCCATTAATTCTGTTTCTGAACCGAGCGTAGAATCTGAATACTGCTCAATTTTCAGACGACCATTTGAATACTCCTCCGCAAGCGCACTAAATTCATCAATTGACGAAATCCACGGATGACCAGATGTCTGACAATTTGCAAATCTCAAAACTACCGTTTTCCCCGCATTCTCAGTTGCCTCTTTGCTCGTATCCGCTGTATCTGTTTCAACAGAACCGGAAGTACTTTTTGTACAAGCTGCAGCAGAAACCAACATTACACCACATAACATCATTACCCAAAATTTTTTCATTTTCATATACGTTCTCCTTATCTTTCGATTTTCCCTGTATTCTCCATGCATCAATGATTTACACAAAATTTCTGAATTATCTCTCTGTTTACTTCCACGCCGATTCCCGGTGCATCCGGAACCTTCACATAACCGTCCTCCAGCTTGATTGCGCCATAAATCAAATCCATTTTAAACGGATGGCTGGCCTGATCAAATTCAAGCAGCGGTTCTGTCGGAATATGACGCAAGGGCGTCGCAGGGAGCGTAGCAAGAAACTGTAGCGATGCTGCAAGTCCGATTCCGGAACCCCATACATGCGGAATCAGCATCGTATTATAAGCCTGGCACAGAGCCGCAATTTTCTTGCATTCAGTAAAGCCTCCACTGCTACACAGATCTGGCTGATAAATATCTAGCGCCCCTCTCGACAGCCATTCCTTGAACGCCATCTTTCCAAAGGTCTGTTCCCCTGCGGTGACATAAGAAGCTGTAAGATTACGAATCGCTGTATACCCGGCTATGTCCTCAGGTGCCAATAGTTCTTCAAAAAACTCCAGCCTCTCCGGCTCCAGGTTATACAGAATTCTTCGGGCCTCTGCCTGAGAATAGGCACTGTTGAAATCCGCCATCAGCATCACATCAAATCCAATTGCTTCACGGATCGCCCGAATATAAACAATATCTTTTTCTACTCCAAAGCCTGCTTTCAGCTTCATAGCTTTGAATCCGTTCTCAATATGTCTATGTGCCTCTGCAATCGCATCCTCCGGATATTTCTTTCCTTCCCGCCGATGGAACCCTGTAGCATAAGCCTTCAACGAAGTACGGAAAGTTCCTCCAATCAGTTTACTTACCGGTTTTCCCAGATGCTTTCCAATCGCATCCCAAAGTGCGATATCAAATCCGCTCAACGCGTTTACCGCAATTCCCTGCTGGCCGAATGGACGGGACAAATTATACAGTTCTTCCCACAGAACCTCCACATCATAAATGTCACGACCCACAACGCGGGGTGCGATAAAGTTTTCCACAAATGCAGCTGAAATCTGAGGAGGCTGCATTCCATGACACAGGCACTCTCCAAAACCGCTTTCGTCATCATCGCACACCACTTCTACGATGACGGAACATCTGTCATATACAAAACCCTGCGAAAAATAAAATGGTGATTCAATCGGTGCTTTTATAATATAAGTCTTTACTTTTTTAATGTTCATTCTATCTCACGCCCTTCCTTTCTACCTACAAAGTATCACAAAGAATCCATATAGTTTTTGTATCCCTGAATCATCAATACTCCTGTATACGCACCCTGATCTATTACCCCTGACGCCCGTTCAGAAAATACCACCGCTTTTCCAAATTTAGGAGCCATATTTTTCGTTGATTCCGCTCCATCCCTAGCTCCCTTTAGCGCTGCATCACATACTTCTTTGAGAGATGCCGTTGGATGAAGCTCTAAAAATGTTTTCGCTTTCTGAGCCGCTGGCAACACCGCATCCAATACCGTACGATCTCCCTGTTTGCATTTTCCTCTTTTCGCAATTCCTTCTGCAAATCCTGTCAGATAAGACACAAACTGCTGGGTTCCTATTTTATCTGATCCTGTAATTGCCTTCCCACCATTCATAATTCCAGAAGCCATAAGAGTTCCCATCGTAGAGGGCACTGTTGACGCCATTTTCATTCCCGCTTTCATCAGACATTTTCCGATATCTTTTTCCTCCATATCATCAATTATCCCGGGCAATACAGAAAACCCTTTTTTCATAGTCAATCCCAGGTCTCCATCTCCCATCTTTGCGTCCATGTTACACAATTCTTCCGCATGTTCTTCCATAATTTTCTGAACACTGCCAAACAATGCGCCGACCGCTTCACGAGCTATGTATTTCATCTTATCACCCCTTCTGATTATAAAACGGCGTATATGCCGGAGCATCTAAAAGTCTTTTCTGCTCTTCATCCAATCGCATCAAACTAACAGAGGCCCCTGCCATTTCCATGGAAGTCGCATATTCTCCTACGAATGTACGATAGATTGCAATTTTTTTTGCTTCCAGTTTTTTACTTATAGAGCCGCTTAAAATGTAAAGTTCTTCCAGGCTCGTTGCTCCCAGACCATTCACCAGAATAGCCACTTCTTCTCCGCTTTCCACCGGCATGTCTTTCAAAATGGTATCCAGAGATTCTTCTGCCAACTCGTCTGCCGTGAGAATGGGGCCATTCCAAACTCCAGGCTCTCCATGAATTCCCATTCCCATTGCCATTTCATTCTCACCCAGTGTAAAATTGGACTTTCCCAGTTCAGGAATTACACACGGAGTCAATGAAAAGCCCACCGTTCTGATATTTTCTTTTGCTTTTTCAGCCGCCTCCAGTACTTCTTCCAGTGTGCCGCCTTTCGCCGCTTTTGCCCCAGCACATTTATACATAAAGAAAATTCCAGCAACTCCACGCCTTGCTCCTGCATTTTCCGATGAAGCCGAATTCACATCGTCTGCGCCTACAATGGACTTTACTTGTATTCCATCCATTTCGCACATTTCCGCCGCAATATCAAAATTCATGATATCCCCTGTATAATTTCCATAGATATATAAAATTCCTGCTCCAGCATCTACTTCTTTACTAATGTTGTAGATCTGCTCAGCAGACGGCGACTGGAATACGCTTCCCACACCACAGCCATCCAGCAATCCCTCTCCCACATAGCCAAGAAACAGCGGGAGATGCCCTGTGCCTCCACCCGTAACAATGGCAACTTTTCCTTTCTTTTTCTTTGCGGTACAATAACAACGCAGATCATTTTCTACGTACCGGACCAAATCACTATGAGCAGCATAAATTCCTCTCAACATATCATCCGTATAATCTTCCGGCCGATTTATAATCTTTTTCATGATTTACCTCCTTATGCTACAGGTATGCTTTTATCTGAGACAACAGTTTTTTCTGTTCTTCTTCCGATAAATCCAACAAGGGCTTCTTCATATGTCCACCATTTACTCCTCGATAAGTAAGAATTGTTTTAAAAATCGACATATCTGCGCCGCATTTCATTAACCAGCAAAGTTCTGTCGCTTTCTTTTGCGCTTCCTGTGCTGCTTCCAGATTTCCTGCAAGATACTGTTCATATACTTCTACAAATAACTCCGGCATCGGGCCAGAACAACCGGAAACCGTACCGTCACAGCCAGAAACCAGCGCTGGAAGGAACATATGATCCGGGCCAAATACAACAGAAAATTCTCCACTTTTAACTCTGGTATATTGCAACATTCTGTTCACATCTGCATAGCTGTATTTTACTCCCACCACATTCGGGCATACTGCACAAATTTTTTCCATTGTTTCAGGTGTAATATCATTGTGTGCAAGCTGCGGAATTACATATACATACACCGGAAAATCCTCCGGCAATGTCGAACATACTTCCTGATAATATTTCACCATAGCCTGTTCGTTTACCGTAAAATAACTCGGTGTTACAACTCCTACGCCATCCGCTCCGATTTTTACAGCATGCTGTGCCAGTCGAATTGTCTCTTCTTGCTTCATTGCCCCCACATGGATAAACACTGTCACACGATGTCCGGCAGTTTTTACTACGGTTTCTGCAATCTGTTCTCTTTCTTCCGGAGACATGGAGTACATCTCCCCTGTGGTTCCGCACGGATACAGACAATGAACGCCTTTTTCAATCAGGAAATTTGTCTGATCTCGAACTGCTTCCAGATCAACTTTTCCATTTTCATCAAACGGCGTCGTCATAGCAGTAATAACTCCATACAGTTTTTTCATCTTTCTTCCTCCTTTTTTGTTTTTAGTTCATCATTACTGAACTTGATTCACTTTTATTTTTCTATGTTTTTATATTACAGCAGCAATATTTTTTTGTCAATAGAACAATTTTCAACAATTTATTTTGTTAAAATCTAGTAATACTGACTATAACATTACGTATTTACAATATTGACTAGCAATTCAGTTTGAAGTATAATATAACCTATATTTAGTAATACTGAAACAATAATATTATTTTCGAATATGTTTTAATAAATCACTGAAAGGGGAAGATTTGCTTTTACAAATCTCATATAGGTAGCATATGAAAAAGGACAAACGTATCTCATCAAACAATTATGTTGGATCAGTTGTGAAAGCCCTACGCATTTTGGATTGTTTTACCCGGTCACAACCTCGGTTATCTCTGACTAAAATCAGTCAGCAACTGGAGCTGCCCAAAAGCACAACCCTGAATCTAATTCGAACACTAGAACATGGGGGATTATTAATCCGTACACCTGGCGAGCAAAACTACCAGCTCGGTTATAAACTAATGGAATTAAGTTATAATTTAAGCTCTTCTTTGCAGATTGTGCACTACGCACGACCAGTTTTGGAAGAGCTTCAAACAAAGACAAGTGAAATTATTTACCTGACTACGCACATAAACGGCCGGGTACTTTACCTTGAAGCTATGTATCCTTCCATCCGAAACATCAATTACTCTGTCATAGGAAAAACACTTCCCATGTACTGCACCGGTTGCGGCAAGGCCATGCTTGCCTATCTTCCATCCGAAGAAATCGAGCAGATTTATGACACGTGGCCACTGCAAAAATTTACACCAAACACCATTACCACTCACGATGAATTATCTGAGGAACTTAAGAGAATCCGAAATCATGGCTACTCCATTGATGTAGAGGAGGAATCTATAGGTGTTAAATGTGTCGCTGTCCCGATCCGGGATTCCACTGGATATCCTGTAGGGGCAATCAGTATTTCAGGCTCTTTGATGAGTATGAAAGATAATCTATTAGACGGATATGCTGAAAATCTTTCTAATGTATGTAACTCTCTTGCGCCTTACTCATCACTGTTTCCTGCCGCGCAAATGCGCGCAATTTATTCGCAGGAAACCGTGTAGGTTTCCTGTCAGACTATAGACAAAGGCCCCGCTTTTGTGTAGTTTTACTATTGTTCGAACCGCTTTTCTGATATAATGATATCAGAAGGGCGGTGTTTTTATAATGACAAGAAATGCTTCTATGATTATTGCAGATGCAGGATACCGGTGATTGCCAGAAGGCTGCTATCAGATGAAAATGAACCCTTGTTTCCATATAAGCGCCCGATGACAAAAGAAGGCTATTTCAGAAAGCATGAATACGTTTATGACGAGTATTATGACTGCTATCTTTGCCCTGAAAATCAGGCACTTTCTTATAGCACAACAAATCGGGATGGCTATCGTAAATACAAAAGCCATGGATATATTTGTTGTAATTGTCCCCAGAAATCTAAATGTACAGAAAGCAAAGAACATGTGAAGCCGCTAACACAACATGTATGGGAAAGATATATAGAGAAGACAGAGGATATCCGTCATGCACTGGGAAATAAAGAGATTTATCAGAAACGAAAAGAAACGACAGAACGAATCTTTGGAACAGCGAAAGAACCTCATGGTTTTCGATATACTCAGTACATAGGAAAAGTACGGATGGAAATGAAAGCCGGGCTTACTTTTGTATGCATGAACCTGAAAAAGCTAGCTAAAATACTGGTAATGAGAAATAAAAAATCGCTGTTATTTATGTTTAGAGTTGAAAATTTACTGAATAAAGTAAACGTAACAGAAAAGTGGTGCCTGACCTAATGGTCAAACATCACTTTGTCTACAGTCTGAGGGCGTGTGAAAAAATGAGAAATCATTTTTTACACGCTCTTTTAGACTAAAAAATTATAAACGAAGTAGTCTCTAAAAGCGCATTTCCCCCTT
>CABIXM010000023.1 GCA_902362725.1 Clostridiaceae bacterium | reverse complement strand
CAGGAAAAAGCAAGAAAAAGAAACCCCCACCCCTCAAGAATGAGGGGCAGGGGAGTTGAATAGGCGAAGCCTATTTTTTATGCTTCGGATAAAAATGCCGGAACCACTGTGACGTCTATTTACATGCGGTTCGTAAACGCGTCGATGCTATGTACCTGCCGGGCCAGGGAAAACCAGCGGTTCAACTGGGCGTTGCTTCGCTGATTCAGGATCTGCTCCCGGATACGCAGGGGCACCTCCCCGTAGTCGGACAGGGTCTCCAGGATGCATTCCGCTTTCCCAGCCGCAATCCCGTAGGAGTGCGCTTTATCATAGAGCAGAGAATCATAGTCGTCTGTCATTTGAATTTCCTCCTTGTCTGTAGAAAGAAGGTACCACACAAATCCAGACAAATCAAGTAAAATTATGGAAAAGACAAAAGCAGACAGAGAGAGACAGGAAGGAAAACGTACAGGATGAAAAAAATATCGTGACATTGTACAATAAAAATACACAGAATCCGCAAATGTACATCAAAAAATACAACAATCAAATGGACAACCGCCAACCAATATGTTACAATCAACTACGTATGAAGATATGAAAAATGCCTTGCCAGGGCTGATAAAATAAGGAGGAAATATCATGGCTAGAAAAATGAAGACCATGGATGGAAACCATGCAGCAGCGCATGTATCTTATGCGTATTCTGATGTTGCGGCTATCTATCCGATTACCCCGTCATCTGTTATGGCAGAAGCTACCGACGAGTGGGCTACACAGGGAAGAACCAACATCTTCGGACAGACCGTACAGGTTACCGAGATGCAGTCTGAGGCTGGAGCAGCTGGCGCTGTTCACGGATCTCTGGCAGCAGGTGCTCTGACCACTACCTTCACAGCATCCCAGGGACTTCTTCTGATGATCCCGAACCTTTATAAAGTAGCAGGCGAGCAGCTTCCGGGCGTATTCAACGTATCCGCACGTGCGCTTGCAAGCCACGCACTGTCTATCTTCGGAGATCATTCCGACGTATATGCCTGTCGTCAGACCGGTGTTGCAATGCTTTGCGAGTCCAGCGTACAGGAAGTTATGGACCTGACTCCGGTTGCACACTGCGCAGCTATCAAAGGTAAGATTCCGTTCATCAACTTCTTCGACGGTTTCCGTACATCTCATGAGATCCAGAAGATCGAGACATGGGATTACGAAGATCTGAAGGATATGGTTGACATGGATGCCATCGACGCGTTCAGAAAGAATGCCCTGAACCCGAACCATCCCTGCCAGAGAGGTTCTGCACAGAACCCGGATATCTTCTTCCAGGCAAGAGAGGCATGTAACCCCTACTACGATGCTATGCCGGCTATCGTACAGGAGTACATGGACAAAGTAAATGAGAAGATCGGAACAGACTATAAGCTGTTCAACTACTACGGAGCAGCAGACGCAGAGCACGTTATCGTAGCTATGGGTTCTGTATGCGATACCATCGAAGAGACCATCGACTATCTGGTAGCAGCAGGCGAGAAGGTCGGCGTTGTAAAGGTACGTCTGTACCGTCCGTTCAGCGCAGAGGCACTGGTAGCAACGATTCCGGAGAGCGTAAAGAAGATTACCGTTCTTGACAGAACCAAGGAGCCGGGAGCTCTTGGCGAGCCGCTGTACCTGGATGTAGTAGCAGCTCTGAAGGGAACCAAGTTCAACGACACACCGGTATTCACAGGCCGTTACGGACTGGGATCCAAGGATACCACACCGGCACAGATCGTTGCTGTATACAAGAATGATAGCAAGCAGAAGTTCACCATCGGTATTGTAGATGATGTTACCGGACTTTCTCTTGAGACAGGCGCTCCGCTGGTAACCACTCCGGCAGGAACCATCAACTGCAAGTTCTGGGGACTGGGCGCAGACGGTACCGTAGGCGCAAACAAGAACTCCATCAAGATCATCGGCGACAACACCGACATGTACGCTCAGGCTTACTTTGATTATGACTCCAAGAAGTCCGGCGGTGTGACCATGTCCCACCTCCGTTTCGGTAAGAGCCCGATCAAGTCTACCTACCTGATTCACAAGGCAAACTTCGTAGCATGCCACAATCCGTCCTATGTACGTAAGTACAACATGGTACAGGAGCTGGTAGACGGCGGTACTTTCCTGCTGAACTGCCCGTGGGATATGGAAGCTATCGAGAAGCATCTGCCGGGCCAGGTAAAGAGCTTTATCGCAAACCACAACATCAAGTTCTATGTGATTGATGGTATTAAGATTGGTAAGGAGATCGGACTGGGCGGACGTATCAACACCGTTCTGCAGTCTGCATTCTTTAAGCTGGCGAACATCATTCCGGAGGAGCAGGCTATCGAGCTGATGAAGGCTGCTGCAAAGGCTACCTATGGCAGAAAGGGTGACGCCATCGTTCAGATGAACTACGACGCTATCGACGCAGGCGCTAAGCAGGTTGTTGAGATTACCGTTCCGGAGAGCTGGAAGAATGCAGCTGACGAGGGACTGGACTTCACACATGCAGAGAACGGCCGCGGCGACGTTGTAAACTTTGTAAATGATATTCAGGCAAAGGTAAACGCACAGGAAGGAAACAGCCTGCCTGTATCCGCATTCAAGGATTACGTAGACGGTACTACACCGAGCGGTTCCTCTGCTTATGAGAAGCGTGGTATCGCAGTAGATATCCCGGTATGGAATCCGGAGAACTGTATCCAGTGTAACCGTTGTTCTTATGTCTGCCCGCACGCAGTTATCCGTCCGGTAGCCCTGACAGAGGCTGAGGCAGCTGCAGCTCCGGAGACCATGAAGGTTGTTCCGATGACTGGTATGGCAGATTACAAGTTCTCTATGGTAGTATCTGCTCTTGACTGTACCGGATGCGGCTCCTGTGTAAACGTATGCCCGGGCAAGAAGGGTGCGAAGGCACTGGCTATGGAGAACATGGAAGCAAATATCGCAGAGCAGAAGGGCTTCGACTACGCAGTAACCCTGCCGGAGAAGACCGCTGTTATCGAGAAGTTCAAACCGGCTACTGTAAAGGGAAGCCAGTTCAAGACTCCGCTGCTTGAGTTCTCAGGCGCATGCGGCGGCTGCGGCGAGACACCGTACGCAAAGCTGATCACACAGCTGTTCGGTGACAGAATGTACATCGCAAACGCGACAGGATGCTCCTCTATCTGGGGTAACTCCTCACCGTCCACACCGTACACCGTAAACCAGAAGGGTCAGGGTCCTGCATGGTCCAACTCCCTGTTCGAGGATGCGGCTGAGTTCGGTTATGGTATGAGCCTGGCTCAGAACGCTGTCAGAGGCGGACTGAAGGCTAAGGTTGAGGCTCTCATGGAGACTGCAGGTGATGATGTAAAGGCAGCAGCACAGGAGTGGCTGGATACCTACGGCGTAGGCGCTACCAACGGCGCAGCTACTGACAAGCTGGTAGCAGCTCTGGAAGCTTGCGGATGCGACGCAGCAAAGGAGATTCTGAAGGATAAGGACTTCCTGGCTAAGAAGTCTCAGTGGATCTTCGGTGGTGACGGTTGGGCATACGATATCGGCTTCGGCGGTGTAGACCACGTACTTGCAAGCGGCAAGGACATCAACGTCATGGTATTCGATACCGAGGTATATTCCAACACAGGCGGACAGGCATCCAAGTCTACCCAGACCGGTGCTATCGCACAGTTCGCTGCAGCTGGTAAGGAAGTTAAGAAGAAAGATATGGCTTCCATCGCTATGAGCTATGGCTATGTATATGTAGCTTCCATCGCTATGGGTGCTGATTACAACCAGTGTGTAAAGGCTATCGCAGAGGCAGAGGCATATCCGGGACCGTCCCTGATCATCGCTTACGCTCCGTGTATCAACCATGGTATCAAGAAGGGCATGAGCAAGGCTCAGACAGAGGAAGAGCTGGCTGTTAAGGCTGGTTACTGGCACTGCTTCCGCTTCAACCCGGCAGCTCCGGCTGAGGGCAAGAGCGCGTTCACTCTGGATAGCAAGGAGCCGACAGGCGACTACAAGGAGTTCCTGAACGGAGAGGTTCGTTACAACTCTCTGGTACGTGCTAATCCGGAAAGAGCTGAGAAGCTGTTCGCAGAGGCTGAGGAGAACGCTAAGGCAAGATACGAGTATCTGAAGAGCCTGGGCGAGCTGTACGCTCCGAAGAAGACAGAGGAGTAATCCTTTCGTCGACATGCCAAAAAGCATAATGAGATAAATAAGAATCCGGCAGAGATACGGGAAACCGTGTTTCTGCCGGATTCTTTACGGAACAGAGAATTCCGCTGGAATTTCCTGTACCGTAAAAGTAAGTGGTCAAAATATCAGAAAAATCTAATAATTGTAAAAATAGTGAAAATAGTGAAAAAACAATATGAAAATCAAAGGAAATGTGATACAATAACAGCATAAACCAAACATAAAAGGGGGCATTTTATGGAAACAAGGATGTTTAAGGTGTATGCAAAGGCAGATCCGGCCGTGTCGCTGAAGGTGATTCCGGGTCATTTCGCCACAAACCATTCCTACATCAATTATTACATTGATCTGACCACACTGAAGGCGCGCCAGAATGAAGCCCAGGCGGCAGCGAGATTGCTGGCCTATTACTCCAACTACAGCATTGTGGACACCATCGTATGCCTGGATGGCTGCGAGGTGATTGGAGCATATCTGGCAGAGGAGCTGACCAAAGCCGGAGTCCGTTCCATCAATGAGCACAAGACCATCTATATCGCGACTCCGGAGTACCATACCGGAGGCCAGCTGATTTTTCGTGACAATATGCAGATGATGGTCCGGGATAAGAATATCCTGTTGCTGCTGGCTACAGCCACCACCGGAAAAACCCTGAATCAGAGTATCGAGTGTATCGAGTATTACGGCGGCAAAATCAGTGCCATCAACGCGATTTTCAGCGCAGTAGATAAGGCACATTCCATTCCGGTCAACGCCATTTTCACCCGGAAGGATATGCCGGATTATCAGACCTACAGCTTCCGTGACTGCCCCCTGTGCCAGAAGCAGGAGAAGGTAGACGCCATTGTCAATACCTTCGGTTACAGCAGACTTTAAAGAAGATAAAATAAAACGTCGGACGAGTTCGGAACGGTACAAAAAAGCATTCCACTTGTCCGACGTTATTTTTTGACTATTTTGTCCAGAAATTAACAAAAAACAAGAAAATGTACCACAGAAAGAACAAAAAATATGCATAAAATCCATTGATTTAGGCAAAAATTCATGTTAAAATTTTAACGGATTAGGGGATGCTAATCTGAAAATGCTGCAGACTATATAACAGATACAGGAGGAAATACAATGACAGAGAACATGGCATGGGAAGGCTTCCGTGGACGATTCTGGAAAGAGGAGGTCAATGTAAGAGACTTTATCCAGAAAAATTATCGCCCCTATGAAGGTGATGAGAGATTCCTGGCAGGACCGACGGCAGCTACAGAGGAACTTTGGGGAGAGCTGCAGAAGCTTCAAAAAGAGGAGCGCGCCAAAGGCGGCGTTCTTGACATGGAGACGGAGGTGGTATCCGGAATTACCGCTTATCCGGCAGCGTACATTGTAGAGGGCAAAAAGGAGCTGGAGAAGGTTGTAGGACTTCAGACAGATAAACCGCTGAAACGCGCGTTTATGCCCTATGGCGGTATCAAGATGGCGGAGCAGGCCTGCACAACTTATGGATATGAGCCCTCTGAAAAGCTTCATGAGATTTTTACAAAATATCATAAGACACACAATCAGGCGGTGTTTGATGTATATACGCCGGAGATGAAGAGAGCCCGTCATAATAAAATTATCACCGGACTTCCGGACAGCTACGGACGCGGACGTATTGTGGGCGATTACCGTAGAGTAGCATTATATGGAATCGATTTCCTGATTGCGAAGAAGGAAGAAGATTTTGCCAACTGTGGCGACGGTACCATGTTTGACGACGTGATCCGTCAGCGGGAGGAGCTGGCAGAACAGCTTCGTTCCCTGAAGGAAATGAAGGAGATGGCGGCATCTTACGGCTTTGACATCTCCGGACCGGCAAAGAATGCAAGAGAAGCAGTGCAGTGGCTGTATTTTGGTTACCTGGCGGCGATCCGCACCCAGAACGGAGCAGCCATGAGCGTGGGCCGCGTGTCTACATTCCTGGACATCTATCTGGAGCGGGATCTGGAAAATGGAATTCTGACAGAGGCAGAGGCACAGGAGCTGGTGGACCATTTCGTTATGAAATGCCGTATGGTAAAATTTGCCAGGGTTCCTTCCTACAACCAGCTGTTCTCCGGAGATCCGGTATGGGCGACCCTGGAGGTAGCAGGCATGAGCATGGACGGACGCTCTATGGTAACGAAGACAGATTATCGTTTCCTGCATACACTGGAGAATATGGGACCCAGCCCGGAGCCGAACCTGACGGTGCTTTATTCCTCCCGTCTTCCGAGGGCGTTCAAGGAGTATGCTGCGGCAATTTCCGTACGGACCAGCTCTATTCAGTATGAAAATGACGACGTGATGATGCCGGTATGGGGAGACGACTATTCGATCTGCTGCTGTGTATCCGCAACGCAGACAGGAAAGGAAATGCAGTTCTTTGGAGCCCGGGCGAACCTGGCAAAGTGTCTGCTCTACGCGCTGAACGGCGGTCGGGATGCCAAGACCCGGGAGCAGGTGGGACCGGAGTATACGCCCTATGTGGGAGAATATCTGGAGTATGACGAGGTTATCCGCAAGTACGATAGGATGATGGACTGGCTGGCGCGCCTTTATGTGAATACACTGAACGCGATCCAGTATATGCATGACAAATACTATTACGAAGCGGCTGAAATGGCGCTGATAGACACGGAAGTGCGCCGTACTTTTGCCACCGGAATTGCGGGATTCTCCCATGTGGTAGATTCCCTGAGTGCTATCCGCTATGCCCGGGTAAAGGCTGTCCGGGATGAAGAGGGCCTGATTGTGGACTATGAGGTGGAGGGAGATTTCCCGCGTTATGGAAATGATGACGACCGTGCCGACGATATCGCCGTATGGCTGCTGAAGACCTTCCTGGAGAAGATTAAGAAGTGCCATACTTATCGGAATTCGGAGGCTACTACCTCGATTCTTACCATTACCTCTAATGTGGTTTACGGAAAGGCTACCGGCAATATGCCGGACGGACGCAAGGCAGGCGAGCCGCTGGCGCCGGGCGCAAACCCCAGCTATGGAGCAGAGCAGAACGGACTTCTGGCGTCCCTGAATTCTGTGGCGAAGCTGCCTTATGAATACGCGCTGGACGGTATCTCCAATACCCAGACCATCAATCCGGGTGCCCTTGGTCACAGTGAAGAGGAGCAGAAGAAAAATCTGACAGCGGTTCTGGACGGCTATTTCGATCAGGGAGCGCACCATCTGAATGTAAATGTGTTTGGAAGAGAAAAACTCATAGACGCCATGGAACACCCGGAGAAGGAAGAATACGCTAATTTCACGATCCGTGTTTCCGGCTATGCAGTGAAGTTTATCGATCTGACCCGGGAACAGCAGATGGACGTCATAGCGAGAACTTGCCATGACCACATGTAGAGTACATTCCCTGGAAAGCTTCGGGGCCGCCGATGGTCCGGGAGTGAGATATGTGATCTTCCTTCAGGGCTGCCGGATGCGCTGCCAGTTCTGTCACAATCCCGATACCTGGGAGGAAGCTGCCGGAACGGTCTATACGGCAGAGGAGCTGCTCTCAAGGGCGCTTCGTTATCGAAATTACTGGGGCAGTCAGGGAGGCATCACCGTCAGCGGCGGCGAACCTTTGTTGCAAATGGATTTCCTGCTGGAGTTTTTCACCCTGGCAAAGGAAAAAGGCATTCATACCGTCCTTGATACGGCAGGACAGCCATTTACCAGAGAAGAACCGTTTTTCGGAAAACTGGAAAAGTTGATGAAGGTAACAGATTTACTGCTGTTGGATCTGAAGGAAATGAATCCGGAACGGCACCGGAGACTGACAGGCAGGGAAAACAGCAATATCCTGGAGTTTGCCCGCTATCTTTCCGAGATTGGAAAGCCAGTCTGGATTCGGCATGTGCTGGTGCCGGAGCGGAGCGATTTTATCGGGGATCTGCAGGCGCTCAGGGCTTTTACCGAAACGCTCGCGAATGTGAAACGAATAGAGGTTTTGCCCTACCATACCCTGGGAGTTTTTAAATGGGAAAATATGGGCATCAAATATCCCCTGGAAGGAATCCGGCCGCCGGAACCGGAGCGGGTTCGGCAGGCAGAAGAGATTCTGGGCTGCGGGGAACGGAGATAAGATGAAAAACCGATGTGCAGATTTTTCTGCCATCGGTTTTTCTGTAATAGGAAATTCTTATGGAATCCCCTATTACAGAAAAAATATTATCGCACTGCGGCGGAGAGGTAGTATGTCGCTTACGCGACCCGCCGCAGGCGGAGAATCCTGCTATGCAGGATTCTTTCTTAAACTATCATGTTGAGTTTGTAATATTTTCAACTAAAAACCAAGAAAAACTACTATAAAAACCAAGAAAAACATGATATAATAAATTCAAATAAGATAAAATAGAATACGACAGGAAAAAATTTACAAAGGGAGGAGAAGAAATGCTAGCAATCGAACGTAAAAATGAAATTCTTGCGATTCTTCAGAAGGAACAGCGGGTTCTCGTTTCCGAGCTGAGCAAACGGTACGATGTAACGGATGAAACCATCCGGCGCGATCTGGAGAAGCTGGAGATCGAGGGCTTTGTAAAAAGAACCTACGGAGGAGCCGTCCTGAATAAGAATAAAAATGTGGATATGCCCCTGCGGATCCGGGAGAAAACCAACCGGGACGAAAAACAGGTGATTGCCGGACTGGTGGCAGGCCTGGTGGAGGAAGGCGATCGGATTATGCTGGATGCGTCGTCCACCTCCCTGATGATTGCCAAGGAACTGAAGGAAATGAAGAAGCTTACGGTTATTACCAACTCCGTGGAGGTACTGATTGAGCTGGCCGGTCACGATGGAATCCAGGTAATTTCCACCGGAGGCAATTTAAACGAAAGCTCCCTTTCCTTGGTGGGAAATGCGGCCCAGAAGGTTCTGAACGGCTATCATGTGGATAAAGCGATCTTTTCCTGTAAGGGAATTGATATGAAGGAGGGCATGACAGACTCCAACGAGCTGGACAGCGATATCAAGATTGCCATGTACGGCTGCGCTGACACAGCAATTCTGGCTGTGGACAGCAGTAAGTTTGACCGGGTTTCCTTTGTGAAATCCATGATGCTGAAAAAAGGGGATGTAATTGTGACCGATCGGAAGCCGTCAGCCGAATGGCTGAGTTTTCTGGAGGAACAGGGGGTTCGTCTGGTCACACAGGGATAAAACACATAAAAAGAAGGGAAGGAATTACTTATGGGAGAGAAAATTTATAACCTGGCCTTTGATTTTGGGGCATCCAGCGGACGTATGGTGCTCTGTAAGCTGGAGGACGGCAAACTGGAGCTTGAGGAGCTGCACCGTTTTCCGAATCATGAGGTACGTGTAGGGGGACATATTTACTGGGATCTGTTCGGCCTCTACCATGAACTGAAGCAGGGCCTGAAAAAAGCGGCGGCTAAGAAGGTGCCGATTCAGTCTCTGGCGATTGATACCTGGGGCGTGGACTACGGCCTTTTTGACAAGGACGGAAACCTTATCGGCAATCCGGTGAATTACCGGGATTCCCGTACGGACGGCGTTATTGACGAGATCGGGAAGATCATTCCGTTGGAGGAACTTTACAACCGTACCGGAATTGAGTTTATGTATTTCAACTCCATCTTCCAGTTATACGCGGAGAAGAAGATGCGTCCGGTGATTCTGGACAACGCAAAACGGATTCTCTTTATGCCGGAGCTGTTCGGTTATTTCCTGACCGGTATCATGTATACAGAGTATACCTTCGCAAGCACTTCCCAGCTTCTGGACGCCAGAAAGCGGGAGTGGGATTATGATTTGATTGAAAAGCTGGGGCTGAACAAAGAAATGTTTGGCGACATCGTAATGCCTGGCACCATCATCGGCGGACTGCTTCCGGAAGTAGAGGAGGAGACCGGTCTTAAGGATGTGAAGGTCATTGCGGTAGGCAGCCATGATACGGCGTCCGCAGTGGCGGGCGCGCCCCTGGAGTCCGACGACGCGGCCTTCTTAAGCTGCGGTACCTGGTCCCTGCTTGGTATGGTTCTGGACGAGCCGATTTTAAATGAAGCATCCTATAAATATAACTACACCAACGAGGGCAGCATCGACGGTAAGATTCAGTTCCTGAAGAATATCAATGGTCTGTGGATTATGCAGAATCTGCGCCGGAACTGGTGCGAGTTCGAGGGAGAGGTAGGCTTCCCGGATATTATCCGCGAGGCGCGGGCTGCCAGACGTCAGGACTTCAGTATCAATCCGAAGGATCCACGGTTTACAGCACCGCTGAATATGATGAAGGAGATCGTCGGTTACTGTGAGGAGACCGGACAGGGAACCCCCGAGGGACTGGGCGAAATGGCCATGGCTATCTACAACGGCCTGACTGAGGAGTACCGCAAGTCTGTCAAATATATGGAGGAGATCACCGGAAAGACCGTTTCCTGCATCAATATGGTGGGCGGCGGTATCCAGGATCAGCTTCTCTGCGAGTTGACCGCAAAGAAAACCGGAAAGCGCGTCATGGCGGGACCGGTAGAGGGATCGGTTCTGGGCAACAGCATTGTACAGTTGGTGGCCATGGGAGAAATCAAGGACGTGCAGGCGGGGCGTCAGATTATCCGGGATTCCTTTGAGGTGAAGATTTACGAGCCTTAATTTGGCCTTAATTTACCGAATACGGTGAAAAAAAGTATTGACAGAATACCGATTAGCCACTATAATCTTATGTGTGCAAGGATACCTTTGCGAATCAAAGGTAAAATACCCAGACAGTTGTCTCGTGCACAATACACAACTGGAGGGAGGTTAGGTGTGAAACTATGTCAAATGTAATCGTAAAAGAGAACGAGACTTTAGATAGCGCTCTGCGTCGTTTTAAAAGAAACTGTGCAAAGGCAGGCATTCAGCAGGAGATTCGTAAGAGAGAGCATTACGAGAAGCCCAGCGTAAGACGTAAGAAAAAATCTGAAGCGGCTAGAAAGCGTAAATACAACTAATTGTGCATGAAATTCCTCGACGTATGTCGGGGAATTTTTTCTCTAACAGGGGAAATTACACACAAGTGTGTAAAATGTATCATTATCCGAAAGCAGTAAAAAAGAGGCGTTTTCCAATGCGTCAAAATGCCGAAAGTATAGAAATTTATACATAAATTTGTAGAAAATGCCAATGGAAAATGATACATTTTAGGTGGATTTTGCTATAGCTTTTTTAAAAAAAAGAGTATAGTATAATCTGGATTCAAAGACTATGACGAGACAGGAGGGATTTGCATGGAGCAGATGGAAGCAGTGCTGGGCAGGCTTTCTGAGATCGAGAGCGCGGCGGTAGCGCTGGAGAAGAAGGCTGCAGAGCAGAAGAAGCAGATCGCGGCTGAGTATGAGGCGAAGACACAGGCCTTTGATAAGGAGATTGACGCGCAGACCCAGGAAAAGCTGAAGACATTGAATGAGAAGCTGAACCTTTCGGCGGAGAATGAGCTTTTGAAAATGAAGCAGGAGACGGACCGGGTGCTGGCAGACATGGAAGCGGAGTACAACCAGAACCATGAGAAGCTGGCGACTGCGATTTTCAATAAGATGATAGGAGAATAGGCATGGGCGAGCTGATGAAATACAGTGCCGTTGCCACAAAGATACGGGCCATGGACAGCAGGCTTCTGACGCATTCTGATTTTGAGAAGCTGGCAGCTATGGAGAGTGTTCCGCAGGCGGTGGCCTATTTGAAAAAGATTCCGGCCTATGGAGCCCTGTTTAAGGGATATGACGAGACAGAGCTTCACCGGGGGCAGATTGAGAAATTGCTGGTCGGTACGCTTTACTATGATTTCTCCAAGATCTATCGTTTCTGTGATAAGGATCAGAAAAAGATTTTGAAGCTTTACTTCTGTAAGTTTGAGATTGCGATTATCAAGCGGGCATTCCGAAGAGTGTTCAACCATGGGGATCGTACCGCAGAGGAGAAAGAGCTTCGGGGGATGATACAGCGTTACACGGATGTGCCGCTGGACAGGCTGGCTGAGGCGGAGACGGTTCCGGAGATTCTGGAAGCGCTGAAGGGCACGGATTACTATAAGGTGCTGGAGAAGCTGGATCATGCAGAAAACATGGGGCTCTTCGATTATGAAATGACGCTGGATCTGTATTATTTTTCCACCATATGGAAACAGAACAGCAAGCTGACCAAGGGTAAGACCCAGGTACTTCTGACCAGAAGCCTGGGAAGTCAGATTGACCTGCTGAATATGATGTGGATTTACCGGACAAAGAAATACTATCAGATGTCGGAGGCTTCCACCTACGCTCTTCTGATTCCGGTGACCTACAAGCTTCATGACAGCGATATCCGCGCTATGGTATCGGCGGCAGACAACAGGGCTCTGGAGGAAGCAATCCAGAAGACCTATTATGGCAGAAGGTTTCTAAAACTGGACAGCCAGGAGCTGGAGACGGTATATGACAGATTTCTGCGTAAGATTTATACGGAAGAAAAACGTGCCAATCCGTATTCTCTGGCGGTGATTACCGGCTACCTGTACGATAAGGAGCAGGAACTGGATCGGCTGACTACCGTTCTGGAGGGTGTCCGCTACGGACTTCCCGCCGCGGAAACCATGAAATATGTGGAACGGTCGAAGGCTGAAAGCTAACAGTAAGAGGAGGTAGCAGCAAAGTGATTGTAAAGATGAAGTTCTTAAGCATCACAGGGCCGAAGAATGATATTGAGCGCATGGCCGGTCAGTATCTTTCCAAGTACGAGATCCAACTGGAGCACGCCCTGACAGAGCTTAAGACAGTACAGAATCTGAGAGCCTACACGGACAAGAATCCTTACGAGGAAATCTTGCGTCAGGCGTCAGAATATCTCCCGGCAGATCTGCACACAGATCGGGAATTCCCCGATATGACAGTAGAGAAGGCGGAGCAGATTTTAAGGGACGCGGAAAAGAACCTGACCGATCTGAAGGATCAGAAGGCGGAGCTTACCGCGAAGCGGGAAAAATGCAAAGCTTCCATGGACAGCATTGAGCCCTTCCAGGGATTGGAGTTTGACGTCCACAGCCTGCTGAATTTCCATTATGAAAAGTACCGGTTCGGACGGATTTCCAAGGAGTACTTCGATAAGTTCGACCGCTACGTATACGATACACTGGATACGATTTTCTATAAATGCCGCAGCGATGAGGAGTATGTTTACGGAGTTTATTTTGTACCGGCTTCTCTGGCAGATAAGATTGACGCGGTGTACGCGTCCATGCATTTTGAGCATATCTTCATTCCGGACGAGTACGAGGGTACCGCAACCGAGGCGTATGAGGAGCTGAAAAAGGAACTGGCAGAGCTGGATACGAAGCTTTCAGCCATGGATGATAAGATTTCTTCCGTGGTAGCAGACCGTATCGACGAGCTGGCAGGGGCAAGCGCTTACCTGAAAAAGCGTTCCGCAAGCTTCGATATCCGGAAATTCGCGGCGCTGACCCGGGAGAAGGACAATGTGTTCTATATCCTCTGTGGCTGGATGCCGGAGGATCAGGCCGACGCCTTCCAGAAGGAAATCGAGGAAGACGAGCAGACCTTCGTGGTGGTAGAGGATGACCATGACAACATCTTCAGTACACCGCCCACGAAACTTCATAACCACAAGATTTTCCGTCCCTTTGAGATGTATGTAAAGATGTATGGCCTTCCGGCCTACAATGAGCTGGACCCGACCATGTTTGTGGCCATCACCTATGCCTTTATCTTCGGCGCCATGTTCGGTGATGTGGGACAGGGCCTGGTACTGCTGCTGGGCGGCTTCTTCCTCTATAAGAAGAAGGGCATGGATCTGGCGGCGATTATCGGCAGCGCCGGTATCTTCTCCACCTTCTTCGGCTTTATGTACGGCAGCTTCTTCGGCTTCGAGGATGTGATTCCCGCACGCTGGCTGAAGCCCAAGGAAGCCATGATGACGCTTCCGGTGGTGGGACAGATGAACACCGTCTTTGTGGTAGCCATTGTATTCGGTATGTTCCTGATTCTGACGGCTATGATTCTGCATATTATCGTGGCAGTCCGGAATCATGATATCGAGGGCACCTGGTTCGATACCAACGGTGTGGCAGGCTTTATCTTCTACGGCTTCGTAGTAGCAAGCCTGATTCTCTTTATGAGCGGACACGCGCTTCCGGCTACTATTATCATGGTGCTGGTTCTGGGACTTCCGCTTCTGGCTATGGCCTTCAAGGAGCCGTTGACCGCATGGATGGAAAAGAAGAAAGCAGAGCTGGATGGCGGCGTGGCCATGTATCTGGTGCTGACCTTCTTCGAGATGTTTGAGGTGCTCTTAAGCTTCTTCTCCAACACCCTGTCCTTCGTCCGTATCGGCGCGTTCGCAGTCAGCCACGCGGCCATGATGGAGGTTGTGCTGATGCTGGCGGGCTTCGAAAATGGAGCCACCGGAAACTGGCTGGTTATCGTACTGGGCAACGCCTTTGTATGCGCCATGGAGGGTCTGATCGTAGGTATCCAGGTTCTGCGTCTGGAGTACTACGAGCTGTTTAGCCGTTTCTACAAGGGAACCGGACATGCGTTTAAGCCCTATAAGCTGAAAGAGAAATAAGAGACACAAAAGCAATAATTTAAATTTATATAAAATTATTACAAAAGGTATTAAAAGGAGGAAATTAAAATGTCTATGTTAGTGAAAGTATTACTGGTTGCAGCTCTTGTATTAAGCATTATGGTTCCGTTTGGAGCATATTTCCTGGGACAGCCCTCCCGCAGCCGTTATAAGAGAAGCCTTGGATGCAACTGCTTCTTCTTCTTCGGTACTCTGGCTCTGGCAGCCGTTCTCGCATACGGCGGAGACGTACACGCAGCAGAGACCGCGGCAGAAACCGCAGCAGGCATGTCCACAGGACTGGGATATATCGCAGCAGCGCTGGCTACCAGCCTTTCCGGTATCGGTTCCGGTATTGCCGTAGCGTCTTCCGCAAGCGCGGCACTGGGCGCAATCAGCGAGGATCAGAGCATCTTCGGTAAGTCCATGATTTTCGTAGCAATGGCCGAAGGTATCGCTCTGTATGGTCTGATCATCTCCTTCATGATTCTTGGTAAGCTGTAAATCCCTGACCCGAAAGGCGGAATCCATATGAAGATGTATTTGATAAGCGACAATATCGATACCTGCACAGGCATGCGCCTGGCAGGCGTCGAGGGCGCCGTTGTCCACGAAAAAGAGGAGCTGAGGGCAGAGCTGAACCGTGTGATGGCTGACAAGGATGTGGCTGTAGTAATTCTGACGGAGAAGTTTGGCCGCGAATTTCCCGAGGTTGTCAACGAAGCGCGTCAGGGACACAGTCTTCCGCTTCTCATTGAAATTCCGGACCGCCATGGCACTACAAGAGGAGAGAATTTCATTACCTCCTATGTGAACGAAGCCATCGGAGTCAAGCTTTAGAGTGAACAGGAAGGAAGGTGAGCGCAATGACGACAGAAGAAAAACTGCAGCATTTTACGACTTACGCCATGGAAGAGGCGAGACATAAAAGCGACGTCATGATCCGCGAGTATACAGATGCCATGGAAAAGATTTTTCAGGAGCATCAGGAGAAAAAGCGTCGTCAGGAGGAGCTTGAAATCAAGACCGAGACAGACCGTCTGGTTCGTGAAAACAACAAGCAGTTCTCCGAGGAACAGATTGAAATCAAGAGAACCTTAAGCAAAAAGCAGGATGAACTGAAGGAAAAGCTTTTTGTAGAGGTAAAGGATCTGCTGGCAAACTTTGCGGAGACCAGGGAATATCATCAGATGCTGGTGAAACAACTGCGCGAGGCAAGGGAGTTTGCAGACGGAGACGAAGTGATTTTATATATTGACCCGTCCGATGCGCAGAAGAAATACAGCATCGAGTCAGAAGTAGGAGCGCCGGTGACGGTCAGCGAATACTCCTTTATGGGCGGAACACGCGCCGTACTGCCGGGCCGGAATATCCTCATCGATAATTCCTTTGAGAGCAAGCTGGCAGGGGCGAAGGAAAGCTTCCAGTTAAAAGGAGGAGCACACCATGAATAGAACAGGCGTTATCTATGGAATCAACGGCCCTGTTGTATACATCAAAGGCAACACCGGCTTTAAGATGGCCGAGATGGTCTATGTAGGCAAGGAAAAGCTGGTAGGCGAGGTCATCGGTCTGGATAAAGACAGAACAACCATTCAGGTATTCGAGGAGACCACCGGAATCAAACCGGGTGAAATCGTAGAGGCTACCGGAGACGCTATCTCCGTATACCTGGCTCCCGGAATCCTGCATAATATTTTCGACGGTATTGAGCGTCCCTTAAGTGAGATCGCGAAAATCGGCGGCGCTTATATCAGCCGCGGTACTGTCGTAGATTCTCTGGATAAGGAGAAGCTCTGGGACGCCCACATGATCGTGAAGGAGGGCGACCGCGTCAGCGGCGGCTCCATCATCTGTGAGGTGCCGGAGACAAAGGCAATCGTTCATAAGGTTATGGTTCCTCCGAATCTCTCCGGCGTACTGACAAAGGTAATGCCGGACGGCCAGTATACCATCTGTGATACCATTGCGGTTCTGCAGCTGGACGACGGTACCGAGAAGGAACTGACCATGATGCAGAAATGGCCTATCCGTGTGCCGAGACCGACCACCAAGCGTTACCCGGCTTCCAAGCCGCTGGTTACCGGACAGCGTATCCTGGATACCCTGTTTCCCATCGCCAAGGGCGGTACCGCAGCGATTCCCGGCGGATTCGGAACCGGTAAGACCATGACGCAGCATCAGATCGCGAAATGGTCCGATGCGGATATCATCATCTATATCGGCTGCGGCGAGCGTGGCAATGAGATGACACAGGTACTGGAGGATTTCTCCAAGCTGGTTGACCCGAAGACAGGCAACCCCCTGATGGAGCGTACCACGCTGATCGCCAATACCTCCAATATGCCGGTGGCAGCCCGTGAGGCTAGTATTTACACAGGTGTTACCCTGGCTGAGTATTACAGAGACATGGGCTACGACGTAGCGATCATGGCAGACTCCACTTCCCGTTGGGCTGAGGCTCTGCGTGAGCTGTCCGGACGTCTGGAGGAAATGCCTGCAGAGGAAGGCTTCCCGGCATACCTGGCATCCCGTCTGTCTGCGTTCTATGAGCGTGCCGGCATGATGCTGAACTTAAACGGAACAGAAGGAAGCGTATCCATCATCGGAGCCGTATCCCCTCAGGGCGGCGACTTCTCCGAGCCGGTTACACAGAACACCAAGCGTTTCGTCCGCTGCTTCTGGGGACTGGATAAATCCCTGGCTTATGCCCGTCATTTCCCGGCTATCCACTGGCTCAGTAGCTACAGTGAGTATGTGTCCGATCTGGCGCCTTGGTATAAGGATCATGTGGCAAAGAACTTCATGGACTGCAGAAATCGTCTGATGGTAATCCTGAACCAGGAGAGCAGCCTGATGGAGATTGTAAAGCTGATCGGAAGCGACGTGCTTCCGGATGACCAGAAGCTGGTTCTGGAGATTTCCAGAGTTGTCCGTCTGGGCTTTCTGCAGCAGAACGCCTTCCATCCGGATGACACCTGTGTACCGATGGAAAAGCAGATGAAAATGATGGAGACCATACTCTATCTCTACGACAGATCCAAGGCGCTGATTACACAGGGCATGCCTATGTCCGTGCTGAAGCGTGAAAATATCTTCGAGAAGGTCATTGCCATCAAATACGATGTGCCCAACGACCATCTGGAGCTGTTTGACGATTATAAGAAAGCGATCGACGAATTCTACGACCGTGTACTGGAAAAGAACGCGTAAGGGGAGGAAGAGAAAATGTCAATTGAATATTTAGGCTTAAGTGAAATCAACGGCCCTCTGATTGCCCTGGAAGGCGTCCAGAACGCGTCCTACGAGGAGATCGTAGAGATTACGGTGGACGGCAATAAGAAAGAGCTGGGCCGTATCATCGAATGCTATAAGGATAAGGCGGTGATCCAGGTATTCGGCGGAACCGACAATATGTCCCTTCGCAATACCCACACCAAGCTGACCGGCCATCCCATGGAGATTGTCCTTTCCCCGGAGATCCTGGGCCGTACCTTCAACGGTATCGGACAGCCCATCGACGGCCTGGGCGAAATCGTATCCGACATTCACCGGAATGTCAACGGACAGCCTTTAAACCCGGTTACCCGTGAGTATCCGCGTAACTATATCCGTACCGGATTTTCCGCGATTGACGGTCTGACCACCCTGATTCGAGGACAGAAGCTGCCGATTTTCTCCGGCAACGGTCTGCCCCATGATCAGCTGGCGGCACAGCTGGTAAAGCAGGCTTCCCTGGGCGACGATTCGGACGAGCAGTTCGGTATCGTATTTGCGGCCATGGGCGTGAAGCACGACGTAGCGGATTTCTTCCGCCGTGCCTTCGACGAGAGCGGAGCCTCCGAGCACGTTACCATGTTTATGAATCTGGCAAATGACCCGGTTGTAGAGCGTCTGATTACACCCCGTGTGGCTCTGACCGCAGCCGAGTATCTTGCCTTTGAGTGCAATATGCATATCCTGGTTATCCTGACCGATATGACCTCCTTTGCGGAGGCCATGCGTGAGGTTTCCTCCTCCAAGGGCGAGATTCCCTCCAGAAAGGGTTATCCTGGATACTTATACAGTGAGCTGGCCACCATCTATGAGCGTGCCGGCATCGTAGAGGGCGTCAATGGTTCCGTGACACAGATCCCGATTCTGACCATGCCCAACGACGATATCACCCACCCCATTCCGGACCTGACCGGATATATTACCGAGGGTCAGATTGTACTGGATCGTGAGCTTCACGGACAGGCAGTTTATCCGCCTATCAGCGTACTGCCCTCCCTGTCCCGTCTGATGAAGGACGGTATCGGAGCAGGCTATACCAGAGAGGATCATCAGGATCTGGCGAACCAGCTGTTCTCCTCCTACGCGAAGGTGGGAGACGCGAGAGCGCTGGCTTCCGTTATCGGCGAGGACGAGCTGTCTCCGATTGATAAGAAGTACCTGCAGTTCGGTAAGGCCTTTGAGGCCCGCTTTGTAGGCCAGGGTCCGGAGGAAAACCGTACCATCGAAGAGACGCTGAACATTGGCTGGGAGCTTCTCGGCATGCTGCCGAGAGAGGAACTGGACCGTGTGGATACCAAGATTCTTGATAAGTACTACAAGCCGGCAGAATAATGTAAACCGAGTTTTTTTAAGAAGGAGGAAGCTGTATGGATAACAATGCAGTTCCTACAAAAGGCAACCTCATACGCGCGAAGAACTCCCTGAAGCTGGCAAAGCAGGGCTATGAGCTGATGGACAAGAAGCGGAACATTCTGATCCGGGAGCTGATGGGACTGGTGGATCAGGCCAAGGATATCCAGGACGAGATCCGCACAACCTTTACTACAGCCTATGCAGCCCTCCAGAAGGCCGACATGGAGCTGGGTATCAATGCCGTAGCTGATGTGGCCCGGAACGTACCTGTGGAGGATACGGTAGAGGTCAAGACCCGAAGTATCATGGGTACCGAGATTCCGCTGGTCCGCTACGACGCAGCTACCCGTGCGCCGGCCTACGCCTTCTACAGCACGAAGGAATCTCTGGATATCGCCAGGGTCTCTTTTGAAAAGGTAAAGGATCTGACCATCAAGCTGTCTGCGGTAGAGAATTCAGCCTACCAGCTGGCGGCCAATATCAAGAAGGCCCAGAAGCGTGCCAACGCTTTGAAGAATATCACCATTCCCCGCTACGAGGCGCTGACGAAGGATATTTCCAACGCCCTGGAGGAGAAGGAGCGTGAGGAGTTCACGAGACTGAAGGTTATTAAGAGAATGCATTCGTGAAGAAAGCATTTGTAAAGAAATAAGCTATGAATTAACAAAAGAGCAGTGCTGACAGAATTCTCCGGCGAGAAGGAAATCAGCACTGCTTTTATTTGCAAAAATGCACATCCTTTTCATAAAAATGCGCACTCGGACGGAGCCGTCGTTAAGGATTTGTTCATCTCATAGAAAAAATTGTATAAAAAGAAGTACAAAAATTTCATTTACCTCTTGTATAACAGGATTGTACGTGATATAATGCAATCTGTTGACAAAAAAATATCAATCATCCTATCGGAAGAGTTGAGCAGAGAAAACAGGGCGGACAGGAGATTCTGAATCCGATGGAAAATCACATTGTGGATCTGGAAATGGGAATCCTGGACGGTCCAGAAGAGATAGCAGAATTTCAGGAGAAGATTGAAAAGCTTATCGGAGGTGAAGAGCGTGGGTAAAAAGGTAGTTGTATTCGGAAGCTTTGTAGTGGATTTGACAGGAAGAACCAGAACGCTTCCGGTACCGGGACAGACCGTTATGGGAAGCACCTTTGTGATGGGACCCGGCGGTAAGGGCTCCAATCAGGCTGTAGCTGCCCACAGAGCCGGCGCGGATGTGACGCTGGTGACAAAGGTGGGAAAAGATGTATTCGGAAAGGTCGCTACGGATTTTTATGAAAAAGAGGGTATGAATACCGAATATATCTTCGTGGATGAGGAAAAAGAGACAGGCTGTGCGTTGATTACGGTGGAAGAGGGAACGGCCCAGAATGAAATCGTGGTGATCAGCGGCGCCTGCGGTAACATAACAGAGGAAGATATAGAGAAGAGCCGGGCGCTCATTGAGTCTTCGGACATTCTTCTTCTGCAGCTGGAGATCAATTTTGATGCCCTATATAAGGTGATTGACATTGCCCATGCAGCAGGCGTAACTATCGTAGTGAACACTGCTCCGGCGGCAGAGCTTCCGGCGGAGATCCTGAAGAAGCTGGACATCGTCACACCCAATGAGACAGAGGCACAGATTCTCACTGGAGTGAAAATCGAAAATGGTGATGATGCTAAGAAGGCAGCAGAGGTTTTGATGGAAAAAGGGGTAAAGCAGGTAGTCATTACCTTAGGATCCATGGGAGCGTTTGCAATGAATAACGAAAAATACGAGCTGGTAGAACGGTTGTCCGTAGACGCCATTGACACCACCGGCGCGGGAGACGCGTTTAACGGAGGCTTCGTTATGGCGTTGGCAGAGGGGAAGGATTTATTCACAGCTCTGCGTTATGGTAATGTGACGGGAGCGCTTTCAGTAACCAGGAAGGGCACTGCGCCTTCCATGCCAGATCGGGAAGCCATTGACAGATTCTATGCAGAAGTCTATGGCTGACAGAAGTATGCCAATGCGGCGGGCGCACTGACTGCGTCGAAGCATGGCTCGCTTCCGTCCCTGCCCGATAAAGATGATGTGACAGAATTTATGAAAAGGAGAAAAACATTATGAAAATCAGTCGATATTTTGATTCCGCAATTTTGAAACCGAACATGACCGAGGATGAGGTAAAGCAGGCTATTAAGGACTGCATCGCATGTGATTCCTACACCGTATGTGTACGCCCCTGCGATATTGCTCTTGCGGTAGAAATGTGCAAGGGAACCAACACCAAGGTCAGCTGTGTACTGGACTTCCCCCATGGCGACAGCACCGCAGAGGGAAAGGCAGCTCTGGCAGAGCTCTACGCACCTACCGGTGTGGCGGAGATCGACATGGTTATGAACTACGGCTATGCCCGTTCCGGTAAATGGGATGAGGTAAAACGCGGTATCGAAGGCGTGGTAAAGGCAGCCAAGAAGCATGGCGTAGGCGTGAAGGTTATTTTCGAAACCTGTGAGCTGACCGAGGAAGAGATTCGAAGGGGAACAGAGATCTGCATTGAGGCAGGCGCGGACTTCGTAAAGACCTCCACAGGCTTCGCGGCATCCGGCGCAAGCGAGGAAGCGGTAACTACGATGCTGGACGAGGCAAAAGGCAGAATCAAGGTAAAACCCTCCGGCGGTATTCGCAATTACGAGACCGCAAAGAAGTATGTGGACATGGGCGCATCCCGTCTGGGAATCGGCTTTGGAACTGCACTTAAGATCTGCGAGGGAGAAAAAGAGGCAGAAAAATAGAACTGAGAAGCCGTGGAGAGACTGATTCCCGAGGAGGGACTGGGCTTTATTTTGGATTTTCCAGATTATATTATGCGGGAGATACAGCTCTGACGCTTTCCAGACTAAATCATAGAGCATATGGGTGAGAGCGCACCTGATTGCAGGCTTATGCTTCTTTGTCAGGGTGAAAGCTTTCTGTTAAAAAAGTAATGAACTGACAAAAGAGCAGTGCTGACAGAATTCTCCGGCGAGAAGGAAATCAGCACTGCTTTTATTTGCAAAAATGCACATCCTTTTCATAAAAATGCGCACTCGGACGGAGCCATCGTTAAGGATTTGTTAATCTCATAGAAAAATTGTATAAAAAGAAGTACAAAAATTTCATTTACCTCTTGCATAACAGGATTGTACGTGATATAATGCAATCGGTTGATAAAAAAATATCAATATTGTGAAAAAAATCACGTTGGGATGAAACGAGAAAGAGTGAGGTAACAGTATGGCAAATGAAACATCAAACAAGATCGTAGTAATTGGAGCTGGAAATGTAGGCGAGACTATCTGCTATACCCTGATGCTGCGGGCACAGGTAGGAGAAATCGTCCTGGTAGACGTAAACGAAGATCGTGCGAAGGGTGCAGCCCTGGATATCTCACACGGAACCGCTTTCTACAGCCAGGTACGCGTTCGTCAGGGCGGATATGAGGAGTGCGCGGACGCCAAGATTATCATTGTTACAGCGGGTATTCCCCGGAAGCCGGGTCAGACCCGTCTGGAGCTTGCGAAGGTAAATACCGGAGTGGCAAGAAGCATTGCGAAGAACATCATGAAGTACGCAAAGAATCCGCTGATTATCGTGGTATCCAACCCGGTTGACGTGAATACCTATCTGATTCAGAAGGAGACAGGCCTGTCTTCGGAGCGGGTTATCGGAACCGGAACCTCTCTGGATACCGCGCGTTTCCGCTATCTCTTAAGCCAGCGTGCGAACGTAGATATCCGTGATATTCAGGGTTATATCCTGGGTGAGCACGGAGACAGCCAGGTACCGATCTGGAGCAGTGTCAACGTAGCAGGCGAGACCATCGACCATTTCCTGCCGGAGGATCCGAAGGAGAAGGAGGAAGTAAAGGACGCTATCGCACTGAAGGCAAAGACCGGCGGCGCGGACGTTATCTCCCTGAAGGGCGCAACCTTCGACGGAATCGCCATGTCCACTTTCCGGATTGTAGAATCCATTCTCAAGAATCAGAATACCGTACTTCCGGTGGCTCATGTACTGGGTAAGGAGTACGGAGAAGAGCTGGAAGGTTCCTGCATCAGTATCCCCTGCGTAGTCAACGCGGATGGAATTGCCAAGGCGATCAAGATTACCCTGACAGACAAGGAGCGGGAGCAGGTAGAGCATTCCGCAGAGGTTCTGAAAAACTTCATCGACGATGTTATGAAAGAGGACTAAAGAATCAAACCGATAAAACAGAGTGGAAATTTCCACTCTGTTTTTTATTTAACATTCCGACAACAAAGAGGGCGAGGAGATTTTACAAAAAATCCGACGATTTAAGTCGGAATTAACAGGAAAAAATGTGAAATTAACATGAAAATGCAACATATCCACCAAAAAAACTTCAAAATTTAACATAAAATCCGGATTAGGGGGTTGTTAATGGTTTAACAGCGTAGTATAATATTTAAGATTGATAGAAAATTATCAAAAAGACAACTTGCACACCAACATGCGAAAAAAGAACAAAAGGAGGTAGTCAAATGGTGTACAGCTACTATCCGGGCTGCACGTTGAAGAACAAGGCGCAGGACCTGGACCGATACGCCAGAATGTCAGCAGAAGCGCTGGGCTTTTCCTTACAGGAAATCGAGGAATGGCAGTGCTGTGGCGCTGTCTATCCGCTGGCGTCCGATGAGATCGCCACAAAGCTGTCCGCAGTCCGCGCCCTGAACGACGCAAAGGAGAAGGGACAGGATCTGGTAACGCTCTGCTCCGCCTGTCATCACGTAATCAAGCGTGTCAACGACGATATGCAGAATGTGGAAGATATCCGTACCAGAGCCAACAATTATCTGAACCTGGCAGAGCCCTATGAAGGAGAGACAAAGGTCCTTCATTATCTGGAGGTTCTCCGTGACCGCATCGGTTTTGATACCATCCGGGAAAAGGTGATACATCCCCTGACCGGACGGAAAATCGGCGCGTATTATGGCTGTATGCTGCTTCGCCCCAGTGATATCATGGCCTTTGACGATCCGGAAAATCCGACCATTATCGAAGACTTTATCCGGGCTCTGGGCGCTGAACCGGTGGTGTATCCCTACCGGAACGAGTGTTGCGGCGGTTATGTATCCCTGAAGGACAAGCCCCTGGCCGGTACGATGGTAGATCGGGTCATGGAATCCGCGACAGATCACGGAGCGGAAGAACTGATTACCGCCTGTCCCCTGTGTCTCTATAACCTGAGAACCAGTGGAAGCGCGAAAAAGCTTCCGGTTACGTATCTGACAGAGCTTCTGGCAGAGGCTCTTGGCCTGATTCCTGAGAAAAATGCGGAAGGAGGAGCAGAAGATGCAGAAGGCTGATATGGCGAAGGCCGATAGACTTCGGGAGATGAGCGGCGTCAACACCCGGAAATGTATGAAATGCGGAAAATGCTCCGCGACCTGTCCCGCTTACGAGGAGATGGATATCCGTCCCCATCAGTTTGTTTCTTATGTGGAGAATGGCGACATAGAGCCCCTTTTAAATTCCACCACCATCTGGAAATGTCTTTCCTGCTTTGCCTGCGTAGAGCGTTGTCCCAGAGACGTAAAGCCTGCGAAGCTCATTGAGGCGGTACGGCAGATGGTAGTAAGACAGCGGGGCGGCAATTATTTAAGCCCCAATGAGATACCCGAATTACTGGACGAGGAACTGCCCCAGCAGCTGCTGGCCAGCGCGTTCCGCAAATACAGCAAATAATCAGGAGGTGAAAAAACGTGCAGAGAATAGGAGTATTTGTCTGTCATTGCGGTACGAACATAGCTGCGACGGTAGATATCGGACGGGTGGTAGCGGCAGCGGCGAAGGAGCCTGGCGTCGTTCACGCGGAAGATTACCAGTATATGTGTTCCGAAGCAGGACAGCTGAAAATCCGGGAGGCCATCGAGCAGAAACACCTGACAGGTATCGTTGTCTGTTCCTGTTCCCCCAGAATGCATGAGAATACATTTCGCCAGGCGGCAAAGCGGGCCGGTATCAATCCCTACATGGTAGAGATTGCCAATATCCGCGAGCATTGCTCCTGGATTCATAAAAATATGGAGGAAGCGACCGAGAAGGCCATTATTCTGGCCCGGGCAGCCATCGCGAAGGTTATGCTGAACGCGCCTCTGACGCCGGGCACCAGCCAGGTCGTAAAGCGCGCCCTGGTGATTGGCGGCGGTATCGCGGGTATCCAGACCGCGCTGGATATCGCGGAGGCAGGCTACGAGGTAGATATCGTAGAGAAGACTCCCAGTATCGGAGGCCGTATGTCACAGCTTGACAAGACCTTCCCGACTCTGGACTGCTCCGCCTGTATCCTGACTCCGAAAATGGTGGAGGCTGCGGCCCATGAGAAGATTACGATTTATACATATAGCGAGGTAGAGAAGGTCAGCGGCTTCGTAGGCGATTTCCATGTGGATATCCGGAAAAAAGCCAGAAGCGTGGATATGAGCAAGTGTACCGGCTGCGGCGTCTGCCAGGAGAAGTGTCCTTCCAAGAAGGCTCCCAATGAATTCAACCGGGGACTGAATACACGAAGCGCGATCTATACGCCCTTCGCCCAGGCGATTCCCAATGTTCCGGTGATTGATCGTGAAAACTGTATGAAATTCAAGACCGGAAAATGCGGTGTCTGCGCCAAGGTATGTCAGGCGGGCGCGATTGATTACGAGCAGAAGGACGAGATCATTACCGTGGATTACGGCGCTATCGTCGTGGCGACCGGCTTTGATACCATTAAGCTGGATCGGTACGATGAATATGCGTATAACCAGAGCCCGGATGTCATCACATCCCTGGAGCTGGAGCGTATCATGAACGCGGCAGGACCCACCAAGGGCCACCTGGAGCGGATGTCCGATCACAAGGCTCCCAAGTCCATCGTATTTGTCCAGTGCGTGGGATCCCGCTGCGCGGACAAGAGAGGAAAGAGCTATTGCTCCAAGATTTGCTGTATGTATACAGCGAAGCATGCCATGCTGATTCGTGACAAATATCCGGACGTAGATGTGACCGTATTCTACATCGACGTGCGTACTCCGGGCAAGAACTTCGACGAGTTCTATCGTCGGGCAGTGGAGGAGTATGGAGTCCATTACATCAAGGGTCAGGTAGGAAAGGTAGCGCCCCAGGGCGATAAGCTGCTGGTACAGGCCTCTGACCTGCTGGACAACAGGCAGATTCGGATGGAAACGGATATGGTTGTCCTGGCTACCGCCATTGAGCCGAATCCGGATGTAAGAAAGATTGCCACCATGCTGACAGCCAGCATTGATACCAACAATTTCCTGACTGAGTCCCATGCCAAGCTGCGTCCGGTGGAGTCCCCCACAGCGGGAATCTTCCTGTCCGGCGTCTGCCAGGGACCCAAGGATATTCCGGAGACCGTAGCCCAGGCCGGAGCCGCTGCCGTAAAGGTGATAGGACTTCTGGCGAAAGATCATCTGGTTACCAACCCCTGTACGGCCAAGGCAGATCCGATCTTCTGTAATGGCTGCTCCACCTGTGAAAAGGTATGTCCTTACGGAGCGATTTCCTACGAGGATCAGCTGGTAAATGATCATGGTATCCGTGAGACGAGACGGGTAGCCGTTGTGAACAGTGCTCTCTGTCAGGGCTGCGGAGCATGTACCGTTGCCTGCCCGTCCGGAGCTATGGATCTGCAGGGCTTCTCAAACAGACAAATTCTTGCGGAGGTAGATGCGATATGCAGGTAGAAAATACAGAATTTAGACCGAAGATTGTAGCGTTCTGCTGCAACTGGTGCTCCTACGCAGGCGCAGACCTGGCGGGAAGCAGCCGACTTGCTTACCCGGCGGATGTAAAGATTATCCGCGTGCCCTGCTCCTGCCGTGTGAACCCCATGTTTATCCTGAGAGCCTTCCAGAGGGGAGCGGACGGCGTGATTCTCTGCGGCTGCCACCCGGGAGACTGTCATTACACCACAGGAAACTATTACGCAAGAAGACGTATGACACTGCTTTTCTCCATGCTGGATTACCTGGGCGTGGAAAATGGACGTACCCGCGTAGAGTGGGTGTCTGCGGCCGAGGGCGTGAAGTTCTCCACCACCATGAATGAATTTGCAGCTAAAATTCATGAACTGGGAGAAAATGTAAGATTGGAGGATCTGCGATGCAAGGGTTAATCGAGAGAGCGAAAGAGCTTCTGGCAGACGGAACCGTAGCGCAGGTTCTGGGCTGGAGAAAGGGCGATATGGGATACGATCCGGAGCCGGCTTATTTCTATAAGGAAGAAGATTTACAGAATTTTGTTTACGACGCGTTCTGCGGCGCAAACTTAAGCAAATATATGATTGAGGCCTCCAAGCTGGAGGGCAGGACGCTGGTATTCTTAAAGCCCTGCGACACCTACAGCTTCAATCAGCTGATCAAGGAGCACCGGGTTGACCGGGAAAAGGCTTACATCATCGGCGTGGGCTGCAAGGGTACCTTAAAGCCGGAGAAAATCCGGGAGGCTGGTATTAAAGGCATTGAGCGCGTAGCGGTCGACGGCGATACCCTGAAATTTGAGACCATCTATGGCGAGAAGGAGTTGCCCTTTGCCGACGCCCTTCTGGAGCGCTGCAAGGTATGTAAGGGTAAGAAGCACATGGTATACGACGAGCTGATTGGCGCGGCAGAGGACGAGGAGGCAGGTCCGGTGGGCAACCGCTTCGAGGAAGTGGAGAAGCTGGAGGCCATGAGTCCGGAGGAGCGTTTTCATTTCTGGCAGGAGCAGCTTTCCAAATGTATCCGCTGCAACGCCTGCCGCAATGTGTGTCCGGCCTGCAGCTGCCGCAAATGTGTCTTCGACAGCAGCCAGTATGACAGCAATCAGAAGGCGAATGCCGATACCTTTGAGGAGCAGATGTTCCATATTATCCGTGCCTTCCATGTGGCAGGACGGTGTACCGACTGCGGCGAGTGCAGCAGAGTCTGTCCCCAGGGCATTCCGCTTCACCTTTTAAACCGCAAGTTTATCAAGGACATTGACACCTTCTACGGCGAGTATCAGGCGGGAGCCGATACGGATTCCAGAGGCCCGCTGACGGACTTCACCTTTGATGACGTGGAGCCTGGCATTGTACAGACGAGAGGGGGACATTAAGCATGTATCAGATAGCGAAGAATAAGCTGAACGAGCTTTACGGAGCCATCAGTGCAAAGGAAGACTTATTTCTCCCGGTACAGAAAGCCGGACAGACCAATTACGGACTGTGGACCGAAGAGGCCGTGGTGGATATCGATACGCTGAAGACTGTGAAGTCCGGTAAGGACTGCTTCTTCCCCCAGAGCGAGGTGCTCTACAAGAGCCGTTATGAGGGCGGAAAGGTCAGCATCGACCCGGCAGAGCTTCAGAATCAGCCCTTTGTGGTATTCGGTATGCGCGCCTGCGATGTGAGGGCTGTAAAGGTTCTGGACCAGGTATTCCTGACGGATCCGGTGGACACCTATTACGCGGCCAGAAGAGAGCATGGCACTATCGTATCCCTGGCCTGCAAAGAACCGGATGAAACCTGCTTCTGCAAAAACTTTGATGTGGATGCCGCAGAGCCGGGAGCAGATGTGGAAACCTGGTTTGTAGGAGATGTATTATACTGGAAATCATTAACAGAAAAAGGAGAAGCACTTACGGCACAGGTAAAGGAAGCCCTGGCAGATTCCTTTACGGAAGCGGCGGCAGAGGGCGAGAAAAAGGTAGAGGAGCAGCAGGCGGCGATTCGCGCCATCATCGAGAAGCTTCCTCTGTCCCACCTGGATTTGTCCCGGTTCAAACCGGAAAATACCATGGAGCTTTTTGATTCCCCGCTGTGGGAGGATCTGTATAAGCCCTGTCTGGCCTGCGGAACCTGCACCTTCGTGTGTCCCACCTGCCAGTGCTACGACATCCGTGATTTTGACGGAGGTAAGGCCGGAATTCAGCATTACCGGTGCTGGGATTCCTGCATGTATTCCGATTTTACCATGATGGCCCACGGCAATATGCGTACCAGTCAGCTTCAGCGCTTCCGTCAGAGATTTATGCATAAGCTGGTTTATTATCCGGCCAACAATGACGGCATGTATTCCTGCGTAGGCTGCGGCCGCTGCGTCAGCAAGTGCCCGTCATCCTTAAATATTGTGAAAGTGATCAAGAAACTGGGAGGTGAGGGAAATGAGTGAATGTACCTGCGGCGGACATGCAAATGATATCAGAGTAGACGCACTGATTCCTATGATTGGCGTGGTGACGGATATCCGCACGGAAACTCCGGACGTTAAAACCTTCCGGGTAGTGGGAAGAGACGGTAAGAAGCTTTTTGAGCATATGCCGGGTCAGTGTGCCATGGTATCGGTTCCCGGTGTGGGCGAGGCGATGTTCTCTATCACATCTTCCCCCACCAACAAAGAATATCAGGAGTTCAGCATTAAGCGCTGCGGCTCCCTGACAGATTACCTGCATGGAATGAATGTGGGAGACGAGATTACCGTGCGCGGTCCCTACGGAAATGCTTTTCCGGTGGAGACAGCGCTGAAGAAGCAGAATCTTCTGTTTATCGCCGGAGGAATCGGTCTTGCGCCCCTTCGCTCTGTCATCAACTACGTGCTGGATAACCGGGACAATTACGGTACGGTAGATATTCTCTACGGTTCCCGTTCCGCGGACGATCTGGTGCAGCTTAAGGAGATTCAGGAAGTCTGGATGAAGACGCCGGGCGTCAATGTATATCTGACCATCGACCGGGAGCAGGAGGGCTGGGACGGCCATGTGGGCTTCGTTCCTTCCTATCTGAAAGAAATCGGCTTCGACACCAATAAGACCGTACTGGTCTGCGGACCGCCCATCATGATCAAATTCGTACTGGCGGGCCTGATGGAGCTGGGCTTCAACAAGACACAGGTGTACACCACCCTGGAGCTTCGTATGAAATGCGGTATCGGCAAATGCGGCCGCTGCAACATCGGCGCCAAATACGTCTGCAAAGACGGCCCCGTATTCCGCTGCGACGAGATTGACGAACTTCCACCTGAGTACTAAGAAAGGAACGGTATAAAAAACATGCAGGAAATGGTAAACGTATATTTCTATGGAAAAAAGTATTCCGTACCCGCTGAGCTTACCATCATGACGGCTATGGAATACGCAGGCTATAAGCTGGTGCGCGGCTGCGGCTGCCGCCACGGCTTCTGTGGTGCCTGCGCAACCATTTACAGAATCAAGGGCAACAATGAGCTGAAGACCTGCCTGGCCTGTCAGACACAGGTACAGGAGGGCATGTATATCGCGACACTGCCCTTCTTCCCGGCAGATAAGCGGAACTACGATATGGACAAAATCAGTGTAAAGCAGCGTGTGATGATGGATCTCTATCCGGAAATCTACAGCTGTATCGGCTGTAACGCCTGCACCAAGGGCTGTCCCCAGTCTCTGAACGTCATGCAGTACATCGCATATGCTCAGAGAGGTGATTTTGAGAAATGCGCCGAGGAATCCTTCGACTGCATCGGCTGCGGTATCTGTACCTCTCGCTGCCCGGCAGGCATTTCTCACCCCATGGTAGGCGTGCTGGCCAGAAGACTGACCGGAAAGTACATTGCGCCCAAGGCAGAGCACCTGGAGCAGCGTGTGGAGGATATCCATCATGGAGCCTTTGACGAGCTGATTGAGCAGATTATGCAGAAGCCCATCGAGGAAATGAAGGAACTGTACAACAACCGAGAGATTGAGAAATAGGAGGGGAGCGGACTATGTATACAGCGGAAATGCTGGAATCTATTAAAAAAGTAGAGGCCACAAGAGCACAGCGTATCGGCGTGGAGCCCAGAAGAATGACAGCAGAGGAAAAGGACGCGCTTCTTAAGGAATTTCATCCGGATTACCGGGAGGATGGCTTCCAGGAGATCAAGGTCGGCCCCAATAAGGGAGAAAAGGCTCCCTATGAGCTTGGCACCCTGCTCCATTCCAACAGCCGGATTTTAAATGTACCGATTGATCTGAATAACGTGGATTACGATGTGGACGTTCTGATCATCGGCGGTGGCGGAGCCGGTTCTTCCGCGGCGATCGAGGCACATGAGGCAGGCGCTAATGTGATGATGGTGACAAAGCTTCGGATCGGCGATGCCAACACTATGATGGCAGAGGGTGGAATCCAGGCTGCGGATAAGGAAAACGATTCTCCCCAGCAGCATTATCTGGACGCCTTCGGCGGCGGACATTTTGCGGCTAGACCGGAACTGCTGCGTCGTCTGGTTATGGAAGCGCCGGACGCTATCCAGTGGCTCAACGATCTGGGTGTTATGTTTGATAAGGACAAGGACGGCCGGATGATTACCACACACGGCGGCGGAACCTCCAGAAAGAGAATGCATGCCTGCAAGGATTATTCCGGAGCGGAGATTATGCGTGTTCTCCGCGACGAGGTATGGAACCGTCAGATTCCGGTGGTAGATTTCACCGCAGCCGTAGAGCTGATTAAGGATGATAAGGGACAGGTGGCAGGCGCTGTCCTCCAGAATATGGAAACCGGAGAGTACAAGGTGGCGAGAGCCAAGACCGTTATCATTGCCACCGGCGGAGCAGGAAGACTGCATTATCAGCACTTCCCCACCTCCAACCATTACGGAGCAACCGCCGACGGACTGGTGATGGGCTATCGTGCGGGAGCGCCGCTTTTGTACCAGGATACGATTCAGTATCATCCCACCGGAGCGGCTTACCCGGCGCAGATCTTCGGCGCGCTGGTTACAGAGAAGGTTCGTTCCGTAGGCGCAATGCTGATCAATGTGGACGGCGAGGCCTTTATGCATCCGCTGGAGACCCGCGACGTGTCCGCAGCCTCCATTATCCGGGAGTGTACGGCCAGAGGCAAGGGCGTTCCCACGCCGACCGGCTACGGTATCTGGCTGGATACCCCGATGATTGAGATGATTCACGGCGAGGGTACCATCGAAAAGAGAATTCCGGCTATGCTTCGTATGTTCCTGAACTACGGTATCGATATGAGAAAGCAGCCGATTCTGATTTATCCGACCCTTCATTATCAGAACGGCGGTCTGGAGATTGGCGGCGAGGGCTTTACTAAGGTAATCCCGAATCTGCTGGTAGCAGGCGAGGCGGTAGGCGGTATCCACGGAAGAAACCGTCTGATGGGCAATTCCCTTCTGGATATCATTGTATTTGGCCGCAACGCAGGTAAGGCTGCAGCCCGCAAGTGCAAAGAGGTAGAGCTGGGAACGATGAATCTGGATCATCTCAAGAGCTATGCACAGGAACTGGAAAAGGCAGGACTGCATACAAACGAGGTTTCTCCGATGCTGCTGCCCAACTATACCTTCGGTATGCCGAAGTAAGAGAAGCAGACGGAATATGACAGCAATTGGGGGTTGTGCTATGGGGATTATTACATGGTTTCAGGAGTCCGTACTATCGAATACACTGATGATGGTGTTTCTGATTGCCGTTATCGGTTATCTGGTAGGAAGTATTAAAATCTGCGGCCTTGAGCTGGGGACCGCCGGCATTTTGCTGGTGGCCCTGGTCTTCGGCCACTTTGGGGTAGAGATTCCCTCCCTGGTGCGGGAGCTGGGATTGATTTGTTTTGTAACCTCGGTAGGCTTTATTGCCGGACCGAAATTTTTCCGGAATTTTAAAAATAACGCCACGTCCTATATTTTACTGGGAGCTCTGGTTATCGGCGCGGGAGCGCTGACCTGTGTGGCTGTGATTAAGATATTTGGAATTCCGGTGGATATCAGCGTAGGCATGATGACCGGAGCGCTTACCAGTACGCCGGGACTGGCGGCAGCCCTGGAGGCGACCGGATCTGACGCGGCCTCTGTAGGCTATGGCATTGCGTATCCCTTCGGCGTTGTGGGCGTGGTGCTTTTCGTCCAGCTGGTTCCCAAGCTTCTGCATACGGATATGGCGGCAGAGCGGGCAAAGTTCGAGGCTGCCGCAGGCGTGGATGTGGCGGAGTTTCATAAGACCAAGAAGGAAGATTTATTCTATGCGGACAGTATGGGATTCTTCCCGTTTTCCCTGGCGATTGCCTTGGGCATTATTCTGGCGAAGATTGAAATCCCCCTTCCGGGCGGCGCGGTCTTTTCCCTGGGTACTTCAGGCGGTCCGCTGATTGCGGGACTGATTCTCGGTCATTTCGGTCATTTCGGAAAATTGAGTGTACAGGTGGAGAAGCATGTTCTGGAATGCTTAAGAGAGTTCGGTCTTGCCCTGTTCCTTTTGGGAGCGGGAACCCAGGCGGGTGCGGGCTTCATCGAGATCCTGAAGGAGCACGGGGCGCTATTGTTCCTGTATGGCGCGCTGATGACACTGGTGCCCATGCTGCTGGGCTACGTCTTTGCGGTAAAGGTCCTGCATCTGTCCCTGTTTAACTGTCTGGGCTCTATCTGCGGCGGCATGACCAGTACGCCGGCTCTGGGAACCCTGATTCGTGTGACCGAGACCGACGATGTGGCCAGCGCTTACGCGGCTACCTATCCCATTGCCCTGGTGGCGGTGGTTCTGGCCAGCCAGTTTATCAGCCTGCTGTTATAAGAATAGGATAAGGCTATCAATACATAAAACCTATCAATTTGTGTTATATATCAGGATGTGTTATAGTACCTATATGGAGGTGAAGTATCATGCGTGAAATTAAGGCTTCAGAAATTACAGATGTAGTAGAACGTCTGTGTATCAAGGCCAACGAAGAACTGCCGGAGGATATCAAGGGAGCTATCCGCCGTTGCAGAGCATGTGAAGATTGGGAGACAGCCCAGGGGGTATTGGACAAAATTATCGAGAACTTTGAAATTGCCGGAGAAGAGCACGTACCCATCTGCCAGGATACAGGTATGGCCTGTGTATTCCTGGAGATCGGTCAGGACGTACATATCGTAGACGGCGATCTTAGGGAGGCGGTAGACGAGGGCGTCCGCCGCGGTTATGACAAGGGATATCTCCGGAAATCCGTTGTAAAGGATCCGGTGCGCCGCGGCAATACCGGCGACAATACGCCGGCTATGCTGTATACGGAGATCGTTCCGGGCGAGCAGATCAAAGTAACCGTAGGCCCCAAGGGCTTCGGAAGCGAAAATATGAGCGCTATCCGGATGTTTAAGCCCTCTGCGGGAATTGAGGGAATCAAGAGCTTTATTCTGGAGACTGTGGAGGCAGCAGGATCGAATCCCTGTCCGCCCATGGTAGTAGGCGTAGGTATCGGAGGAACCTTCGATAAATGTGCGCTGCTGGCAAAGAAAGCCCTGATGCGCAATACCGAGGAGCCCAATCCGGATCCCTATTACGCAGATCTGGAAAAAGAGATGCTGGAGAAAATCAATGAGCTTGGTATCGGACCCCAGGGCTTTGGCGGAAAGACCACCGCTCTGGCTCTGAATATTGAGACTATGCCGACCCATATTGCAGGCATGCCCTGTGCAGTCAATATCAACTGTCATGTAACACGCCACAAGACGGAGGTGATTTAATATGGAAAGACATATTCAGCTGCCTTTGACGGAGGAACTTGCAAAAACCTTACACGCAGGCGACAGCGTGTATCTGACCGGAACCATCTATACCTCAAGAGACGCGGGCCATAAGCGGATGTGCGAGGCTCTCGCAAGAGGAGAAAAGCTTCCCTTTGATCCCACAGACGCTACGATTTATTATGTGGGACCGACTCCGGCGAAGCCGGGTCAGGTCATCGGAAGCGCCGGACCGACTACCAGCGGACGTATGGACGCTTACGCGCCGACCATGATGAGCGTGGGCGCGAGAGGTATGATTGGAAAGGGTGCCAGACTTCCGGAAGTGGTGGAAGCCATGAAGAAGTATCACGGTGTTTACTTTGGGGCGATCGGAGGAGCGGGGGCTCTTCTGGCGAAGTGTATCAAAAAATGTGAGCTGATCGCATACGAGGATCTGGGCGCGGAAGCACTCCGGAAGCTCTATGTGGAAGACATGCCGCTCGTAGTCATTATTGACAGCGAGGGAAAAAATCTGTATGATGAGGGAAAAGCAGCCTATCTGGCTAGTAAAAAGAACTAGAACGAAAGGACGGTTTTTCTACGATGTCTCTGATTCATGAAACAGAACAGGAAAAACAAATGTCCGAAGCCTTCGTGAACAGCGCCTTTCTGGCGCTGTCCGGAGGCTTTCAGGACGCTTATACCTATTTTACAAGAGAGGAAGTATTTTCCAATGCCCAGACCGGAAATGTGGTGCTGATGAGCCAGCATTTCATGTGCGGCCAATGGATGGAGGGACTGCGGTATCTGTTCCCGATCCTGGCCTTCGCGGTAGGCGTCTGGGTGGCCGAGCAGATTCAGGGCCGGTTCCGCTACGCAAAGCGGCTTCACTGGCGGCAGGGAATCCTGCTTCTGGAAATCATCATTTTATTTGTGGTGGGCTTCATGCCCACAAGTCTTGACATGGCTGCGACGGCTCTGGTATCCTTTGCCTGCGCCATGCAGGTACAGACCTTCCGAAAGGTCAACGGCTATTCCTACGCCAGTACCATGTGTATCGGCAATCTCCGCAGCGGTATTGCGGCGCTCTCCGGCTATGTGCGGGAGCACAAATCCTCCCAGGCAGAACAGATGCTTTATTATTTCGGTATCATTTTTCTGTTTGCCCTGGGTGCGGGACTTGGCGGCGTTATGTCCATGCATGCGGCTATCGGAATCCGGGCTATCTGGGTATCCTGTGCGCTGCTGCTCATCAGCTTCGGCCTGATGTTTATTGATAAGCCGAAGGTATCGTAACGGACAAAAATGCGGCGTAAGAAGGAGATGGAAAAATGGCAAAGAAAGAAAAGGAAATCAAGACCAATGCCATGCGGCTTCTGGAGCAGAAGAAGATTTCCTATATGGTACATACTTACGATGGAGAAGAGTTCCATGACGGTGTCAGCGTAGCGGATATGCTGGGGCAGCCCCATGAGATTGTATACAAGACACTGGTGACGGTAGCGAAGAGCAAGGAGCACTATGTATTCGTAATTCCCATCGAGGCAGAGCTGGATTTGAAGAAGGCGGCCAAGGCTGTCCATGAGAAATCCATCGAAATGCTGCCTTTAAAGGATCTGACTGATCTGACCGGATATGTCCGGGGCGGCTGCACCTGTATCGGTATGAAGAAGCAATTTCCGGTGGTTCTGGACGAAAGCGCGAAACAATTTCCGGCCATCATGGTCAGCGGCGGACGACGGGGCTCCCAGATGGAGGTAAACCCGGAGGATCTAATGCGCGCGGCGAACGGAACATTTGCTGATATTATTATGGAATAAACGTCGAACGAGGCTGTTGCGTGATGCGGCAGCCTCGTGTCTGGTGTAATAGAAAATATTATTTTTTCAGATAACGCGCCAGCATAATGCAGGCGTAGAGAAATACAGGGATAAAAATCGTACATACAATCGAGGCTTTCAGCCAGTTTTTCCCGGCTGTAGGATCCACGAAGGCGAACACCAGAGTCAGCAGATACATACCGACCAGGAGTAATACGCCTGACAGAGCCAGGATTCGTTTTAATTTTCCGTCTTTCATGCGCAGCGTCCTTTCTGCCGCCCCTGGGCAGCGTCTACCTATGTTTGTACCATAAAAATAAAAAAATAGCAAATGCTTTGTATAAAAGCGGAAAACCCGGCCCATACTAAGACCAGACAAAAGAGAAACGAATTACTTATATCCTCCCCTTTAGCGACGCCACCGGCTGTGAACCCACAGCCGGCGGCGTTTTGCTTCGGGAAGCATTTGCAAGAAGCATGCGATTTATTTAGAAAGAGTTTATAATCTCGTTAGGAAAATTTTGGAAATTATTTTAGCGTTACAGCAGAGGAGAGAAAAGAGAACATGAAAAAGAAGAAAAAGAACAGAAAGAAGCTAAGGTAGACAATATGAACGTCAGCATCAGTGGCTTTGAACCGCGGACAGCCATCGGCTATGTGGAGCCCAACCACTATATCATTCTGGCAGTGGACGGACGGCGGACCCAGTACAGCCGCGGTATGAATTTCGACAAGCTGTCCAAGGCCTTTGCGGAACTGGGATGCCAGAGCGCGTACAACCTGGACGGCGGAAGCTCCGTGACCCTGTACGACAACGGTGAGATTGTCAATCAGCCCTGCTGGTGGTTTGCCGATGAGCGGGAAATCAGCGACATTGTTTATATCGAGAAACCGCAGGATGACACGCAGACTGAGGTGCAGGACGAGACCCAGAGCGATGCGCAGACAGAGTAGTTGATAAATTTTTAGACAGATCTTCGGATCTGTCTATTTTTTTCCCTTTTTTTCTATTTTAGAATAAATGCTGTGTCTTTGGAGAAAGGTGGATTATAAGAATGAAAAAGAAAACCCGTAGGATACGGCTGGCCGGGTGCCTGACCGTGCTTGCACTGGTGGCTGCGGTGGGCTTTGCGAAAGCCTGTGAGCCCTATAGAAATCAGGAAATCGGTTTTTCGGAGGAGGAGCGGTTCTGGGACAGCGATCTGACGCTGGAGCTGTCCACCTTTCTGAAGTCGGAGATCTATTACACCCTGGACGGGAGCAGGCCATCCCGGGAGACTGCCCGATATGAGAGGCCGATCCGTCTGGAAGCAGGAGAGGAGTGCCGCGGAATTCCGGTGCGGGCCATCGCTTACTATGAGGACGGAACCCAGTCCGACGTCTACACCCGGACTTATTTTCTGGGCAGAAATGTAAAACACAGATTTTCGACCCTGGTGGTGGCTATCACCGGGGATCCGGAAGAGCTGTTTGGCTATGAAAAAGGAATCCTGGTGACGGGAAAGCTCCGGGACGACTATGTGCTGGAACACCCGGATGAGTGGATCAGTAACCGGGATCCAGCCAACTACAATGTGCGGGGTGACGCGGGCGAGCGGGTCGTCCAGGTGGAAATGTGGGAGCCGGACGGGACGCAGATTCTGGATGAGGAGCTGGGAATCCGGGTCAATGGAGGCCTATCACGGGGGCTGGATGTGAAATCCCTGCGTCTGATAGCCAGAGAGCAGTACGGCGGAAAGCGGATCCGGACAGAGCTTTTTCCGGAAAATCAGGGAGAGGAGACTGGTACAGCCGGGCAGGAGCCGACATTTTCCAAGCGGGTGGTGCTCCGCAACCACGGAAATGACCAGGAATACGGATATCTGCGCAACGAGCTCGGGGCGCAGCTGGCGGCGGATGCAGGCTTTCCCTGCAGTGCCAGATACCGGGCGGCCTCGGTCTGGATCAACGGGGAATACTACGGTTTTGAGTGGTTGGAGGATTATTTTGACAGGACTTATCTGAACAATCTGTATCAGTCCAGGCCGGACGAGGGCAGCTGGAGGATGGCGGAGCCTTTCCGGGAGGATGATCAGGAGCTGACCGAAGAGGAGCAGCAGGCCAAACAGGATCTGCAGGAGGTCATGTCCTATTACCACTATGATTTGACGGACGACCGGCTGTATGAAGAGCTGGCTGCTCGGTTAGATATCGATAACTTTCTGCACTACTGCGCGGTGGAAATGTTTGTAGCCAATGTGGACTGGCCGGATAACAACTGCAAGGCCTACCGATGGTATTCGGATATCGGTGATTACAGCGGCGCAGGGACCGATGGAAAATGGCGGTTTTTGCTCTATGATCTGGATCTGAGCATGGGCCGGATCCCGGAGACCCATTACAGCACCCATCCACTGGCGTTGGCCCTGGGCGGGGAGAGCGTGGGCTGGCGGCAGGAATTCCCACTGCTGAAAGAACTGCTGAAGCGGGAAGACGTGCGGGCTCAGTTTGCCGCCATCCTGGAGAAATATGCAGAGGGCGCGTTTTCCACGGCGCATGTGGAGACAGTGCTGGAGCAGATCGAGGCGGAGATGGACGGGGAGCTGTCCTGGCAGATCCGGGCGGTCTCAGAGAAAGAGGCCGTAAAAGAGGGAGAGACCTTTGGACAGGAATATCAGGAGAAGGTGGAGCAGCATCAGCAGGAGATCCGCGTCATCCGGGAGTTCTGGGAGCAGCGCCCTGCCGTCATACTGGAGGAAATCAGAAAACTGCCGGAATATATGGAGCAACTGGAGGATTAACCCTTGATTTTTGCGCCCCTGCCTGTTATATTTAATTGGATAGAGGCATGTTCCACAAAGAACATGAGTTTTTAGAGCAAAGGATGGAGATTAAATTATGGCATTACTGAAACAGTGGCGCGATATGGCCTACGATGAGAAAGCAAATAAGGGTGACATCCAGAGATTCTGGGCGAACTATTTCAATATTGAGAAGGGCATCTACGAGCAGCTTTTGACCGATCCGGATACCGAGGTAAAGGGTACCGTTAAGGAGCTGGCAGAGAAGTACGGACAGAGCGTGATGACCATGACAGGCTTCCTGGATGGCATCAACGACAGCCTGGTAGAGCCGAACCCTATCGAGGAGATGGAGGAGGACACCGTTGTATCCCTGAAGTTTGACAAAGAGAAGCTGTACAAAAACATGGTAGACGCCAAGGCAGACTGGCTCTACGAGCTGCCCCAGTGGAAAGAAATTTTCTCTGAGGAGAAGCTGCATGAGCTGTATCTGGAGCAGAAGAAATCAAACACTATCGTAAAGGGACCGAAGATCGGCCGTAACGACCCCTGCCCCTGCGGAAGCGGAAAGAAATACAAGAAGTGCTGCGGAAAGAATGCATAAGGCGCAGGAGGAGAAGATTATGAAAATTACACTGAAAGACGGCTCCGTAAAGGAGTATGAAGAAAGCAAATCCGTATATGAGATTGCACAGGACTTAAGTGAAGGCCTGGCACGTATGACTGTGGCAGGCGAGGTAGATGGCGAGGTCGTAGACCTGAGAACCGTGATCGATAAGGACTGTAACCTGAACATCCTGACCCTGAAGGACGAAAAGGCACTGCCGGTTCTCCGTCATACCGCAAGTCACGTGATGGCGCAGGCTGTAAAGCGTCTGTACCCGACTGTAAAGCTGGCTATCGGACCTTCCGTAGCAGATGGCTTTTACTACGATATGGACTTTGAGACTCCGCTGACCTCCGACGACTTCGAGAAGATCGAGGCAGAGATGAAGAAGATCATCAAGGAGAACCTGGAGATCGTTCGCTTTACCAAGCCCCGCGAGGAGGCTATCGCGTTCATGAAGGAGAAGGGCGAGCCCTACAAGGTAGAGCTTATTGAGGATCTTCCGGAGGATGCGGAGATCAGCTTCTACCAGCAGGGCGAGTTTGTAGACCTTTGCGCAGGCCCGCATTTAAAGAGCACCAAGGACGTGGGAAAAGCCTTCAAGATCATGAGCCTGGCAGGCGCTTACTGGAGAGGCGACGAGCACAATAAGATGCTGACCCGTATCTATGCTACCGCTTTCCCGAAGAAAGAGGAGCTGGAAGCTTACATCACCATGATGGAAGAGGCTAAAAAGCGTGACCACAGAAAGCTTGGCAAGGAGCTGGGCCTCTTTATGATGCACGAAGCAGGACCGGGCTTCCCGTTCTTCCTGCCGAAGGGAATGACACTTAAGAATACCCTGATCGACTACTGGAGAGAGATCCACAAGAAGGCCGGATACGTAGAGGTATCTACCCCGATTATCCTGAACCGCAGCCTCTGGGAGACCTCCGGTCACTGGGATCACTATAAGAATAATATGTACACCACCGTCATCGACGGTGAGGATTACGCAATCAAACCGATGAACTGCCCTGGCGGCGTTCTGGTATATGCTGCAGAGCCCCGTTCCTACCGTGACCTGCCCCTGCGTGTGGGCGAGCTGGGTCTGGTACACCGTCATGAGAAGTCCGGCCAGCTGCACGGTCTCATGCGTGTGCGCTGCTTCACCCAGGACGATGCCCATATCTTCATGACACCGGAGCAGATCAAGGATGAGATCAAGGGCGTCGTAGCTCTGATCAACGATACTTATTCCATGTTTGGATTCAAATATCACGTGGAGCTGTCCACACGTCCCGAGGATTCCATGGGAAGCGACGAGGACTGGGAGATGGCTACGGCGGGTCTTCGCGACGCTCTGGACGAGCTGGGTATGCCCTATGTGGTAAATGAGGGTGACGGCGCGTTCTACGGCCCGAAGATCGATTTCCACCTGGTAGACTGCATTGGCCGTACCTGGCAGTGCGGAACCATTCAGCTGGACTTCCAGCTGCCCCAGCGTTTCGAGCTGGAGTATGTGGGCGCAGACGGCGAGAAGCACCGTCCGATCATGATTCACCGCGTGGTATTCGGTTCCATCGAGCGTTTCATCGGTATCCTGATTGAGCATTTTGCAGGCGCGTTCCCCACCTGGCTGGCTCCGGTACAGGTACGTGTATTACCGATTTCTGACAAGTACATGGATTATGCAGAGAAGGTTCGCAAAGAGCTGGAAGAGGCCGGTATCCGCACCGAGCTTGACAAGCGTGCTGAGAAAATCGGCTACAAGATCCGCGAGGCTCAGACCGCGAAGATTCCGTACATGCTGGTCGTAGGTCAGAAAGAGGAAGAGGAAGGCGCTGTCTCCGTCAGAAGCCGCGAGGCGGGCGATCAGGGAGCGAAGGCTCTGGGTACTTTCATTGCTGACGTGAAGAAAGAGATTGAGACCAAAGGCAGAGAAGCATAAAATTATTTGAACGCAGATTCCCCCGCCCGGAGGCGTAAGCCTTCCGGCGGGGTTTTTAAAAGGAGTTACAGATGATACAGGATATCGCACCGCATATCTATCACAACGAATATCACCCGGAGAAGCCGGACGCCGACAGCTATCTCATGTATTTTGAGAAGCATAACGCACTGGCGAACTGGGATGGAGAAGAGATTACATTTCCCAGATTCCGGGATTTTCCGGAGGTGAAGACAGCGCTTTCGGAGAATATCATTTATCTGTTCACGGTGGATGATAAAAGATTTTATCTGGCGAAGGAGCTGGCTCTGCCGGAACGTAAAGGATTCCGCCTGGAGAGTAACCGAAGATTCCGGGACGCCCAGCCTCAGTGGCTGTCCTTTGCGGGAATCACCGGCTATCAGCTCTGGCACTGGTATGACGTCCGCAGGTACTGCGGCCACTGTGGCAGCCCCATGGTGCATGACACGAAGGAGCGTATGATGCGCTGCCCGGACTGCGGCCAGATGGAATACCCGAAGATTTCCCCGGCGGTTATCGTGGGCATCTTACATAACGGAAAACTTTTGATGTCAAAGTATGCGGGCCGGGATAACATCACCTACTACGCGCTGATTGCGGGCTTCACCGAGATTGGTGAGAGCATTGAAGAGACCATTCGCCGGGAGGTCATGGAGGAAGTGGGCCTGAAGGTCAAAAACATCCGCTATTACAAGAGCCAGCCCTGGTCCTTCTCCGAGACCGTGCTGATGGGCTTCTTTGTGGATCTGGAGGGCGACGATGAGACCATCACCCTGGACACCGAGGAGCTGGCCACCGCCGAGTGGTTCACCAGAGAGGACGCGCCGCCCCAGCCTCTGAACATCAGCCTGACCAGTGAGATGATCTGGCAGTTTAAGAACGGGAAGGTGTGAAAAAGCACCTTTCCCGTAAAAAATAAGGTCAAAAAACCCAGTATTTATGCGGCTTTTGGAGATTCTGAAAAGAAAATGAAAAAAAGTTGAAAAAAGTGCTTGACTTTTCTTCGGTTGTAAGGTTATAATAAGCAAGTCGGTTGGGACAGCAAGTCAAAACCGAGAACAAAATGGGATCTTAGCTCAGCTGGGAGAGCATCTGCCTTACAAGCAGAGGGTCATAGGTTCGAGCCCTATAGGTCCCATTTATGGCGAGGTAGCTCAGTTGGCTAGAGCATGCGGTTCATACCCGCAGTGTCGGGGGTTCAAATCCCTTCCTCGCTACTAAGATTCAGACCCAAGAGTTGAAAAGCTCTTGGGTCTTTTGTTTATGGAATAGGAAATTCCGATAGAATTCCCTATTCCATAAAAGCAAGCAGAGCTTGCAAAGATGCGCACTCGGCGCAGTGGTAGATGGTTGCTGAAGCAACCGCGCCTCGGCGCGAGAATGTGCCAATGGCACATTCTTTTTCATGAAAATGATTGCAATAGGATTGGAAGCTGGTATAAAATCAGGGAAGTGAAAACTTCTCTGATTTTTGCTTGGCGATCATAAATGATGAAAAATAAGGCATATTGTTTTCAGAGCCTGGATGTACTATAATACTGGCTAAGAGAAAAAGACAGGATACGGTGAATGATATGGAACAGGTACAGCATGAGATCCCGCCGCTCTACGATGAGCATTCGAAAATTTTGATTCTGGGCAGCTTCCCGTCGGTCAAATCCCGGGAAGGACATTTCTTCTACAATCATCCACAGAATCGATTCTGGCGGGTTCTGGCAGCTGTGACGGGGCAGGAGACGCCGGGGACGATTCCTGAGAAGAAAAAGTTCCTGCTGGGGAACGGCATCGCCCTCTGGGACGTGATTGCCAGCTGCGAGATCGAGGGTTCCAGCGACAGCAGCATCCGGAACGTGGTGCCGAACGATATCCGGCCTATTTTGGAGACAGCGGATATCCGGCAGATCTACGTGAATGGAGGTACAGCGGAGAAGCTTTATAAGAAATACATGTTCCCGGCGACGGGACGGACAGCGGTGCGTTTACCGTCCACCAGCCCGGCCAACGCGGCCTGTTCGCTGGAGAAGCTGATCGAGCAGTGGAAAGTGATTGGCGCGAGTTTAAACAAATAAAAAGAAAACCGGGCAGAGGTTCCCGGAGAAAGAGGTATAACATGCGGGTAGGAATGGGATATGACGTACACAGACTGGTGGAGGACCGGAAGCTGATCCTGGGCGGCGTGGAGATCCCCTATGAGAAAGGACTTTTAGGCCACTCCGACGCGGACGTGCTGCTCCATGCGATCATGGACGCCCTTTTAGGCGCGGCGGCCCTGGGCGACATCGGCAAGCATTTCCCGGATACGGATCCGGCTTATAAGGGAATCTCCAGTATCCGGCTTCTGGAGCATGTGGGAAAGCTTCTGGAGGAGGAAGATTATGTGGTGGGCAATATCGACGCCACCATCATTGCCCAGCGGCCGAAAATGGCGCCTCATATTCCGAAGATGCGGGCCAATGTGGCGAAGGCGCTGCAGATCGAGGAAAGCCAGATTAACATCAAGGCCACCACGGAAGAGGGCCTCGGCTTTACCGGCACCGGCGAGGGTATTTCCTCTCAGGCCATCTGTGCGCTGATTCCGGTGGCGAATTACGCCTATGAAGATGTGATGCAGATTCCGAACGGCTGTCCGGGCTGTGGCGGCTGTCAGAAGTAAAGATATAAAATTACAAAGTGAAATCTATAAAAGGTTACGTTGATGGAACTTTAAAATCTTAAGTTCATTCTTTTGCAGAAAGCATCGATAGAATTAAGAAAAAATATTTGGAAAACAGATATGTAGATGAGGTGAACGGCATGAAACAGCATAAACTGGAAAATTTGACGATTCATTATCTGACGGACGCAGAGCGGATACGCTCCCGGGCTCTTTATGACGAAGTGTTTGTGGAGGATGCGGACGCATTTTCCGAGCTTTATTATCAAATCAAAGCACAGGACAACCAAATCCTGGTGGCAGAGGACAACGGCGCAATCGTCTCCATGCTGCACCGGAATCCTTATACCTTTCGGTTTCGTGGTACGTCCATTCCGGCGGAGTATATCGTAGCGGTGGCCACCAAAGTCACGTACCGCCATCAGGGCCTGATGCGGGAACTGCTCACAAAAGCTCTGCGGGATATGTACGCCGACGGCCGCCCCTTCACCTTCCTAATGCCCGCTGACGAGGCCATCTATACGCCCTTTGACTTCCGCCTCATGGGAAATGACGACGAGGAGAGCCTGGTGACCCGGAAACCTGAAGAGCTGGCCGAGGAATACGACCTGTTCGTGGAAAAGGATGCGCAGTATCAGAAACGTCACATTGAATGGCCGGAATGGGAGAGCACGCCCATGATGCTGCGTCTGGTGGACGTCGAAAAGTTCGTGGAGCGCATCGGCGCGGAGAAACCCCAGAGTCTGATACTTCATATTACCGATCCGATTCTGCCGGAAAATGATAGTGTGTTTGACTGGAATTTCACGGAGGAGGGAAGTCAGCTCACCAGAAGCGACGCAGAGCCGGAGATTACCATTTCCATCGCGGATCTGGGCAGCTTTCTCTTTGGCATGCTGGGCGCGGAGGAGCTTCCGGGCATTACGAAGACCGTTTTTCAGAAGCTGGAGCAGGTACGGGTAGTGGACGGTGTTTATATCAATGAGCTGGTTTAAAACTGTCTTAAAATAAAAACAGGAATATTTCCTGAAATCAGTCGCAAAGACTTGACAAAAGCGATATTTTTGCATATCCTATAACAAGAAGCATTTGTAAGTATATAATACAGCCTGAAGCATTTACTGCTGAAGGCGTAAGAAAGTGATTCAGGAGTGCAAAATCCCATCGGCGAAGCCGATTTTAAATGGATTTTGCCTCGTAACTGTGAAGGAACTGAACAGTTACGAGTAATTGAAAAAATATGATCAAAGGCGAAGAACGGAAAAGTAATCCGCTTCCAAAGCGTCAGAGAGAAGTTGTCATCGGCTGCGAGCAGCTTTCGTGGGAGGAACGGACGAAGTGCATCCGGGAGCTGATCCGGTGAACAGGCGGCCAGGAGAAACGAAAAGCCTGCAGCCGGGTACGGAAGTCCGCACGTTACGCGGAAAAAGGGAAAAGGCCAAAGTGCCTTTTAAAAAGAGTGGAACCGCGGATTCTTTCGTCTCTTCGCAGGAGAGGAAAGGATCCTTTTTTATTCCATTTTGAGAACAGTAAAAGGGGAGCAGCATGGGAATCATAAAGTATATCAACGAAGAAATCCAGGTGATACGGGAGAGGGATCCGGCTATCAAGACCTCGGCCGAGGTGCTTCTGTACCCCTGTTTCTGGGCCATCCTGAATTACCGGGTGGCGCATAAGCTGTACAAAAGCGGACATTATTTCTGGGCCAGATGGATTTCCCAGCGTTCCAGAAGAAAGACGGGGATCGAGATTCACCCGGGAGCTACGATAGGAAAAGGACTGTTTATCGACCATGGCTCCGGCGTCATCATCGGTGAGACCGCCATCATCGGCGATAACGTGACCCTTTACCAGGGCGTGACCTTAGGCGGAACCGGTAAGGAGCAGGGCAAGCGTCATCCCACCCTGGAGGACAACGTCATGGTCAGTGCAGGAGCGAAGATCCTGGGATCCTTTACCATCGGCGAGAATTCCAAGATTGGCGCAGGCTCGGTGGTTTTAAAGGAAGTGCCGCCCAACTGCACCGTGGTGGGCGTGCCCGGACGCATCGTCAAGCAGGACAATGTGAAGGTGCCCAGAAGCGACATGGATCAGGTGAACCTGCCCGACCCGGTTATGGAGGAGCTTCTGGCGCTCCGAAAGGAAAACGCCGATTTGAACCGGCAGCTTGAGGTGCTGGAAGAAAAAGAACGACAGAAAGCAGCCAAAAAGGCTGAAAAGAAAAAAGAGAAAAAGGAGAAAAAATATGAAGCTGTATAATACATTGACAAAGAGTAAAGAAGAATTCGTCCCCTTGGAGGAAGGCAAGGTAAAAATGTATGTATGCGGCCCTACCGTATACAATTTCATCCACATCGGCAATGCCCGTCCGATGATTGTATTCGACACGGTGCGCCGCTATCTGGAGTACAAGGGCTATGAGGTAAACTACGTATCCAACTTCACAGACGTGGACGACAAGATTATCAAGAAGGCCATCGAAGAGGGCGTGCCCGCAAACGAGATTTCCGAGCGTTATATCGCGGAATGCAAAAAGGATATGGCTGACATGAACGTAAAGCCGGCCACCACCCATCCTCTGGCGACCCAGGAGATTCCGGGCATGATTGAGATGATTCGGGATCTGATTGACAAGGGCTATGCTTACGCAGTGAACGGGACCGTATACTTCCGCACCCGTAAATTCGGCCCCTATGGCAAGCTGTCCCACAAGAACCTGGACGACTTAAGAAGCGGTAACCGTTCTCTTCTGGTCTCTGGTGAAAATGAAAAAGAGGATCCGCTGGATTTCGTACTCTGGAAGCCGAAGAAGGAGGGCGAGCCTGCCTGGGAGTCACCCTGGGGCGAGGGCCGTCCGGGCTGGCATATCGAGTGCTCTGTCATGTCCAAGAAGTATCTGGGCGAGCAGATTGATATCCACGCAGGCGGCGAGGATCTGATTTTCCCGCACCATGAAAATGAGATTGCCCAGAGCGAGGCCTGCAACGGCAAGGAATTCGCCCATTACTGGCTGCACAATGCCTTCCTGAACATTGACAACCGCAAGATGTCCAAGTCCCTGGGCAACTTCTTTACCGTAAGAGAGATTACTGAGAAATACGATCCGCAGGTGCTCCGTTTCTTCATGCTGAGCGCTCACTATAGAAGTCCCTTAAACTTCAGCGCCGATCTGATGCAGTCTTCCAAGACCAGCCTGGATCGAATTCTGACCGCAGCGGACAACCTGAAGCATCTGATTGCCAACGCCAAGGATGACAGCATGACTGAGAGCGAGACTGCTCACTACGACGCTACCGAGGAGTATGTGAAGAAATTTGACGAAGCCATGGATGACGACTTCAATACGGCGGATGCCATTGCGGCCATCTTTGAGCTGGTAAAATACCTGAATACCCACACAAGCGCAGAGAACAGCAAGTCTTATCTGCAGAAGTGCCTGGATCGTCTGAAGACATTGTGCGATATTCTGGGGCTGGTGGTAGATAAGAAGGAAGAGCTTCTGGACGCGGACATCGAGACTCTGATTGCGGAGCGTCAGCAGGCGAGAAAAGAGAAAAACTTTGCGCGGGCAGACGAAATCCGTGCCGAGCTTCTGGAGAAGGGTATCGTTCTGGAGGATACCCGCGAGGGCGTAAAATGGAAAAGAGCATAATGGATCTGATGGCAGGCGTCAAAGAAACCTGGGAACTTCCGGAGGTGGATGTCCGGACCTACTCCCCGCTGGTGCTGGCCTATATCGGCGACGCGGTCTATGAGGTGGTGGTTCGTTCCCTTCTGGTGGGACGGGGCAACGCCCAGGCCAACCGGCTTCATAAGGAGGCAAGCACCCTGGTGAACGCAGGAGCCCAGTCCGCGTCCCTGGAGCGCATCAAGGAAGAGCTGACAGAGGAGGAAATGCAGGTCTTTAAGCGGGGCCGCAACGCCAATTCCGCCACCATGGCCAAGCATGCTACCATGTCGGATTACCGCCGGGCCACAGGCTTCGAGGCGCTGATGGGCTATCTGTATCTGACGGGCCGCACAGAGCGGATCCTGGAACTGGCAAAAAAGGGATTAGAAGAGGATTGAATGTATGAATTACGAAGAACTGACCATAGAGGGAAGAAATGCGGTACTGGAGGCCTTTCGTTCCGGTAAGACCATCGACAAGCTGTTTGTTCAGGACGGCTGTCAGGACGGAAGCATCAACACCATTAAAAGAGAAGCAAGAAAACACGATACCATCGTCAATTTTGTGACAAAAGAGCGCTTGGATCAGATGTCCTCCACCGGCCATCACCAGGGCGTCATTGCCCAGGCTGCGGCCTACGATTACAGTACGGTGGACGAAATGCTGGCGGCTGCCCGGGAGAAGGGGGAGGATCCCTTCCTGATTCTTCTGGACGATATCGAGGATCCCCATAACCTGGGAGCTATTATCCGTACAGCAAACCTGGCAGGCGCACATGGGGTCATTATTCCCAAGCGCCGGGCGGCAGGCCTGACGGCAGTGGTGGCCAGAGCCTCAGCGGGAGCTATCAACTACACACCTGTGGCGAAGGTTACCAACCTGACCAACACCATCAAGGAGCTGAAGGAGCAGGGGCTGTGGTTTGTCTGCGCCGATATGGGCGGCGAGACCATGTACGACCTGAACCTGACCGGCCCCATCGGCCTGGTTATCGGAAATGAGGGCGAGGGCGTCAGCCGTCTGGTGCGGGAGTCCTGCGACTTCATCGCCTCCGTTCCCATGAAAGGAAATATCGATTCCCTGAATGCCTCCGTGGCGACAGGTGTGCTGGCCTACGAGATCGTACGGCAGAGGATGAAAAAATAATTCATGACAAAACCAGAAGAACGCACAGACGAAGATCTGATGGCGGGTATCCGCGCCGGAGAGCAGGAATGTATGGACGTGCTGATTGAACGGTACAAGGGTCAGGTCCGCAAAGAGGCCCGGACTCTGTATCTGATCGGCGGCGACAGCGACGATCTGATTCAGGAGGGGATGCTGGGGCTTTTTAAGGCCATCCGGGATTACCGGCTGGAGCGGGAGGCTTCCTTTGGCTCCTTTGCGAAGCTCTGTATCTCCCGGCAGATCTATACCGCCATCCAGGCGGCGTCCCGGCAGAAGCACAGCCCCTTAAACACCTATGTGGAGCTGACAGAGGAGCTGGGCGACGTTTCGGACAGCCATCAGGGGAAGAGTCCGGAGGAGCTGCTCATCGACCAGGAATCGGCGGAGAGCCTGCAGGAGCGGATTGAAGCGCTCTTAAGCCCCATGGAGTATGATATTTTGCAGCGGTATCTGAACGGGACGAATTATGTGCAGATCGCGGAAAGCATGGAGAAGAGCCCGAAGTCCATCGACAATGCGCTGCAGAGAATCCGCAGAAAAATTAAGAAATTTATTCTGAAATAAAAGTCCGCTTTTGCGACAGGACATGCTATACTTATCTTAGTAAACGAAAGAGAAAGGAAGGGATTTTTTGGCAGAATACTTCGGAAGTAGTAAGCCCTATGTTCTGATGGCGCTTATCGTATATATGATTTACCGGGTGTTACTCCGGGTACTCTATCGAAATGGAAGAATGCGGGTGCCGGTGGTCCATGAGGTGGGGATGGCTTTGCTTGCCTGGTGGCTGCTGACCCTGTTTTCCGCGTCGGTGAGCCCGGCCCTTGGTTTTTCCCTGAAGCCCTCATTTCCGGGGATGAACCTGATCCCTGTATACGGAACCATCCGGATGGTAAAGGAGAGCGGCGTGGGAGCTCTGTTCGGGGCTTTTTTGAAATACGTTCCCATCGGTTTTCTGGTGCCATTTCTGTTCCGCAGGAGCCGGAATCCGGGCAAGGTGCTGTCCCTGTGCGGGAGCGCGGCAATTTTTATCGAGGTGTTTCAGCTCTTTATGCCGTCCATGGCCGTGCGGCTGGATGATATTCTTTGGGCGCTCTTTGGCGGATTCTCAGGCTATTTTCTGTTCGGCCTTCTGTGCATGAATATCACAGGCATCGAGCGGATGGCCACCGTGAAGCGTTCCCGGGGACGTCAGGTGCCGGCTCCGGTGCGTCTGGAGCTGGAACTCGTCTTCCTTCTGATGCTGCTGCCGGTGATGGTGCAGGGCACACGTCTGGAAATGGCCCGGGTGCAGGAGGTACGCGCCCAGGAGGAGCAGCAGGCGAAGGCAGCCGCAGAGGCGAAGAAGGCGGCGGAAGAGGCCGAAGCACAGCGTCTGGCTGAAGAAGAAGCAAAACAGTTGAAAGTGGCAGACAGTATGCCGGAACTTTCTGTGGAAGCCGGAGCAGCGGTCCTGTATTCGGTGGACGACGATTTGATTCTCTATGAGAAGGCGGAAATCGATCAGGAGACACCGGCCAGCACCACGAAATTGATGACGGCTTTGACGGTATTGAAGTATTGCGATCCGACGGAGAAGCTGACAACAGGGGAGGAGATTACCCGCATCAGCGACCAGGCGTCCAACGCCAGCCTGAAAGAGGGAACCACCGGAACCGTGGAGACCTTTCTGGGAGCCATGCTGATTCCTTCCGGAAATGACGCGGCTTACGCGCTGGCCACGTACACCGGACGGAAGATTCTGGGCAAGGACAGCGCGTCGGTGGACGAGGCCTTGCAGGCTTTTCTGGATGCGGAAAAGGATCTGGCTGCAGAACTGAATCTGGAGAATTCCAATTTTCTGACGCCCGATGGCGACCAGGCGGACGGCCAGTACAGCTGCGCCCGGGATATGATTCGGATTGCCAGAGAGTGTCTGAAAAATGACACCATCAGGAAGCTCTGCGGCGCGAAATCCTACCGGGGCCTCTTCGACAACCTGGATCTGACCTATAAGAATACCAACGAGCTGATTCAACCCTCCAGCGAGTGTTATTACGAGGGAGCCATCGGTATGAAGACCGGCAGCTTCAACGATGTAAAATGCCTGGTGGCGGCCGCGGAGATCGACGGTAAGACCTATATCGCAGTGCTGATGCAGGACGGGGATCCGGGACGGTATCAGGACGCGAAGACCTTATTTGATTATGTGGCGGGCGACTCCGGGGATGGCGGAGAGGATATGCCGGCGGAAGAATAATGAAATCAAAAGTATGTGACAGCCCGGAGGCACGTGAGTGTTTCCGGGCTGTATTTATGCCGTAAAGCATTGGAAAAGGGCTGGCAAAACGGATGCGAATTGGACTTACAGATAATGGAAAATAAAACACAGAAAAAACACAGGAATACCACATTTACTTCATAAAAACACCACAATTGCATCACAGCTTTTTTCTATAATGACCTCATCAAATAAAAGCAAACCTGATTTGAGGAGGTCTTAAATATGAGAAACATGAAAAAAGGTACAAAATTCGTGGCGACAGCCCTTGCGTTCGGCGTGCTGGCAAGCACCGCTTTCCAGGGCAGTAATTATCTGTATCACAAGGCGAATGGCGGTACGGTGACGGCCACCGATAAGGCAGAGCTGAACATCGCGAACGCAGTCAGCAGCAACGCATCCAATTCCGGCAGTTCAGATACAGAAAGCGCTGGCAGTGTATCCGCTATCGCCCAGGCGGCGATGCCGTCTCTGGTAGCGATTACCAATAAGAGTGTCCGGGAGATGCAGAGTATGTTTGGTCAGTCCCAGGCTTATGAGAGCGAGAGCAGTGGCTCCGGCATCATCATCGGCAAGACGGATACGGAGCTTCTGATGGTCACTAACAATCACGTAGTCAGCGGCGCGCAGGACCTGAGCATGGGCTTCGTGGATGAAAGCGTGGCAGAGGCTACTGTGAAGGGAACGGACGCGGATCATGATATTGCGGTGATTGCAGTGAAGTTAAGTGATTTATCCGAGGATACCCTTTCCGCTATCAAAGTCATTGAAATCGGCAGTTCCTCCGACCTGGAGGTGGGCGAGCAGGTGGTAGCCATCGGCAATGCATTGGGGTATGGTCAGTCTGTAACAACTGGTATTGTCAGCGCCCTGAACCGCGAGGTCACCATTGACAATACGACCAATACCCTGATTCAGACGGATGCGGCAATTAACCCGGGCAACAGCGGCGGCGCGCTTCTGAATATGTCTGGACAGTTAGTCGGAATTAACTCTGCGAAGTACTCCGATACGACTGTAGAGGGTATGGGTTACGCGATTCCGGTGGATGATGTGGTGGATATTATCGAGAATCTGATGAACCGTCAGGTGAGAACCGAGAAAGCGGCCGAAGGGCAGCAGGGCTACCTGGGAGTCAGCGGCCAGGATGTGACCAGCGAGGTGGCCCAGGCTTATGATATGCCGAAGGGCGTCTATATCACCACAGTAGAGTCCGGCAGCGCGGCGGAACAGGCCGGCCTTCAGAAGGGCGATATTATTACAAAATTTGACGGAACCAGCGTCTCCGCCCTGTCTGAGCTGCGGGAACAGATTTCTTACTATAAGGCGGGCGAGCAGGTGGAAATCACCTACAACACCCAGGAAAACGGCGCCTATGTGGAAAAGACCGCGACGGTAACGCTGGGTGAGAAGCAGACCACCGAAACAAAGACGGAGATGCGCAGATAAACTGTATTTTTCACAAAAATACCATATTTTCCTGTTATAATAGGCAGAAATCAAGTATAATAGAGATAATTTCTGTAATAGAACGAGGCAGGAGGGTACAGATGGATAAATTAAAAATTCTGGTAGTGGACGACGAGAGCAGAATGCGGAAGCTGGTCCGGGATTTCCTGGTTAAGCAGAATTTCGAGGTGCTGGAAGCCGGGGACGGCGCGGAGGCTCTGGATATCTTTTTCGGCACAGAGGACATCGCCCTGATCATTCTGGATGTGATGATGCCAAAGATGGACGGCTGGCAGACCTGCCGGGAGATCCGGGCCTATTCCAAAGTGCCGATCATCATGCTGACGGCCAAATCCGACGAACGGGATGAACTGCAGGGCTTCGACCTGGGTGTAGATGAGTATATCTCCAAGCCTTTCAGCCCGAAGATTCTGGTGGCCCGGGTGGAGGCAATTCTCCGGCGGACCAATAGCCGCAGCGCGGATCAGGTGCTGGAGGCGGGCGGTATCTCCTTGGACAAGGCGGCCCATATTGTCATGGTGGACGGCAGGCAGCTGGAGCTGAGCTTCAAGGAATTTGAGCTGCTGGCCTATTTTATGGAAAATCAGGGAATCGCCCTTTCCAGAGAAAAGATATTGAACAATGTCTGGAATTACGATTATTTCGGCGACGCCAGAACCATTGATACCCATGTGAAAAAGCTGCGGAGCAAGCTGGGGGACAAGGGCGACATGATCAAGACCATCTGGGGCATGGGATATAAGTTCGAGGTGGCATAAATATGAAACATTCGATTAAACGGCAGATGGCCGGCATCTTTATCAGTGTGCTGGCCGCTGCCTTCCTGTGTGTAGGGCTGATCAATGCCTTTTTCCTGAAAGATTATTATATGTCCGAGAAAAAGAAGGCGGTAGTCAGCGCCTACGAGGCTTTAAATCAGGGCGTCAGCGGTGGTCTTACCAACGATGATGATTTCAAGGCCAGCATGGAACTGATTTGCAATACGGACAATATCTCCATCTTTGTCATGGACAACAGCGGCGAACCGAAGCTGGCCACCAACCGGGATTATCAGATCCTGCAAAAAAAGCTGTATAGCTATATTTTTGAGGCAGACACCCAGAATTCCATGGTGCTGGATAAGACGGACAGTTATACGATCCTGGAGAGCCGGGAACCATTTTCCCAGGCGGATTATCTGGAGATCGTGGGGACACTGGATTCGGGCGATCCCTTTATTATGCAGACGGCCATTGAGAGCATCCGGGACAGCGCGGCCATTTCCAATCAGTTCTTCCTCTATGTGGCGCTGACGGCCATGGCCTTCGGCTCTCTGCTGATCTGGTGGCTGTCCAGGCGGATTTCCGAGCCCCTGCTGGAGCTGACGGATATCTCCAGGCGTATGGCGGAGCTGGATTTCAACGCCAAGTTTACTTCCGGGATCGACAATGAGATCGGTGTGTTGGGCGAGTATATGAATGAAATGTCCGAGAACCTGGAGAAGACCATCTCGGAACTGAAGACGGCCAATAACGAGCTGCAGCGGGATATCGAGCAGAAGACTCAGATTGACGAGATGCGCAAGGAATTCCTCTCCAATGTGTCCCATGAGCTGAAGACGCCCATCGCCCTGATTCAGGGCTATGCGGAGGGCTTAAAGGAGTGCATCAACGACGATGCCGAGAGCCGGGACTTCTACTGCGAGGTCATCATGGACGAGGCCCGGAAGATGAACACGATGGTGAAAAACCTGCTGTCTCTGAACCAATTGGAATTTGGCAACGATGTGGTCACTATGGAACGGTTCGATATTGTTTCACTTATCCGAAATGTTTTGAATTCCTCGAAAATTCTTATGGAGCAGAAGGACATCCATCTGATTTTCAAGGAGGAGGAGCCGATCCATGTGTGGGCCGACGAGTTTAAGGTAGAGGAAGTTGTGACGAACTATATCAGCAATGCCATCAACCACTGTGACTTTGATAAGGTCATTGAGGTGAAGCTTCAGCGGAAAAATGAGCTGGTGCGGGTATCTGTCTTTAATACCGGCAAACCGATTCCGGAAGAGGATCTGGATAAGGTCTGGATCAAATTCTTTAAAGTGGACAAGGCCCGGATCCGGGAGTACGGCGGCAGCGGCATCGGCCTGTCCATCGTCAAGGCCATTATGGATTCCCTGCACCGGGAGTGCGGTGTGCGCAACTATGATAATGGCGTGGAGTTCTGGTTTGAGCTGGACGCCAAGGTGCAGGCGTAAGAGAGGGGTATTTTTATATGATAAGAAAACACATATACTTCTCAGGCCGTGTTCAGGGCGTGGGTTTCCGCTATCAGGCGGCGTACTATGCCAGAAGCCTGGGGCTCACCGGCTGGGTACGCAACCTTTCCGATGGGCGGGTAGAGATGGAAATTCAGGGGCGGGAGCCCCTGATTACCCAGCTGATACTGACCCTGAAGAACCAGCCATACATTCGCATTGAAGGCATCGAATACCAGGAAATCCCCGTAGAATCAGGGGAAACCAAGTTCAGTACCCGCTTCAGCTATTGAAATTGTAGCTACTGTAGAAAAAGTTTTAAAAATTTTGAAAAAAGGTGTTGACATTCTCTTGCACCCGTGATAAAGTATAGAAGCTGTCGCGAGGGACAGCGGTTCACTTCAAAGCGAAGCAAAGAACTTGAAAAACTTCTTCAAAAAAAGTTAAAAAAGTTCTTGACAAGCGAGAATGAATGTGATAAGATAATCAAGTCGCTTCGGTGAGGCGACAATGATAAATCAAAACGAACCTTGATAACTGAACAGTGTAAACCTTGAAAATTCTAAGAGAATGAATTCAAGAACAGTTCGATTCTTAGTAATAAGAGCGAACACCTTTTAACAGTAATACGGGAAAGAAATTGCTAGTTGTGATTTCTGGACCGGATTCAAACACTTAAACATGAGAGTTTGATCCTGGCTCAGGATGAACGCTGGCGGCGTGCTTAACACATGCAAGTCGAACGAAGC
>CABIXM010000022.1 GCA_902362725.1 Clostridiaceae bacterium | reverse complement strand
GCAATATCCTTTTGTTCTTTTGAATACATAAAAAGGCTCCTTTCAAAGCCCTATAGTAGTCCAGAATTTTGTCCGCACCCTCGCCTATGAAACTTTGCTGACTTGAAATCCGAAATTCCAGTGCAGCAGTAAATTCCATCCCATATTTAAAATTCTAATTAGAAATTCATAATTTCACAGGTGTTTATCGCACCTCATAGAGTTTTAATAAAATCCTCCGAAAGCCTTGAAAATAAAGGATTTATCGCAATCAGTCCACCTTATCCCTTTATATGATTTCACACAATGTTACCCTTGTTCTGCACAATCATAAGGGCAAAATCAAGGGCAGAAAAATCTGATAACACAATATAACAAAGTGTGGTAATCGGGAAACTGTGATGTATGTGCGAATAGATTATTTTGGAGGATAACACTATGGAGAAATATATTTACGATGAAAGCAACGGACTTTGGTATGAATTGCAGGGGGATTATTATATTCCTTGCCTTACTTTACCAACCGAAAAAGAAAACAAGCCTATCGGCTTATGGGGACAGCGACACAAACGCTATTTACAGGAATGCAAGAAAGCAGTTTACATCACGCTACTCACAAGTGGCAGATTGAACAGTTATCTTGCTGATATTGACGAACAGGCAACGGAGATGATGTTTCGATTGGTTGAGCAAATGGCTGATAAGGAGGGCGTTACTGAACAGCTCAAAACAGAACGCCCGATGTTGTGGGTTGGCAGAATAAACGAGATACAGGCAAGAGCAAGAGAAATCGTCAATGCAGAAATTATCTACGCATAGTAATGTAACGCTTATAAGATGAAAAAGAGGGTAGGCAGATAATATTTTTTGTCTACCCTCTTTGACTTGAAAACAGATACTAAATTGAGAAAACCTGCGTAAATACACTATCTCATTTCTGCAATTATTTTAAGACTTTATTGCACGAATTTTATAATAATGATAGAATGAATTAGTCAAAGCTAACTTGATTGATGTAAGGAGAGGTGTAATTATGTCTTTTTTTCAAAACACTTGTAAACCTAAAGGACTTGGCGGAAGCCTTATGGTTAATATGATGAATATAGGTCATTCTCCTATGGCAGAATGGGGATTGAAGCATATAAAAATTAATAAGAACGATATATCATTAGACGTTGGTTGCGGTGGTGGTGCAAATATAAAAAAACTATTAGAAAAAAGTCCAAAGGGTAAAGTTTTTGGCATTGATTATTCAGAGGTTAGTGTTAGAAAATCAAAAAAAGTTAATAAATTTGCAGTAGAAAGAAAGCATTGTGAAATTCTGCAAGGAAATGTGCAGGAACTTCCTTTTGCCAATGAAACCTTTGACTTAGCAACTGCTTTTGAAACAATATATTTTTGGTCTGATATTGACCAAAGTTTTAGCCAGATATATAGAGTGCTAAAAAAAGGTGGAATTTTTATGGTTTGTAATGAGTCAAATGGCGAAAATGACAAAGATAAAAAATGGACAGAGATTATAAAAGGAATGAAAATTTATACTTCCAAAGAGATTAAATATTCTTTGGAAAAAGCAGGATTTACGCATATAGAAACGAACAAAAATGCTAAAGGCTGGCTTTGTGTGGTTGCTCGAAAGTAAAACAATTTTTAAATTTTACCTGATATACTTAACGGATACGCTCACAATTTCAGCAACTGGCGAAGTAATCCCGTCATGCTTGCAAGCCATTCAAAGTCCCCGTTATCTAACAAGGGGCACAATTTACGAGGGCAAATGGACGAAACAGGCGAAAGTCCTTGAATATATGGGGGGTAAACGCACTTTCAAGGGGTGTTAACTGAAAGACGGTCATTTAACACCTTTTCAAACAAAAAGATAATGAAATTTACATCTCTGAGCAGACAGAAAATGATATTTGGATAGTGGAAAATAATATTGGGGAATTGACAAAGTTTTTGCGAGGTGCTATTATAACGATGTTATATAATAGTGTTATAAAAAGAGGATTAAAAATGAGCAACGAAGAAAAAACGACATTGCAGATGATTTTATCGGCTGCTATACAGGAATTTCTTGAAAAAGGCTTCACATCTGCTTCATTACGAAATATTGCTAAAAAAGCAGGCGTAACCACAGGGGCTTTATATGGCTATTATGATAGTAAAGAGGACTTGTTTGAAGCATTGGTAGGCGAACACTACAATTTTTTACTGGAACGATTTTGCAAGGCTCAAAAAGAATTTGCTGAAATTCCGCCAGAAGAACAACCTAACAATCTTACTTCTACTTCCGGCGAATGTATGTATGAAATGCTCTTGTATGCCTATGAACACTTGAATGAATTTAAGCTCATACTTTGCTGTTCGGAGGGAACACGTTTTTCAAAATTGATTGATGAAATGGTGGAAATAGAAACAAAAGGAACACATGATTATTTAGCAGTTCTTGAAAAGATAGGCAGACCTGCTCCCCCCATTGATGAACGGTTGGAGCATATCTTGATTACAGGAATGTTTAATACATTTTTTGAGCTGATTATACATGAAATGCCTCTTGAAGAAGCAAAGCACTATTTGAAAGAAATGAGAGATTTCTATACCGCCGGGTGGATGAAAATTATGGGGCAATAAAAATGAATAAATTCGTTAGGGCAATCTGCCCTATAATTTTTATACACAGGTTAGTTACTGCTAACTTCACAAGGGCAACACTAACTGAAATGAGGATATTGGAGGACGTTCATTTTGTTCTCGTATCATAAAAAATTTTCAAGGAGGTTTTATCAATGAAAAAACAGTCAAATCTATCAAGACTGATGGGTTATGCCGGAGGGCATAAGATATTGACCTATCTTTCTTGGGTACTGTCTGTAATGAGTGCACTGTTGGCTCTTGTACCTTTTTGGTATATATGGTGTATTATTCACGACATACTGGAGGTTTCCCCGGACTTCTCACAGGCGGAGAATGTCACAGGCTACGGTTGGTCTGCCGTATTGTTTGCAGTTATCTCTATTGTTGTTTACATAGCCGCTTTGATGTGTTCGCATTTGAGCGCGTTCCGGGTTGCCGCTAATATCCGAAAAGAGCTTATGCGCCATATTGCAGCATTGCCGCTCGGAGTAACGGAGAAGTATGGAAGTGGAAAGCTGCGGAGAATAGTAAACGGTTCCAGTGCTGCTACGGAAACGTATCTTGCACACAGGCTTCCCGACAAAGCGGGGGCGATTGCCACCCCTATAGGGCTACTTTTCCTGTTGCTTGCTTTTGACTGGCGGTTAGGGCTTTTAAGCCTTGTTCCCGTTGTGCTTGGTTTTCTGATTATGATGAAAATGACAGGAAAAGACATGGAAAAGCGAATGGAACAATATCAAAATGCGCTTGCCGATATGTCAAATGAAGCCGTTGAATATGTGCGGGGCGTACCCGTAGTAAAGACTTTCGGACAGACAATCTTTTCTTTCAAACGCTTCAAAAACGCGATAGACAATTACGAAACATGGGTAATCGCATACACAAAGGGGCTGCGTCTGCCTATGATGTTCTATACAACGGCAATTAACAGTGTATTCGCGTTTCTGATTGCCGGAGGTATTCTCTTTACAAGGGGCGGCGTAACAAATGAACTTCTGTTAAACCTTATTTTCTATATTGTGATTACGCCCGTCATTGGTACGACGCTCACAAAAATTATGTTTATGAGCGAGGACGCAATGATTGTAGGCGACGCAATTAACAGGATTAATGAAGTGCTGAACGAAAAACCATTATCTGAAAGCAGCGTGAATAATATCCCTAAAGATAATGGGATTACATTAGAACACGTTAGTTACAGCTATGACGGAAAGAAAAACGCGCTCAATGATGTATCTCTTTCCATAAAACCGGGGCAGACAGTCGCATTGGTAGGATCGTCCGGCGGCGGCAAGACAACGCTTGCAAATATCGTCACAAGATTTTTTGACCCGCAAAAAGGGCGCGTACTGATAGGGAATATCGACATATGCGACATTCCGAAAGAAACATTGATGAATAAGGTGTCCTTTGTATTTCAGAACAGCCGACTTATCAAAGCGTCCATATTGGAAAATGTGCGTATGGCAAAGCCTGACGCTACACGCGAAGAAATCGCCCATGCTTTGGAAGCTGCACAGTGCTTGGATATTATTGAAAAATTACCGAATGGCATTGATACGGTTGTCGGCGCAAAAGGCGTATATCTGTCCGGCGGCGAACAGCAAAGAATAGCGATTGCCCGCGCGATTTTGAAAAATGCGCCTATCATAATCCTTGATGAAGCGACCGCATTTGCCGACCCCGATAATGAGGTGCGCGTACAGCAGGCTTTATCCGCGCTTTCAAAGGGAAAGACCGTCATTATGATTGCACACAGGTTGTCGTCAATCACAGACGCGGATTGCATTTATGTACTGCAAGACGGTGAAATTGTCGAAAGCGGCACACATAGCGGACTGATAGAAAGAAACGGCATATTTACAAAAATGTGGAAGGATTATTCCGAAGCGGCAGAATGGAAGATTGCAAAGGAGGTAAACGCATGATTAAGACATTGCAAAGACGTTTTGCATTATCAAGACAGGGGGCTGTCGATTTGATAAAAGGCTGTATTGCCTGCGTCGTACAGGATATATCCTTTATGCTCCCTGTGGGATTGCTCTATTACTTTGTCATTGACACCATGAATGGGAACTTGAATGGAAGCCGCATTGCTTTTTATGCGGTTGGTTCTTTGGTTTGCTTATGCCTTATATTTATTGCGACTTGGTTTCAATATAACGCCACTTACTTAGCGACTTATGTGGAAAGCGGGGTAAGGCGTATATCCTTAGCGGAACGGCTACGCAAAATCCCGTTGTCCTTTTTTGGCAAAAAAGACCTTGCGGATTTAACCAATTCTATTATGGGAGACTGTGCTACGCTTGAAACTGCATTCTCCCATTATGTACCCGCATTGGCAGGCTCCCTCATTTCAACAACACTAATTGCAATCTGCCTTTTTGCTTACGACTGGCGAATGGCTCTTGCGGCGGTGTGGGTTTTACCGATTGCATTTACAATCACATTCTTTTCAGCTCGCATACAGGAATACTTCAACTGTAAATCTGTAGCGGCAAATGTCGCGCTTGAAAGCGGTGTACAAGAGTGTATCGAAAGTTTACAGGACTTGAAATCAAACAATGCGGAAGAAAGTTATCTGAAAGGACTTGACAAAAAAATTGACTATGTAGAAAAACGGCACATTATAACAGAACTTGGAACAGCACTTTTTGTTGTTTCTTCAACACTAATATTAAAGTTTGGAATTGCTACGGTTGCGCTTGTAGGCTCTACGCTGCTTATTCGTGGAGAAATTGATATTCCGCTGTTTTTTATGTTCTTGCTTGTAGCTTCAAGGCTTTATGCCCCGCTTGAAGGCGCATTGCAAAATCTTGCTGCGGTAATCTCTACGAAAACGAACATAGACCGCATGAACGAAATCCTTGACCAACCTATTCAGACAGGGGAAAATCAACTGATAAATAAAGGTTATGACATTGTATTCGACCATGTAGGATTTGCTTATAATACTGGGGAAACCGTATTGAAAGATGTGTCTTTTACGGCAAAACAGGGAGAAGTTACCGCTTTAGTCGGACCGTCCGGCGGCGGAAAAACTACGGTGTCGCGTCTTGCCTCGCGGTTTTGGGACATAAACAAAGGGAAGATTACTGTCGGTGGTATGGATATATCGAAAATAGAGCCGGAAACCTTGCTGTCTCTGTACTCTATCGTATTTCAAGATGTGACGCTGTTTAACAACACAATCATGGAGAATATCAGAATAGGCAGAAAGGACGCGACCGACGAAGAAGTAATTGCGGCGGCAAGACTAGCAAATTGTGAAGAATTTGCAGAAAAGCTCCCAGACGGGTATAACAGTATGATTGGTGAAAATGGTTGCGAATTGTCTGGCGGGGAAAGGCAGAGAATTTCAATCGCCCGCGCTTTTCTCAAAAATTCCCCTATTATCTTACTTGATGAAGCAACGGCAAGTCTTGATGTGGAAAATGAAACATTGATACAGGCTGCTTTGTCAAGACTGATAAAGGACAAGACCGTACTTGTTATCGCCCACCGTATGCGTACCGTAAGCGGCGCAGATAAAGTGGTTGTGCTTTTAAACGGTACGGTTGCCGAACAGGGAACGCCGGAAAAACTGATGAACACAGGCAAAATTTATCCGCATATGGTAAAGCTGCAAATGATTAGTCAGGATTGGGGAATTTAGATTTCTAACTGAAATTGAATGATATAGATTTCATATTTTCCCATTAGTGAGAAACGCAAAGAGGTCGACATTATGAAAACAGAATGGATACTTTGCCCTGTCTGCGGCAATAAAACCCGAACAATGATACAGGAAAATACTGAGATGAGAAACTTTCCTCTCTACTGTCCGAAGTGCAAAAAAGAAACAATCATCAATGTTCAGGATATGAAAATCACGCTTGCAGTCAGCAAATAATTATGTACCACCGCCGCTATGGGTAACACCATAACGGCGGTTTTTCCATATCTATCGGCTATCTCTGTCAATGGATTTTTTGCGCTGTCTTTGGGGTGGTTTCTGCCTATTTTTATCCTGTATCTCCCGCAAATGTTTTAATACGCTCTGCTTTTCGGGTGGTCTGCGCTGCTCTTTGGCGGCGGCTGACGGTTTCCTGCTGGTCTGACGCTCCCACTCGGCAAGGTCACGGCTGTACTGTTCCACAACGCTTTCCATTTCTCGGAAAGTACGCATGAACGCCTGCACATCGGGATAACCGTCCTCTTTCAGAATATCGGGCAGCATATCCAGTTTTGCAGCGATTTCCTTTTCCGTCTGCTGTATCTGCTCGGACAGGGCTTTACGCTCCTTGCCTTTGAAAAGCCCCTTTGTGTCTGCAAGCTGCGCTTTCAGTTTCGGGAGAACATCGTCCTGCAAACGGCGGATTTCCCTTGCGCCCTCCTGCGCCTTTATCATCAGATTTTTCATGCGTCGAAATTCCGCCATATCCATATCCAGCGTAGGCTTGGGCGGCATATCCTTTTCTCGGATAAGGCTTTGCAGAAGCTCCTTTGCCCTGCCGATAATGCTGCGGAACAAGGTAGGCAGCCAGCCCTTTTCTTTAATGGACTGACTTGCCTTTTGGTGGATTTCCTCTTTCTTGATTTCCAGTATCTTTGTTTCCTCAATCCCCGATAACAATGCCATATCCGCCGTCCTGTTCCATTCCTGCCTTGCGGCGTTGTCGGCTTCAATCTCGGCGGCTTTGGGATTGTTCTTACCGATTTTCTTGGTAGGAAGATAAACGCTGTTCTTATCAAATACCTTTAACTGCTGTTCGGGATCAGCAATATGGCGATTGATAAGGTCAGTGTAAATCTCTTTTACCTCCCGAAGAAAAGGCTCGCTTTTGAATTTATCATCTTTCACGGTAAAGAGGTGGCTTTCGTAAACCTCGCCCTTTTTAATGACGGTGCAGCCTTTTCGTATCTGTCCGTCCTCCCCTGTGATTTCTTTCTTGGTGCGTACCCTTTTGCCTGTTTCATCATAGAACACGCTGCGTGTGGCTATCTTGATGTCAGGTTCAGGAAGCAGCTTTCTTTCGCTGAAGATAAGGTGGATATGATAGTTTGTCTTGCGTTTGTTGTGGTGGAGGGCTGACACGCACTCTACACCATACCGCCTGTGGAACTCCTCCGTAAAATCTTCAAGGACTTCCTGCGGCTCGTATTTTGTATATACTTCGGGCAGGGCGATAATCAATTCCCTTGCTTCAATACATTTGCCCTCCGTACCGCTTCGCTTAAATTCCTGCTGGCTTTCCCTTGCAAGGTTACTCCAAAATTCATTGTCGGCGATGCGGTAGGTGGCATAGAGATTTTCCTGTCTTGCGTGGCTTGTGATATAGGATATTCTTCCCTTGACATTGGGTAGCTTTGACATCTGTATAAAACTGTGTCTTGCCATATACTCCTTCCTCCCGTGACGGGCATACTCTTTTTGCAACCGAGAAATCGGTTGCTGCTGTTTCGGCAGCGTAAGCAGACGGACAGCGAAGAAAACAGCGTGCTGTTTTCTTCTGTATCATAGCGGCGGTGCATTGTCCGAAGCTGTGATACATAGCCCCCTGCAAGGGCGAAATAACCAGAGTACAACTCGAAGATTTGTGCGAGGGGTGTATTTCGCTCTCAAACGCCGAGGGCTTGGAGAATGGTTATTCTACTTTGCGAACATCGTTTTCATTGAGCAGGTTTCTTCCCTGATTGACGCTCATAAATCGCTCTAAAGTATCCCTGCGGATAATCGCTTTTCTTCCGACCTTGAGGACGGGAAGTTTGCCCCAGTCTACCAACTTACGCATTGTATTTCTTCCGATACCCGTACATTCTGCGGCTTCTTCTATGGTTAAACCCATTTTGATGTTGCTCATTTTATCAACCTCCTTTCAAAATACGCATTTTGCAACTATGTATCTGTAATTATACTTATTTTACTATCTCTTGTCAACTTGTTTTGCAACTTATCAAGAAATATTTTTGCCTATTATTAAATTTATGGTTGCAAAATAAGTTTTTCTGTGCTATACTATCATCAATAGGAGGTGAAAACCTTGAAACAAGAAATTACATTCACCGCAAAACAGGTCGGTGAACGAGTGAAAGAACGCCGAACAGAGTTAAACTTAACAATGCCCGAACTTGGTAAGCGTGTCGGAGTAAACAAATCTACCATTCAGAGATATGAAGCGGACGGTGTAGACCCGAAGCGTACAATGATTATCAACGGACTGGCAGAAGCACTCCTGACCACTCCCGAATGGCTGACAGGACTTTCCGAAGATAAGGAATACGACAGCCACACTTTATGTGCAAAGGATATGGAGGAACATATCAAAAATTATCTTGATACCGTTTCTTCTGTGGTAAAGGGAGAACCGCACCAACAGCTGCTCACCACATTCCTCGGAAAGATGATTGACCTCTATACGGTTATGACTTATCACTTTGCAGACGCTATGGCTGAGGTTGACCGTGTAGCGGAGGACGAGGGCTTAAAGCAGTCCTTACGCCGCTATGCGATTGAGTCAGGGGCGATTATGGAAAGAGTTTACCGTAAAGAAATGGAACTTCCTATCGAGAATATGAAGCAGTTTTTAGATGGAATTTTACATATCTACGATGAGGGACGCACCGCTGTAAAGATGGGCGACCTGTTCGGGATAGTGACAGCAGCCGAGGAAAGGGTTGCTGAAAAAGAAAAATTCCGTGGCACTTTGACAAGTGAAAATGCCGATTGACATTCATCGGCATAAGTGACACTATTACTTTACGCACACCATATGTCACAGTCCCGATTGCCACGGATAGAAAGGAGAAATTTATCTATGGCAAAAGGTTCTGTAAGAAAAAAAGGTAAAAAGTGGTACGCACGCTTCTATATCGAAGATGAAAGCGGCAGAAAAGTACAGAAAGAGTTTGTGGGAACAGAAAGCAAGTCTGAAACAGAAGCCCTGCTCAGAAAAGCAATCGCTGACTATGAGGAAAAGAAGTTTGTCGGGAAAGCCGAAAACATCACGGTTGGCGAAATGCTGGATATGTGGGTAGAGGAAGAACTGAAGCCCGGCAGCCTTAGCAACGGTACGGTTATGGCATATATGGCGGCAGTCAAAAAGATTAAAAAATATCCCATTGGCAGCCGAAAACTGAAAACCGTGACTGCCGACCATTTACAGTCGTTTATCGACCTGATGAGTTACGGAGGGATAAATCCTGGCGGTACAACTTCAAAGCCGATGAGTAAAGGCTATATGCTGCAATTCTCGGCGGTACTGCAAAATTCATTTCGTTTTGCTGTATTTCCGAAAAGGCTGATAACCTTTAACCCGATGCAGTATGTGAAGTTGCGTGGCAGAAAAGAGGAAACAGATATTTTCTCGGACAGCGAAGAAGATATTGTTCCTGTTCCTACCATTACACACGGGGAATACCAAAAACTGACGGACTTCTTAACCCAAAAGAAACACCCTGCGTTGCTTGCGGTGCAGATAGCCTACTATGCAGGCTTGCGTATCGGAGAGGTCTGCGGTCTGACTTGGCAGGACATCAACCTTGACGAGCAGTATCTAACCGTAAGACGCAGTATGCGGTACAATGGCACAAGGCATAAGCACGAAGTCGGCACGACAAAACGCAGTAAAGTCCGTACCGTTGATTTCTGTGACACATTGGCGGACATCTTACGGAAAGTAAAAACAGAACAGCATAAAAACCGTTTCCTTTATGGCGAACTGTATCATCTGAACTACTGTAAGACGGTCAAAGAAAAAGGGCGTACTTATTATGAGGTTTACAGTCTGCAAAGAACACAGGAAACGCCCGAAAATGACAGAGAATTATCCTTTGTCTGCTTAAAAGAGGACGGTGCTTTTGTTTCTGCAAGTGCAGTCGGTCAGATTTGCCGCAAGGCAAAAGCAGAGGTTGAGGGATTGGAGGACTTTCATTTCCACACACTCCGCCATACCTACACAAGCAATCTGCTTTCGGGCGGTGCAAAACCCAAAGATGTGCAGGAACTTCTCGGACACTCTGATGTCAGTACCACAATGAACATTTATGCCCACTCTACCAGAGAAGCGAAGCGGACTTCCGCAAGGCTCTTGGATAAGGTTGTGGGCGAAGCATAAAAAATTCCCTTGTTTCGGCTCATAAGGGCAAAAACAAGGGAAAATACATAAGGTTTTGATATTTGATAGGCGGTAAGCCTTGAAAAATCAAGGAATTTCGGAAGATTGAATTTTTAATTATAATTTTTAAAACCACTTATAGTGATAAAACAAAGGATTTCTGCTATAATGAATCTGTCTTTTCAAAAAATACTCAGTTTCAGGGCATGAAAAAGAGACCGCTGGAGTTCAGTGTGCGTGACTAAATTCCACCGGACGCATGGGAAATGTGTGAAAAATCTAGTTCTACCCTGACAGCAGATTTTTTGATGGATTATCGGTTGAAGCGGATCAGCTTAGGTGTCAGATGAACCTCGTCGGGGTCAATCTCCCTAAGCTGAAATGCTTTTAGGACCTCTTCACCGAATGTTTCTTTTGCAACGGAATACGGGGTGCGTCCATTCAGGCTTTCTCTAGGAGTGGAATTGATGTGACTGGCAATGAGATTTACATCCCATTGGGTCAGAAATTCAAAGCTTGTCTTTTTGGGGAGCACCATACGAAGCATGGTATGAGCCTGTTCAATACCGCCTTTCTGCCCACTACGCATAGGATCACAATAGTAAATGTTGGAGCGCTGGAATCCGGTTATCCCTGTTTCCAATGAATCTGGATCTCCGAATTCAGAACCGCGATCGGTTAGGATATGTTCAAACAGGGAAAGAAATTCATAAGTTCCCAAACGTTTCTCCAAACGGTCAAAAACAAGCCTTACAGCACCTTCCGTGTTGCGGTTCATCAGAAAAGCCAGGAATAGTTTTTCTTTGGTGAAGAAAAAAGTAAGCAAAGTTTTAGCGGAATCGTTGGAGGAGTGAACGGTATCCATTTCCACAAAGGAATCCAGGTGTAGTTCTGAAAAATCAGAGTAAGTTCTGCCAGTAAAAACTTTCCGGTCAGAAATCTGTGTTTTGTGTACTTTCCTTGGTTTGAATTTTACCTTTCGTTTTAAATCAATGTTTCTGGATGTAAAAAGGCCCATATCGAGATAGGTGTAGACTGTTCTGACCGACATATCCAGTTCCGGATGGTTGGTGATGATCTGATAAGGGGACTGTCCCTGGGCAATCAGGGGACTGATAACTTTATCTTTAAGACGCAGTTCATGTCTGGAGAGACTGATGCCGGAACGGGAGTCAGAAAGCGTTTCCCGATATTTGCGGTCAGCGGCTTTGGCATTGTAGTTATATTTGTGGGCAATCGTGCAATGGTTTATAAGCTTTGTGCAGCCATTGCAGACATAAGGAGCCCTGTCCAGACGGTTACAGCGTTCTTTTTCAAAATCAGGGCATGTTTGGTTGCAGGTGGGGCAGGAAGCACATTTCACGCCACAGAGAACAATTTTTCCACAGGCATTTTTCTTTTTGCAATGGTACCGATGAATGCAGAAGTTATGGGCATTATAGAAGGTACCTTTATGCCACCAATCAGAAAGCCGACGGGATTTGACCTCTTTGGAGATGGTAGTTGGATCCTTGCATAGGAAACGGGCAATATCCTTAAAAGAGGAGCCTTTTGACAACTCATTTTGAATATAAATACGATCCTGCAGTGAGAGATGTTTTTGATTTCCGGGAATATATTTACTCATAAAAACTCCTTCCACTGCTGTCAGGGTTAAGATAAAGGTAGCATGAATGTATGAAAGAGTAAATGTGAATTGTGCGAGAGAGAATTCCACTGGGGATTGGGAGAGTGGAATTCACAATTTCATTTTTCACCTATGAAACTTTTTCTGTAAAATAACCGCAATAAGGTTCTTCTATGATAAAATAAATATCATTAGGAGGGCCTTTATTATGGCAAGACAAAAGAAACCTGTACACAGAGTTGAAATGACCGATGGAAAAAGAAATATCATTCGTCAGCTTCTCGAAGAATACGATATTGAGACTGCTGAAGATATCCAGGATGCTCTCAAGGATCTCCTGGGCGGCACCATCAAGGAAATGATGGAAGCAGAAATGGATGACCATCTCGGATATGAGAAATCCGAGCGTTCTGACAACGACGATTATCGAAACGGCTATAAACGCAAGCAGGTAAACAGTCGGTATGGTTCTATGGAAATCGAAGTACCACAAGATCGAAAGTCCACCTTTGAACCACAGGTTGTCAAAAAGCGTCAGAAGGATATTTCTGACATTGACCAGAAAATTATCTCCATGTATGCCAAAGGAATGACTACACGCCAAATTTCGGAAACGATTGAAGATATCTATGGCTTTGAAACATCTGAGAGTTTTATTTCTGATGTAACAGATAAGATACTTCCGCAGATTGAAGACTGGCAGAATCGACCGCTGGATGACGTATATCCGATTCTTTACATTGATGCTATCCACTATTCTGTGCGGGACAACGGAGTGATTCGTAAACTTGCAGCCTATGTAATTCTGGGCATTAACACAGAGGGCAAAAAGGAAGTATTGACCATCACGATTGGTGACAATGAAAGTGCGAAATACTGGCTTTCTGTCTTAAATGAACTAAAAAATCGAGGGGTTAAAGATATCCTGATTATCTGTGCAGACGGCCTTACAGGCATTAAAGAAGCGATTTCGGCGGCATTTCCAAAGACAGAATATCAGAGGTGTATTGTCCATCAGGTAAGAAATACGCTGAAATACGTTCCGGATAAAGACAGGAAAGCTTTCGCTACAGATTTAAAAACCATCTATCAGGCTGCTGATGAGCAGAAGGCCCTGGCTGCTTTAGACCGTGTGACAGAAAAATGGAGTCCGAAATACCCGAATTCCATGAAACGCTGGAAGGACAACTGGGATGCTGTTTCCCCAATTTTTAAGTTTTCAACCACTGTCCGAAAGGTCATTTATACAACAAATGCGATAGAGTCACTGAACTCCACATACCGGAAACTGAATCGCCAGAGAAGCGTATTTCCAAGTGATACAGCGCTGTTAAAAGCCTTATATCTGGCCACTTTCGAGGCTACTAAGAAATGGACAACTACCATCCGGGACTGGGGCCAGGTCTACGGGGAGTTGAGTATCATGTACGAAGGACGACTTCCAGAATAAGTAAAAACATAGTCTAAGACAGGCGGCCAGCCGCCTGCTCTTGACATGCCTGACAGTAACTGTTATATATAAAACAAGGGTGAAAAGCCTGATTTGTAAGCTTCTCACCCTCCTCATATAATCAAGTGTTTTTTATTGAAAATTCAAGGTTTTTCAACCTTTCATATCTCAGTGAATAAGCCACAGCTATGAGCATTTCGATGTATCAGGTACTGAAATAGCGGTTGAATGGTATACGAAATAAAACGTCATTGATTTTCGCTTTACTAGCTTTGTGTATACCCTTCCCTCTATGGCAGCTAACCTCCTATATCCACCAGGATCATCTCTGTCTCCAGAGGTCCTAACTTCCTTCGTCCTGCCTGCCCATAACCAGGGTGTCAGCTATGCTTCATTACAGGGTCATGCCCTATGGTGACAATTTCCGCCGACTACTGACTCATTCTTTGTATTATTGATTACTGACTTGCTTCCTGTTCCAGCACTGTGATTAGTGGACGTTATCTGTTACATTCTGCTTGATTCAGTGGCTGCCCAGATGACAGCCTCCATTATAGTTGCTTTTTGCTTACGCTGCTTGCAGATAAGCTGCCGGTCTCCTGATATCACTGACCATCTTTTTCGGATCATAATCCACACCTTTTGTCAGCATCGCATAAAAGATACGTATCAGCTTGGCTGCAATTGCCATAAGTGACTGCATTTTCTTCAATGGATTCAGCCTTCTGGTTGTGTAATAATTATGGAGTTCCCTGAACTCCTGGTTCTTCGACACAAGTGACATTGTAACCTCAAAGAGCAGATATCTGAGTCTCTTTCGACCTCGTCTGCTTATTGTTGTCTCACCCTTGTGCTTTCCCGAACTATTTTCAACCAATGCCAATCCTGCAAGCTTCTGCAGTTCCTTCGGATTGTTGAAGCGGCTGATATCACCTACTTCTGCAAGGAACCCTGACACTGTCCTGATTCCCACACCTTTGATCTCTAACAGCTTTTCAGCCATCGGAATCTTTCTTACCAGTTCTTCAATTAGAACCATAACTTCCTGTAGACGCGTATTTCTGGATTCATAGTCCTCCAGAAGCATTCGGATTTCCATTCTTGCAGACACCGCACCTTCTTTGCTTCCAACGCTGTGCTCAGCAGCTTCTATCAGGGTCTTCGCCCTCGCCTTTCCAACTGCTCTTAACTTTGCATCACGCCAGATTTGGTTCACTCCATCGATACCTAACGTCAGGATATCTTCAGGGAGTGGTGCTGCTTTAAGGATTAGCATTCCGCTCTTGGCATCCGGCTTTCCGTATACCGTCTTATATTCAGGAAAATATATATTGAACCAACGACTGATCCTGTTTTGAATTCTTGTAAGTTCCGCCTGTAACTGGAATCTTATGTTTGATGCTGTTCTAAGATCAGCATAAACACCATCCGGCAGATATGGGATCATGTAACGTCCCTCTCTAACTAATCCTGCTATAACTTTCGGATCCTTACGGTCATTTTTAGTAGGATTATTGTCGTCGAGTTCTTTTGATTTTTTCACATGATGAGGATTTACAAGCACTGGTTTCATTTCATTATCCTGTAGAAACTTTCCGAGATTAAACCAGTAATGCCCGGTCGGTTCCATACCTGGAACCACCTTATCCTTCTCATGTCTTTCTTTGAGGTCCAGGATCCATTCCTTAAATGTCACAAATCCGGCCTCTGTGTTGCTAAACTTAAATGGCTTCTTCGAATACTCGATTCCCCTGTAATCAAAAGCTCTGGCATAGTGCATTTCACTTCCGACATCAATTCCGAGTACCAAAGTTTTTTCTGTAATAGCTTCAATTTTTGCGTTCTGTGTGTTAGACTTCATTGTAGATACCTCTCTGTTCAATAAGATTTTTACTAACCTGCCAGTCAGTAGTCTTATTGTACTCTGAGGTATTTTCAATTTTCAACATCCACGTTTTTTATTATACAGGAAGCTTCATTATCATAGAAGAATCTAATTTACAGAGATTTTCTCATAGTCTCAGTGATTTTTTGTAAGTAATCGGTAAACCACTTGTCTTTCGAAATAAAAAATAGGCTTCGCCTATTCAACTCCCCTGCCCCTCATTCTTGAGGGGTGGGGGTTTCTTTTTCTTGCTTTTTCCTGCATAATAGTCTTATGAACATCCTTCAAGAAATTTTTACAGACCATTATGAAGAAATGCTTTATACATTGCATCCACGTGATTCCATTATTGTGATCCATTGTGGTGACCCCGCCTTCGGGTAAACGTCAAATAATCCTGCGCCTACCCTTAAATTTAACGCCGCTTTTATGAGCGGTGTGGTTTCCGGCATTCCTTGGGAAGCTCATCTGCCCAGGGCATCAGCTGGTCCAGTTTTGTCGGTTCTATATTTCCTTTTTCGTCACAATACTTAGGCAGCTCCGTGAGGATATGCCTGAAGTAGTAGTACGGGCGCAGATTGTTCAGCTTTGCCGTTTCCGAAATACTGTAAACAAGAGCACTGCACCTGGCTCCTTTTTCTGTGTTATGGAACATCCAAGTTCTACTTGCTTTGGCAGAGCAGCTTTTAAAGGAGTACGACATCAACATGAGTATGTATTTATTTTCCACATCTGCTGGGGAGATCGATATGTTGGCTGATCTTTTATTACTCCGAAAAGAGCACACAGAGGAATTGTTTCAGAAAGGGAAAAGCCGATATCTACAATTAGAATGGATTTCAGGCAAAACACAGATCAGACATGCTGAAAATCTCAACGAACTTATAAAAGGGCTGGAGCTTGATAGGGAAAATGGCGGATATGATAAAAAGAAAACCCTGGAAGAAATCTGTCTCGGAAGAAAACAGCTAATGCTGGTTAAAAAAGATGAAGAATTGTACGCAACGCTCTTAGTGGTGAAAGGATCTGTAGAAGAAATCAGGAAAAAGAAAAACAAGGAAGTGGATGAAACCATTTTGAAGTACATCCAAGATAAATGCCTCGCACTCTCAGGCCGATATTTTTACAGCTTGGATGAGAAGTTCCTACCGGTCTATGAATCGTAACGTGAAGTAAAAAAAGATGAATCAGAAATGGAGACGCGCAAATGACAAATACAGCTACATACAAGTCACCCCTTGGAACTATCTTACTGGCTGCGAACGAAATCGGACTGACCGGCCTGTGGTTTGAAGGTCAGAAATACTTTGCCCGTACACTTCCCAAAGAGCATATTTCAATGGAGACGTCTGTTCTCGCGGAAGCGAGGCGCTGGCTGGACATCTATTTTGCCGGGAAAGAACCGGACTTTACACCGCCGCTTCAGCCTGCCGGGTCTGCATTCCAGCAGGCTGTGTGGCAGATCTTATTGCAGATTCCCTATGGACAGACCATGACTTACGGCGAGATCGCCCGCAGAATGGCGGAGATACGAAAGGTCCCCCACATGTCCGCCCAGGCGGTCGGCGGCGCAGTGGGGCACAATGAGGTGTCCATTATCATTCCCTGTCACCGGGTAGTAGGAACTGGCGGCAGCCTGACGGGTTATGCGGGCGGAATGGAGAAAAAAGTGGCGTTGCTGGAGCTGGAGCGTACGGATATGAGCCAGTTCTTTGTCCCACAAAAGGGAACTGCACTTTGAGAGAGTAAATAATCCTATGCTTTTCGGCATTTCTCATAAGTTATCCAAGATTGGATCCTGTCCGCAGAAATATCAGGGTGATGTTTTAGACAGAAATGGACGCCGAGATGGCACGGGACGGAAAGGCAGTTCTGCTTTACGAAATTACCATAGAACACCTGACTTGAAAACAGGTACATGAAAAATAAAACCAGAAAACAACAGACATAATCACATAAAATCAGGGGACAATAACTATGTCACAAGAACATAGGGATTGTCCTTTTTCATGCGATTTTCAGGAGGTTCTGCTATGCGAAAACCCAACGAACAGCTCATTGATTCCTACGATTATTTATCCAATGCCGCCTCAGCCCACGACTGCACCGGACTAATCCCGGGTGGAGTACAGGATGTGGAGGAATTGGAGGCCTACAATGAGATCTATCATTATCGTCCGCCACAGATCAGGAATCAGCAGAAATAAAGTCAGAAATAAAGTCAGAAAAAGAGAGAATTGACGTGAAATCCACAAACTGGTAAAATAATAGTGTCGAACTGTGGCGGAAAGCCGCAGCCGACACTATTTTTGCGCTTTTTCTTTGAGACATACAGTTCCAGATAATTTTAGCGGGACGGATGAAGGAGGGGAATTCATGTCAGAGGAAACAATGAAATTCGGTGATATGTCGGCGAGCCTGAAGCTGCGATACGTGATTTACCGGCTTCTCAGCCTGGCGGTGATCGTGGCCGGAGCGATGTTTGTCGTAAAAGGCTATTACAGTAGCTTTCTCATCAGTGTCGGTACGGTAATTCTGATTATCGGCATCGCCATGTGGATGATGGCGTCACCGGGCAGCTATAACTCGTCCACAGATATGGTACAAATGATTGCTATGGATCGTCCGCGGAAAATCGAGGAATTTTACGAGGCCTATAAGGATGTGCCGACACCTCTGGGCTCCTGCTATCTGGCGAACTTCCGCACCATGAGACGGCCCGCGCTGGCCTTCGGTCCCAACAGCGAAGGGGATTACCTGTATTTCTGGCTGACTGGCGACGGCAATCTGGGTTACATCGGCTATTCCTTCCTGACAAGTATGATAAAAAAGAGAATCACCGAGCCTCTGCATCCATTAAATGAGGATTTCGGAACCAATGCAGCGGCTTATATCTGTTACCATTCGGACATTATGCTGATGCAGAAAGGTCTGCAGAAAAGCATGGAGCATTTCGTAAAGACCGGAGAGGTGCTTCCGGTGGTGGAGGCCAGACCTTCCAAGGTTTATACCTTTACCGAGGACTTCAAGCTCATGGGGCAGCGTTTTGATCTGCAGGATGAGGATGGCGAGCTGATTTACCATATCGAGGGCACCATGCCGCTGAAGCAGTTTTACATCTATGACGTTCAGAATACCGAGATTTTCCGGATTGAAAAACGGATTCTCCATGCCCTTCCCACCTATGATTTCTATTACCGCGGCGAGGAATACGGCAGGCTGGAAAAGAAATTTCAGCTGATCAGGGATACCTTTACCATGAATGTGAAAGAGGGCAAACTGGTGCTGCGCGAGTACGCAGGCTCCCTGGGCCACAATTTCTTCGTCATCCTGAATGACCGGATGCTGGGCAGCATCATGGAGAATCTGGAGTTCACCCTGAAAAATGTGGTCTTCGACAATTCTGTGGTGATCTGCTACGAGGAGCAGTATCTGCCGCTGTTGACCGCCATGGCCATTATGGTGGCGCGGGAAATCGCGAGAGACGACGAGAAGGAGAATTCCTAATTCTGAATCATTTCCAAAAAGGAGAATACTATGAAAAGAAAGATACAGCTTGGGATAGCCCTTGTCTCGACGTCGCTGTTTCTGACTGTGGCGGGCTGCGGTGAAGCCGGAGAAGAACTGCCGCCTACAGAGGAAGGACGGACGGCTCTCGAAAATGCCAGCGTCCTTTCTATGAAAGGCGATCTGGACGATATCGTGGCGGATTCGGATATCTGGGCGGATGGACAGGCGGCCGGGCACATTCAGGAGCGGGGCTTCTGGAACAGCAAATACACCATCAGTACCGGCGATGGAGAAGCCTGGTTTTATCTGCGCTATGTGACCGACGAACCCATCAACGATGTGGAGGGGGTCATCAGCGGCAACACCTACGGCTACTATGACATGGATGATAACTGCCTGGGTTACGCCCAGGAGCAGATCCTGGAAACAAATACCCTGGAAAGAGACTGGTATACGGTATTCATGGACGCAGATGGCAATCCGAAGGATTATCTGGCGGATAAGGATATGATGCGGATCTTTGATTACGATGGAAATGTGATTGCCACGGGTAGTTTTTCCTTTGGCGATTTCTTCCATTACGATAAGTATACCATTGAGTTGAAGGAGGAAGAAGGAAGCGAAGGAAGGATGGATTTTGGGGATAAGATGTGCGCGTTCCTGAGAATCGATTATAAAGTCAACAGTGATTATGGCGACTAAAGCGGGGGACTGTCTTCGAAAAGTAGATTACAATAAAATAAGAATGGACAAACTGTTGTCTGATTATTGGGAGGAAAATGACATGGAATTTACAGTGTTTCTTGACAGAATATTGGTAGTTGCAGTATGTATCTTTTTTACATTAGGCGTTGTGTTTTATTCCAAAGGAAGAAAAACAAAAAGTTATAAAAAGAGCCTGAGCTGCTTTGGCGTCTATGTCGTGCTCAATGCGATTCGACTTGTTCTGGAAAATTATATGTAAAAGAAAGTGGCGTCAAGCAAGATTATATTTACGAATACAAAATTTATGTACAGAAAAAAGAGTATGAGCAGGCGAAACGGTTGGTTTCATTGTGAAATATTTTGTTCTTTACATAACAGATTTCCATAGGGGAGGATTTCATCATGTACAGCACCGCATTCTGCAAGGTTTACAACCAGTTCGGCTGGAATTATTTCCCAGAGGCTTTCGGAGAGCAACTTCTGACCTGGCTGAAGGAACATCATGTGACGGTTCGGAAGAGCCTTGATCTGGCCTGCGGAACGGGCGTGCTCTGTGAGATTCTGTCGGGAGCTGGGATAGAGGCCAGCGGAATGGATTTTTCCAAAGGAATGATCAAGATTGCGAAGGAGCGGAACCCGAAGCTTCAGTATGAGGTGGCGGATATGATTACCTATCGGCCCGAGACGCAGTTTGATCTGGTGACCTGCACCGGGGATGCGCTGAACCATATTATGGATTTGGATGATCTTGATCGAATATTCGCGAATGTATACACTTATCTGACAGATGGTGGGTACTTCATTTTCGATATTCTGAACGAAAAAGAGGTTCCGATGGCGGAACCCATCGACCTGGATTTCAGCGAGACGGTCAAGGCCCAGTTCATGGTGACTCACGATTCGGAAGGTCGTATTAACCTGCAAACCACCGTCTATGAAAATGGCCTCAAGCAGTTCGAGGAGAATATCAAAGAGGTTGTCCACGATGAGAAAGCCGTCTGTGGGCTGCTTCGGAAGAACGGCTTCCAGGTGGAGAAATGTGCCAATCATTTCCTGGAAAATGAGGGGAATTTCAGCAAGACCTGGTATATTATTGCAAGAAAATAAGAAATACCGTGCAGAAGATTGCACGTTTCTGTACGATTAACTTTATGAAAACTTCACTTTAACGTTTCAGACCCTGGTTACTGTTCTCAGTAATCAGAGTCTGAATAATTTCGTCTGAATATTTTCCATATTTCTGTGAAAAGAATGCTTGAAGTATCAGGGAGAACTGCGTATAATGAAATGCGGGCGAAGAGCCCGCCGGATGGAAATGACTGGACAGAAAAAGGAGAATCTGATATGAGAAAATATTGGCTGGCCGTGCTGCTTGGTGTAACGGTTCTGGCAGCAGGCTGTAAAGGCAGTACAGATACAACGAATACTGCAAAGGAAGCATCGGCAGAGGACACAGAAACTACGGTGAACCAGGAAACTGAGACATCGGAAATCAAGGGCACCACAGACGATATCGCGGCAGGCGCAAGTACCCTGTCCGATGCCGGAAAGAGCGCCTATCGTTCGGTTCTGGACGACATCTATTATAATCAGCAGTTCCCGAATGGTTTAGAACTGGACTATGACGGCAGCGATCTTTCGGAAAATAAATTCGGCGTCTATGATGTCGACGGAGATGGCCGCAATGAGCTGCTGATTGCTTACACAACGGCGTCCGCGGACAGCCAGATGTTTTTAATCTATGATTTTGTGGAAGCGCTGGAGGCGGTACATGAGGAATTTACCGGCTTCCCGGCTGCGACCTTCTATGACAATGGTGTGATGCGCGCAGACTGGAACCACGATCCCAGTACCGTAGAGGGCAGCGATTTCCAGCCCTTTACACTCTTTGTTTATGACGAGGAAGAGAATACTTACGAGCTTCTGGGATCCGTCTTCCAACAGGATGAGCCGGATGTCTATTATCAGAACCTGGCCGGAGATGAGGATGAGAAGGAGATTGACGAGGCCGTTCTGAAAGACTGGCTGGATTTCTGTATCGGTGACGCGGGCCAGCTTGAGATACCCATGGTAGATCTGACAGAAGAGAACATCAAAGTATTAAAATAAGCGAAGTCACCAGATAAAGAAATTACAAGGAGAACATATTTATGCAAAATATACCCCAGAAGGGCGAGCACGGCTATACGGACGCCCATAAAAAGGCGCAGCTTTTTAAGACCTTTATCTTCTTCCTGCTGCCTGCCGTCATCTTTATCGTCGGCTATGCGACGTCCAGGACACGCCTGAATATGTTCACGGTGGTGGCCGTTGTGGGCTGCCTTCCGGCTTGTAAGGAGCTGGTCAACGTGATCATGTTCTGCAGACGCCGTTCCATCCCGCAGGATCTCTATGCGGAACTGGAGCGTCATACAGGAGGGATGGAACACGCCTACGAGCTGGTTCTGACCACCTATGAAAAGAATTATCCGATCCACAGTCTGGTGATCCGTGGAAATGAAGTGGCAGGCTACACCACGTTGAAAAATGCAGACTTAAAGCCGGTGGAGGCGCATGTAACCAAGACGCTGAAGGAGAACGGCATTTCCGGCGTGCATGTGCATGTATTTGCGGATCTGAAGGCTTATCTGGACCGGGTGGACGCGTTGGCGAAGAAGGATCCGGAAGATATTCCGTTTACGCCGGACGAACGCTATCCCTCCCTGAACCGGGAGCAGTTGATCCGGGGGCTGATTCTGGCGCTGTCCCTGTAATAAAAAAGAAAAGATGATGCAGCAGGCTTTGTAAGCAGAAAAGGCCTGCTGTATTTTAACTTATTTCATTTATCTGAGAAAAGGAGAAACCATATGCGTCTTCTGACCGTAGGAGAAAACGAGGCCGGACAGCGGTTGGACAAGCTGCTGGGCAAATATATGGATAAAGCCCCGACCAGCTTCTTTTACAAAATGCTGCGAAAAAAGAATATCACCCTGAACGGAAAGAAGGCAGAAGGGAAAGAGCGTCTGGAGGTGGGGGATGCGATCAGGCTGTTTCTGGCGGACGAGACGATTGACGGCTTTTCCAGTATGGCTGGGAAAACAGGGGCTGGGAAATTACCCCAGAACATAGATGCAAAACAAAGCGGAAAAGCAAACCCGGCAGCAGGTTTGAGGACTAAAAGACTCCCCGCAAAGCTTCACCCGGAAATCATCTACGAGGACAAAAATGTCATTTTCTTCAACAAACCGGCAGGTCTGTTGTCCCAGAAGGCAAAGCCCTCGGACGTCTCCCTGGTAGAATACCTGACGGAGCACCTGTTAGAAAGCGGAGAGGCTACCCAGGAAAGTCTGCGCAGCTTCCGTCCCGGTATCTGTAACCGCCTTGACCGGAATACCAGCGGGCTGGTGGCGGCGGGCAAGAGCCTTCGGGGACTTCAGGAACTGAATGAACTGTTCCGCGTCCGGAATCTCCATAAATATTACCGAACCATTGCTGTGGGCAGTATCCGGGAAAAACAGAGCATTGAAGGCTGGCTTCTGAAAAATGAACGAACCAACCAGGTACAGATTTATCAGCAGAAGAGAGCGGACGCCCTGCCTATCTGTACGGAATATGTACCGCTAAAACAGCTAACTTACAACGGAAAGCCTTATACCTATCTGGAGATCAACCTGATTACCGGCCGTTCCCATCAAATCCGCGCCCACCTGGCCAGCATCGGCCATCCTCTCATCGGTGACGCCAAATACGGCAATCCGAAGGTGAACGCGGAATTCCGGAAAAATTTCGGCCTGGAATATCAGCTTCTTCACGCTTACCGGCTGGAGCTGCCGGAGCTTACCGGAGCGCTTTCCAATCTTTCGGGACAGCAGTATATTGCGCAGCTTCCCAAAGAATTTATGAACGTTTTGAACCGTGGCGAATAAAAAAGCCACGGTTTTTCGTTATTCTACACAAAACATTTTCAAAAAATTCATATAGATTTCACAAAAATTTAAGAAACACTTGCAACAAAAAAAGAAGTGTGGTAAGGTATTACCAGATTGAGAGACAATTACATAGTGGTTTCACATACGACGTGTTACTGGTCATGCAGGCAAGATCGGGTGAAAATGAAGAAGATAGAAAAGAGTGCAGATATATGATATCTGTATCCGGATTTTCTATTGGACGTTCATTTCACTGGATCTTTTTTTGTGTATGAAAAGAATTCTACGAATCAGGATTCTCCGTCGCTGTGCAATAAAAGTCTTTCGATACCATATATCTTGGCCGGATATAAGAACTATCTATTTTTAACATTAACATACAAAGGAGAGAGAAGAATGGATTACAACAAAATTGCCCAGGACATTCTTGATAATGTGGGCGGCAAAGCCAATGTAAAACAGGTGACACACTGCTTCACCCGTCTGCGCTTCATCCTGAAGGATGAAAGCCTTGCAAAGAAAGAAATCGTAGAGCATCTGGAGGGCGTGATCTCCGTCGTTGTTTCCGGCGGACAGTTCCAGGTTGTATGCGGCGCAAAGGTAACGAAGATTTATGACGCGACCGTAGCGATCTTAGGAGACGCCGTAGCAGGCGGTTCCGTAGACGAGCAGGTTCCGGATCAGAAGCAGCCTCTGGGCAACCTGATTCTGCAGAAGATTACTGAGATCTTCACACCGCTGGTACCGGCTATCGCGGCAGCAGGTCTGATTAAGGGTCTTCTGGCAGCATTTGCCAAGGTGCCGGGCTTCGATACAGCCAACAGCACCTACATCATCATGAACACCGCTTCCAATGTTATTTTCTACTTCATGCCGGTTTTCCTTGCTTACACTGCATCCAAGGCACTGAAGTGCAGTTCTGTTGTAGCTATGATGCTGGGCGGCTTTATCTGCCATCCGACCATCGATGCCCTGGTTCAGGACGTAGCTACCAAGTCCACCATCTTCGGACTTCCGGTTATCAAGATGGCGTTTACCGTAGGAGAGTCCTCTAAGGTATTTGCTTACACCGAGTCCGTTATCCCGATTCTGCTGGGCGTGATTGTACTGTATTTCCTGGAGAAATTCTTAAAGAAGGTAATTCCGGAAATTCTGCAGCTGATTCTGGTACCGGGTCTGTCCCTGATTATCATGGTGCCGGTTATGCTGACTGTTGTAGGACCGGTTGGTATCTACGTTGGTTATATCATTCAGTTCCTTTACAATGCATTGTACGGATTCAGCCCGGTACTGGGCGGTATCATCGTCGGCGGTCTGTGGGGCGTATGCGTTATCTTCGGTGCGCACAGAGCACTGCTTCCGATTGGTCTGAATGACGTAGCCCTGACAGGAACCAACACCCTGATGTGCTTCGCTGGTTCCGCAAACTTCTCCCAGGCAGGCGCAGCCCTGGGCGTTATGCTCAAAACCAAGAGCAAGGATTTAAAGCAGGTAGCAGCTTCCGCTTCCCTGTCCGCATGGCTGGTAGGTATCACAGAGCCGGCTATCTATGGCTGTAACCTTCGTCTGAAGAAGCCGATGGTATGCGCGGTAATCGCCGGAGCTCTCGGCGGTGGTATCATGGGTATCGGACACGCAGTCAACACAGGTTTCGCAAACAACGGTATCCTGACCATCATGTCCTACTATGGCGAGGGTACAAGCCTCGGCCAGTTCGCAGCTTACTTAATCGGTATCGCGGTAGCGTTCTTCGGCGGCGCAATCCTTACTTATATCGTAGGCTTTGAAGATGTAGACGCTGCTCCCGCAGGAGCAGCAGCACTGGAGTCTGATCTGGCTATGCCGGCAGCTCCGGCCCACACAGGCGAAACTGTAGAAATCGCTTCCCCGGTAGAGGGAAAGGCTTACCCGTTAAATGAGGTGCAGGACGAGGTATTTGCTTCTGAAGCACTGGGCAAAGGAATCGCGGTTCTTCCGACCAAGGGAGAGGTAGTAGCACCTGCTGACTGTACTGTATCTGTTCTGTATCCGACCCTTCACGCTATGGGTCTGAAGCTTGCAGACGGCACCGAGCTTCTGATTCACATCGGTATGGACACCGTAGCCATGAACGGTGAGGGCTTCACCAAGCACGTAAACGAGGGAGACCAGATCAAGAAAGGCACCCCGATCGTATCCTTTGACATTGACAAGATTAAGACAGCAGGCTATGATACTACGGTAAGCGTCATCGTTTCCAATACGGCTGATTTCGCAGAGGTAACAGGAGTTCCGGCCGAGAAGGCTGACCTTACCAAGGTTGTTATCAAAGCTGTAAAATAAATGGTTTTGATGTAATAAACACATCGTAACAAACACATCCGCCGGGCGGAAGTCTCTATGCTTCTGCCTGGCTTTTACAACTTTCTAAAGGAGCACAAAATTATGACAAATTTTCCTGAAAATTTCCTCTGGGGCGCTTCCTCCTCTGCATTTCAGATCGAAGGCGGCTGGGACGAAGACGGCAAAGGCATGACCGTAGCAGACTATAATTCTTTTAAACGTTCCGATAAGCAGGCGGACAGTAAGGTGGCCAGCGATTTCTATCACCACTGGAAGGAAGATATCGACCTGATGAAGGAGATGGGTATGAAAGCATACCGTTTCTCCCTCTCCTGGGCCCGCATTATTCCGGACGGAGATGGCGAGGTGAACCAGAAGGGCATCGATTTCTATAATCGTGTGATCAACTACCTGCTTGAACAGGGCATCCAGCCCCTCGTAACTCTGTATCATTTTGACCTGCCTTACGCACTGGTTGAGAAATACAATGGCTGGGAGTGCCGGGACTGCGCCTTTGCCTTTGAGCGTTACGCCCGTGTCTGCTACCAGGCCTTCGGAGACCGTGTAAAATACTGGCAGATGATCAATGAGCAGAACCTGATGATCCGCGTCAACAACCGTATGAATATCTACACCGAGGACGACTGGGAAGCCGATCGTATGCGTGCTCAGATGGATTATCACATGTTTCTGGGCCATGCGCTGGCAGTCAATGCCTGCCATGAGCTGGTAGAGGGCGGAAAGGCCGCTCCGGCTGTATCCTCCACCTGTACCTATCCGCTGACCAACAAACCGGAGGACGTATGGGCCGCCAAAATGAACGACTGGCTGAAGACCAACTACTGCCTGGAGATGCACATCAACGGCGAGTATCCGGGTTACTATATGCGCTATCTGAAGGAGCGCAATATTGTTCCGAAGATGGAAGAGGGCGACGCGGAGATTCTGAAGTCCGCGAAAATAGACTACATTGCTCTGAACTACTACCGTACCCTCTGTGCAAGCTATCTGCCTGCGGACGAGGAGCATCCGGTTGGCTCCAGAGTCTTCCGTGGCAATGAGGTAGACTTTGACCAGTACGGCTACTGCCGGGACGAGAAAAATGAGAACCTGAAGGCCAGCGAATACGGCGCTCAGATTGATCCCATGGGTCTTCGGATTGTGCTGAATGAGTACTATCGCAGATACCATCTGCCGCTGATTATCACCGAGAATGGTCTCGGTATGGCGGACGAGTTGACTGAGGACGGACGCGTGCATGACGATTACCGGATCGACTATCTGCGCGGCCATATCCAGGCGATTTCCGACGCCATCGACGATGGTGTGGAAATGATGGGCTACTGTCCCTGGTCTGTGATGGATCTTTTAAGCTCCCATCAGGGCTTCCGGAAGCGTTACGGCTTTATCTACATCAACCGTGATGATTTCAACCTGAAGGATTTGGGAAGAATCAAGAAGGACAGCTTCTACTGGTATCAGAATGTAATTAAGACAAACGGGGAGAATCTGTAATACCATGCGTGTCATTAAGGTGTTGAACAATTCGCTGGTGCTTGCGCTGGACAACGCGGGCCAGGAGTCTATTCTCATGGGAAAGGGAATCGGCTTTCACAAGTCCATAGGATATGAGTTTCAGGAAAGCGAGATTGAAAAGGTCTTTGTTCTCAAGGACAAGGAGGTCTCCCGGAACATCATCCGTCTGGCGGCAGAGACAGACAGCGTCTTCTTTGAGCTGGCCAAGGCGGTGATTGATTATGCCATTGAACAGTTCGATATGAAGCTGATGGACCATATCTATCTGTCCCTGACGGATCATCTGTCCTTTGCGGCCAGACGGGTGCGGGAAGGCATTGTTCTGCAGAATTTTTACACGCTGGAAATGAAAAAATTCAATCCCCAGGAGTTTCAGGTGGGGGAATATGCGGTGAACCTGATGCGGGAGCGCCTGGATCTGGAGATCCCGGCGGACGAGGCGGGCAATATCGCCTTCCATTTCATCAACGCCCAGTTTAATCACCCCTACAACAGTCAGAACCTGCTGATTTCCCGGACGCTGGACGCGGTGCTGGATATTGTAAAATATGCCTTTGGGATTACTTACAATGAAGACAGTACTTCATATTCCCGGTATGTGACCCATGTACGGCTGTTTGCCCAGCGGCTGGTGAGCCGGAATCAGCTGCCTGATGAAAAAAATGACATTCTCTATGAGCAGATCCATTCCATCTGTCAGAAGGAGTTTGAGTGCGTGGAGAAGATTCAGATCTACGTGTATGAGCAGTTTCGCCAGAAGCTCTCCAGCCAGGAGAAGATGTATCTGGCTCTGCACATCCACAGGATACTGGAAGATACGTAACAGTTATGTAAAAAGTCAGTTCTTTCGGGAACTGGCTTTTTCGTATCCCAGCTATTTACTCCGGCTGTTTTCCCCGGATACCGCCCTGAAAAAATAGGAGGTTGTTTTATGGCCGTTCTCGATTTATAATGTTATTTGATTCTAATTTGTAAGATAAAGAGGACAAAGCAATGGCAACCTGGAATTCCAGAGGCCTCCGGGGCTCGACCCTGGAGGATCTGATCAACCGAACCAATGAAAAATACCGGGAACAGGGATTGGCGTTGATTCAGAAAGTCCCGACGCCCATTACTCCCATGAAAATCGATAAAGAACACCGTCACATTACCCTGGCTTATTTTGACCAGAAGAGCACTGTGGACTATATCGGGGCCGTCCAGGGCATTCCCGTGTGCTTCGACGCCAAGGAGTGCGATACGGACACCTTTCCCCTGCAGAATATTCACGCCCATCAGGTGGAATTTATGGGCGATTTTGAGCACCAGGAAGGCGTGTCCTTCCTGATTATTCTGTTTTCCAGACGTAATGAACTCTATTTTCTTCCTTATAAAAAAATGAAGGAATTCTGGGATCGGGCTGAGGCAGGCGGACGGAAGAGCTTCCGCCATGACGAGCTTGACCTGTCATATGTGCTTGCGCCCCACGGCGGCTACCTGGTTCCCTATCTGGACGGAATTCAGAAAGTGATTGACGAATCGGGCTAAACACTTTATAATGGTAAATCAGTAAAGCGTTTAGGAGGCAGAAATTACGATGAAAAATCAAAATCCGCTTTTGCATACCCCGGAAGGCGTCCGGGATATCTACGGCAATGAGTTCGTACAGAAATTTGAATTGCAGCAGCTGTTATACCGGGTGCTGGCAGGGCGCGGCTATCAGGGTATCGAGACGCCCACCTTCGAGTTTTTCGATGTATTTTCCCGCGAAGTCGGTACCGTTCCATCCCGGGAGCTCTATAAATTTTTCGATAAAGAGGGGAACACCCTGGTGCTTCGGCCGGACATGACGCCGTCCATCGCCCGGGCGGTATCCAAGTATTTTCACGACGAGACGCCCATCCGGCTCTGCTATATGGGCAATACCTTTATCAACTACGACAAATATCAGGGTCGCTTAAAAGAGACCACCCAGATGGGCGCGGAGCTTATGGGCGACGGCAGCGTGCAGTCCGATGTGGAGCTGCTTTCGGTGCTCATTGAGGCCCTTCAGGAAGCTGGCCTTCGGGAATTTCAGGTAAGTGTAGGACAAGTGGAGTTCTTTAAAGCTCTGCTTCGTGAGGCCGGCATCGGGAATGTGGCGGAGGAAAGCCTTCGAAGACTCATTTCCGATAAGAACCGTTTCGGCGCGGAGGAGCTTCTGTCCAGTTACGAGATCCCGGAGAAACTTCGCAATACATTCCTGGAAATGGCGACACTGACCGGCGGCGAAGAGGCTTTGCAGAAAGCCAGGAGCCTGACTGATAACGCCGAGGCCCTAGAAGCCCTTGCGCGGCTTCAGGAGATTTACGGAGGACTGAAGAAAAAGGGCTATGAAAAGTACGTTACCTTTGACCTGAGCATGTTAAGCAAGTATAATTATTATACGGGTATCATTTTCCATGCGTATTCTTATGGCTACGGCGAACCCATTGCCAAGGGCGGACGCTATGACAACCTGTTGTCCCACTTTGGCCGGGAGCTGCCTGCGGTCGGCTTTGCCATCGTAGTAGATCAGCTTCAGCGGGCCCTCAGAAACGACGCGGGGAAGAAAATGGACGCCACCGGCGACAGCAAGCGCTATCTGACCTTTGCGCTGACCAAGGGACGTCTGGCAAAGAAGACTCTGGAGCTTCTGGAAAAGGTGGGCATCACCTGCCAGGAGATGAAGGATCCGGACAGCCGGAAGCTGATCTTTGTCAATGAAGAGCTGGGGCTCAAGTTCTTCCTGGCAAAGGGACCGGACGTGCCGACTTATGTGGAGTACGGCGCGGCGGACATCGGCGTAGTCGGCAAGGACACGCTGGTGGAAGAAGGCCGGAAGATGTACGAGGTGCTGGATCTGGGCTTCGGAAAATGCCGTATGTGCGTCTGCGGACCGGAGTCGGCCAGAGAGAAGCTGGCTCATCAGGAACAGATCCGCGTGGCCACCAAGTATCCGGATATCGCAAAGGATTATTTCTATAATCAGAAGCATCAGACCGTGGAGATCATCAAGCTGAACGGCTCCATCGAGCTGGCGCCCATCGTGGGCCTGTCTGATGTGATCGTGGATATCGTGGAGACTGGTTCCACGCTCCGCGAAAACGGCCTTGGCGTGTTGGAAGAGGTAATGCCTCTGTCCGCCCGCATGGTGGTCAATCAGGTGAGCATGAAGATGGAATCGGAGCGGATTACGAAGCTGATTCAGGATCTGAGGGCTGCACTTTAAACTGGAGGAAGCATGCAGCAAAAGCGTTTGGACTATCTGGATATGGCGAAGGGCATCGGAATCTTTCTGGTGATCCTGGGACATATCGAATATATACAGGAGGACACCCTGAAATGGCTCTCGTCCTTTCATATGCCACTCTTTTTCGTGGTGGGCGGGATTCTGGTGTATCTGAGACGGGATACGGGCCGGACGGCATTCGAGACCATCGGCAGCCGGATCCGGGGCGTCCTGACGCCTTATCTGTCCTTTTCCCTGATGCTGCTGGTCATGAATACCATCACCAGTATCCGAAATCCGGAGACCCTTTCCGGGACGACACTCGCAAGGCAGTATCTAGATACGTTTACCGGTTATGGCGTGCATATCCTGTGGTTTTTACCGGCCTATTTTATCGCGGGAGCCGTGTTCGCGCTGCTTCAGGGCATGCGGGAATGGAAGCGGAATCTGGCAATTATCCTGCTGGCCCTTGGCGCTTACGGCCTTTCCGCCGGACTGGGGCTTGATCAGTATGTGACCTGGGAATGCAGCCTGGGTGGATATATCGGTTACGATTTGCTTATCACGATGCTTCGGGGTCTTCTGGCCCTGCCGTTTCTGCTGATGGGCTGGTATCTGGTGAAGATTCCGAAGGGCTGGTATACGCTTTTGCTGATTCCGGGAAGCCTGCTGGCACTCCGGTCGCCCGTGTTTGATCTGCATTATCTGTATGTGCATCCGGTGCATTATCTGAACGCGTTTTTATGCTGCGCCGGGATCATCAGCCTGGTAAAAGCCCTTCCGGTGAACCGCGTACTTTGCTGGCTTGGCCGGAATTCCCTGGTGATTATGTGTACACACGCCACCTTTCTGGTGATATACTATGTGTCGTTAGGCATGTTTTTTATCAAAAAATGGATACCAATGTCCCAGCCTGTGTTCAATCTGGGCGTTGCAATATTGGTCTGTGCCGCGGAGGTTCCGGTTGTCCGGATCTTCAACCGTTGGTTCGGACGTCTCATTGGGAGGTCATCAAAATGAAAGTCGTTACATTGGATGAGAATAGCAAACAAAATCTCTTGGATGAGCTGTTGAAGCGAAGCCCCAACCATTACGGGGAGTTTACCGAACGGGTCAACGCCATCATTGAAGATGTTAAAAAGAATAAAGACGCAGCCCTCTTTTCCTATACGGAGCGGTTCGACGGGGCGAAGCTTGACGCTTCCACTATCCGCGTCACCAAAGAGGAGATCGAGGAGGCTTACCGGGAAGTAGATCCGAAGCTTCTGGATGTCATCAAAAAAGCTCTGGTCAATATCCGTAGCTATCACGAGAAGCAGCGCCGCTACAGTTGGTTTGACAGCAAGCCGGACGGCACTCTGCTTGGTCAGAAAATCGGGTCTATCGCCTCCTGCGGCGTCTATGTGCCCGGCGGCAAGGCGGTCTATCCGTCTTCCGTTCTGATGAACGTGGCGCCGGCCAAAGTGGCAGGCGTAGACCGCATTGTTATGACCACACCGCCCGGAAAGGACGGTAAGGTATCTCCGAATACTTTGGTGGCTGCCTGCGAGGCGGGCGTGGATGAGATCTACAAGGTGGGCGGAGCCCAGGCCATCGCAGCCCTGGCCTTTGGTACGGAGAGTGTGCCGAAGGTAGACAAGATTGTAGGCCCCGGCAATATCTATGTGGCCCTGGCGAAAAAGGCCGTTTATGGTTATGTAAGCATTGACTCCATCGCAGGCCCCAGCGAGATTCTGGTGCTGGCCGACGAGACCGCGAATCCCCGTTATGTGGCGGCCGATCTCTTATCCCAGGCGGAACATGACGAGATGGCGTCCGCAATTCTGGTGACTACCAGTAAGGAGCTGGCGGACAAAGTACAGGTGGAGATCGAGGATTTTGTACAGAAGCTGTCCAGAAAAGCGATTCTGGAGAAATCCCTGGAAAATTATGGATATATTCTGATTGCGGAGAATCTAGACGAGGCCATTGCGGCGGCCAACGAGATCGCCAGCGAGCATCTGGAGATCGTCACAAAGGATCCCTTCCAGGTGATGACCAAGATTAAGAACGCAGGCGCGATTTTCATCGGAGAAAATTCCAGCGAGCCCCTTGGGGACTATTTCGCGGGACCGAACCACATCTTGCCGACCAACGGTACGGCGAAGTTCTTCTCCCCGCTTAGTGTAGACGATTTTATGAAGAAATCCAGTATCGTCTATTATTCCAGAGAAGCTCTGGAGGCCGTGCATGAGGATATCGAGACCTTTGCGAAAGCAGAGCAGCTGACCGCCCATGCCAATTCCATCGCCGTACGGTTTGAAAAGAAGGAGGACTAGCATATGGAACGAATCGCAAGTCTTTCCAGAACTACGAAAGAAACGGATATCGCCATCACCCTGAATCTGGATGGCAACGGAAAAGCGGATATCTCCACGGGCATTGGCTTTTTCGATCATATGCTGAACGGTTTTTCCCGGCACGGACTCTTTGATCTGACCTGTCAGGTGAAGGGGGATCTGGAGGTGGACTGCCATCATACCATCGAGGATACGGGCATCGTGCTGGGGCAGGCGATCCGGAAGGCGGTGGGAGATAAGAAGGGCATCGTGCGCTACGGCACCTGCATTCTTCCCATGGACGAAGCGTTGGTACTCTGCTCCCTGGATTTATCCGGACGTCCCTATTATGTGTCTGACGCAGAGTTTCCGACAGAAAAGGTAGGAGAAATGGACACCCAGATGGTGAAGGAGTTTTTCTACGCCATTTCCTATAGCGCCGGTATGAACCTGCATTTCAAAATGCTCTCCGGCAGCAACAGCCATCACATGATTGAGGGCATGTTTAAGGCCTTTGCCAAGGCCCTCGACATGGCGACCACACAGGACCCGAGAATTACAGACGTATTATCTACGAAAGGAAGTCTTTGATATGAGTGAAAAAAATATAGCAGTCATCCGGCTTCTGGCCGGAAAGGTGCAGGGAGAGCAGGCAGATAAGGACGGGGATGTCCTGGCACGCTATTACAGTGATAATGGAGCGGATGAGATTCTGGTCTTTGATCTGTCCGATACAGACGCGGATCACGACCTGTCCATCGGAGCCCTGAAAGAAATCTGCCGCGCGGTAGAGGTGCCGGTGAAGGCCGGCGGCAGAATCAAACGGCTGGAAGATGTAAAGAAAATTCTCTATGCGGGTTGCGAGAAAGTCATTCTAAATTATGGCCGACAGGAGAATATCGATCTGACCGAGGAGGCTTCCAAACGCTTCGGCAAAGAGAAGATCGCGGCCTGCGTGGACAGCTCCGACGTGGTCAGCGCTCCGGCAGCTCTGATTGAGGAGTATGTAAGCGAACTCATTTATCTGAACGAGATCGCCCCCTTCGTGGAGAAGGTCCGTCCCTTAAGCTGCAATATGGAATGGTCCGAGTTCAAGCTGGGTCCCGACGGCCTGGTTCCGGTGGTGGTACAGGATTACCGCACGGATGAGGTGCTGATGGTGGCTTATATGAGCGAGGAATCCTTCCATAAGACCATCGAAACCGGAAAGATGACCTATTGGAGCAGAAGCCGTCAGGAGCTCTGGGTAAAGGGAATGACCAGCGGCCACTACCAGTATGTGAAGGAGCTGGTGGTAGACTGCGACTGCGACACCATACTGGCAAAGGTATCCCAGACCGGAGCAGCCTGCCATACGGGCAACAAGTCCTGCTTCTTCCATGAGATCGCGAAAACCGATTATAAGAATACGAATCCCTTAAAGGTCTTTGAGAATGTATACAAGGTCATCGCAGATCGTAAGGTACATCCGAAGGAGGGTTCCTATACCAATTACCTCTTCGACAAGGGAATCGACAAAATCCTGAAGAAGGTGGGAGAGGAAGCCACCGAACTGGTCATTGCGGCAAAGAATCCGGATCCGGAGGAAATCAAGTACGAGATGTCGGATCTTCTCTATCATGCCATGGTTCTGATGGTGGAGCGGGGCGTGACCTGGGAGGATATTACGTCGGAGCTGGCGAACCGATAAACAAAGAAGAAAACCATGGCTAATAACCGCCGATTTCCATAGAATACTTTCCTACAGGGAATTTCTAAAAAGAGTAACTATCGGATATGAGGTATCTGGACTTGGATGAATGGCAGTTCTGATTCTGGAACGGATTTCATACTGTGTAGTAATTCCCATAAAATAAAAGGCGGTAATCAAATATGAAAAAATCAGAAAGACAGGGCGGGCAGTACCGACAGCTTCTTCTGGCGCAGCGAGGGCAGGCCCCGGCGTCGGAGGAGCCGACCGGACGAATCTGGATCCGGATTCGCTTTTATGTCTGTCTCTGTCTTTTTGCGGCGTATGTGCTGCTGGATTACAGCCAGGCAAATGTTGCTTCCTGGAATAGCGAACGCATCTGCCGGGAAGTGGAGCGGGATTACTCAGAACAATTAAACCTAGATCTGAATCAGCTTCTAAGCCGGGCGGCGTCCACCATACGGATTTCCGGTTCCTGAGGCAGTGTCCTTAGACAGGGCAGAGATTTTCTATACTTTAGATTGTATACAGGATTTTAACGAATGAAAGAATCTTTTCGATTTGCATTTTTGAAAACCATCCCGGTTATGCTGGGATATTTATTTCTGGGACTGGCCTTCGGCCTGCTCCTGCAGGAAGCCGGTTACAGTTTCTGGTGGGCGCTTCTGATCAGCGCTATTGTCTACGCCGGTTCCATTCAGTTCGTACTGGTAAGCTTTCTGACCGCCGGGACAAGTCTTCCGGTGGTGGCTGTGATGACTTTACTTATCAACAGCCGCCACGCTTTTTACGGCCTGACCTTCATCGAAAAATTCAAGGCCATGAAATCCAGACCCTATATGATCTTCTCCCTGACGGACGAGACCTATTCCCTGTTGTGCTCCTTAAAGGTGCCGGAGGGAATGGATGAAAAGAAAGTCATGTTCCTGATTTCCCTGCTGGATCAGATCTACTGGATCATCGGTTCTGTGGTGGGCGCGGCTCTGGGACAGGTTCTGCCCTTCGATATGACGGGCATTGATTTTGCCATGACGGCGCTCTTTGTGACCATCTTTGTGGATCAGTGGAGAGAAGCGAAGAGCCATCTGCCCGCAGTCATTGGTCTTATCAGCTCGGTGATCTGCCTTCTGATCTTCGGCGGCAGTAATTTTATCCTGCCTTCCCTGATTATTACGGTGACAATTCTCATGGCCTTGCAAAAAAGACTGGAAGGAAAGGTGGAAAATACATGACAGCAACGCAAGCATTTGTTATAATTCTGGTGACGGCTGTCTGCACACTGATCACCCGGCTTGCTCCTTTCGTGCTTTTTGGAGGGAACAAGGAGATGCCGAAAGCAGTCAACTACCTGGGTGCCATTCTGCCCCCGGCGATTATGGCGACCCTGGTGGTCTATTGTCTGAAGGGCGCAGATCTCTTTTCCGCCACACACGGCATCCCGGAGTTCACAGCCACGCTTCTGACGGCGCTTTTACACGTCTGGAAGCGGAATGTGCTTTTAAGCATTGCGGCAGGAACCTTCTGCTATATGCTCTTAGTGCAGCTGATGTAACTGTTCAGTTCCTTCACAGTTACGCTGCAAAATCCATATAAAATCGGCTTCGCCGATGGGATTTTGCACTCCTGAATCACTTTCTTACGGAGCTAGACATCCAGTGGATGTCTGTTCAGCTCCGACCGAAACGAAGTGTAGACCTTCAGCAGCGAGTGCTTCAGGCTGTAATGAACTTTTTTTAAATAACGAATTTAAATAAACGGATTTAAAGTAGGAAAGACATGAATTTTAATCATTTAAAACAGAACAAAAAGAAACTTTTTCTGGCAGCGGCAGTCCTGTGGCTGCTTGTTTGCGTATTTGTGACACCGGTATTTACCACCGTGACATTGACCTTTGAAAGCGATCCCCACGGTGAAGTAGTGACGACTGTCTTTGCCGGTTCCGGGGCGAATATAACTGCCCGGGACGACCATCACCGGGTGATGGTGAACGGTGTGGCGCGGGTTTTCTATGGCGATCTCCAGTATGGCAGACATTGCTCTCTGAAGCGGATCGATCCGCTGGATCAGCATTATTCTACGGGAGAGCCGCTGACCATTACGGGGCTTACCGTGAAGAAAAATGGCATTCAGACTGTGGCGCTTACCGGAGACGAGCTGCGGACTTATTTTACAGTGAATGGGGATCTGGAGCTGATAGGAGAGGAAGGCTTTACCTTCCGTGTGACCGGCGAGGATTCCCAGATGCTTCCGACGGACGCATTCCAAGCACTGTACGCCCGGACGCCCCTTGCGGCGCGACTTCTGGGCGGGCTTGGAAGCGGTCTCCTGCTGGTACTGGCTATTCTTCTGGTGCACTGGTTTGTGCGGGCCATCGCGGAACAAAGTCTCTTTTTTAAACTAACCTCCTGCGTACTGTTCGGCGGACTTTTTGCGGCTACTCTGATGACGGTTTTTACCGGCTTCTGGAATCCCTTTTATCTGAATCCGGACGAATATCATACCCTGTCGGCGGTAAATTATTATTTTTCCCATTTCATGCCGCCGGATATGCGGGATCCGGAGATCCTTGATTCTTACGCCATCTATGGCACTACCAGACACAGTGAATGGACGGTGTTTTATTTTCTGACCGCGAAAATTGGCCAGTTTTTCTCGGATCCGATTATCCGGGTACGGTTTTTTACGACAGTGACCTTCTGCGTCATGGCAGGGATCGCACTGAAAAATGTAAAAAAGAACTGGGCGCTTTTTGCCATGCTGCTTCTGACGCCCCAGGTATGGTATTTGTTTTCCTACTGTACTTCAGATTCCCTGGACTTCTTCGTAAGCTTCCTGTGTATGTATCAGGTCATGAAAAAGGACAGTATGCTGAACCGGGTGCTGGACGGACCCTTTTGTAAAAAGCAGCTGCTTTCCATGGCGCTTCTGGGGCTGCTGTTTGTGCAGCCGCTGTGGGGCAAGCCTACCTTTTACGTGGTGCTCATCTTCATTTTCCTGGTGCTGCTGATCCGGCTGTTCTATACGCCGAAGGAGGAGCAGAAGGTCCTACTGTATAAATATCTCGGTATCGTGGGTTTTACCCTTGGCATCTTCGCCATCCGATATATGATTACAGATTTTCCGTACTACGGTCTGTTTGGAAAATATCAGGTCTATATGGATATGATGGAGCAGACGGCATTGCCCGAATACAAGCTTTCCACCCCGGCACTGGAGAGAGCGTATTCCATGAGCTTTATGGAAAAGGGCGTTACCCTGGGAGAGCTTCTGACCGGCTTTGATTTCAATAAAAATCTGTTCCGCACCTTTGCGGGCTTCTTCGGCTCTTACGCATTCGGCGCGCGGGACTGGTATTATACAGTTATGGCCATTCTCTATCTGGCGATCATCGGATATCTGCTGGCACGGGCTTACCGGAAAAAGGACTCCCGAACCTGGTGGGAGATTGGTGCGGCGGCCTTGTCTCTGTTCATTCAGTACGCGCTGATTGTATACAATGCCTGGGTGGTGGACTTCCAGCCTCAGGGACGTTACCTGCTGCCGATTGTGTTCTATGCGGCCTACCTGATTCATCGGGCGGACTGCGAAGGGAAGAGTAAGGTGCTGCGGATATTACTGTGTCTGACCTGTCTCTTGTCCCTGTACAGCTTCTATACCGTGGGCATTCCGAATCTGGTGTCGGTGCACGGAATACAGGCGTAACTGAAAGTCCGAAATAAAATGCGGCACCAGGAATATACTTATATGCCTTGACACAGGCGAATGAAGGAGAAACATAGGTTATGATCTGGTTGAAAGACAAACGAACTTGGATTCTGCTTGGCTTCTATGGAGTCCTGGCGATTCTTTTTCATATGTTCTGGCTGAAGCTAGGCGGCGGGGACGATTACTACTTTATGACCTGCCTTGATGATACAAGCTTCGGCGCATTCATGGTGAAGCGCTGGTATGGCTGGTCCTCCCGGCTTGTGATCGAGGGCGTGCTGGTGCTGGTACTGCAGCAACCCATCTGGGTCTGGAAGGTGCTGGATATTCTGGTGTCGGTGCTGATTGCGTGGCTGTTGTGCGGATTTTTCTGCAGCGGCTATGGGAAACATGGAAGTGGAAGCAGTATCCAGACTGACAAAAACACTTTGTCTGGGACTTGGACGGCTGTTCCGCTTACATCCCTGATTCTGTTCCTCTGCCTCCTCCTTTCCTATGATTTTACGGAAATGGATTCGGCTGGCTATATGACCACAACCATCAATTACTGGTGGCCTCTGGCAGCTCTTCTGGTGGCTGCGCTGCCCCTGTACCTCTGGTATCAGGACGGTGCCTGCAAAAAAGGGTTCTATGTCCTCGGTGCCTTTGCGGCCATCTTTGCCATCAATCAGGAGCAAATCTGCGCCATGGCCCTATTGGCCTGCCTGTATCTGCTTATTACAGATAAACTACGGGGCCGGAAGACGAATCCCTATCTGTACCTGCTGCTGACCCTGTCCATATTTTTTGCCGTCTGCGTCGTCATCTGCCCCGGCAATGCGGCACGCAAGGCCTCTAACATTGATTTCTGGTTCCCGGCCTACGCCGGTTTCAGCCTGGTTCAGAAAATACTGCTTGGCTGGTACAGCCTGTTAAAGACGCTGTATCAGGATCTGAATCTGCCGTATCTTCTGATGACCATGATTCTTCTGGCTGCCGTATGGAAGAAGCAGAGAAGCCTCCCGGCGCGCGTAATCGCAGCGATTCCGCTGCTTTCGAACCTGGGGCTTCTGGGCGTCCTGCTCTTTGGAAGATACAGGGAGTACCCATGGGTACACCTGATTCTCCATGTATTTGACTTTGATCAGCCTGTGGTATATTATCAGGGAAGCCTGCCGGATTCTGTACGGATCCTGCTGCTTGTATACACGCTCTGCTGCGTCTGTGTGGTAATTTCCCTGTTCCTCATCTGGGGCAGGACAAAACGTTTCATGGACACGCTGGCACTCCTCGTCATTGCCTCCGCCTCCAAGATCAGTATGGGCTTGTCGCCTACAGTCTGGGCCTCCTCGGAGCGCACTAGTATTTTCCTGGATTTCGGATTTATTCTGTTGGGAATGCTGGCGGTACAGGAGCTGGAACGGGCGACCGAAACACCAGGAACACAGGCCGACAACAGCCTGTAAAATATAAGAAATCAGAGAGGTATTTATGAAAAGATTAGCTCTATCAGATGAAATTTTATTAAAAATAGATAAACCGGCCCGGTATCTTGGAAACGAGATCAACGCGGTAATGAAAGACCGGAACGCAGTGGACGTCCGTTTTGCCATGTGCTTCCCGGACGTCTACGAGATCGGCATGTCCCACTTAGGCATTCAAATTCTGTATGACATGTTCAATCAAAGAGAGGACGTCTGGTGTGAACGCGTCTATTCTCCCTGGACCGATCTGGATAAAATCATGCGGGAGCAGAACATTCCCCTGTTTGCCCTGGAATCCCAGGATCCCATTCGGGAGATGGACTTTCTTGGAGTGACCCTCCAGTACGAAATGGCATACACGAATGTCCTGCAGATTCTGGATCTGAGCCAGATCCCTCTTTACGCAAAGGACCGTACCTGGGACGACCCCATTGTCATCGGAGGCGGCCCCTGTGCTACCAACCCGGAGCCCCTGGCCGATTTCTTCGACCTCTTTTACATCGGTGAAGGAGAAACCTCCTATTTTGCCCTTCTGGACGCGTTCAAGGCCTCCAAAGCGGCAGGGGAGAGCCGTGTACAATTCCTGGAGCGTGCGGCGGAAATCCCGGGAATCTATGTGCCTTCGTTCTATGATGTGACGTATAACGAGGACGGAACCCTTGCGTCCATGGAGTCCAACAATCCCCATGCGCCCGCAAAGGTTCAAAAGCAGGTGGTTACAGATCTGACCCATACCTTTTATCCGAAGAAGCCGCTGGTTCCGTTTATTAAGGTCACCCAGGATCGTGTAGTGCTGGAAATTCAGCGCGGCTGCATCCGTGGCTGCCGCTTCTGTCAGGCCGGTATGCTGTACCGTCCTATCCGGGAGCGCTCTCTGGAGATGCTTACGGAGGCTGCAACCGAAATGCTCCGGAATACCGGACATGAGGAAATCTCCTTAAGCTCTTTAAGCTCCAGTGATTACAGTCATTTACCGGAGCTGGTAAATTTTCTCATCGACACCTTTGGAAATAAAGGCGTCAACATTTCCCTGCCATCCCTTCGTATCGACGCCTTTTCCCTGGACGTCATGAGCAAGGTACAGGATATCCGCAAGAGCAGCCTGACCTTTGCGCCGGAGGCCGGTTCCCAGCGTCTCCGGGACGTGATCAACAAGGGGCTGACCGAGGAAATCATTCTGGAAGGAGCCGGACAGGCCTTTGAGGGCGGCTGGCAGAAGGTGAAGCTTTACTTTATGCTGGGACAGCCCACGGAGACGGTAGAAGATGAGAAGGCTATCGCATGGCTGGCTGAAAAGATTGCGAAACGGTACTATGAGATTCCCAAGGATAAGCGGAATGGCAAATGTCAGATTACCGTCAGCACCTCCTTTTTTGTGCCGAAACCCTTTACGCCCTTCCAGTGGGCGCGCATGTGTACCAAGGAGGAGTTCCTAGATAAGGCATATATTGTCAACAGCGAAATCAAAGCCCAGCTCAATAAAAAGAGTATCAAATATAACTGGCATGAGGCGGACGTAACGGTGCTGGAGGGAATCCTGGCCCGGGGCGACCGGCGGGTGGGAGCTTCCCTGCTTGCGGCCTACCGCAAGGGCTGCCTCTTCGATTCCTGGAGCGAATGCTTCGATAACGACAAGTGGCTTCAGGCCTTTGAAGAGACCGGTCTGGATATTCCGTTCTACACGACACGTCATCGCGATGAAAACGAGCGGTTCCCCTGGGACTTTATCGACATCGGCGTTACCAAAAAATTTCTGTTGCGGGAGTGGAAGCGCGCTCACGAAGAGACCGTGACGCCCAACTGCCGTCAGCAGTGCCAGGGCTGTGGCGCAGGCAGCTATCACGCAGGCTGCTGTCCCACAGCGGCGATGGTTACAGGAGGTGAAAACGCATGAAAATCCGCATTAAATTCCGTAAATACGGTATCATGAAATTTATCGGCCATCTGGATATCATGCGTTATTTCCAGAAGGCCATGCGCCGGGCAGATATCGATATCTGTTATTCCGCAGGCTTCAGCCCCCATATGATCATGTCCTTCGCCTCTCCCTTAGGCGTAGGCCTTACCAGTGACGGCGAGTACCTGGACATTGAGATTGGAAATGAACTGTCCTCCGAAGCGGCAGTCAAGCGGCTGAACGGGGTTATGGCTGAGGGCGTGGAGGTTCTTTCCTTCCGGAAGATCCCCGAGGAAAAGTCCGCCAACGCCATGTCCCTGGTAGCGGCTGCCGATTACGAGGTTCGTTTCCGGGAAAACAGCCTGCCTGAGGGCTGCGTCTTTGGAAATGGCCTGGAGGAAAAATGGGCGGCGTTCTGCGCACAGGAACAGATTCTGGTCACCAAAAAGACGAAAAAGGGAGAGCGGGAGCTGGATTTGAAGCCCCTGATTTATAAGTCTCGTTGTCAGGAGGATTCCATTTTCCTGCAGCTTTCTGCCGGCAGCGCGGAGAATGTAAAGCCGGAGCTGGTATTGGAGGCTTTTGCGGCTTACGCCGGCTTTACCCTTCCGGAATTTGCCCTTCTGCTTCACCGGAAGGAGCTGTACGCGAATCTGGTGGCTGAGGGAGAACCCCGCAGACTGGTATCACTGGAAGATCTGGGAGAAGAATTTTAATGGAACCGACAGAGCTCATCAAGGAGCAGACAACAAGCGGTACTTTTTTAGTTTCCACCCTTTCGGTCAGAGGCGTGGAGCGTACTGTTTACGCTTTCTATGAAAATGGATCCGCGGCCGAGCTTTCCTGCCTGCCCTCCGGCGGCAACTCTATCCTGGGCAATATCTATGTGGGCAAGGTAAAAAACATTGCCGCCAACATCAACGCCGCTTTTATCGAGATAGGGGATGGGCAGCTCTGTTATTACGCCCTGGACGCCGGGGAAACGCCTGCTTTTACTACGCCGAAGAAAAAGAAGGAGCTGGCAGCCGGAGACGAGCTTCTGGTCCAGGTGAGCCGGGAGGCCGTGAAAACGAAAGCTCCTACCGTCAGCGGAAACCTGAATTTCGCAGGAAAATACCTGGTTCTCACCAGCGGGAAACGACATCTGGGACTTTCCTCCAAATTGACACCTGCCGAAAGAGAACGGCTCCGGGCGATCGCGGAGCCCTTTCTGGGCGATGATTTCGGTATCATCGTCCGTACCAATGCGGCCGGAATTTCCGAAGAGGATTTACGCCAGGAGCTGAAAGAGCTGACAGAAACCTATCGCCGCACCGTGGAAACCGGTCGGAACCAGACCTGTTTTTCCCTTGTATACAGAGAACCCTCCGCCTATACTGCCAGATTGCGGGGACTGCGGACCGACAGCTTTGATAAGATTCTGACGGATCGGCCGGAGATATACGAAGAGCTACGGGATTACCTGACGCTCCACCAGCCGGAGGATTTGCCAAAGCTTGAGTTTTATGAAAAAACAGCCCCTTCCCTGGATAGCGTCTATGGGCTCTCCAAAGCCCTGGAGGACGCCCTGAAGGAGCGGGTATGGCTCAAATCCGGCGGCTATCTGGTTATCCAGCCTACGGAGGCTCTGACCGTCATAGACGTGAACACCGGCAAATACACAGGCAAAAAGAAAAAATCGGACACCTTTTTGAAAATCAATCTGGAGGCCGCCAGGGAAGCAGCCCGCCAGCTGCGTCTCCGGAATCTGTCCGGTATTATCGTAGCGGACTTTATCGACATGGATCGGGAGGAGGATAACCGGACATTACTGTCTGTGCTTGCCTCCGAATTAAAACGGGATCCGGTTAAAGCCACGCTGGTGGATATGACGCCTCTGGGACTGGTGGAAATCACCCGGAAAAAGATCCAGAAAACACTGGCAGAGCAGGTGCAGGAGTAGGTGCGTATTCCCAAAAAATCCGTAAAATAATTTTAAAATATCTTGACAGAGACAAATCATCCTGTTATTATATTAAAGATGCCGCACAACGAGGTATAAGTATGTGCATTTTCAGTTATGCTGAAAGGCATGTCACCGAAATTGGCGAGTAATTATATTAGGAGGTGCCACAGGATGTACGCAATTATTGCAACAGGTGGTAAACAGTACAAAGTATCTGAAGGCGACGTGATCAAGGTTGAGAAGCTTGGCGTTGCAGCTGGTGAGAAGTATAAGTTCGATCAGGTTCTCGCAGTTGGCGGAGATTCTCTGACCGTAGGTACACCGACTGTAGCAGGAGCTACTGTAACTGCATCTGTAATCGGTGATGGTAAGGGCAAGAAAGTCATCGTTTACAAGTACAAGAGAAAATCTGGATATCACAAAAAGAATGGTCACAGACAGCAGTACACGGAAGTGAAGATCGAGAAGATCTCCGTAAGAAAGCCGCGTGCGAAGAAAGCTGACACTGAAGCAGCAGACGCTGAGTAATTGTCATGATAACCGTTACCATATATAAGAAATCCAATCAGTATCTGGGGTTTGATATCAATGGACATGCCGGATACGCGGAGGAGGGTTCCGATATCATCTGTGCAGCGGTCAGTGTACTTTCACTGAATACGCTGAACTCTATCGAGGCCTTCACAGAGGATGAATTTTCCGGAGAACAGGAGGACGGGTCGCTGACCTGTACGTTCCCGGAGCCTTTATCCGAGAAAGCCGCACTTTTGATGGATTCCATGGTACTTGGGCTGACAGACATTCAAAAAAGCTATGGGAAACCATATATCAGGATTGTATTCAAGGAGGTGTAATACCATGTTACAGATGAACCTTCAGTTATTCGCTCATAAAAAGGGAGTAGGTTCTACAAAGAACGGCAGAGATTCCGAGTCCAAGAGACTGGGAGCTAAGAGAGCCGACGGACAGTTCGTAAAGGCCGGAAACATTCTTTACAGACAGCGCGGAACCAAGATTCACCCGGGTGTGAACGTAGGACGCGGTGGCGATGATACACTGTTTGCTCTGACCGACGGAATCGTAAGATTCGAGAGAAAGGGAAGAGATAAGAAGCAGGTTTCTATCGTTCCGGTAGCAGCAGAATAAGTTGGTTATGAAAGGCTTCAAGTCGGAAAGATTTGAAGCCTTTTTTACCATTTTAATTTTCGGAGATTTATTATATGTTTGCAGACAGAGCAAAGATTTTGATCCGTTCCGGTAAGGGCGGAGACGGACATGTCAGCTTCCGACGGGAGCTGTACGTACCAAACGGCGGTCCGGACGGCGGAGACGGCGGACGGGGCGGAGACGTCATTTTTGAAGTAGACGAGGGACTGAATACCCTCTATGAGTACCGTCACAAAAGAAAGTTTAAGGCACAGGACGGCGAAGAAGGCGGAAAACGACGCTGCCACGGTAAGGACGGCAGCGATATTATATTAAAGGTTCCGGAAGGAACCATCATCAGAGAAGCAGAGAGCGGAAAGGTCATCGCGGATATGTCCGGTGAAAACCGCAGACAGGTGATCCTCCAGGGTGGCCGTGGCGGCGCCGGCAATATGCATTTTGCCACTTCCACCATGCAGGTTCCCAAGTATGCCCAGCCGGGCGTACCGGCTCAGGAGCTGGAGGTTCTTCTGGAGCTGAAAGTGATCGCGGACGTGGGACTGGTCGGATTTCCGAACGTGGGAAAATCTACGTTCTTATCCCGTGTGACCAATGCGCAGCCGAAGATCGCCAACTATCATTTCACCACACTGAACCCGAATTTGGGCGTGGTGGATCTTCAGGGCGCTCCGGGCTTCGTGATTGCGGATATTCCGGGACTGATTGAGGGCGCTTCCGAGGGCATGGGCCTGGGACATGAATTTCTGCGCCATATTGAGCGTACCCGTGTGCTGATTCACATTGTAGACGCGGCATCCACCGAGGGACGGGATCCGGTAGCGGATATCTATGCCATCAACAAGGAGCTGGAGGCCTACAATGAAGAAATCGCGGCCCGCCCGCAGGTCATTGCAGCCAATAAAATTGACGCCCTGGGCGACGACGAGGAGCCCATTCAGCGTCTGAAGGACGAATTTGAGCCCAAGGGAATCCGGGTATTCCCCATATCCGCAGTGGCCGGAAAAGGTCTGAAGGAGCTTCTCTACTATGTGAGAGAGCTGTTAGACCAGGCACCCCAGGAAGCTATCGTTTTTGAACAGGAATTCTTCCCGGGCGAAGAGCTGGTATACGAAAACCTTCCCTATACCGTTGCCAAATCCGAGGAAGAAGAGGGCGTATTTATCGTGGAAGGCCCGCGTATCGAAAAGATGCTGGGTTATACCAATCTGGATTCTGAGAAAGGCTTTGCTTTCTTCCAGAACTTCCTGAAAAACACAGGCATCCTGAAGGAGCTGGAACAGGCCGGCATTCAGGAAGGCGATACCGTCCGAATGTACGGACTTGCATTCGAATACTTTCGTTAGGCAATGAGCAGTGCGTGGACGAAAGTCAGCTGGCTGACGTTGTGCTTGCACATAAGGCAGACGGTTGACTTTTGGACACATAGGGCGAAGCCCGCGAGCGAAACGGAGCGTAGCGGCAAGGTGAGCCCGGAGGGCGAGAGAGTGCCCTGGGGCAAGTTGAGCCCGCACTGCGGTATAAATATAAGACAAAAGGAGACACCATGACAAGTAAACAGCGTGCTTATTTAAAAGGCCTTGCGATGACCATGGACCCGATTTTCCAGGTGGGCAAATCCTCTGTCACACCGGAATTTACCAAGGCTGTGGACGAAGCGCTGACTGCCAGAGAGCTGATTAAGCTCAGCGTTCTGCAGAACTGCGCCGACGATCCCCGAGAGATCGCAGAGGTTATCGCCGACCGCACCCGCTCTCAGGTGGTGCAGGTTATCGGCAAGAAGATCGTGCTGTATCGCGAAAATACAGACGAAAAGTATAAGAAAAAGAAGATTCTTCTTCCGTTATAAATAATTTTCAGACACAGTATACATGGAAAGGCGGTTATTATCATGGAGCCTACGCGAAAAAAGGTCGGTATTCTTGGTGGAACCTTCGATCCGATTCATACCGGACATCTGATTCTGGCCGAAGCGGCCTACGAATCCTTTTCCCTGGACTATGTGCTGATTATGCCAAATGGCAATCCGCCCCACAAGGCCGGTCAGGTGAACGCCAGTATGGCAGACCGCACCCACATGGCCGAGCTTGCGGTGTCTGACAATCCCCATCTTAAGGTATCTGATTTCGAGAAGACGCCACAGGATTATCATTATACCTATGCGACCCTGGAATTTCTGAAACGGAAGCACCCGGATACAGATTATTATTTTATCCTGGGAGCGGATTCCCTGGTGCATTTTCACACCTGGATGGAACCCAAGCGCATCTGCGACGCCTGCAGCATTCTGGCAGCCACCCGGGATCATATGGAAAGTGAGGCTTTGACCAGGCGCATTCAGGAGCTTTCCGGGATGTTCGGCGCTCATATCTATCCCATGGAGACGCCCAACATCGACATTTCCTCCAATATGATCCGAGAGCGCGTCCACAACGGCCGTTCCATCCGGTATTATGTGCCTGCCGCGGTGGAGGAATATATTTACAAACAGGGATTATACAGTCCGGCTTAAGGAGTACCAAGTATGATGAAGAATTATGATATGAAATCCTATCAGAAAAAGCTGAAGCGGGAGATGGACGAGGGACGTTACCAGCACACGCTGGGCGTCATGTATACCTCTGCCGCGCTGGCCATGCGCTATGAGTACGATATTCAGAAGGCGCAGATGGCGGGACTTCTTCACGACTGTGCCAAATGCATTCCCAATGGAAAGAAATTAAAGCTGTGTGAGAAGCACAACATTCAAATCACAGAGGTGGAGCGGCGCAATCCTTTTCTGCTACATGCAAAGCTTGGGGCTTTTCTGGCCATGCATGAATACGGCATTGACGACAAGGAGATTGTCAGCGCTATCTTAAATCATACAACCGGTAAACCAAATATGTCATTGCTCGACAAGATCGTCTATGTGGCGGACTACATCGAGCCTCGCCGGAACAAGGCACCGAATCTGACGGAGGTACGGAAGCTTGCATTCATTGACTTGAATGAAGCTTTGTATAAGATTCTGTCTGATACGCTGTCCTATCTGGACGATGGCCCGGGCGAGGTGGACGAGATGACAGTCAAAGCCTATGAATATTACAAGACAAAGCGTGAGGAGGCAAACCATGACACAGAAGCAGTCTAAGGAAATGGCGCGTCTGGCTTATCAGGCCATGGAAGACAAGAAAGCGCGTGATATCCGTATCATTGATATTTCGGAAATTTCCGTTCTGGCCGATTATTTTCTGATTGCCAGCGGTTCCAATAAAAACCAGGTGCAGGCTATGGTGGACAACGTGCAGGAGGAGCTCCATAAGGCAGGCTTCGTCCCAAAGCAGGTGGAGGGCTATAACAGCGCCAACTGGATCCTGCTGGATTATGGCGATATCATCATTCATGTGTTCGATGAAGAAAATCGTCTGTTCTATGATCTGGAGCGTATCTGGAGAGATGGATCTGTCATTACCGCCGAGGATCTGGAGGCGTAAAAATGAGTAAAATCGAAAAGGTGACAAAGACCACCGACAACCGCTTCCTGAATATGTACGACCTGGATACTGTTACCAAAACCGGCCACAAGGCGCTCTACCATGTGGCGTCCAGGGCAAAGGATGTCTCCGAGCTGAAACTGAATACTCATATTAATAAGCCGGACGGCGTCATTATCTACGCCCTCTATGGAGAGAAGCGGGATCGGGTAGTTTTAATTCGCCAGTATCGCTTCAGCATCGGCGATTATATTTATGAGTTTCCGGCAGGACTGGTGGACGAAGGTGAAAATTACCATCAGGCAGGCGTGCGAGAGTTGCGAGAGGAGACTGGTCTGACTTTTCATCCCATCAAAGTAGATGAGATGTACAGCCGTCCCTATTTTACCACCATCGGTATGACCGATGAGTCCTGTGCTGCAGTGTACGGAACTGCAGACGGCATGCTTTCCAGGGATGGCCTGGAGGACGGCGAGGAGATCGAAGTGGTTCTGGCAGATCGTGCGGAAATTCGAAGAATTCTGAAAGAGGAGAATGTATCTCTGATGTGCGCATATATGATGATGCATTTTCTGTATGAAGATCCGGAAAAACCTTTTGGATTTTTGAATATGAAATAAGAATTAACGTTGAGATTTTGTGATCTCAATCAGATTTTAAACCAAAAAGCTCTGTATTACAAAGGATATCCTAAATCGGGATAACCCATGTGATACAGAGCTATTTTACTCTATAGGAAATACCATATTACATGAAAGCGTGAAGGTTTTGATATGCCTGATTATTGATATTCATAATTACATTTTACCGGAAAAAACGGAACACGCCAAATACTCTGCCAAGGATCTGACAATCCGGCACGATAATCGGCGCCATGGTATCATTTTCCGGCTGAAGACGGATGTGGTCAGCTTCGCGATAGAAGGTCTTGACCGTCGCGGAATCATTGATCAAAGCTACAACCATATCGCCATTGGCCGCTGTCTGACACTGCTCCACAAGAATGGTATCTCCGTCAAAAATACCTGCATTGATCATGGACTCGCCCTTGACCTGCAGCATAAAGCACTGCTCGTTGGGCATGAATTCCATGGGTACCGGGAAGTAAGATTCCACATTTTCCACCGCCAGAATTGGCTCTCCGGCAGCCACACGGCCCACGACCGGTACATTCACCACCTCACCGCGGCGGGCGGTATTGAAGCTGTCATCGATGATTTCGATAGCGCGGGGCTTGGTGGGGTCGCGACGGATATAGCCGTTTTTTTCCAGAGTCTCCAGATGGGAATGAACGGAAGACGTGGACTTCAGTTGTACAGCTTCACAGATGTCGCGAACTGAGGGCGGATAGCCCTTATTGATAATCTGTGATTTAATATATTCAAGAATTTCGGACTGTTTTTTCGAAATTTTTCCGTAAGCCATAATTCGATTCCTCCCTGTTTCGTAAGGTCTGTATTTATTATCAGTATACCACAGGATGTATGATGATGCAAACAAATGTTTAGAAAATTTGTTCTATTTCCTCTTTAGTATACATAATAAACTTATGTATACTAAAGAGGGCGAAAGTGCTGGAATGTTATGTAAATTTTAAGAGACTTTTTCTTTTTTACTGGTATCTGATTACAGAACATGTTATAATTGTTACTGGATTATTAAATTCTACACAGGAAGGAAACTATGCAGATGAAAAAACGTTTAACCCTGATTCTGCTGACCTTATCTCTTGCAGGCGTTCTCAGCATTGCCGGCTGCGGCAAGAGTGATGAGGAAGCCACATCAGATAACACTTTTTCTACAGAGGATGAAGTGACAGCAGATGGAGCAGAGGACACGGAGAACACAGAGGAAGCGGAGGACGAGGTCGCTCCGGAAGGGATGTACCGCAGTGAGCTGACCAATGAATGGATCAGCGAAGATCTGAAGGATCAGCGTCCCATCGCAGTCATGGTAGATAATGAGAAAACAGCGCTTCCGCATTACGGTCTGACCCAGGCTGATATCATTTATGAAATGATGAATAGCACACTGAATGATCACATTACCCGCTTCATGGTTCTGGTAAAGGATTATGACAGCATCAAGCAGCTGGGAAGTGTACGAAGCGTCCGTCCCACCAACCTGATGATTGCTCCGGAATGGAACGCCATCGTATGTCATGACGGAGGCCCCTTCTACATTAATACATTCCTGAACAATCCTTATGTGGATCATTTCAGCGGAACCTTCTCCCGCGTAAAGAACGGAAAGCCCCGTGAGTTTACGGAGTATGTTCTGACTGGCGATATGAAGAAGAACTTTAAAAATAATTCCAGCATCGACCGCAATTACAATGAATATGCACCCACAGAGGCTCATTTCAAATTTGCTTCCGAGAGCAAGCCGGTGGCGCTGTCTGACGGCATCGACTGCACCCTGGTGGATCTGCCCTTCAAACACAATGGTTCTCAGCTGGATTACGATGAAGAGAGCGGCACTTACCTGTACTCCGAGTATGGCTCCAAGCACCTGGATCCGGGCAATGATAATAAGCAGCTGGCATTCAAGAACGTCATTCTGCAGAAGATGTCCTACAGCCAGCTGGATGAGCATGGTTACATGGTATGGAACTGTCTGGCCAGCGGCCAGGAAGGCTACTACATCACCAACGGCAAGGCGATTCCAATCACCTGGACCAAGAACTCTGACCTGAATCGCACCATATACCGCGATCTGAACGGTGATGAGATTACCATCAATACCGGAAAGACCTACATTGGCTTTGTAGCAGACGATGTGTGGAGCGAACTGGTAGTCGAGTAAACAACTTCAAAAATGGAACCCGCGGGTTGCAGCCTGACTGAAACCCGCGGGTTCTTTGTTGTCTTTCGATTCTTTCTTATTCTTTCCGAAGCTTCACCACATTCGCCGCGCTGCGTCTCCGGGACTCATCCTGAGCGGCATAGTGCTTCCTTGTGGTATTGACGTCCTTATGACCCAGGACATCCGCCACCAGATAAATATCGCCGGTTTCCTGGTAGAGGGTCGTGCCGTAGGTGCTACGTAGCTTATGGGGTGTGATTTTCTTCAGAGGCGTCACCTGACGGGAGTATTTCTTTACCAGGTTTTCCACGGCTTTTACGCCGATACGACGGCGCTGGGTGGAATAGAAGAGGGCATTTTCATGGCCTTCCTGGGGATTCACAAGCTTTCGGCTGCCATTGATATAATCCTTCAGCGCCTTTTCCACCTCATCACCAAAATAAACGATCATTTCTGATCCGCCTTTTCGGATGACACGGATCCCATTGGTATTGAAGTCAATATCGGTGACATCCAGCCCCACACACTCGGATACACGGATCCCGGTACCCAAAAGTAAGGTGACAATAGCCAGATCCCGATCTTTGGTCTTTTCATAATAGACCTTTTTCTGCCCGGTCAAATCGTCGCCTCCATGTTCGATAAAATCCAGAAGGCGGGCTGTCTCGTCGGGTTCCAGACGGATGATGGCTTTGTCGTGGAGCTTGGGCATGTCGACAAGGACGACGGGGTTATTTTTTATCAGTTCGTAACGATAAAGATAATTAAACAAACTACGGACGGCTGATAACTTTCTTTTCATACCGCGTTCTCCATTTGTAATATCAATTTCGCCCTGTTCTTCCTCACGTTGATATAATTTTAAATATTCTTTGTATTCCTCAATGTCAACGGTACTAATTTTATCTAAATCCTCATATGTAAAATCTGTTGTTTTATAATTTTTAAATAAAGGATTTTTCTCTACCAGAAAGCGAAAAAAAATTCGTATGTCATATCCATATGAAATTCTGGTGGTAGTAGCCATGCTCATTTCCTTTGCCCTGAAAAAATCGCTGACAAAAGAGGGCAGGGTAGTGAGCACCTCCCGCAGCCGCTGAATATTCTCCGCATCCTTCTGCTCATGGTAATTTTTGTATTTCATGATTCTGTTCATCCTTTCCATGGGTTTATTTTATCATTTATTGTGCGAAACTTCCAGAAAAGAATTGACTTTTCTGTACAAACTGCTATAATAATTCTTGTACAATTCCATATAGGGTATTAAGTGCTCAGAGGGTTTCTCAACCCGATGAGAAAAGGGAATCAGGTGTGAATCCTGAGCGATCCGGTCACTGTATTCAGGGAGTAGCCTTTGTTTGTATCCATTGTACTTTTACAGTATGAGAAGGAAAAAGGTATATGTTGATCTGTAAGTCAGGAAACCTGCTTAGTACTTGAGGAGAGACTTCCGATGAAAGTTCAGTTCCTGACAAAAAGGTATTTGCGTTATGCCTTTTTGGGGTGTCTGCTTTTGGAAGCAGGCATTTTTTGTTTATGGAATGCGCTCGATGTGGAACCGTACAGGCAGCCGGGATATGAATCTTGAACATACATTTTGATTTCTGGTCTGACAGGTCGTGACGGCATTCGGCTTGTTACGCTGGGAAGCTAAATGTACCTCACCAAAATCCCTCAAAAAGCGATATCTTGTTACCCAACGAATTCGCTTACATTATAAACCAACCCCAATATTTAATCCGGCCGCTTCAACATCTGTCTCAGTGATGTTCAGATTTTTCAATTTCTTTTCATTCGGGATTACCTGCAGCTTCCCGGTGGGGGGAATGAGAGGAGTTTGGACATTCTGGTGGCAGATGTTTTTTTGTCCTGAGTTTGTGTGACATGGATGGTGAAATCTGTAAAGGGCGCAATCCATACGATTCTTTAGACAATCTCGGTTAATCTATTCGAAAAACAAGGATTTGGCGAATAGATCTGTTTCTATAGAAATCCATGGAAATATATGATATAGATACTCTCTGCCTTTCATTCATAAAATAAGAACCCGGAAGTTTGAATCTATGAATGAATCAAACCTCCGGGTTTCTTTGGTATTATAATTTAAAAATTTTATCTTTTGTGTCCCAGTTGCAGATATGCTTTCGTACCTAAAAGAGAAGCATTTCCTCGTATGTATATCTATGTAAAACTCAGTGGTACCACTGACAAACATAGCCATGTTACAGTGCAGGCTCTTTACTTATACTCTGCGGAATAATATGGCATCACCAGATATTCTCCGGACACAATGTCGTCGGTATTGGCGAGGCCGTTGATCTGGCAAACCTCTGCGACGTAGGCAGTGCGGGATTCATACTGGTCTCCCATATATTCCGCAGCCAGATCCCACAACGTATCGCCAGCCTGAATCTCGATGTTCGTATAATACTTGTAATAGACAGTGTCAGATTCCCTTGTCTCTGCTTTAGAAAGAAAACTTCCGAACAGAAAGGCAAAGGTCAGGGCCAGGCAAAAGCCGGAAACCAGAATCATCAGATTCCTTTTTCTTTCGTGTGCTCTTCTTCTCTCATATCTCGCTTTTCTCTCGTACATAAACTGTGCCCTCCCCAGATTCTGCGCTCTCCTGCGCGTCGCATCATTCGAACATGTTTTCCGAACAACTGTTCCTTTGATACTTGTATTATAAGCCCCGAACATTCGTTTGTCAATACATATGTTCGAAAAAATAAAGAATCCCGCAAAGCAGGGTTCTTTATTTTTTCATCCAATATCTGATTATACAAAAATCCAGGAAGGCAGCCATGTCAGGAAGGTTCTTACATAGGCCGGAGAAACCGGGAGGCCGGAAAGAACCGGGAAAAAAGCCAGGAACAGCAACAGGGATGCCACGGAAATGCCAGCCATGAGCGCCCGGCTCTGCCGGAACTGCCGGCAGGAATTGGCGAACATCAGAGGAAGCAGACAGCCGCCAATGAAATACTGATAGATAAAAACCGTCCGGTGAATAAAAAGCCACGGAAGCACCATGGCGCCGTAGCACACAATCAGGAACAGCGCGTTCCGGTCTCTGCGCTTCTTCCACAGATAAAACTGATGAAACAGAGCCAGAAGACCGCCCCAGCAGAGTAAGGGGTTCAGAAAGGTGGACACAGTGCCCGTTCTGCCGTCCGGAAAGGCCGTATAGCTGTCCAGGAGGGGTCTCCAGTCCACCAGCCACTGATACCATTCAGAGGCATAGGGATGCTCCGCCACGGTGGCCACATGGTAGCTGAACATGGAACGGGCGTTCTCCACCGCCAGTTTCACCAGATTCTGCTCCGGATAGAGCCGCTGAAACGGGATATAGGAAAGCAGATATACCAGACCCGGAATCAGAAGGAAGCAAAGGCAGCACCAGAGCCCCATAGGAAGCATCACATGATGCCAGGCATAGCTTCGGCTCCTGATCCCTCTCATTTCCCGGAACAGGGCTTCGAAAAAGAAGATGGCAATTCCGGCTGCGGCGTAAAAGCCGGTCCATTTGACGGATATGGCAAAGGCTGTAGAGCAGCCGCACAGAAACAGCCACAGGAACTGCCGTCCCTGACTCTCCTGCTTTTCCAGGCTCTGCAGGAAACACAATATGAAAAAGAACATACAGAGCACAAAAAACGCCACCAGAATATCGATGGTCGCGATTCTGGACAGGGTATAATTCATAAAGGACGTTTCCAGGAGAAGTACTGCAAAAACGGTCGGTCCGGTCCGTCGGAACAACTGAAATGCCAACAGATAAAACAGCGGAATCATAAGAATACCGAGTACTGCGCAGGAAATCCGCCACCCGAAAGGATTCATACCGAAGAGCCGGATGCCCGCAGCGATGATGGTTTTCCCAAAAGGCGGATGGGTCGTCTCGTAGATGGGCAGTCCGTGAAGGAATTCATAGGCTGTCCGGCCATGGTAAACCTCGTCGAAAATCGTCTGATCGTAAGCGGAAGGAATTTCTGGAAAGCTCTCCTGTTCATCGAAAAGCTCCGGATACGCGGACGCGTTTTCCGGCAGAATCTGCTGTCCACTGCTGTCCAGGCAGACGATTTCCCCGACAGCAGCATCCTCTTTCATCAGTACCAAACCAAGGGAGGAAAGCTCCCGATTTACCTCCACAGCGTTCCAGCAGAAAGCGCTTCGAAGCACCCGACTGCTGTCAAATACTGTCCACGTATTCTCGCCAGGCTGGATACAGGAGAAGGAAAAACAGCGGTTGGACTGGTAGCCGAGAAATAGATATATTTTTGAAATATTTGTATTTTCTTTGAATTTTAAGACAATCTGATTCTGATCCGATTTTTCAGCTGTCATGGAGCGGAAGGTCTCCGGGGCCTGGGTACTTCCCAGCCGAAAAAGAACAATCGCGCCAAAGATAAACGTCAACAGGAGCATCAGAACGACGTCATGGGTTCGAAAATGTGATGGCGGTGCCGGGACTTCTACGCTTCTCTCTCCCTTCGACACAGGGCGGCTAAGGTTCCAGTCCCGCTTCCATACGCGGTAGAACACATGCAGAACAGAACCGGCCAGAAGAACATTTCCGACGCCCGATAACAGGGATGCACGTCCGTGAAAAAGCAAAACAGACCATCCCGTACAGTAAATCCCGATACAGCCGGACAGATATTCTGGCCAAAAGCTCAGAAGTCTCCCGTCGCGTGGACGAATCAGATGTTCCAATGCCAAAACTGCCATAAAAAACAGGAAAACCAGATACAGACCGGAAACCATTCCTTCCAGAATACAGAATATCGAAGCCGGTTGAAACAGGTAAAAGGCGAGCATACGCCGTCCAGCTGCTTCTCTTTTGCGGCATACAGCTGTGAGAACGCCGATCAGGATCCATTCCAGGAGCAGGCACAGCAGGCTCCGCGCCGCGATATGCTCCTGCATAAAAACGGGCACGATTCGTGAAAACAGGTAAAACACCAGAAGCTCCGCCTTGGAAAAGGACAGACGGCCAGAACGCAGGCAGAGAACACAGACACCCCAGAAGATGCCAAAAAAGATACCAATGGCGCAATAGGAAGGAATCATAACCAGAATACTCCTTAAAAAAATGAACTGTCATTATTATAACAGTTCATTTCAGACTGTAGACAAAGCTCCTTCCTGTGAGGGAGCTTTTCTTGTGTCATGACTGCAAAAATTATGTACTTACAAGCATATAAGA
>CABIXM010000021.1:56039-57026 GCA_902362725.1 Clostridiaceae bacterium | reverse complement strand
AAAGAACTTCATGACAATGGAGAAAAGTTTATGAGTGGTAAAAGTTTTAGTGTCTGGCTGAACAATGAGTATCTTCCCCAAAATCCAGATAAATTATGGATTAAGGAAGTCAGTTCAAAATCTGTAAAGCGTTCAATCGAAAATGGATGTGTCGCATTTACCAGGTTTTTCAAACATCAAAGTGCTTTTCCTAATTTTAAAAAGAAAGGAAAATCTGATGTGAAGATGTATTTCGTAAAGAATAATCCAAAGGATTGTCGATGCGAAAGACACAGAATGAATATTCCATCACTTGGTTGGGTTCGTATGAAAGAAAAAGGATACTTTCCTACGACCAAAGACGGGTATGTGATTAAAAGCGGTCATGTTTCAATAAAAGCTGACAGATACTATGTTTCCGTTCTTATAGAAATTCCAAATAACAAAATAGCCAATCATTCAAAGGAAGGAATTGGCATTGACCTTGGATTAAAGGATTTTGCCATTGTTTCTAATGGTAAAACTTATAAGAACATTAACAAATCTGCAAAATTAAAGAAACTTGAAAAACAGCTTATTCGAGAACAGAGAAGTCTTTCTCGAAAGTATGAAAATTTAAAGAAAGGAGAGTCCACTCAAAGAGCGAATATACAGAAACAAAAACTCAAGGTACAGAAACTTCATCATAAAATAGACAGTATCCGTACGGACTATATCAACAAAACAATTGCAGAGATAGTGAAAACCAAACCATCTTATATAACGATTGAAGATTTAAACGTATCAGGAATGATGAAGAACAAACATCTATCAAAGGCAGTTGCTTCGCAGAAGTTTTGTGAATTTAGAACAAAACTTCAGGCTAAATGCAAGGAAAGCGGAATTGAACTTCGTGTAGTAGACAGATGGTATCCATCATCTAAAACTTGTCACTGTTGCGGAGCTGTCAGGAAAGATTTAAAACTTTCGGACAGAATCTTCCGATGTGACTGTGGTTATATCGAAGAC
>CABIXM010000021.1:0-55724 GCA_902362725.1 Clostridiaceae bacterium | reverse complement strand
TTGATTGTAGGAGCAGGGCCGGGAGGTATCTTCACTGCATATGAATTATTGGAAAAAAGACCGGATTTACGGATTGCTGTTTTTGAAATGGGAAATGAATTAAAAAAACGCCACTGTCCTATTGACGGCGATAAAATCAAATCCTGTATTCACTGCAAAAACTGTTCTATCATGAGTGGCTTTGGCGGCGCAGGGGCATTCTCAGACGGAAAATACAATATCACCAACGATTTTGGCGGTACTTTGTATGAGTATATCGGGAAAAAGTCCGCCCTGGAATTGATGGAATATGTAGACAAGATTAATCTGGCCTTCGGCGGCGAGGGAACAAAGCTGTATACCACTGCCGGCTCCAGTCTGAAAACCAGCTGTATGCAAAATGGCCTGCATCTTTTGGACGCTTCTGTCCGACACCTGGGAACGGATATTAACTATATTGTTCTGGAGCATTTATATGATCATCTGAAAAAGAACGTGGATTTTCATTTTAACTGCTTTATCAATAAGGTGGAAAAGCTGGAACAGGGATATCGGATCTATCACGGGGATTCCTGTTATGAGGGAAAAGAATGTGTAATTTCCGCAGGACGGAGCGGCAGCAAATGGATGGAGCAGGTATGTCGTGATCTGAATATCCATACCAATTCCAACCGCGTGGATATCGGCGTGCGTGTGGAGCTTCCCGCCGGAATTTTCTCCCATCTGACAGACGAATTATATGAAAGCAAGATTGTGTACCGTACCTCCAAATACGAGGATCTGGTGCGCACCTTCTGTATGAATCCCAAGGGGGAAGTCGTAAACGAGAACACCAACGGAATTGTCACCGTAAACGGACACAGCTATGAGGATCCGGCCAAGCAGACCAATAATACCAACTTCGCGTTACTGGTCGCAAAGCATTTCTCAGAGCCCTTCAAGGATTCCAACGGATACGGAGAAAGCATCGCGAGATTAAGCAATATGCTGGGCGGCGGGGTCATTGTCCAGCGCTTCGGCGATCTGATCCGGGGCCGCAGAAGTACTCCGGAAAGAATCAGCGAATCCTTTACCGTGCCCACCTTAAACGCCGCGGCGGGAGACTTAAGCCTGGTTCTTCCGAAGCGAATCCTGGACGGTATTATCGAAATGATTTACGCGCTGGATAAGATTGCGCCCGGAACCGCCAACGACGATACCCTGCTGTATGGCGTAGAAGTAAAATTCTACAATATGGAGGTCGAGCTGGATCACAATCTTATGACCTGTCACGAAGGCTTATATATCATCGGCGACGGAAGTGGTATTACCCATTCTCTGTCCCACGCTTCCGCAAGCGGAGTCTACGTGGCCAGACAGATTGCTGCCAGATTATAAAATTCCCAATCATTCTGAGGTAGTAAATGAAAAAAAATCACGACTTAAGCGCCGCGGCGCTGCATATCCTTGCCATGACGCTGATGCTGATGGATCATCTCTGGGCTACGCTTCTTCCGTCTCAGGACTGGCTGACCTGCGCCGGAAGACTGGCCTTTCCCATCTTTGCGTTTATGGCGGTGGAAGGATATTTTCACACCCACAATTTTAAAAAATACGCCCAGCGTCTGCTGTTATTCGCGGTTCTCTCTGAGATCCCCTTTGATCTGATGTACGGCGGAACCTGGTTTTATCCGGTTCACCAGAACGTAATCTGGACATTGCTTCTGGCTCTTCTCGGCGTTCATCTGATGGAAGCCGTACGCAAAAAGCAGAAAACCTGGCTGTACCTGCTTGTGGCGGCCCTGGTCACGGTAACCTGGACGATACTTGGAACCCTGGGCATGGTTGATTACTACGGCGCAGGCATACTGACCGTATTTATTTTCTATTTTTTCCGCGGACGGAAATGGTGGTGTCTGCTGGGACAGCTCCTTGCGCTTTACTGGGTCAATGTGGAGATGCTGGGTGGTCTGATGTATCCCATTCACCTGTTTGGAAACGAATTTGAGATCTGTCAGCAGGGACTGGCGCTGTTGGCACTGATTCCCATCTGGCTGTACCGCGGACGACAGGGCTATCACAGCAAGCCCTTCCAGTATCTGTGCTATGGATTTTATCCGGTGCATATGCTGGCGCTGGCAGTGATTCTAAATTATGTAAACCGTTAAGCAAAGGGGCTGCCGCACGAATTTAAGTTTTTTTCGTGCGGCAGCCCTTTTCTTATTTCTTATTCAACAATTCATACATTACTCCCATAATCACAAGAAAAAGCAGCAAGTATAGAGGAAGTATCCGGATCGATATATGATTTGCAAGCAGACCAAAGAAGGGCGGCATCAGACAGATGCCGACATAGGCGCTTGCCATCTGGACTCCTATCATGGCCTGCGAACGTTCTGCTCCAAAATATTCCGGTGTAGAGTGGATAATACAGGGATATATAGGCGCACACCCCAAACCAACCAGGGAAAATCCAATCAGGGACGCAAGATTTCCCAGGGGCAGCAGCATTACCAGAATTCCCATCAGTATAATCCCCTCGCCCATACGGACCATCTGTTCATCCTTCCATTTCATAGCTATAAAACCGTTGATTCCACGTCCGACGGTAATCCCGATACAAAACATTCCGGCAAAGGAGGCAGCTGTTTTGGCGTCGATTCCTTTTGCAAGATTCAGATAGCTGCTTGCCCAAAGCATCGTTGTCTGCTCGACAGCGCAATAGCAGAAAAAACAAAGTATGATTGCCTTTGCCCCCGGAATCGATATAATTTCCCTGAAGGTGAGCGGTTTCCCACCCTTTGCTTCCTCTCCTGCAGGATTCTCTTCCTTCCACTTGGGGAGACTGATGATCAAAACTGCTGTAAGTACCATCTGCAGCAGCGACATAACCCGATATCCCATATTCCACGCGGCTCCGCCGGTAAGCACCGCTCCCATGATGTAGGGGCCCAGCGTCGTTCCCACTCCCCACATACAATGCAGCCAGCTCATATGCTTGCTGGCATAATGCAGCGCCACATAATTATTCAGGGAAGCGTCGACGCTTCCTGCTCCCAGTCCATAGGGAATCGCCCATAAACACAGCTGGAGAAAGCTGTGGCTGACGGAAAAGCCCCACAGCGCCAGTGCGGTAATCCCCACACTCGCCGCCGTCACCTTACCCGTTCCAAAGCGTTTGGTGAGGCGATCACTTTGCAAGCTGGACAAAATCGTTCCAAACGCAATGGTCTGGGAATGGAAATCATACCTGCATAAGACACCGGAACCTGAAACTCCGGATACATATTCGGCCATGCCGAACCCAGCAGAGCGTCCGGCAGTCCCAGGCTGATAAAAGAAAGATAAATAATACCCAACAAAAAACTCATATTTTATTTTTTCCTCCCAGTGGGGAATGATAGTACATTGTATACAACATCACACCAGCATCCCCACCGTATGTACTGCGAATGCCGCTATCCAGGCAATTACGCACTGAAGAACCACAACTGCCACAGCCCATTTTCCACCCAGCTCCCGCTTAATGGAGGCAATGGCTGCCACGCAGGGCGTATAGAGCAGGCAGAAGGTCAGAAGGCTCACAACGGCCAGCGGCGTCAGAAGGCTCATCAGCGCCTCTGTTCCGCCGAACAGAATCGACAGGGTCGATACCACGCTCTCCTTTGCCAGAAAGCCTGTAATCAGGGCCGTGGAAATCCGCCAGTCGCCAAAGCCCATGGGCTTAAAGATCGGCGCGATAACTCCTGCCACATGTGCCAGGATACTGTTCTGGGAATCTGTCACCTGGGTCAGGTGCAGATCAAAGGTCTGCAGGAACCAGATCACCAGCGTCGCCATAAAGATTACCGTAAAGGCGCGCTGCAGAAAATCCTTTGCCTTGTCCCACAAAAGATGGCCCACATTCTTCGCTCCCGGCAGACGATAATTGGGCAGCTCCATAACGAAGGGCACCGCCTCGCCGCTGAACATGGTGTGACGCAGCAGCAGCGCCATCAGAATTCCCATCACGATTCCGCCAAAATACAGGGCTATCATCACCAGAGCCGCTTTCCCCGGGAAAAAGGCCGCCGCAAAGAAGCCATAGATGGGAAGCTTTGCGGAGCAGCTCATAAAGGGCGTCAGCAGAATGGTCATTTTCCGGTCGCGCTCAGAGGGCAGGGTGCGGCTGGCCATGACGCCCGGGACTGTACAGCCAAAACCCACCAGCATGGGGACAATGCTCCGTCCGGACAGGCCGATTTTCCGGAGCAGCTTGTCCATGACAAAGGCTACCCGGGCCATATAGCCGCTGTCCTCCAGCAGGGACAGGAAAAAGAACAGCGTTACGATGATCGGCAGGAAGCTTAAGACACTGCCCACGCCGTTAAAGATACCATCAATCACAAGGGAATGGATGACATCGCTGGCTCCGCCTGCCGTCAGCCAGTGATCCACGGCAGTTCCCAGCGCCGTAATGCCCTGATCCAGCAGCCCGGATAAAAACGCGCCGATGACGCCGAAGGTCAGGTAAAAGACCAGTCCCATGATTCCCACAAAGCAGGGAATGGCTGTATATTTGCCCGTCAGAATCCGGTCAATCTGTACGCTGCGCAGGTGCTCCTTACTCTCATGAGGCTTTACTACCGTCTCATCGCAGACGCTCTCGATAAAGTCAAACCGCATATGGGCAATGGCCGCCGCCCGATCCAGGCCACGCTCGGTCTCCATCTGGGTTACGATATGCTCCAGCATCTCTTTCTCATTCTGATCCAGGTGCAGCGCTTCCAGAATCAGCTTGTCGCCCTCTGCCAGCTTGGACGCCGCGAACCGCACAGGAATCTGCGCTTCTCTGGCGTGATCTTCGATCAGATGCATGATGGCGTGCAAGCAGCGGTGTACCGCGCCGCCGTCCTCATTGGCGTCGCAATAGTCGATTTCCTGGGGACGCTCCTGATATTTGGCCACATGCAGGGCATGAGACACCAGTTCGTCGATACCCTCGTTTTTCGCGGCTGAAATGGGAACCACCGGAATACCCAGCATCTCCTCCATACGGTTAATCAGGATGGAGCCGCCATTTTCCCGCACCTCGTCCATCATGTTCAAAGCCAGTACCATGGGAATATCCAGCTCCATAAGCTGCATGGTCAGATACAGGTTCCGCTCAATATTCGTGGCGTCCACGATATTGATGATTCCTTTCGGATGCTCATTCAATACAAAGTTTCGGGTCACAATCTCCTCGCTGGAATAGGGAGACATGGAATAGATACCCGGTAAATCGGTCACCAGGGTATTTTCTTTTCCACGGATAGCGCCATCCTTCCGGTCCACAGTCACGCCCGGGAAATTGCCCACATGCTGACTGGATCCGGTAAGCTGATTAAACAGGGTGGTCTTACCGCAATTCTGGTTGCCTGCCAGCGCAAAGGTCAGCAGCGTTCCCTCCGGAAGGGGATTTTCTGTCTCTTTAAAATGATACTTTCCACCTTCGCCGAGACCCGGATGATCGATAACTTCCCATTTTACTTTGGGCTTCTGTTCTTTCGCGTCCCGGATATTTTCAATCTCGATTTTCTCCGCGTCCGCCAACCGCAGGGTCAGCTCGTAACTGTGGATCCGAAGCTCCATGGGATCGCCCATGGGGGCCAGTTTCACCATGGTTACCTCGCCCTGGGGAATCAGTCCCATATCCAGAAAATGCTGTCTCAACTCGCCTTCTCCCCCTACGGAGACGATGGTGGCGGTCTTCCCGATCGGTAATTCTCTTAATGTCATACTCTGCCTCTTTTACTTTTGTTTTATTGAGAAATATTATCATTTGTCTTCCTCTGTAAAGGTATGACAGATGGGCGTATTTGTCAAGTTATTTACAAGAAAGAATGTGCCATTGGCACATTCTCGCGCCGAGGCGCGGTTGCTTCAGCAACCATCTACCACTGCGCCGAGTGCGCATCTTTGCAAGCTCTGCTTGCCTGCGGCGGGTCGCCTAAGCGACATACTACCTCGCCGCCGCAGTGCGATAATATTTGTTATGCAATAGGTGATTCCATAGGAATTTCCTATTGCATGACAAATAAGACGCCTCCGACATTCGGAAGCGCCTTACATTTTCTGTCATTTTCTGATTTATTTTACGACTGCCTGGTCTACTACATAATCCATGATCTTATCATACAGAATACTGTTTTCGACGTCCTCTTTGCCGTACTGCTCCTCGAAGGCCTCGCCGGACTCTGCGCCATACTGGTTTGCCAGTTCCTCCAGGCCGCTCTGGTACTCCTCGTCGGATACGGTCATGTTCTCAGCCTTACCGATGGCGTCGATGGCCAGGGTGCAGCTGATCTGGAATCTGGCGTTCTCCTCCAGCTTCTCGTCGGTCATGCCGTTGTTGCTCAGAAAATCATCCAGGCTCATACCAAAATAGGACGCGTACTGCTCATACTGCTGCTTCTGGGTATCCACCAGCGACTGCACATCGCTGTCCGCGCACTCGAACTCGGAATCGTCCACAATGGCCTGCATTACATAATAAGCCTTGTCGGAATCCTTCTGTTCCTGCAGGCTGGCTTTTGTGGCCTCCACATACTCGTCTACCGTCTGATAATCCGTATTCGCCTGCACAAACTCATCGTTCCACTCTGCGTCCACCTGCTCCTCGATGGCGTTGACCGTCACCTCAAAAACCACGTCCTGACCCGCCAGATCCGGGTTCGGCGTGTAAGTCTCCGGGAAAGTCAGCGGAAGCTCAAAGCTATCGCCTACCTGTTTGCCGATCAGACCGTCCTCGAAACCGTCGATGAAGGAACCGGAGCCGATCTGCAGATCGTAGCCGCCCTCGTCAGAAGAACCGCCATCAAAGGCCTCGCCGTCCTTCTTTCCCACGAAATCAATATTCACCCAGTCGCCGTCCTCTACCGTGGTCTTGTCCAATTTCTGATAAACCGGGTTGGAAGCCAGCAGGTTATCAATCTCGCTCTGAACTTCGTCGTCGCTTACCGTCACGTCCGCCTCCGCGATCTCCACGCCCTTGTAGTTACCGAGCTTCGTGATGCTGCTGTCCGGGTACTGTCCGGAGATGCCGGAGGCCGTGCTGCCGGTGCCACTGTCGCTCGCATCTGAGCTCTTACTCTTTCCACAGCCGCCTGTCAATGCCAGTGCGCACACCAGTGCCGCCGCAATCCATTTCTTTTTCATTGTATATTCTCCTCTTATTCTTTGTCCGAATCCGAAGTCAAACTCCCCTCTGTCTATCTGAACACGGATACCGCTTTTCCTACCATATCATATTTTCTGTCCACGGGCAAGAAAAGGCTTCTTAAACCTTTCTTAAATCCTTACAAAACCGGCGAAAACAGCCTGGAAAACTGTTCCTTTATCCGCACCAGATAAGAACGCCTTCCATAAAGGTATTCTGTTACCTGAGTGCAGACCTTCAGATCCTCCCGGAAGATTTCTTCCATCCGGCGCGCCACCCGCGCGCTGTAAATGACCGCATTGACCTCAAAATTAAGCCTGAAACTCCGAATATCCATATTGGCGGTGCCGTAGCAGCTCACCAGGCCGTCCACCACCATACCCTTGGCGTGCAGGAAGCCGTTATCGTAGGTATAGCATTTGGCCCCGGCGGCCAGCAGGTCGCCGATATAGGAATAGGTGGCCCAGTACACGAAGGGATGATCGGGTTTGCAGGGAATCATCACCTGTACGTCTACGCCGGACATAGCTGCGATCCGCAGAGCGTCCAGCACCGCGCTGTCCGGGATGAAATAGGGCGTCTGGATACGGATGCTTTTCCGGGCCTTGCTGATCATTTTCAGATAGACGTTGCGGATATTCTGCCACCGGGAGTCCGGGCCGCTGGAAATGATCTGGATGGCCTCATTTCCCGGCTTCTCTTCGGGACGATAGGTAAAATAGCTGTCTCTGGCAAATAAATTCTGCTTGGTTGCATAGTTCCAGTCCAGGATAAACCGGATGTGCAGGGCCAGCACCGCGCTTCCCCGGATCCGCAGATGGGTATCCCGCCAGTAGCCGAATTTCGGATCCAGGCCCAGATATTCCCGGCCAATGTTGAAGCCGCCCACGAAAGCGGTTCTTCCGTCTATCACTACGATTTTCCGATGATTTCGGTAGTTAATACGCAGCTGCAGACTTCCGAGAAGGGCCGGGAAGAACTCGCCCACCTGGATCCCCAGAGAACGGATACGCTTCCAGTCGGAGCGCCTCATCTTCCGGCAGCCCATGCTGTCATAGAGCAGGCGGACCTCCACGCCCTCCTTCACCTTCCGCGCCAGCAGCTCCTCAAAGGGCTGCCAGAGCTCATCGTTCCGGATGATATAGTACTGAATGTGAATGAACTTCTCCGCCTGTTCCATCTCCTGATAAAGCGCCCGGAACTTCTCTTTGCCGTCCGTATAGATTTCCACGTCGTTGTCCGCCGTGTAAACTGCGTCTGCTGCCTCCAGGTTCATCAGCACTGTGTCCGAAAACTTCCGAAGCCGGGGATCGCCGGGCGCGAATTCATCCCGGAAGATGCTCTCCTCCTGCCCTCTGACCGCCGAGTACATGGCGTCCTCGATCTCCTTGGTCCGGAACATCTGTCGCTTATGAAAATCGTAGCCGATGATAAAATATAGAAAAATGCCCAGAATCGGAATAAAATACAGCACCAGCAGCCAGGCCCACACGGTTTTCGGATCCCGGCGCTCAAAAAAGACGATCACAATCGACAGTATGATATTTATAAATAGCAGATGCTCCATCCAGAAATTTGCTGTCTGAATGAGAAAATGTCCCAACCCAATCATGATTTCCATACGCGCGTCTCCTGTTTCCCTTTATCAGTCTATTCTGTCAGTCATAGGTGTTCACTATATGTTACCATTTTTCCTTGCACTTTACCATAAAAACTGCTATAATAGCACTCATGTGAAATGCCTAGGAGGAACAAGGAATTATGTCTAAGCTTACGATTATATTACTTGTAATTTTAGTAGTGCTGGTTGTAGCGCTGGTGGTTCTCTATTTTGTAGGAAAAAAAGCACAGCGCCGTCAGATCGCCCAGAAGGAGCAGATGGACGCGGTAGCACAGACCGTCAGCATGCTGATCATCGACAAGAAAAAGCTGCGGCTGTCCCAGTCAGGCCTGCCGGAGCAGGTGATTCAGCAGACCCCGAAGCTTCTTCGCCGGAACAAGATGCCCATCGTCAAAGCCAAGGTTGGTCCCAGAATCATGACCCTTGCCTGTGACGCTCAGGTATTCGAACTGCTTCCGGTCAAGAAGGAAGTCAAGGTCGTAGTCAGCGGCATCTACATCACCGAGATCAAGAGCGCCCGCGGCGGACTGGAAGTACCGGAGAAGAAGAAAAAAGGCTTCTTCAAGCGTCTCTTCAACAAGTAAATCAGTGATTAGCAAAGCAGGAGTTCCGGTTCGGAACTCCTGCTTTTTTCGTGCTTTTCTTATAGACTAAGGTTACCCGCCTCCCGGGGCCGGATATTCATTTTGATGTTGCACTCGGCTAACTGCTCTTCGTTGACCTCCAGCACATAGTCCACAGCCACGTCGATGACCTCCTCGCTCTCCTCGATCTTCACCTCTCTGGCCAGGATCCCCAGATCCAGAACCCCGAAGGGCGTCTGATAGCGGGTCAGGGTTTTCTTTCCCTCTTCAAAGACCATCCTCGTGTTGGTCAGGCCTCTTTTCAAGACCTCCAGGGAATTCTCCCCGATTTTAATCGTATTGCTGATGTGACCGTTCATGCCCTCCACGACTTCATCGTAGATCACGTAATGCTTGCCGCCGCGGTTGTAATAATCGCCAGCCGTGACGACCTCCACATTGCCGCCCTCCTCGTCTACCATGTGAAGGCCCGCGATACTCAGCAGAATCTCTTTCTTCATATCAATACTCCTCGATGGGAACCTGCTTCGCCGTCGTAATATCGATGGGCAGAATGGAATCCGCGAAAGCCCGGAATTTCTCCGCCTGATCGCTGACAAAAAATTCGTAGGGGTTTTCCTCGATCTTACTGCCTCCCAGGTTCTCGATCTGATGTTCATGTAAGAGCCGCTTCAGCTCCATAGCCGTCTCGTAGGCCGGATTCACCAGCACCACATCCGGACCCATGATGTCCGCCACCATGGAACGCAGCAGCGGGTAATGGGTGCAGCCCAGGATCAGGGTGTCCACCTTCCGATCCTTCATTTCCTGCAGGTAGCGCTCCGCCACGGTGCGGGTCACCGGATCCTTCCGCCAGCCCTCCTCCACCAGGGGCACAAACAGGGGACAGGCCTTCTCAAAAACCTTCGCCTCCGGCCGCAGGCTCTGTATGTACTGCCGGTAAATATGACTTTCCGCCGTTGCCGCCGTGCTAATCACACCGATATTGCCACCGACACTCTCTCTGGCCGCCACACGGGCTCCCGGACGCACCACGCCGATGACCGGAATATCCACCTGCTGCTGCAATGCCTCCAGGGCGTAAGCGCTGGCCGTATTGCAGGCCACCACAATGACCTTCACGCCGCGGGTCTGCAGGAATCTGGCTATCTGGCAGGAATAGCGGATGATGGTCGTACCGCTCTTACTTCCGTAGGGAACCCGGGCCGTATCGCCGAAATATACGATGCGCTCTCCGGGAATCTGGCGCATAATCTCCCGCGCCACGGTCAGGCCGCCGATTCCGGAATCGAAGACGCCGACCGGGGCCTCTCTTAAATCATTCATCTGTTTCTCCTATATAAGCCTCTGGCTCTTTATTGAAAAATGTGAGATATCGAAACCGGATCCGCACTGCCTTATCCCCAACCCCAGGCATACAATACTCCGGGTACAGGCCGCCCCACCAGGCTGTCTGCTCCACACGGACAGGCTCCGGTTCCCGCGCGTAAATACCGTACAGGCAGGTACCCGCCGCGCCCATGAGCAGCGCCAGCAGGAGCAGTACAAGCTCCCCATGTCTTCTGACATAAGTTTCGATATCTTCTCTGAATTGTTTTCTGTTTTCTCTGGTCATGGCGTCTTCCGAAAATCCTTTCTGCATTCTGATTTTCCAGAGGATGCCCTGTTTCGCTGTATCTTATACGCGATTTTTACGCTTTTTCCGCTTTCTTCTTCTCATTTTCCCGGATGGCTGCCAGAATCGCTATCTTCTGATTGTCGATGTGCTGGCCTACCATGGCGCATACAGCCTCTTTGTCGCCATTCTTGATATTCTCGTAGATGGCCTGATGCTCGCCGTCCAGCTTCTCATGGCTGTCCGTATCCTTTAAGTACTCCAGCCGGTAGCGGTACATCTGCTCCCGCAGATTGTTCAGGATGCTGATGAGGCGCTGATTGTCCGTGGCCGCGTAAATGACATCGTGGAACTTCACGTCCGCCGCCGCCAGGCTGGTGTAATCTTCGGAATCCTTGAGCTTCCGGAATTCCTCTCCGGCCTCTGCCAGATCCTGCAGAAGCTCCGGCGTAATCCGGTCACAGGCGATCTCCGCCGCCATGATCTCCAGAGTCCGGCGCACCTCCAGCACATCCTTCAGATCCTTCTCGGTGATGCTGGCCACGATGGCTCCCCGTCTCGGGATCATGACCACCAACCCCTCCAGTTCAAGCTTTCTTATGGCCTCCCGGATCGGCGTCCGGCTTACGCCCAGCCGATCGGCCAGGTGAATCTCCATCAGACGCTCGCCCGGCTCCAGCTCGCCTCTTAAAATCGCCTGCCGCAGGGTCTGAAATACCACATCCCGCAGCGGAAGATATTCGTTCATAGTTGCGCTTATTTCCTGACTCATCAGCCATTCCTCCTGTTGTTATTATACGGTGTGGTCAGAAACAGCTGCTTCGCCAGACGGCTCTTCCTGATGGCCGCCATGGCTCTGCGGGCCTGCATCCGATCCTCATAAATGCCGAACACGGTAGGGCCGCTGCCGCTCATCAGGGCCACAGCCGCTCCGTTCTCCTCCATGGTCGCTTTTAACCTGCTGATGACCGGGTAGGCCTCCGCAGTCACGGTCTCCAGCACATTGCCGTCCCGCAGGCACTCTGCCATACTCCGGAGATCCTGCTTCTTCAGGGCGTCCAGAATCCCGTCGATATCCGGGTGCTGCTCCGGCTTCAAATCATTGGCGTGCAGATTCTCGTAGACGTATTTGGTCGATACGCTGATCCCGGGCTTGGCCACCAGAATATTGCAGGGCGGCATGGGTGGCAATGGAGTCAGCTTCTCTCCGATGCCCTCGGCCAGTGCTGTGCCGCGCATGATACAATAAGGCACATCGGCGCCGATTTTCACGGCCCGCTCCATGAGCTGCTCCTGGGAAAGTCCCAGCCCGTACATGCGGTTCAGCCCGTACAGAACGGCCGCCGCGTCGGAGCTTCCTCCTGCCATGCCCGCTGCCACCGGAATGTATTTTTTCAGGTCAATGGAAAGTCCGCCCCGGATATCAAATTCCTCAAACAGCAGATTCGCAGCCTTATATACCAAATTATTTTCATTGGCGGGCAGATAATAGAGATTCGTTCTGACCCGGATTCCTTCTTTGTCCTGCTTCACCAGCGCAAGACGATCAAAAATACGCACTGTCTGCATGATCATCCTTACGTCGTGGTAGCCGTCCTCCCGTCTTCGGAGCACGTCCAGACCCAGATTAATCTTTGCCAGTGCCTTTAACTGCATCTTATCCATAGTATTGTACTTCCTGTGTTTTTTGTATACACAAGTATAACAAAGATGGGGGAAAAATGCAAGAAATCTTTCCCCCTCATTGCTTCTCATTTTCCTTTTTTATTACACTTCTTTTATCAAAATCAGCTTCTGCCCGGGGTGCACATCCTCCAGAGCGCAGCCGTTGATCTCGCAGATGCGTTTTTCGGTGCTATGATACTCCCTGGCGATGTCCCAGAGGGTGTCCCCGGGCTGCGCCACATAGAGCACGAAGGCCGGTAACGCTTTCAGACTTTCCGTATCCAGCGGCGCCTCGGTCACAGACGCCACATGGGCAGCCCGCTCCCGGGCCAGCACCAGGACGCTTAAAATCACCACGGCCTTAACTTCCAGCTCTGTGCCGCTGACCATATCCACCGCCAGCTGATCGAGGGCACTGTCCAGATACCAGACGCTGTCCTTCGTCATGCCCGGCACCTCGATGAGCTGCTCAAAGGGAAGAGCCTCCTTCCGGCAGAGGAAAGGATGGCTGTCGTCGGAGGTGATGTAGAGCACCTCCACCTGCAGCGCGCCCTGCACCAGGAGTCCCTGTTCCGCGATGCTTACCTCATCCAGCTTCACCTCGCCGCTGCTGTGACAGATCTGGAGAATCTGCATTTCCGGATGCTCCGTGGCGATGCGGCCCGCCACCCGACACCGGGAGGTACTGCTGATAAGAAGCCGCTCGTAAGGCGTCTCTTCCTTTTCCGGAAACAGCTCTTTTTTCAGGCTGTACAGGTCGGCGATGAGATCCATGCCCTCTTCCTCGTACATGCGGATATCCAGGTTCAGCACTGCGTCTATATGGAGCACCCTCAGTTCTCCGTCGTAATCGGGCTTCACCTCCAGATCCGCATTTCCCAGGGCTACTGTCAGATTCGCGGCCGCGCCCTCATGGCTTCCGCTCACGTCGATCCGGCTGCTAACGGGGATGGTCTGCTCCAGCCATCCCGTCTTCTGCTCCCCGTCCTCGCTCTCGTAGAGGATAAACACCACCAGCTCGCCCTTCATGAGAATCTCGTCCTCGCCGGGTCGAAGCTCTGTGGAGCGTAAGGACACGTCCTGCCAGATAAGTTCTTTGATATTCGGCTTATTGGCCGGGAGAATGATTTCGTCCTTGACCCGGCAGGTGTCCTTTTTCTGGACAGTCAGGGCGGCAGCCGTCCGGTGAATGGTGCGGATTTCCGCCTCCTCGCCGCCCTCCAGACCGGTGGTCATCTCTTCCTGCGCCAGTTCCTCCACAATCAGCTCCAGGGTACCCACGGCCTTGATGCCCATTTTCCGGGAATTGATGAGAACCGCGGAAAGATCCTCCAGGGTGCTGTTCAGCCGCAGACTGTCGCCGTCCCGGGCTGTCTCCACGTTCATACTCTCCTTAAAGGGAATTTTACCCCGGATACTATGTAGGCCGCCCTCCTCCAGATCGTCCAGATAGAGCACCTGGAATTGCAGTTCGCCCCGAATCAGGGCACGGCCATTTTCCGCCCGGATTTCCCCGATTTCCAGCTTTCCTTTTTCCTGAATGATCAAATTCACGTCCGGCATGGTCTCCGAAATATTATAATCGTCATCCAGTGTGATCTGACTGACGGCTTTTCCCTTCTGTCTGGTCATACGGATAGTTCTGCGGACAAGTTCCATACTCTGCCTCCTCGTTCTTTCTATTCAGTCTATGCGCGGCCTCACTGAAATACCACCGGTTTATCCAGGTACTTTGTCTGCACGGTCAGATAGGGATAGCTAACCTCCCCCTTTGCCTCCTCCGGCCCCGGGCCGATAAGGCTGGTGTCGAAATAAATGGCATTTTCTGTCAAATACAGGTCGTTCACGGCAATACTGTAGCCGCCGCTCTCCTGCTGTCCGTACCCCACGCACAGATACAGCCTGTCGTCCTCCTCGTAGGTGAGCTTGAAGCTCTCTGTCTTCTTTTCCTCTAAAATGTCGTAGAGTTCTTTCGGCAGCTCCCGGCCCGATACGATGACGTAGTCCAGATCCGAGAGCTTTTTGGTGGCGTTGGCCTGCATTTTGCAGGCGGTGAGGGGGAGGATAAGCAGCAGCGCCAGAGCTGTCGGCATTCTTCGTTTCCACTTCATGGTATTTCCATCCTTTCTCTATACTTATCTCTATCTTATCTTTATCTTATGGAAATAAATGCCCCCTTAATCCTTGTTTTTTCACGGCTTTTTTATTATAATAGCGGAAGGTGGATTTCCACCCCAAGGAGGATTATTATGCGTTTAAAAATGACTACCGCCGAGGATCCGGTCAACTACCGGTACAGCGGCGTTCTGGCTCACCCCACTTCCTTTCCCTCTCCGTACGGAATCGGTGATTTCGGAAAGGGTGCCTATGATTTTATAGATTTTCTCGCGGAAAGCGGTCAGCACCTGTGGCAGATCCTGCCCATGGTACCCATCACTTCCTTCGGAAATTCCCCCTATCAGGGATATTCCGTATTTGCGGGGGAACCGCTGCTCATCAGCCCGGAGCTGCTTTTGAAGGCCGGACTTCTGGAGCAGGCTGACCTGTCGCAGCTTCCTGATTTCAACCCGGACCGGGTAGACTATGACCGGGTACGGGAATATAAATACCCGCTCTATCAGAAGGCCTATGAGTGCTTTGCCCATTCTGAGAACAAGGAGCTTCAGAAGGACTACGATACCTTCTGCCAGGACAATGAGGACTGGCTGGCAGATTACTGCCTGTACATGGCCCTGAGGGACGAACAGGACGGTCTTTCCTGGACCAAATGGCCGGAATCCCTGCGGAATCTGGATCGACAGAACCGGATCTTCTGGGAGAAAGAGCTGAAGGATCAAATCCACTACCAGGCCTTCCTGCAGTTTATGTTTTATACCCAGTGGCATACCCTGAAGCGCTATGCCAACGATAAGGGAATCGCCATCGTAGGCGATATTCCCATCTTCGTATCCCCCGATGGCGCAGACGTCTGGGCCAACCGCCGTCTGTTCCAGGTGGATACCAAGGGCTATCCCTCTTCCGTAGCCGGAGTTCCCCCCGACTATTTCAGCGCCACCGGCCAGAAATGGGGCAATCCCCTCTATGACTGGAAGGAGCACAAAAAAAAGGGCTACCGCTGGTGGATCCGCCGGGTAAAGCACCAGCTCGACCAGGTGGATTACGTCCGCATCGACCATTTCCGGGGCTTCGAGGCCTACTGGGAGATTCCGGCAGACGCAGAGACCGCCATGACCGGCGAGTGGAAGAAGGGACCGGGTGCGGAACTGTTCCTGGCTATTCAGAAGGAGCTGGGCGACGACCTGCCCATTTTTGCGGAGGATCTGGGTCTGATTACTCCGGAGGTCACAGCGCTCCGGGATCAGTTTGGTTTCCCGGGCATGCGGATTCTCCAGTTCGCCTTTGAGGGCGGCGAGAGCAGCTTCCTGCCCCATCAGTTTGATACCCGCAACTGTATCTGCTACACCGGAACCCACGACAACGACACCACGGTGGGCTGGTACCAGCATACGAGCGATTACGCCCGTGATAAAGTACGCCGTTATATGAACACAGACGCCTCCAGCGTCAGCTGGGACTTTATCCGTATCTGTCTGGGTACCATCGCCCGGTACGCGATTTTCCCGGTACAGGATCTCCTGAAGGTGGGCAGCGACTGCCGCATGAATACACCGGGAACCGCAGAACATAACTGGGAATGGCGGTTCCGCGAGGGAAGCTTAAATTCCGGCATGGCCGGCGGACTTCGTCAGATGACGGAGCTGTTCGGACGATAGGAGGCCTTTATGATTCGATTAATACTGGTGGCCCTTGTTTTATTCGGCTTTCTGATTCTGGGAATCCCGGTGCTGCTCATCGAGTGGGTAATTGGAAAATTTAACCAGAAATGGAAGGACTACAGTTCTCTTCGCCTGGTGCAGGGCGCGTTTAAGCTAATCATGTTCATGACCGGCGTAAAGCTTACCATCATCGGCGAGGAGCATGTACCGAAGGATCGGGCCGTTCTCTATGTGGGCAACCACCGCAGCTATTTTGACGTCGTTATGACCTACGCCCGCTGCCCCCGCCTTACGGGCTATGTGGCCAAGGTGGAAATGCTTCGGTATCCGCTTTTACGGGACTGGATGAAAAACCTGTACTGTCTGTTCCTGGACCGGGATGATATCAAGGCCGGACTGAAAACGATTCTCAAGGGAATCGAATATATTAAAAACGGAATCTCCATCTGTATTTTCCCGGAGGGTACCCGCAACCATCACGACGAGCTTCTGCCCTTTAAGGAAGGAAGCATGAAGATGGCAGAAAAGACAGGCTGTCCCATCATTCCCATGGCCATCACCAATTCCGCGGAGATCTTTGAAAATCATATCCCTTTTATCCGCCGCTGCCATGTGATTCTGGAGTACGGCGAGCCGATTCTGGTTTCCGAGCTTTCCAAAGAGGAGAAAAAATTCCTGGGCGCTTATACCCAGCAGAAGATTCAGGCCATGCTGGATAAAAATAAGGCATTGCTGTAATGAAAGTGATTCCGCAATTTAGGAGGATATTATGAAAATAGTAGTTTTAGCCGGAGGAACCAGCACCGAGCGTGATGTGTCCCTGATTTCCGGAAGCAATATTTACCGCGCGCTGAAAAAGAAAGGCCACGACGTAATTCTCGTGGATCTGTACCTGGGCTACGAGGGCGGATTGCCCATCGACGAAACGATTTTTAAAGCGGATGTGGAGTGGGATAAGGATGTGACTGCCATTTCTGCCGAGCAGCCGGATCTGTCCCACCTGAAGGAGCTCCGCAAGGACGGCGGCAAGAGCCTGTTTGGCCCCAATGTACTGACGCTCTGCGACATGGCCGACATCGTGTTCCTGGGACTCCACGGAGCCAACGGCGAGGACGGCCGCGTGCAGGCTACTTTTGACCTGATGGGCATTCCCTACACCGGCACCGATTACCGGAGCAGCGCCATCGCCATGGACAAGAGTCTGTCCAAGCAGCTGTTCCGCATGGCCGGAATCCCGACCCCGAAGGGCATCACCGCGAAAAACGGCCAGCAGATTGACCCGGCGTCTGTACCCTATCCCTGCATGGTCAAAACCACCTGCGGCGGATCCAGCGTGGGAACCTACCGGGTAGAAAAGCCGGAGGATCTTCCGCAGGCCCTTGACGACGCCTACTCCTTCGGAGACGACGTTATCATTGAGCAGTTTGTGTCCGGCCGCGAGTTTTCCGTGGGCGTCGTGGACGGCAAAGCATACCCGATTATCGAAATTGCCCCGATTCACGGCTTCTATGATTACAAAAATAAATACCAGGCCGGAAGCACCATCGAGACCTGCCCGGCAGACCTGCCCAAAGAGCTGACCAAAAAGATGCAGCACTACGCAGAGATGGTATTTGAAGCCCTGGGCATGCGCTCCTACGCCCGCATGGACTTCATGCTGGATACAGAGACCCTGGAAATGTACTGTCTGGAGGCCAACACCCTGCCGGGCATGACCCCCACCAGCCTGCTGCCCCAGGAGGCTGCCGCTCTGGGTATGTCCTTTGAGGATCTGTGTGAGGAGCTTATCCGGGTTTCTCTGAAGCATAACGAGGTATAGATGATGAAGCATATGTCTTTAGCTGAAATCGCAAGCGCCTGCGGCGGCACCTATGTGGGAGATGACGGCTTAAAATCCGTCGAAGTCACAGGCGTTGTCATCGACAGCCGGAAGGTGGAGCCGGGCTTTCTCTTTGCCGCCGTTAAGGGCGAGCGTGTGGACGGCCACAGCTTTATCCCTGCCGTCTTCGCCAAGGGCGCTGCCTGTGTACTCTGTGAGGACGCGCCGGAGCATCCGGCCGGACCTTATATCCAGGTAGCTTCCACACTGAAGGCCCTAAAAGATCTTGCCGCCTATTACCGCAGTACCCTGACCATACCGGTGGTGGGAATCTCCGGCAGCGTGGGCAAGACCAGTACCAAGGAAATGATTGCCTCCATTCTGGGACAGCATTTTCACGTACTGAAAACCGAAGGCAATTTCAACAACGAAATCGGCCTGCCCCTGACCATTTTCCGTATCCGCGAGGAGCACGAGGCGGCTGTCCTGGAGATGGGAATCAGCGACTTCGGGGAGATGACCCGGCTTGCCCGCATGGCAAAGCCCACGGTCTGCGTGCTGACCAATATCGGTCTCTGCCATCTGGAGAATCTGAAAACCCGGGACGGCATTCTGAAGGCCAAAACCGAGATGTTTGAACAGGCCATGCCCGGCGCTCAGATTATTGTAAACGGCGACGACGACAAGCTGATTACCCTGAAGTCCCGGACGCCAAAGCCGACCTTCTTTGGGCTGGATTCTTCTCTGGATCTCTATGCAGAGCATGTGGAAAATCTGGGACTGGGCGGCAGTCGCTGCGACTTCGTGACAAAAGCGGGCCGTTTTACCGCGCTGATTCCGATTCCGGGCCACCACATGGTCTATAACGCGCTGGCAGGTACAGCCGTGGGTCTGGCGCTGGGACTGACGCTCCGCGAGATTCAGGCCGGAATCGAGGCGCTGAAGCCGGTCAGCGGACGCAATCATCTGATTCATACGGAGAAATGGGATATTCTGGACGACTGCTACAACGCCAACCCGGTATCCATGGCGGCTTCCCTGGACGTTCTGACCAACGCCCTGGGACGGAAGGTAGCCATTCTGGGCGATATGGGCGAGCTTGGCGAAAACGAAAAGCTGCTCCATTATAACGTGGGCTGCCATGCGGCAGACGATCAGATCGACGCCATCTTTGCCGTAGGCGAGCTTTCCCGGGAATTGGTAAAGGGCGTACAGGCAAAGGATCCGGAAGGCCGACTGATCTGCAGGCATTTTGCTGCCAAAGCGGAGCTTCTTACGGCCCTGCCGCTGCTTCTTCTGCCTGGGGATTCGATCCTGGTAAAGGCCTCCCATTTTATGGAATTTCCTGAGATTGTAGAGTGGCTGGAGCGCCACGGGAACTAAAAAAATACTTCTTACGCCAAAAGCAGGCCGGTCACTGATTGCCCGGCCTGCTTTTTATATTATTCAAATAACCGCTTATTTTAATCCTGCTACCAGTTCCTCATCAACCCTTGCGTCCGGAGTCAGTTTGTAAATAGCGATGTAAATGATAAAGGAAATTACCATTGCCACCAGACCTGCCGGAAGATCCAGAGGAAGCTGTACCTTGTACTGGAATACGAATCCGAGAATTGCTCCAATGATAAAGGAGATTACTCCTGCCCAACGGAAGTTCGGATGCTTGTTTAACAGCTCCATATTGTATTTATCTTTGTTCTTTCTTCCGATGATAAAGTAGTCAGCAAGAATCGGGGCACAGAGAGGTGGGGCCATCGAACCCAGAACATTGATAAAGTTTGCAAAGAACAGCTGATAGAACGCAAAGGTTCCCAGAATCGTTCCCACACTGCCTGCGATAATAACCAATTTTTTACGCGGCACTCTGACACCCAGAGCATTCAGAGATGGGCCTGTATATAGTGCGTTACAGTAAAGCTCGCTGTTATCGGTGGTCCACAGTGCGGTGGTCCATACCACTACGCCCAGAATTGCAACCAGCAGGTTTACGCCCAGCATCCAAAGCACATAGTTAAAATCGCCGATATGTACCGTTCCGATATATCCGACGATATTCAGAATCGGATTGGTCAGAATAAAGCAGGCTGCCGCACAGCCCCATACTGCTTTTACACTCTTATTGAAGCGGAACATATCTACGCCCATAACTGCGCCTGCAATCCAGCTTCCTACTACTGCGGTAATCGCCTGACCCATACCCAGACCATGAAGACTGCTTGCCTCGTCCAGAAAGCCACCTACGCCGCCAGCCTGTACTACAAAAATTACACCTACTACGACCGCAACAATCAGAATCAGCGGTGCAAAAACATCGGATACCTTTTCAATCGCACCCATTCCGCGTACTGCGGTATAAGTAAATACAATGCCCCAAATCAGGCAGGCAATCGTAACCTCCAGCGTAATCGGAGCTACACCCGTAAAGCCGTACTGAGACGGATCAAATACGATAATACCTGTAGGATTGCCGACAAACGCTCCCCAGATGTCTCCAATCATTCCCAAAATACTAGAAAACCATCCAAGGGTCAGCAAAGCCATAACTGCCATGGGAATAACACTTCCCTTATAGCCATAAGAAAAGCGTGATAAAAGCGACAGATTTAAACCTGTCTTCTGAGCTACGATACCAAGGGAACAGGTGATCAGATACAGGGCACCCATGCCCAGAATAACCGCAAGCATAGCCTGTGCAGGCGGCATTCCACCGGTTCCGCCGTAACCGCCCAAAGTTCCGCCGATAATCAGACCGGTTACTGCATAACCAAATCCAATCCATACCATGAACTGACTTTTTGTGGAACGACGTGCCGTAACCGGAACTGGTTCCAGCATAAATTCTCCATCATCATATTCCGACTCCTGGGGACCTTTTTTCACTTTGTTTTCATCCATAAACCTCTTTTCCTTTCTGTTTTCTTAGTTTCATTCATCCTGCTCTGTTGTTCGAAAAGAATTTCCTCTCAGACTGCATATATGTATATCAGATGTATATCACAGAAATACATTCCTCGTCAATAACTTTTAGATAATTCAGCAAAAAACAGCATTTATACCAATAAGTCCGCTTTATTTTCGTAAATATTCCTGTTAATTTCTCATTGATCCTTTTGATTATTGCACTTATAATAAACTTAAATTCATTTATCCCTGTCTGTTCCCACTGTAAGAGGAGACATTACTCTATGGCATTAACCACGCAACCCAAAAATCTTTCTACAACAGAATCTATTCTGGATCAGCTGCGAAACGACATCAACAATTTTGTCTATGACGAGCAGTTTATTACAGAAGCTGCGATATCCACACGCTTCCAGGTGAGCAGAACGCCTGCCAGAGAGGCTCTGAATACGCTCTGTCAGGAAGGGATCCTTGAGAAAATTCCACGAAAGGGTTATCTCATACGCAAGCTCTCTCTTTCTGAGCTTCAACAGCTCTGTCAGTACCGTTCCATTCTGGAATGCGGCTCAGTGGAGTACGCGATTCGTTTTGCTTCCGATTCTGATTTGGAAAAAATCTCCGAATTAGCCAATCGAACCCTTGATCCGAAGGATCCGGATTTCAATAATCAGTACCATGAGCTGAATCTGACCTTTCATCTTTCCATTGCCAGGCTTACCAGGAATACCTACCTGATATCTGCCCTGGAAAATGTGTTTAACCGATTGCGTCGGGATCTTCTCATAGACGGCCGCTCCAATCTGGAAAATTCTCTGGATATGCACATACAGCTGGCTGCGGCTATGAAACGCAGAGATCTGGAGCAGGCTCACCGGATTACAGCTGATCAGATTGATTTTGTTGAAAAACGACTTTATTTACATTAACTATGTATCCTGAAAGGAGATTTATATTATGATGAACGAATTATGGAAAATGACGGCACATCAGGTGAAAGAAGCTCACTTCACAAAAGCAATCATCTCTATCGGCTCCTGCGAGGCTCACGGACAGCATATCGCAGAGGGCTGCGATACCCTGGTAGCTTATAAGCTTTCCAAACAAATCGCAGACCAGGTAGACGGCATGATGGTGCTTCCGCCTATTACCATTGGCTACAGTGCCCATTACGACAGCTTCCCCTTCTCCCTGACCTTCAGCTATGACACCACCATTGCTGTCCTGTATGATACCATCGAGTCCGTACTGCGCAACGGCATCAACCATATCTTTATTATGAACGGCCACGATGGCAATATCGCCCCCATTGAGATTGCTTCCCGCAAGATCAAAGAGAAATATCCCGACGCGCAGATCGCTGCCCTGACCCAGTGGTGGGTTGCAGCCGGTAATCTGCTCCCGAAGGATACCTTCGAGGTATGGGACGGTCTGGGCCATGCAGGTGAGGGCGAAACCTCTATCGCTTACTACCTGTTCCCGGATTGGTGCGAACCCGAATACGCTACTTGCGTGATCCCAAATCTGCCTTCTGAAGTAGAAATCAAATGGGATTTCTCTGAGCTGACCGATACTGCCCAGACTGGCGATGCCACCAAGGGTACCGCCGAGAAGGGTAAGAAGATGAACGATGTAATCGTCGAGCACGTTGTAAAGACTTTGAAGGAATTGGATGCAACCGGCTGGAAGTACAGACCGGAAAAATAAATCTATTTATCTCAAAAAGGGGAAGCTGCTTTCGCGGCTCCCCTTTTCTCATGTACTTTTTATTTTATAAATCCGTCCTGCACGATATCCTGAATCACTTCCGTCGGAATGGTGAATTCCACGCTGCCCATGCTCATGGGAGCTACTTCTCCTTCGTCAAATACGATAACCAGCCTGCCCTCCTCGTTGATATAGAAGGTGGTGTCCGCTGTAATAGACTTGAAATCCCATTCCGGGGTGTCGCTGTCCAGCCAGTAAGTGACATTCTCATCGGCAGCCATCTGCTCCTTCATCTGCTCCCGGATATTCTCACTGATGGGATCGATGTAATTGACTCCTTCCTTGAATATACCGCTTAAATTAATCAGCTCTCCGGTCTTTTTATCAATATGGTAAATTTTTACTGTTTCTTCACCGCTGGCCATGATAACCAGCTTATCAAACCGGATAGAGAACAGACGCTCCGAATCGGTAATCACCTGATAGTCCAGATCCACCGCCTGATATCCCTGGCCATCTGCGGCCTCCACGTCTGCCTGATACTGGGCAATGATCTCGTCGGTGTATTCCTGGATGCTCTGGTTGATGGCGTCGGTGCTTTCCTGATTGACGATGCCGTCTTCATTTTTCACCTCTACCTCCGGCACCTTAACGTCGGCATACATCTGATTGGTGCTGTCCTGATATTCCCGGAAGGTAACAACCTCCGCGATAGCTCCGATAACCGGGATTTTCGCCATGGCGTGGGCGATATTGGCGCCGGAATTGGCCATGACTGTGATTGCGATGACAGCAGCTGCTACGGCTCCGCCTGCAGTCTTTACGAAGGCAATCATTTTATTCTTCTTTTTCACGGGTTTTCTCTTCTTTTCTGTAGTCGCTGTGGTTGTCTGATTTTCTGTTGCCATATCTTTCTTCGCCTCCCGGATGCCTGCCTCTACGCGGTTTCGAAGCTCTGCGGGAATGGGGATCTCATGATATTCCTGATTCATTTTTCTTAACCTTTCATCCTTCATAGAGCAATTCTCCTTCCGTCAATTCCACCCTGAGCTTTTTCAGACTTCGATAGAGTATGGTTTTCACCGTGTTTGTATTTTCCTGGAGCGTCCGGGCGATGTCCTCCAGCTTCTGATCCTCGAAAAACCGCAGTACAATCACTGCCTTTTCCCTGGGCTCCAGAATCTTCAGGGCCTCCAGGGTATCGAAATCCTGATAGGTATCTTCCTTTCCGGTCTCTCCTGCTTCCTCCAGTCCGGTTTCATTCTTTCTGCTGCGGATCAGATCCACAGCAGTATTCATGACAATGCGCCAGATCCATGTCCGGATATAGGCTTCCTGCTGCACTTTACCCGCGTTTTTGATGGCCTTGTATACACTTTCCTGTACAATGTCCAGGGCGTCTTCTTCGTTTCTTACATAAGAGTAGGCCAGCCGGTACATGGCTTCATAATTGTCCAGGATCTGGTCTTCTACTTTTTGCTGTAAGGATACTGTTTTCATCTTCTGTCCCGTTCTCCTTTCCTTCCATTCTATCTGTTAGACGGCAGAAACCTTGAAATAGTTTTAAAAAATATCATTTTATTTTCTGCTGTAAAAATTACCCTGGGGAAAAGCCTGTGTCAACCGGCATTTTCTGTCAGGGTAATTTCAAATTCTCTCTATCGCTTTTAGAAGCTGTGACCGCCTCCGGAGCTGCCGCCGGAATCGCCTCCTCCACTGTAGCCTCCTCCGCCGGAATCGCTTCCGCCGCCGGAGCCGGAGCTTTCCGATTCCGTAAACGTGTAGGTACGGATACACTGCTTGGATACCTTCAGCTTAAACCGGTTGGTATCAAAGGGAGTCATCCGCACTTTTTCTTTTTTAACGGTCATACTCCGGGCTACTCTCAGATACAGGTAGTTGAGCAGGAAGCCCAGGATAATCGCCAGGAACAGGTTGTTGATCCGCTGCATGGGCCGCCAGATGCTGCTGCCGGTGAGAAGTCTCTGGCACTGCTCAAAGGCTCCGATGGCACAATCGTCGTAGCGTTTGGCGCTGGCCAGCCGATAGATATTATCCGTAATGGAGTTGGCGTCCCGGTTGCGGATGATATGCCGGGTGGGACCGGTGCAGTACAGATAGATCTCCCTGTGATACATATCAATGGTGAACATGACCACAGGAGCCTTTTTGGAGCTGCCGTAGTATCCCGCGCAGACCTTTTCACAGACCGCTGCCGTAGTGGAAGCCTCCTTTTCCTCTGTGGTATAGAAGATGACGTTGGCGTACTCGGAGATGGGCTCCATACTGGCCAGAACCGCTTCTTTTTCATCGTCGCCCACCAGTTCTGCCTGATCCTCGTAAATGATATCGTACGGATCCGCCGCCAAAACAGTTTTATTTCCAATGAGCAGACTGCCCAGCCCAATGCCCAATACCACTGCACAGGCAATCTCCATTTTCCAAAGAAGGCTCTTTTTCTCTTTTCTTCTACTCACGGTTATGCCCTCCTTTATAAAGCTCAAACTGCGGCATGGGCCGGGAACAGCTTAAGTTGTAATCCCGGATAATTTCCAGAAGCATCAGGATATCCACGCCGAAGGCCGCCAGGATCACTGCGTAATACCACAGATCCTCCACCGGGTTTACATAAGCTGTCACGCCCAGCAGCAGTGTCGCCAACAGGCAAAGCCAGTCCACCGGCAGGGTCCGGGTCCGCTTTTTCCAGAGCTTCGTCCGCTTCGGCGTATCCTTCAGGATAAACACCAGCTGGAACACTGCGGATACCAGCGCCAGGAGCACCTTCAGGGACTTGCCGCTCTCCGTGTAGGCCGTATCACAGAAGGCCACTAAGATAAAGGTAATCAGTAAAATGCCGATGGGCGTACCAATGACAGAGGCCACTATAATCAGCGGAATCTTCCATTTTTCATTGCTCAGGCGTTTCTTCCGGCGCTTCTTCTTTACCCGGTATTCCCGGGCAACCTCTCTCTGATAAAGCCTCTTAATATTGGAATGCCACAGCAGGCACAGCACCAGGTTAAACAGGGCTGTGATTCCCAGCATGGTCTTTGCCGTAAACATCAGATCCTGAAACAGGCTGAATATCACAAATAACACAGCCGCCAGGATCAGAGATACGATTGTAAATTTTTTACTGTCCACAGGAACGTCACAGCTGATATTCGCATTTCGCCCGTCGATGGCCGCATAGGCTACACGTCCTTTGTTCCGATAGGACATGAACCAGACCGGTTTCAGCACGTCGCCCGCATAACGGGTATGCAGAACCGGTTCCCGTTTGGCTCGGGTAACGTCCATACCGGCCAGGTTAGCATTTAACTGATCCTCCAGCTTCTGTCCGGCCACAGTCTCGGCATACGGCTCATAGACCTCCGGCGGTACGTCTGCAGTGTCCGCATAGAAACCGCAGAGAAAGCCCGGCGCGAAAACCCGGCCGCTTCCCCGGTCAATCCCGTCCTGAATCCACTCGCTCTGCTCGTCCGGAAAAGAGGAAGAAGCCGCATGGGTGATATCCGTCACCTTTCCGGAAGCCTCGATATTCATATCCCATTCCTTTACCGTATAGTGCCGTCTTCCTTTTTTCTTGCCGTTATAAGTGGTAGTCTTTCCCTTCATCTGGTACGCGCCCTCCGCCTCCGCTTCATAGGAATGAGAGGGGACGTAGATTCCGCGGAATTCATGCTCCGCCTCCGGATTCTTATATTCCTCCGGCACATAGGCGCACCGATTCACAAAATCCCGGAACCGCTTCCTGCAGTCTGACTTGTCCACGGTAAATGGAAAAATCCGGAAAGGCACCTTGATCTGCTCCGTCCGCTGCTGCAGTACCGCAGACGCGCCGCAGTAGCTGCAAAAGCCCGCAATGGTATGGTCATTGGTGTAAATCTCGCCGCCGCACTGGGGGCAGCGGAAGGCCTGGATCTCGTACAAATCCTGTTCCGCGTCCTTCTCTCGCTTGATCGAATCCACAGCAAAGCTGCTGCGGCAGCTTCCGCAGCGCAGTCTTCCCAGCTTAATATCGTACAGCAGTTCACTGCCGCAATTAGGGCATCCGTACATCCTTTTTCCTCCGTATTTTTCATATTCTTCCATTCTTATCCTACTTATGAGTATAACCGTTTTTAACAGTCCCGGCAACTAAAATACCGCAAGGCATATTTTCTTTTTTCCCTTCATATATATCACCAGACTTTCTCACGCAGGTTCTATATTATGTCAACTGTTTGTACGGTTATAGAGGCTTTGAACCGGTTTCTCTGGGGACTTCCGATGATTTTGGGGTTGGCTGGGACGCACATTTTTCTGACCTGGAAGACGGGATTTGTGCAGAGGAGACTGCCGCTGGCGGTGCGGCTTTCCGTGGCGGCTGAGAACTCGGGCGCAGGGGCCGGAAAGGACGGCGGTGGGCTTTCGCCCTTTGCTTCGCTGTCTACAGCCCTGGCCTCGTCGCTGGGCGTCGGAAATATCGTCGGTATGGGGACAGCTGTGGCCCTGGGCGGGCCCGGGGCGGTGTTCTGGTGCTGGATTACCGGCTTCTTCGGGATCGCGACCACTTACGGGGAGGCGCTGCTTTCGCTTAAATTCCGGGTGCGGGGGCGTGACGAACGGCTGGTGGGCGGGCCCATGTATGTGCTGGAATATCGGCTTCACCGAAAAGTCGCCGCCATCTTCTTCGCGGTCTGCGGGGTGCTGGCTTCCTTCGGAATCGGCTGTGCCATCCAGGTACACGCCATAGCGGATATGCTGCCGCTTCCCCCCATTCTCACGGGGCTCACTGTGGGGCTTCTCACCTGCTCCGTGATCTTCGGCGGCAGCCAGGCTATTTCCCGGGTCTGTGAGAAGCTGGTACCCTTTATGACCCTGTTTTATCTCTCAGGCTGTCTTATGATTCTTGTAGCAAATCGGGCTTTCCTGCTGCCAGCCTGCCGCCTGATTCTGAAATGTGCCTTCGCGCCCCGGGCTGTCTCAGGCGGCATGGTGGGCTCCGGACTGCTGCTGGCAGCCCGCTACGGGGTAGCCCGGGGCCTTTTCACCAACGAGGCCGGGATGGGAAGCGCGCCCCTGGCCGCTGCCTCCGCCCGCTGTTCCGATCCGGTGCGGCAGGCCCTGGTGGCCTCTACGGCCACCTTCTGGGACACGGTGGTGGTCTGCCTGATCACGGGGCTGGTCATCGTAAGCCATTTCCTGGCCCGGGATCCTGGCCTTTTGACTTCTGGTGTGGCCATGTCCGGCAGCGACTTTACCTGGCGGGCCTTTTCTGCCATTCCCTGTCTTGGACAGCCGGTACTCTTATTCAGTATCGTGACCTTCGCCTATGCTACGATTCTCGGGTGGTCCTTTTACGGGGAGCGGTGCCTGGAATATCTCTTCGGAACGAAAAGCTTCTTCCTGTATCGGCTCTGCTGGGTCCTTACACTGGTGTTCGCGCCGGTGCTGCGGCTTTCGCTGATCTTTGAGGTCTCAGATCTGCTGAACGCGTTGATGGCGCTGCCGAATCTGCTGGGGCTTCTGCTGCTGGCGGATGTGATCCGGGACGAAACCAGGATCTATTTTTCCGGGAAATAAAGTGAAACACCCTACGGGTGTACCTGAATGCCCTGAGAACACGGGCAAATGTAGTGAAACACCCTACGGGTGTACCTGAATGCCCTGAGGACACGGGCGAATATAATGAAAGGGACTGCCAACTTCTGCTGTGTGCTCATCGCTCACCTCAGACCGGCAGTCCCTTTTGATTATTGTCTATACTGTTTGTCGTTTCCATATTTAATTTTCCTCAGCCTTTTTATAACACCGGCTCCTCCGCAAAGCTTTCGTAATACTCCTTAAAGAACTCGTTTACCTTTGCTAAAATCTTCTTCATAAGTCATGCTCCTTTCTTCAATTCACCCATGTTCTCAGGGCATCCAGGAATACCCGTAGGGTATTTCTGTGCTGAATACTTCCGGGATTTTTTGAATCCCTTGTTTCTTGTTGTCTTTACTATAGCACCTTGCAATTCACTTGTGAAATACATATAATAAAAGCATCTTGATACTCAAAAAGTATAATGCAGGAGGCCATCATGGAGCTGAGACACATTCGATATTTTAAGGCAGTCGCAGATGAAAAAAACTTTACCCGGGCAGCGGAGAAGCTGAATATCGCCCAGCCGCCCCTGAGCCGCCAGATTCAGGATCTGGAAAAGGAGCTGGACACGAAGCTGTTCCTTCGCAGTCCCCACAGCATCTCCCTGACCGAGGAGGGGGAGCTGTTTCTCCAGTACGCGAACCAGATTCTCGACCTGGTCAATAAATCCGCCGAGGAGGTCCGGGAAGTCCGGGAGGGCCTGCAGGGTATGCTCTACATCGCCTCCGTGGAGGGCTGCTGCCCCCATCTTTTCGCCGAATGGATCTCCTCCTTCCAGGAGAAATACCCCCATGTCCAGTACAACCTCTGGAACGGCAATTCCGACGACGTGAACGCCCGCGTGGCCAAAGGCCTCTGCGAGGTTGCCATGATTACCGCCCCCTACAATAAAGAAGGCTTTGAAGTACTTCCCGTCTGCAAGGAGCCCTGGGTGGCCCTGCTGCCCCATGAGCATCCGCTGGCGAAGCTGCCCGGCGACTCCGTAACCCCCGAACAGCTCCTGCCCTATGACCTTCTGATTCCTTCCCGGGAATCCCGGAAGCACGAGATCGACCAGTGGTTCCTGGGCACCGGGCAGAAGCCCATTATCCGGGGCCGCATCGCCCATATGGTAAATGCCTACGAGCTCAGTCTCCACGGCGTCGGCGTCTCCATTTACCCGGCTTCTATCTCTTCCCTGATCCGGGCCAATGAGCTCTGCGTCAAAAAAATCAGCCACCCGGACGCCTATGCTTCTTACGCCCTCATCTGGAGTAAGAACCATCAGCTGTCCCATGTGGCTGAAGAATTCATCATTCATGTGGAAAACAGACTTACACAGCAGTCTCCGGCCGGAGCACTCCCGTAACTTTTTTCATGCAATACAGGCAGGTTGGGAAGATATACACGCAGGCCGCTATCCAGGCCGTCTGATCCGCAAAGCAGATGGCCGTATAGCCGAAGGTTCCCACGAAGCCCAGGCTGACTACCGTCCGGGCAATCATTTCCATCACGCCGGAGAAAAAGGCGCGGCCGGAGAAGCCCAGTCCCTGGGTCACCATACGGGATACGTTCAGAATACCGAGACTCCAGTAGAAATAGCCCATACACCGCAGATATTTGGCGGAAGCATCCAGAACCTCCACGTTGTCTTTGCTCAGGAACATGGTGGAAAGGGTTCGTCCAAATAGAATCAGGATCAGACCCGCAAATACACCGTATCCCACGGCCACACCCATGCCCCGGAACATGCCCTGGCGAATCCGCCTGGCCTGACCGGCGCCCAGATTCTGGCTGCAGAATACGGAGGTCGCCGTCGCCAGCGCGTCAAAGGGGCAGAGGGCGAACTGCTTGATTTTCACTGCCGCCGTGAAGGCTGACACATAGACGCTTCCCAGACTGTTATTGGCCGACTGCATGACCATGCTGCCGATAGCGGTAATGGAAAACTGCAGACCCGTAGGCAGTCCCATCAGAAGGAGCTCCTTCATGGCTTCTCCATCCAGCTCCCGGTTCTCCCGGGACATCCGCATGAGCTTCACCCGGCGGATGATAAATCCCAGACACAGGAGGCCGCTGATGGCCTGAGAGGTCACGGTCGCAATGGCCGCTCCGGCGCAGCCCCATTTCAGGACTACGATGCAGAACAGATCCAGGAAAATATTTAAAATCGCCGAAAACGCCAGGAACAGAAACGGCGTCCTGCTGTCTCCCACTGCCCGGAGAATGCTGGACAGGTAATTATATAACAGGGTAAATGGCAGGCCGATAAAAATCACCAGCAGGTATGCGTAGGCATTGGCGAAAATGTCCTCCGGCACAGACAGGATCTGTAAAATCCAGCTGCAGAGCAGCGTACAGGCCGCCGTCACGATCACCGCGATGCCCGCGGTCAGAACGCCGCCGTTGAACACATAGCGCCGCATGGTATCCTGCCTGTCTGCGCCGAAATATTTCGCAATGGGAATTCCGAAGCCCGTGCAGGCTCCCATACAGAAGCCCAGAACCAGAAACTGCACGCTGCTGCTGGCGCCCACCGCCGCCAGGGCCTTCGCTCCCAGGGTCTGCCCTACGATGGCCGCGTCGATGATATTGTAGGTCTGCTGCAGAAGATTGCCCACCAGAAGGGGAAGGGCGAACTGCAGCATGGATTTTAAAGGATTGTCTGTGATCATAGATGTTCCGGTTGACATATTTTTACCTCTTACGAAAAAATCTCAAAAAAGATACCTTAATGGTTTACTACTTCTTCCGCTTTCTGTCAACGGTCTTTTTCCACAAAAAAGCAAAAAGACACGCGATTTTTCCACATCAGAAAACCGCGTGTCCACACTTCATCCTCTTCACTTTTCCCCCTGCACAATCCGGCATACCGCGCGGCCTTCTTTGGCGTCCAGCAGAAGTCTCGCATGGTGTTCCGATACGTCGAATACCCGTATCAGCTTTCCGAATTCCGCCTTATCCGGCCAGATCGCCCCAAACACATCCGGGAAGGTGTTCAGATAATCCGGGCGGTAGATCTTCGTCTTGCTGTTCTCATTGATGGCCCCGTAGTAGATGTCCGCTTCCACCAGCTCCTGGAACATGTGGCTGCCGTAGGACAGGGACGGGTTGTAACCGGCCTTGCTGTAGGCCACCTCGCAGATGGCGGAAAAGCAGCTCACATCAGAATATTTCACCGGCACGCCAAGCTCCGGCGAGGAGGTTCCGCAGCGGCCCGGCACCAGCAGCATCATATGCTTTCCCTGCTGGCTGAAATACTGGTTGATCATTCCGATCATATTGGCCACATCCGGCTTCTTCGCGTATGGATAATCATAATACTTCTGGGGATCCACCCAGACGATGATATCCAGCTTTTCTTCCTTGGAGCGCCACATGGAGGTTCTTCGGACGTCAAATAAGACCTCTTCCTCATGCCCTTCCGGCATTACAAACTTCTGCTCGGCCACCTGGCGTAAGGGTCTGCACTGGAACAGATTCAGGTGAATCTTCCCGTCTTCGCCCTCTTCCATGGCAAATTCGATGTCCACAGGGCGGCCATATTCGCCCTCCAGCATCTTCAGGATGCGCTGCATCATACGCATAAAATCATTGTCGTAGGCGATGCCCTGGCAGTCCGCGAACAGCACCGGACGGTATCGTCCCATTTCCTGTAAGCGCTGTTCCGCGTCCGTATCGTGACTCAGGATCAGCTTCTTCCCGCGCTCCGGTAAAAGGGGCATCAGCTCCTCCAGCCAGATGGTCCTGTGCCCGGCGCTCTTCAGATCCAGCACATCCACCTGCCGCTGGGAATATTTGTGGCGTTCGCCAGCAGTGGCATACAGGCTGCCCCGTGCGCGATCCAACGCAATCAGTCTCGGATAATCGCCGGGGGTACGCTCTACCGCCCTGGTTCCGAGCCCCGCCACGATACGCAGCATACCAGCCTCCGGATTCATCTGCTCCATCCATTTATAAGGATTGTAGGAGCAGCCCATACCGGCCGCCAGAGGAAGGTAATAGCCGCCCATGCGCATCCCTTCCACCCGTTGCACCAGCAGTGCCATGCGTTCATCTGTATGGGTCAGGCCGCGGGTTCTGCGGTATTCCACCGCGGATTCGTTCCAGACACTCTTGTATACACGGAACACCGCCGCCTTCAGTTCTTCCATTCGCTCCTCTTCTTTTCCCTGATTGGTGCAGAAGACGGATTCGTATTTTCCGGTAAATGCGTGATCGAAGCCGTCCTCCAGGGTGCTGCTGGAACGGACCACATAGGGGTCGCCTCCCAGATGACCCAGCAGTTCCCCAAACTTCCTCTTCGTCCGCTCGGAGAAATTCTCCTCCCAGAGATATTCCGCAAATACATCGGATCCGATAAACCAGGAGTGATGCGGGAGCAACAGTGACTCATATTCGGGAAGCTTCTCTCTTATCAGCTTTCTGGCAAGCAGCACGCCGCAGGCCTTTCCTCCGATGACACCGTCGCCGACCTTGTGGCGCAGGACCGTCCGGTAGTCTTCCTCGTCAAACCATTTCACAATCAGCTTTTCCATCCGCGGCTCGCGGGTCATCAGCTCATTGCAAAGCAGTCTCTTCTCCTGAAATTCCAGCGTCTGCCCGCTTTCCAGCTTTTCTCTTACTCTTATTATTTCCTTCACTCTGCTCATGCTACCCACTCCGTTCGCAGCATACGCTCCGCGATGCACAGGACTCATGCTGACGCATGAGTCCGTGCCTGCATAACCCGTGATTTCGGCATCTGCATGCCAAAACACCCCGCGGGACAGTGACTGCGGTAATCTACGGCCAGATCGCCCTTGCTTTCTTGGCCTTTACTACACGGTCCACCGCGATCAGGTATGCGCCTGTACGCAGGGGAACCTTCTTTTCCTGTGCAATATTGTATACAGCATCGAAGGAGTTGTTCATAATACGTTCCAGCTTCGCGTTGACCTCTTCCTCGGTCCAGCTTACAGACTGGATATTCTGTACCCACTCAAAATAAGATACCACCACGCCGCCGGCGTTGGACAGGATGTCCGGTACGATGACCACGCCCTTGTCGTTCAGAATCGGGTCTGCCTCTGCGGCGGTGGGGCCGTTGGCCGCCTCCACGATAAGCTTTGCCCGGATCTTGTCCGCGTTGGAACCGTTGATCTGATTCTCCAGGGCCGCCGGTACCAGCACGGTGACGGGCAGTTCCAGCAGTTCCTCATTGGTAATGCGGCTCATGCCGTCCTCTTCATAGCCGGACAGCAGGTTCCTGCGATCCTTACCCAGATAAGCCAGAATAGCCGGGATATCCAGGCCATCCTTCTTGTAGACGCCGCCGGATACGTCGCTGACCGCAACTACTTTCATGCCTTCCTGGTGGAGCAGCTTGGCGGTGATGCTTCCCACGTTGCCCATACCCTGTACGGCCACGTCGGTGCCCTTCATCTCCATGCCCAGCTTCTTCATGATATTTCTTGTGGTGAACATGACGCCGCGTCCGGTGGCTTCATTCCGTCCCAGCGCTCCGCCCAGCTCGATGGGCTTGCCGGTGACGACGCCGTGTACGCAGTGTCCCTTCAGCATACTGTAAGTATCCATCATCCAACCCATGACCGCCGCGTTCGTTCCCACATCCGGAGCCGGAATATCCTGTTCCGGTCCAATCAGGGGCATGATGGCCGCCGTAAATCTTCTGGTGATGGCCCGAAGCTCCCGCTCGGAAAGCTCATGGGGATCGCAGATCACGCCGCCCTTGCCACCGCCGTAAGGAATATTGACCACCGCGCATTTGAAGGTCATCCATGCCGCCAGAGCCTTGACCTCGTCGTTATTTACTGCCGGATGGAACCGGATACCGCCCTTGGCCGGTCCCCGGGATGTGGAATGCTGCACACGGTAGCCCTCGAATACCCGGATGCTTCCGTCGTCCATCTCCACCGGAACCGATACCTTCAGCTCGCGCTCCGGATACTTCAGCGGCTCGATATCGCTCTCGCTGTAGCCCAGGATCTGTGCCGCCTCGTCCATGACCTTCAGTACGTTTTCATATGGGTTGTATGCCATACTCTCTTCCTCCTATTTTACATTTATTTTTGCATTTTGCATTAAATTGTTTTACTTTACGCTCGTTTTTTATATATTTATTATAAAATAGAAGGAGTGGTATTATCAAATACCTATATTTATATAATTATTATAACTTGTAAACTATGCCATTCTATGCCATCCATATCGCTGTATGTCCTTATTCTCCGTATCGTTCTATACAGCATTACTTAGTTTACTTCGGATTTAAAATTCCTGCAAGCGGATTTTCGACGGATTTTCCAGCAACGCAATTAAATCCTGTTCAGAACGGACCTCATAATCCGGCTCTGCTTCCCCCGTGGCCTGACGCCCTCTGTGATTAAACCAGACGGCCTTCCAGCCCGCGCCCCTGGCTCCCAGGATGTCATGCCCGTAGGCGTCCCCTACAAAGCAAATCTCCTCAGGCTTCAGCCCCAGCTTGTCCTGAGCCGCCGCGAAAATCTCTTTATGGGGCTTTCCAATCCCCAGATCCCCGGATATCCAGATCCGTTCCATGGGAATCCACCGCTCCAGACCCAGCGCGCGTACCTTGTCCCGCTGGTGCTCCGACGGTCCGTTGGTGATGATTCCAAGAGTCGTTTTCTTCGACAGCTTTTCCAGCAGCCCTTCCATCTCCCCGGTCATACGGATGTTATGCTGATGCTTCTCATACACACTCTGAAACTGCAGCGCCGTAGCCCCGTCGATGATTTTCCCGTAATCCCGGAACGCATTTCCCAGGCGGTAAATATACATCTCCTCCATGGAAATCTCCCCGCTTAAAGAGCGGTCATAGATCCGATCGCTATACTTCCTGCTGGCCAGGAACGCCCCCTCCAGATCCATCTCCTCCCCCGGGAAAAACTCCCGAAAGGCCTCCTTAAACGGGATGGATAAGTCGTATAACGTATCGTCGATGTCAAATAAAATTGCCTTGATCCTATGCATTTTTTTCTCCTCCGCTTACTTCTGCACTGATTATACTCTATCCGCCGGTGGAGGGCAACCGGGAACAGAAGTGTGTACCTGCACAAAATACGGAGCGCCGGTCCCGTCAGGGGCGCTGCGCTCCGTATTTTATACGCTCTTATTTTGTTTTTCTTCCGACGCCGCTGTCTGCCAGCCTCCGCTTTAGCTGTCAGTCCTGCGCTTTTTCAGCAGCAGAGCCAGGGCGGTCCCCGCTCTTCAGCCTGTGAACCAGCCTTTTGTACTGCGGGCGGTCAAAATCCTTGCCGGACTGCTTGTCCATATAGATATTGCGTTTGGGGGCGGCCGCCCGCTCCATCGCCAGCCGCTGTCGTTCCTCGTTCTGGCCCATCGTTGAAACCCGGATATAGCCATAATCCATTGTATCTTCCTCCTTATAACAGCATCCTGCATCTTGCATAAACATAAAAGCCCGGCAGCTCCATTTTCAGGCGCTGCCGGGCTTGTGATTCATGCTATTTTGCAGACTGTTTTCAGGCACATTCTCGCGCCGAGGCGCGGTTGCTTCAGCAACCATCTACCACTTTTAATAGCCCCAAGTCATCAGCTTCCACTCTCCGCCATCCGAGCGGGCCAGCCACCATTCCCAGCCAGTGTATTCCGTGTCCGCATTCCAGGCTCCGCCGCCTTTCTTGGGTGAATGGAACTCGCTGGTAAAGGCAATGCATTCGGTGAAGGTTTCCTGCATGTCATCGGGCGCTCGCAGGTCATTCATCCAGGTGATATTGTCCGCATTGCATTCCTCGTCGGAGATATAGGAAATACGGTGCAGCTCGCAGCCCTTCCAGGTGGCAAATGTCGTCTCTATCAGTCTGATGGCTGCGTCCATGTCCTGGGTGGTATAAAGTCTGGAATCGCCGTAATCAATGGTTACGTCTGCCATATTTTTTCCACAGCCTGCCAAGCTCAATACGCATATGAGCCATACTGAAAATTTGCAAATCTTTTTCATGGATGTTCCCTCCCCGTCGGTTTTATTTATCCTTATTTTAACATTCTTTTTCCATCCATTTATTAATTTCCAATTAAGATTTACATAACGCACAAATAGGCGAAATATGCCGCGTAGCACAGGAGCATTACGATGCCGCAGGGCTTTCTCAATTCCCGGTTCCGGAATGTTCCCAGCCACAGCACCACGCCTGCCCCGATGGCGATTACCGTATCTGCGATAAATTTACGTTCAAAGGGTACGGGACAGATCAGAGCGGCCGTTCCGATTACAAAAAGAATATTAAAAATATTACTGCCGACGATATTGCCGATGGCGATTCCGGCATTTCCACGTCTCGCTGCCGTCACAGACGTCACCAGCTCCGGAAGAGACGTTCCCAGGGCGACAATGGTTAGACCGATAAACCGCTCGCTCATTCCGAAGTAACGGGCAATGGCAGAGGCTCCGCTGACTGCGAAATCGCTGCCCTTCACAACCAGAATTCCGCCAAGCACCATCAAAAGCAGGCATTTCCATACGGGAAAGTCCTTCACTGTTCCCTCTTCCCCGGCATTCTCTTTTCTGGCCATCACGAAAAGATAGCCCAGATATGCCAGAAAAAAGATCCAGAAAATCACGCCCTCCATAAAGATAATCCGGCCTCCTGTCATTCCGAATCCCAGCAGGAGCGTCGTAACCGCAAGCATGAAGGGAATCTCATAATGAAGCGTAGAACGCTGGATCGTCACATTGGTGATTACCGCCGTGATTCCCAGTATAATCAGAATGTTTAAAATATTACTGCCGACCACATTTCCCACCGTGATACCTGCGTTTTGCTGCATGGCCGCCGTGACGCTCACCGCCGCCTCCGGCATACTGGTTCCCATGGCCACAATCGTAAGCCCAATCACCAGCTGCGGAATTCCCAGCTTTTTCGCGATACACGCCGCTCCTTCCACGAACCAGTCCGCTCCCTTCACCAGGAACAAAAAACCTGCCAGTAAAATCATAACCTGCCACAACATCATTCGTACCTCTCTTTCTTTGGTTTCTGTCACAGCAGGAGAAATGGATAAAAAAAGAGACTCCTACTGCAGCTACAGTAAAAGTCTCGCTATTCCATCACTTTCCGAGTTATCTGTTATAACTGTCCTGACGAAGAAGTGAACCGAACTCTGTCGGCAAGCTACTCCCTTTTATCGACTCTATTCTAGCAAAAAGTACCCAAAAGCGCAATCCCTTTTTTAGATACCGGCAACTGAATCGACGGGCAGGGATCCGCAAAATCAGGTTGTTTGCTCCATTCGGCGTCATGGCCATCTCTGCGCCAAGCTGGAAAAAGCCCATTCCAACGATCAGCATGACAGCCCCCGTAAGGAACATCCCTACGCTGCCCAGCTCCATGGGGATCAGAAAAATACTGATCATCAGAACAATTCCGGTAATAGGAAGAACAGCAGAAAGTGATTCCCTGATTTTTAACCAGATTATACCATACAGCATAGCTTTATGTAAACCAAAAGCAGACAACTTAAATCTAAAAAGATTATAAAAACGCACCCCCTGAACAGGGGGTGCGAAAGTCTAGCCTTCTGTAACTATATTTCTGAGTTTTTCCAAATCATCCGCATCCGGATGGGAGAGAGCCCGGTCAAAATTTTCGATCAGCGCGTCAACGTTGGCCGGATGCTCCGGCTGCTCTTTCATTTTCTCATAGCGTTCCCGTACAGACAGCGGCATTTTGCCCTGACACATATACTCGCCAATCACTCGGTTGCTGGCGTCAATCGACTTTCTCACATTCGCAAGGATATTCTGATAATACGCCTCGCTCCCGCCAAAACCCGCTGTTCCGAACAGGAAAATCTTTTTGTTCCTCAATTTTCCCAGAAGTTCTAAGGTGTTTTGATCCGCGTTTCCTTTGTCCGTCCAGAAGCCCACATAGATCACTTCCGAGAGCAGCTCTTCCGCCTTACCCACACCGAAATACTCACAGTCCTCCTTCGGCAGCGCCTCATGAATCGTATCGGCAAGCAGCTTTGTATTGCCTGTCAGGCTGCTGAATACAATCGAATAATTCTCTTTTTTCATTCCTTTTTCATCCTCTTTTCTTTACTTCCGGTCTGTATGGTAACCATTTTCTCTGCCTTACGAATCTACATTTTAACTACTCCACTCCATTACATATTCTTTTTCGCCGGTGAATTCATCCAGTTGTTCACGCTGAACCGTGAACCCTTCTCTTTGGTAGAAAGACATTGCCCTGACATTTTTCTGATATACGTTTAACTGTAATCTGCCTTTTTTATCCTTGATATAATCCAACAACGCTTTGCCTATCCCATGGGACTGCATTTTGCCGGAAACAAAAATACCTTCTATGTATTCCTCTTGTACACCTACAAAGCCTTGAATTATTTTATTCTCTTCATACACATAAACCTCTGCCTGTGGCAGCATTTTCTTCACGGCTTCATAATTACCGGTCCAGTATGGTTCAGGAATAAAATTATGTGCTTCCAGCTTCGTCTTTAACCATAGGTCAGCAACCTTATTTATATCTCCATTCTGCAGCTTTCTAATCACATCGATTATTCTCCATCAGATCTGATTCTGGTACAATTCGACATAAAATTCAACCGTTCGCCCGGCTCATAGAATATATTCCATCTGCCGTTCCTTTGTTTTCATGCCCATCTTTTCATAAAAACGCTCTGCCGAAGTATTTCCTGCCCAGACGTTCAAAGTTACTTCATAGCAACCCAGTTTTTTTGCCTGCTGCTTCACATATTCAAACAGGCCTTCCCCAATGTGCTGCCCCCGTGCCTGCCTGTCAACACAAAGGTCATCGATAAACAGTGATTTAAAGGGCACCATATTGTTGGAAAAGGGCTGCTCCTTAAGTTGGCAGAAAGCATAGCCTATACACAAATCATCCTCATTTACGGCAACGTAGATAGGGGTATCCTCCTGCTTCAATAGCTCTTCCAGCTCGCAGGAGGTATATTTGGTGGTGCCGGATATAAAAATATCCGGACGGATCTCTGCATGGATCTGTAATACCTGTCCCAGCAACGTAAGAATTCTTGGAATATCCTTTTTCTCTGCCTTACGAATTTTCATTTTAACTCTTTCCCTCCATTACTGAGAATTTATCAATTTCAATTTCATCCTATCGAATGAAATGTGTAGCTACCTGTTCCTCTTTTTCCGGCAGACCAAACATTTCTTTACCCAACGCAATACTCTTCATCAGAAACGCCATATTCCTTGCGAGTACACGCATGGTCTGTTTTCCCTCTTCATCCATCTCTGCCTCTCCCTGCGCCAGCCCATGGATAGAATTCCAGTATTGACTGGATGCAATCGGCATATTCGATATGGTAAAGTATTTATTCAATTCATCAAATGTTGCAGAACATCCGCCACGTCTCGCACATACAACGCTTGCTCCGACCTTCATAGTCTTGTCAAAATGTGAACTGTAAAACAGCCTGTCCAGAACTGCAATCAATGTTGCATTTGCCGAAGCATAGTACACCGGGCTGGCAATCACAAGTCCATCTGCCGCTTTGAATGCAGACGCCAGTTCATTGACAACATCATCAAAAACACATTTACCCAATTCACTGCATCGTCCGCAGGCAATGCATCCTCTGACATCCATATGACCGACACGGATACATTCTGTTTCTACCCCTTCTGTTTCAAATACCTTTCGCATTTCTTCAAGCGCTATGGAAGTGTTTCCATCTTTTCGTGGACTTCCATTAATCATTAAAACTTTCATTTTTGACCTCTTTTCTTCCTATGCATTTTACAATTCCCAGTATAACAACTGGAAGTTATCGATTTCTTTGTGCGCTGTATCTAACGGACAGCACAATGCTTACTGATGCGGTAATGACCTTTGCAAATACGGTGCTCCACCAAATCATGATTTGACCGCCAAACACCGGCGGCAGCATCAGCATCAACACCAGCATGATGATGGGTTCGATAAATGTCAGAACATAGGACAGCACACTTTTTTCGGTTGCGTAGAAAGCCGCCGTGGAAACTCGTGTGATGGCGTCAAACGGAACCGACACAAGGAAGATCGGCATGACCTTTATGACCCCTGCGTTTACCTCGGCAGATGAACCGAACAGTAGTCCAATCTTTCCACGGAGCAGGTAAATCAGAATCGCACTGATTACCGCCAAAACCAGGGAAAATTCATACGCCAGCGTTTTGGTTTGTTTGAGCGATTTTTCTTCGCCTGCTCCGCAGAACTGACTCATGAGCGGCTGGCTACCATCACCGACACCCTGCAAAAGAAGATAAACAATGCAGATGATATAGGAGATACAGGCATAGGTGGCGATAGCCTCCTGTCCGCCATAAGAAACCGAAAATCGGTTGATGATCACAAGAGAGATATTTGGGGCAAAGGTCAAGCCAAATGGAGCAAGTCCGATTTTTAATATCTGAAATGCCGTTTTCGGGGTATCAACAGGTGCGATTTTCAGAGTGAGGTTCTTTTTGATGGCGCAATACACGAGTGCAACCGCCATGGTAACTCCCTGCCCAATAATGGTCGCCAATGCCGCACCGTACATGCCCCGTCTAAGAACCCACACAAAAGTATAGTCAAGAGCAACATTGGTAGCAAAGCCGCAGATCATAGCGATCATTGCCCACAAAGAACCGCCGTAATTACGCATAAACGGAACCAGTCCGGTGCCGAACACCTGTAAAATCGCTCCAAGGGCAATTACCTTGATATACTCTTTTCCCAGAGTAAGCAACTCGCCCGATGCACCAAGGTCAGAAAGGATTTTCTCTGAAGTGAAGAAAACGGTGACAGTCAGGACAGCGCTGAAAAGAAGCATCAGCCATGTTGCACCGGCAACGAACTCCCGTGCTTTTTTCTCATTTCCTGCTGCTTTCAGAATGGAGTATTTGACTGAACCACCCATTCCGATTCCTGTCCCTACGGATTGCAGGACCGCCGTGATGGGATATGCAATGTTGATTGCGGAAAGTCCGGCATCCCCGATTGAGTTGCCTACAAAGAAACCGTCAACGATGGCATACACCCCGGAAAGCGCAAAAGATAACACGGACGGAATCACATACTGAAAGAAAGTCCGCTTGTTATTCATTGCCCAGACCTCCGCTCAGCTCTCTTTCAAAGAGAAGATTGAACAGGTCAAGAATTTCACACATGGCTTGGAGCCGTTCGTTCCCGATTGTTCTATAAACCTTCTCCTCGGCTTTTCGTAAAGGCGCAATCATTCTGTGGGCGTATACCTGTCCGCTTTCAGTCAAGACGATCCGCTTCTCACGTTTATCGCCCTCGCTGGCCTCCAACAGTAAATAGCCCTTCTTTTGAAGTGCGCTCACGACCGTATGAACCGTCTGTTTTTGCATACCGAAATTCTCTGCGATCTGCTTTTGCGTCAGTTCTCCCATGGATTCCAGCGCATACAGCACCATCATTTTCGGGTATCCGACGCCAAGTACCGAAGCTGCTTTTGTATATAGAGCAGTGCTTTTCGCCCACGCAACGTTAAAATGATTGTTTTCCATAAGTCCCCCACTTACAAATAGTATTTGTAAATATTATTATCGTATATTGTAAGGACTATTGTCAAGGGCGTATGGAGCAACAAATTCCAGTTGATATTTCACTTATTTTAGGAAATTTAATAACTGTTATAGTTGATTATCAAATTCCTCACAAACCCTTGAAAATACTAAGTTTGTAGCAAGTGAACTTTCCCTTACTCTTTCCCTTGTATTATATTCTCTCATTGGTTTTCATGAACCTTAATATGGGAAAAATTAAGGGAAAGAAAAATTCGTACATAGTATAACATATAACAATAACGACATGGTGAACTGAATGAAATGTTTTCGATATTTAACTCTGTAAATGATTATTAAAAAATGGAGATAAGATACAATGAGAACAATTTATGCAGAATACAACATAAACCACGATAGTATTGATGTTTACACAAGTGCCGGATATATGATTCGCATTAATTGTTGGGAAGCTGAAAAAAATTTAAAAACCACATATGGATCAGAATGTGCGCTTACTTCATTGGCTGTGGATGAGCCTTTGGAATATGCAAGATTATATCTTGATGGCAATTTACAGATGTGGGTGGATGCAGAAGATTCACTTGAATTATAGGCAATTTAAACAAAAGTTTATATCTGATTTTCGATTATCCATATGAACACTTTACTTTCAAGCATTTTGAGAAATATAGAAAAACGCTAATTTTACCACTAATAAATGAGCCTTGATATGACACTAAAAACAATATGGGAGATAGCACAATATCTGTGTATCTCCCGTTTTTCATTTTTGTAATATAATTACTTCACTCTAATTTTTATATTTTCTTATTTTTCAATAATCATAGGACTTATTTCTAAATCTGCCATAGACTGCTTTGTTTGGTATGGCTTTCGGGATATGATTACACACATCATAGTGTGGATAGTAATAGAGCATAAAACATGTAGAGTAAGGTTGCTACAACTCATATTGCCATATATAATAACTAATGACATCGAAAATTAAAGAAATTGATTAGAAATAGATTTTTGTTTGATAATCTTAAATCAGATATTCACAATGGAGGCATATTTATGGCGCAGAGTATTTTAATTGTAGACGATGAAAAAGAAATTGTATCAATGCTGTATTGCTATTTCAGCAAACTTGGATATACGGTATATACTGCAACAGCAGGAAATGCTGCATTAAAAGAAGTAGAAAAAAAACCTGACATTATTTTGTTAGATGTCAATATGCCAGATATAGATGGATTTACTGTTTGCGAAAGGATACGGGATTATGTTTCATGCCCTATAATTTTTTTAACAGCACGCATTGAAGATAGTGATAAAATAAAAGGATTTTCTATTGGCGCAGACGACTATGTAATAAAACCATTTTCTGTTGATGAATTAGAAGCTCGCATTGCAGCACATCTTCGCAGAGAAAAAAGACACAATATATCTTCAAAGGTGCAATTTGATGAAGATATGGTTATAGATTATTCCTCACGTATTGTGTTTTATCATAATAAGGATATGGCTTTTACCAAAAAGGAATTTGATATAATATCTTTCCTTTTGCAAAACAAAGGAATTGTTTTTGACCGGGAAACTATTTATGAAAAAGTTTGGGGATTAGACGGCATTGGTGATAATACAGTTGTTACAGAACATATCAGACGTATTAGGGCAAAATTTTTATCTTTAGGCGATAGACCTTACATTGAAACTGTTTGGGGGTGCGGATATAGATGGAAAAATTAAAGAGAAGCAGATTGTTCAATCGGTTAAATAGCATGAGTATTAGAATGACCTTTGTTCTTTATGCTTTGTTTTCGTTGTTGATTGGAATAATTATTTGTATACTTTTAATTTCAATGGTTGACAGATACAGAATAAATTTAAACTATAAGTATGAAAATCTGTCAACGAGGTATGATATACCGGAAAATGGCTCATTTACCGCCACTTATAGTAATGACCAAACAAAATACACAATATTTGACACGAAAGGAAACGAGATATGCAAGTTCAATGTTGATTATCAAAAAGAACGCCCAGTACACGAATATGTCTATCCGAACCATGTTTCATATATCGAAGTTTTACCTAATTTTACAAACCGGGATAGGCTTATTGACAGTGCTTTAGGTTCATTAAATATTGCAATTATTCCTATCGTATTATCTATTAGTATGATATGTTGTGTAACATTTTTTTATAAAAAAAAATTATCGAAACCTATTAAGCTATTAACTAATGCGTATCATAAAATTGAAGCAAATGACTTAGATTTTACGTTATCATATCCATTAAATGATGAAATGGGGAAACTTTGTCATGCCTTTGAAAAAATGAAAGACTGTTTGTCGAAAAATAATGAAACTATGTTTCGACAATTTGCTGAACAGCGCCGTCTAAATGCTGCTTTTTCGCATGACTTACGCACTCCTTTGACTTTACTAAAGGGTCATGCTACTATGCTGCTTTCCTTTATTCCCAAAGGCTTAGTATCACAACAAGAAATATTAGATGAAATATCAGTAATGTCAAAAAATATTTCACGTCTTGAAAAATATGTAAATGCTATGACGAACTTATACAGGTTAGAGGATATTGATATTCCACGACAACAGATTACATTTCATTCACTTATTGATAATTTTAATAACACAGCAGAAGCACTTTGTTATGACAAACATTTTTCAATTACTACAAGCGGTAATAATATAACCTTGTTTATCAATTTAGATACAGTCATGCAGATTTATGAAAACTTACTCTCTAATAGTATTAGATACGCAAAAAGTGATATTGCTATTAGCGTAGTAATAGAGAATGATAATTTAGTTATATCTGTTTCAGACGATGGTTGCGGGTTTAAAAATATTGATATTGAAAAGGCGACATTACCATTTTATAAATCATCGAAAGATATAGCTACTGAACATTTGGGGTTAGGGCTGAATATTAGTAAGATTTTAAGTGAAAGACATGGCGGAAATATCCAAATTGCTAATAATAAAGCAGGGGGAGCATGTGTTACAGTGAAAATAAATTGCAATGAAAGTTGATTGAAAATAGACATTTTATTGCTATTATAAATTTAAAAGAAAGGAGATAAGGACAAATGAAAAAAATAATATGTATGTTTCTAACCTTATTGTTATTGGTGTGTATTGTTGGGTGTAGTCAAGCAAAGGACAGTGATAATCATGTAGTACAAGATTATTCCGAAGAATATGAGGTTTCTCCTTATGGAAGTGAAGAAGCGCTTGACACTTTGGGCGATTTGAAGATTTCAATGAGTACAGAAAAGGATTTAGACTTAAAGCACCTTTCATTTCTAATAGAAAATACTTCTGATAAAGAATACCAATATTCACCAGATTATTTTGAAATAGAAGCTGAACAATCCGGCACTTGGTATCAACTTAAACAGCTTGATGACCCCTCAAAGAGCAATGAAAAGGATTGCTTTATTAAGCCTAACGAACGATTAACATTAGAAATTGATGTTAAAAGTTTTTATGGAGAATTGCCTGCTGGACACTATCGTTTGATTAAACAATTTGCGTTCTTTGAAAGTGAAAGAGATTGGGATTACGATACATATAATTTATCTTGCGAATTTACGATAAGGTAAAAATTCTCTACTTCATAAGCATGAAAAAAAACCGCTTATGAAGTAGAAAGTTCTCATGCCATTTTAACGGCGGTTTTGAAATAACAATCAAAACCGCCGTTTTCTTTTGTAAAAATGAGAATACGGAGGGTGTGTTAAAGTCGCCCTTTTTCAAGGATACGGTGGTATCAAGGAGGTATTGCCATGTCCTTTTTTATGTACCATGTGGAGCATATTTATGTCTAGGAAGAAATACAGTAAAGCATTCAAACTAAGGCTTTTAAAAAAGCATAATGAAACAGGCATATCCTACTAGAAATTGGAAAAGGATAATATAATAGCAGGGGACGATGTGTGTTTTTATCCCATGCTTTTATACGTTTTTTATCATATTTTGATCAATATAGCTTGGTATTTAACTGATTTTTCAAATAACATCTAAGTCCAACATATACTCCTTGCGAAAGTACAAAAAGCAATAGAAGATTTACTGACAGTGTTTTTTTGATGGATTCTCCAAAATAAATGATGACAGCAGCACTTGTCAGTATCATCAGTAGAGTAATAAAATCCCAACAGTTTTTCTTATATAATTCTATAACCTTTATTTCTATCAGTATCACCAGTATCCCTGTTCCTGCTACGCATATTCCGACAACCAATATCAGCAATAACCAATATATGATTCCGGCTATAAACGCATTTGGAATTTTGGTACTAATCTGTGCCGCAGAATGTCCGGCAGCAATCGTCCGTCCGATAAAAGTTTGTATGAATGACGCTGCATCATGGAAGAATGATTTACAATCGGAAAGGAACACATCTGACTGTACTGCCTGAAAAAGAGTGGTTGTCAGCGAATACCATGCAAGAAGGAACAAGGTTGTTTGGAATATTACCGTTTTTGCTTTATACTGTCCTGCAAGTCGCTCTTTTTGTGTTTCGTATTTCGCTTTTTCATTCTGATAGGCTGTCCGGTCACAGGCTTCACATTTTTCATAGAGCACCGGCTTTTCTACCGGTATCTCTACGATTTTCTGATGTGTCCGGGCATAATCCCGTTGTTGTGTTAAGCATCGTATTTTATCTTGACATTCCCCTATCGTGACGTTTGCGCTTCGCAGCTTCTCTTTCTCGATCTGCAATGCTCTGTCTGCCAGCTTCAAGTCGTTCTTTAATGCTTGAATATTCCCGGCTCTGTTCTCTTTGTTTAATTTCTCGTTCAAGGTCAGAGATTCGCTGAGCTGCGTCTTCAGTTCCACGATAAGCTGGTCTTTCTGTTCCAGTTCTTCTTGTATCTCCTCGGTCAAGAGCAGAAGTTCTTCCAACTGTTCGGCGTTCTTTGATTCTCTGGATTCGTTCATCTATATCACGTCCTTTCCTTATTTGCTGTTCCAGTTCAGCAATTCGGTGTTCTGTTTCAGCAATAAACTGTTTTCGCTGTTCAGATTCTGTGCCAATTTCTGCCATTGCTGATTTTCGTTTTCCAAAAGTTCTATCTTCGTTTTCTGTTCTTCCATCTTGGAAAGCAGTTCCTCGGTATTTGGCAAAATGTTGAGCAGCTCGGATAACTCGCTGTTTAATTTTTGCAATTTCTGATTCTGTTCCTGCATAAGAGAGAGTTGGGTGTCCCGGTTCTGCATTTCCAGAATCATTTCTGTCATTAAGGTCTGCTGTTCTTCGATTTGCCCAATCATGGACTCCATTAAGGGTATAATTTCCCGGCTTTCTTCTAATGTCATTTAATCGCTCCTTCCATAATGATAATGCACCCGATACTTTTCCAAAGGTGTCCAGTATCTTTTGCAATAACGTGTTTTGTTGTTTTATGATTTGATTTTCCGCTACTTTCCACGAACCTTTTATTTCCTGCCCGACAAGAAACTTTTGTTCAATCTTTCTTGCGTCAGCACCTTCATGGATGGTAGGAATCTGGAGTTTTCCCTGTTTTTCATAAGAACGGTGATCGACCTGATTATGCAAAGAAAGATGTTCATTACACACCTTTGCCCACTCACTCCGCCATAGTTCACAATTTTTTGGATTGTTCCATCCAGTAGCATCGGTCAGCACCCGTTTCCATTGCAGGCGGTTTCTTGCACCAATCTTCTGAATTCCGTTTTCGTCTAATACAGGGATACGGATTCCATGATGGTCAGGGTTTTTCTTATCCTGCCACCAGTTCGGATGGGATTCATCAATCACGATATTTCCGTTTTTATCTCTGACAAAATCCCAATCCTTGACTTCTTTCTTTCCCCAAGAATGATCCGGGTTAAAAGGACGCATAGTCAGAAGCAGATGGACATGGGGGTTGCCATCCCCTTTATCGTGGATACTCCAATCAGCGCACATTCCTCTATCTACAAAAGTTTTTTGGATATAGTCAGTTGTATATTGAATTTGTTCCTGTCTGTTCCATTCTTTGGGAAGGGCAAATTCAAATGACCTGCCAAATTGGGCATCCGCACTTTTTTCAATCTTCAATACCTCATTCCATAACCTCTGTTTCTGAAATGTGATTTTAAATTTTTCTAAAGCAGCTTCTTTATCTGCTGACTTTTTGTATCGGACAGATTTCTGAAAGCGTTTTATATTTTCCTCTGGTACTATCTGCCATTCAGGAGGTGCGTTTTCGCACATCATCAGACTGGTGTAGACCACTTCTTTTTTAGAAGTGTAATAACTGATTCGCCCGGTTTCCTTATTTTTCATCACATCCCCATTGAGATATGCGGAAGCGGAGATAACAGATTTCCCTTTACTACGTCCGACTATTTTGACTGTGTAATGAAAAATCGCCATGTCTGGATGCCTCCTTTCTGCACATCCGGCATAGATTTCCGGCAACATTGCTTTCGGTTTTAGGAAAAGCAGCATTGCCGGAACGCCCTCTGCGTAAGAGTGCCCTGCGCATAGCAGCCTGCATGGAATGCGCCCCTCTGGCGAAGAGTGCCTCCTGCGGCATGAGCAGGTCTGGCTGAAAGCCCCGCCGACGGAACGAGCCCGGCAAGCGTGAGCGCAGACCGGTTGCCACTTGTGGCAAACTTATTGGGACGACCTCTGGTTGTCCATAAGTGCGCCCTTCATAAAAAAGCAATGAAGGGAATGAAAACCTCATCCCCTCCGCCATTACACTTCCTCCATATCGGTATTTGTTTCTTTCTGCATTGCCTTTGAGAAAAATTTCCCGTTGGCTTCCTGCTTTTTCAGAAAACCAATCAGCTTTGGGATGTCTTCTTCCTCAATAGGCGAACCAAGAACGGATTCCACCGCACCGCCAACCTGACAGAGCCTATGGGTTCGTTTTTTACTTTCTTCGGCTTTCTTTCGCTTCAGAAGTTCTTTCTTCTGTGCTGCATATCTTTTCGCCTTTTCAAGGCTTTCCTGCTCTTTCTTTTCCATTTCAAGCATTCGTTCTTCATAACTTTTTGTTGATTTTGCCATTATTACATTCTCCTTTCTCTTGCAAACATAAGTTCTTGGTTGCGTATCAGAAGAAGCACATGGTATAATCTTCTTGCGTGTAGGTATATCATGGCTTCGGTCTGATAGAACCTTTGGCGGTTTCTTTGGAAGCCGCCTTTTTAATTTGCCGCAGTTCTTGTTACGGCTTTTACATTTCCTCTATCCCTCAAATCACGACCTTCATTCGCTTCCATAAACATTTCCAGAATATCGGTTTTAATCAGGACTTTGCGACCAACCTTTAATACTGGAAGTTTCTTCCATTCTACAAGCTGTCTTAAGGTGTTTCTGCCGATTCCCGTATAGTCAGCAGCTTCTTCGATGGATAATGCAATTTTTCTTTGCGTCATATAATCACCTCCTTATAAATTGCATTATGCAATTCTTGTGATGTAAGTATATCCTTTTCATATCTTTTTGTCAAGCGTTACGAAATATTAAAAGCAAATATTATATTGCATATTGCAATTTTGGAAAAACAATGCTATAATTCATACATACCGAAAAAGGAGGCAGTCAGCATGAAAGATAAAGAACTACGCAAGCTGATAGGCAGCAGAGTAAAACAGCGCCGTCTGGAATTGAATCTGACACAGCCTTATGTCGCAGAAAAGATGGGGGTTACCGCTTCTACAATCCTGCGTTATGAGAATGGTTCGATTGACAATACGAAAAAAATGGTGCTGGAAGGTCTTTCGGAAGCACTCCATGTATCTGTGGAATGGCTCAAAGGGGAAACAGATGAATATGAAACCGACATTACGGATAAGAGAGAGTTACAGATTCGTGATGCGATGGGAGATATTCTGGAACAGTTACCGCTTGCCCTTACCAAAGAAGAAGATGCTTTTTCAAAAGATTTATTACTGCTGATGTTAAAACAATATGGTCTGTTTTTGGATTCCTTTCAGTTCGCCTGCAAAAACTTCAAGGGGAATGCTGGTCAGACGGATATTGCCAAAACAATAGGGTTTGAATCGAATGATGAATATAATGAGATTATGTTCTTAAGGGAAATCACTCCTACCATCAATGCTTTTAATGAGATGGCAGACGTTGTAAGGCTCTATTCCAAGAAACCAAAAACAGCAGAACAAAGGCTTGCAAATCTTTTATCAGAAGTCTTATACGAAGATTCCGAATCGGTATAGTAAGACAACCGGAGTTATGATATACTTACACGCACGAAGCATTTCATCAGTTCCGATTGTCTAATATCGAAAGGAGACATACGATTATGGCAAAAGGATCTGTAAGAAAAAAAGGAAAGAAATGGTACTACCGCTTCTATGTAGAGGACGCAAGCGGCAATCTTGTTCAGAAAGAATGCGTTGGAACAGAAAGCAAAAGTGAAACTGAAAAGCTGCTCCGTCAGGCAATGGATGATTATGAGAAAAAGAAATTTGTTGCCAAAGCGGAAAATCTCACAGTCGGACAACTTCTGGATGTGTGGGCAGAGGAGGAATTAAAAACAGGTACGCTCAGCAATGGTACTGTGGAGAATTACCTCGGAACAATCCGAAATATTAAGAAACATCCGCTGGCAGAACGGAAATTAAAAAATGTAACCTCTGAGCATTTGCAATCTTTCTTTGATTTGCTTTCCTTCGGGGGAGTTCATCCCGATGGAAAAGAGAGAAAGGGTTACAGCAAAGATTACATCCATTCTTTTTCCGCAGTCATGCAGCAGTCTTTCCGCTTTGCAGTATTTCCAAAACAGTATATTACGTTCAATCCCATGCAGTATATTAAACTGCGGTATCAGACGGACGAAGTTGATTTGTTTTCGGATGAGGACATGGACGGAAATATCCAACCAATTTCACGAGAAGATTATGAAAGACTGCTTGCGTATCTTCAAAAAAAGAACCCAGCCGCAATACTTCCAATCCAGATAGCCTATTATGCCGGGCTTCGTATTGGAGAAGCCTGTGGTTTGGCATGGCAGGACGTAAATCTGGAAGAACAATGCCTTACCATAAGACGCAGCATCCGATATGATGGCTCAAAGCGCAAATATATCATCGGACCAACCAAGCGGAAAAAAGTGAGGATTGTTGATTTTGGAGATACGCTGGTAGAGATTTTCCGCAATGCCCGGAAAGAGCAGTTAAAAAATCGAATGCAGTACGGAGAACTTTATCACACGAACTACTACAAAGAGGTCAAAGAGAAAAACAGAGTGTACTACGAATATTACTGCTTAGACAGAACAGAGGAAGTCCCGGCAGATTATAAAGAAATTTCTTTCGTCTGCTTAAGACCGGATGGTTGTCTGGAACTTCCGACTACTTTGGGGACGGTATGCAGAAAGGTGGCAAAAACATTAGAGGGATTTGAAGGCTTTCATTTCCACCAGTTACGTCACACCTATACAAGCAACCTTTTGGCAAATGGAGCTGCTCCAAAAGATGTGCAGGAATTATTAGGACACTCAGATGTAAGTACCACAATGAATGTCTATGCTCACTCCACAAGAGATGCGAAACGAAAATCGGTTCGGCTTCTTGATAAAGTGGTAGGCAATGATTAAAAAAAATTCCCTTATTTCCCTTGTGATTATCTCATAAGGGCAAAAATAAGGGAAACTACATATCATTTCACTAATGGACAGGCAGGAAAGCCTATAAAATGGGGAAAGTTAGAGGAATAATTATATAAATTCCAGTTTGTCGTGCTAAAAATTCAACTGAATAATCCCAGCAAAAACCGCTGCTACATGGAAGCCAACAAACCATGCAACAGCGGTTTTTCTTTATCGTTTTTTCCTCTGGCTGATAGGCGTTCCCATTTTCTTTGATTTTTTGAGAATCCGAATCAGCCAGCGAAATTCTTCATCTGACAGATTTTTATAGTTGATACCAAGCTGCTTACAGTAAAGGACAACCAGCTTTTCATCACGGCTGCCCTTGAAATTTTCAACCGCTTCCAGATTTTCTTTCAGTTCATCGGCAACGGTGGTCTGGGGTGCACTCTCGCTGTCCTTTTTGTGAGCTTCCCGAATATCCCGGATAATCAGGTTGAGGTCATCCAGAACCATGTGGCTGAAATATTCATCATCGCTGATATGGGCGGCTTGCAACACTTTCAAATGGGGGTCATCTTCGCCGGGGCGATACCGTTCAATGATTTCATGCCGGACGGTATCGACAAGGGCGTTGAGGTTCTGAATCTGCATGGTGGCAATCCCATCCACATAAATCTCAATGTCCGCAAGAAACTTGATAAAATCTTTATGTGTGGCAAGCTCACAGAGCAGGCGGTTGTTAATCCGACCGCTTTTCAAAAGTGCCACCATCTCATCATTCAAATGCAGCTCTGTTAGTGGCGTGTTGATCTGCTCTCGGTTCTCTGTCCGGCACAGCAGATAATCAACGGAAACCCCATAGAAGTCTGCCAGCGTGATAAGGTTGCCATGATTGATTTCCTTAAAATCCTCTTTTTCATAACTTCCGAGAGCAGATTTGGAAATACCCGTCAGCTTTGATAGTTCTTCCAGATTTAAGCCTTTGTCCTTGCGGAGTTCCCAAAGGCGTTCCTGTATGCTTGTTGCTCCTTTCATGGGCGCACACTCCTTTCCGGCGGTTTCATTGCTGTCGCTTAACTGGATTATATCACACTTTCCGCAATCGTGGAAATTTCCGCTTTTTATCCTTAATTCCTACTTTGTGGACATACGGCACAGGGCACAAAAATGTTCTATGATACAGGTAGTTCATCGATGGATTATTCCAATCGAATGACCAGCCTGTGTGGGATATGCTTCCCCGGCGATGTAGCGCCATGACTTTTGGCAGGGATGTGGAGGAACCCTGACCGAAACGAGCGTACCAACGGGAGCGATACGCCGCTGTGAGATTCAGGGGAGGAACGACACCGGGGAGAACTGGCGAACTGACACCGAAATGATACCGAAACACGACAATTTAATAGGGGGATAGTCTACCCTATCGCTGATACTTCGGGAGATTTTAAGCGGCTCTATGGCTGTAATTTTGCCGAAAATCGCCCCGAAACCATACACTAAAACGGGAGGAAACGCAATATGCCGAGAATGAGCAAAAAGAGGAAGCAGGAGCTTTCTTTTTACCTCAATGACCGGGGGCGTGTCACTTACAACGAATTATGCCGGAAATGCCAGCATGAGTGCAGGCAGAGCTTCCGGGCGGTTGTGATTGACTGCCCCCGTTATTTATCCAAACGAGCAAAGAAAAAGGAGGAACACACCGAATGAATTTTGAATTTATGACGATAGACACACCACTGCCGCCCTGTATGCCATTTCCCAGAGCATTGACAGGATTTCCAGTCAGCAGCACCGCAAAGGTCATGTACTGCCGGATGTTGGACGCTATGCTCTCCAAAGGGCAGGAGGACGAGAACGGAATCCTGTTTGTCTGCTTCCCTGTCACAGACATTGCCGCAGTCCTGTCCCGCAGCTCTATGACGGTCAAGCGTTCTTTGAATGAACTGGAAACAGCCGGACTTATCATGCGGGTGCGTCAGGGCGTTGGAGAACCAAACAGGATTTATGTGCTGATACCGAGAAAGGAGGACGCTGCCCTTGCCTGATACCTCAAAGCTGGAAAAGCTCAACCGGGAGTTGGAAAAGAGTGAAAAGAAACTGCGGAAAGCCCTCAATGATGAAAAGGCATTGCAGCACCAGCTAAAGCAGCTTACCCGAAAGGAACGAACGCACCGGCTCTGTACTCGTGGCGGTATGCTGGAAAGTTTTCTGCAAGAGCCGGAACGCCTGACAGATGATGATGTTATGCTGTTGTTGAAACTCATTTTTCACAGGCAGGACACGCAGGAACTATTGAAGAAACTGCTGGAACGGGAGAAGCCGGAAACCCCTTAGTTTACTAAGGGCGCAATTATACACCACCCAAAGGTTGGTGCATTGCGTTCTCCGAAGGCTCCTCGCCGGAGGGCTGTGATTTTCCGCAGTCAAGGTCTGCTCCAAATCATACAGGGGACGCTACGCTTCCCCTGCGCTGGCTGCCGCCAGCTACCCTTTTGTGGACTTGCCATCTGGGGACACCTTGCGCTGTAAGCTGTTCCCAGCCGACAAGTTTCATAAAATATGCTATCTTTTCGATAATCGATGAAGTATAATAAAGTCAGAAATAAATCAGGAATTTGAGGTCAAGGCTTAAACGGGAGGTTTATATGAAAAAATACCAATGTCCTTGCTGCGGATATTTTACCTATAATGTTCCGGCAAATGAAGATTGTGGGTATATCTGTCCCGTTTGTTTTTGGGAGAATGACCCGTTCATTGCTTCTGATAACGAACCAAGTGACTCTAATCATGGAATAACGCTAAAAGAAGCGAAATCCAATTTCTCAAAATTTGGTGCTTGTGAAAAAGAAATGTTATGTTATGTCCGACCACCAAGAGATGATGAAAAAGAAATTTCATAGTAGTGTGTAAAGGAGAATCAAATGAAGCATAAAAAGTTTTTGTTAATTGCACTGATATGTTTAATCGGTATAGGTATTAGCTTTCTTTTGTTTTCTGCTCATAGACCATTCAAAGATTTAGAGGCAGCAGATATTACTTCGGCAAGTGTTCGGTTATCGCCACCTGATACAACAATTCAGATAGTAGAAACAGAGGAATTAGTATCATATCTCAATGAGGTAGTTATTTACAATAAGGACAACTCATATACAGAATATGCCGGACAAGCAGTTATTTTCACTCTGTCTTTGGCAGATGGTTCTCAAGTGGAGATTATAGCATACAATCCATTTATTATAATTGACGGTATTGGTTATAAATGCAAATATGAACCTTGTGAAGCTCTTAATCATTATGCTAATGAGCTAATGACAAGAGAACCATAATTTTTAAGTGTACCATCTACCCATCGGGTCAACTTGTCCCGAACTTTTACAACTAAATATCCGCCGCCCTCACAGCGGCACACCGAGCAGGAAATCTGAAAAAGGTCTCCTGCTTTTTTTCTGCCAAAATGAGGTGGTAAAACGCCACCCCATCCACCAATTACCGAAAGGAGGGACACGAAATGCCCTGCCCACACAACGAAATCACGATTGTTCAGCGCAGCCAGCGACAGTCTGCGGTTGCCGCCGCTGCTTACCAAAGCGGCGAAAAGCTGTTCTGTGAATACGACCAGCAAGTGAAGCACTACCCGGAAAAGCGTGGTATTGTCCACAATGAAATTCTGCTCCCGGCAAACGCCCCACGGTCGTATGCAGACCGCAATACCTTATGGAACGCCGCCGAAGCGGTGGAAAAGCAATGGAACTCCCAGCTTGCAAGGCGGTGGGTGCTTACCATCCCAAGAGAGATACCACCCGACCAGTATGCTGTCCTTGTCCGGGAATTTTGTGAGCAGCAGTTTGTTTCCAAAGGCATGATTGCTGATTTTGCAATCCATGACCCCCATCCGCCGGGACACAATCCCCACGCCCATGTCATGCTCACTATGAGGGCAATGGACGAACATGGAAAATGGCTTCCCAAGAGCCGCAAGGTTTATGACCTTGACGAAAACGGGGAACGGATAAAACTTCCGTCCGGCAGATGGAAAAGCCACAAGGAGGATACGGTGGATTGGAACGACCAGAAGTATTGCGAAATCTGGCGGCATGAATGGGAGGTCATCCAGAACCGCTATCTGGAAGCCAATGACCG
>CABIXM010000020.1 GCA_902362725.1 Clostridiaceae bacterium | reverse complement strand
TACTTCTTCCTTCACGCGGCGTCGCTGCATCAGGGTTTCCCCCATTGTGCAATATTCCCCACTGCTGCCTCCCGTAGGAGTTTGGGCCGTATCTCAGTCCCAATGTGGCCGATCACCCTCTCAGGTCGGCTACTGATCGTCGCCTTGGTGGGCCGTTACCTCACCAACTAGCTAATCAGACGCGGGTCCATCTCATACCACCGGAGTTTTTCACACTAGGTCATGCGACCCTGTGCGCTTATGCGGTATTAGCAGTCATTTCTAACTGTTATCCCCCTGTATGAGGCAGGTTACCCACGCGTTACTCACCCGTCCGCCACTCAGTCACAAAAATCTTCATCCGAAGAATCAAATTTAAGCGCTTCGTTCGACTTGCATGTGTTAAGCACGCCGCCAGCGTTCATCCTGAGCCAGGATCAAACTCTCATGTTTAAGTGTTTGAATCCGGTCCAGAAATCACAACTAGCAATTTCTTTCCCGTATTACTGTTAAAAGGTGTTCAATCTTATTTCTAAGACCGAACTGTTCTTGAATTCATTCTCTTAGAATTTTCAAGGTTTTACACTGTTCAGTTATCAAGGTTCGTTGCACTCGCTCTCGCGATTCAGCTTTGATATATTATCATGTTTGCAACCGATTGTCAAGTACTTTTTTCAACTTTTTTTCGATTGTTTTTGATATTTTCAAAACTAAGCGGAGAAGAAGGGATTTGAACCCTTGCGCCGCTATTAACGACCTACTCCCTTTCCAGGGGAGCCCCTTCGGCCAGCTTGGGTACTTCTCCAAGATGCTCGATTTCTTTTAAATCGATATTTTATATGCCACCGCTGTATCAGTGGTAACTAACGGAGAGGGTGGGATTCGAACCCACGCGCCCTTTCGGACAAACGGTTTTCAAGACCGCCTCGTTATGACCACTTCGATACCTCTCCACACTCTGACGTGTTTTCCGCCCTTGCGTGGCGACAAAATGTATTCTATCATCACTAGTCGACAATGTCAACAACTTTTTTCAATTTTTTTATATTTTCTTTACAAACCTATCTTTTGCCCTGCTTTCAGCAGGCGGAACAGGCGCAAAGCGGCCTGATAATACAGGGTTTCCGCGTTGGCAAAGGCATCCTCGGCAGACATGAAACCATTTACCGTAGTTAATATAGAAAGAATTCCATGCTGATAGATCTGTTCCGCGCCTTCTCCCATACCTCCCGCCAGAGCTACTGCTGGAACCCTGCGGCGCAGACAGCGATCACCCACTCCCTGTACCACTTTGCCATAACAGGATTGCCAGTCGGTACAGCCCTCTCCGGTTACCACCAGAGATACACCCTCCAGTCGGCTGTCAAACCCGATCAAATCCAGTACGGTCTCGATGCCGGAACGAAGCTCTGCGCGAAGGAACACCAGCAGCGCAGCGCCCAGTCCTCCTGCCGCGCCGGACCCCGGAATGGTATCCGGATTCATTCCATATGTCCGGATAAGGATATCCCGGTAATTCTCCATGCCGCGCTCAAGACGTTCCAGTACCTCCGGCGTCCCGCCCTTCTGCGGACCAAAGGTATAGGTAGCCCCCTGTTCTCCACAGAGAGGATTCGTCACATCGCACATAACTGTAAAACGGGTATCCGCAAGCCGGCTGTCCAGTCCGCTGTCATCTATCTCAGCCAGATGTTCCAGATCGGAACCATTTCCCATAAGCTCCCGACCCTCCCGGTCAAGGAAACGGATGCCCAACGCGCGCATACAGCCCATGCCGCCGTCATTGGTGGCGGATCCGCCGATGGCAATGGTGATATCACGAAAGCCTCTGTCCAGGGCGTCACGAATCAGTTCGCCGGTTCCGTAGGAGCTTGTATACAGGGGATTCTTCTTTTCCGACGGCACAAGGGCATAGCCGGATGCAAGCGCCATCTCAATGATTGCCCTGTTCTCATCCAGCTTTCCATAATAAGCGGTTCGATTCTGCATGAGGGGATCCGAAACCTCGACATAAAGCTTTTCTCCCTGTACTGCTTTGATCACTGCATCCGCTGTCCCTTCCCCACCGTCAGCTACCGGAATACTCTCGCAGCTGCAGGAGGGAAATACCTCTTTTGCGGCTCTGGTCAGAAGCCTTCCCGTATCTTCACTGGATAACGTTCCTTTGAATGAATCTGACGCAAACAAAAATTTCATCACTGTCCTGTTCTCCTGATTTTCCGAATATAAGTTTCCTTTGCTTCTACGAATACCCTATTTCCGATTATGCAAAAAGGTCGCGGCGATCTTCAGATCCTCCGGCGTGGTCAGCTTGATATTCTCATAGGAGCCTTCCACCAGCTTCACCTTCGTATCCGTAAATGCTTCCACAATCATGGCGTCATCCGTCACATCACTGCGGCCGCTCTGCTCCAGAGCCGCGTAGGCCTTATAAGCCAGACGGAAATCAAATACCTGCGGGGTCTGCACATTCCATACCCGGCTGCGGGACGGAGTTTCGGATACAAAGCCGTCGGCGTCCGCAATTTTGACCGTATCTTTGCTGGGCATGCCGACTACACAGGCATGATATGCTTCTACCGCGTCAAAGGCGCGGCGCAGAATCTCTTCATTTACAAAAGGACGCACGCCGTCGTGAATGAATACAAAGCCATCCTTTTCTTCCTCACTCAGGCTTTTTTCAAGCGCTTTGAGGCCGTTCCAGACCGAAGCGTAGCGCTCATGGCCGCCGGCCACGACAACACTCACCTTGTCGAAATGGTATTTTTCTACAATCTCATGCTTTACATAGTCTATCTCTGTCTCGCCGGTCACCAGAAGAATCTGATCGATGAGCGGGGACTCCTGAAAAGCCCGGATAGAATAATAGACGATGGGGTGTCCCTCCAGTTCCAGAAACTGCTTGTGAATCTGGCCACCCATCCGTTTTCCCTGACCTGCTGCCAGGACGATGGCCGCGCATGATTTTCTCTTCATATCATATCTCCTACCATACTCTCATGTAGCTATATCTATACTCTACAAACACCTTTTTCTATAAACAGGACCCGTATCATACGATACTATCTCTCAGCAATGAAACAGACAGCAACATACATTACCGCTCGCCCAGCTTCAAATTCGGAACTGCGTTCAAGTCAAGACCGTTCCGTTTGCCGGCGATAAACTCATAGTAAGCCGCCACGCCGATCATGGCCGCGTTGTCCGTACAGAAAATCGGAGACGGATGATAAAATTCGATCTGACGCTCCGCACACGCCTTCTCGAAGGCCGCCCGAAGAGCGGAATTGGACGCCACGCCGCCGGCAATGGCAAATTTATTGAGGTCGCTTTCCTTCACTGCGATCATGGCATGCTCCACCAGTACGTCGCAGACTGCCTTCTGGAAAGAAGCCGCCACATCGGCGCGGTTGACCTCGATTCCCTTCATCTGGCAGCCATTCAGATAGTTCAACACGGCGGACTTCAGGCCGCTGAAGCTGAAGTCGTAGGGAGAATCTTCGAATTTCGGGCGTGGAAACGTGATGGCCTCCGGATTGCCCTCTTTGGAAATCTTATCAATCTTCGGACCGCCCGGATAACCGAGGCCAATGGCGCGGGCCACTTTATCAAAGGCCTCTCCGGCCGCGTCGTCACGGGTCCGTCCCAGAATCTCGTATTTTCCATAATCCCGTACCACCACCAGATGGGTGTGACCGCCGGATACTACCAGACACACAAAGGGCGGTTCCAGATCCGGATTTTCGATATAATTGGCGGAAATATGTCCTTCAATATGATGTACGCCCACCAGCGGCAGCTTTTTTGCATAACTGATGGCTTTCGCCTCGGCCACGCCCACCAGCAGCGCGCCCACCAGCCCCGGACCATAGGTGACGCCGATGGCGTCCAGATCGTCCAGAGTCATATGCGCTGTGGTCAATGCTTCCTCGATGACCTGATTGATGCGCTCGATATGCTTGCGGGACGCGATTTCCGGAACCACGCCGCCATAGAGGGTATGCAGATCAATCTGGGAGGAAATCACATTAGAGAGCACTTCCCGGCCATTTTTCACCACGGAAGCCGCTGTCTCATCACAGGAGCTCTCAATTCCCAGGATATAGATATCTTTTTTCGTATTCATCGTCTCACTCATTTTTCATCATCCTCAAAATCCAGTTCTACGGATTTTCTGTCCTTTCCGGCGACTGCGCGCGGGAATATCTTCCGTACTTCGTCCATATATTCTTCGGGGCGGGTCAGGGACGGGCTGTAATGGGTCAGCCACATTTCCTTCACGTCTGCCTCTTTTGCCAGACGGGCTGCCTCATAGAAGGTCATATGCTTGTTGGCCACGGCCTTGGCCTGCTTGTCCTTCTCGCCATACATACCCTCGCAGATAAAAAGATCCGCGTTCTTCGCATTTCTGGAAATGGACTCTGTAGGCCGGGTATCCGTACAATATACCAGCTTAATACCCTTCCGGGGCGCTCCCATAACCATATCCGGCGTATACACCGTTCCGTCTGCCTCGATGGTTTCCCCCTTCTGCAGACGATTCCAGAAATTTTTCGGAATGTTCAGGCTCTGAGCCTGCTCCAGATTGAATTTGCCCGCCCGTTTAATCTCAATGGAATAACCGTAACAGGTCACGTTATGATTGACCCGGAATGCTTTGATGTGATAACCGTTCAGCTCCAGCTCCTCTTCCGCCTTTGTCAATTCGATAAATTCAATGGGAAAGGGAAGCTCCGGCGCGATGACGCGTAAGGCGTTGACCACCCGTTCCAGCCCCTTGGGTCCCACTAACGTCAGAGGTTCCGTCCGCTCCGCATTTCCCATGGTAAGCAGAAGCCCCGGCAGGCCGCTGATATGATCCCCGTGGAAATGGGTAAAGCAGATCACATCAATGGGCTTAAAGCTCCAGCCCTTTTCCTTTACCGCTATCTGCGTTCCCTCTCCGCAGTCTATCAGTACACTGCTTCCGTTATATCGCATCATCAGCGCTGTAAGCCAGCGATAGGGCAGCGGCATCATGCCTCCGCTTCCCAGTAAACATACATCTAACATTCCTGTCTCCTAATCTTCCTATCTTATAACCATTCGATCTGTTCTGTCCGCGTTACAGGGACTTTAAACTGCCCGGTAATGCAGTCATAACATGCCTCGCACAGGTCAAAGCTGTCCTGTTCTCCATCCTTTTCGGACGGATAGCCCCAGCTTTGCCGCACAGCGCAGACTCCCTCCATGGGAATACCGCCGCGCAGGGCAACGACTTTACCGCAGCAGTTGCAAATCAGTCTGGTTAAAATTCTTGTCTCTGTTGTCTTATACTCACGCATCTTATTCCTCCCGCCGCTTTCGCAGCTCTGTGTCATTCCGCCGCGCTATCCTCTGGCGCACGACCGGACTCTACGTTTTTATTTTACGTGAATATTCTACATAATCCGTTTTTTTCTGCCTAGTGGAAATGGCTGTCAATCTTATGTCAACCTTTTGTCATAATCACAGCGTCCTCTACAGGCTGCTCATAAAAGCCCTTCCGGATTCCCACCCGGGTAAAGCCGCTCCGTTCATACAGATGAATGGCCGGTTCATTGCCGGCGCGCACCTCCAGGATATAGCGCTCCAGCCCCCGTTCTCTTCCGTATGAACCTAATTTTTCCAGAAGCTTTCCGGCAATTCCCTGCCCACGCAGCTCCTTCTTTACCGCCACGTTGGTGATTTCCCCTTCTTCAAAGCTCTGATAGCAGACGCAGTAGCCTGCAATCTGGCCGTCCTTTACCGCTGTCAGCAGAATCGTGTGGGGCAATCCAAGGCTTTCCCGGAAGGCTTCCTCTGACCAGGGCGGAGCGATCGCTTCCCGCTCAATAGCCGCTACCTCTGCCAGATCTGCTTCCTCCATAAGACGGATTTCCGGCTCGCTCATGCCTGCTCTCCTGATGCCTGCGTTTTCTGCTCTCTTTTCAATCTCTCCTGCTCCGCGCGTTCCCGCTCTGCCTGGGACAGACGCAGATAATCGGGACGATGCTCTGCCGCTGTCTCTGTCTTTCCGGCGCGGACATAAGAAACCGCGAGCATGGCTACCGCCGCTGCCCGCTGCTTATTCACATGGGCCGGGGCGAAGGAAAAGGCGACTCCCTTCATAAGCTCGTCCGTTAATACCTGACGGAACACCGGTACACCGTCGCCCAGGAAAATCACGTCTCTTCCAAGTTTACATAATTTTTCCGCAATTTCTTCAATGCCGACTGCCATCTGAGGCTCCAGTGCCACCAGTTTCTCACCCTGAAATTCATAAATACCGGTGTAGACCTGATTTCTGCGGGCGTCCATCAGCGGGCAGATGATTTTGTCTGTTCCATATAAATTATAAGCCAGGGCGTCTACCGTAGGAATGTGTACCAGCGGCTTGTCCAGTGCCAGCCCCAGTCCCTTGGCTGTGGCGGAACCGATGCGTAAGCCTGTAAAGGATCCGGGGCCACCCGCCACGGCGATGGCGTCGATGGTGTTCAGATCCAGCTCGATCATTTTCGCAATCTCATCCAGCATGGGAAGCAGCGTCTGGGAATGGGTCTTTTTATAATTGACCGTGTACTCCGCCAGGAGATTGCTGTTCACTCCGTCGTCCTCTACCACCGCTACGGACGCTACCAGTCCGGAGCTGTCCAGTCCTAATATCTTCATCTTATTCTCTCTCCTCCAGGGTTATTTTCCGGTAATCGAAGCCCTTCTCCAAATCCTTCTCTATCCGGATCGCCGTATGCTTTTTGGGAATCAGCTCTTCAATCAGCTCCGCCCACTCAATCAGGCAGACGCCGTCCCCATAAAAATAATCCTCATAACCAATCTCATCCATTTCTTCTATATCACCGATCCGGTATACGTCAAAATGATAAAACGGAAGGCGTCCTTCTTCATACTCCTGCACAATCGTGAACGTAGGGCTGTTCACATGCTCGGTGACGCCCAGTCCCTTTGCGAAGCCCTGGGTAAATACGGTCTTGCCCACGCCCAGGTCGCCGGTCAAGGTGTAGACGGTTCCGGGAAGGGCTTCCCGGCCCAGCTTTTCACCAAGAGCTCTGGTGTCTGTTTCTGAAAATGTCTCTGTGATCATGTTTTTACCTCGTCATAAAATCTATCCGGGGAGTTTCCATCTAAAACTCCCTCACGTAAGAAAGAATCCTGCGAAGCAGGATTCTCCGCCTGCGGCGGGTCGCATAAGCGACACGATTCCATTCCGCCGCAGTGCGATCCCCCGGAGGGGCTTTTTGCTCTATAGGAATCATAGTTTTCACGCTTTAATGTGACGCAGTATTTCCTATAGAGCAATAAAGAGCCCCGCAGATACTGCGAGGCTCTTTTTACTGCTGTTTTCAGCCGTTTCTGCGGCTTTATTATAGCATTTCCCTTTTCTACTGTCCAGTTCTTCCCTAATGCTTTTTCAGAATCGGGCTGATGTGCTTGTAGAGCAGCATGGTAATAGCGGATACGATCACGCCCTTCAGGATGTTAAACGGCACCACTGCAAAGAATACCAGGGTCCAGACGCTCTGGATATGACTGTTGATCGCAGTTCCCATTCCGATGATAGCTTCCATGGGCATTCCGAAAAGCTCTGAGAATTTCGGCAGCAGATAAAGGGCGTTGAATCCGCTTCCAAAAATTGTCATTACCACTGTACCCACTGCCAGGCCTGCGATCGCCATTTTCCGGTTCTTTTTTATGTAATAGAGAATAGACGCCGGAAGCACCAGACTGCAGCCCACTACAAAATTAGCGAAATCTCCTACAAAGGCTGTGGTGGTTCCCTTGAGCACCAGCTTTAAGAGCACCTTACAGAGCTCGGTCGCCACACCTGCCACCGGTCCCATGGCAAAGGCACAGATCAGTACCGGAATCTCACTGAAATCCAGCTCATAGAAGCTGGGCGCAAACCACAGAGGCAGCTCAAAGAGCATCAGTACTGCCGCAATTGCGGAAAATACGCCTACCAATGCCACCCGGCGAGCCGGGGAATTGGTCCGGGGCATGGAGTTTTTCTTGCGAAGAGCTTTCTCCATCACGCTGGCCACCACAAAAATAGCCACTGCAATCAGCAGGCAGACTCCCAGAAACGCTACGTTGTCCTTTACACTTTGCATCAGATTTGACATGTTACAGATTCTCCTTTTCTGAATAAAAATTAGAAAGGATAATTCTTCGAAAAAAAGCCCTGAGCACAACCATGCTCAGGGCAAAAAAGCAAAGCAAATAAAACTACGCTCTGTTTTTCTTCTCTCATCCAGACTTTACTGTCGGTATCGGAATCTCACCGATTCGGCCATATCTCCTATAGATACGGTTCGCGGACTTTACCGCCGGTCGGGAATTACACCCTGCCCTGAAGAATTAACCATATTCTGATGTGTATTATAAGCCTGTTACGGGATTTCTGCAAGTACTTTTCTGTATAATTTTCTAAAATTCCGCACATCCTCTTTTATGGTGAAGAATATGAAAAAACGATTTATTTTCTGCGGCCTGGTGGGCTGGTGTCTGGAAATCTTCTGGACGGGACTGAAATCGCTCCAGCGGCGGCAGATGAAGCTGATGGGACATTCCTCCATCTGGATGTTCCCCATCTACGGGATGGCGTTTCTCTTCGCGCCCATTTCCCGGCTGCTGAATGGAAAAAGTGTCTGGGTGCGGGGCAGCGTGTATGCGGGCGGGATCTTTCTGACGGAATATCTGAGCGGCATGTTTCTGAAGAAACGGGGGCTATGTCCCTGGGATTACAGCCATGCGAAACTTAATGTAAATGGCGTCATAAGACTGGATTACGCACCGGTGTGGTTCCTGACCGGATTGCTCTATGAGAAGCTGCTGAACAAATTTATGGCTTCTTAAAATTTTTTTCACAAAAGATTAAATCCTTTTCCGCGGTTTTCTGGTATACTTAAGTGAAAGCAATCTGTTCTGCTTGATAGTTACCAGAATTTTACATTCTATTGTGAAAAGAACGGAGTTTTTACTATGGCTGAAGCTAAGATTATAGTCGTGGACGACGAGAAGGAAATCGCGGATCTGATCGCCCTGTACCTGACCAACGAGGACTATGAAGTTCATACCTTTTATAATGGAACCGATGCGCTGCGTTATATAGAAACGGAATCGCCGGATCTGGCGGTGCTGGATGTGATGCTGCCGGATATGAGCGGTTTTTCCATCTGCCAGAAAATCCGAGAGACACAGAATTTTCCCATCATCATGCTGACTGCGAAGGACGAGGAGATCGACAAAATCACAGGTCTCACCCTGGGGGCCGACGATTATATGACCAAGCCCTTCCGCCCGCTGGAGCTCATTGCCCGGGTAAAGGCCCAGCTGCGCCGTTTTACCAAGTATAACAATTCACCTGTCCAGGAAAAAGATCCGGATTCTGTCACCATCTCCGGCCTTACCATCAACAAGCGGGATCATACCTGTACCCTGAACGAGCAGCCGCTGGCGCTGACGCCTACGGAATTCTCGATTCTCTGGAGCCTCTGCAAGAACCGGGGCCAGGTAGTAAGCTCCGACCGGCTCTTCTACGACGTCTGGGGTGAAAAATATTACAGCAGTAATAACAACACGATCATGGTACACATCCGGCATCTCCGGGAAAAGATGAACGATTCCAGTGAGAAGCCCAAGTACATCAAGACCGTCTGGGGAGTGGGGTATAAAATTGAATAAGAAGCAGTCGCGGGGCAGTAAATATGTCCTCTTTGAACGAAAGCTGATGCGGAAAATCCTGTCGCTGGTGCTGGTGGCCATCTGTGCTGTGATCCTGCTGCGGGAGCTGATCCGGGGCCGCTTCGGAAATACGGTGGTGGGCTTTCTGACCGGCCTGTTCCGCCTGGATTACGACGACGCCCTCTATATCTACGAACTGATTTTCCGGGATAATTTAAATGTGATCATTGCCGGAGCAATCATCATCGCAATCATTCTGGTATTCCGGTATTCCATCCGCTGGATGACCGAATATTTTGACGAGATTTCTGCAGGCTGCGACGCGCTGTTGGACGAAAAAACGGAGCTTATCTCCCTTTCCCCGGAAATGGGATTTCTGGAGCTGAAGCTGAACGAATGCAAGAATATTCTGGAGAAACGGGAGCGGGATGCCCGCCAGGCCGAGGAGCGCAAAAATGATCTGGTGGTCTATCTGGCCCACGATATCCGTACGCCGCTGACCTCAGTCATCGGCTATCTGGATCTGATGAAGGAGGCGCCGGATCTGCCTGTGGAGCAGCGGGGTAAATATCTGTCTATCACGTTAGACAAGGCTTACCGGCTGGAGCAGCTCATCAATGAATTTTTTGAGATTACCCGGTTTAATCTGCACAATATTCCATTGACAAAGGAAAATATTCCTCTGTCCTTTTTGCTCATGCAGCTTTCCGAGGAGTTCTACCCGATTCTGACGCCCGGTGGAAAATCAGTGCATCTGAATGTGCCCGAGGATCTGATTCTCCCCGGAGACCCGGACAAGCTGGCCCGGGTATTCAACAACATTTTGAAAAACGCCGCGGCGTACAGCCTTCCGAATACGGTTATCGAGATTCGCGCCTGGAAAGAAGCGGAGCAGATTCATATCACCTTTACGAATCAGGGAGCGCAGATTCCAAAAGAGCAGCTGGCCATGATTTTCGAAAAGTTTTACCGGCTGGACAGCGCGCGGTCTTCGGAGAAGGGCGGAGCCGGACTGGGACTGGCCATCGCCAGAGAGATTGTAACGGCCCATCACGGGACCATTTCAGCAGAAAGCGACGAGCAGGGAACGACCTTTTCGATGGTGCTGCCTGCCGCTTAAATCAAAAATTTTCTTTTTCCTGTTCCATAAAAAATACCGTTTATCCACACATTCGCGATAAACGGTATTCTTTATACACATTTTACTCTATTTTCTCTTGTACTTTTCCTCACAGTATTTGCAGCGGTATACCTCTTTGCGCGGATCAGTCAGAACGAAAACCTGATCCAGCTCCTGCTCAATGGATGTGATGCAGCGGGGGTTCTTGCACTTTACGATATTTCGAATCTCCTTCGGAAGGGTCAGAGTTTTCTTCTCGGTCACCTTCTCATCCTTTACGATATTGACCGTGATGTTGTGGTCGATGAAGCCCAGCACATCCAAATCGATGTAATCAATGGGGCACTCGATTTTCATCAGATCCTTCTTGCCCATCTTCTCACTGCGGGCATTCTTGATGATGGCTACGGTACAGTCCAGCTTATCCAGATTCAGATATTTGTAAATCTCCATGCTCTTGCCCGCCTGGATGTGATCCAGGACGAAGCCCTCGGAGATACGTCCTACGCTTAACATTGACATTATACATTCACCTCCAGAAGTGTGAGAATCAGCGCCATACGCACGTAGACGCCGTACTGTACTTGCTTGAAATAAGCAGCTCTCGGGTCGCTGTCCACCTCGACCGAAATCTCATTGACTCTGGGCAGTGGATGCAGAACCAGCATATCCGGCTTCGCCAGTGCCATTTTCTCCTTATTCAAGATGTAGAAATCTTTCAGACGGATGTAATCCTCCTCATTGAAGAAACGCTCCTGCTGAACACGGGTCATATACAGCAGATCCAGTTCGCCAATGACGTCCTCCAGGCGCTCCACTTCTTTATAATTCTGACCGTTGGCGTCCAGCACCTCCTCGCGGATGTAGCTTGGAATCCGCAGCTCCTCCGGAGAAATAAATACGAAGTTCACATCTTCATAGCGAACCAGCGCCTTCACCAGAGAATGCACAGTACGACCAAACTTCAGGTCACCGCAAAGACCGATGGTAATATGGTCCAGGCGTCCCTTCAGAGAACGAATGGTCATCAGGTCTGTCAGTGTTTGGGTCGGATGCTGATGGCCGCCGTCGCCTGCATTGATCACCGGAATTCCGGAAACTGCGGACGCTACCATCGGAGCTCCCTCTTTCGGGTGTCTCATCGCACATATATCAGCATAACAGGAAATCATACGAATTGTATCGGAAACACTTTCTCCCTTGGAAGCGGAACTGGATGCCGCACTGGAAAATCCTAAGACCTGACCACCTAAATGGATCATAGCAGATTCAAAACTAAGTCTCGTTCTTGTACTCGGTTCATAAAACAATGTCGCCAGAACCTTCCCATCACAGGCATGCGCGTATTTTGCAGGATTCTTCTCAATGTCGCTGGCCAGGTCCAGAACCTTCGCCACCTCGTCCACAGAAAAATCCAGCGGGCTCATAAGATGTCTCATAATAACCTCCTACTTGGCTTTGTCAATTTTTATCCTGTAATATATTACATCAAAGTTTTCCGGATTTCAACAAATATCTTTTGCAAAATTGTATTTTTTCAAGTATACTTCTAGGTAGAGTGATTATAACAGTTTTGCCCGCAGAACGGCTGCGGAGATTCAGGCTCGGGACACAGGAAAGCATCCCCCATCCAGAGAGAAAGAGAGGCATACATTATGGAATTCAAAGAGAAAAAACGCTGGGTATTCTTAGGACTGCCCTTTACTTTTACTACCTATACAATTAATGAGGAAATCGTCCGCATCGACGAGGGCTTTCTGAACCGCAAGGAAGACGACTGCTACATGTACAAAATCCAGGACGTCACCCTGACCGCCAGCCTTTTCGAGCGTATCGCAGGCCTGGGCACCGTCATCTGCAACACCGGCGACGTCACCCACCCCAAGCTGGAACTGACCCACATCAAAAATGCCCGCGCCATCAAAGACTTTGTCCTCCAGCAGTCCGAGGAGCAGCGCATGAAGCGCCGGACATTAAACACCCAGAATATCGGAGCCATGCCGGATCCGGATCATTTTCACGACATGCACGATGACTGTGGAATGCCGCATATGCACTGAAAAAGAATGTGCAAGCTCTGCTTGCTTTTATGGAATAAGGAATTCTATAGAAATTTCCTATTCCTAAAAGAGAGCCCCCGCAAGGGGGCTCTCTTTCAGGCAAAGCGATAAGCCGGGTTATGTCATTGGATGTTCATCTATCTAGTCCTGCCGTCGCCGACAGGCTCAAGCGACCCACCTGAGACACCCGGGCCGGGTTAAGTCTCGTTTCGGTCTTGCTCCGAACGGGGTTTACATGGCTCCGCCTGTTACCAGACGGACGGTAGTCTCTTACACTGCCTTTCCACCCTTACGTTAGCAATGAGCCCAGTCTACCTGAGATTGCTGCGCAATCCCGGGTTACGCGGCATTCGCAGCGCAACCCGACAGCCACAAAGCCTGTTCGAAAAGTAAATTTTTCATTCAGGCTTTCTGCCTGCCGGGTATACTCGGCTCATTGCTAACGCGGTATATCTCTGTTGCACTGTCCCTGAAGTTGCCTCCGCCGGACGTTATCCGGCGTCCTGCCCTGTGGAGCCCGGACTTTCCTCACCTGGCACCTTTCGGCCTGCCAGCCGCGAACATCTGCTTTACCTGCGTGTTACAGTATAACACGGGGCAATCCGGCTTGCAAGTAAGATTTCCGGCTTTTCTGATTTCTCATTCTGCTCTTGTTTGACAAACTTTTAACCATTTTATCAATTTTCCTTGACGGGTTCCCCCATTTCCACTATGATAGATCTAACTATAACGCATACAAGAACCCTTGCGATACATAAGGAGGCACAGGATGACAAAAGAAGAACTGACAAAACGCCTTGGAAAGGGAACCCTGATTCTGGACGGAGCTACCGGCTCCAATCTGATGAAAGCCGGTATGCCCAAAGGCATCTGCACCGAGCAGTGGGTGGCTGAGCATCCGAACGCCATCATCGAACTTCAGAAGACTTATGCGGAGGCGGGATCAGATATCGTCTATGCCCCCACCTTTATGGCCAATCCCATCAGTCTCGCCACCCATGGTCTGGCGGCTGAGACCGAACGGCTGAATCATACGCTGGTGGGACTTTCCCGGAAGGCCGTAGGCGATCAGGTTCTGGTGGCCGGAGACCTGACTACCACCGGCAAGCTGATGGAGCCGCTGGGACCCATGAAATATGAAGATTTATATGAATCCTATAAGAAACAGATTTCCTGTCTGGCCGACGCAGGCGTGGATCTGCTGGTGGCTGAGACCATGCTGGCCTCCAATGAAACCCTGGTTATCCTGGACGCCGCGCAGGCTGTCTGTGATCTGCCGGTATTCTGCACCCTGACCATGGAGGCCGACGGAAGCCTGTTCTTCGGTGGAAATGTATTTGACGCTGTGGAAGAGCTGGAAGCTATGGGCGCATTTGCGGTGGGCTGCAACTGCTCCACCGGCCCGGATCAGCTGGAATCCGTCATCGCCGGTATCCGGCAGCGGGTATCCATCCCGGTCATCGCAAAACCGAACGCGGGCATGCCCACCATTTCCGCTGAAACCGGTGAGGCTGTGTACAGCATGGCACCGGAAGAGTTCGCCAGGAGCATGCTAAAGCTGAAGGCGGCAGGCGCTTCCATTCTGGGCGGATGTTGCGGAACGACGCCGGAGTTTATCCAGGAATTAAAGAAAACTTTAAATTCATAACGAACGCAAAGAAAACCCGGCAGCTGCCGGGTTTTCCTGTTCTCCGCTATTTTCTCAGATATAAAATTCGCTGCTGATCCGTTCCCTCTGCTGCTCCAGCAAGTCTTCCAGGGTTACACTGTCCACATATTCGTTGATCGCCTTGTAAAGTCCTTGCCAGAACGGAAGCGTCACGCATTCCGCCTGACGCGGACAGGAATTGACCTCCTGCTCCAGACAAGCCACCGGCGCCAGCTCTCCCTCGGCATACCGCAGGATCTCTCCCACCGTATAGTCCTTCGGCAGCTTCGCCAGACGATAGCCGCCCTGAGGTCCCCGGACGCTCTCAAGCAAGCCCAGCTTCCCGAACTGGGACACGATCTGCTCCAGGTATTTTAAGGAAATTCCCTGTCGCGCCGAAATTTCTTTTAATGGCACATAACGTCCTTCCCCATTAGCTGCCAGATCCAGCATAAAACGGAGCGCATAGCGCCCCTTTGTTGAAATTTTCATCTTATGCTCCCTTATTTTTCTTTCTTTTCCAAACGCGCAAATACCATATCGTAGCCGTCCTCGCCATAGTTCAGCGATCTGTTCACACGGCTGATGGTCGCTGTAGAAGCTCCCGTCTTCTCAGCAATCTCCAGATAGGTCTTCTGCTCCCGCAGCATCTTCGCTACTTCGAAGCGCTGGGAAAGAGAGAGTAATTCATTGATAGTGCATACATCCTCGAAAAATGTATAGCACTCTTCCTTATTCTGAAGACTCAAAATCGCGTCAAACAGAAAATCAACGGCTTCCGTCCTAATTTTCTTGTTCATGACATTTCCCTTCTTTTTATTTCATAATATATCTATTTTAACACAGTAAAATTTTAAAGTCCAGAAATCTTTTGCTTTCTTTTTCTAAAATCTTTCTTAATTCTTTCTTTTTTCCCCACATTTTTATGTTATAATACAAGCTCAAAGGGAGGATTACTTCATGTCTTACAAAAGAAAACGTATTTCCGGCCGAATCATCTTCACGGCAGCCGTATTGCTTACCCTGGTGATTTTGACCGTCTGCACGCTGATCGGCCAGCGTGATTCAGCGGAAGATACTTCCGCAGCGCATACCACCACTTCTGTCGAAGAAACAGATCTCCTCGAGGCTATGATTTCCCGTCCGGCCGCCGAACAACTGGACGCCTTTCTTCCGGATTATACCAGCGCCGTAATTCTGAATACTACGCTGATCAAGGATCTGTCTCTGGAGGTCGGTTCCGACGCAAGCCAGCTCCGCATGAACTGGATGTCCCCCAGCGATGAACCCGGATGTGTTCGCTGGACTGACACCGTCACAGGCGAAACCACGGATTTCACTGCGGACTGCGAGGTCTCCGCCACAGTCTCCGGCTGCTATCTGAACAAAGCCACCGCCACCGGCCTGGAACCAGGCGTGACTTATCGGTATCAGGTAGGAAATGACACCGCCTGGTCCCCAGTCTATTCCTATCAGGCTCCGCAGCAGACGGACACCCTCACGTTCCTTGTGACCTCCGACGCTCAGATCGGACAGTCTGATATGGAAATCTCTGAACTGACCGCAGACCGCTGGGATCGGGTTCTGAACCGGCTCACCACCTATGTCCCGGAGGCGAATTTTATCTTCCACCTGGGCGATCAGGTGGCGGATTTCGGGTGTGAGAAGCATTATCGTCTGTTTCTGGATCATTTGCCCCTGTATCGGATCGCCCTCGCGCCTGTGGTCGGCAATCACGATGTGGCTAATTCCTACACGACAGAGGAATACGGGCGTCCCGGCAACACTTATTTTTACGACCATTTTAACGTACCCAACCGCTCGGAAATGGGGCAAAGCGAATCGGACAAGGATGGCAACTACTATTTTATCCGCAATGACGTGCTTTTCATCGTCCTGAACAGCCTGACCGCCTCCGGCGGCGACGAGCAGGAACAGTATGTGAAGCAAATCGTCAATGAGCACCCCGACACCCGCTGGCGCATCCTCGCCGAACATTTTCCTGCTTACTCAGGCGCCCAGAATTCCGGCTCCAATGTGGGCGAATATCTGCCCCGCATCGCTGCTGATTACCAGATCGACCTGGTGCTCACCGGCCACGATCATGTCTACTCCCGTTCCGCCTTCACCAACAGGGACAGTGATGTCCTCACAGATTATAATTACGCGGGTGGCGCTGTGGCCATCAATCCCGTCGGCCCCATGTATCTGACCTGCGGTACCTCCAGCGGCTGCCTCTACCATTTTCCAAAAGCAGAGGAACACATCGTATATCAGGGCCAGGTCAATTCTCCCATGGGAATCCGCATCGACGTCAATGAGGAGGAGCTTCATATCCGCTCTTACCTGGTGGACACCTGGACTATGTTTGACGAATATACCATCCGAAAGGACGATTCCGCCAGCTAATAAGAAAGAATCCTGCGAAGCAGGATTCTCCGCCTGCGGCGGGTCGCATAAGCGACATGATTCCATTCCGCCGCAGTGCGATCCCCCGGAGGGGCTTTTTTCTCTATAGGAATTATGACTTTCACACTTTAATGTAACACGGTATTTCCTATAGAGCGAAAAAGAATGTGCCATTGGCACATTCTCGCGCCGAGGCGCGGTTGCTTCAGCAACCATCTACCACTGCGCCGAGTGCGCATCTTTGCAAGCTCTGCTTGCTTTTATGGAATAGGGAATTCTATCGGAATTTCCTATTCCATCAGAAAGCGCTTCGAACCGATTTTGCAGTTCGAAGCGCTCTTTTTATCCTTTATTTTTCTACGGCTTTTTCGGCAAATTCTGTGGTGACCAGCGCCTCATAGGGCACTCGGCTTTCCAATTCTTCGGCCTCTGCCAGGATATCCTGCAAAAGCTCGAAACTCTTTTCCTCAAAAATCAGATTATCCTTCCAGGTATCCTGCTCATAATAACGGGTCACAATCGTGGTGATATCCGCAAGATCCGTCTCCGCGAACTGGGGCGCAATGACCTGCGCAATCTCCTCCGGGGTGTGGCTCTGCACATAATCCATGCCCTTCTGAAGCGCATTCGTAAATCCCTGGATCACTTCCGGATGGGCTTTCAGGTAACTCTGCTTCGCACTGTAGGCTGTATAAGGCACATACCCGGAATCCACTCCAAGCGACGCCACCACATAACCTTTTCCTTCTTTTTCCAAAGTCGAAGCGCCCGGCTCGAATTCTACGGTAAAATCTCCCTGTCCGCCGGAGAAGGCTGCGGCAGTGGAGCCAAAATCGATGCTCTGATCAATATGCAGATCCGTGGCTGGGTCCAGGTTGTTCTTTTTCAGGATATATTCAAAGACCATCTGTGGCATGCCACCTGTCAGTCGCTATACTATGTAAATATTGTTCGGATAGCTGCGCAGCGGTGATTTCAGGCCGGATATCCGGGAGGAAATCACGGATCAGAGGCCCTATCTCCGCTTTCGGCTTTACGATCTCGTAGGGCTTTAAGGGGTTATCTGTGTCCTTTAAAATGCCCAGTTCCTTCATCAGGCGGATGTAGGGCAGGATGCTCTGCTTTGTTTTCTTGAATCCCAGGGAGGTCAGATGCTCAGACAGATACTTGGCGGAGGTGTAACCCCGTTCGTCCTCCATAATGAGCTTCATAACCACAGCGATCATCGTATTTTCCCGGCGGTTCATCTCGTCTGCAGGATTGTAGCTGATAAGACCGGACAGGCCGTATTTCAGGGTAATCTCCGGCAGACCGTCGGCGTCCACGTCGATACGCTCGATCAACAGCTCAATATCCCGGCGATCCAGTCTGCCCCCGGCAATGATTTTATCCACCACATCCAGAGCGCTTCTCAACTTATCCTTCACGTCCGGCGTCTCCAGTGTGGTTGCGTCCAGTTCCTTCAGGCGCAGCTCCAGACCGTGAATCTGGGCCAGCAAATCCTTCTGGATCGACTCGTAGGTGTCGCTCACCAGTTCCTCATTTCCTGCTGCCATAGTCAAATCCCGAACCTTCTGGGCCAGAAGCGTCTTGAGCTGGCTCTTCCGCTCGCCTATCTCCGCCCGGATACTCTGACGCTTTTCCTCCACCGACTGGATTTCCGCCTCGAAATCCTTCAAATCATAGGCGGCAATCACCTCGCAGAGGGCGTTCCGGCAAAGGCGGATATAATTCAGTACGTCCTCCATCAAATCATTTTCTTCAATGAGATGGGCTTTCTCACAGTAACGCCTGCCCTTGGTGTTGTAGGTGGTACAGATATAATATTTCCGCTCGCCGCTGCTGTTCTTCCGCTTAATGGGCGTCAGACGGCTTCCGCAGTCCTTGCAGAACAGGCAGCTGCCAAAGGGATTCGGAATCTCCGAGCCCAGCCACTGGCCATGGCTGCCACGGTAATTGGTGCGGTTGCGCTTCTCTTTCAGCTCCTGCACCAGCGAAAAGGTCGCCCGGTCGATGATGGCCGGATGGTGATTTTCAAAAATACACTGTTCGTCCCTGGGGACGCGCTTATCCTTGCCATGGACGGTATTTCTGGAGCGCTTTTTCAGGCGGAAGGTGCCGATGTAGAAATCATTGTCCAGCAAATCCTTGAGCATACTGTCTGACCACTCGGTAGCAATCCGCTTTTTACTGATGCGGCCTTCCGCAAGCTCCCGTTCCCGGCGTGCCATGGAGGGCGTTGGGACGCCTTGCTCCGTTAGGTAGGCGGCTATCTTGCGGTAGCCGGAGCCGGACAGATACAGGTCGTAGACCAGCTTCACAGATTCCGCCTCCTTGGGAACGATGTTCAAAACGGTTTTGTCTTTGGCATCCCGACAGTATCCGAAGGGCGGCTGGGTCACCAGTGTCCCTTCCTTCTGTCTGGCTCCGATGGCCCGCTTGATTTTTTTACTGGTATCCTTCACATATCGCTCATTGAACCAGGTCTTGATTCCCACCGTGTCATCGCTGGAATCCATGGAATCATAATTATCATCAATGACAATCAGATGCTTTCCCCGTTCCTGAAACTCGTCCAGAAGCAGCAGCACCTTGGCATTGTGGCGGCCCAGACGGGAGAAATCCTTCACATAGACCGTATCCACGTCCCGATCCAAATCCGCCATCATCTGTTGAAAACCCGGACGGTCGAAGATGTAGCCGGAAACGCCGTCGTCCTCATACCAGCGGTCGATGACTGCGCCGTGGTCGGTGGCGTACTGGGTGATGATGAGTTTTTGGTTCTCGATGGAGACGTAGTTCTTTTTATCGTCATCGCGGGAGAGACGGACGTAGCCTGCGATCATGTTGGTCTTCCTTTCTGTTTCTATTTTTCTTTACTTGGTCTTTTGTTTGTACTCTTTTATTTAAGCTTCATGTAATTATATAATATATTGTGTATATTCGTTTGTAAATAGAAAATGACAGAAATTTTCATTCAAACACTTTGCATAACCCTATAGACCAATTACCTGGAATGCTTAGGTAATCTCAGTTCAAATGTCGGAATCAAAAATTCAGGAATCCTTCCAGTGGTTTCGTATCAAGGTTTTCAGCGCCTGCTGTATGTCCTTCTGTTCCGGCCCGTCTGTGTAAAGGGCAATCCGGAAGCCGCAGCGCTTTAGCAGGTCATATTGTCTTTGAATCTGCTCCTGCGAAGCACCTGGGGATTTCCAGAAATAATATGTTGGTTTTCTTACATGTATCATCTCCATTCTACATCCTGTGGTGCGGATGGGCTTGCTTTATTTGTATGAAAGCTGTGGGGTGGGCTTGCCTGTCCGCTTGTTTATTTTTGTTTGTGGGATGAAATGATTGTAGAATGGAGTGGGAGATTTCTTTATACCGGGAAGCACGCAGAATTACGTGGCGGATACGCTGGGATTTTTCTTCATAAATTCGGAGTCTCTTGCCAGATACGCATTTGTGACGTCACCGCCAAAATGCTTCTGGTCAGGGGAAAAGCCCCTGAAACCCCTGATAATGTGAAATGACGGCAGATTTTGCCGTCACTTTTAATATATGACGGCATTTTTTGCCGCCACTTTTTGGATTTGACGGCACTTTTTGCCGTCATGATTTTCTGCTTTTTGTGAATGACGGCATTTTCTGCCGTCACTTTTTTGAATTTGACGGCACTTTTTGCCGTCATTTTTGAAGAGTGCCGTCGCATTTTGCCGTCATATTTCTAATTTTTTGCGTTTTCCTCTAATTCAAGCATGTACTTATCAAAATCGGACATAAACAATCGATCCTGAATGACACGGTATTTTTCAAATTCTGTTTCTGCATGAAGCTTTGCAATTTCAGCCGTCACCTTCCCCGCATCCTGTAAAATGCCATAATCAAACATTTCGATAAAGCTATTAAGCCTTTTTTCCCAATCCTGCATTGTAAGGGGAATATGCCTTAACGTCATGTTTTCCGCAAAATCCAGGTATGCCGTAACCATGCGGTTCAGTTGCTTCATTTCATTCTGACTCAAATAATTCTTAGCAACCGTAACATCACTTTTCTTAATCTTTCCTTCCGGAGCATCTGCCCAGGTGGTTAATCCCATGTGCTCCTTTGTATGATCGGCCCTTTCCACGATCAGCTCCGCTGCCGTATGACCATGAACTGCATAATGCATTTTGTTCTGAACGGTCGCATAAAATCTTCTCGTGGTTGCAGAATTTTTATCGTAATCAACGGCTGTAGCATACAGATCCGTGATCTTCTGATAAAATTTTCTTTCGCTTGCCCGAATCTCACGAATGCGCTCCAATTGCTCATCGAAATACTTTTCCGTCAGATAGGTTCCGCGTTTCAACCGTTCATCATCCATGACCCAGCCTTTGATGGTGTAGTTCTTTGCAATCTGATTGACCCATTTACGGAACTGTACCGCACGCTCAGAATTGACCTTAAAACCTACAGCAATGATCATCTCCAAGGAGTAATGATTTGTGCTATAGCTTTTTCCATCAGCAGCAGTTATCCGAAATTTTCGGATAACTGCCGCTTCTTGCAATTCACTGTCACTAAAAATTTTTTTGACATGGTAATTTATGGTTCGAACATCCACATCATACAGTGTGGCCATCATCTTCTGCGTCAGCCATATATTCTCATCCTCGTAGCGCATCTCAATGCTGTCCTGCTGATCACCAACAGAGGCAACATAGGTTAAGTATTCCGCTGCGCTGGAACGAATGATTATTTCGTCTTTTTTCTTTGCCAAATGAAGCGCCTCCCTTTCTGACTCGCCTCTAAACTTACATGCTCTCCTTGTATTACTGCAATAATGGATCACTTCCCAAAGGTGTAATTCCATTTTCTTTGAGCATCTCATTTATTTCATAAATCGAATTCTCAGTGCAAGCTGCTAAAACACATTGATAAACATAACCTTCCTTTTTCATAGAATTCAATTTAAAATCTGTTTTACCAAGAAACATCTCAGCCTCTGGTAGGGGCAGCTTCAACCCTATGCATAATGCCAAAACTGTCTGAACTGAAGTCGGGTATTCCTCATCATTTCTTAACCGCTGAATGGTCTTTTCACCAACAAGGGAGGCATCTGCCAATTGCCTATTTGAGAGTTTTCTCTCTTTTTGTAATGCGACCAGCGTCTCCGCAAAAGAACCGGGATATCTGCGCAATGCTTCAGAGCGGCGCTTTGCATTCTTAATCTGCTCAAGAAGCGCCTTGTTGTGCGTATTGAATTCAAAGGAATACTCTATCTGATTTTCAACCGGAGCGGAGTTTCTCATGAACTGTATGTAATATCTCGCGCCTTGGTATTTCGATTGATAGCTATATCCCTTCGAAAAAACTACGCAGCACTCATCCATATGAGAGAGCGCGTACCCTGATAGCGTGGCATTTCCGCCTTGATCGTGTCCTACATACTTCTTATTATTGACTACAAGGTGACGGTCTACAAAAACAAACTGTCCGCTGTCAATTAGCTTTTTAAATTTACGATCGAAGCAGTAAGCCTTGAACAAGTCTGCATAGGGAATTGTAAAAGTCTGGTTTTTCTTCAATGTTCCTATTTTAAATGAATACCCACAAATATACTTTCCATCTACGAATGGGTATACACCTTCAGCCTTTGAATAGCCTAACTCAATCAGTCGAACTTTTGCAGCCTGCCTCGACACGTCGAACAATTCCGCTAGCTCATCTATTACATTCTCGTAGTCTATAATACTTGCTTTTTCAGAACCACCATACTCTGAAAGCAATTCGTCCACCTTCATGCGAGTCGTTTTTTCAGGCATTAAAATTCTGGGAGCAACACCTTTCGCTTGCCACTCCATCCAATCTACAGCCTTCCATTTATCTGAATCTGTGTTATTTGCAGCTATTTGACACTGGATAGCCATTCCAAGATTATCGTTAGCACCTATCATTTTCATCAACACATGATAAGGCTGATGGCGATACCAATGGAAGCATTCATGAGCCAGAGTAGTACGCTTTGTCCCTACAGACCGTTCATAGGAGACACGAGGATCAAGGTATATTGTTCCACGTTTAGCATTGCGAATTGTAATCTTGCGATGTTTATCAAGAACATTTCCATTATCAAAGATAACAGTTCCAAAATAAGCAAGATCATCCGACAACGGAATATCTTCTATGACCTGCAACTTCATATCACTGGCCACTTTTTCAATCGGAACTCTGATCGGTTTGTCTAAAGTTTCAGGGCAATATCTCGCTAGGAACTTTTCAGCCTCATACTCAAACTGATCACGAGAAATGAGCGGCACAAGTTCCCCGGAAAGACGATCATTATCAGATTCTTCCTGAGGTTCACAATCTCCAACTGCCATGATACGAAAGCCACTCATGTCAATACCGAGTGTGACCTGACAATGGATTTTCAGCCACCGCTCAATAAAGTATCCTTTTCTAGAAACAGGCGGCATTTCAACATCACATGATGCAATAACATCAAATGCAATTATTCCCTCTTCCGGCTGTTCAATATGAATAACATTTTCGATTTCCGCATCAATGACCGACGATTTCTTAGCATCCCCTGATTGCTCTTCCTGAATGAAGGCAATAGCAGCATCTCGGATGTCATCGTAACGTGACTGATCAATCAGTTTTTGAAGAGGGCTCTCATCCTGTGCCTCATAATAATCCAGCCTGCTGTCGTTGAGCTCCTTACGAACCTCTCGCCAGTTGGGCATATACTTATCCATATGTGCAATGAATGTGACGTCGTGTTTTCTTGTTAACAAGTGCGTCAATTCATGCAAAATAACATAATCAAGGCACGCATGCGGCTTCTGGACAAGCTGCAAGTTGAACCACAGTTTCTTTTTATCTGTACTGCATGCTCCCCATTTTGTGATCATGTATTTCGTTTGCCAAGAATCACATTTAAGTCCCGTCTGTGCCTCCCACTTAGGCAGACATTTTTCTATTTCTTCCTTTAGAATTTTCCGATATTCTTCTTTCACATAAGCATCTCGCTGTTTCACGGTACTCTTAGTATTCATGGATAAGACGATATTCTGGTTCTGAATCTCGAAGCTGTTCTTTTGATTGTCTGGCGTGAATACAAGAAAATATTGTTTTCCCCAGATATACATCGTCTCACCGGAAACATACTGCCGTTTTGATGCCCTTGGCTGATCTTGAAATTGAGCGATAGACTTTTTGATAAAGCCAAGTTGAGTTCTGGCATAAGCTTCTATTGCTTTATCATCAACAGCTAAAGGCGCAGAAATTACCACATGTCCATCCGGTGGTTTCACCTGAAGGTGCATATTCTTTATATTCTTTTTTTGCACATCAATCGGAATCCCAGAAATGACAATGCGCATTAATACTCCTCCTGCTTCTCAATGATCTTATAGATGCGCTCCACCTCAGAATCATCACCCAAAATCTCAAAAAGAGCCTTTTTGATTCTTCTGACTACTACCTGATTATCCCTAAAGCCAGACAGTGCTTGCTTTTTCACGGCCTTGTGAATTCGAATAACAAGTTTCTCATCCTCTCCGATATTGTCATAAATGGCCATGAGCGCCTTACTCTTACGAATGCTTTCCGGATATTTATCGTTATCCTCCGGGCAATCAACATCCTTGGCTAACTTTATATATTTTTCAAGCATCTCAGCGTAGTCAAGAACTCCCTGCTTACGTTCTTCGATGAGCTTATCAAGGATTTCTGACATCTTTGCATAGTAGCGCGGATTGACAGTAACCTTTTCGATAACCTTCTTACGAATGTTATTCTCGATAGTCTCTGCTGCCCCTTCCTTGTGGCCGGTATCGCCTTCACCAGTAAGTGTTTCGCCTTGCTTTATTACGAAATCCAGCAGAGTAAGATCATCAAAATCGCCAATCTTCTCTGCATCTGCTGCTGTGATATAGTTATCGATCATCTTCCGCATATCAGGTTCATAAGCTTTTAGATCAAGAAAATCACCGCTAGCAGTGCCTATGGTCTTTTTCAATTCAATGTAAAAAGTAACTTTTTTTTCGTACTCATTCAACTTTCCGGATGAAATATCATCAACCAGATAAGGCTTTGCCTCTGCAAACGCCCTAACAAGGCTGCTGATCAACCTGTACAGCTTGTCTCGTAGGCGAACGTATATCTCGTCACTCTCTTCCGATTGACCGGAGACACCACAAAAATAATGGATGTATTGGATCTCACCACGAGGCTCCTCGACACCTTCACAAAGTTCCTCAACCGCATCATACACTTCCTCAAAATAGGATACAGTAGCATCATGGCGATCCTTAACAAGTCCTTTTACATCCTCCGGAGCATATCCTTCAAAAGCACCGGAAGTATAGTCCTTCATTGCTGTCTGGAGCTGTCCAAACAGCTGCTTGTAATCTACGATATAGCCGAAGTCCTTACTATCATCATCAAGACGGTTGACGCGGCATATCGCCTGAAACAGGCCGTGATCTTGCATCTTCTTGTCGATGTAAAGGTAGGTACAAGGAGGCGCATCAAACCCGGTGAGCAGCTTATCCACGACAATAAGGAGCTTCATATTTGCAGGCTCCTCCACAAACTTCCGCTTTGCCTCCTTTTCAAATTCCTCAACCTTAGCCTGAACCGACCCTGCGTTCGGAAGGTCAGACGGATCAAGCCCCAGCATCTTCAAATACGTCTCGTATTTGAGGAAGGTTTCAGTATCATCCTCATCTCTGACGGTGTCAGTTCGCAATTCTCCCTTGTTAGGAGTATAGGAAGATATGATAGCGCACTTCTTAAAGCCCATCTGTTGAAAAATTTCGTAATACTTACAAGCTGTAGGAATACCATCAGCTACAAGAATCGCATTACCGTTTCCATCCATCAAACGCGGCTTCATATTAAAGTCCTGAATGATGTCCCACGCCACTTTTTCAAGACGAGAGCGGGAGCTATATACCTTCTGCATCGTGCCCCACTTCTCCTTGAGCTTTGCCTTAGAACGAGAAGAGAGACCTCTGGTCTTTATGTCAAACCACTGGTCAACACGATCCTGTGACGACAAATCCTGCGGAACATCACGGTATTCATAACGCAAATCCAGCACGACACCGTCGGCCACACCTTCATTGTATTTATAGGCATGGATATAGGTACCGAACACTTCAATGCTGATCTTTTTATCCTTCTTCAGTAATGGAGTTCCGGTAAAGCCGATAAATACAGCATTTGGCATGATAGTCGTCATCGCAGTATGGAGCTTTCCGGACTGTGTTCTGTGGCATTCATCAACAAATACTACAAGATTCCCCTTTGCCTCAAAATCAGCAGGGAGGGAGGCTTTCAGCTCTTCAATATACTTATCATAGTCATTTTCTGTTGCTTCTCCGCCACGACGGCCAAACTTATGTACCAGGGAACAGATCAGCGAATCATCGTATACATTCAGACGATTCAGCAAGTCCTTACCACTCTTAGTTCGAACGATATTCTCATCCACCCCAGTAAATGTTTTTTCTATTTGCTCATCTAATTCATCTCGGTCTGTCACGATAAGGACACGAGCATTAAGCTCCGCCCAATGCGTCAGAATCCACTTAGCAAGCCATACCATCGTCAAAGTCTTACCTGAGCCTTGCGTATGCCACAAAATGCCACCCAGTGGCTTATTCGGATCCCTATTAGGATCATGAAGCTCCGGTCTCAGATTATTGAGCCTTTGTTGAGTGCGTTTGATACCAAAATACTGATTGTATCGGCATACCTTTTTGATGCCTTTATCGAAGACGACAAAATTCATGATAAGATCAATGAACCGTTCCTTATCAAACATGGCATAAATCTGTCTACGAAGTTTATTCTCGATACCTGCACATGTTTCACTGATACGAACATCAACAGGATCACGTTCGTCCTCATGTTCCTTAAAGCCATCATCTTTCCACTCCATGTAGAACTTCTCGCCTGTCAGAAGCGTTCCATAGCGCAGTCCTTCCGATTCGTTTCCTGCCATACAAAACTGCATCGTGGTAAAGAAGCTCTGTATAAATGAATTCTTCTGGTTCGTCAGATTCTGTCGAATACCCTCAGAGACGGAGATACTGCTTCGCTTCAGCTCGATAACAGCCACCGCTATTCCATTCAAATAAACAACAAGATCTGGTCTCTTTTCTGATTGCTCAACGACCGTCACTTCCTCGGCGACGGCAAAGTCGTTATTCAACGGATTAGCCTCATCAATGAGCTCTACCGTCACCGGAGGTTTTTCTGGACTCTCGCTGACTGAAATGCCATACTTCAGCCGTGAATATACAGTCTTATTGGCGTCATAAACCCCACGCGAAAGATTCCCAGCTTCCTGCTGAAGCTGCATAACAGCAGCATCAATCAGCTTGTCTGCATAGCCCTTCAGTCGAAGATACTGGCGCAGACGATCTTCTTTGATGTTCTTATTCTGATAATCTGACAGGTTACCAATATACTGGTAGCCCAAGGTCTCCGGATCTTTAAAGAAGCGGAGCACTCTTTCCTGTGTTTTAATTTCGGCATCGCCAATACTCATCTGACAGGCACCTCCTTACACTAATCTGACCTTGCCGGTCAGCAATTCTTCCATCATACCTTGCATTATTTTCTGATATTTCGATAGTTTTTCTTCGAGTTTGTAGATATCCAAATCCATATCGAAAAGGATACCAGTAATAGCTTCTTGTTCTTCTGTAGTAGGCGGAACATACAAATCGAACTTTACAAGATCCTTCTGATATAAGTGATTAATCGTTGATCCTGCCGACAACTGCTGAAGAAATTCTTTAAATACTGAAGATTCCAGCACATAAAACATGAAATGAGCTGTATACGCATCAGTTATCGGCTTCACAACAAATACACCGCTGTTTAATGTTGCCGGTCTATTTAAATCTGATATGTACGCAACCTTACCTATGGTGCCATCTTTTGTAAGAAGAAGATCGCCATTTGAGACTTGAATGTTTGGGTCTTGCACGTATCTGTCATAATTCACGTAATGACAACCATTCCAATTGATGCGACCATCTTTAAAATCCGTGCCTGTAATCAAATAAGAATAACCTTCATCCAAATATTCAGCTGTAGTTAATCCCTGCCAACCTATACGCGCTTTAAGCCTTGAGTTTTTCGCCAGATTAATTTTTACCCAATCTCCCGAAAAACCATCCAGCCGTTTCTTACCGGTTACAAGCATTTGCATTGTTCCTTGGCGAATATCCTTTTTCTTACGAATGAGTTTTCGTAAATTAGAGATAAGAGTGTCTACATTACACAATACCTCAGCAATTTGCTCTTGTTCTTCTATTGGAGGAAGGATGATTGGAAAGTTTCTAATTCGTGTTAAAGCCAACTTGGGTTGTGCTCCCAATGTTTGCGTCTGATTAATCAGTCCTTGAATCTTTGAGCTCATTAACCAATACATTAAAAACTTTATATTGCATTTAATGTCTGTAATTCTATTTGCATTTTCTGTTAGATTAGCTCCATCAAGATAATCCGATATCTGCCCCACAATACCAAGTGTTCCAGCAACAGAAATATAAATATCATCTCTATATATTCTATATTTTTGTATCCGAAAGTAGGCTTCGTCCGGGACATACATTAGTCCATCAACGTCCACATACCCTGGTCTCATATCTGCAACTCTAATATATGGATGTTGTGTAGGTATCGGAGTTACGTAATATCCTTTTGGTAAGCGTTTCCCACTTCTAACAAATCCAACATCTGGCTCAAGTTTCTTAATATTCCAGTCATCCGGAATATCTGTTCTTAAAATTTCATTTACCATTTAAATCCCATCCTTTCCAGATGAGACTTTACCTTTGTCTCATATTCAATAGTGACTTTGTCAAGCTCTGGAAGTGTATCCTCGTATCGCTCAGCAAGTTCAATAATCCTACTCGTCAAGCGATGGGAAATCTCAGCATACAAATCGCTGATACCAGAGAAAATGCCATCAAACCACTTCTTGTTCACAAGCAGATCTAAAATTTCATTATCTGTGAATTTTTCATATCTTGCCCGGCACTTTTCATCCAGAGCCTTGTTTAGATCTTTAACAATCTTATTGTAATCAGATACCTTCCCGCAAAGGTCTAGAGCTCCCTTCAACTGGTTTACGTCATCCTGCAAGCTCTCAGGTACACATTCTTCTGTACGAATAATACGTAACCGATAGTCAATAGAGCTCTTTGTGATTTTTCCATTTTCGTTGACTGCACTCTTGCAAAGTGGATGCCCCACCAAGTATGCTTCCAGTCGCTTCTTCGTATTTACAAGCTGGAGATCCATGCGGATCACTTCCAGCTCTATGGTTTCCTCTGTTTCAATCGTGCTTGTCAGCTCAACAATTTTGACTTCGATATCCTTTGCTTTAACTTTTCCATTCTCAGCCACATCAGCAAGAGCAGATTCTTCGTCCGCACTCTCAATCAGATCAGAAAGCTGAGCTTCCGTCTCCGCAACAATGATCTCGGCTTCTTCTATGGCATTCTTCTCTTCACGGAAAAAGGCATCTATTACGATAGATTTCGGGATCAAACGACCTTCCCATCCAGTGACCTTCATTTCACCCTTATTCTTTCCCTGCGTAATTTCTTCCTCGATATTGTCTGTCACTCTGGCATTGGTATAGCCATCCGGTTCGCTTATGATAAGTGACACATCATCGTTCATGACCTCATTCCAATAGGCCAGCAACACCTGATATACATCGTATTTGTCAATCAGTGTCAGGTGTTCAAATTCGGCAATGATATCTTCAGCAAGACTTACAATCAGCTCTCTTGCAACCACTTCTTCATTAAGGGCAGAAAGAACCGGATATTCTTTTGCCTTCCATGCAGCAAATGCCTCGTCGAGTTTCTCACCATACTCCGAGAATTCAGTGTTTTTATATATTGTTTTTCGAATACTTTCGTGCTCAACATTCAAGTTGTAGTATTCTTCGCTAATAGCTGACAGCAGCTCAGATTTCAGCGAAGGAAATACTTTCCAGTATTTAGATAGACCGTCGATGTCAATCGCAGGAATGCCGCCATGAATATGAGCATAAATATCCTGAATATCCTCCGGATCTGTGGAATCAATATAACGGGTGATGTTCAGGTTATACTCATTCTTCTTCTCAATTTCATCGTTGGGTACGAAACGTGCATACTTAGAATCTGTAGTAATCTGCTCATTAAAGGTAGTAATGATTCTATAGATATCGCGTTCTCTCAGACGATTCTTATTGCCATCCTTAACATACCCACGGCTGGCATCAATCATAAAGATGCCCTGTCGGTTTGCAGCACCTTCTTTATCAATCACAAGTACACATGCAGCTATTCCAGTGCCATAAAACAAGTTTGCCGGAAGACTGATGATACCCTTGATCCAATGCTTCTTTATAATAGTTTCTCTGATGGTAGCCTCTGTGTTTCCACGGAAGAGGACTCCATGAGGCAAAATAACCGCAGCCTTGCCATTTGACTTCAGAGTTTTAAGAATATGCATAAGCCAGGCATAGTCTCCGTTCTTTTCCGGAGGCATATCCCCATAGCCCTCAAACCGACCATATTCTTTACCGGCAATTCCATCGCGCCAGTTTTTCATGGAAAAGGCGGATTTGCCACTATGTAATCAAAACGCTCAAGTACGGAGTTATCCGATTTATCCATATACTGCGGATTTGAAAATGTGTTACCACTCTTGATGATAATTTCAGCCTTACGATGCAGAACAGCATTCATCTTAGCAAGACCAGCTGTTGTGCTTTCTTTTTCCTGACCATAACCCATAATTGAAAATGGCGCTGCATCGATAGCCCGAATCAACAAACTACCACTACCACAAGCCGGATCGCATACCGTGGCGCTGACATCCGTGCAGTGACTAATGCCTACTACATTGGCAAGAATTCTGGAAACCTCTGCAGGTGTATAGAATTGTCCTTTGCTCTTTCCGCTCTCCGTAGCAAATTTACGCATCAGGAACTCATAGGCATCCCCAATGATGTCATCACCTTCTGCTTTGTTTCGAGAGAAGTCAAGTTCCTGACGTTGGAAAATAGAGATAAGATCAGTCAATTTATCGACCATTTCTTTACCGCTTCCCAACTTCTTCTCATCATTGAAATGGGCAATATCAATAACACCCTTCAGTTCAGTGTTCTCATCAGCAAGGCGAGCTATGATTTTATCCATGCCCTCGCCGATGTTCTTCTTTCCCTTCAAAGCAATAAAATCGTCAAAGGAGCAGCCCGTCCGCTTCTCTGGATCAGTCTCTCTATCATGTGCTTTATCAAATACCTTAATGTCCTCATAGGCTCCTTTATTCTTAAATTTATCAGTGACATACTTCATGAACAAAAGTGTCAGAATATAGTCCTTATACTCTGAAGAATCCATGCCTCCGCGAAGTTTATCACAGCTCGCCCACAGCGATGCATATAATTGCGTTTTCTTGACAGCCATCTTTGTCTGCTCCTTGTCTAATGATTTTCTTCAATTTTTCCCATGAATCAGTCAGCACTTTTACCGCTCTTAACCCATTTATCGAGTTCGGAAATTTTAAATTTCCACTGTTTTCCGATTTTCTGAGCAGGCAAATCTTCTTTTCCATTTCTGATCCAGCTACGAAGAGTGACTGTTTTGATTCCTAAATATTCTGCAGCTTCATCTATGCTTATCCATTTGTCATTCATGATTTCTTCCATGCTCTCACCTCGTGGTTAAATCTACATATAATTTTATTATTTTAGCATACATCATGTACGTGAATTTTTAAAGAGTTTATTGTTATTTGCTGATATTATTTTTTATTTCTGCGTTTTTATAAATCCCCCAGACATGATTATGTCCTGTTTTTTTTGCTTATTTTCAATGCTGAACGGCTCTCCAACTTCTTGTTCTACCAAAACGGACACAGCTATGTCCGAGGTTTTCATTTCAATTTCTGGCATATTTAAGACAGGTAAGGAAAACCCGTCTCAGACAAGACGTTAAACTGCTATATCCAACCAATAACTCACCTTCTGTGGCCACGAGGTACATTCGCAGTTGTTGGAACGACCTCACAAATAAATAGCGCGCTGACTGCGAACGGATGCGCACCTATTTTGAAGCAGAGTTATCCGCAAAAGATAACCAACTGCAACAAATATTACCCCCAGTCATGATAGACATCTCCGTTTCAGTTTGAATGTTAAAAGACGATAAATATCATGATAATCAACGACAATTAAAAGGAGAAAGTCACTATGAAAAAAACGACCAATATGGCTATGACTCTTGAAGAACCACACGCTGCAGCCATCACTACTATTAAGGCAATCAACTGGTTAGTCGAACAGTTTGATAACACTGCTGCCAAGATGTCTTCTATCAATGGAAAAAAGAAACTAGAGCTTAAAGATGTACGAGTGGCCCTATCTATGAAGTCTCATGCCAAGCATACTACCTCTATCCGTACACTGCTTCAGAAGCATAGCACTTCCAATCCATCCCGTGTTGAACCAAGACACTATCAGGCCTTGTTAATGCAAATGCTCAATCTGCTTGCACCTCTAACGAAGATAACGATTTTCTTGATTAATAAATGTGCCCTTACAGAAATGTTACAGGTTATTCTCGTTGTTATTCTTCTTGCCATCTGGCTCATATTCAGTATAGTATTCCTTATCGCTGTGAGCCAAGAGTTCATGTATGACCGCAAACATATGATCCGTAAGCAGGACCATTCTAAACATAATCTTGAATATCATGAATCTCATAAAAAGGAATATTGCAAATAAAACAAGTGCAATAATTTAGTCGAGGTGGCGGAAGCAATTTCGCCACCTTTTTGAGCGAAAAGACAAACTATGAAAAGCTATGCTTAATTGCACAAAAATAGCCGCTGACTTCAGAAGTCAACAGCCACATTATCCTAAGCAATAATTATTTAAGAATGAAAGAGATTACTTGGCAGGCGTCGCGGCTCCTGCATCTCTTTTAACCCATCGGGTGCGTGGTTGCAACGAAATTTACCACCTCAAATAATCTCTTTCCTGTTTCGTACATCATAACTCAATTATTATTTTTTGTAAATAACATCTTTATATCTATGAAATGCCTTTAAGCTTTCTAACTATATGTTATCGCATTTCCACCTCACCTTGCAACATTGAAAATTCTCAGATTTTATGGTAAAATTTTACGTATTAATAAAGATATAATTTTTTACATAAAACCCGAAAGGAGGTATCCAAATGGAAAATATAAGCACACGTTTATTAGCAAAATCTCAAGAAGCCTTTATCATGGCTATTGAATTATACAACAAACCAACTATCAAGTATCGGGTAGAGGGATTTAGCCTTTTTATTTGCAATGCTTGGGAACTCATGCTAAAGGCTCATATGATAAACATTTTTGGTCCCGAAAGTATTTATTACCGTGACAACCCGAACAGAACTCTGACACTTGAGAATTGTATTCAAAAAGTCTTTACCAACAACAAAGATCCTCTTCGTCTGAATCTTGAAAAAATTATTGAATTGCGCAATACAAGTACGCATTTTATCACTGAAGAATATGAAATGGTATACGTCCCATTATTCCAGTCCTGTGTTTTCAATTTTAATGAAAAAATGATGGCCTTCCATAGTGTCGATATGACCACGCTCATTCCTCAAAACTTTTTAACTCTCTCAACTAGTATGAAAGCGTTGGATGAATCAGAAATCATCGCTAAATATCCTGAAGAAATCGCTACAAAACTTCTGGATGCCAAAAACAATCTGGATGAACTTTCTGAGGGTAACAATGCCAAATTTGCCATCCGCATTGAGCACTTCCATTACATCACTAAGAAAAAGGAAGCTGCAACATCTTTTGTGGGAATAGACAACTTAGCTGATGCTAAAGTAAAAATTGTCAAAGAGCTGAAGGATCCGAATAATACACATAAATACCCTGCAAAGCTTTGTATTAATACTATTCGTGAGCGACTCTCTAAGGAAAATATCGTTTTGATTTATAATGGTAATGAAGTCAAATTTAATAGCTTCCATTTTCAAAATTTTGTAAAGCATTTCGACCTTAAAGGGAATGAAAAGTTTTGCTATATACACAAACAATTTTCCCAGCCTCAATACTCATATTCACAACAGGCTGTGGATTTTATATTTGATGAATTGAAAAAAGATCCTAAGAATATTTTGAACAACATAAAAAAATAAGCTAACCCCAGGGGCAAAGGAATTCTCAGTCTTACGACCTACTCCTATTCAGGAACCCAGCCTTATCCTTCACGAGTTAACTTATTTGTACTATACCATGTTATTCAGTTTTTGTCAAATTATACTCAAAAATAGCTCTATACATTAAATATCCGGCAAACATTGCACCTATCGCCCCTAAAATATACGTGGTTGCAATGTTTGTTCGGTAATGTTTTTCTCAAAGCTTCTTATATATTCACCATATTCTATCTTGTCCTCGCGCTGTTCATCCCCTCCACCCAATGACACAAAATCACAATCGTCTCCAAATTTACATGGATATATGTACGCCACCCTTCCGACCTCCCAAAACATCCTTTCCCTTCAAATCTTCCCATTCGAAATCCGGCATCTCCTCTCTCGCCACCAGGAAGTTTCCGGCCCGCTGGGTGAGCTGGGCGAAGTTCACGATGTAATCGTCAGGATTCTGATTGTAGACATAGATGGAAGCCTCAGAGCCCATGAAGCCGATGTCGGCTTCACCGGAAAGGACGGCGGTCATGGTTTTGTCGGCCCCAAAACCGGTGACCAAATCCAGCTCGATACCCTCTTCCGCAAAGTAGCCTTTCTCAATGGCTACGTACTGAGGCGCGTAGAAGATAGAGTGGGCTACTTCGTTCAGTGTAACCTTGGTCAGGCCGTCGGATGCTGTACTGTCCGAACCGCCGCAGCCTGCGGCGGCCAGGCTTCCAATCAGAAGTACGGCTGCCAAAGATGCAGTCAGCAGGATGGAATGTTGCTTTTTCATAATGGGAATCCTCCTTTTTCCGAATACTATATAGTATACAGGCAATGGAAAAAGGTGCGTTCTATTCTTCAAGCATCTTGTGAAAGCTTTTATTGAACAGCGCTGATGCTCCTGCTTTTCGATTGCCAACGCTCTCTCGGCAGGCTTTCCATTTCACCGGGATCGCGTTAGCTGTATTCCACGTTTACCAGAAACAATCCCTGGGCCGGAGCCATGACGCCGGCCTGTTCACGATTCAGGGAGGCGAGGATAGCTTGCATATCCTCTTGGGTTTTCTTGCGCAAGCCTACTTCTACCAGGGTTCCGGTGAGGATTCGGACCATGTGATAAAGGAAGCCGTTGCCGGTGAAGGCGATGGTAATATCCGCGCCGGTCTGCTCGATCTCAATGGCTTCAATGGTGCGGACTGTGGACTTTTTGCCGCGTTTAATGGAGCTGAAGGCCTTGTAGTCATGGGTTCCGGTGAGCTCTGCAGCGGCGCGGCGCATGGCGGGCACATCCAGGGGCTGTTCGATGGACCAGGTGTAGCGGCGATCAAAAACTGCGTGAACCGGGCTATTCCAGATGTGGTAGCGGTAGGTCTTCCGCACGGCGTTCAGGCGACTGTGGAAGCGGGCGTCCACTTCCTCGATGGAAATAACGCCGATGTCTTCGGGCAGATAATGATTCAGATTTTCCAGAAGTTCTACGCAGGACATCTCGGAGCGCGTCTTAAAATTCGCCACCTGCCCCAGAGCGTGGACGCCTGCGTCTGTGCGGCCGGATCCGGCCAGCTCCACCGCTTCGCCAAGCAGTCGGGTAAGCACGGCTGTCAGCTTGCCCTGTATGGTATTTTCATCATGCTCCTGGCTCTGCCAGCCGCTGTAGCGGGTACCGTCGTATTGCACTATGATTTTTATATTTCTCATAAAATGTACTTTCCCTTTCCTGTTTTTTCGTGTATTATAAGACTTAGAATATAGATAGCTTTCTATTCATTTTATACTGAGGTGAATCCATATGTTTGGTCTGCTTTTTGAACTTATTATATTTATCGTGATTATCCGGGCTTTCCGGGATTCCAGGAAGAACCGGCAGCGGAGACAACAAGGCTCCCAAGGCTCCACGCCGCCTCCTGTACTGAACCGGCCTACGGCTACGCCCTATAAGCCGTCGGTGCCGAATAAACCGGCCTCCAAGAAGCAGAAGACCGGCTGGACGCCAAAACCTGAAAAGACGAAAACCGCAGTTCCCAACCGGCCGAACCCGGACAAGGCTCTCTCCTCTGCGGAAACCCCTACCCGTTCTTTTATCGAGCCTACGAAGCGTTACCGCGCGCCGCACAATGCAGGGGAACGCTACGAAGAATGGATGTCGGTTCCTGAAGGAAAACGTGTCTGCCGCTGCGGTTACTGTGCTGCGGATAATCTGATTCCGAAGGGCGCGGATCCTGGAAATTATACCTGCTATTTCTGCAGAGAAGAACTGTGATCATTTAAGAATTTCAGAGATGAAGCCAAACTCTTGTGGTCTGCTTCATCTCTTTTTCTATCCTTCCATTTCTCCACCCTATAACCTCAGTTTTTATCCCCTCTTCATATTCTCCCGAATCCACGCCTCTGACTCCGCCAGTCTCCGATCCAGCGCCTCCGCATTTTCCCGCCCCACAGCCTCTTTCATAAACGTATACTCATCCATCAGTCCCTGTCCATGGGGCACCAGATAAGCGCCGGAATCACTGCCAAGGCCGATCCGTGCGCCCTGTTCGAAGCCAAAGCGCACTGCTTTCTGCTGCCGCACAAGAATCGCCTTCACCTGCTCGTCCGGGAATCGTCCACAGCCGATAAGGTTGCCGGTGGGCGCGAAGGTGGGTATCCAGATGGTATCGCTTTCCGCCAGCTGACAGATGGTTTCCTCTTCCATATAATTGCCATGCTCCAGGGTATCTACACCTGCGCCGATAGCCGCCCGGGCGACTGCACCCCCATTTCCATGGGCCATGACCCGCAGACCGGCGTCATGTGCCGTCTCGATCAGATAAGCGATCTCATCTCCATCCAGCCCTTCTTCCGTCAGTTTCCCAAACGTATCAAACTCCATAATCCCGCTGATCATAATCTTGATAAAATCCGCGCCCCGCTTCCGAGCCTCCTGCACCAGCTCCCGGTATCCCTGCCGGTCGTCATAGGGCAGGCCAACGATACCGCCGTAATGTCCTCTCTTATGAATGGCAAAAATGGGCGTTCGATAATCGATGCCATACTCCCCGGCCAGTTCCCTGGCCCGTTCCGACACCCCGTAAGCGTCTCCTCCATCCCGCACAAAGGTGATATCTGCCTGCTGCCAGGCTGACAGATGCTCCCGGATAACCGCCTCATTTGGCCTTTCCTTATGTAGCGCCACCGCCGCCTTATAATTTTTTCCATCCATGATCACATGGGCATGACACTCTCCAAACAACGAAAATCCACCTCCCATTTCCCACTCATTTCCAATTCTAAACCCTGTTTTTTCTTCTCTGTCAAGTGTAATCAAAGGCCGGAAAAAAGTCAATCTTTCGCGCTGTTTTTGATTGACACCGATTGCCGTTTGTGATACTCTAAACCCAGCCGTAATGATACGGTAAATAACCTTTTTTTAATTATTTTGGAGGTATCACAATGAACAAGGGTACAGTTAAGTGGTTCAACAATCAGAAGGGTTACGGTTTCATCTCTGACGAGCAGGGAAATGACATTTTCGTACACTTCTCCGGTATCAATTCTGATGGATTCAAGTCTCTCGAGGAAGGTCAGGCTGTAGAGTTTGACGTTGTTGACGGAGCAAAGGGACCGCAGGCTACCAACGTAACCAAGTTATAATCAGCCGTAAATCATGTGCCTTTTTCTAATATACAGACTGAACAGTTTCTGACTAGAAAGAAAGCATCGTAATTAAAAGCAGATTAGAAAAGAGGAGCCGCTTCTGTGATAACTCACAAAGCAGCTCCCCTTTTTTCTTTGCAGAACTTCATCTGAATTTTCGCGATTATTTCACAACTGTTCAGTACCTGACCAGTTACATTATTTCAATAATTCCTTCAAAATCTCATTGACCTTGCCCGGGTTTGCCTTCCCCTTCATCTCTTTCATGGTCTGGCCCACCAGGAAGCCCAGCGCCTTCTCCTTGCCGCCCTTGTAATCGGCTACAGACTGCGGGTTCGCTGCCACGATGCGCTCGATGGTCTTCTTAAGCGCTCCCTCGTCGTTGACTGTCTTCAGACCCTTTTCTTCCACATATTCTTTCGGATCCACATCTTCATGGAAAATGTGTTCAAAGACCTCTTTCGCCACGCTGCTGTTGATGGTTCCGGCGTCCACAAGCTCGATGAGCATCGCCAGATGCTCCGGGGAAAATTTCATATCCTCGGGCTCCTGTCCGGCCTCTTTTAAGAGGCGCATGGTCTCCACCATCAGCCAGTTGGAGACCTTTTTCGGCTTCTTGCAGATGTCCGTGGCTGCCTCGAACATGTCCGCCATCTGCTTGGAACCAGTCAGAATCTGCGCGTCGTAATCGGGAATTTCAAACTCTTCCTTATAACGCTTCAGCTTTTCCGTCCGAAGTTCCGGCTGACGGGCTTTAATTTCGTCCAGCCACTCTTCGCTGATGTCGATGGGCACCAGATCCGGCTCCGGGAAATAGCGGTAATCCTGGGCGTCCTCCTTGGAACGCATGGCGTGAGAGCTTTCCTTATTATCATCCCAGCGGCGAGTCTCCTGTATCACCTTCTTGCCCTCTTCCAGAAGCTCGATCTGGCGCTGGCGCTCGCCCTCGATGGCGCGGCCAATGGCCTTGAAGGAGTTCAGGTTTTTCATTTCGGTACGGGTGCCGAATTTCTCCGTGCCCACCTCACGGACGGACAGGTTCACATCCGCACGCATGGAACCCTCCTGGAGCTTGCAGTCGGATGCCCCCAGATACTGGATGATCAGACGCAGCTTATCCAGATAGGCAATGACTTCTTCGGCGCTTCGCATATCCGGCTCGGACACGATCTCGATCAGCGGCACGCCACTTCGGTTATAATCCACTAACGAGCAGTCCTCCCACTCGTCATGAATCAACTTTCCTGCATCCTCCTCCATGTGAATCTCATGGATACCAATTTTCTTGGAACCAGTTTCTGTCTCGATTTCCACATAGCCATCCCGGCAAATGGGCGCGTACAGCTGAGAAATCTGGTAATTCTGGGGGTTATCCGGATAGAAATAATTCTTCCGGTCAAATTTGCTGTGACGGGTGATGGTACAGTTGGTGGCCAGACCCACGGCCATAGCGTACTCTACCACCTTCTTATTCAGCACCGGCAGGGAACCGGGCATACCGGTACACACCGGACAGGTATGGGTGTTGGGCGCTCCTCCAAATGCGGTGCTGCAGGAGCAGAAAATCTTGGTTTTAGTGGCCAGCTCTACATGGACCTCCAGACCGATGACGGTCTCATACTGTTTACTCATTTTCTCCACTCCTTCCTAATCCCTCTTGCCTGCAAAGGCCGCCCGGCCCCGGCTGCACTCGTAAGCGTAAGCCGTCCGGATAATATGCTCCTCTTTGAAGCAGTCGCCCAGAAGCTGCAGGCCGATGGGCAGTCCCTTGGAATCCATGCCGCAGGGCAGGCAGATTCCGGGAAGTCCGGCCAGGTTCGCGGAAATGGTGTAGACATCGCCCAGATACATCTGAAGCGGATCGGACAGGGACTCGCCAAGCTTCGGCGCGGTGGTCGGGGCCGCCGGTCCCAAAATCACATCATATTTTTCAAAGGCACGGTCGAAGGCCTGACGAATCAGGGCTTTGGTGCGCAGGGCCTTCAGATAATAAGCGTCGTAGTAACCAGAGCTTAAGACGAAAGAGCCCAGCATAATCCGTCGCTTCACCTCCGGGCCGAAGCCCTCGGAACGTGTCTTCTTGTACATGTTGTGGAGGCCTTCGTACTCCTCGGTGCGGTAGCCGTATTTTACGCCGTCGAAACGGGCCAGGTTCGAGCTGGCCTCGGCGGAAGCGATGATATAGTAAGCGGGAATCGCGTAATCCACCAGGCTTAAGTCAAACTCCTCCACGACAGCACCTTTTTCTTCCAGAACCTTCGCAGCCGCTTTCACTGCCGCAGCCACCTCCGGATTCAGGCCTTCACCGAAATAATCACGCGGAATACCGATGCGCAGCCCCTCTGCATCATCCTTTAAGGCAGAAGTGAAGTCATAGGACTCGCGTTTTACAGAAGTGCTGTCCTTCTTATCATAGGAAGCGATTGCCTCCAAAAGCAGAGCGCAATCCGTCACATCCTTTGCCACCGGTCCGATCTGATCAAGCGAAGAGCCATAGGCAATCAGACCGTAACGGGATACGGTTCCGTAGGTGGGCTTGATGCCGGTGACGCCGCAGAAGGAGCTGGGCTGACGGATGGATCCGCCTGTGTCGGAACCCAGGGCGCAGGGTGCTTCGCCGGAAGCCACCGCCGCGCAGGAACCGCCTGAGGAACCGCCCGGTACGTGTTCGGTATCCCAGGGATTGCGGGTCACGCCAAAGGCGGAAGTCTCGGTGGTGCTTCCCATGGCGAACTCGTCCATGTTGGTCTTGCCGATGACGACCATTCCGGCTTTTTCCAGATTTAACACAGCCTCTGCGGAATAGGTCGGCTCAAAGTTATAAAGGATTTTGGAAGAGCAGGTAGTCTTCAGACCTTTTGTACACATATTGTCCTTGATGGCAATGGGAACGCCTGCCAGCGGGCCGGTGAGCTCGCCGCTCTCGATGCGCTTCTGCACCTCGGCCGCTCTTTTCAGTGCGCCTTCCTCATCCACGGTGACAAAGCTGTTCAGAACCTCATCCTGTCTTTTGATCTCAGCCAGGGCTGCCTTCACAGCGTCCACAGCTGTCATTTCTCCGGCTTTGATCGTCTGTCCGATCTCCGCCGCTGTCATTTCACGAAATTCCATTTCCTGTCACCTCCTACTCTACAGTCTTCGGTACCATATACATACCGTCTTTGACCTTGGGCGCATTCACCAGCATCTCCTCGTGCTCGTCCCCGTTTTCCACCTCGTCCTCCCGGAATACATTGCTCACGGGGAATACGTGGGACATGGGTTCCACGCCTGCGGTGTCCAGTTCGTTCAATTTATCGATATAATCCAGCATCCGGCCCATATCCTTCTTGGCCGCCTCTTTCTCTTTGTCGGACAGCTCCAGCTTCGCCAGGATGCCTACATATTCAATCGTTTCATCGGAAATTATATTTGCCATGTTTTCTCCTTTACTCCGCAGTGCACGCTCGATTTTGCTTCGCAAAACCTCGCTTTACGGGCTTCGCCCTATAGCCTGCCATAAAAAGTCATTGTTTCCTGCAAGCAGGCGCACTGCCTTTTTACGGCAGGCTGCACTGCTCATTGCCAACGCTAAGGCTCCAGACGACTTAAGTCGCGCGGGAATAATGTTGTTTCACGTACATTGTCTTCGCCTATCAGCTTCATAGTCAGACGCTCTAAGCCGATACCAAGTCCACCGTGGGGCGGCATGCCGTATTTGAAGGTGTCCAGGTACTGCTCCATGCCCTCCTCGGTCATACCTCTGGCCGCGATCTTATCCAGCAGCATCTGATAATCATGGATACGCTGGCCACCGGTGGTGATCTCCAGGCCGTCGAACAGCAGGTCAAAGCTTAAGGTAAACTTCGGATCCGCCGGATCGTCCATGGCGTAGAACGGACGCTTCTTGGACGGATAATGGGTAACAAATACGAAATCAGAACCGTATTCCTCTTTGAAATAGCGTCCAATCAGTACTTCCTCCTCCGGCTCCAGGTCGTAAGGGTTACGGATCTTGTGGCCGTATTTTTCGGAAGCCAGGCGTTTCGCCTCGTCGAAGCGAACCGCCGGAATTTTGTCAGCCTTCGGTAAGGTAATGCCGAGAATCTGAAGCTCCTGTGCGTAATCGTTCTCCAGCATCTTCAGCATATACTGGATAAATCCGGTCTCCATGGCCATGATATCCTCAAAGCTGTCGATGTAGCCCATCTCGAAATCCAGGCTGGTGTACTCGTTCAGGTGGCGTTTGGTATTGTGCTTCTCCGCGCGGAACACCGGGCCGGTCTCGAAGACCCGGTCGAACACGCCCACCATCATCTGCTTATAGAACTGGGGGCTCTGGGCCAACACTGCCGGATGATGGAAATAATCCAGACGGAACAGGTTAGAACCGCCCTCGGCTCCCTTGGCTCCGATCTTCGGGGTGTGAATTTCGGTGAAGCCCTGGCTGTAAAGGAAATCTCGGAAGGCTCTTACCACGCCCTCCTGAATCCGGAACTTGGCCCGCTCTCTCACATTCCGGAGGGAAATGGATCTGCGGTTCAGCTTGGCGTCCAGGGATGTATTCAGCTTCCATTTGGCGATGGGCAAGGGCATGGGCGCGGCCGGCTCGGATAATACGGTGATGCCGGTCAGACGAAGCTCTACGCCGTGGGGGGCGCGCTCCTCTTTATGAATGGTGCCCTCTGCTACGATGCTGGAGGCTTCTTTCAGAGTCTTCAGATCGAAAGCGGTCACGCCTTCCTCAAAGACACACTGTAATAATCCGTCCCGCCGTCTTAAAATCACGAAGGCTACCTCGCCCATGTCGCGAATTGTGTGAACCGTTCCCTCAATTTTCACGGTCTTGCCTTCCATGCCCTCTGCGGTCACTGCCGTCAGATCTACGGTTTCTTTTTCTTTCACGCCTGTCATGAATTCCATCATTTTTACCTACCTTTCGAATATTTACCTTTTCAGGCCTAAAGCTCTTCCGGGCAGGTATCAGATAGAATCCAAAAAGAACCCCGTCCCGGAATATTCCTATTCCGGGACGGGGTTTCGTATTCATCAGAAATCCCGCGGTACCACCCGCATTGAAATGCGTCCGCTCTTTCGTCAGGCTCACATTTCCTCTTTTATGCCCTTAACGTGGACAGTTCCGTACCGGCCTACATCCGAATCTGATAAATGTGTTCGGGATTCGACCGATCTGCTCCCAAGTGTTCCCTGAATTTCCTAATCCAAATAGCGCTCTCAGTCGGTGACGCCATATTCCTGTCGGCCTCTGAAAATCCGAGTCTTGTTCTTTGCATTTCGTTATAGTATAATCGTTTGTAACAATTACAAACTTTTTATGCGAGAAATATAGCACACTTGATTTTGAATTGCAAGACTTTTTTTCTGGCACTTTTTCATTGTTAAAATTTTTGTGTGTCAAGTTTTCTTTTCCAAAATATTTTTGTGTTTTCTCGGATAAAACTTAAAGAATGAGGAGTATCATATCATGGAACATCTGTACATACCGACCGACTACATGTCGGCCCTGGGGCTCTACGACACCCAGGTGGCCATCAAGACGGTCAAAGATTTCTTCCAGCAGTCCCTGGCTGAGCAGCTTTACCTGCTGCGCGTCTCCGCGCCCCTGTTCGTCACTCCGGAATCCGGTCTCAACGACAACCTGAACGGTGTGGAGCGCCCCGTTACCTTCGGCATCCGGGAGCAGAATGATCGTCCCGCCGAGATCGTACATTCTCTGGCGAAATGGAAGCGCAACGCCCTGAAGCAGTACGGTTTCCACATCGGCGAGGGTCTCTATACTGACATGAGCGCCATCCGCCGGGATGAGGACACCGACAATATCCACTCCATCTACGTGGATCAGTGGGACTGGGAAAAAATCATCCTGAAAGAGGACCGCAATGTGGAGTATCTCAAAGAAACCGTCCGCAAGGTCTACAAGGCCCTGAAGAAGACTGAAAAATACATGGCTATCCGCTATGATTACATCGAAGAGATTCTTCCGAAGGAAATCTTCTTCATCACCACCCAGGAGCTGGCGGATCTCTACCCGGATAAGACCCCGAAGGAGCGCGAGGATATCATTGCCCGGGAAAAAGGCGCTGTCTTCCTCATGGAGATCGGCGACAAGCTGGCAAGCGGCGAGCCCCACGACGGACGCGCGCCGGATTACGACGACTGGCACTTAAACGGCGATATCATCGTGTGGTATCCGGTTCTGGGCCACGCCCTGGAGCTGTCCTCTATGGGTATCCGCGTGGACGAGGATTCCCTTGCCCGTCAGCTGAAACTCTCCGGCTGCGAGGATCGGGCGAAGCTGCCTTTCCAGAAGGCCATTCTGGAGAAGAAGCTGCCCTACACCGTGGGCGGCGGTATCGGCCAGTCCCGTATCTGTATGTTTTATCTCCGCAAGGCCCATATCGGCGAGGTACAGGTGTCCATCTGGCCCGATGAGGTGCGGGAAAAATGTGCGAAATGCGGCATTAACCTGCTGTAAATCATACGCGAAGCATAAAAGAGGATGTCATCAAATGACATCCTCTTTTTCAAAACCCTTTATTTCAGTTCCAATGCCTTCACAGCCTTTTCCTTTTCCTCTTCGGAAGCAAATTTCTGAATGAACTCCACCACCTCATGGTTCGGTCCCAGAATCGTTACATAAGCTACTCCATGCTCCCAGTAGGGCAGGAACGCCGGGCCCTCGTTGATCTGATAGCCGGATTCCCGTACCTCTTTCACACAGGCCACGATGTCCGTGCAGTTCAGTGCCAGATGATCGATAGCTCCGGTGGCATTTGTCGCGCCGCCGTCCTTCTCATAGGTCTCGATGATGATATTGCCGTGTTCCAGGAATTTGACCGGATTGCCCCCGTATACGGTCTCCCATTTCAGCTTGAAGCCCAGACTCTCATAAAACTCCGCAGTCTTGTTGATATCGTCTGTGGGAATTCCAATGTGCTGATAACCATCTACAAAATTTGTAAGCATAATACCCCTCCTGTTTTCTGAACCTGCTCAGTTTTTGTGCTCCGCAAGAAACTGTTCTACCTGTTCTCTGGTTGGCAGGGACGAAATTGCGCCCTTCTGCTGTACAGACAGGGAACCGCTCACATTGCCATACCGGACTGCCTCCTGAAGCAGCTCCGCGTTCAGCTGATCCACGGAGGATACGCCGTGATTCAGGACGCAGGATAAGAAGCCGCCCCAGAACGCGTCGCCTGCTCCGGTGGTATCCGCCACTTTGGCCGGGAAGCCCGGAATCACATAGGATTTTCCATCGTAAAATACCTCCGCGCCATCGCCGCCCAATGTCAGCACAGTCACTGCGATATCATACTCCTTCATCACATCCGGTACCTTGTCATGACCGCCTACCATATCAATTTCCTCGTCAGAAAGCTTCAGAAAATCCACATATTTCAAAACAGACAGTACTTTCCTGGTGCAGGCATCCTTGTCGTCCTTCCAGATCAGATTGCGGTAATTGATATCAAAACCTACCATACAGCCCAGTTCTTTTGCTCTGGCCATGGCATACTCCGTAGCCTCCACAGCAGGGCCTGCAGACAGTGTGAGAGAGCCTGCCTGAAAAAGACGGCAGTCCTTCAGATCCTCATCCTTAATTTCGCTCTTGCTAAGCAGCATATCCGCGCCCGGCTTTCTGGCAAAAGTAAAGCTTCTGTCATTGTACTCATTCAGGGATACGAACGCCATGGTTGTAACTGCGTCGTCTGTCATCTCCGGAGCCAGCGGCGTCACATGGTTCTCGCGCAAAGTATCCAGCAGGAACTTTCCGAAATCATCATTTCCCACCTTACAGTACATGCCTGCCTTCAGTCCGTTTCTCGCTGCACTGATTGCCACATTGCCCGGCGCGCCACCCGCGTTGCGTATGTAGCTTCCTTCCTCCTGTCCGGGAAGGAAATCAATCAGCATCTCACCAATTGTAATAAAATCCATACCTTTTCCTACCTCTCCGCACTCAGATTACAAGTGTCCGTTTTCCTTTGATATTTCGATCATATCAATATCCTTGTAAAAGGTCAATCCCTGTTTTTTTACTTTCCAAAATTTCCGGAATTTTCCACAATCTACCCTGCTTCGTTCACATTCTTCGTGCACAGAAAGCCGCGGATTTTGACTTCTGAGAGGTATCACACCTCAAAAACTGAAATCCGCGGCCTTCTATGTCTATCATCCATCCTATAACGCTTTAATTCTCTCCAATGCCTTCACCGTATTCTCATAAGAACCAAAGGCCGTCAACCGGAAATACCCCTCACCACTGGGTCCGAATCCCGATCCCGGCGTACCAACCACGCCGGCGTTCTCCAGCAGATAATCGAAGAACTCCCAGGAATTCATCTTATCCGGCGTCTTCAGCCAGATATACGGCGCATTCACGCCTCCAGACACCGTGTAGCCTGCATCCTGAAGGCCCATAAGGATGGTTTTCGCATTGTTCATGTAGTAGCCCACCTGTTCCTTCAGCTGCGCCTTGCCGGCCTCCGAGTAAACTGCTTCACCGGCGCGCTGCACGATATACGGCGCTCCGTTGTACTTGGTACCGTGGCGTCTCGCCCACAACGCGTGCAGGGACACGTCGCCACACTTCAGTTCCTTCGGAATAACCGTGTAGCCCAGACGCACGCCGGTGAAGCCTGCATTCTTAGAGAAGCTGTGGAGCTCGATGGCACAGCTCTTCGCGCCCTCGCACTCATAGATGGTGTGCGGCACATCTTCCTCGGAAATATAAGCCTCGTAAGCCGCGTCATAGATGATGACCGCGCCCACCTTATTGGCATAATCTACCCACACCTGTAACTGATCCTTGGTAATCGTGGAACCGGTCGGGTTGTTCGGGAAGCACAGATAAATGATATCCGGCGTCTCCTTCGGAAGCTCCGGCGCGAACCCGTTGTCCGCGGTACAGGGCATATAAATCACGTCGCTCCACATCTCTGTCTTCGGATCATAGGTGCCGGTACGGCCCGCCATCACATTGGTGTCCACATACACCGGATATACCGGGTCGCAAACCGCGATCTTATTGTCCAGGCCGAAAATCTCCTGAATGTTACCGGAATCGCACTTGGCTCCGTCGCTGACAAAGATCTCATCCGGCTGGATGTCCGCGCCCCGATCCTGATAATCGTTTTTGGCAATAGCGTTTCGAAGGAATTCATAGCCCAGATCCGGCGCATAGCCGTGGAAGGTCTCCGCATGGCCCATCTCGTCCACCGCCTTATGCAGCGCCTCAATGATGGCCGGAGCCAGGGGCTGGGTCACATCGCCGATGCCCAGACGGATAATGGTCTTCTCCGGATGCTCCGCAGAGTAGGCCGCTACCTTTTTCCCAATGGTGGAAAACAGGTAGCTTCCCGGCAGTTTCAGGTAATTCTCATTTACTTTATACATAATATTCACTCCTCCTGTGCCACTGGCACAAAAATTAATAACCCGGTTATCGCTCCCGGATGCTTTTCCGCAGCTCCTCCGGATCGAATTCTCCGGTAAATGCGGTGGCTGCTGGGCCGGTCATGTAAACGCAGTTGTCTGTCTCATCCCAGCTGATTTCCAGGTCGCCACCCAGCAGATGCACGGTCACGTCCCGCTCGGCATAGCCGTTCAGAATGGCCGCCACGGCTGTGGCGCAGGCGCCGGTTCCGCAGGCCATGGTCTCGCCGGATCCGCGCTCCCAGACACGCATTTTCAAGTTTTTACGGTCGATGCGCTCTACAAATTCGGTATTGACCCGATCCGGGAAACGCTCGTGCTGCTCGAACTTGGGGCCGATTTCTTCTATCTTTAGGTTCTCCACGTCGTCCAGGAATACTACCGCATGGGGATTGCCCATGGAGACGCAGGTCATCTCGTAGACCTGATTGTCCACCACGATCGGCACAGCTACCAGCTTGTCGCCATCGCCCACCACCGGGATCTCTGATGGTTTCAGAATCGGCTCGCCCATATTCACGCGAACCTTTTTCACCTTGCCGTTCTCTACGGTCAACTTCAAATATTTCACTGCACCGCCGGATATGACGCTGATCTCGGTCTTGTCAGTCAAACCGTTGTCGTAGACGTATTTCGCCACGCAGCGGATGCCGTTGCCACACATTTTTCCGTAGGAACCGTCCGCGTTGTACATGGCCATTTCAAAATCTGCCTCGTCCGAGGACTGGATCAGAATCAGGCCGTCGGATCCGATGCCCTTGTGCCGGTCGCTGACCAGCCGCGCGATCTCGCCCGGATTTTCCAGACGCTCCTTCGTACAGTCCATGTATACATAGTCATTGCCGATTCCATGCATTTTTGTAAATTTCATCAAAATATTTCCTCCCTAGAATTTCATCATGCTCAATACCATCTCTGCCGTCTCCACCAGGTTCGTTCCGCTGTCCATGCTGCATTTCTGGATGTAGCGGTGAGCCTCCTCTTCGGTCATGCCGTTTCGCTCCATCAGGAGGGCTTTGGCCTCGTCCAGGACTTTGCGATCCTCGTCAGAGCGCACCTTCGGCATGGTTTTTCGCTTCTTCCTGCGACGCTCTGCGTTTGCCACCATCATTTCCAGCGTATTCAGCAGGTCCTGAACCTTCAGCGGCATGGCCACACTCATGATACCAGATCCCACGCCTTCACTCAAGACCCTCTGGGACGCCATCAACAGCATTTCAAAATGGGTCGGAAGACAGTTCGCCAGCTCCGTGTACATCATGTCCGGATACTTGTAGCCGCAGACCAGGACGCCATCGCCCAAGCCATTGGCGCTGGCCAGGGCCTGTGCCCCTGTGGTACAGACTGCCGAAACCCGGAAGCCGTGACGAACCAGCAGATTGCGGATGTTCTTCGCGTCTTCTATTTTCGGAAATAATACAATTACATTCGTCACACTTACACCTCCCGGAATTACGAATTACGTTATCCTGAGGCGTATGTTAGAAACGATACAGATACTGATCGGTCTCCCACTGAGATACCTGGGCAGAGTAGCTCTCCCACTCCTGCTTTTTGGCCGCAATATAGCCCTTGCAGAGCTCCTCGCCCAGAACGCCGCGCACCAGCTCATCCTCTTCCAGAGCTGTGACAGCCTCCGCCAGGCTGCGAGGCAAAGGCTCGACGCCCAGGGCCGTGCGCTCCGCATCTGTCATTTTCCGCACATCCTCATTGACCGGCTTCGGCGGTTCGATGTGATTTTTGATGCCGTCCAGACCGGCTGCCAGGCAGACTGCCAGGGTCAGATAGGGATTGCAGGACGGATCGGGGCTTCGAAGCTCAATTCTGGTATTCTCCTCACGCTGGGCCGGAATCCGGATCATCTGGCTGCGATTGATGGGCGACCAGGAGATATAAGCCGGAGCTGTGAATCCCGCGCCAGTCTGGGCCGGGAACAGACGTTTGTAAGAATTTACCAGCGGGTTGGTGATAGCAGACAAGCCTCTGGCGTGCTTCATCAGGCCGCCGATAAACCAGTAGGCTTCCTGACTCAGACCGTACTCATCATTTTCATCCGCAAAAACATTTTTTCCCTCCTTTTTCAGGGAAATGTTCGTATGCATGCTGGAGCCATTGACGCCGGCCAGGGGCTTGGGCATAAAGGTGGCGTGCATACCAAAGCGCTTGGCGATAGTCTTCACCGCCAGCTTAAAGGTCATGATATTGTCGGCAGACAGAAGAGCCTCGTCGTAGCGGAAATCGATCTCGTGCTGGGCGGAAGCCACCTCATGATAGGAGGATTCCACCTCAAAGCCCATTTCCTCCAGTGTCAGGATAATGTCTCGACGGACATTTTCACCCTGGTCGATGGGGCTCATGTCAAAATAGCCTGCTTTTTCATGGCTGAATACGGTGGGATTGCCGTTGTCGTCGGTGTGGAACAGGAAGAACTCGCACTCAGGACCCACGTCGAAGCGGTAGCCCAGCTTTTCCGCGTCCTTCAATACCTTTTCCAATATGTAACGGGAATCTCCCTCATAGGGCGCGCCGTCCCGCTTCTGAATGTCGCAGATGAGGCGGGCTACCTTGCCCTGCTGGGGCCGCCACGGGAAAATGGCCAGGGTGTCCAGATCCGGGCACAGGAACATGTCCATGTCGTTGTCGTGCAGGAAGCCCTCCACGCAGGAGCCGTCAAAGACGTAGCGGTTATCCAGCACCTTCTCCAGCTGGCTGGCCGTCACGGCCGCATTTTTCAGATTGCCAAACAGATCGGTGAACTGCAGGCGGATAAACTCCACATCTTCCTCTTCTACCAGACGCATGATATCTTTTTTTGTATAGTGACTCATATACTCTCTCCTTTTTCTATGAGTGTTTCTGAATGCGTATTTCTTTTGCTTCTAATTATAAATACGAAAAGGGAGTCCCCACGGGACTCCCTTTTCGCAGACTTTCCCCTTGGAGAACGTCATTGTTCTGTAAAAAATATAGCAGGTGGGATTTTTTTTGTCAATGTTTTCGGTCAAAAGTTTTCCTGGCCTTTTTCCATCTCGTTACTGTTCACAGTAACACACTTTTTGCTCTATAGGAATCATAGCTTTCATGCTTTAATGTAACGCAGTATTTCCTATAGAATAAAAAAGGCCAGAATCTTAAGATCCTGACCTTTTCTATATCATAAATCGGAGTAACAGGATTTGAACCTGCGACCTCTCGGCCCCCAGCCGAGCGCGCTACCAAACTACGCCATACTCCGTCAAACGCATATGTTATTTTATGATATTCTTTGTGTTTTGTCAAGATTTTTCTTGAAAATTTTCAAGAATTTTCACCAGTTTTTTCATCGGCTCACTTACAGCCTGTTTTCATGTCTTATCCTGTTAAAATGCCAAACACACTTCACAAAGCGATGTCCGCCATGATATTTTCCCCTTTTCTCGTTTCGTTTGCTTTATTTGTTTTTGTGTATGCATTATTATTTTAATTCATTCATTACTTTTTAAATATGTTTTTGTTATATCGTAATAAAAAGAGCAAATAGTCTAATAATATTGATTTCAAAACGTCGCCGTGCTAAAATAGCACCAATTTCAAAATACTGCAGTTTCGAGAAATAGCGATCAAGGAGGATCATTCCATTATTTTATATATGTGGATGCTCCTCCTTTTTCGTTTCAAACCAAAGGAGGCATGTAGTCGGCTACGCTGCCGGACCTGCTCCCCTCATCGACTGTGTCACCAAGCTGCAGGAGGATGTGGCTGCATGTGCTTCCATGCCCTATCAGTATGCGGCTCTGGAGGCCCTCACCGGGCCCCAGGACTTCAACCACTATATGGTGGAGCAGTACTGCATCCGTCGGGACACTCTGGTAGAACGCATCAACAAGATCCCGGGCTTAAGCTGTAAAGCACCCAGGGGAACCTTCTATTCCTTTGTGAACATCAAGGGAACCCATAAGACTTCCGATGAATTCGCCCACGATCTGCTGGATAAGAAGCAGGTGGTCGTAGTGCCCGGAACCGCCTTCGGTCCCGGCGGAGAAGGCTATATCCGTATCTCCTACGCTACCTCCCTGGAGCAGATTCAGAAAGGCATGGATCTCATCGAAGAATATGTAAAAGAATATTGTAAATAAAATATTATACGAAGGAGGATTTGGTTATGAAAGACACACTGAAAAAAATTTTTAAAAATTTTGCTGTGCTATTGCTCGTTTCCGCTGTTCTTGGTATTATAGTAGGTATCATATTCGGAGAAAAAGCGGCTGTACTTTCACCCTTTGGAACCGTCTTTACCCGATTGCTTGGTATGTACGCCGTAGGCACTGCTCCCAATGTGGGACAGCTGATTCTGTTTGCCCTGATGGGCGTAGCATTCTCCATCGCTGCGCAGGCGTTCCGGGCGGCGGACTTGCTATCGCTGTCATCCTGGTCAACGCATTCGGACTTCCGGTAGAGGCCGTAGGCTGGATTGCCGCTGTATTCTTCTATCTGGATGTAACCGGAACTACCATGAAAGAGTGCGCATCCACCGGAGGGTTCTTTGCTCTATAGGAAGCATGACTTTCGTGCTTTCGCGTAACATAGTATTTCCTATAGAAGAAACGCCTTCGGGCGTTTTTCGCGCGGGAAAGGAGTATTATGAAACAGGGTGTAATTCTTATCGGAGAACCCATGGGACTCCTGATTGCTCAGGAGGAGGGACCTCTGGACTCTGTATCCGGCTTCTCTCTGGCCGTAGCCGGAGCGGAATTCAACGTGGCTGTCGGCCTGTCCAGACTGGGAAATAAGGCCGCTTACATGACCAAGCTTGGCCACGATCCCTTTGGCCAGCGGATCTTCCGCGCCATCGAGGGAAATCAGATCGGCACAGAGCTGGTCTCCTGGTCGGATACCCGTCCGACCGGATTCATGATGAAGGGCCGGGTGTCCAAAGGCGATCCCAGTATCTTTTATTTCCGGAAGGGCTCTGCCGCTTCCACACTGTCGGTGGAGGATGTGGAATGTCTTCCCTTTGACGACTACGGCTTTCTCCATCTGACCGGTATTCTGCCACCGCTCTCCGACAGTACCCGGGAGGCTTCCTTCTACCTGATGGACAAGGCCCGGGAGCACGGTCTGACCATCAGCTTCGACCCCAATCTCCGTCCCCAGCTCTGGCCGGATCAGGAGACCATGGCGCAGGTTATCAACGCGCTGGCGGCCAGGGCTGACTACGTCTTTCCGGGTGCTGCCGAGGGAAAGCTCCTCATGGGCAGCTCAGATCCGGAAGAAATCAATCGCTTCTATCTGGAACTCGGCGTAAAGACCGTCATCACCAAGTGCGGTTCCAAGGGCGCCTACGTCTCCACACCGGAAGGCTCCTTCTGGTCTGAGGGCTTCCGGGTAGAGAAAGTCGTGGACACCGTGGGCGCAGGCGACGGCTTTGCGGCCGGAACCATCCATGGAATTCTCGAAGACTTAAGCCTCCCGGAGGCCGTCCGCATCGGAAATGCCGTCGGAGCCATGCAAGTCATGAACCGTGGCGATAACGAGGGACTTCCCACACCGGAACAGCTTCAGGCCTTTCTGGACACCCATACACATTAGGAAAGAAGGATACGAACTATGACAAGTGAATCCATGCAGAAAATCTTTGATCTGAAACTGGTACCCCTGGTGGTGCTGGACGACGCGACTGACGCGGTTCCCATGGCAAAAGCCCTGGTAGAGGGCGGCATTCCCGTGGCGGAGGTTACCTTCCGGACAGACGCGGCTGCCGACGTCATCCGGGCCATGGCCGAACAGGTGCCGGAGATCCTGGTAGGCGCCGGAACCGTCCACACCGTAGCCCAGGCTCAGACTGCTGTAGAAGCAGGCGCGAAATTCATCGTAACGCCGGGCTTCCAGCCGGATGTGGTGCGCTGGTGTGTGGAGCATCAGATGGATATCGTACCGGGCACCGCCGTGCCCAGCGACATTGAGCAGGCCATCTCCTTCGGACTCTCCGTCTGCAAGTTTTTCCCGGCTGAGGCTTATGGCGGCGTAAAGACCCTGAAGGCCCTGAAGGGGCCTTACGCGGACATCCGCTTCATGCCCACCGGCGGCGTCAGCCTGGACAATATGAACGACTACCTGGCTCTCTCCAATGTGGTTGCTATCGGCGGAAGCTTTATGACGCCCTCCGCTGCTGTCAAAGCAAAGGACTGGGCCAAGGTCACCGAAGCCTGCCGCACAGCCCTGACTAAGGTACAGGGATAAGGCCTGGCATCACAATCATGAGTGTATAAAAAGAACCTGAAACCCCCGGACAGTTTTTCTCTGTCCCCGGGCTCTCAGGTTCTTTTTTAACTTTCTTCTACTGTCGCAGATAAATTCCCTGTTCCTCGATCCAGTCCTGCAGATCGTTCTGGGCGTCCTCAGCCCAGGTCCCGGTCTTCTCCGCGCAGGACAGGGGCCGTCCGGTCTTCCGGAAATACTCCTCGATAGCCGCCGTCAGCTTTTCAAATTCATCTTCAAAGATACAGCTTTTCAGCGTGGCGTTCCGGATGCCGTCCAGACAGGCGCGGTAGTCCATCCATCGGACACTCTCCACCTCTTCCTTCTGAAGCTTCAGATCCTCGACACGGCCTGTATACTCCAGCAGATAGACCTTGCTGTACTCATGATTGATGAATTTTTTTCCGTAAAATACATCTTCCACATATCCCACATGGGTGAAGACCTCGTGAAGCTCCTCCGGCTTCGCCTCTACGCCCAGTTCTTCCCGAAGCTCCCTCATTGCCGATTCCAGGAAGTCCTGCCCCGCCGGGATATGCCCCGCCGAGGAAATGTCATAGCAGCCCGGGTAGGAATCCTTGTTGGCGCTCCGCTTTTGCAGCAGCACCTCCGCCGAGCCCTTATCCGGCCGGTAACGCACCAGCCACACATGGGCCGTGCCGTGAAGATCTCCGTCCCTGTGTACCAACGCACGCTCCTTTACTTCCCCCGTCCGGCTTCCATCCGCATTTCTCAGATCCAGTAATTCGCTCATTCTCTTACTCCATTAAAGTTCTTTCTTCTTTTCGTCGATTTCGCCCTGATACTCGTCAATCAAGATTTCCTTGCGGGCAATCTCCTCGCAGAGCTGCTGCAGGGGCTCGTCCTCCAGACTTCCTGCCGCCGCGTAGCGCTCATACACAATCTTGCCAATGGCCTCATAATCCCGCTTCATATCGCGCTCCAGGCTGTAGATCTGATTTTTCAGCTTTGCCACACCTGCCACCTCGGTGGCTTTGCGTCCCACAGTGTCCGCCGCTCCTGTCACGGTTCTTCCAATGTTGTCCCAGAAATTGCTGTTCATCATCTATACCTCCTTTTTGGTGAATACATTTATAAGCTCCGCCAGAGCCACCGAAGCCACTCCCACCAGGAAGGGCGTCAGCATCTGACAGGCTGTTGTTCCATATAATCCGACTGTCCTGAAAATCACAGCAGCCATCTTGCGCAGTAGCAGATGCCAGAGATACATCTGCGCCGAATCCCGTTCCCCGATCCGGGTCAGCACCGCACCCTTCCCGAAGTCCGGAGACGTCAGCGCCAGGGCAAACAGGCCGCCCGCCGTCAGAAGGCTTCCCAGGTACAGCTCTCTGTAGTCGGTCATCCTGCATTCCATTACCGTCAGGAGCATGCCCGCTGCCACGATGGCCACAAGCCACCCGGTATGCAGCACAAGCTTTTCTCTCTTCGCCTGTCTGGCAAACCAGCTTCCCCACAGGAAAAAGGGCAATCCGGTGAGCCAGAAACTTCGGATCCAGCGCACCGGCACTGCGACGCCAATGAGTCCCCGGCCCTCACCCAGCAGCAGATTGGCCGCCAGAAGCACCGGAATCAACCAATATGCCTTCTCTTCCCGGCGAGTCCGCACCAGCACCATGTCGAACAGGTAGCAGTACACCAGTGCGCCCATAAACCACAGATGAGGCGCCATGGCCGTCCGGTTCCAGAGCAGCAGTTCCGGCACGGTCCTGCCGCCCTCCGGGAACAGCTTCGCAGCCATTCCCACGAACGTATGCTGAGACAGCGCATACTGTGCCGCGGCCCACAGATAATAGACTGCCACAGCCCCGACATACAGTCGGAAGATATGCACTGCCCGCCGCCTGATCACCCCGGTGTCCCGGTCACAGGCGAAATACCCGCTGATAAGAAAGAACAACGGCACCGCGAACCGGGCGACTGCCTCCCCCATCCGCCCTGGAGCTCCCGGCAGTGGACAATGAATCAGGATCACCGCAAATGCTGCCGCTCCCTTCCACAGGTTCAGGCAATGATTTTTTACCTTCATCGCTTAGTCCTGCTGCTCCAGCTCCAGCACGCCCCGCATGGCGATAACCGGGCCGCCCCGATGTTCAATATACTCTCTGGTAATCGTCACGCGGCCGATATTGTCATCCTTCGGCACCTCGTACATGATATCCAGCATAAATTCCTCAATGATAGCCCGCAGCGCCCGGGCTCCCGTATCCCGCTTCAATGCCTCTTCCGCGATGGCCTCCAGCGCCCCGTCGTTAAACTGTAAGTCCACCTCGTCCAGGGCCAGCAACTTCTGGTATTGCTTGAGAATGGCGTTCTTCGGCTCCTTTAAGATACGCACCAGCATATCCTTGTCCAGCTTACTTAAGGTGCAGATAATCGGCAGACGTCCCAAAAACTCGGGGATCATACCGAAGTTCCGCAGATCCTCTACGGTCACCTTGGACAGCAGGTTCGGCTCCTTGTCGTATTTATCTTTCAGATCCGCCTGGAAGCCCATAGAGGACTTCTGGTTCAGACGTTCCTTGATGACATTTTCCAGATCCGGGAACGCGCCGCCGCAGATAAAGAGGATATTACGGGTATTCACGGTGGTCAGGGGAACCATAGCGTTCTTACTGCTGGCGCCCACCGGCACTTCCACCTCCGCGCCCTCCAGAAGCTTTAAGAGCCCCTGCTGCACAGATTCGCCACTGACGTCCCGGTGATGGGTGTCCTTTTTCTTCGCAATCTTGTCAATCTCATCGATGAAAACGATGCCCCGCTCAGCCTTCTCCACGTCATTGTCTGCCGCAGCCAGAAGCTTGGAGATGACGCTCTCGATGTCGTCACCGATATAGCCCGCCTCAGTCAGGGATGTGGCGTCCGCAATGGCCAGGGGCACGTCCAGAAGCTTCGCCAGGGTCTTCACCAGATAGGTCTTGCCGCTTCCGGTGGGACCGATGAGCAGAATGTTGGACTTCTCGATCTCGATATCGTCCTGAGTTCCTGTGGCCACACGCTTATAGTGATTGTATACGGCCACGGAAATAACCTTCTTGGCATGAGCCTGTCCGATGACATACTCGTCCAGGCTGGCCTTCAGCTTATGGGGAGCCGGGATAGTCCGGATATCGAACTCCTGCCTGGGCTCCTCCTTCTTCGGTTTTTTCTTCTTCACCTGCTGCTGATTGGGCATCATGTTCTGCAGATCCGAAAGGTTCAGGAAGTTGACGCCCTGCAGTCTGGAGAAGTCAATATTGCCGTTCTGGATGGTGTCCATGGTCTTCTGCATGCAGTCCGGGCAGACGCTGATGCCGTCCGTCAGGGTAATCAGCTTCCCGGTCTGGCTCTCCGGTCGGCGGCAGAGGAAGCAGAAACGCTCATATTCCTGTCCGTCATCCTTTGTGTCCATTGTATTCTGTCCCACGTTGTCCGGCGTGGTATTCTCGTTTTCGTTTTCTAAGTAATCTTTATCCTGCATATGAAATCTCCTTTTCAAACAGTATACCATATAATTTTCAAATTTGTAGGAAGAATTAAAATTTCATATTTTATATAAATCGTTTAGAAAAAGGAGCTGAACCTGTCCATATAGGATAGTCCAACTCCTTCTCTCTTTTCAGGAAATCCTTACTGATTCGCAGCTTCCACCTCAGCCTTGGTACTCAGGGTCAGTGTCACGGTCTTCTCCACATAGCTGCCGTCCTCCGGAGACTGCACAGTCACTTCCACGGTCTCGCCTGCCTCATAGTACTGCAGCCGCCCACGTAAGCTGTCGTAGGTGGTGACGCTCACACCGTCGAAGCGGGTCAGGATATCGCCCTTCTTCAGGCCTGCCTTGTCCGCTGCGCAGCCGGATACTACGGATTTCAGATAAATGCCCTCCGGCATATCGTACTGCTGGGCAATCTCGCTGGTCACATCCTGACAGGTGATGCCCAGATATCCCATCTTCTCACTGTCCACTGTGGAACGTGTCTTCAGATTCTGCAGGTCGCCGATGATGCCCTCCACATCGGAAATGGGGATGGCATAGCCCATGCCCTCCACATAGTTGGAGGAAAGCTTGGCCTCATTGATGCCAATGACCTCGCCCTTCATGTTCAGAAGCGCGCCGCCGCTGTTGCCCGGGTTGATGGCCGCGTCGGTCTGGATCAGCTTGTTGCTGATGGTGCTGCCGTCGTCATTTTGCAATGTAACCTCTCTGTCCAGGGCACTGACGATGCCCTTGGTAACAGACTGACCATAGCCCAGGGCATTGCCGATGGCAATGACCTGATCGCCTACCTGCATCCTGGAGGAATCACCGATGGCTGCCGTCTTAATCTCAGACAGGGTCTCCTCCGGAATATCAGAAAGCTTCACGGCGATAACGCCGATGTCCTTGGACGCATCCGTTCCCTTGATCTGCGCTTCCACTGCATTAGATCCGTCCTTGCCCTCATCCGCGCTGAATACCACAGACAGGTTGGTGGCGCCTTCCACCACATGATTGTTGGTAACAATCAGAAGCTCGCTGTCGTTCTGGCCGATGATGATACCAGTTCCTGTGGAAGTGGACTCCTGCTGCTCCGGCTGACTGTACCAGCCAAAGCCCCAGTAGCTCTGGACTTCCTTCACACTCACATTGGTGATGGCCACCAGGGAAGGCATGCACTGCTTTACAATGGCGGATACGGAAGCGGTGTTGTCCTCCGTACCGGCGCTGCTGTTGGTCTCGGGTTCTGTGGCTGCCCCATCGGACACTGTACTGTTATCTGTGACATCCGCAGTATCCCGGCTGTCAGCCGCGGTCACCTTATCGCCGAACAGCTTCTGTCCCACAAAATTGGTTCCCTGGAAGGCCGCACCGGCCACCACGCCGAATATCAACGCGATGCACACGGTCTTCGCGATGGTGCGGCCAAAGCCTTTCTTTTTTTCTTTCCGCAGGAGGCATTTCCTGTCTCCGCATGAGCGGTGCTTTCTCTGCGTCTCTCCGTTCTCTGATAATCGGTATCCTCATAGAACGGGCCGGTGTAGCGGTACTGGCTTTCAGTACTGCTGCTTTCTGTATCGGTGCTCTCCGCAGCATTATTTTCTGTTACATTACTCTCCGTAACATTACTTTCAGCGCCGTTCTCCACCGCACTGCTTTCTGTATGCTCTGTATTCACTGCGTCTGTTCCGGCTCCATGTTCCGGCGTCGGGTTTTCAGACAGATTTCTGTTCTCTTCTTCGTACATACTGATGCACTCCTTCCTCCTCATTTGGTTCCATTATTCTGTAGTGTAGCAGGCAATTGTGTTCAAACTGTGAGCAAAGAATAAAATTTGTATTACTTTCTGTCACAGACGTTCCACCCTCTGCATCTCTTCCATTGCTAAAACTTCTTTTTAAGAAGTAATTATTGGGGAATACTTCCTAAAACACACAATGTCCCCGGGGATGTCAAGTCATTGCTACAAAAAATATGCGGTTTTTAAGCCTTTGGGATGGCTTAAAACCGCATGTTTATGAGCAGAGGATGTTATATACTTGTTACAAAAATAATCTTTTGGAATTATGTTCTTGCTATAAATTGATTTTATTCAACCTCGCCTTAATACTGATGCTCTATCCGAGCTATACCATCCTATCTATTGTCGCAGTTCTTCCTGTATCATCCCCATTAATTCCTGTGCCACACTTTCCGATTTTATCCTTATCAGATTATCCCAGGCATCGACTTTTCCCAATAAGTTCATTCCACCATGCCATACCAGCTCATTATCAATGACAGCAAAGCATTCTTTATCTTCTTTTGTCCGAGTCACCTGAATGCCAACTGCCCGCATCTGCGCTATCAAATTCAAATAAAAATCTACATTTCCATAACATTTGTATTCCGGATCTGTAAGCATTACGCTTACTTTTACTCCCGCCTCCTGCCGTGGCTTTAAAATATAAAGAAAGCGTTCCATCTTATCTGCTGTAATTGTCGGGCTTGAAATTATGATATTATGATTCGCTTTTGCCAGATCCTGTTCAAATACATCCACATAATTGTCAGAACTGTAAATTGCATGAACGGATTGTTTATTTTCCGTCATATTACTTAATACCTTAAAACCCATTTTCTTATATGTCCGCAATCGTTTCGCATACATTTTGTTAAAATAGTACATATGTGAATCCACATAATCGTAAACAATGACATCTTTTTTGTCCGGGTAATCACGGTTTAATCTGCCCACATACTGCTCCAGTCTGCCCGGAAATGATACCGGAGCTGCAAACATCAGAGTATCAAGCCTGGGACAGTCAAAGCCTTCCCCTATTTTCTGTCCTGTCGCAATTAAAATCATACTTTTATCCGGTGCAACCCTCTTTATTTCTTCTCTTATTTCCTTATTGGCCTTATCTGTGTTACCGCCATATAGAAGAAATACATATTCTGCAATTCCCTGCAATTCATCATATAGCATTTTTGCCTGTTCTTTCTGACGCGTCAAAACAACGGGCGTTCTTCCCATAACAACGCACTCTTGTATATCCGATTTTATCTGCTCATTCCTTAACTTACTCTTGCTTATAACATTGAAAGCTGCCGTGACATCTTTTCCTGATTCCAGTGTATCAACAATTCTGGTATATCTCGGGTAAACTAAATGCTCTATTCCCTGTTCTATCGCACGCTCTTTTGCCGTAAAGCTGTGCCGCACCGGCCCCAAAAGCATATAAATGATCTTCTCAAGGTTATCATCCCTCTTTATTGTCGCCGACACGCCATACACATATCTGGCATTTACTTTTTGCAGGACCTCCACTGCTGTATTCGCTGCCGCATGATGGCATTCATCCATAATCACCATTCCATATGTATTCAGTAGTTCGTTGAACTCACCCTTGCCGTATATGGAGCCCACCATTGCTACATCTACGATTCCAGTCAGCGTATTTTTTCCTCCGTGTAATACGCCAATCACACTACTACGCTTCTTTATCCGCCCGGTTTTTGTCCTATAAGTGGGCAATTCTTCATCAATATCTAAAAAATGATTCAGCTCATCCACCCACTGCTCCAACAAATCTTTGCTTTGAAGCAATATTAATGTACTTACCTTTCTCTCCGCAATCAGATAACTGCAAACTACCGTTTTTCCAAAAGCCGTAGCTGCACTTAGTATTCCATTGTCATACGCTAATAATCTTTGTGCCGCCAAATCCTGCTGCACTCTCAAATCTCCCTTAAACGATACTCGGAGGGGCCGACCTTTTTCACGTATGTCCTCAACGTCGTACGCAATTTCAGCATCCATACATTCACTTATTAATTTTTCACTCAGGCCTCTCGGTATACGGATATATCCATCCACATCCTTTCCCATATAAACTGTGCTGAAATTATAATAATTGGAATATCCCAGTCTCCTGTTTTTATAAAAGACCGGATTATCAAAGGCCGCCCTACTTCTGATTTGATTTTGAATTTTAGGCGTGAGATTTAAAGTATCTATATAGATACCATCATTGAATACCAGATGTAATTTACCTGTAATATCATTTGCAGAAAGTTTCTCCCTCCTCTTCCATGGCTTTGGCCTATTTTCAAAAACTTTCTCTTCGTTGCCCTTTTCCAGCGGCCTATTTTCTGTTTTCCATTTTTCTATACATTGCTCAATCTCTTTCTGTTCCAGCTTTCTGGTATGATTCAGCAATGTGTCCCATTGTTCTGGATATGCATTCCAGCTTTCATCCACAAATGCACTGTTTCCTCTTTTCAATGCCTGCCCCTGCAACGGCAGTGCAATTAAATTTCCGATACCGCTTGTCACATCCTGTGAAGGATACATTCGATCGTAATAATGAAATGATTTCATATTTACGGATGCCGAGCCTTTATCCAACAGCATATAACCAAAATTTCTTGCCAGAGATGCCGGTATCGGCTTTTTGAAAAATATCCAAACATGAGCCCCACGACCAGAACGTGAACGCTCTACTAACGGATTTATCCCATTTAGTTCGCACATCCTCCGTAATGCGCTTACTTCTTCCTTCCATTCATTGTCTGTATTCGCGAAATCTGTTTCCTGCGCACCCTTTTCATGATTATCAAAATCAAATACCAGAAATCTGCAGGTTCCATCCGGGAAAAGCGGATATATTCCCAGGACATCCGATCCATCTTCTTTATATCCTACCAGATGCGCAATTATTTTATCTAATGTAAGTTTTGTCCAATCCCTGTACTCACACTCATCACAGGTCATTTTAAGTTTCCTTTGTTTCGGACATAAGGCATTATTCCACCGATTATTGCATTGCGGAAAATAACCGCCTTTACTTCCCCGTTTCGCATAGACATCATTTCTTCCCCAGAACATAGAAAAATACCATTTAGCCATATCTTCTGTAATATAGCGTTCTATAATTCTCCCACCCTGATCCAGATCGTACTCTGTGTTTTCTTCGGAAAATTCATTGAAAACATCCTCTGAATTATATGGAATATTGGCTTCATCCAGTTTTTCTTTTAGACTTTGATTTTCTTTTTCCAATTTACGGACTAATTTACGCAGAGTGTCCAGATTGTATGCTTCTATGTTCATATAATATCTTCCTTCGTATTTCTCTAAACAACTAGTAATAGAACCTGTCAACACAATGTAGTATATCTTCCGCCGTAAGGGAATTGATGTTTTGTTCTTCACAATAATCAATAATATAATTTACTAATTTTCCATTTCCAGCTACATCAACTAATTCATCATATGCTTTATCTGAAAAATCTATTGTTCGCTGAAGTACATACGGAACATAAACCTGTAAATAATCATGCTTCGATAAATCATCCATTATATTTGAATAGAAAATTAATGCAAAAAACTGAAACGTCACATCATTTCTAATAAACGGAATCATCTTATAGTTATGCATCAGATTCGCAATTGCGAGTCCCTGCATACAATATTGATGAGCAATCGCATAAAATATTTGCGATTCCGAGAACTCTTTTATAACCGGCATTACATCTCCATTCACCTCCAAGTATCGCTTACATTTGTCTCTCAACGACAATTGCGAATCTTTCCACGAAACAAAAATCAATTTTTCACGCATACCAGGTAAAAGTTTAGATTCTATTTCTTCATATGAACACTCCGATTCTATTATGCTTTTCAATTCAGAATCATCTATTCCAAACATTGCTGCTACCATTCTTTCTGCCGCATCTATTAGTATTGAATTATATTCTTCCATATTTGAAGCAATAAATGGCTCTATTGGCAAGACGCAAAAATCTCGTGAATATTTCCTTAAAATTAATAACAAATCCTCTACACAATCCTTCAAATATTGATTCGTATATTCAAAATTTATTTCCTTTTCAGTACCTTTGTAGAATGTAGATAATTTCATGATAGGCTCATTGACAATTCTATATTTTCCCACCAATACATAATCAAAATGTCCCCCAGTAGCAATATCTACTCTCATGGCACCAGCCAAATAAGCCACTGCATCCTTCTTTTCTATATTAGCCATAAAATACCTAATATATCTCCGTTTTCGATACCAGAACAATCGTACTTCCCCTATAAATCTTTTTATATCTTCTTGTTTGAACTCTTTAATGGGATCCTCATATTTTTCGAGTATTGAAAGATATTCAGCCATTATTTTATTAATATATTTTTTCTCTATCAAAGCAAATCATCTCCTAGAAATAATTACTCCTTTAAATAAAAACTTGGCAGTTCAATATAGTCCGAAATAAGAGCAAATACTTTTTTCATAAGCATCTCGCAATCCGCATAAACACTTTTTAATTTCTGTTCCGCGTAATAATCAGGAATCGTATGATAATTATGCGACGGATTATCACATATTAACATTGATGATTCTCTAATAGCTCCCCAAAATCCATGTGTATAATTAGTGTCATACTCATAATACATTTCATATAACATCTGTTCATCACACTTTAAAAATTTCTTATTAATTTGGGTTTTATCAAAATATCCTAAACTCATATCAACAAAGCTCTCATCCATATCCTCATTGACTAATAATTCCATCAATTTTTGCTCTATCTGTGCTTCGCTTGAAACAGCATATTTTTCTTCTCTCATTTTTGCCATAATAAGCTTGTACTTTCCGATCCCGTAAGCCTTAAATCGTTCATAAACATCTGGGACTTCCGTTTCCTGAAGCATAATATATTTTAAATTAATGTATGATTCAATCATTGTTCTAAACAATATTCTTCCACTAATATCTGTTTGTAAATTTCTTTCCATAATTTCTTTATATATCTTATAAATATAACACGTAATTCCCATGACAACAGCATACTTAATATCCATCTTTTTATCTTCATTAGTTGCCGCTATATAATCCATAACCTTTGTTGTTTTTTCATAAAAAATCATATCATCATTTTCTTTCCACAGGACCATCAATGGATTACATTCTGATATTTCGCCCAAACGTTCCCATACCACCGTCGAAAACTCGTTGCTGCAATCCCTATTACCTAAAGCTTGAAAAGTTGATCTGATTACTGGTCTATACATTCTCATTTCTTCATCAAAATGTTCATATTTATAGTAATCAGTTAGCGCTTTAGGAAGTATATCTATTTTGTTTGAAATAAATACATTTCCTCTTTTCACATAGAACCAATCAACTGCAAAACAAATATCTGTTGTAAGCTCATCATGAAACTTATTGCACTCTTTAACAATGGAAAACATTTCCGAAATACCCTTGTCAATCTCCATGCCAGAATCAAAGAAAACATTATAAAATACATCATCTATATCTGGTGTTACAACGATTGTAAACGGTGCTAATACCTCTACCGAAACATATTTTAAGACAATTGACCAATACTTTTCCTTCTTTGCTTTTTCCATCTTATGTATTTTTGAAAATTGAGGAATACACATCTCATTATTATTCAACTCATCAATAATTTTGTATAAATTTTCTAAGCCACGCTTTCGCCCTTGTTTAAATATTATTAATCCTATCCATAAAAATTCTGGCAAGCTCTTCTGAGACCAACTTGATAATTTTAATGTAGAACCTATTCCTCCTGGATCAGTAAATGGCGTATATAATGTGTCCCCTTTCTTCACGTGCTTTGAAAGCTGTACCCTGTCCACCGAATAACCTCCCATTTTACCAACTCAAATATTCATCTACTACATCATACAAATAAGTTAAAATTTCATAAATATGATTTATACTATCTCTCAACACCGTATAATCAATGGTATGTCCGCATGAAAAAAATAGATTTTCATCTGTACTAATTAAATAACGCCATACCTCTGCATTTTGATCTATTTGTTTATTACTAGGATTAATTTCTTCACTGTATTGGTTAGCTTCCTGTATCTCCTTTAACATTGCTTTTATCTCCGTTAATTTTATCCCATCAAGAGAATAATGTATGTAATTTTCTTTATACTCTTTGATATACTTCAAAAACTCTTCTGAACATATCATTTCATTTATAACCTTAGTTTTAACATTTTCCCATAAAATCAACAAATTGTGACCCCCTGATGGCATTTCCCCTAGGGCTCTTCGATAAATATGCTTTAACGATATCTCAATACAATGTCTATATGAAAATAAAATAGGGAAAATATACGTATCCAATATTTTAGGATTTTCCCCGTGCTGTAACACATATTCCACCAAAGTATCTGCACTATTTTTGTATCCTTCTCTCAATCCATACAATGCTAAATCTTTATTCTGCCAACCAAAATGTGCAGATTGCTCCATATACCCTGTTTCTTTAAAAACTTTCATGCTTTTTCAACTCCAATCCACTACAATATAAACATCTTTGATATAGTTTTCCTCATTAAGTCAAACTATATTCTTAGATCCATTAAAACCTTTATTATTTAATCAGATCATATATTGTTTTTTCATTTTTCCGAACTTTAGATAATCTTTTGTATTCCTGAAGACTTTTTTCGAGCACAAATATATCTGAAAAATATTCTTTAACAAACGCAACACTTTTCACATTTTTCATTTTCAAAACAGATTTACAGTATTCACTTGGGGACATTCCCTTTTTCTTTTCAAACTCCTGATATTTTCCTCCTCATATAATCAAGTGTTTTTTATTGAAAATTCAAGGTTTTTCAACCTTTCATATCTCAGTGAATAAGCCACAGCTATG
>CABIXM010000019.1 GCA_902362725.1 Clostridiaceae bacterium | reverse complement strand
GTAAGCGTCAAATAAAACAGTGTATAGAAAAATAACCGTCAGCCTTTTATACTAAAAGGTCAACGGTTATCGACAGAATTCTTTTACAAGAGGATTCCAAGGCAGATAATCATCCAGATATTCAGGATGTTCAAGAAAAGCACTCCCCGGCATGTCGGACAGGATATATTTTATATATTTCATCGGGGCAAGCCCATTCGCTTTCGCTGTCTCTACCAGTGTATAGATTCCTGCACTGGCTTCCGCCCCTTTCGGACTGCCGGAGAACAGCCAGTTCTTTCTGCCGATCACAAAGGGACGGATACAGTTTTCTGCAAGCGAATTACTGATGGAACAATTCCCGTCTTCCAGATAATTCCAAAAATCTTCACGGTTATTTAAGGCGTAATGAAAAGCTTTTGAAAGTTTGGATTTCGGCAGCTCTCCGATGGCACTTTTTTCTGCCCATGACCAAAAAGCCTCGAGAAGCGGTTTCTCGCGGATAAGACGTTCTTTTTTCTTCTGATCAGGAGGGAGCGCCTCCAACTCTGACTCTATGTTAAAGAGTTGATTCAGACGGAGGATTGCTTCCGCAGGTTTTGATGCTTCCGAATTATGGATGTCTTTTGGGAGCGCATCCACGAAAGCCCGGCGCAGATGCGTATAGCAAAGACATCTTTTTACTCCTGAAACTGCATTGTATCCGGAGTAAGCGTCTGTATGGATATAACCTTCATATTCCCTCAGAAACGCTTCCGGATATTTCCCGCTTCGTCCCGGCTGGTACTCGAAGTAGCGGATGGGATTTACAGCATCTCTGATGCTACAGTAAACCCACATATAGGAATCGGACGTATTTTTCCGTCCCGGTTCTTTCAGCACCTGTACATGTGTTTCATCGATATGAAGGTATCTCTGTTTCAGAAGTTCCAGCTTCAGACGGTGGACGATGTGTACAAGCCAGTCCCGATAGACAACCAGAAGCCAGTTTGACAGAGTCGCTCTGCTTAAACGTAATCCCAAAGCCTCCCATTCTTTTTCCTGTCTGTACAGCGGGATGCTTAATTCAAACTTCTGGTGGATGAGCCAGGTGATGGTAGATGCAGATGCCAGAGAATGCAGGACGGGAGGATATGGCACCGGAGCCTTCTCCATATAAGGAGTTCCGTTTTTCCGGCACGACCTGCATTCATACGTTTCCCGGTAATGGTCAATCACCTTGAGTTTTGCAGGGATAAACTGTACTTCCGTGCGGACGAATTCTTCCCCTACTTTCACCATCGTACTCCCGCAGTTATCGCATATCTGTTCCCTTTCATCTATGGTATGGAGTACTTTGCTGTGAGGGAGATTTTTTACCAGTTCTTCCCGCTGACCGGTGTACTTCCTTTTACGTAGGTGCTTCTCTATCTCAACAAGCTCCGGTTCGTGTGCATCAGGATCCGCACAGGTTTCGATTTCATTAAAAAGAGACATCTGCCCCTCGATTTCGAGAGTAGATGTCTTCTCGGATTTTGTTCCATAAAGTTTACGGGTCAGGAAATCAACCTGCTCTTTCAGGAGCCGGACCTGCTGTTCCAGTTCTTTGATATGATTTTTATACTCCTGTTCCGTAGCTGACATAACCTGAAAACCCTTTCGCTTCGATAGGATTATTATACCATAGAATCGTCAGATTTCCCAGCATTTCTAAGGATTTTCAGTATTTTCAGACTTATGCGGGAGCCATTTCTGAACCGCCTTTGGCTGCTCCGGGTTCAAACCTTCCAGAAGCCAGCGCAGCTGCTGATCAGAAATCTGTTTTGCTTCTTCGCCGGTCCGCGGCCATTGGAGACGTCCGTTTTCGTACCGTTTGTATAAAAGGCAGAAACCGTCTCCCTCGTAATGGACTGCTTTGATCCGGTCAGCCCTCTTTCCACAGAACAGGAATAAGGAATTGCTGTAAGGATCCAGTTTGAAGTTGTACTGGATGATATCCAGCAAGCCATTGAGCTGCTTCCTCATATCGGTGTAGCCGCATCGGATATAGATTTTCTCCACATGGGAAAGCTCTCCTAACATGACTGCACGGCTTTCAGAATGTTTTCCAGCATCTGGGCAGATGTGCCTTCATAAAGTTCTACTGTTATGGATCCGATATGAAGTATGGCTGCAGGAGTGGAACGGGAAATGTTTCTGTCCGGAAGTGAAAGCTCCGCAAACTCAGCCGGGGATTCCGTTAAAGTAGTTGACTGTTGGTCTGTACACATGTGGATGCCGTTTTTCTTGCGGGGCAGTTCTTCCAGGGCAAGCTTTCGAATTTTGGAAAGCCAGTAATAATAACTTTTCAAAGAGATATCGTGTTGTTCACACCAGATCTGATTTGTCAGTCCGGAGGCCCTGCATTGCCGTATTACATCCAGCCAGTATTGAAGTTTCACCTGTTTGTCTGGAGTCAAAGAAGAAAGATCCATAAGCCTGCTCCTTAGATTAGATTTAGAGTTTTTAGAGTCAACTCCCAAAACTCTAATCAATAGTTTACATGCAACAGCCAGAAATTTCGATACACCCTCTTATTGGACGCTTACCTTAGAAGTTACTATTTGACTTCCTTTGTGATTTCAGTTGTCTCTAATTGCACTTGATAAGTGTTTTCTTCTCCTCTCAAATTGGTTGTTTTCAATTCAAACCACAAATTATCCGTCAACTTATCAGCATCTCTATCTTTGAGAATGTCACCATAAATTTTTCCAATATTTCCAGATAAATCTATTGTCCCACCTGTCTGGTCATCAACACTATTAGAAAGCAAAGGTTCTTTTTCACTTCCATTGATATAAATGGTAGTTGAATATGTGGTAATATCGCCAAAATCATCTGATGTCACTTTCAAATCGCCACCATAGCAAATTTCATCTTTGCCATCTAAAATAATTACACCATTCGACACAGAAATATATTCATTTTCTCCGCTAAATGAATATACCTTTAAGGACTGTTCTTCATTGTTTTCGGAGGAAATGTTGCACCCTGCAAGCAGAACCGCACAAGCAAGCAACGATAACGTAGCTGCCATTATTTTTTTCATAAAATTGTCTCCTTGTCAAACTTGAAATTATTTAATTCTCTGTGTACCTAATTGTAATTGTTCAACTGCTATTTTTGCTTTATTGTCATCTTCCTTTTGGAGATTTTCTATTTCCGAACTCCGAATAGTCAAAATGATTTCGTCCCCCACCTGTAAATCATCAAGAGTTATATCTACAACATCTTGTGTATCATAATTACAATAAATCATAGGAATTTGGGAACAATCAATAAGACAATCATCCCCTAAAACACCTTCTTCTCCGCTATCTTTTGTGGTTATGATTTTATTTTCTTTATCAATTTCTGTTATTATCGCATTGACACCTAAAGTAAGTGGTTCGTTGTTTGTTGTCCAGAACACGCAACTAAAGTAAACGCACAAATGAATATACATAATGCCATTATCATTTTTTTCATCATAAGTTCCTCCAAATTCCGATTTTTGTTCTATTTGCTCCCCGATATACTGGAATTGATTTACTTTGTTTGTAAATCTTCCAGAAAGAAAATTCCCTCTGTTAGGTTGATAAACATATCCTTGTCCTTGATTACATGAATTTTATTGTTCCACCAGACAGTAGTGTTATTAGCGGAGATTGTTTTGCTTGTTCCATCCTTAAGAAAATAAGTAATTGTAATAGTAGGTTCTTCTTCGCTATTCACTTTCTCAAATAAATCATATTTCAGAAATCCCGTTAGCTTTAAGGCTAATTCAATATCCTCACGGCTTGAAATTTCTTTAACATCATCTGTGACACTCGGATACGTGATATTTACAGACTGAATATTATTTATGCGAGGCAATCTCCAAAGATACATACCATTCGTAAATATGTTGATTCCAACAATCAAAACTGTCATAACTATCACTTCTATCAAAAATCGAATAAGACATTTGAAAATCTTGTTCATCTATTTATCCTCCAATCTTGATTTCTCCTGCTTCCAAAATCCCGTTTTGTCATAATCATTCTATCACACCGTTATGAATAAATCCTCTCATGCAAAATAATTTCTTCTGCCCGGTTGTGAATGTTATTGCAACGCTGCACCCATTCCATTTGAGAAGTGCGCTTTAATTCCTCTGTCACGCCCTCGGCAGCTTTCATCTGTTCCATGATAGTGTCTAACCGTTCCTGTGCCTGTTCGTTCAGGTCTGCAAGATATGTCCATAGCTCTCCGGTCAGTATCAATGTGTTCAATCTGGCTGGGTGGACTTCTCTTAAATATTCCCGGTGCATCCGTCCATACTTTCCGATGGGGCGGTGTTCTTCCGGCAGCTTCAAGTCTGGGATGTAGTAATCTCCGACAAGGATATAGTCAATTCCGTTTTCCGTTATTCTTGGTTTCAATTCGCTCATATTTTTAATCTCCTCATTCTGGCCCATTTTTTTGCAAGTCTGACTCTCCAGAAATATTGGTAAATCTTTGGTAAATTTGAGATTGAAACACAAAAAACGCTTAAAATCGAGGGTTATGAGACGATTTGAGACGTTTCATCATGCCCGGTAAATCCTACCGTGGCAGATAAAGAGCACTTTTATCATTGTTGCATAACCTCGCATTTCTTAGTTTTTCTTGGTATTTCGGGCTTTGTAAGCCTTTGTAAATTTTTGTTTTCTGGCATAACCTGGTTTATTTTCGCATAATATCGTCCGCAAAAGGTGTAAAATAAGGTGTATGTTTTTCTATTTTACACCTTGCTATTTTCAATTAAAAATTGTAATTACACAACCTGAATCCGGGCAACTTCTTCCCTGGCATCCTCAAGATTTACATGCGTATATGTATTCAGCGTTACGCTGATATCTGAGTGGCCCATCAAATATTGCAATGCTTTTGGATTCATTCCGGATTTTGCCATATTTGAGCAATAGGTGTGCCGACATACATGCGGTGTGATAACACTCATCTGTACTTTGTAAGTATTATTATATTTCTGAATGATGTGTTGAAAGTAATGCTCCCAGTGCAGAGAATAACAAATACTTCCGTTTTTATCAAAGTATAAGAATCCACTTTTTCCATCTACCATAGGCTCTGCTTTGGGCGGGTTTCGTTTTTCTATTATTTTCTGAAAGCATTCCTCTACATCCGCAGTCATAGGTATCTTTCTCGTTCCGCTGGTTGTTTTAGTCTCTTGAATATAATATCCGATTTTTGATTTTTTCTGCAATTGATGATCGATGTTGATCGTATGCTCCTTAAAATCAATATCAGGAATCGTTAAACCACAAAATTCCGAGATTCGAAGGCCGGTTTTAAATAATATGTAGATTTCCTCATAATACCTGCAAAAATGAGGATCCTCCTTCACAAATTGTAAAAACTTACGCTCCTCCGCTCTGCTGATTGCCTCTCTTGTCACACTGTCATTCACGACCACTTCCATTAGCTGAAACTGAAATGGGTTTTTCCTGATCAGGTCATCGTCCACCGCCAACTGAAATGCCGGACGAAGGACTCCTCGGATCGAATGGATGGAACTATAGCTTTTCTTTTCTACCTGCTGAAGATGTATCAGCCAACATTTTGCATCCGAAATCCGAACCGTATCAATCCTTCTTTTTCCAAATGGATCTTTCTTCAATATATTGATAACTGTTCCGTATCCTGCAACTGTAGTAGGTCTGACACCGGTTTTGGTTGATATATATTTTTCAACCAGTTCCAGCACTGTCATATTTCCGCCATTTGTTGCAATCTGCTCGAAATGATCCGCCTGAATTTTCTTCTCCATCTCTCGAAGCGACAAAGTACGGTGCTTTCCTTTCGGAGTTGCATCGTTATGGTCTAAACGCCAGCTATATACGCAGCGCTTCTTTCCCATCTCATCGACATACTTAAATCGATATCTGTCATCAGATAACTGTATTTCTCCATTGTGTAATATACGTCCTCTATGATCTCTCCTTTTTTCACTCATAATATTTCGTCTCCTTCATTAAATGCTCATTTAACTTGGAAGACCGTCTCGGTTTATTCATTATACCACAAGACCTTCTCTTCGCTAAGATAAAATGAACATTATTTTCATTACTATTTCTTCTATTCTGTCACTTAAACTGTACTGGCTGTGTCCAGATAATCTTCAAATAATTTTCTTTTGAACCGGATATGCGAACCAACTTCCAAAATAAAATCTGCTCCTTCATTTTCACCTGCGATTTGTCTCAATCTCTTTTCTCCAATTCCGTAATATTCTGCTGCTTCGGAAACATTTAAAGAATATTTCTTCCAAACAGGTATTGTTTTTTCTGTATGATTCATTCGCATTCCTCCTTCCCTCTGTTTGTGTTCAACAGCGTTTTCGCTTTCTCCATTTTCATACTTGCAATCGCTTCTCGTTTGCTTGTGCCTCCAACATACACGGGTGTACACATTTCTAAAATACGGTCATAGATACGTCTTTTATCTAACATGGTCTCGCTTTTTATTTCTTTCAGCGGAAGATTGGTCGTAATGATCAAAGGTCGTCCCGAACGGATCCTGCGGTCTATGACGCTAAAAATAATTCCTAACGCATATTCTGAATTTCGTTCCACACCAAGATCATCAATAATCAAAAGCTGATATGAAGCCAATGCATTCCGCTTTGTCTGCCAGTGGAAATATATCATCGATAATGGTATTGAAATTTGTCATCTTTACTGTTACTTCCTGCTTTAGAAGTTCATTGGCAATACACCCGGCAATATAACTTTTCCCGGTACCAACCGGTCCCCAGAACAAACAGCCTATATGGTTTCTTTTCATTTCATCCCAGTTATCAACATAGCTTTTAGCCTTATGTATTACAGCATCTGACATATCCGCATTTTCAAATGTCCACTCTTCCATTCTGCTCTCGTCAAAACAGATGCTCGTATTTCTACTGACTAATTCTCGGTATTCTTTGTCTTTAAAATATTTTTGTTCTTCTTCATATGCTTTTCTGTCACAGGCACATTGCCTGGAATGTTTCTTCATCCCCATAAAGCCACCCTCGGGGAAAAAAGCTTCTTTCGCTTCCCCACAGACTTTGCAGTATTGCAAACCATCACTGCCTACACATACGGTATCTTCTTCTCTCATCACAAACTCTCTCCTTTTCCATAGTAATAATTTACTTCATGATATTTATTTCTTTTATATTTCTCAGTTACTTTACTAGGTGCCACATTTCCGACTCCTGCACAGCCATTTTTACGACCAGATGAAGGTTGCTTTTCCGACTCTGTTGCAACCATCTTTTCAACCGCCTTATCGTCAACCGGCTGTAAACCTATCTCATCAGATGGAATTTTTACATATAAATGATTAGGTTTTGAAAAACCACCAGATCTGCGAACCAATAGTCCCACATCATCTAATTCCTTCAATGCTGTTTTTACAGAAGATTTACATTTGCCGATTTGAGCAGACAATTCCTCTATCGGAAAAATCAGATAAACATTTCCATACTTGTCTATCCAACTATTCATTCTCGATATCCGTGCCCGGTCATACAAAATCATATAAAGGAATTTTGCAGTTTGAGAAATTCGCAGTTTTAGCAAAAACTTCGGAAACTGGAAGTACTGAAGCATCTGCTCTGACTCCTTCATGTATTCATATTTCATTCTTTTCTCGCCTCGTTTCTGTTTCTAACTGTTGTAAAAATCATTTTTATGCCGGCTCAAAAAATGTCCTTACACATATTCAAAAGATGAAGGGCATAAATACAGGCTCTTGATGAAAATTTTTTATTTTTCCTGCAAAAAATACCCTTTCATTAATACGAAACGCTGAGAGGCATTTTTACAGCCCCCTGAGGAAAATTTTTTATTTTTTCGGTTAATTGAATACTTAAAAACAAAAAAACACTCACCTATTCCAGGTGAATGCCTTATCAAAATTTCCTTATTTTGTTGTCTGTGACGCTTATCCAGATATGCCTGCATATCTGCTAAAATATAATTGCCAGCAATTATATTTTCACGTGGGTATGGGGACGTAATCCCAATCAAGGTCTGCTACTCGTAAGTAATACAAAATTGTCAAAATGACAATACTGTAATACACGGGTGGATCTTGCTCTGGTATTTTCTCCTCATCAAATCGGTTTGTGATATTTGGATGCTACTCTAAAAATATTATGATGTTCACTAATCATTATGAACTCTTGTCTTTTAAGCATATCTTTATTAGATTTATATGTCATTTTATGATAGAATTAATTTTGAAGAGGAGGTATTATTATAGACTATTTATCGGCAGCAAAAATGAGATATTATTCAAAAGATAACTCTGAAAACATCATAAAAAATTTAAACAAGAAACTTTCTGCTAATATTTCAGCATAGTAATGTCATAGAAAAAGTATCATTTCAGTAGTAAAATACTGGCTAAAAGCAGACAGTATTTGGAGAGTACCGTTTAGACATCAGGAGGTAACATAATGGGTAAGAACACGACAAATGATATGACGCAGGGAAACTGCATGCGTTTACTGGTACAGTTTTTTCTGCCGATCCTGGCAGGAAATCTGTTTCAGCAGTTATACAGCTTTGCAGACTCTATGGTGGTGGGAAAAGGAATTGGCGATACGGCACTTGCAGCAGTCGGAAATACCAGTTCCGTACATTTTCTGATCATTGGTTTCGCAATTGGGCTGACAGGAGGATTGGGAATCTGTATTTCTCAGTCTTTTGGAAGTGGCAATTATGAAAAACTTCGTAAGGAGCTGGCAATGTCTGTCTGGATCTGTCTGGCTATTGGGATTGTGATCACAGTGGTAAGTCTGGCCTTCATGCGGCAATTATTTACATTTCTCCATACACCGGAAGACCTGATGACGGAAACACTGCAATATTTCGGAACAATTCTTGCGGGAACCACCATTACAATTTTTAATAATTTTGCCATGACACTTCTGCGTTCTGTCGGAAACAGCCGGGTGCCTCTGGTTGCAATGATAATTTCTGCCACTGCTAATGTTCTGATGGATCTGTTATTCGTTTTTCCGCTGCATATGGGTGTTTTTGGCGCAGCGTTAGCCACTGTTCTGGCACAGGTTCTGTCTGCGCTTTACTGCTGTTACTACATAGGAAGGGAAAAAAATCTGATCCCGAAAAAAACGGACTGGAAACCACAGAGTGTAATCATCAAAAGACTGACATTGAAAGGTCTGCCTGTTGCCGTTATGAATTCTGTCACTGCAGTGGGTGGAATGGTATTGCAGACATTTGTCAACAATATGGGAACAAGCTATGTGGCTGCCTATGCGGCATGCACCAAGATCCTCAGTCTTTTTGAACAGCCGGCAAATACAGTGGGCCTGGCACTTCTTACTTTTGTGGGACAGAATTATGGTGCCAGAAAAAAGGAGCGGATACGTACCGGTATCCGGGAAGGAGTTATCCTGACGATCCTGATAAATATTCCACTGGCTTTGATGTTGCTGTGTATTCCTGAGTTTCTGACTTCTTTCATGTTGAATGATGCGTCGATTATTTCTTACACAAGAGATTTTCTGGCGGTTACAGGCATCTGTCTGTTTCCTCTGGGATGGCTGTTTGTGTTCCGCAACGGGTGTCAGGGCATGGGACATACGTTTGTTCCGATGCTTTCAGGAGTCCTGGAAGTGTCTCTTCGAGTGGTCATGGTAAAGCTGCTGACTCCATATCTGGCTTTTTGTGGTGTTGCTCTGGCAGAAGTATCTGCCTGGATCGGCGCCTGGATCATGTTGATGATCACTTACTGGATCTATCAGGAAAGAACGGATTCTTTTCGGTAAGTCTGAGGAGAACATCCTACCTTGGTGCGAAACTGTCGATTGAAATTTGAAAGGTTATGAAATCCGGTATCGAAAGCAATGTCGGAGATACTGCGATCCGTATTGCGCAGAAGGTCGCATGCTGATCGGATACGTACCTGATTCAGATATTCAATGGCTCCGAGACCGAAATTCTGTTTGAAACAGTTCATAAAGTAACTGCTGCTCATATGAGCGATCTTTGCCAGCTGCTCTATGGTGACAGATTCAGAATGATGTTTCTGTATATAAGTGAGAACAGGCCGAAGTGTTTCGGTCATCCGGGATTCTGTCGAAACCGTGTGTTCGGTGCAGAGTCCCGGTGTCGATGCCAGCAGATAAAATAAGCGAAGCAGTTCGCTTTTCAGTAACAGATCAGACGTTGCAAGATTTTTGTGTGCACACTACATAATAGTCCGGACCGAATCATGGAGTTCATGATACCCCGGGGGTTCCTGAGATACAGGGACCAGAACTCTTCGTCTGCCAGATTTTATGTAATTTAATTCCATTTCACTGTGCCAGTGCAGCGGTACACTCGTAAAATAATCCGGTATACCGCAGTCATAGTAACTGTATGGAACCTGAATGGATCCGTGCTGGCACTTTTCTTTTATCGCATAAAGATTCTGATGACGCAGATACGCAACAAGAACCTTTTTCAACAGGTCTGCTGTAATCTTAGTAGCCCGAATACAGAACGTGACCGTTTTCTGAGTTACCTCTTCCTGCATAACTTTTCCCTCCTTTCAGCGATTCAACTGCTGTCCAGATCAATAATCATGGCAATCACCCCCTTTAATGGAAAAAGACAGATTAACCGGTAATCAGGTTCTGCACCTGTACGAGTTTTTCTGTCCCTTCTTCTTTTCTCTTATCTTCTCCACCACAATAGATGGGAACACACATTTCAAGTATTCTACTGTAAATACGCTGATGGGCAGTATCCAAATCTGTGGATTTCATTTCATTCAGTCCCAGATTCGTTGTTACGATCAGCGGAAGCATTTTACAATAACGGCTATCTATCACATTATAGACCTGCTCCAAAGCAAACTCGGAATTTCGTTCTATTCCTAAATCATCAATAATCAGCAGCGGATAATCCACAAGATTTTGTATGATCTGGTTCTTACCAAACATATCTTATTCTCCATTGTAAAAATTATACATCTCTTACAATCATATATTATTTTAAAATGCTTTTTTCCGCAAGAGCTTTTAACAATTAAACAACCTTTATCTTCTTACCTAACTATCCATTTGTACCGTTCTATTTTATAACTACTATATGGTAGGTGTATACCGTCAGATAAATTCCTATAAACCTCAAATATTCTTTCAAATTACAAATTAATACATTATATCATCTAATAAGTTTTACTTTCATTTTCCCACATGATCATGAGGCTTTTTCATTCAAATTGTGCGATTATATGTAAAAAGCGTAGGATTTCTCCCACGCATTTATATTATTATTTCAGCTTTTCCAATCCGATCTTCCAAAGGTGTAAATAAGGTGTAAATTCTACATTTCCATCCAAGGAACCCAATAAACTCAAGGCTTTTGCTCCGTCCCTTAAACACTACCGTGGCAGATAAATAAGATTTTTACCATTTTTTGTAACTCCTTATATCTTTGTATAAAACCTGAATATCCTTGTATGTAAGCCAATCTTACAGGATTTCTGACATAGAACTGAAACATGGAATCTTGCTTTTCTTTTCAATTCGTTTCAAGTCTTCTTATATTTTTCTCTGCAATATTGGTAAATTCGTTGGTAAAAATCAGAAGTTTACCAACGGGGTGTTTAACCGGTCGCTACCCGGTTCAATTCTTCCTTTGCATCATCTACAATCAGTATTTTTTGTCTTTTATCCATATTTTTCATCATCCTACCAATTTATGAATTACCTTTACCAGTAATTTCACATCAACAGGCTTAGCAACATGTTCATCCATCCCTGCTTCTTTTGCCCTTATTCTGTCCTCCGTAAACGCATTTGCTGTCATTGCAATAATCGGTATTTTCTTTGCATCCTCTCTGTCCAGAGAACGGATCATCTTTGTAGCTTCATAACCATTCACGACCGGCATCATAATATCCATAAGAATGACATCAAATTCACCAGGTTCACTTTTTCCGAATATCTCAACAGCTTCCTGACCATTCCATGCTTTGGTCACCTCAGCGCCTTCATTCTGAAGCACAAATTCTGCAATTTCCATGTTCAGTTCATTGTCTTCTGCCAGAAGAATATGCAGCCCCTTTATAGATTTTTCTGATACATCCTTCTGTTCTTCACGTTTGTCCGCATCCGGATCTATTTTGAACGGAACCCTGATCACAAATGTAGTTCCCATACCTTCTTTACTTTCAAAGGTAATCGTTCCACCCATTTTCTCGACCAGATTCTTTGCAATCGCCATTCCCAGACCTGTTCCTGCAAATTTTGTGCGGCTTCCTGTGTGTTCCTGTGCAAATGGTTCAAATACACATTTCTGGAACTCCTCAGTCATTCCGATTCCGGTATCCCGGCAGACAAATTCCATTGTGGTCATTTCCGGCTGTTCGGATGGAATTTCCATGCAGCTGATATAGATCTGTCCGTTTTCTCTGTTATATTTCACTGCATTCGACAGGACATTCATCATCACCCGTTTCACATATCCCGGACTTCCAATAAAATTCCGGTGTGTGATTTCTTTTTTCTCCCACACAATCTGGATATTCTGTTCTGCAGTCATCTGTTCGATCACAACAAATACTTCCCTGGAAATACTGCTCAGATTAAATGGGATCTCTTCCAGAACGATTTCACCTGACTCAAGCTTACTCATGTCCAGGACATCATTTACCAGTTCCAGCAACAGATTGGATGCCTCTTTCACCTTTGTTCTGTATTCCGTCTGTTTCTCCATATCATCTGCATAATGGTCTGCCATATTGACTATGCCGCAGATTCCATTGATCGGAGTCCGTATATCATGGCTCATTCGCTGAAAGAACTCGGTTTTTGCCTCATTGGCGGCTTCTGCCTTTTTTGCAGCTATCAGAAGTTCTGCCTTATATTTTTCGTCTTTTTCCTGTTCCATTTTCTGATGCGTCAGATTCGTTCTGTATGCCCAGAACCAGAATATACTGAATATCAGGAAATAAAGAAAAATAACGCTTATCATATTTAATGGAAGGTTATGGAACACCGCTGTATCCGGAAGATACGCATAGATATAATAATCACGCTGCTTCAGCATAATTCCATAACATCCGGTTCCTTCATTCTTCAAATGATAAATGTGCTGACTGTCTGTATGTTTTTTCATTTCCTGAACAACTTCGTTGTCGGCTGTATTCTGCCCTAACAGGCTCTGATCATTGCTGGCAACCACGATCCCATCGTCTGCAACAATAATCGTTCCATCTTTCTGGACACTATAGCCATTTAAAAGCCCCTGTATTGTCAGGGTATAGTTTCTGGCAAATTCAGGAGAAGTGTAATAGTAGATTGCTACAATACCTGGTGCATCTTTTCTGGCACAGGCTGCAATGTCGATATGTGATCCATCTTTCCTGTCAAATCGTTCCGAATAAGTTCTTTCATCATATCCGGCAAAATCCATGATACTATCTTTTTGCAGATACTCTGTAATCTCATTTGCCAGAAATTCATTCGTACTGTATTCACAATCCATCTTTCCTTCTGTATCCAGTACAATGATGCCATCCACCCAGAGAGTCTGCAGGTTTTCTTTCAGAAAATCCTCGCTTAGCTGCCCGCCGTTTTCTGTTTCCATGTTAATATTTGTACTCATCTGTCTGGCACTTTCAATAGCACGGAGAAGACTTTTGGATTCCGAAGATTCATTATAATGGGTGTAGGTGGAACACTGCACTTTGACATAATTTACAATCTCTACCATTCTTTTCTCTGCTTCCGCTTTCTCCGCCTGAAAGAAATAAAACAGAGAAACTACTGCCACACAGATTCCGATCAGACCACCGATCAGCTGGATTCGTTTTTCTTTTTTCTTTCTCTTAATATCCAAGATCATCCACCTCCAAATATTTCTGGGGATCATCCAGATATTTTTCAATAATTTTCAGGGATGTGCCATCCTGACGCATTTCTTCCAAAGTCTGGCTCATCTGCTCACAGATTCCTCTGTCATCATCTTTTGCAAAAGCGACACCTATTCCGGTGATCATCAAAGGTTCTTCCAGGATACGGAAGCTTGCATCATAATCCTTCATATACTGAACAATCGATTCCTCATGTGCGGCGACTGCATCTACATATCCTTTTCTCAGAAATGTATAGATCAGCTCCCTGTGTCCCAGGCTGATCAGATTGCCCAGCTTTGGGATTCTCGCATCCGTCCGGTTCAGAAAAATGCCTTCCGGTTTGGTTGTGGACTGAACAGCCAGGTTTTTACCCTCCAGGTCACTCAGTTTATAAATATCACTGTTCTCATTTACAGCGACCACCTGACGACTTGCTATGTACGGTCCTGCCCAACGGTAATCATCAAGACGCCCTTCCATAGAAAAACAGCCCATGATACAGTCAATCTCTCCGCTCTCCACCAGTTCTTTTTTCTTCTCCCAGTTAATCCGGACAACATCCACCTGATACCCCATTCTTTTAAAAGCTTCCGTAGCCAGTTCTACATCGATTCCCGTCGGTACACCATCCTCATTCAGATAATTGTATGGTGGATAGTTGTCGCTGCCGAGGGTAATAACAGGCTTTTCGTTTTCTTCTTTCGTGTTGCCTGTGTTTTTGCACCCTGCCAGGGTGACTACTAAAATTCCTGCAAGCAGAATGCCTGCAATCACTCTTTTTCCTTTCATATTCTTTCTATCCCTAACTATCCTTTTCGATTCTTTTATGTCTGATTACTTTCCATTTATCACTGTTCAATGCCCTGCGGATTGCCCTCGTTGCCTCATAGCCATTCATAACTGGCATCTGCACATCCATCAGGAGTATGTAAGCCAATCTTTCCCTGTTGGTATGGCCAGCCACATGCAGATTGACCCTACGATTTTCTCTGAATTTCTGATTGCCCATGGCGATGAAAGCCTTGCTGCATACGCTGCAAGGACTGGTCTACTTTCCATCCACAAACACCGATATCTTAATTTCCGTCTCATCCCTCGTATAAACGATACCCTGAATGTATTTTCCATCGTCCGTTACGCCGCCCAGGAGGTTGTCGTAGCAGGTCTCACCCTGATACTGGTACTGTTTGACCAGCTGTGCGTGTTCCACTTCTTTTGTGTTCAATTTTTCTACCGGGAAATACACATAGACTTTGCCTGCGTTTGTATCCAGGGCATAAGCGTCCGATACCTGCTGCGCGTCCAGGAAGCCGTTTCCGTTCCAGTTTTCCTGTGGGTCTAAAACGGTCTTTTTAAGGCTGACCTGCTCCTCCGGCTGTTCGGTGATCAGGATGACGCCGTCCTGTATTTTCTTTTCGCATTTTATAAAAGTATCTTCGCCTGCGCTGACCACACGGTATCCGTTCATCTGATACAATTGAGCTTCGATGCCATTTTCAATCGGCCAGCCTGACAGATTATAGTATGGCTGACGAATGGACTGACAGGCCTCCCGGCTCTCGTAGTCCGCGAACAAAAGCGTGTCCACGCCAGTCTTCTGGCTTATCTCGGATGCAGGAAGCTGGGACGCGTCCTGATTTATATAGGAAATCATGGCTCTCGCAGAGCCATCCTGAAGGATTTCCGCCAGGTTCTCCCCGTCAAAAAATGCATGAATCATGCCATTCTTTTCCTCTTTTATCGTTCCATATTCTCCGTAGCACAGAAAGGCACTCTCTGCCGGAACCTCGGTAACGTCGTATACTTCCCGCTTGAACGCTGCGGTAATCTCCTGGAACTGATAATTGTCGATTCCATCTGCATTCTTCCCATCTCCGGAAATGACAACGGAAAATTCTTCTCCCTGATAGTTCATTTTCACGAACACATTCCCCGTGGGAGAAGGGGAAAAATCCGGTATCGGGCCGGAACCGTACTTCTCGCAGGTCACTTTCCGGATCTCTGCGTGGATCCCGTACTTCTCTTCGATGTAATTTTCCGCGTTTTCGCGCCCCTGCTTTTCATAGCGCTTCATCGCTTCTTTTTCCTCTTTCGTATAGCCGCAGCCCGCCAGAGCAATCATCAAAAAACCAAGGATACTATAGTAACCTGTTTTTCTTATTTTCATACTTTTCTCCACCATACCGTTTTTTTAATCATTCCATTTTCTGTCCGCAAACTTCTATATCCGCAGCCTGAAATGATTCTTCCGAAACTCCACCATCCCCTCATCCCGCATTTTCCCCAGCTCCAACGACAGGCCGCTTCGCTCCACCGCCAGATAATCTGCCAGCTGCTGACGGGAAAAGGGGATGTCGAATTCGTAGCTGTCGGCGCGCTGGGACATGGCGGACAGATAAGACATGAGCTTGGCACGGGTGGTGCGCTGGCACATGTGGGTGAGTTTTTCGCTGATATGCAGGTTGTTGCCCGCCAATTCTCCCAGGAGGTTTCGGATGACCTGATTGTGGTGGGCACAGGCTGAGGAGCAGACGGTCAGGATTCTCTTTACGTTCAGAAACATCACCTTTACAGGCGCCTCGGCCACGACACTCACATTCAGCACGGCTCCCTGGGCACAGGCGAAAGCGGCTGCAAAGGTCTGGCCGGGACCTGCCTTGGACTGGATATTCCGATTGCCCCAGATGTCTTCCTGAATAATCAGTACCGTTCCGGATAAAATAAGTCCGACAGACTCTGTCCTGTCTCCGGCTCGAAGCAGGAAACTTCCCTTTGGATAGCTTTCTGTCTTTGCGTCCAGACAGGTCAGCATCGAAAGCAGCTCCGCCTCCGTCACTCCGGAAAAAAGCTGCGCAGATCGAAGGATGGATAAATATTCCTCCATAAAAATCTCCTTTTGTTGAATTTTCAACCGATTTGTTACGTTCATTTTATTATACTAGCCTCATAAAAGCAAGGAGGTAAACACATGAAACGACGAATCATTGAGATTGATCCGGATAAATGCAACGGCTGCGGCGCCTGTGCCGCTGCCTGCCACGAAGGCGCCATCGCCATGGTGGATGGCAAAGCAAAGCTTATGCGGGATGATTACTGCGACGGACTGGGCGACTGTCTCCCCACCTGCCCCACCGGAGCCATTACCTTCGTGGAACGGGAGACTGCCGCATACGACGAGGCAGCCGTCCTGAAAAATAAAAAACGAAAGATGCAAAAGGAAGGCCTGTCCCTGCCCTGTGGCTGTCCCGGAACCCAATCCAGAAAAATCGAGCATTCCGAATGTGACACGCCGGAAACGGCTCCCACAGAACAGAAAAGCCGCCTGTGCCAGTGGCCGGTACAGATTAAATTAGTGCCTGCGAACGCGCCTTATTTCTCTGGTGCAAAGCTTTTAATCGCAGCGGATTGCACTGCCTACGCCTATGCGGCCTTTCATGAGCGCTTCATCAAAGGCCATATTACCCTGGTAGGATGCCCGAAGCTGGATGATGTAGATTATTCCGGGAAGCTGACCGAAATTATCCGTCACAACGATATCAAAAGCGTCACCATCGTCCGCATGGAGGTTCCCTGCTGTGGCGGTCTGGAGCACGCGGCGGTTACAGCTTTGAAGAACAGTGGGAAATTCATTCCGTGGCAGGTATATACCATTTCCACGGATGGAAGAAGCTTAGATTAAAATCCCCTACGGGGATACCTGTATGCGCTAAGAACACGCGCGAATGAAGGAAAGGAGAATTTTCAAATGGATCACAATATGTTTTGCTTTCAGTGCGAACAGACCGCCGGCTGCTCCGGCTGTACCGGAAAAGCGGGCGTCTGTGGGAAAACTGCCGATGTGGCGAAGCTTCAGGACGAGCTGACCGGCGCGCTCATCGGACTGGCCCGGGCTACAGGTGGCGCCACCGTGACCACGCCGGACACCTGGCCCATTTTCATCGAAGGCCTTTTCACCACGGTCACCAACGTAAACTTCAATGAGAAAACCATCCGGGCTATGCTAGATCGGGTAGAGACCGAAAAGGCAAAGCTGGCTCCGGGCTGCTCTGCCTGCGCTTCCAGCTGTGGTCGAAGTGATAACTATGACATGAATGAGCTCTGGAACGCCCAAGAGGATATCCGCAGCCTCAAGTCCCTCATTCTCTTCGGCGTCCGCGGTATGGCTGCCTACGCCCACCACGCCATGGTGCTGGGCTACATGGACGACGAGGTAAATCGGTTCTTCGCCAAAGCGCTTTTCGCCGTGGGCGAGGACTGGGGCATGGATGAGCTGCTTCCCATCGTCATGGAAGTGGGTGAGAAAAACCTGAAGTGCATGGCCCTTCTTGACCAGGCCAACACCGAAACCTATGGTACTCCGGCACCCACGACCGTGCCCCTGACCGTAGAAAAAGGCCCCTTCATCGTCATTACCGGCCACGATCTCCACGATCTGAAGCTGCTCCTGGAGCAGACCGAGGGCAAAGGCATCAACATCTACACCCATGGGGAAATGCTGCCTGCCCACGGTTATCCCAAGCTTAAGAAATACGCTCACCTGAAGGGTAATTTCGGCACCGCATGGCAGAATCAGCAGAAAGAATTTGCAAATCTGCCCGCGCCGATTCTCTTCACCACCAACTGCCTGATGCCGCCAAAGCCCAGCTACGCGGATCGTGTATACACGACCGCCCTGGTATCCTATCCGGAAATGACCCATATCGGCGGGGAGAAGGACTTTACTCCGGTTATCAAAAAGGCCCTGGAGCTTGGCGGCTACACCGAGGATCAAGATTTCACCGGCATCAACGGTGGCCATACCGTCACCACCGGCTTTGGACACGGCGCGGTGCTCAGCGTGGCGGACAAGGTCATTGACGCTGTGAAGGCGGGGGATATCAGGCATTTCTTCCTGGTGGGCGGCTGCGACGGCGCGCGTCCCGGACGCAGTTATTTTACCGATTTTGTAAAGCAGACCCCTGCGGATACCGTAATCCTGACTCTGGCCTGTGGAAAATACCGTTTCAATGATCTGGATCTGGGTACCATCGGCGGACTGCCCCGGATCATGGATATCGGTCAGTGTAATGACGCTTACAGCGCGATTCAGATCGCAGTGGCCCTGGCGGAGGCCTTCGGCTGCGGCGTGAACGACCTGCCCCTGTCCATGGTGCTTTCCTGGTACGAGCAGAAAGCAGTCTGCATCCTGCTGACCCTGCTGCATCTGGGGATTAAAAATATCCGGCTCGGCCCCACCCTCCCGGCTTTCCTGTCGCCGAATGTGCTGAATTATCTGGTGGAGCACTTCGGCATCGCGCCGGTTACGACGCCGGAGGCGGATTTGAAGGAGCTTTTGAAATAAAATAAATCCATTTATAAAAAGCATGACGGAAAGTTTCTCTAAACTCTGCGTCATGCTTTTCCTTTTTTCTATCTTTCATCCTTTTTTCTGATATTTCGACCGAATCAGCCACTTCTGATCAATCTTCCGCACCCCGTCCTCAAACCGGATATGCAGATTCACCGAACCCGTCTTCTGCTCCACCTTTTCCACCCTGCCGTGGCCGAATTTCGGATGGGCCACCAGCTCGCCGATCTCATACTGAATCACGCTGTCCCTGGTCTTCTTATGCTCCTGCTCCCGTCGGTATCGATCCCGCAGGGGAACCGTCCTATCGTGAATCGGGCTTTTCAGGGCCTTCTCATAATTATGCTTCATCAACGCCTCGCCCGCTTTATAATAGGGCGTCGGCGCGGCGCCCACCAGGGAACAGCAGTATTTCCAGGCGCTGCCATGGATCCCGGGCTGCCACTGATACTGCTTCGGAATCGCCATATGATACTGCATGTAATGCGCGTATTCGTGGCGATAGAGATCCGTCCGGTCCTCTTTGCTCAGCGGATTCTTCACCGCATAGCCGATAAAAAGCAGAGAAAAATGAAAATGCTCCTTCTCATTGTGGCTGCCCCGGGTATAAGAGCCCAGGCAGTCTGTGTCCATACCGAAGGTAATCGGCACCTTCGCCCCCTGCAGATGGAATTTCCGGTCAAGCTGCTCGTAAAGATTCTGAATCTGCGCCCGCAGAATCGGAATTTCTTTTTCCAGATTGGCTTTTAAAAATAAATTCTCTTCAAAATTTTCCATAGCTGTTCCTCAAATTCTCGTTCTCTGCCGTCTCATTCACACGCCCTGCGGACGCATTTCCCGGAGCCCGCCTTATAACTGCCCTTCCCTCACCATTTTCCGCCAGGTGTATACGAAGTACAGGATCTCAGCCACCGATGTGATGGTCCAGGAGAAGAAATACAGCAGATAAAGTGACGGAATCGTATGAAAATACGCAAAAATCGTGTAAATCCATGTAATTGGTAACTTTACTCATTGTAAATCTCTCCCATACAGACGAGACCGTCCTATATCAGAGCATACTATTTCCTTATTCATTTGTAAATACTGAGATTTAGCCGGACTGCTCTGTGTTTCTGAAACTGTATTTCTGAACACGGTATTTCCAAATCTTCTATTTTCCAATGAAAAAAAGCGTGCTATACTAAATGCCGAAAGCCGAGCTTCCACACTGCTGCTTTGCTTCCCGATTTTTCTCTGAGGTGATTTATAAAATGAAACGCATTGATTTTGAAAATGGAAAAATAATCGAAAATATCCTGCAGGCCGCCCTGCCCATGCTGGTGGCGCAGCTTCTGACTCTGCTTTATAATATTGTAGACCGTATCTACATCGCCCGTATCCCGGGCGTGGGAACCGCCGCTCTGGGTGCTGTGGGTCTGTGCTTCCCGATCATCGTCATCATCACGGCCTTCAGCAATCTCTTCGGCACCGGCGGCGCGCCCCTGTTTTCCATTGCGCGAGGTCGTAAGGATCCGGAACAGGCGGGCATGCTTCTCAATACCGCGTTCTTTCTGCTGTCCGTCTGCGCTCTGGTTTTAATGGCAGTCGGTCTTGCATTCGCCCGGCCGATTCTGGTGCTGTTCGGAGCGTCCGACAGTGCGCTCATTTACGCGTACCCCTATCTGATGATCTATCTTTTAGGAACCTTTCCCTCCATGCTCACCACAGGGATGAACCCTTTCATCAACGCCCAGGGGTATTCCACGACCGGTATGTTATCTGTCGTCATTGGTGCCGCTGCCAACCTGATTCTGGATCCGGTTTTCATTTTTATCTTCAGACTCGGCGCTCCCGGCGCAGCCATTGCTACCATTATATCTCAGTTTCTGTCAGCTTCCTTTGTTCTGCATTTTCTTCGTAAAAAAGCGGAATTCAAAATCCGGTTTCTGACCCCGGAAGAGATCCGGCACTGCGGATCCTGCGCAGCTAATATCGTCAGCCTGGGAACTGCCGGATTTATCATGCAGCTCACCAACAGCTTGGTCAGCATCTGCTGCAACAGCGTGCTTGCCGTGACCGGCGGAGATATCTACATCTCTGTGATGACGATCATTTCCAGTATCCGGCAAATGGTAGAAACCCCTATCCATGCCATGACAGAGGGCTCCTCACCTGTTATCAGCTACAATTACGGTGCACGCAGACCGGAGCAGGTAAAACAGGCCAGTATTACTATGGCTGTAATGGCACTTATCTATACGCTGAGTATGTGGCTTGTGATTCTTTTCGCTCCTCACTTTTTAATCAGTATTTTCAGCTCTGATGCCAGCCTTCTGACTGATACCATTCCGGCCCTGAAACTGTACTTTTCAGCCTTTATCTTCATGCTGCTCCAGTACATCGGCCAGACCATGTTCAAATCTCTGGGGAAAAAGAAGCAGGCTGTATTCTTCTCTCTGTTGCGAAAAGTCATCATTGTCGTGCCGCTGACCTATTTTCTTCCCTACGGACTGAGGCTCGGCACCGACGGTGTCTTCCTGGCAGAGCCTGTCAGCAATGTCATCGGTGGAAGTCTGTGCTTCCTTGTGATGCTGCTGACGGTTCTGCCAGAATTAAAATCTATGAAGCAGAATCAGACGTTATAGCTTCCGGCTGCCGTACTTCCGGAATGTCCGGTCCAGTTCGTATGGAACATCTGACCCCTCGGGCTGTCGATCCGCTCATAGCAATGCGCGCCGAAATAATCTCTCTGGGCCTGCAGCAGATTGGCCGGAAGGTTTTCACAGGTATAACTGTCGAACCAGAACAGAGCCGCGCTCATGGCCGGAAGCGGAATTCCGTTTATTGCGCCTGCAGCTACCACCTTTCTCCAGGATTCCAGTGAGGATTCGATGGCTTCTTTGAAATACGGATCCAGAATCAGGTTCTGCAGCTCCGGGTTCTTATCATAGGCTTCCTTGATTTTACCCAGAAACACGCTTCGAATGATACAGCCGCCCCGCCAGATCAGCGCGATATCGCCGTAGTTCAGCTTCCAGCCATAATGCTCCGCAGCCGTTTTCATCAGAGAATATCCCTGGGCGTAGGAAATGATTTTTGCGGCGTAAAGGGCTTTTCGAATCTGTTCTACAAAAGTTTTTTTGTCTTCGATGATTTTTCCGCATTTTCTTCCGTAGGCAGCGGACGCCTCCATGCGCTCCTCCTTCCGGGCAGCCACGCAGCGGGCCGACACTGCCTCGCTGATCAGCGTCAGCGGAATGCCCTCCTCCAGCGCAGATTCGCTGGTCCATTTTCCAGTTCCCTTCTGGCCTGCCGTATCCAGAATCTGATCGACCACGGCTTCGCCCTTCTCATCCCGGAAGCCCAGAATATCCCGGGTAATCTCCATCAGATAGCTGTCAAGCTCCGTCTCATTCCATTTTGCGAAGACCTCGTGCATCTCATCCGGCGTCATGCCCAGACCGTCGCGCATGAGCTGGTAGGCCTCGCAGATCAGCTGCATATCGCCATACTCGATTCCATTATGAACCATCTTTACAAAATGACCTGCTCCATCGTCGCCAATCCATTCGCAGCAGGGAACATCGCCGTCCACCTTCGCGCTGATGGCCATAAAAATCGGTTTGACTGCCTCCCAGGCCTGCGGATTTCCGCCGGGCATCAGGCAGGGACCATGAAGGGCTCCCTCCTCGCCGCCGGACACGCCGGTTCCAATATAGCAGAGTCCTTTTTCCGTGAGCTCCCTGGTTCTTCGAATCGTATCCTTGAAATAAGAATTGCCGCCGTCAATGATGATATCGCCCTCTTCCAACACCGGTACCAGCTGCGCAATCATATGATCCACAGCTTCTCCGGCGCGAATCATCAGCATGATTTTGCGCGGACGCTCCAGATTCTCCACCAGCTCCCCGATACTTTTACAGCCAATGATATGCTTTCCCTTTCCACGGCCATTTACAAAATTGTCCACCTTTTCTGTACTGCGGTTATATACCGCCACGGTAAAACCTCTGGATTCCATGTTCATCACCAGATTTTCGCCCATAACCGCCAGTCCAATCAGTCCGATATCCGCCTTTTTCATCGTAATTCTCCTTCTTTCCATGGTATTTTCTTTTTGTGTCCTCACTATATCAGAAAAATATTTTTTTGTAAATAATATTTCTAAAAAAACTTTTTTCGATTTACAGAATCCTTTTTTTATGCTACTCTTAAAAAAGAATGTACGGAAAATGGAGACTGCCATGAATCATCTTACTGTAAAAATGCGGATTAAAAGTACTTACCGCGATATGAACCCAAAAGAAAAACAAATTGCCGACTATATTCTTGCCAACATCAAGCTGGTTTCCCGAAGCAGCATCAGCGATCTGGCCCATAATCTGGGAGTCGCTGATTCTACCGTCTATCAATTTACCAAAAAACTGGGCTACGACGGCTTTAAGGACTTCAAGGTCAATCTGCTGACTGAGGAATTTGATTCCGAAATCTCCATTCATGAGAAGATTTCCGAACAGGACAGCCCGGACGCCATGCTGCAGAAAGTCTTCGACTCCAGTATCAAGGCTCTGGAGGATACCCGGCATATTGCCCAGGGCGGACAGTTTCAGAAGGCCGCCGCTCTCATGAGCAGTGCAGACCGGGTCTGGTTTTTCGGTATCGGCGGCTCCAATGCTGTGGCTTTCGACAGCTACCACAAGTTTCTGCGAAGTCCCATTCCCTGCGGGTATGCTTCGGATTATCATTTGCAGCTGATGAATGCGGGTCTGCTCACGGAAAAGGACTGCGCGTTTCTCATTTCCCATACCGGCCTCAACAAGGATACGCTGGCTATCGCAAGGCTTGCGAAGGAAAACGGGGCGAAGCTTATCGTCCTGACCAGTTACCCACTTTCCCCTCTGGCCAAAATGGCAGATATCGTACTGGTATCCACAGCGGAGGAGATTACCTGGCGCTCGGAATCTCTGTCCAGCCGCCTGTCGCAGCTGTGCATCATGGACGCCCTTTTTGTGATGATCATGTTCCACAATGAAGAAGGAGCCCACGAATCCTTGAAAAAGATCCGGCACGCGATTTCCTATACCAGAGAAAATTAAGTTTATTTCTTAGATTAAAATGACGCAGTTTCCCCGTTCCCGGGTACTCTGCGTCATCTTTCGTCTGAAAATCTTTATGAAATTATCAATTATCCCAGCAGTTCATTCACCATCTGCGCGTCAAACTGCACGGCTTTTACTCCATTAACCTCGATCTGGTACAGTGCGTTGGCCGCGATATGCTCCGCCGCCTGCTCCAGATCACGGATACCGGTGGTGTCCGCATACCTGGCAATGACCGCGTCCAGGCCCTCCGGCGTCACGATGCACTCGTCCTCCCGGAGGCTCATCCGCTTCAGTACCTTCGGCAGCGCGAATCTGGAAAAGATTACCTTTTTCTCCTCCTCCGTATAATCCGGAATATCAATCACCGCAAACCGGGACATCAGCGGCGCGCTGATCTGGCTCTTATCATTTGCTGTGGCAATGGGGTACACGCCTACGGTGGGCACCATACACTCCATATAGTTATCGGTGAAGCCCAGGTTATCCAGCAGCGTCAGCAGCACATCCGCCGGGTTGCCGTTGCCCTTTCCGGCGTTGGCCTTGTCCAGCTCATTGATGATGAATACCAGGTTGGATTCGCCCGACATGGAAAATGCTTCCATGATAATACCCGGCTTCGCGTTGGCGTATACACGGGAGCTTCCGGTCAGCTGCTCCGGATCGTTGATGGAGCTCATATCCAGGGTCGTCCACGGCAGCTTCAGGATCCGCGCCACCGCATAGGCAATCTGGGATTTTCCGGTTCCGGCCGGTCCCACCAGAAGCAGACCATAGGCGGGCAGGGTATGGGTACGGTTAATCTGTATAATTGTTTCGATAATGCGCTGCTTTACTTTCTCCATGCCGTAGAGCTCTTCATCGAGAATTCTGCGGGCCTCTGTCGGATCAATTGCCTCAAAATAATTACTCTTCCACTGAATATTCATCATGATGGACAGGGCTCTCTGGGCGTGGCGCTTCTCCTCAGGCGATACCTCATGGGAGCGGGCCACAGCCAGGTTTCTTCTGGCCCAGAGCTGAATATTGTCCGGCAGGGTACAGCCTGCGCAGGTCATGAAGTCCGTGATACTCTGAAGGCTGGTCAGCTTCATATCGTCGCCGACCTCGTCCCGATCTTCGTCCGTCTCCTCCTCCGAAGGCGCATTGCTGGAAAAAAGCCGATCAATCATGAACTGTAAAAATCCGTCCTCCGCGGAAAGCTTGGTTCCGCCGCCGAAGGCTGTCTCACGGATCCTGTATACCGCATAACCGTCCTCCCGGTTGGTGCCGGACAGGCGCACATGAATCTGATGCTCGCCCAGCCATTTGATCAGACTTACAAAACGGGCGTCAATCAGCAGAATATCCGCGTTGAATTTTCCATCCTCTTCCTTGAATTCAAAGGCTGTCTGCTTAGCCGGGTTGGTAAATACGCCGCAGGAATGATGATCCCACCGGCGCTTTTGATTGTCCAGCAGCAGAATCGGTTTTTCCGCGCTGGCTTCTCCCGCATTGGTACGATATGTGGTATAGGTGCACTCCGGCTCCTTCGGTGCTCCCGCAGGGGCGCTGTTAAAATCAAATACTGGCATGTCGTTACTCCTCTATCTCTGTTTTTATTTAAATTCCGAGTGCTTCGTCTGAGATCAATTCCCCGTCTCCGCTATCCTTGTAAAATTCCATATTTTCAAATCCGCATACATTACGAATGATACTAAATGGGAAACTGTGAATCGCCACATTATAATTTCCCACACAGGTGTTATATGTCAGCTTCTGTCCTGCCAGTCCATTTTCACATTCACGGATCTGACGGAGAAGCAGCTGTATATTCTCATTGGAACGCAGCTCCGGAAATTTTTCGACTGCCTGCTGAAATTCCGAACCATTTCGAATTTTTATCACCATTCCCTTTCCCTGGTTTCTGGCTTCTTCGATACCGGTATAAATTTTTTTCTCATGCTTCATATATTTATCTGCCACTCGGTTTGCCTTATCCAGCAGGCGATCTGATTTTTCCTCATAAACCTTTATGTCACTGAGCGCTTTTCTGGCTGTCTGCTGTGCTCTGTGAGCGCCATTATACTTAATGATCATCAGCACCAGAACACCCGTTACCGCTCCCAGCAAAATGGAAATGCCGCTTTGAAAATTGCTGATCTCCTGTTCTTCCGGTATGATGGACGCAAAAATAAAGAGCCACAGAATCCACCCCAAAATAATTGCCCCCATGAGCTGCACTAAGCCCATAAGCACATTTGATTTTTTCATGTGAATCTCCTCCTTCGTTTTCTTAGCTGTCCCATCCATTATACACATTTAGGAAAGCCGGTTCAACTATAGAACACCCGCTTACGGTTCTTTTACTCTACTTGAATCTCTTCTTTCAGGCAGAAGGAATAGATGATCTTTTCCTTCACCCGTTTTCCGGTGAGCCGTTCCAGGGTCAGCTCATAATAATCCAGCTGCTTCCTGTACTTTTTCAGAAGTTCTCCACCGTCCTTCACGAAATCGGTCTTGTAATCCACAACCACGATCTCGTTTTCCCCATGTTCATTCTCCTCATAAAACCAGGCGTCGATGATTCCCTGAATCAATACCGGCTCGTCGCTTCCGCAGCCAATCTCCAGCTCCCTGGCAGCCATCTGAATCACAAAGGGCTGTTCTGTATGGAATTCCTTTCGGTCCCGGGCCGCGCTCATGCGTTTCGCCAACGGCGTCTGGGCGAAGGCATAGATATCGTAGGGGCGCACCACATCCGCCTGCTCCCGGGTCATACGTCCTTCCTCCACCAACTGCTCCAGTCCTTCCTTCACCTTTTCCGAATGGTACAGTCCCCTGAAATCCAGACATTCCAGCGCCCGGTGATAAGCCGTACCTCTGGCTGCTCCGCTGACCGGCTCTTTGTCTGACATAAACCGCGGAATATAAGGCACAATTTCTTCCGCCGGATAGAGCAGGGTATCCTCATCTTCCTCCTCGGTCTGTCCCATTTTCTTCAGCTCGGATACGCTGAATTTACCACGCAGAGAAATGTCATCCTGCCACGGATAGACATAGGACAGCTGCTCCTCCAGAATCTTCGCATACGCTTCGTCTGTTCCCGGAAGCTCCTCCGGCCGCAGGAAGGCCTCCCGCTGTTCCTCCTGCAAAATCTGCCGGGTCAGTGCTTCTTCAGTCTGTCCTTCCAGCGCCACTTCTTCTACTGCAAAGGGACTGTCTTCCGATCCTGCTGCCGCCGGAAGCACCCAGTCCAGATAGGTTCCCGCCGTGGAAATCGTCCGGAAGGACAGGCTTTTCTGCTTTTTCTCCTCCAGCTTTGCCGCGCTTCCCAGGAGAATCAGCTTTTCCTTCGCTCTGGTAAATGCCACATAGAGAACCCGCAGCTCCTCGCCCAGCATCTCCAGATCCAGGGCCTTTTGCAGAACCCGCTTGGGAAGCGAAGCGGTACGGGTACGCATCGCCGCGTCCACCCAGTCTACGCCCACGCCCAGCTCCGGGTGAATCACCACCCGGCTCCGAATGTCCTGGCGGTTGAAGCTTTTGCCCAGGCCGGCCACAATGACGATGGGGAATTCCAGGCCCTTGCTCTTGTGGATAGTCATGATGCGTACCGCATCCTCATTTTCACCCAGAATGCCTGCCTCACCGAAATCTTCGTTATAGCTCTGCAGCTGCTCCATATACCTTACAAAATGGAACAGTCCCCGGTAGCTGGTCTTTTCAAAGGCGATGGCCCGCTCAATGAGCATCCGCACATTGGCCTCCCGCTGGGCCCCCGCCGGCTCCGCCGCCAGGTAATCTCCGTATCCGGTAGTTTCCAGAAGCTCCTCGATGAGCTCGTGGATGGGAAGAAATTCGGCGCGCTGGCGGTAGATGCGGAGGTTATGGAAGAAAGTCTGAAGTTTCTCCTGGATTTGTACTTCTATTGTGCACTCCGCATCCTTCCCTTTTACATTTTCCTTCTCTTTCTTTTCTGCATACTTTCTACACGCCTCATGAAACTTCACATCCGGATACGCGCTCTTGATCTTTGCCAGCTCCACATCCGTAAAGCCGCCAATCATGGATTTCAGCACCGCAGCCAGCGGGATATCCTGTCTGGGATTATCCACGATGCGAAGAAGATTCAACAGAGTCTGAATCTCTATCGTGGTAAAATAGCCTGTCCGGGATTCTGTATGGGCCGGAATCCCCGCCGCGTTCAACACCCGGGCATAGACGTCTCCCCAGCCCGTCAGACTGCGGAGCAGAATCACGATATCCCCATAGTGCACCGGCCGGAAATCGCCTGCGTCCCGATCCCAGACCTTTCCTTCGCCCATGATCCGGCGGATGCAATCGGCTGCCGCATGAGCCTCCATCTCCCGGTCCGTCAGTTCCGCCTGGTCGGTGTCTTCTGCCTCGGGCAGGGCATCCTTATTTTTCTCTAACAATAAAAGTTCTGGTCTGTTAATTTGAGATTTTCTCTCATTTTCCAGCGAAGTTTCGCTTATATTCTCTCGTTCAATATCATTTCCCCGAATACATTTTTCTGAGGCTGTCTCTATATCCGGCTCCGGCATCTGCGCTCCCAGATACAGCGCCGCCGCGCTGTCATAGGTAATGCCGCCCACAGCTTCCGTCATCAGCTTCTCAAAGACATAGTTCGTCCCGTCCAGCACCTCTTTCCGGCTTCGGAAATTCTTATGCAGATCGATCCGGATCTCCGTCCCCTCGTCTGTCTGGGGATAGGTGTGATATTTCTCCATAAAAAGCTCCGGCCGAGCCAGGCGGAAACGGTAGATGCTCTGCTTCACGTCCCCCACCATGAACACATTGGGGACTCCCTGCCCGCGGCTTACGCTGTTCAGAATAATCTCCTGAATCAGGTTACTGTCCTGATATTCGTCGATCATAATCTGTGCGTACCGGGCGGACAGCTCCCGCGCCGCGTCCGTGGGCACAATCTTAAGCCCGCCATCCTCTCCGGTCTCCACATCTTCCACCAGAATCTCCAGTGCCAGATGCTCCAGATCCGGAAAATCCGCCAGATTTTTCAGCCGCTTCTTCTCCTGATACCGATCCGCGAATTCCGCCGTCAGAGAAAGCAGTACCTCCGTGGTCGGCGCGGCTTTCCGAATGACCTCCTGCACGCCCGCCAAAGGCAGGTTAAAAAACTTCTCCTTCAGATCCTTCAGGCTCTTTTTCATGCCCTCCCGGAAGGCTTTGATCTGGTTCTTCCGCTCTTCCTCCACATTCGGATCCTTCTTCGCGGAAAGCCGCGCGAAGGAAAGGCTCTCCAGCCGCTCCCGGATCTCCTCATAGCCCCGGCAGGCTTTCAGCTCCTGCACCTGAATCAAATCCGCCTGCACCGCATCCTCATACAGATACGGCCCGCCCGGCAGCCTACAGATCCCGATCATCCGATACAGCTCCTGCTCCAGATCCGCAAATGTCTGGTTGACATAATCCAGCAAATAACGCATCCAAGGGCTGTCTTCCAGCGCGTTCTCTGTCTGCGCCCGATAGGGCTCCATGCACTCCGTCAGCCAGCGCTTTGGGTAGGGATAGCTGACCGCAAACTCGTAGAGCTGCAAAATCAGATTTTCAATGCCCACATCGCTCTTTCCGGTGGCATAAGCTTCCACGAACTCTATAAACCTGGCCCGCTCCTCCGGATCCTCCGCGGCGTAACGCTCCTCCAAAAGCTCCCTCACCACATCGCCTTTCAGTAGCTTCAACTCACCCTCGTCTCCGATACGAAAGGCCGGATCCAGATCAATCTGATGAAAATAATTTCGAATCACATACTGACAAAAGCTGTCGATGGTCGTAATCTGGGCGCTGTGAATCAGTGTCTGCTGCTTCTGCAGATGCTCATTTTCCGGTTCCGCCTCCAGGCGCTTCTCCAGAGCCAGACCCACCCGTTCCCGCATCTCCGCGGCAGCCGCTTTCGTAAAGGTCACCACAAGAAGCCGGTCCACATCCAGGGGCGACTCATTTTCCCCCTCGCCGCAGACCAGAGAAAGAATCCGCTCCACCAGAACCGCCGTCTTACCGGAACCGGCTGCAGCCGAGACCAGCACATTTTTATCTCTCACATCGATGACTTTTTTCTGTTCCTCGGTCCATCTGACGCTCACTGTTCTTCCTCCTCTATCTGCTTCCAGATCTCATCATCCCCAAAGATGGGAAGTCTCCGCCTGTGAAAACCCCCGGTCTTGCTGTCCAGCCCGCAGACGCCACTGTAGGCACAATAATCGCAGGCTGTCCTGCCCTTCAGCTCATAGGGGTTCACATCCATCCGGCCATCCAGCACCTCCGAACCAATCTTCTGGATCTTTCGGTTGACATAACGCGAAAGTGCCGCAAACTGACCGCTGCTGGCCACTGAGGAACCGGCCCGCAGGGAACCGTCCTTATTATAGGCAATGGGCAATACCTGGGAACGCCCCGGCATGGACTGATCAAGACGCTGAATAATCTCCGGATCCGCATTAATCAGCCCGTTTGGCTTCAGCTTCTCCAGCACCCGGGCTGTCACGTCCGCTTCCTCCCCGTCTGTATCCAGCACCGGATCCTGGAGCTGATAATACAGAACGCCCGCCGGAAGTACCTCCTTATCGGGATGCTCCTTCTTCATCAGCTCTATGGCCGCATTCAGATAAATCACCAGCTGAAGCTGCAGTCCGTGGTACAGGGACAGAAGCTGGAAAGACGTATTGCCGGACTTATAGTCGATGACCTTCACATATACATGCTCCCCGTCCTCACAGGTATCCACCCGGTCGATCCGCCCCCGGAGCTTCAGCCGCTCTTCGGGCGACAGTTCGATATTGATGGATTCCAGATCAGACACGCTGGAAAATGAGATCTCATAATTTTCCGGCGTAAACAGGCCTTTCCGAATCTGCTCTCCCAACGCCCAGACTGTCCGCTTCAGAATCCGGGCCATCCGGCGAATCATATAGTTGTTGCGGGCTGTGCTGTTCAGCACCGTATTGCCATAATCTACGGTCAGAGAGGCCAGGCACTCCTCTACCCATTCATCCGCCACCTCCTGGGGCAGGGTCCTCCAGGTATAGTCGCTGGCGTCCAGCTTCTTCGAAAAAGCCTCCAGGGTCTCATGAAAAATATTTCCCATATCCACCGGCGCAAACTCATACTGCTCCCGCTCGGATAGCTTCAATCCATACATGAGAAAATGGGCGTAAGCGCAGGCTGCATACTGCTCGAGCCTGGTCACGCTGTTCTCCAACACGGTTCCGTACAGGGCATGGGCCACGGCCTTGCCAAGTTTCGTGTCCTGATGGGCCAAAAAGGCTCCGTTCAGAAGCTGGGTCAGCTTTTCCTCGTACCGCTCCTGCTTCGCGTACCACCGGTATAGCTCATAAAACTGCGCACTGCCCCGGCCCTCCCGGTATTCCTTCAGGCCCTCTATGAGCAGCCTCACGCCCTCCCGCTCGGTCCGGGGAAGTCCATTTTCCCGCCGCACCGTCTCCTGCCGCAGCTCCAGTTCCGGAAAAAGCCGCTTCATCACATTCATCAGATAGGACGCACGCAGGGCCTTGCCGCCGCTGTCCAGCAGCGTACAGGAGAGATACAGCTCGTCCGAGGGCTTCGTCAGGTTCAGATACAGATAGAACCGCTGGATATAGCCCTGCTCCCGGGCCGTTGGGGCCAGTTCCATGCCGGACACCCGCAGCTGTTCCCGCTCCATATCCGATAAAAGCCCCGCCCGGGAGCTGTTCTTCGGCACGCTGCCCTCATTGACGCCCAGGAAAAAGAGGATCTTCACGTCCTTCAGACGGGTACGCTCCATATCTCCGGCCATGACCTGATCGACTCCGGGCGGAATGACGCCGACCCTGGCTTCCGCGAAGCCGGCCTCCAGAATCTCCGTGTATTCCCGGATGGTCAGCTTCTCGTCACCCATCAAATCCACCAGCTTATCCAGCAGATCCATCAGAATTCCGTATATCTGATGGTACTCCTTGGCCAGCACCTGGTTATTCTCCCGTTTAAAACGTTCCTCAAAGACCGCCAGTCTGCTCTGGATCCCTTTTTGGGTGATCAGCTCATAGAGCGCCATCGTCCTGGTCCGGACGTCCACCGCCTTTTTCCGCTGTATTTTCACAAAGGGAAGCAAATCCTCCGCCACCCGGGTCCGGTAACTGTCAATCTGCTCCAATTCTTCTTCGGTTAGTCCTTTATAACTACGAATAAAGCGCTCTTCCCAGCGCTTCGCGCCGCGAATGCCCAGAGCCAGCACATAATTTTCCAGCAGATCCGTCTCTTCCGGTTCCATGCCGGACAGGCCGCTCCGCAGATACCGGAATACGGATTCGTAGGAGAAATCCTGCTCTGCAATCTCCAGCAGCGCACGGATGAACTCCACAAAGGGATTTTTCAGGATGCTGCGCTTATTGTCCAGGAAGCAGGGGATCTCATAGTCCGCCAATACCCTCTCCAGCACCGGGCTGTAGCTCTCCATGTCGCCTGTAATCAGGGCAAAATCCCGGTAGTGATAGTGTTTCTCGCGAATCAGCTCCCGGATCCGGCCTGCAGCCCAGGCGACCTCTTCCTCCGGATTTTTTAAAACATGAAGGCTGATCTGCCCTTTCATTTGTCCGCTTTCCAAGATACCTTCTTCAACAAATCGTACTTTTTCTGAATTCTGCTGTGGCTTGCATTCTTTTTTATCACCATCATTCTGCGGATACTGCTGCCACCGCAGCCGGAACAGATTCTGCTCAAGCCACTGGAGCTCGCCGCCTGCCGCGAACCGGCTCTTCTCCCCGGGATGAACCCAGACAGGCTCTTCTTCCTTTACGTCCACTTCCTGTGCCAGCCGTTTCAATCCCGCCACAGTCTTCTTACTCAGGTAAAAAAGCTGGTGCTCACCCTCCACATGATAGGGGTTCTCCCGCTCGTCGATGGTCACGGTCACCATTACCTTTTTTGCGTACTGCATCAGCTTCTGCATCAGCTTATTCTGGATCGGCGTAAAACCCGTAAAGCCGTCCAGCACAATGACGCTCTCCCGGATCATCTGCGACCGCTCCGCCACCCGGCAGAGCACCTCCAGCAGCTCCTCTGCCGTGATATACTGATCCGCCAGATAGGCATGGAACGCCTTGTAAAGCACCTGCACGTCGCATAATTTATAATATAAATGAGGTTTTTCCTTACTCTTCTCCAGAAAATCTGCCAGGGCTTCCTCGGTCACCGCATACTGGGTCAGCTCGGAAATCAGCGACTTGATCTCGCTGATGTAGCCCATTTTCTTCAGATTCCCACCGAGAACCCTTAGCTCCCCCTTTTTCTCCTGGGCGAGCTTCCGAAGCACCAGGTTCTTTCCGGTTTCCTCCAGCACCTTTCCCACCTGGGTTCCGGTCTCCTCGAATACCCGGTAGGCCAGCCGCTGAAAACTTAAGATATCAATATTCAGGATACCGCCGTCCGGATGCAGCCGCACCAGCTCCTTCTGGGTCTGCATGGTAAACTGCTCCGGCACAATCACCAGATAACTCTGCTCCGGGTGCCGGATGGAATCCTCGATCACGCTCCGAAATAAAGTATAAGATTTTCCTGCGCCGGAATTACCGAAAATGAATTGCAGGGACATGGGGACACTCCTTCTCAACTTCTTTTCCTGTATTATCTCATGAATCTACGATTCATGAGCAACATTCGTCGTTCGTCAATCATACAAGTATGTTGACTCTCTTGCGCTCATTATATCATATCATATATTCTTTGCGAAAGCAAACATTTGTTCGATTTATTTTTGAACAAAATAATTCAGCGGGCATCAACTCTACTTACATTGATACCCGCTGCTAAACTATGCTGTCCATTGGACTAATACCTCATTTCTTTATTCTGTTTTCAGTTTCTTTTTATTTTAAAGTCTCATTGACTTTTTCCGTTCGATTTCTTCTGTCTTCGGTTTTTGTTTTTCGATCTTCTGTAAAGTTCATTTGTACCGGTTTGCCTTTTCTTCCTTCTTTCTCATCCGGCTTTTTCTTCTTTTTTACCGATTCTCATCGAACGATTGATTTACGGTTACCTTTTTCCTGCCTTCCGTAATTCTGCTTTTGATTAAGATTGACATCTTTCTGAAAGCTTTCTTAGGAAGTCCCTCTTAAGTCTTCGGCGGTCCGTACCTCTCTTTTCTCAGATTATGGGGTGGTTCGTTAAGTTCCTGTTGGACTGTACCTCCTTTTCTTAGATTACTCGTTCTCTATGTTAAATATAACTGGGTTATATTTAAGAAGATAGTTGAGTTGTTTTTCGCTTCCTTTCTTCTGAAGCTTTTGTTTTGTTTTTCGTGTTCCTTATCTTTAATTGTATTATAGCGGGACTTTTCCCATTTGTCAATACTTATTTTTCATTTATTTTAAGTTTTTTCTTTTATTATTGTTTTATTTGTGCAAATATTTCATTATTTTCTGATATTTCAAAGTCATTTAAAAGAACAAATGACAAGAAAGCCAGAGAGTTGCAGCTCTCTGGCTTTCATTTTGTATTCTCTCGGAATACTGCTATCATTTGCATAAGATATGCTATATCACAGCTTTCTCAGAAATTCAAGCATTCAGACGATATTTAATTCTCGTTGGACCGTTCCCCGGTTATGGAGTACTCTACCCACTCCGCGATGTTCGTGGCGTGGTCGCCGATCCGCTCATAATACTTGGTGATCATGAACAGATCTAGCACCTCCTCGCCCTTGCTGCCGCCGTCACGGATGGCGTCCAGGATTTCCCCTCTTACCTTTAAAAACAATCCGTCCACAATATCATCATCCCGGATGACCTGACGGGCCAGCTCCAAATCTTCGTCCACGTAAGCTGTGACGCTGTCTGTAACCATTTTCATGGCCGCCACACCCATCTTACAGATATGTAAAAACTGGTCGGGCAGCTTCTCGTTCATGTCGATGACGATGTCTGCGATATCTGCCGCCTGGTCGCCGATACGCTCCATATCCGTCACCATTTTCAGGGCCGCGGAAACCCGGCGGAGATCCCCCGCCACCGGCTGCTGATGGAGAATCAGTTTCATACAGAGACTTTCAATGTCACGCTCCTGACGGTTGATGATGGCGTCATTCTTCATAATTTCCTCTGCCAGGTGCAGATCGCCGTCTGTCAGAGCTTTTGTAGCATTGGAAATGGCCTTTTCACACAGACCGCCCATAGCGATCATCTGTGTATGCAGCTCATTCAGCTGTTCTTCATAAAAATCTCTCATAGCATCAACCAAACCTTCCTGAAATATAATTTTCGGTACGGGTATCCTTCGGCATGGAGAAGATCTGATCCGTGTTGCCGTACTCGATAACCTCACCCAGCAGGAAAAATGCGGTCTTGTCAGAGATACGCGCCGCCTGCTGCATGTTGTGGGTTACCATCACAATCGTAAAGCTCTTCTTCAGTTCCATACACAGGTCCTCAATCTTGGAGGTGGAAATCGGATCCAGCGCGGAGGTCGGCTCGTCCATCAGCAGAATCTCCGGCTTCACGGCCAGAGCCCTGGCGATACAGAGACGCTGCTGCTGTCCGCCGGACATACCCAGGGCGCTCTTTTTCAGACGATCCTTGGTCTCGTCCCAGATCGCCGCGTTCCGTAGGGATTCCTCTACGATTTCGTCCAGCTTCGCTTTATTCCGGATTCCGTGGGTCCGGGGACCATAGGCAATATTGTCGTAGATACTCATGGGAAATGGATTCGGCTTCTGGAATACCATGCCCACTCTCCGGCGCAGGTCATTCACGTCCATTCCCTTGTAGATGTCCTGTCCGTTTAAGGTTACCTTTCCGGTAATCTTACAGCCGGCCACCATATCATTCATACGGTTCAGGGATTTGAGGAAGGTGGATTTGCCGCAGCCGGACGGGCCGATAAACGCGGTAATCTCATTTTTCTCAATCTCCATATTTACATTTTTGAGCGCCTGGAAATCCCCGTAGAACAGATCCAGATGTTCAATCTTCATAATACCCATTTCTATTCTCCTGTCTTCTTCGCCAGCTTCTTTGCAATAAAGCCCGAAAACGCGTTAATTCCGATGACAATTACCAGCAGCACTACGGCTGTGGCAGAGGCTTGATCCACATGAAGGGCCTCGCTGGTCAGCACGTACATATGTAAAGCCAGGGTCCGGCCGGATTCCATGGCTCCCGCATACTTGGCCACCGTTCCGGAGGTGTACATCAGCGCCGCCGTCTCGCCCACGATACGGCCGATTCCCAGGATCACACCTGCCAGGATACCCGGAATCGCGCTAGGTAGTACCACCTGAAAGACGGTCCGGAGCTTTCCGGCTCCCAGTCCGAAGCTTCCCTCCCGATAGGAATCCGGTACGGAAATCAACGCTTCCTCCGTGGTCCGCATAATCAGCGGAAGAATCATAATCGCTAGGGTGAAGGCGCCTGCCAGCATGGAGTAGCTCCATTTCAGCTTTGTTACGAAAAACAGCATACCAAACAGGCCATAGACGATAGAGGGAATACCCGACAGCGTCTCCGCCGTTACCCGCACCACGCCTACGAATTTATTTCCCTTTTTCGCGTATTCCACCAGATAAATGGCAGAAAAGATACCCACAGGAACCGCCAGAATCAGCGCCAGGAAAATCATTTCGATGGTGTTGAACAGCGCCGGCATCAGGGAAACGTTATCCGAGGTATAATGCAGGGAGAACAGCTCCGGCGTCAGATAGGGTACGCCCCGGATCAGAATGTAGGCGATCAGGAAAATCAGTACGGCAAAAGTTACGCATGCTGCCAGCACCACCAGCAGGAACAGAATCAGGGAACCCGGATGCTTTTGCAGGGCATGGAGCTTATCGCCTGCCGTCTGCTTGTTAATTGCTTCCATTTCCGCCCCTCCTTAACAGTGATACGCTTAAATTGATAATCAGAATAAATACAAAGAGTACAACCGCCGTGGCAATCAAAGCTTCCCGGTGCAGGTCTGTGGCGTAGCCCATCTCAATGACGATATTTGCCGTCATGGTACGGACGCCCTTAAACAGACTTTCCGGCATCTTAGTCTGATTTCCGGCTACCATGATAACCGCCATGGTCTCGCCGATGGCGCGGCCGATTCCCAGTACAATTCCGGTCAGCACGCCGGATTTTGCCGCCGGGACGATAACCGTAAATACGCTCCGCTCCTTGGTTGCTCCCAGTGCCAGCGCTCCCTCATGGTACATGGCCGGTACGCTCCGAAGAGCCGTTTCCGTGGTTCCGATGATAGTTGGCAGAATCATGATACCCAGAAGAATGCACGCAGTCAGCATGACATTTCCCTTGCAATGGGGAATCTGCCGGAGCAGGGGAACCAGAACCATCATGCCGAAGAAACCATATACGACCGACGGGATTCCTGCCAGCAGCTCAGTGGCTGCCTTCAGGGGACGGTAGATTTTCTTTGGGCAATAGTACGCCATGAAAATCGAGGTCAGGATTCCGATGGGAACTCCGATGAGAATTGCTCCCGCTGTCACGTAGATACTGCCCAGGATAAAGGGCAGAATTCCGAAAATGTTGTTGCCCGGCTTCCATCTGGTTCCCAGCAGGAACTCCATCGGTCCGATTTTTCCGATGGCCGGAAGTCCGTTGGCAAACAGAAATACACAAATGAGTATTACTGCCAGAATAGAGGTGCAGGCGGCTATGAAGAACACCGCCTGCATAAATACTTCCTTGATACGCGCTTTCCAAGCCGCCTGTTTCATATCATTTGCCCTCTTTTGCTTACTCTACCTCGCTCCAGGAAGTAGTCTCGCCTACGTAAATGCTCTTTACCTGGTCTTTAGTCAGGTTGTCGATGGGATTGTTGTTATTTACAACTACCGCGATACCATCCTGTGCGATAACCGTTGCAGTAAGTTCTGCCGCCTCTGTGTCCTTCAGCTCTCTGGAAGCCATTCCGATGTCGCATACGCCGTCGATAGCGGAGGTCATACCTGTAGTAGAATCACTGGTCTGAATCTCAATCTTTACGTTGCCATTCAGCTTCATATAAGCCTCTGCCAGCTTCTCCATCACCGGAGATACGGAGGAAGAACCTGCTACTGTCACGCTGCCGCTTGCCTGGCCGCCTGCGAATGCCGGAGCCGCGTCGTCGATGGTGATGTATCCCTCATCGCTTACAATCTGCTGTCCCTCTGCGCTCAGGATATAATCGATGAAATCCTGCGCAGCCTCGCTTACCTCGCCCTTGGTTGCGATGTTGAAGGGTCTGTATACCTTGTAGCTGTCGCTCTTGATATTTTCTACGGTCGGCTCTACGCCGTCAATCTTCAGCGCCTTTACGGTATCGTTCAGGGAACCTAAGGATACGTATCCGATTGCGTAATCATCGCCTGCCACACCGGTCATCATAACGGAAGTATTGTTGGTGATGGTGGCGTCCTCGGTGGTGTTGTCAATCTTTTCTCCGTTGGCGTCCTTCTCTTCTACACCGAACAGCTCGATGAATGCGCCTCTGGTTCCGGAACCGTCCTCACGGGAATATACAGAGATATCCTCTTCGGTGTCAAAATCTGCTGTTGCTGTATCTGCCGCTGCAGCAGTATCCGCAGCTGCTGTGGTATCTGCGGTCTCAGAGCTTCCGCAGCCTGCCAGCATTGCTGCTGTAAGTGCCATGGTCATCAATAAGCTAACTGTTTTCTTTTTCATAATGTTTTCTCCTTTTCGCCGGGTGAACGTTTCCGGCCTCTTCTCTCTTTTCTTCTCCAGGGCGTTTGGTTTCTCTTGTCCGCCCTGTGATTTATATCTTAGTCTGCCAATGTAAAGGGTAAAAGCCAGGTTTCGTAAAGCTCATGTAAAGTGCCGGTAAGGCTTTTGTGTAAGAAAGAATGTGCCGTTGGCACATTCTCGCGCCGAGGCGCGGTTGCATCAGCAACCATCTACCACTGCGCCGAGTGCGCATCTTTGCAAGCTCCGCTTGCTTTTATGCAATAGGGGATTCCATAGGAATTTCCTATTGCATAAAAAAAGAATCCTGCCAAACAGGATTCTAAGCAGGATTCTTCAGACCGAAGAGCTTATGAAATTATCATTCAGACAAATTTGTAACCCATGCCGCGCACGGTCTGAATATACTGGGGGTGATCCGGATCCTTTTCGATCTTCTTGCGGAGATTCCGCACATGGACGTCTACAGTCCGGGTTTCTCCGGAATATTCATACCCCCAAATCAGCTCCAGAAGCTGCTCCCGGGTAAATACCCGGTTGCGGTGGCTGGCCAGAAGGTAGAGAAGCTCAAATTCCTTCAGGGACAGGAATACCGGCTTTCCTTCCATATAAACCTCCCGGGAGGTATTGTTGATGATCAGGTCTCCCGCTGTGATCTTATCTTCCGGTTCCGACTCGATTTTTTCCAGGGAGCTTCTGCGAAGCAGGGCTTTCACCCGGGCCAGCAGCTCCCGGATACCGAAGGGCTTGCTGATATAATCGTCGGCGCCCATCTCCAGTCCCAGGACCTTGTCAATTTCCTCGCCCTTGGCGGTCAGCATAATCACCGGCATAGCGGACAGGTTTTTGTCTGCCCGCAGGCTTTTCAGCACCTCAATCCCGTCTATGCCGGGCAGCATATAATCCAGCAGCACCAGATCCACCTGCATGGTTTTGAGAATCGCCAATCCCTTTTCTCCGGTCTCAGCCCGCAGAACTTCGTATCCATTTTTTTCCAGATTGTACTCCAACAGATCTAAGATATGTTCCTCATCGTCTATGGTTAATATGACTTTTTTTGCCATGATATCTCCTCTGCAATGCTTCCGTGTCTGCAAATATTTCTATACGCTTTTTAATACGGCAGCTTCACTGTAAATTCCGTACCTACGCCCGGTTTACTGGTTACATGAACGGTTCCGTGATACAACTCCACGATATGCTTCACAATGGACAGTCCCAGTCCGGTACCGCCCTGGGCCTTGGATCGTCCCTTATCTACCCGGTAGAAGCGTTCGAAAATCCGCTCCAGCTGCTCCTCCTCCATTCCGATACCCGTATCCGAGATTTCCAGCACCAGTTCATTTCCCATGGTACGGCACCTGACGGTAACGGCGCCGAATTCCGTAGCCTTCAGACCGTTGTCCACCAGATTGATCAGCAGCTGCTTGATCCGATCCCGGTTGCAGTTATAGGGCTTCAACGTCGGATCCGGCTGGAAAATCAGGCGGACATGCTCCTTGACCTTGGGCTGCAAAAGCTCCACCACCTCGGCGATCACTGCGTTGACGTCGCAGGGCTCCCGGTTGGTGTCCTGCTTGCTCTCAATCTCGGACAACAGCAGAGTATCGCTGATGAGATGGCTCAGCCGCTCCGTCTCAATGTCAATGATATCCAAAAATCTGTGGGCCATCTTCGGATCCTCAATGGCTCCGTCCTTCAGGGTTTCCACAAAGCCCCGGATAGAGGTCAGCGGTGTCTTCAGCTCATGGGTGACGTTGGACACGAATTCCCGCCGCATATTTTCCACCTTCTTCATGGCCTGCACATATTTTCGGAAATAAGCGCCCAGGAAAAATACCACAACCAGAAGCACCAGGGTTACCAGAATCGTGGAGCGGACAAATTCATTATCCATATTTTTCAGTTCACTTAAAGGCAGGGCCACACGCATGACGCCATGGAAGTCGCCGCTGTCCACCGGGACTGCGCAGTAGCAGTAGTCCACGTCAAAGGTATCTGATTTCCGGATCAGACTGTTGCTCTCCCCCTCCAGGGCCTTCTGCACCTCTTCCCGGTTCAGATGATTGCTCATCAAATCGCTGGCGCCCTGGGACTCTCCCAGCACGTTACCCTCGGAATCTATAATGGTGATCCGGATATTGTAGGTTTTCGCGTAATTCTCCGCAAACTGCTCATAGCCGTTTTCCCCGGCCACATCCTCTGCCTGGAACAAATCCCGCAGCATTTCTGCCTGAGTCAGATAGCTTTTCTCGCTCTGATGCTCCAGATAGCTGAAGCCGTTTGTCCAAAATGCGTATTCAAACGCGACTAACGCAATCATTGCCGCAATAATATAGCCTACCAGAACCTTCTTTTTCACGTTTATCCCTCTTTCTCGTCTGCCACGTAGCCTACCACGTTGTTTGCATGATCCGAAATCCGTTCAATATTGCTGAGCATATCCAGGAAAATGACGCCCCGGGCCGCGGAACATTCATTGTGCGCCAGCCTGTTAATATGCTGGGTTCTGAGATCCTCCTCCAGATCATCGATCTCGTCCTCAATCTGAACCACCTGCTGCACGTAGGCCATTTTCTCAGTCTCACGGGCCAGCACCGCCGCCTTCACCGCGTCCACGGTCAGTCCGGCGATTTCCTCGAAGCCCTGCATGGCTTCCATGGAAAAATGCAGCCCTTCGCTAATCATGGTCTGGGTCAGCTCCGCCAGGTTATCACAGTGGTCGCTGATGCGTTCCAGATCGCTGACGGTGTAGAACAGATCATTGATGATCAGACGCTGATGATCCGTCAGGGAACCCTTGCTGATTTCCGCCAGATATTCTGTCATCTTTTTCTCGTACTCATTCATATTCTGCTCTAAGCGGACTGCCTTGTCAACCCGTTTCTGGCTGCCGGTCCGAATGGCGTCAAATACAAGCTCCACGTGAGCAATCGCCAGTTCGCCCATACGAACGGTTTCCTTCAGGGCGCCCTCTACCGCAAAGGACGGAGTCTCCAGAAAACGAGCCTCGATATGGGGAAGCTCGAAGACCTCCTCCGCCTGCTCCTCCTCCCCGTCGTCCTTCACAATCATTCCGGACAGCTTTACCAGAAGATTGCCGAAGGGATAAAGAAGAAGGGTATTCGTAACATTAAAGAAGGTATGGAACATGGAAATTCCCACGCTGTTAATTTCCGAAGACGCCCAGGCCTTGTTGATGGTAAAGACCACAAACATCAGAAGGCCGAATACAATTGCGCCGATGGTATTGAACATCAGATGGATGACTGCCGCGCGCTTGGCCGTCTTATGGGCTCCCAGACTGGACAGCAGCGCGGTTACACAGGTACCGATATTCTGCCCCAGGGTGATAAATACCGCCGAGCTCCAGTTGACCAGGCCGTTGGCCGCCAGCGTCTGCAGAATACCCACCGACGCGGAAGAGCTCTGAATCAGAGCCGTAACCGCCAGGCCGGCCAGCATGCCTAAGATCGGATTCCGTCCCAGTACCCGGAATGCCTCAGAGAAAATCGGCGCGTCCCGGTAAGGGGTAATCGCACCGGACATAAAATTCAGTCCGATGAACAGAACGCCGAAGCCGACCAGGATTTCGCTCACATCCACGATTTTTTCCTTCTTGGAAAACAGCATCATGAAGGCGCCGATACCAATCAGAAGCGGAGCAAAAAATTCCGGCTTCAGAAAAGCGCCCCATTCGCTCATGGACACCAGCCAGGCCGTCACTGTCGTACCGATATTGGCGCCCATGATGACGCCTACGGCCTGGGTCAGGTTCATCAGACCCGCGTTTACAAAACCGACTACCATAACTGTGGTGGCTGAGCTGCTCTGGATGATAGCGGTCACTCCGGCTCCCACCAGAATTCCCATCAGACGGTTCCTGGTCAGAAACTCCAGTAAATGTTTCATTCTGTTTCCCGCAGATTTCTGCAGTCCGTCCGCCATGACATTCATGCCGTACAGGAACATCCCCAGGCCGCCGATAAAACGAAACAGCATTTCTACATGTTGCATGTTGTACTCCCTCCTGATATTACATTCATGATAACTTTTCAAAGTTAATTTTTTCTTTTGATTCTGTTATCACCTTATCAAGGAGAGGTAAAGGACAATCGCAGGTTTTGTTAAGTTTGTGTAAAATCACGCATCCCACTGAAACCGTTTCATATCCACACACCCGTTTTTCCGGAACTCCACTCCCTCGTCCTCCAGAAGGAGTCTCTGCTCCCTCCAGCCCGGAGCTGTTCGCCCGGCGTGGTTCACCACCCGGTGGCAGGGGTACCTGCCATAATACTCAGCCATGCTTAACACCTTTCCCACTAGACGGGAATTTTTATCCCGACCGATGAGGCGGGCGATCTGGCCGTAGGAGGCGACCCGGCCCCCCGGAATCTCTTCCACTACGGACAGGATTTCGTAAATTAAGTCTTCCTTTATCATTTGGAACAGAAACCTTTCTTATATAATTGCCTATAGTATAACACAAAACCGCCCCGGACAGGCGAAGATACTTTTCAAGGCGATTTCGGCTGGCTGCGCCGATATCCGCGTGAAAAGAAGCTTCGTCCGCCGGGACGGTTCCATTGATTCTATTGGTTCTATTAATTCAGATTTCTCTTACTCTACATCCTGCAGGGCGTCCATGTCCACCTCGCCGGTGCGGACCTTGACCACCTTATCCACATTGTATACAAAAATCTTGCCGTCGCCGATGTGGCCGGTATACAGGGCCTTCTTGGCCGCCTCGATGACCGTATCCACCGGGATGCTGCCCACGATGACCTCAACCTTCACCTTCGGGAGCAGGGTCGCATCCATCTCAACGCCACGGTATTTCTCGCCCGCACCCTTCTGGATGCCGCAGCCCATGACCTGGGTCACAGTCATGCCGGTGACGCCGATGTCGTTCATGGCCTTCTTCAGCTTGTCATACCGGGACAGCTTCGCGATAATCGATACCTTGTAAATACCGGTTGCGGATACGGGAGTCTGTACCACCTTGACCGCCGCGTTCTTTTGAGCCTCGGAAGCCTCCTCATACTCGCCCACACCCAGGTTCGTATTCTCGTTGACCTCCATGGTCATGGTGTTAGAGATATCCATGATACTGAAGCCAGCGTATGCGGAAGGCAGACCATGCTCCATGGAATCCAGTCCGACGATTTCCTCTGTCTCACTGACGCGGAGTCCGAAGACAGCCTTGATAAAGAAAAATACCAGTGTCATGGTCACTGCGGTCCAGGCCAGCACTGAGAACATACCGAGAAGCTGTTTCCCAAGGAGTGTAAAGCCGCCGCCGTAGAAGAGACCTGTCAGGGTATCATTTCCCGGCGCGCTTGTAGTAGCGAAAAGACCAACTGCGATCGTTCCCCACATACCATTCATGAAATGAACGGCTACCGCGCCTACGGGATCGTCTACGCGAAGTACATAATCCAGGAACCATACGCCGAATACAACCAGGACGCCTGCTACCGTGCCGATGACGATAGCGCCAAAGCAGTCTGTCACGTCGCAGGGTGCTGTGATAGCTACCAGACCTGCCAGAGAAGCGTTCAGGCACATGGATACATCGGGCTTGCCATAGCGGATCCAGGTAAATACCATACATACGACGGTTGCCACAGCCGGAGCTACCGTAGTGGTCAGGAATACGCTTCCCAGCTGCTCTACGCTGGTGCAGGCAGCGCCGTTAAATCCATACCAGCCAAGCCACAGAATGAAGCAGCCGAGACAGCCAAGGGGCAGGTTGTGTCCGGGGAACGCATTTACCTTTGTAATCTTGCCTTCTTTATCTTTTACAAATTTTCCAATACGGGGTCCAAGGATTTTCGCACCAATCAGTGCGCTGAGGCCGCCCACCATATGGATGGCGCAGGAGCCTGCGAAATCATGGAAGCCCAACTGGGAGAGCCAGCCGCCGCCCCAGATCCAGTGTGCCTCTATCGGATATACCAGCGCAGAAATGATGCCGGAGTATACACAGTAGGACAGGAACTTGGTCCGCTCTGCCATAGCGCCGGATACGATGGTCGCTGTGGTCGCGCAGAATACCAGGTTAAATACAAAATTGGAATAATCAAAATTCTCATATGCAGTAAAAATATCAAAACCGGGCTTTCCGATGAATCCTGCCACGTCCTCGCCCAGCAGCAGCCCGAAGCCAATCAGAATAAAGACCACCGTGCCGATACAGAAGTCCATCAGGTTTTTCATCAGGATATTTCCTGTATTCTTGGCTCTGGTAAAACCGGCCTCCACCATGGCAAAGCCTGCCTGCATCCAGAATACCAACGCGGCTCCTATCAGGAACCAGACAGCGAATAACTGTCCGTCGATTGCACTTAAAATTTCCTGGGTCATAACACTTCCTCCTCTTTTTTACAGATTATCCTGAAGGGCTCCGGAGTTGTAATACATTCCCTTCCGAATGGAACTAAAAAAGGAGACCTGAACAGCGGAATTTCCGCTTTCAAATCTCCTTTGATATGAGCAATATTATAATCAAAGATTCCAGAAACTGTCAATGTTAAGATTATCTAAAATTATTTCCGTAATTTTTATAAAATTTTTAGATTTTTAACAAATTTACACACTCTCTTCTGTTTTTCGCCTGTCCCTGATCCGGATCGACGTTCATATTTTATTCATATTTCTTTTAAAAATCGTTCAATTAGTGCTCATACCCCATTCATTTTCCGCCCATATAATAACATCATAAGATAAAGAAAAACAAAGCAACACCTAATAAATGCTTATTACCTTATTTTGAATAAACTTTTTCATAATAAATGCCAGGCAGAACAGCTGCCTGGCATCCTCCCTTTTCAGGGGCTTTTTTAATTACTCATCTTCTCTTCCCAGTCATCCCCGTAGAGCTCTTCCATGGTATACACCTTCACTACCGACTTATCCTCCACATCCTTATAGGCCGGCCACATGATTTTCACCACGCAGAACAGGGCACAGCCTGCGATCCACAGGCACACCAGCGTCACCAGGACGGACAGGACCCGGCGTATCGCCTCTCCGGTCCGCTGCTCCACCCATTTTACCCAGAAAAAGAGGCCTCTGGCGATATAGTACATGAACGGGATCAGCATGGGCATGCTGTAGCGTCCCTGGGGCTGATAATCCGTGGCATAAGAATACCAGAAGTTCAGCACGTTCGGCACCAGAATCGCCACCAGCAGACCCAGATGCCAGAACATTCGCTCCGGGTTCCCGCTGCCGCCCTTCTTCCGGTCACGAAGCTTCGCCGCACATTCGAGCAGCATACCGAGGATTCCGGCGATAAACAGCAGGCCATAACCCGCATACATCCACCAGCGCAGGGCGTACCAAAGGGGACCCAGCACGCCGATGAAGCTCTTCAGCACCGACGCGGCCCAGTCGGAATGAAACAGCATATATGCCATGGAATACCCCTGGTTCTGATAATTCTGCCGGTTCGACGGCTTCAGAATATCCATGGCGTAGTGCTCCGCATATTGATCCTGGGTCTTCAGTCCCAGAATATCCCCGTCATAAAGGAAATAATTCCGCACAAACCACCAGCCCGCCAGGAGCAATACGAGCCCCAGAATCAGAAAACCCTTTTTCCAGAAGGCCTTCCAGATCTCTCTTTTCTGCGTCGCATCCACTGCCTCCCTGCTCCATTTCAGGTGGCAGCCCAGATAAATGAGCGCCGCCGTGATCAGAAAGCCGTAGGCGTTGTAATAGGACAGGACGCAGATGGCACAGGATACCGCAATCCACACACAGTTTCTGACAGAAAAATGGTCTTCCATGCCCCGTATCACAAACAAAAGAATCATAGCCGACGCCATCAGTGCCATGGAGTCACAGTTCAGATAGGTGAACAGGAAGCAGGCCTGGGGCAGGCAGACCGTAAGCAGAGTGAACAGCCACTGGATATCAGCCCGTTCAAAGAGATTTTTGGAAATGGCCCGGACAAGCCCTGCGAAAATCACGCCGCAGACCACACTCACCAGACGGCCCGCAAGGATCAGGGAAAAGGCGTCCTTCGTCCAGATCATGGCCACGCGCACAAAGACTGCCTCCACCATCTGGGGCAGAATGGGGCGGAAGCCGTAGGTAAAGCCCCAGGAATAGTCCATAATCTCCTGCTGATAGCCCGTGGGCAGCTTGCCGTATTCCACAATGTAGTCCACGATACGGGAACGCATATACTCGTCCGGTCCCTCGTTGAAGGGCAGGATCCAGGCCCAGGCCAGCCAGACCAGCAGGATAAAGGCGAAGAAGGAGAGCTCCAGCCAGTTTTCTTTCGTAAGCTTTTTCATATATTTCAATTGTCCTTTGATTCATATTTTCTTGCGTATTATTTTCATGATGCCAGGGTCAAAAGGTCTAAGCCCACATGAGCTTGCTCATAGGTGGGTGAAAGACCTTAGGACCCGCCCCGATATGAGCATAAAAGTGGGATGATAATCCCACGATATGCGAATATAGGGTAGGATTGTGGGAGTGCGTAGCACGGAGCAATCCGTAGGCATCAAGTCGGGGGCTTTTGACCCCGACATCATTTTTATTATAACAATAATACACAGGGAACACAACCGGGAAAGGCGTATCAGTTCAAAATAGAATCCTGCTCTGCAGGATTCTCCGCCTGCGGCGGGTCGCGTAAGCGACATGATTCCATTCCGCCGCAGTGCGATCCCCCGGAGGGCTTTTTGCTCTATAGGAATCATAGCTTTCACGCTTTAATGTAACACAGTGTTTCCTATAGAGCAAAAAAAAGCCGTTCCTGCAAACAGGAGCACGGCTTTTACGAACTTTTTGAACCTTATAGTTTTGTGTATTCGACTTGTCCGGCTGCGCCGGGAGAGCGCAACCGCAAGGTCGAATAAAATAAAAGGGAGAGATAGGGCCAGTTGCCCTGTAAATAGGAAAAAGGCGTTACCACGGGAATTGGTAACGCCTTTGTTATCATTCGTTTTTTATTATGTATTATCTTTTGTTGAGATGATTCTACTACGGGGCTCCGCAAAAGTCAATACTTTCTGCCGTCGAAAAATGCCGATATTTTTTCCACATTTTCTGTAAATTGCACAAATTCGGTCGAAAAACGCCTCTTTTCGTTCTAGTCCAGCATCAGCTTCGCGCAGCCGTAGATGCCTGCGTCATTGCCCAGCTCCGCCAGGGCGAAGGCGGTGTCACGGGTGGACTTATAAGCCACCGGCTGGTAGTGTTTCCGCACATAGTCCAACAGAATCGGGCCGGCCTTGGATACGCCGCCTCCGATAACGATGACCTCCGGATCGAGAATGGCGGTCATGGAGGCAACGGCCTTACCCAGGTACGCGCCAAATTCATCTGCTACCTTCTTTGCCAGGGCGTCGCCCTCTTTTACTGCGTCAAAGACTGCTTTGGCACTGATTTCGCGGTCGCGTAAAACGGAAGGTTCGTCGCTCTTCTCCAGCCACTCCCGCTCCAGGCGGGCGATACCGGTGGCCGACGCGTACTGCTCCAGGCAGCCCCTGTTGCCACAGCCGCAGCAGCTCTCTTCGCCGTCTTTCACATGGATATGGCCGATCTCGCCGCCTGCGCCATGCGCTCCCACCAGAATCTGGCCGTCGATGACGATACCGCCGCCCACGCCGGTTCCCAGGGTAATCATCAATACGTCTCGATGGCCCTTGCCGCCGCCCAGCCACATCTCGCCGAGGGCCGCCACATTGGCGTCGTTACCGGCCTTGCAAGGAAGTCCGGTGAGTTCGGAAAGCTCTCTGGTTACAGCCTTATAGCCCCAGCCCAGATTCGCTGTGTGGGGTACGCTGCCGTCTGCGGCCACCGGTCCCGGTACGTCCACGCCGATGCCTGCGATACCGTCTTTATCCAGCTTCTTCTCTTCTATCTTGTCTAACACAGCCCTTGCCATATCCGGCAGGATAGCTGCTCCCCCATTTTCTGTATGGGTCGGAATCTCCCATTTATCCAGGACAATGCCGTCTGCGTCAAAGAGCCCCAGTTTCACGGTGGTTCCGCCGATATCCGCTCCGAAACAATATTTTTTCATTTCCCATATCCCCCAATATCTTTTTTAGTTCTTTCTTGCCATGCTTTCCTGTACGCGGCGGTACAGCTCCTGGGCCGCATTGTAGCCCATCTTCTTCTGACGGTTATTGACTGCTGCAGTCTCTACGATGATGGCCAGGTTCCGGCCCGGACGGATAGGCAGGGAATGGCAGACTACCTTATTGCCCAGGAATTCTGTGTACTCCTCGGTCAGGCCCAGGCGGTCGTATTCCTTATCCTTATCCCAGTCTTCCAGCTTAATGACCATGTCGATGGCCTGCGTCTCCTTGACGCACTCCACACCGAACAGCGTCTTCACGTCCACGATACCGATGCCGCGCAGCTCGATGAAGTGCTTGGTGATCTCCGGGGAACGGCCTACCAGGGTGTCGTCGCTGACCTTATGGATCTCGACCACGTCGTCGGTAACCAGACGGTGACCCCGCTTAATCAGCTCCAGGGCCGCCTCGCTTTTTCCGATGCCGCTCTCGCCCATAATCAGAACGCCCTCGCCGTATACGTCTACCAGTACGCCGTGGATAGAGATACGGGGCGCCAGCTGCACGTTCAGCCAGCCGATGATGGCCGCCATGAAGTTGGAAGTCTTCTTATCGGAATAGAATACCGGTACGTCGTATTTGTTCGCCATTTCCAGGGCGTAGGGCTCCGGCTCGGTGCGGGAGGTGTAGACCACGCAGGGGATATTGCTGGAGAAGAAGCGCTCGTATATCGGCTTTTTCTCCTCGTCGCTTCTGCTCTGCAGGTAGGTGTACTCTACGTATCCCAGGATCTGCACACGCTCTGTGGCGAAATGCTCGAAGTAGCCGGACAGCTGGATAGCCGGACGGTTGATCTCCGGGGACGCCAGCTTTCTGCCAGTCAGGTCGATATCCGGGGTCAGGTTTTTCAGGTTCAGTTTTTCTACCATCAACAGCATGTCTACAGTTTGTATATTGCCCATGGTTGTTCCTCTCTTCCTTATTTTTCCAGTTTATTTCGTATGTGTCCTGTCTCGGACGTTATCTCTATTTTATCATACTGTTGCAGGACGGGACAAGGCATATCCTTCATCTCAATGGAAAAATTTCCATACTTTTTCCGCAGCGGCCCGGTTCATGGACGGGACGTCGGCCAGGGCGTCCACGTCGGCCTCCCGGATGGCTTCCAGCGATTGAAAATGGCGCATCAGGGCTTTCCGTCTGGCCGGGCCGATGCCTTCAATGTCGTCCAGGACGGAGTGGACCTGTTCTTTGCTTCTTAAGGATCGATGGTATTCGATGGCGAAGCGGTGGGCTTCGTCCTGGATCCGGGTAATCAGGCGGAAGCCTTCGGAGTTGCGGTCAATGGGCAGCTCTACATTACGATAATAGAGACCGCGGGTGCGGTGGTTGTCGTCTTTGACCATACCGCAGACCGGGATATCGAGGCCCAGCTCGTCCAGTACCTGTAAAGCGATATTGACCTGGCCCCGGCCGCCGTCCATCATCAGCAGATCGGGAAATTTAGTAAAGCTCCCCAGTTCCTCGGGTCGGTCCTGTTCTTTCAGTTCCCGGCTTTCTTCTATGCCGTGGGTGAAGCGGCGCGTCAGGACTTCGCGCATGCTGGCGTAGTCGTCGGGGCCTTTGACGGTGCGGATTTTAAATTTGCGGTAGTCGCTGCGTTTGGGCTTGCCATGGTCGTAGACGACCATGGAGCCGACGGATTCGAAGCCGTTGGTATTCGAGATATCGAAGGCTTCGATGCGCTGGATGCCTTGCATGCCCAGAATGTCTGCAATCTCTTTCATGGCGCCGATGGTACGGCCTTCTTCCCGCTTGATGCGCTCCCGATCCTGGCTCAGGACCAGGGCAGCGTTCTTTTTTGCCAGCTCTACCAGCTTTTCTTTTTCGCCGATTTTGGGAACACGCAGGTAAACCCGGTGGCCTTTGCGGGCGGTCAGCCACTGTTCTATGAGCTCGTGGTCTTCGACCTCGCATTCCAGCATCAGTTCCCGGGGAATATACGGGGTTCCGGCATAGAACTGTTTGATGAAGCTGCCGAGTATCGTGCTTTTTGGTTCCCCATCGTAGGTTTTCAGGTAGAAATGGTCTCTGCCGATCAGGCGGCCGTCGCGGATGAAGAATACCTGGACCACGGCGTCCCAGCCGTCAACGGACATGGCGATGATATCTTTGTCTTCCATGTCACTGTTGGTGATTTTCTGCTTCTGGGCGATCTGTTTAACGCTGTTCAGGAGGTCGCGGTATTCGATGGCTTTTTCAAATTCCATGGCGTCTGAAGCAGCCTGCATTTTTTCTTCCAGTTCTTTCAGGAGCGGGGCGTAGTTGCCGTTCAGGAAGTCTAATACTTTCCCTATGTTTTTTCTATATTCTTCCTGGGAAATGTAACCCTGGCAGGGGGCGTCGCACTGGTGGATGTGGTAGTTTAGACAGGGGCGGTCTTTACCGATATCCCGTGGCAGCACTCGGTGGCAGGTGCGGATTTTGTAGAGTTTGTGAACGAGGTCGATGGTGTCTTTGACGGCCCCTGCGCTGGTGTAAGGACCATAGTATTTGGCTTTATCTTTTTTCAGCATTCTGGAAAATAAGACACGGGGGTAGGGTTCGTTTATTGTTACCTTGATATACGGATAAGTCTTATCATCCATGAGCATGGTGTTGTATTTGGGGCGATGCTCTTTGATGAGGTTACATTCCAGAACCAGCGCTTCCAGTTCGCTGTCGGTGATAATGTATTCGAAGCGGGCAATGTGGGTGACCATTTGCTCGATTTTTGGTCCTTTGTTGCGGCTCGACTGGAAGTATTGGCGGACGCGATTTTTCAGGGAGATGGCTTTGCCGACATAGATAATCGCGTCTTTCTCATCGTGCATGAGGTAGACGCCGGGTTTGGCGGGGAGTTTTTTCAGTTCTTCTTCGATGTTGAATTGCATGGGATAGGGCTCCTTTTATACGGACGGCCTGGGCGGAAAAATACTTTTCCCCGTTCGCCCCACATCAGGGGCTCCTTAGGAAATGTATTTTTCCGCCCAGGCCTGTCTTTGAAAGGTGTTACGTTATGCTTCTGGTTCGTTGTGCGATATGGTGGTCGGAGCACCGGCCTCCTCGCCGCTTAACGAGGACGCGGTCGGCTCCTGCGGAGCCTCCACTGGTTGGTCCGGATCCGGAAGGCCTTTGACCTCACGGAAGATCTTCATGAATTCCTTGCCGGTGATCGTTTCTTTCTGGATCAGGAAGTCGGCGATCTTGTCCATGACTTCGCGGTTCTCGTTCAGGAGACGCTTCGCTTCCTCATAGGAAGCTTTCAGGATCTTCATGACTTCCATGTCTACTTCGGCTGCAGTAGCGTCGCCGCAGTTCATGACGGTGCGGCCGTTCAGGTATTCGTTTTCCTGGACTTCCAGGCCCATGAGACCGAATTTTTCGGACATGCCGTACTGAGTGACCATGGCTCTGGCCAGGCGGGTGGCTTTTTCGATGTCGTTGGCAGCTCCGGTGGTGACGGTGTCAAAGACGATTTCTTCAGCGGCGCGGCCGGCCAGGAGACCTACCAGCATGGCGTCGATTTCTTTTTTGGTATTCAGGTATTTTTCTTCTTCCGGTACCTGCATTACGTAGCCCAGGGCTCCCATGGTTCTCGGTACGATGGTGATTTTCTGGACGGGCTCGGCGTCTTTTTGGAGGGCGCTTACCAGGGCGTGGCCTACTTCATGGTAGGACACGATACGGCGCTCTTCTTTACTCATGATGCGGTCTTTCTTTTCTTTGCCCACCAAAACGACTTCTACGGATTCGAAGAGGTCTTTCTGGGATACGGCCTGGCGGCCATTCTTTACCGCAAGGATGGCGGCCTCGTTGATCATATTGGCGAGATCGGATCCTACGGCTCCGCTGGTGGCCAGGGCGATGGCGTCCAGGTCTACGGTTTCGTCCATTTTGACGTTTTTGGAATGGACTTTCAGGATGTCTACGCGGCCTTTCAGGTCGGGTCTGTCTACGATGATACGGCGGTCAAAGCGGCCCGGACGTAACAGCGCGGGATCCAGAACTTCGGGGCGGTTGGTAGCGCCCAGGACCAGACATGCGGTGTGGCTGTCGAAACCGTCCATTTCCGCAAGGAGCTGGTTCAGGGTCTGTTCGCGCTCGTCGTTGCCTCCGCCCAGGCGGCCGTCCCGGCTTTTGCCGATGGCGTCGATCTCATCGATGAAGATGATGCAGGGAGAGTGCTTCTTGGCTTCCTGGAACAGGTCGCGGACACGGGATGCTCCCACGCCGACGAACATTTCTACGAAATCCGAGCCGGACAGGGAGAAGAACGGTACGTGCGCCTCTCCTGCTACGGCTTTGGCCAGCAGTGTTTTTCCGGTTCCCGGCGGGCCTACGAGCAATGCTCCTTTGGGGAGCTTGGCTCCGATCTGGGCGTATTTGCCCGGATTATGGAGGAAGTCTACGACTTCCTGCAGAGATTCTTTGGCCTCTTCTTCTCCGGCTACGTCTTTGAAGGTGACGCCGGTGTCTTTTTCGATGTAGACTTTGGCTTTGCTTTTACCGACGTTCATGCCCATCATGCCGCCTCCGCCGCCCATTCTGCGCATGAGCAGGGCGAATGCGCCCCACAGCAGTACGATGGGCAGGATGATGTTAATCACGGCAGACAGGATGATGTCTCTCATATCCTCGACAGGCGCGGAATATTCGACTCCGGCTTTTTCCAGGCGTTCCTGCAGCTGGTAATCCGGTACGGTACCGGTGGTGTAAATCTGTTCCCGGCCCAGGGCATCTTTGTTTTTGGCTGTAATTTTCAGGCTGCCGGAGTTGATCTCGACTTTAGCTACTTTACCCTCGTCCAGCATCTGTACGAATTCGTCGTAGGTGATGGTGTTGCTGCTGTTACCCATGCTTCCGATGTAATTCCAGAACAGAATCGCTACCATGGCGATGATCAGGAACATCAGGATGCTCTGACGATTCTTCGGATTCTTATTGTTATCTCCGCCTCCGGAGGGGCGGTTGGAATTGTTGTTATGTTCTTCCATCTTTCTCCTCCTTGTATGTCACGCTCCGGAAAATGGGTTTTATTTTCCAGACGTAACACTTCTATTATAATGTCCGGAATTGGATAAAGCAATATGGAAAAATCTGAAATTTCTGTAAACAAGTTCAGCCCATGGTTCCGTGCATGCGGATTTCATGCTCGCATGAAAATCCGCATGTATGGAACCATGGAGGGAGCGCCACGATATGAGCAAAAATGAGCTGCGACAGCAGCGGAGAGCTCCAAAGGAGCGTTTTTGCGAATGGCGCGGGCTGAACTGTCCGATCCAGCCACAATTTTTTCTTTATTTTGTTCCTCATTTCCCTAATTTTTTCGGCGTATTTCATCTGGATTTTTCCCCATCGCAGTAGTATAATGATTCAGTTATTTTTATGGAACAGGATTCTTTCTTTATTACCTGTTATCCCGCTATTAAATATCTTTTGAAGGAGGTATCGCACATGCCTGTTAAATACGTCTTTGTCACCGGCGGAGTGGTCTCTGGTCTCGGTAAGGGTATTACTGCCGCTTCTCTGGGCCGTCTTCTGAAAGCCCGGGGCTACAAGGTGACCATGCAGAAGTTTGACCCCTATATCAATATCGACCCCGGTACGATGAATCCCGTTCAGCACGGCGAGGTGTTCGTGACGGACGACGGCGCTGAGACCGACCTGGATCTCGGTCACTATGAGCGCTTTATCGATGAATCTCTGACGAAAAATTCCAACGTTACTACCGGTAAAATCTACTGGTCTGTTCTGCACAAGGAGCGCCGCGGCGATTACGGCGGAGGCACGGTGCAGGTTATCCCCCATATTACAAACGAAATTAAGAGCCGTTTTTACCGCAATTTCAATGAGGATGAGACCCATATTGCCATCATTGAGGTGGGCGGCACCGTCGGCGATATTGAGAGTCAGCCGTTTCTGGAGGCGATCCGTCAGTTCCAGCACGATGTGGGCCATGAGAACGCGATTCTGATTCATGTGACCCTGATTCCTTATATTAAGGCGTCCGGCGAGCTGAAGACCAAGCCGACCCAGGCTTCTGTGAAGGATCTGCAGGGTATGGGGATCTGGCCGGATATTATCGTCTGCCGGAGCGAGCATCCGCTGGACAACCATCTGAAGGACAAGATTGCCCTGTTCTGTAATGTGCCCAGCTCCCATGTGCTTCAGAACCTGGATGTGGAGTATCTCTACGAGGCTCCGCTGGCTATGGAGAAGGAGCATCTGGCGCAGGTGGCCTGCGAATGTCTGCACCTTCCCTGTCCGGAACCGGATCTGACGGACTGGACTTCTATGGTGGAAGCTCTTCGCCATCCGACTTCCGAGGTTCATATTGCCATCGTTGGAAAATATATCCAGCTGCATGACGCTTACATCAGTGTGGTGGAGGCCCTGAAGCACGGCGGTATCGCCAGCCACTCTGTGGTAGATCTGAAATGGGTGGATTCCGAGCTGGTCAACGACGCCAATGCGGCGGAGTATCTGTCCGATGTGGACGGTATTCTGGTGCCGGGCGGCTTCGGCGATCGCGGTATCGAGGGTAAGATCAGCGCCATCCGCTATGCCCGTGAAAATAATATTCCTTTCCTGGGGCTGTGCCTGGGTATGCAGATGGCCATTGTGGAGTTTGCCCGCCATGTCATCGGATATGAGGACGCCCACAGTGTGGAGCTGGATCCGAATACCACGCATCCGATGATTCATCTGATGCCGGATCAGGATGGAATCGAGGATATCGGCGGTACCCTGCGGCTTGGTTCTTATCCGTGTATTCTGGATAAGGATACAAAGGCTTACGAGCTGTACGGCGAGGAGACCATTCATGAGCGTCATCGCCATCGGTATGAGGTCAACAATGATTACCGTGAGGTGCTGCGTCAGTCTGGGATGACGCTTTCCGGTATTTCGCCGGATGGAAGGATTGTGGAAATGATCGAGCTGAAAGATCACCCGTTCTTCCTGGCGACGCAGGCCCATCCGGAATTAAAATCCAGGCCGAACCGGCCCCATCCGTTGTTCCGGGGCTTTGTGGCAGCGGCGCTGGAATACCGGAATGAACATCAGAACTAAGCTTTCTATAAGCGTGAAAATAGAATCCTGCAACGCAGGATTCTCGCGCCGAGGCGCGGTTGCCTTGGCAACCATCTACCACTGCGCCGAGTGCGCATCAGCAAAAACCGGGACTGTCTCAGCGGACAGTCCCGGTTTCACAGCTTATTTTTTACTCTAATCTATCCAAATTTTGAAGCTGTTTTATCTGATCTCTTTTATTGTAAATAATTGCCATCACCTGAACTTTATCATTCTCTTCATCTAATAATGCGTACTTTTGCGGAAGTTCTGACAATGTTAACATTGCTTTTTCCATTTTATCGGCAAGTATATTGGCCGCTTCTGGCGCACACAACTCACATGAAATATAATACGTAATTTCCTTCATCTGTGTCAGAGCCTGCCTGGTGATTTTTACTTCATACTTTCTCACCGTATACCCTACCTCTCCATTTTCAGTTCTTGAAATGCTTCCTCCACAGATAAAGATTCATCTCTTTTTGCCTGCGTCAGTCCGGTCTGCATGATAGTATCAAAATCTTCTTTTGATAATGTATCTCTTGTGGAAAATTTTTCCGGGATTTCCAAGGCAAAAGGAATCCCATCCCGCATAATGATCTGACGGTATACCATATCAATAAACACAGATACCGGAATGCCCAGTTTTTCCAGGATAGCCTCTGCCTGTTCTTTGATATCCGGCTGAATTCTGGCTGTCACATTTGCTGTTTTAGCTGCCATCATTTATCACCTCCTTTATTACTATTGTAACACCATGTATAGCTATATACAATACATCTAATTTCTAAATAATTTCTAAATAAAACAAGGCCCGGAACCGACACACTCCTGTTATTCCTGCAGAAGTGCGTCAGTTCCGGGCACTAATCCCATTCTCTGTATCTATTTCGCCTCAGAGGTCAGCATGATTCCCAGTTTCTGGAAAGTCTTTTCATCTGCCGCGTTCAGCATCCGGGAGGTATGCACCTGGCTGCCCCGGAGATTCGGAAGCTGGCGGAGAGCCAGATCTGCCAGCGGGTTGCTCTCTGTGCTGGAGGACAGGGCAATCAGAACCTCTTCCATGTGAAGACGCGGATTGCGGCTGCCCAGATACTCTACCTTCAGCTTCTGGATCGGCTTAATGACATTGGGAGTAATCAGAAGTACCTCCTCGTCAATGCCTGCCAGATGCTTCAACGCCTTAATAAGCAGGGCGGAGCAGGCTCCCATCAGATCGCTGGTCTTGCCTGTAAGCAGGGTGCCGTCCGGCAGCTCGATGGCTGCGGCTGTGTGTCCGGTTTCCTCGGCGCGGGCCAGGGCTGCCGGTACTACTTTACGATCCTTCGTGCATACGCCCGCATTATTCATCAGCAGCTCGATTTTGTAAGCCTCTTCCTCTTTGGATTTGCCCCGGGCGATATTGACCAGCGTCTGATAGTAGCGGCGGATAATCTCCTGTCCGGATGCCTCCCGGCAGGCCTCGTCGTCTATGATACAGTTGCCGGCCATATTGACGCCCATATCTGTGGGGGACTTGTAGGGGCATTCCCCGTAAATCTCCATAAACATGGCGCGCAGCACCGGGAAGATCTCCACGTCCCGGTTATAATTTACCGTAGTTTTTCCATACGCCTCCAGATGATAGGGGTCAATCATATTGACGTCGTTCAGATCCGCGGTAGCCGCCTCGTAAGCCAGATTTACCGGATGGCCGAGGGGCAGATTCCAGATGGGGAAGGTCTCATACTTGGCATAACCCGCACGGACGCCGCGCTTATGCTCATGATAGAGCTGGGACAGACAGGTAGCCATCTTTCCGCTTCCCGGTCCCGGCGCAGTGACAACCACCAGCGGCTTGGTAGTCTCGATGTATTCGTTGTGGCCGTAGCCCTCGTCACTTACGATAAAGGGAATATTATTCGGGTATCCCGGAATCAGGTAATGGCGGTATACCTTTACGCCCATTTTCTCCAGACGGCTCTGGAACATCTGCGCGCTGTACTGGCCTGCGAAATGGGTAATGCAGACGCTGCCCACATAGAGGTTCTTGGACTCGAAGATAGCCTTCAGGCGGAGCAAATCGGAATCGTAGGTGATTCCCAGATCGCCGCGCACCTTATTCTTTTCGATATCCTCCGCGCTGATTACGATGACGATCTCTACCTGATCGGCCAGCTGCATCAGCATCCGCAGCTTGCTGTCCGGCTCAAAGCCCGGCAGAACGCGGGACGCGTGATAATCGTCGTAGAGCTTTCCGCCGAATTCCAGATACAGCTTATTGTCAAACTGGGCGATGCGCTCCCGGATATGCTCCGACTGCATAGCCAGATATTTTTCATTGTCAAATCCTTTTCTCATGTTTTCTCCCCTGTAATTAATTTTTCATACGATATAAAAATAGTTTCTATATAAAAATAGTTTCTATTCCACAAAAAGGGGATACTGCCGCTATTCAGCAGCAGTATCCCGAAGCAGTTCTATATTCCAACTCTTATCTTAGTCTGCATAACCGTTCGGGTTCATGGTCTGCCATCTCCAGGAATCCTCACACATTTCTTCAATGCCATACTCTGCTACCCAGCCCAGCTCCTTCTTTGCCTTGGTGGGATCTGCATAACAGGTGGCAATATCGCCTGCACGGCGCGGCTTGATCTCATAGGGAATCTCCTTGCCGCAGGCCTTCTCAAAGGCATGGACCACATCCAGAACGCTGTAGCCCTTTCCGGTACCCAGATTGTAAATCAGTACGCCGGGCTCGGTCTTCTCTACCTTTTGAATCGCTGCCACATGTCCCTTTGCCAGATCTACCACGTGAATGTAATCACGCACGCCGGTTCCGTCGTGGGTATCATAGTCATTTCCGAAGACGCCCAGGCATTTCAGCTTGCCGATGGCTACCTGCGCCACATAGGGAACCAGGTTGTTCGGAATGCCCTTCGGATCCTCGCCGATGAGGCCGCTCTTGTGGGCGCCGATGGGATTGAAGTAACGAAGCAGTACCACTCTCCACTCCGGATCGGATACAAAGATATCAGTCAGCACCTGCTCCAGCATGCCCTTGGTCTGTCCATAGGGGTTGGTAATCTTACCCTTGGGGCATTCCTCGGTAATCGGGATAAATGCCGGATCACCGTATACGGTAGCAGAGGAACTGAACACAATGTTCTTTACGTTGTGCTTTCTCATCACGTCACAGAGAATCAGAGTTCCGGTAATATTATTATAGTAATACTCGATGGGCTTGCGTACCGACTCACCCACGGCCTTGTAGCCTGCAAAATGAATAACGGATTCAATCTGCTCCTTATCAAAGATGGCGTTCAGGGCGTCACGATCCAGAATATCCGCCTCATAGAACGTAACCTTCTTTCCTGTAATCTGCTCCACGCGCTCCAGCGCTTTTTCACTTGCATTATACAGATTATCTACAACTACTACCTCATAGCCCGCATTCAATAACTCTACACAGGTGTGGCTTCCGATAAAGCCCGCACCGCCTGTTACCAAAATTGACATTTGACTGTCCTCCTGTTTTCAAAGGTTAGCCTTTGCTAACATTTGTTTCACTACTATTCACTGCTAAATCATAACATGGTTTTGTAGGCGGTGCAAGTGCCATTTCCTCCAAAAAAATTGCAGCGTTTTCATAACAGACAGCTTTACGGCAAAATTTCAAGCCAGTAGCCATCCGGATCTTCGATAAAATAGATCCCCATTTCTTCATTTTCAAAGCAAATGCAGCCCATCTCTTTGTGCTTTTTATGCGCCGCTTCATAATCGTCCGCCCGGAATGCCAGGTGAAATTCACATTCGCCCAGATTATAGGGCTGCGGATGCTCTTTCAGCCAGGTAAGCTCCAGCTCAAAATCACTTACCTCATTACTCAGATATACAATGATAAAATCATTGGCTGTCTTTCGTCTCACTTCGTGCAGATCGAGAGCTTCGTTGTAGAATTTTATAGAACGGTCCAGATCGGATACATTATAGTTTTCATGAATCATCTTAAATTTCATAGCACTTCTCCTTTTGCGCATTCTGTGTTTTTTATACGTGATTTGTATTGCGGATATTCCGTGATAAACCGCTTTATTACGCTGGCGTCCTCCCAATAATGCATGGGAAAAACAGCATTGCAATCTACATTTTCCAGAAAATACAGAATTCCATCGGCATAGTGGGCTTCCTGCCTCGGATCAAGGGGAACGAATGCAGCGTCAAAGTGCAGGCCCTTAATTTTCCGGATTTCCGCACGATACGCCGAAGTGAGCCGCCGGTTATCCGCTTCCGGCTCTCCTTCCCAATACCAGTCGTTTAAGTCGCCGGCATGGTAAATCGTGCCCTCTTTCGTTTGAACGATAAATGCGACGCCGCTATCGTTAGAAAGTAACGTATCGACCCGGGTACCATGGTCCAGTTCATAGGTTTGATCGTGATAGGCGTATGTAATTTTTATATTCGACAGGTGGTTCCTGTTGCGTATATCTTTCGCCAAAATTGCCTGATACATCATCCCCATATGGTCAAGCATTTCGAAGATTTTGGGATTAAAATGATCCTCATGGAAGTGACTGCAAAAGACAATCACCTCTTTTTTTCTGTCGAGAGAGGGCAATTCACCCCTGTAATAGTCGAAAATATAGTAACAGTCGCCGGATTCAACCAAAAAGCCACTGTGGTTGATATAGGTTATTTTCATGATATCACCTGCATTTTATAATGGATCGTTTCTATAAAATTTTACAACCTTATTTTATACGTTACTACGTTAGTATGTCAACTCTGTTGACCGTTGGCGTTGAAAATAGAGTTTGATTTTTTCTTAAATTTTCCCGAATCTCTTGTTCCTTCCACCTTTTCCTCGTATAATAGAGGCATGTCGTTAAAAAAACAAGGGAGATCCTATGAAACATATTTTACGCTTTATTAAAAACCAGCCGCCCGCAAGACTGATTGTCGCGGGCTTTTTCCTGATTATCCTGACCGGAGCCTGTTTTCTCATGCTGCCGGTATCCTTACGCCCCGGCGTCCATACCAGCTTTCTGGACGCGCTTTTTACCGCCACCAGCGCCACCTGTGTCACAGGCCTGGTGACCGTAGACCCCGGAGACACCTATACGGTCTTCGGCCGGGTGATTCTGGCGCTGCTTATCCAGACCGGCGGTCTGGGCTTCACCTCCATGGGCGCAGGCCTTATGCTGGCTACCAAACGGCGGGTAGGCTTTAAGAGCCGGCTTCTTTTGAAGGAAGCCCTCAATGTGGACAACTTCAGGGGCATCGTCCGACTGTTAAAGGCTATCTTGCTTACCACCTTAATTTTCGAAACAGTAGGCGCGCTCCTGAGCTTTCCGGTCTTTGTCCGGGACTATCCGCCCCTGAAGGCGCTCGGAATCAGTATCTTTCATTCCGTTTCTTCCTTTAATAATGCCGGCTTCGACATTTTAGGCGGTGGCCAGAGCCTCATTCCTTATCAGAACGACATCCTGCTGAACCTGGTTACCGGCGGCCTGATTATCTTCGGCGGCCTGGGCTTCCTGGTGATTCTGGACGTCCTGAAAAACCGTTCCTTCCGGAAGCTGACCCTCCACTCTAAGGTGGTTATAAGCACCACACTGACGCTTCTGACTGCCGGCACCCTGGTCTTTCGTTTTACGGAGCATATGCCCTGGATTGGCGCGTTTTTCAATAGCGTCACCGCCCGGACTGCCGGCTTTGCCACCTACCCTTTAAATGATTTTTCCAACGCGGGACTCTTTGTGATGATTCTGCTGATGTTTATCGGCGCGTCCCCCGGTTCCACCGGAGGCGGTATCAAGACCAGCACCTTCTTTATTCTGATGCAGACCATGCGGAGCGCCCTGAACAAACGGCACATGGGAGCCTTTCACCGGAGCATTTCACCAGAGAATACCTCCCGGGCCTTTCTGATTACCCAGCTGTCCCTCTGTGCCGTTCTCATCGGAACCTTTCTGCTCTGTCTCCTGGAACCTTCCTTTGAAATGAGACAGCTGCTTTTTGAGGTTGTCTCCGCCTTCGGCACCGTCGGACTGTCCACGGGAATCACGGCCGATCTGCATGCAGCCAGTAAGCTGATCCTGATTTTCCTGATGTTTATCGGAAGACTGGGCGCATTTACGATTATCACCATGTGGATTGAACGGCCGGAGCAGAACGTCCGGTACACGGAGGAATCCATTACCATTGGTTGACATAACAGGTTCTACACGATCACGATTCTGTAAAACCCAGGTAATTTGCACCATAAGGAATCAGCTATGAAATACTTACAAAACTTTTAAAAATAACCTTACTTATATAAAGGGAGATCATTATCATGAATATGAAAAAGAAAAAAGACAGCTCCATCTTCGGAATCATCGGCCTGGGCCGCTTCGGCACCGCACTGGCCATCACCCTGGCGGAAGCCGGAAAGGAAGTCATCGTCGTCGATCAGAATGAAGAAAAGGTCAAGGCCATGCGGCAGTACACCGAATACGCCTTTGTATGCGACAACCTCTCCAAAGAGGCCCTCTCCGAGGTCGGCATCCAGAACTGCGATACTGTCGTGGTCTGCATCGGCAGTAAAATCGACACCAGCATCCTGACCACCCTGAACGTGGTCTCCCTCGGTGTCCCCCGCGTCATCTCCAAAGCCACCAGCCAGGACCAGGGCGCCGTCCTGGAGAAAATCGGCGCCGAAGTGGTCTATCCGGAACGCGACATGGCCACCCGCCTGGGCAAGCGCCTCATCTCCGGCAACTTTCTGGACTTCATCTTCCTGGACAACGACATCGAGATCCAACAGGTTCCGGTCAGCGACTCCCTTGTGGGCAAAACCATCCGGGAAATCAATATCCGTAAAAAATATAGTCTGAATATCATCGCCATCGAGCATCAGCAGGATACCATCATCGAGTTTGCCCCGGACTACGAGTTCCTGAAGGAGGATATCATCGTGGTCATCGGAAAGCTCCAGAACATCCGCAAATTTGAGCGGGCCTTCTCTTAAGCTCCAGTCCCAGACAGATCCTTAAGCATCCGCCTGCGGCGGGTCGCATAAGCGACATGATTCCATTCCGCCGCAGTGCGATCCCCCGGAGGGACTTTTTGCTCTATAGAAATTATGACTTTCGCACTTTAATGTAACACGGTATTTCCTATAGAGTAAAAAATATCGAGTGTTCTAATCCAACTCTTAAGTTGGTTCAGAACACTCGATATGCTTGCGCTTGCTACTCAGGACACTTAGCGATTATCTTTTCACCATCATCTACTCCGTTGTCTCCTCCTGCTTCTCAGTCCAATGGAGTATCATTTGCTCAAAATAAGCCCTGTAAACGACGGTAACTTTCAGCAAAGGACCCAATTTGGTTTTTATAAAATTCTGATGCATCTGGCTGTGGTACAGAAACGCCGTCGGTCTGAACAAATTTTGCAACTGCACCACTGTCTGCAAATATGCCGACACCAATGCCTGCAACAACAGCCGCTCCCATGGAGCATGCTTCATCCAAATGATTAAGCTTCTGAACCGGAAGTCCAAACATATCTGCCAAAATCTGTCTCCAAACAATCTCTTTAGCACAACCACCCATGACACGAATCTCACGAAACTGATGCCGTTGGCGTAAAACATCAAGATTCAGTGCCAAATTATAACTGATGCCTTCCATAACCGCACGCAGCATATCTGCATGTGTTGTTGATTTCCGAAGACCTAAGAATGCTCCCTTTGCACGATCATCCCACCATGGACTCCGCTCGCCTAAAAGATAAGGAAGATAAATCACACCATTTGCTCCAAACGGAACCTGGGCAATCTGGCTATTAATACAATCATAGATATTTTTTCCATCTCGTTCGGCCTCCAACTGTTCCCGCTGGCAAAGTTCATCCCTCATCCAGTTATAGGAAACCCCAGCTGCCTGCATGGTTCCAATTGGGAAAACACTGCCTTTTTGAATACCAGCCAGGTTAAATGTACGCATTTCTTTGTCCAATAAGGGAGCATCATCTGCACAAGCAACCCAGGCAGACGAACCCAGGCAGCAATAGCATTCTCCCTTACGTGTTACACCGGCACCTACTGTGGCTGCTGTACCGTCACCACAGCCGCGAAATACCGGGGTTCCAGCCAACAGACCGCTAGCTCTGGCTGCTTCAGCTGTAACAGTGCCAACTAAATCTACGGAAGCCTGAAGTTCCGGCATAACGTCCCTGGAAATTCCCATTGTTTCGAGGATTTCATCCGACCAGTCAAATTGATTCAGATCAAAAGCTCCTGTACCTGAAGCGTCTGAATAATCCGTACCAATCTCTCCAGTAAGCCGATATGCAATATAATCCTTGCAGTTTATTAATTTTGCCGGCCGTAAATGCTCATTTTCGCAAACCCAGAGCAGCTTGGCAAGACCTGTCGTCGGATTATTCCTCGTTCCGGTAATCCGGTAAAATTCTTCGTCGCCAATCTGTGCAGAAATCGCATCCCGCTGCTCCACAGCACGCTGATCCGCTCAAATCAATGCCGGGCGCAGAACCTGCCCATCCTCTCCCAAAAGGACAGCTCCCATCATATGCCCGCTGAAGCTGACACCGACCACTGCCCCTGGATCAATGCCATCCAAAAGCTCCCGTGTAGAATGGCAAACTGCTTTGTACCAATCCTCCGGTTCCTGTTCTACGTGATTTTCAGCCTGATACCGGGTCGGATAGCTGGCAATCACACTTTTTTCCAAGTTCCCCTCAATAGTAAATAAAGTTGCTTTGTCACCGGACGTGCCCAGATCATGGGCAAGAATATATTGATTCATATTTTTCCATCCTTTTTAACCAAGAACCGGATCAAAAATTATTTGCTTCATGTTCGGATATTCACCATTTTTCATGGATATAATCATGTTCACTGCCAGATGTCCCAGCTTATCAGGCATTTGATCCACCGTTTGCAGGGAAGGCAGCAGTTTACGCATCAACGTTGTACCACTGTATCCAACAATCTTGATTTCATCTGGAATACGAATTCCATGGTCTTCGCAACATCGCCAAGCACCCAGTGCCATCTGATCACTGATGACCATCACTGCTGTAGGCATGGTCTCGGGCGAAAATTCCTGAAGCATTCGTTCCATACATTGATATCCGCCCGTAATATACGGCTGACCCCTGTAAATGACAGCATCATCAGATCGTCTTATTTCTTCCAGTGCCTGCTCGTACCCATGCTGCTTATCCAGATAGGTCATATGCGGCACATCAGATGAAAACAAAGCCACACGCTGATGTCCCTGTTCAAACAGAGATTTTGTAACACGACTAACCACAGCAACATCATCTGTCACAATGGAACAAACACCATAGGCCGAAAGGTCACTATAAACCATTACAACCGGCTTGTGTTTGGCCAGTTTAATGATATGCTCACTGTCCTTCAGATCCGTAGAGCGAGTTCCTACAAATATATATCCATCTATACGCTGTTCCCCTAATGAACGAATATAATACTGTTCCCTTTCAACACTGTCATAGGTATTGGCCAGGATACTCAAATGATTGTTCTTAAAACATGCAGCATCAATTCCCTTGACAACACATGGATAAAACAAATTATCAATATCTGGAACCAGCACACCAATCGTTTGGGTAGAATGCGTGATCAGTCCCTTTGCCAGGGCATTGGGTAAATAATTCAGCCGTTTGGCAGCAGAATGGACCCTCTTAAGCGTCTCTTGCGAAACGCAATCCGGTTCATTAAAAGCACGGGAAACCGTGGCGATGCAAACGCCTGCCTCCCGCGCTACATCTTTGATTGTGGTACTCATGGCATGGATCCTCCTGTTAATATAAAATGAACGAGCCGCTACTTGTACTCGCGGCGACTCGAATATTTACACGATGTCCATGCTCCGAACGCTTTACAAAAGGTCCGGATCGGTTACCATCACAGCCTTACATGCTTCTGCGGGGTTCTGGACAAACTGTGTCAGTCCTTCTACTGCATCCTCCAACATAAATTTCTGAGAAATCAGGGATTTCAAATCAATCATACCAGATTCAACCAGATCAATACACAATGGGA
>CABIXM010000018.1 GCA_902362725.1 Clostridiaceae bacterium | reverse complement strand
CCGTCCCGTTTTCATGCCCGCCTCCGCGCGGGCCTTTTTCGTTCAAGAGAGCGCCGGAGGCGGTCTTTCCTATAAAGTAAAAAAAAGAATGTGCCATTGGCACATTCTCGCGCCGAGGCACGGTTGCTTCAGCAACCATCTACCACTGTGCCGAGTGCGCATCCCCCGGAGGTTTTTTATGTAACAGGGAATTCCATAGGAATTTCCTGTTACATAAAAAAGCTTCTGGATTTCCAGAAGCTTTCCAGCAGTCGATAGGGGAATCGAACCCCTGTTTTCGCCGTGAGAGGGCGACGTCTTAACCGCTTGACCAATCGACCATGTTTCTTTCGCGCTTGCGACTTGTTTAGTATATAATAGTTTCAGGAGAAATGCAAGCACTATTTTCGCTTTTTCTTGTACTTTTATAGGTACAATTTTAGGATCCATTGTGCTATTTTCTGTCTTGTAGAAAAAACAGAGCAGCAAAGTCTTACGACTCTACTGCTCCATCTCATTTCGTCAGAATTAATCCTGAGCGATGATCTCTTTTTTATTGTAAGATCCGCAGGACTTGCAAACACGATGAGGCATCATCAGGGCGCCGCATTTGCTGCACTTTACAAGATTCATTGCACTCATTTTCCAGTTTGCTCTTCTCTTATCTCTTCTACCTTTGGAAGATTTATTCTTAGGACAAATAGACATAGGTTACACCTCCTCTGATTTACTTGCTGTTTTTAAAAATTTCGGCTATAACCGCCATTCTCGGATCCAACTCCACCGTATCACAGCCGCAGGGTCCGTCGTTGAGATTTTTCCCGCATTTTCTGCAAATGCCTTTGCAGTCCGGCTTGCACAGGGTCTTCATGGGCCAGTTGACCAGAAGCTCTCCGTACACCAGCTTTGCTGTGTCCAGGTTGTATCCATTGATAAAATCGGTTTCGTCCAGATCGTCGATTCTTCCTTCCGCAGAAAGCTTCATATCCACTTCCTTTTCAAAGGAAACGTCTATGGGCACCTCTACTTCCGTCAGACAGCGGTCACAGGGAATCTGCGCCTTCACGGAAAACTCACCCTCTATCAGCAGCTTATCGTCGCCCAGATTCGTGAGTATCAATGCAAGCGGTTTTTCCTCCGTCAGGGGAAAGCTTCCCAGGCTTATGTCAAAAGACTGTAGCTCCGTCTCCACTGTCCTCTTAACCACTTTTTCTTCACAGGACAAAACATCTGTCAAATTGATCAGCATAGTTCTCTCCTAATGCACACTAGGCTATTATAACCACCCAGCAGTGGTTTGTCAAGTAATTTTCACTTACAACAGAAAATTATTTATGGCAATTATTTGGTCAGACGCTGTGTCTCACGCGCGATAGCCAGCTCCTCGTTGGTCGGGTAAATCATTACCTTAACCTTGGAGTTCGGAGTGGAGATCATCTGTACCTTACCGCGGCAGTTATTTGCCTCGTCGTCGATCTCTACGCCCAGGTATCCCAGGTACTCACAGATCTTCTTACGGCTCTCGATATCGTTCTCGCCTACGCCTGCGGTGAACGCGATAGCGTCTACACCGTTCATGGCTGCTGTGTACGCGCCGATGTATTTTGCTACACGGTAGATGAATGCATCCAGAGCTACCTGTGCATGATGGTTGCCTTCCTCTGCTGCCTTTCCTACATCACGGAAATCGCTGGAGATGCCGTCGCTCATGCCAAGGATACCGGACTTCTTGTTCAGGATATTCAGAACCTCGTTGACGTCCTTGCCCTCTTTGTTGCAGATGAACTGGATAACAGCCGGATCCACATCGCCGCTTCTGGTACCCATGATCAGACCCTCAAGTGGGGTAAGACCCATGGAGGTATCTACGCACTTGCCGCCGATGGATGCAGAGATACTTGCTCCGTTGCCCAAGTGACATACGATAACCTTGCCCTTCTCCGGGTCAAGCTCAGCAAACTTCAGAACCTCGCCGGATACGAACAGATGGCTGGTGCCATGGAAGCCGTAACGACGGATGCTGTATTTATCATAGTACTCATAGGGGATTGCATAGAGGTATGCCTTCTCCGGCATCTTCATACCGAATCCGGTATCCCATACTGCTACGTTCGGGGTTCCGGGCATAGCTGCCTCGCATGCTTCGATACCCATCAGGTTTGCCGGGTTGTGCAGCGGTCCAAGGTCGAAGCACTCGCGGATTACGCGCTTTACGTCCTCGTCAACTACGATAGAATCGCTGTAAACCTTTCCGCCGTGCAGAACGCGGTGTCCGACTGCAGAAATCTCCTTGGTATCCTTGATTACACCGTACTCCGGATCTACCAGCGCCTGCATTACCAGCTTGATTGCATCGGTATGTGCCGGCATAGCCTGCTCGATTACCATTTCCTTGCCGTTTGCCTTATGTGTCAGCTTGGAACCTTCGATTCCGATTCTCTCGCAGAGACCCTTTGCCATTACGGACTCATTCTCCATATCGATCAGCTGATATTTCAGCGAGGAGCTTCCGCAGTTGATTACTAAGATTTTCATAGCTATGTATTCTCCTTAATTCTTATTTACCTTCAGTAGCACTCGTGAGCAAGCTCACTCATGCGTGGGCTTCGCCCTATGTCATCTGTCAAAAACTCATCTGCTCATGCAGGCATGACATCTGAGTTTCCTCCATCTGACGCACTGCTCATTGCCTTCGCGATTATTTTACGATCTCACCAAATACCTCGCGTCCGCAAGCTGCTGCGTTGGACTCGTCGGTATCGATGTGCATAGCCAGAGCGTACTTCGGGCTTACACGAACAACTACATCGCCGAATACCAGGCTTCTGCCCTCGGTATCAATCTTTACAGATACAACATCCTTATCCTTTACGCCGAGCTTCTCAGCATCTTCCGGAGTTGCATGGATATGACGCTTTGCTGCGATTACACCTTCCTTCAGCTCAACCTCGCCTGCCGGTCCTACCAGCTTACATGCGCCGCTGCCTGCGATGTCGCCGGACTCACGGATCGGAGCGTCTACGCCGATGGAACGCGCGTCTGTCAGGGACAGCTCTACCTGTGTCTCCGGACGAACCGGTCCCAGGATGGAAGCCTTCATCTCTTTCTTGCTTCCTACGATGGTTACCTTCTCTTCGCAGGCAAACTGACCCGGCTGGGACAGATCCTTCTTCTTGGTCAGCTCATGACCCTTACCGAACAGGGTCTCCAGATCCTCCTGTGTTACATGTACGTGGCGTGCTGAGGTTTCAACAACAAATTTCATGATACATTCTCCTTTTCTTATAAATAATTTATTACAGTTCTATGAGCCGACAAAAGTTGCCCTTCGCCGGCTCACAGTACATTTCACAATGTACACCATAATTCTATCTCCATTTTAGGTGCTTTCGCCATATTTTGCAAGCCCTGACAGGAAATAATTTGTACTTTTAAGGGTACAAGGCTATGATTTGCAGACGATACAGGAGAAAAACTTCTGCACGTCATGCTCGCATGTAAGGGCAGAAATTTTTCTCCTGTATCGTCCTGCAAAGCAGTACCCCACGCGTATACGCGTGGGGTCTGCAAATCGTAGCCTGTCTGTCCACACTACTCTTTAATTTCTGCCACCAGAACACAGTTGGGCGTCTCAATGGAGATCGGTTTTCCCTTGGCTGTAAAATAGTTTTTGTCATAATGCACCTCAAAGGTGGTGATGGTATTGCTCTCATGGTTCAATGACATGATGTGCTTATTATCCGGGAAGAAATCAATAGCCTTCGGGTAGTCCCCGCTAATTGGCAGAATACAGATTTTCTCCAGCAGTCCGGTCTCTGTATCCACATGGAAAAGACCTGCCGTATTGTCCCCGGCATTGGTGCACAGAAGCTTCGTGTCATCTCTGGAGAACCGCAGGGCGCAGGCCGCGCTGGTGGCGGAATGATAATCGTTCAGTGTGGAAACCTTCTGAATCTCCTCAAATACCGGGTTCTTTCCGCTTCCGTCATACCTGTAGACCGTAATATAATTCTTCAGTTCACTGATCACATAGGCAAATTTTCCGCTTCTGCTGAATTTGAGAATCCGGGGCGCAGACTCCAGCTCACAGAACAGCAGATCCAGAAGCTCGATTTTACCGGTCCTGTGATCAAATTTATAAATCTTAATCTGATCCGTACCCAGATCCACCGCACAGAGATACTTTCCGTCCGGCGTCAGATTCACGCAGTTTACATGGGGGCGGAAATTTCGCTCTGCCACGCTGCCCAGGCCCTTGTGGAAAACCTCGTCTGTCATCGCTCCCACCGTACCGTCCTCATTCAGGCGCATAACCGTTACCTTTCCGTCGTGCCAGCCTGCCACAAAGAGATATTTATCATCCTTATCGGTAGACAGATAACAGCCGCGCATGCCTTCGATGCTGGCGCAGTTTAACGGAACCAGATCTCCGTCCGGCTGTACCGTAAAGGATCTCACGCCCTCATCGGCGATGGAATACAGGAATTTTCCGTTGTGGGACATTTTGATATAAGAAGGGTTGTTAATCGGGATAACCTTGCGCTCCTTCATGGTGCCATTTTCCACATCCAGATCAAAAAGATGAATTCCCACACTGTTGCCATGGGTATAAGTTCCTACATAAGCTACGTATTTTTTCTTGTCCATGGTATTCTCCTCCTTACGCTTAGCACTGCTTCAGATATCCCTTAAAAATCTCCAGCGTGTTCGCAAGCTCCTCTTCTGTCATGGCCGCCGACAGGAACATGGCCTCAAACTGGGACGGCGCCAGATAGATGCCGTTTTTTATCATATAAGAGAAATATTCTCCGAATTTTTTCGTATCTGAGGTCTTTGCCTCCGCATAATTGGTGACCGGCCGGTCGGTGAAAAAGATGCAGCCCAGAGAACCGATGTGGTTGATCTGCCAGGGCTTTCCTGCCGCCTTTACTGCCTCCTGCATATTCTCAAAGAATCCATCCGCCTTATGATTCAGCTTCTCGTAAAAATCCGGCGTCTCCCGAAGAAGCTTCAGCTGTCTTAAGCCTGCCGCCATGGCAACCGGATTGCCGCTCAGGGTTCCCGCCTGGTAAACCGGGCCGCTGGGAGCAATCAGCTTCATTACGTCCTTCCGTCCGCCGTAAGCGCCCACCGGCATACCGCCGCCAATAATCTTGCCAAAGGTGGTCAGATCCGGCTCAATGCCAAAATATCCCTGCGCGCCGGACAGGCTTAAGCGAAAGCCTGTGATAACCTCGTCAAAAATCAGAAGGCTGCCCTGCTCGGTACAGATTCTGCGCAGTCCCTCCAGGAAACCTTCTTTGGGAAGCACCACGCCCATATTGGCAGCCACCGGCTCCACGATCACCGCCGCTATCTCGCCCCGAAACTGGTCGAAGATAGCCTCCACACTATCCAGATCGTTGTATACAGCCGTCAGGGTATCCTGGGTACAGCCCGCCGGAACACCGGCGCTGTCCGGAATGCCTGCCGTCATCACGCCGGATCCTGCCTTCACCAGCATGGCGTCGCTGTGTCCGTGATAGCAGCCTGCAAATTTGATAATCTTATTCCGTCCGGTAAAGCCTCTGGCCGCCCGGATAGCGCTCATTACGGCTTCCGTACCGGAATTGACCATACGGACCATCTCGATGGAGGGAACGATGCTGCAGATCAGATCTGCCATCTCCACCTCCCTCTCTGTGGCTGCGCCAAAGCTTAAGCCCTCCCGGCAGGCCTCCAGGACGTCCGCAAGCACTTCCGGATGATTATGTCCCAGAATCATCGGTCCCCAGGATCCTACAAAATCCAGATAGGTCTGGCCGTCCGCGTCTGTCATGTACGCGCCCTTTGCCGACGCGATAAACCGGGGTGTTTCACCGACGGAGCCAAAGGCCCGCACCGGGGAATTTACTCCTCCTGGGATATGTTCCATTGCTTCTGCAAAAAGTGCTTCTGATCTGCCCATTAACCAATTCTCCCTTCATCCATAAAGCCTGCAATCTCTTTTGCGAAATAGGTCAGGTACAGATCTACACCTGCCCGGTAAGCGCTTGCCGCTGTCTCACAGATAATGGACGCCTCGTCAATGTAGCCCAGGGACGCGCCTGCCTTAATCATGGCGTATTCGCCGCTGACACTGTAGGCTGCCACCGGAAGCACGATACTTTCCTTTACCTCCGCAATCACATCCAGATAGCTCATGGCAGGCTTTACCATGATGATATCCGCGCCTTCCTCCACATCCAGCAGAGCTTCCTTCACGCCCTCCCGGCGGTTGTGGTAATCCATCTGATAAGACTTCCGGTCGCCGAAGGCCGGAGCACTGCCTGCCGCGTCGCGGAAGGGACCGTAAAAGGCGGAAGCGTATTTTACCGCATAGGACATAATCGGAGTTTCCACATAGCCATTGTCGTCCAGGATAGAACGGATAGCCGCCACACGCCCGTCCATCATATCGGAGGGCGCTACCATATCCGCGCCTGCCTGCACCTGGGACAGGGCAATTTTCGCCAGATACTCCAGGGTTTTATCATTGTCCACGTATTCTCCGTGGAGAATGCCGCAGTGACCATGGGAGGTGTACTCGCACATACATACGTCGCCGATACAGTACAGATCCGGAAACTGTTTCTTAGCCTCCCGGAACGCCTTCTGTACAATTCCGTCCTCTGCGTAAGCGCCGCTGCCGCATGCGTCCTTATGATCGGGAATTCCGAAAAACATGACGCTTCCCACGCCGGCCTTCGCAAGCTCTTCCAGCGCATAGGGAAGCTGATCGATACTGTACCGATACTGTCCCGGCATGGTCGGAATCTCTTCCCGGATTCCCGTTCCTTCTTTTACAAACATCGGGTAAATCAGGGAACTCTTATCCATTCTGGTCTCCCGTACCATTTTCCGTAACTGGACGCCATTGCGAAGGCGTCTCGGTCTGATGTTCATATCCATTACTTTTCGTCTCCTCTTTTGTTTCTATCTTTTTCTCTGTTAGCAGTATAACATATCTATCTCGAAACGGATCATCTTTTTCACATTTTGATCAGAAGCTCCCGGACTTTTTCGGTCGCTTCCCGGGCAAGCCGGTGATTCGTTCCTCCGGCCGTGATACCGGCCGTCACGCCGCCGCCCTCCGCGATTCCCGGAAAATAAAAATCACAGCGGGTGCGATCATCCGCGCAGTTCACCGGAATGTTTCGTTTTCTGCAGGCGGAACATACCGCCTCATTGACTGCACTGTCATCCGCAGCCGACAGTACGAACAGGCTTCCCTCCAGAAATTTTTCTGCTTCCTGGCTCCAGCAAGCCTGCTGCCAGTGAAGTACTCCCTCTTCAGCCCATGTTTTTATGGCTTCCGTAGCCTCCGGCGCAAGAACCGTAATCCGCGCGTCAAAGGACAGCAACGTCCGAATCCGCCGCTCCGCGATGCGGCCCGCGCCTACCACCACGATTTTTTCCTGTTCCAGATCCACAAACAGTGGAAAATAGCGACTCATAATGTATCCTCCCCGGGTATTCTGCCAGTATCATAACACAACCTTTCTTTTTTGTGAACCTTGTAAAAGAATCCTGCTTTGCTTTTTACCAAAGCCGTGTTTTCTTTTAACATTCTCCTTATTCTTTCAAACGCATCCGCAGAAACCGTCTTTTCAACTGCGTCAGGTTCAGCGGGAACAGCGGATAAATGTAGCTCTTCCCGGCCACCGTTTTATTACCAATGATGGCGGTCATAGTCAGGATTATCCCTGCGATATACCCCCAGAGATTGAACGCTGCGGTCAGCACCAGCAAGATCAACCGCATGAATTTCAGGGCGTAGCCCAGCTCATAGCTGGACTGGGTGTAGTTGGCGATGGCCACAAAGGCCATGTACATCATGATTTCTGCGTTAAACCAGCCGGAATCCACAGTGAACTGCCCCAGGACGATACCGGCCACCACGCTTAAGGGCGTACTCAGCATACTGGGGGTATTGATAGCCGCCAGGCGCAGACCGTCGATGGCCAGCTCCAGCATCAGAAACTGCCAGACCACCGGGATGTTCACCGTGTCCTTGATGACGATAAAGGCCAGCCATTTCGGAATCCAGTCCGGATTCTGATACAACAGCAGGAACGTCGGCGTCAGAAGTAACGTAATAATCGCAATGATAAACCGGGACAGCCGAAGGTAAGAACCGGTCACCGGGGGAAAGTAGTAGTCGTCCGCTTCCTCAATGATGTCGAAAATGGATGTAGGCACAATCATGGCCTGGGGCGAATTGTCCACCAGAATCACGATGTTGCCTTCCAGGATAGCCGCCGAGGCCGTATCCGGCCGCTCGGTGAATTTGAATTTCGGGAAAGGATTGAACCATTTCCGCTCATAGATGCACTCAGCCAGGCTCTCCTGGTTCATGGTCAGGGAATCCACCTGAATGGCGCTGATGCGGCCTTTCAGCTCCCGCAGGAGCTTTCGGTCCACCCGCTCGTTCATGTAACAGAGGACGATGTCCGTCCGGGAAGTCCGGCCTGCCGTCATTATTTCCATGGAAAGGTGAGTGCTTCGGATACGTCTTCGAATCAGGGCCGTGTTGAATACCAGGGTCTCCACAAAGCCGTCCTTGGAGCCCCGGAGGGCCTTGTCCTTGGAGGGCTCATCCACACTCCGCATGGGATAGGAACGGCAGTCCAGGCCAATGCAGGCGTCGTAGCCGTCGATGAACAGGCAGGTAACGCCGGACAGGAGGCTCTTCAGGATCTCGTCCAAGTTTTCCATGGCTGAGACCTCCACGTAAGGAACCACATGGGCGGCCATCTGCTGTGCGGTCATGGGAAGCTCCTCTGGTTTCAACTTGTAAAAAAATTCCAACAGTTTTTCCATGACGGATTCCTCCAGAAATCCATCAATAAAATAGATACATGCGTCCCGGCCGCCGGTCTGGACGCCCTTTCTTATGATATCGAAATTCGTATCGAGATTCAGGATTTCGTCCAGGCGGGATGTATTTTCTTTTAATCGGGCAGACAGTTTTTCACTCATACAGGTACCTCCGTATTTTTCTACGCCTAGTATTCCTCTATTTTCCAAAACTATGCTTTTATACCGGGACTTTTCGTGCTATAATCAACTCATATTACAGATTTTTATGAGGAGTTTTTAGAAATGGAAAAGAAAATTTTATTTGTGGATCTGGACGGAACTCTGCTGGACGACAATAAGGATATCACGCCCGGGAACCTGGAAGCTATTCAGAAGGCTGCGGATCAGGGACATGCCGTGGTCATCACCACCGGCCGCCCCTTATACAGCACCATTTTTCAGCTGGAGAAGCTTCACATGGACAAGCCCGGCTGCTATGCCATCACCTCCAACGGCGCGCTGATCTACGACGCGTACACCAGGGAGACCATCTTCCAGACCGGCGTGGACCGAAGCTACATCCGGGAGGCCTTCGACGAGGCTTACAAGTTCGGCCTGCATCCCCAGACCTACTCCGACCACGGCGTACTCTGCGAGCGGGAGGATCCGGAGATTCAGTATTATGCCAAGTCCACCCTGGTGACCTACGAAGTGCTGGAGGACGTCACCAAGGCCATCACCTGGGATCCCATCAAGCTACTGTTCATCGACCTGCACGACCGGGAGAAACTGGAGAAATTCCGAGAACACATGGTTCCCTGGAGCAAGGCCCACCACATCGATATGTTCTTCTCCTGCGATCAGTATCTGGAGTTTCTTCCGGAGGGCATCAATAAGGGAAGCGGCATCCGCTGGCTCTGCAATTATCTGAACGTGCCCATCGAAAATACGCTGGCCGCAGGCGACGCAGAGAACGATATTGCTATGCTGCAGGCTGTCAAGACCCCCTGCGTCATGAAGAATGCCCGCCCGGAGATGTACCCCTACGGCGTCTATATCACTGAGAATGACAACAACCATTCCGGAATTGCGGAAATTATTCAGAAATTCATGCTGGATTAAATTTTTCTGATCCGTCGCAGTGCGATAATATTTTTTTACGTAATAGAGGATTCCATAAAAAAGCTCCGACGATGCGGTGCCTTCCCGCCTCTGTCGGAGCTTTTCTCTGTTCTCTTATGTTCGCTTATTCTGTTTTGGTATAACCGCCTGCTTCCAGTGACTGACCGGTCTTCTCCAGAGAGATTCCGTCCGTACTACCCTCCACCTGAAGCAGTCCCTGCTCAGCCAACTTCGCCACCGTGTCCCCGGAGGTATCAATGGCGATCTGGATGGTATATACACTGTCCGTCGTGGTTCCGGTACACTCCACGCCGTCCACAGCCTGGTAGGATTCCACCAGGGAATCATAGGCCTCCACCATTAGCTTCTGAGTGTCCTCGTCAAAGGCCGCCATATCCATGCTGATGGTTTCTTCCATCTTCTCCACACTGTCGCCCCGGGCCTCCAGCTTCATGGTATCGGTCATCTTCAGGCCATCATTCTCCTGTTCCAGCGTATATACAACACTCTGCTTTTTCCCTCCACAGGCTCCCAGCGTCAGGGCTGCAGCCAGCAGCACAATCAGACAACGTCCTCTTTTCATGTGATCTTCCTCCCGTCTTTTCCTTTTGCAAGCTGGGATGATTATACCACGAACCGCCGGAAATTGCCATGGATAACTTTTCCTTTTTTACTTTCTCCTATTCTCCTGTGGAGGCCTCGAAGGTCACGTCTTCGAACACCGGCAGATAGGGCGTCAGATCCTGACCGTCCCGCTCGTTGAACCACCACTTGGCCTCCACGGCAAAGGATACCCCCACCTCTTTCGCCAGATCAAGGCAGAGCTTGTTGCGAAGTCCGGTTCCATCGTAGATTTTGCTATTTTTTCTCTTATTCTGCCGGTTCTTCAGGGATAAACACCCGACGATTCACCACATACTTCTCGGCCTTCGCCTTCTCTTTCGCCTCTTCCACAAAATAATCCTGGGAACTTAAAATTGCTTTGCCCCGTCGATCCACCTTCTCGTAGGTGTCGTCCGGCTGCAATACATGAGCCTTCACATTGTCCTTCAACTCGATATCCAGGATATGAATGACCTCCTCCTTCAGCTCCTCCCGTTCGATGGGGAACATGATCTCCACACGCTTCTCCAGATTTCGCGGCATCCAGTCGGCGCTGGCACAGAACACATCCTCCAGGCCGTTATTATAGAAATAGAAAATACGGCTGTGCTCCAGGAAATTGCCGACGATGGAGCGCACATGAATATTCTCGCTGACGCCGGGAATGCCCACCTTCAGGCAACAGATTCCCCGGACAATCAAGTCAATCTGTACGCCTGCTGCGGACGCCTCATAGAGGGCCACAATCACATCCCGGTCGCACAGGGAATTCATCTTCGCGACGATCCGGCCCTCGCCTCCGTTTTTCGCATGCTCCTTCTCTCTCTGGATTAGAGCCAGCAGCCGATCCTTCAGCCACAGCGGAGCCAGGGACAGCTTGTTCCAGCCCTCGGGCTCGGAATAACCGGAAAGCATATTGAAGACTGCCGTAGCGTCCTCGCCGATGGGCGCGGAGCAGGTCAGAAGTCCCATATCTGTATACAGCTTTGCCGTGGAATCGTTGTAGTTACCGGTTCCCAAATGGACGTAGCGGCGGATGCCGTCCTCTTCCCTGCGCACCACCAGGGTAATTTTACTGTGGGTCTTCAGGCCCACCAGACCATAGATAACATGGGCGCCTGCCTTCTCCAGCATCTTCGCCCAGATAATATTGTTTTCCTCATCGAAGCGGGCTTTCAGCTCCACCAGTACGGAAACCTGCTTGCCATTCTCCGCCGCCTGGGCCAAGGCCGCGATAATCGGGGAATTGCCGCTGACACGGTACAGGGTCTGTTTGATGGCCAGTACCTTCGGATCGTTGGCCGCGTCCTTCACAAACTTCACCACCGGATCGAAGGTCTGGTACGGGTGATGTAGAAGGATATCACCTTTGCGGATCTCGTCAAAGATATTGCAGTCCACAGGCAGTTCCTTCACCGGCGCGGGTATGTGCTTCGGGATCTTTAAGGAATCAAAGCCCTCCATGCCGTACATTTTCATCAGAAAGGTCAGATCCAGCGGGCCATTGATTTTATACAGAGCCTGCTCTTTAATATCCAGCTCCTTAGAGAGAATCTTCAGGAGACGTTTGTCGATCTTCTCCTCCACCTCCAGCCGGATGGCCTCGCCCCACTGACGTTTCTTCAGCTGCTTCTGAATCTCTTTTAACAAATCCGCAGCCTCGTCCTCGTCGATGGTCAGGTCGGCGTTTCGCATGACGCGATAGGGAGACGCGCTGACGATATCGTATTTCAAAAACAACTGCTGCATATTCCGCTCGATGATTTCCTCCAGCAGAATCACATTTTTCGTGCCATCCTCGCTGTCTGGCAGCCGCACGATACGGGGCAGTACCGAGGGCACCTGCACAGTGGCAAACTCCAGTTCGGCGTCCTTCTCACCCTTTTTCTGAAGCAATGCGCCGATATTCAGGGTCTTGTTGCGAATCAACGGGAAGGGACGGGAGGAATCCACAGCCATGGGGGTCAGCACCGGATAGACATTATCCCGGAAATAGCGATCCACATAACGGGCCTCTTCTTTGGTCAGAGCCTCATGCTCCTGAATCACATGGAGCCCATTCTGCTTTAAAGCAGGCAGCAGGGAACGGGTATAGGTAGAATACTGGAGACTCACCAGGCCCCGTACCTCTTGCGTAATCGCCTCGATCTGCTCCTCCGCAGTCATACCGGCGATATCTTTTTTCGTGTAGCCCGCATGTACCATATCCTTTAAGGAGGCCACCCGGATCATAAAGAACTCGTCCAGATTGGACGCGGTGATGCTTAAAAATTTCAACCGTTCAAAAAGCGGAATCGTTTTGTCGCGCGCCTCGCTGAGCACACGCTCATTGAACGCCAGCCAGGACAACTCCCGGTTTCTGTAGTACTCGTGTCTGGTAAATTCTTTCTTGTCCATGCGCTTTTATACCTGCCTTTTCTGCCGGATAACGGGCCTTATACTGAAAATGGTTTCAAAGAAATCCGCCTTGTGGGAGAAGAGCCCCTGTTCCAGGGTGATATCTTCTACTGTGTCCACGACCACCAGAAGCTCCCGCTCCTTTAAGGTCACGCGAACATTCTTGAATTTCTGCTTGTGGCTGCGATCCATGGAATTGGCCACCCGGAGAATCGCGCTGATTTTCGCGATAAGCAGGTAGTCGTTTTTATCCAGGCTGCTGCCCATGGAAAACTCTTCGAAGGACACAAACTCCTCCGTATCGAACCGGATGGCATTGGCGATAATCTCCCGCTCCCGGTGGGACAGACCGATGATCTCCGTAGACATGACGATCTGATAGGAGCACTCCGCCGTATGGGTCATGCTGATATATTTGCCGCAGTCGTGGAGCCAGACCGCGATCTGAAGCAACAGCCGCTCCCGCTTGTCCATGCCGTGAATCCGCTTCATCTTATCAAAGATGGTCAGAGCCAGATACTCGGTTCCCAGAAGGTGGGTCTTGTTGCTCTGGTAGCGCTTGGCGATGTTCTTGGCCGCCTCGATGATATCATTTTCGAAATTATGGCTGGGCTTGAAGATCTTCTTACGCTCCGCGTAGTCGTAGGCCAGACCGTCGCTGATATTCAGGCCAGGTACCCAGATGACCTCCGCGCCGGTCTCCTCGATGAGCTTCCGGTAAATAATCAGCGCCGGCAGCACCAGGGACAGATTCTCTCCCATGTCGCCCAGACGCTCACGTGCCTTCTCCCGGGAGCCGTCAGCCAGAATCTTCTCATACAGGTTCAGGTATTCTTCCCTGGTAAATGACACACTTTTGGCACGACCGCTCTGATCCACCAATTGATTGATATAATCGCCCACCAGGATCATGTGCTTAATCTCGTGCTCCTTCAGATAAAGCCGCTTATAGCTTTTCAGCTCATTGTTGATCATTTCCTCGATAATATCTCCGAAATGAGTGGTCTGACTCTCGATCTCTGCCAGCCGCTCCCGGATACGCATGGTGCCCAGACGCAGGTTCTGGGTAGAAACAAGCGCATCCTTATCAAACAGGGAAATCTGGATACTTCCGCCGCCCACATCCACAATGGCGGTTCCCTTCTGGATGATCTTCTGAAAGGATTCCTCGTTGGAGGCGATGGATTTATAGCCCAGAAAACGATGCTCGGAGTTACTTAAGATCTCCACCTCCAGGCCGGTCCGCACGCGGATCTTATCGAGGATCAGAAGGCAGTTCCTTGTCTCCCGGATGGCGCTGGTGGCGCAGGCCCGGTAGTCGTCCACTTGGTATCCCTTCATGATCCGGGTGAAGTCCTCCAGAACCTCGCACAGCTCCTCCAGCATCTCGTTGCTGATTTCCTTCTGGTTGTAGGCGTCCTTGCCCAGCTCCAGTCCGTGTCGGATGTAGTCGACTTCTTTCATTCCATATTTCGAGGACAGCTCCAGAATCTTCATGCTCACTTCATAGGATCCGATCTCGATGGCCGCAAATGTGACAATCTGCATACTTTTTTACGCCTTTCCTGTACTTCCGTGTCCGCCCCGGTCCGCATGGCCGAGAACTTCAGTCTCTTCAAAGATAAGCTCCGGCTGATGCTCCATAATCCGGAACTGACAGATCCGGTCATTGACATGAATCTCCGTGTCACGCATGGCGATAACCGGCATAAACCACTGGTCGTTGTCACCGCAGTAAGTCTCGTCGATAACGCCCATATGGTTGGTCTGAATTACGCCGAAATTCTTATAGGTGCTGCTGCGCGGCACTACATGAGCCTCGTAGCCTTTCGGCAGCTCCATGGCGATTCCTAAGGGAATCAGCTTAAACTCGCCCTTTTTCAGGGTCACATCCTCGGCGCTTCTCAGATCCACCCAGTCGGACTTGCCGCCGATGTAGGCCAGCTTTTCGATTTTATCGGTAAAATATTTGATTTTGATGGTCTTTGTCATTCTACTGCTGTCTCCTCAAGTCCTTTTTTCAGAAGGGCCAGGGCTGCCTGCACGGTGCTTTCCCGCACCTCTGTACGATCGCCCTCAAAATGGTGCTCCTCCACATACATCTGTCCCCGGACAGATACGGCGATGTATACAAGACCTACCGGCTTCTCCTCAGTTCCGCCGTCCGGGCCCGCAATGCCGGTGGTGGCGATAGCAGCATCCGCGCCACTTGCCAGAATGGCGCCCTTGGCCATCTCACGGGCTGTCTTTTCGCTGACTGCGCCGACCTCCTTCAGCGTGGTCTTCTTCACATTCAGAAGCTTTCTTTTGGCCTTGTTGGAATAGGTAATAAAGCCCTGCTTAAATACCTCGGACACGCCCGGTACATCCACCAGCCGCGCAGCCACCAGGCCTCCTGTACAGGACTCTGCTGTCGTTACGGTCAGCTCATCTTCCTCCAAAAGCTTTACGACTTCCTCTGCAAGCGTCATCTTTTGCTGCTCTCCCATGTTTAAATATCTCCTTCCAGAAGTATTCCTTTATTTTTCGCCAGGTAATCAACCAGTGATACCACGGTCAAAATCAGTGCCACCCAGGTCACAATCGTTGTAATCGTCGTAAACACGCCGCCAAGATCCAGAATCAGAAGGATAATCATAATCATCTGGAATGTGGTCTTGAACTTGCCCCAGTAGCTGGCCGCGATGACCACGCCGTTGTCGGATGCAATCAGGCGGAATCCGCTGATAATGAACTCTCTGGAAATGATTACGATGACCATCCAGGCTGCCAGACGGTTCATTTCCACCAGGCAAATCAGGGCGGAGCAGACCAACAGCTTATCAGCCAGCGGATCCATGAACTTTCCGAAATTGGTCACCAGGTTATATTTTCTTGCAATCTTGCCGTCCAGAAGGTCGGTCAGACTTGCCACGATAAAGATACCGACGGCGATGTATTTGGAAGCAGCACCGCCCAGGTCAGTCAACATAAATACTACAAAAAACGGAATCATCAACACGCGCAGTGTGGTTAATTTATTGGGTAAATTCATTCTGCCAATTCTCCTATCAAATCATAATCTACAGCTCCGGTGACGCGCACCTTCGCGAAGTCGCCGCTCATCAGGGTTTCGTCGGTGTTCAGGAACAGGTAACCGTCCACGCCCGGCGCGTCCTTATAGGTGCGGCACACGTAAGCATTCTCATCAGCCACCTGACCCTCTACCATAACCTCCAGAATCCGGTCTGTCATGGCGTCGGCCTTGTCAAAAGCGATCTCCTGCTGCAGCTCCATCAGTTCCGCTCTCCGGTCTTCCTTGACCTCCTCCGGGATCTGGTCAGCCATAGTTGCCGCCGGAGTATCCTCCTCCGGAGAATAGGTAAAGACACCTAACCGATCGAACTCGCAGTCATCCACGAACCGCATCAGTTCCTCGTGATCTTCTTCTGTCTCCCCCGGGAAACCGGTAATCAGGGTGGTGCGCAGGCAGATATCCGGAATCTCCTCCCGGAGCCGTCCGATGATATTTCTCAGATCCGCCTGGGTGGTTCTTCTTCCCATGCGTTTCAGGATCCGATCGGAGGCATGCTGAATCGGAAGATCCAGATAATGACAAATCTTCGGTTCTTCCTTCATAACCTGAATCAGCTCTTCGGTGATCTCCTCCGGGTAGCAGTACAGTACGCGGATCCACTGGATACCGCCGATCCTGGCCAGCTTCTTTAAAAGTTCCGGCAACTTCTTTTCGCCGTAAATGTCTTTTCCGTAGAGGGTAGTCTCCTGGGCTACCAGAATCAGCTCTTTGACGCCGCCCTCGGCCAGCCCTCGGGCTTCCTTTAAAAGCTGCTCCATGGGAACGCTGCGGTAATTGCCCCGGACCTTGGGAATGATACAATAGGTACAGTGCTTGTCACAGCCCTCCGCAATCTTCAGATACGCGTAGTGGCCGCCGGTAGTCAAGGTTCTGGCCCCTTCCTGCTCCGGTACCAGACGGTCGATGTCCTCGAAATGAAGCTCTTTCTGACCCTCCAGAACCTTCTCTACGGTCTCCACGATGGCATCGTAGGTGGTGGTTCCGAGGACCGCGTCTACCTCGGGGATCTCGTCTACGATCTCCTGCTTGTAGCGTTGAGCCAGGCAGCCGGCCACAATCAGGGCCTTGCAGCTTCCCTCTTTCCGGTACTCTGCCATTTCCAGGATGGTGTTGATACTCTCTTCCTTGGCGTCATTGATAAAGCAGCAGGTGTTCACTACAATCACATCTGCCTCGGTCTCATTGTCGGTAAAAGAAAAGCCATTCTTGCCCAGAAGGCCAATCATTACCTCGGAATCCACCAGATTCTTGTCACAGCCAAGGGATACAAATAAAATTTTCATAAATCAATCTCTTTCATTATATTTACTATTTCTGATACCGCAATAGGTTTGCGGTACAATTAACGGAAGCTTAACCTGCCCTTAACAAAGCGTTACACTTTTCCCTTCCCGGGCAGCTGCGCCAGCACAATCGCCGCGAACATCAGGACGCAGCCAAGTACCTCGCGGCCGCTTAAGGTCTGATGCAGAATCACAAGTCCCGCCAGCACCGATACCACCGACTCCAGGCTCATAATCAGGGAAGCCACGGTCGGATTCAGGTCCTTCTGACCCACGATCTGCAGGGTATAGCCCACGCCGCTGGACAGAAGTCCCGCGTAGAGAATGGACTGCCAAGCCATCAGAATATCCGAAAAATTCGGCTGTTCCAGCACCAGCATCCCGACGCCGGCCGCGATGCCGCAGACAAAGAACTGAATGCAGGACATCTTCACACCGTCCACATAGGGCGTAAAATGATCAATGATCAGAATATGTGCCGCAAACAGGAACGCGCAGATAAACACCAGAATATCTCCGGTTCCAATCTGCAAAGTCTCTGTAATACAGAGACAGTAAAGTCCACCCACAGCCAGAATCACGCCAATCCATACATTGATGCCGCAGCGCTTTCCAAAGAAAAGCCCCGCGATGGGCACCAGCACGATGTAGCAGGCTGTAATAAATCCGGCCTTTCCCACAGTCGTAAACAGGAGACCATACTGCTGAAAGGCACTGGCAAAGCAGAGGGCCAGGCCGCAGAGAATACCGCCCTTAATCAGGATCTTTTTATTCTCCGGCTTTTTCTCCTCCAGCCGTGCTTCTTTACTCTTCTGCCGATCCATAAAGGCTATCACCGGCAAAAGCGCCACTCCGCCGATCAGGGAGCGGGTACACAAAAAGGTAAAGGGCCCCACATAATCCATACCGACGCTCTGCGCCACAAAAGCAGTTCCCCAGATTACTGCCGTCAGAAGCAGCAGCAGTGAATGTTGGATCTGTATCTTTTTCATCTTGTCTTATCCTATGCCAGCATTTCTCCCACGATTTTGTTCACCAAGGAACCGTCCGCCTTGCCCTTTACCTTCGGCATCAGCTCCTTCATAATCTTACCCTTATCTTTACCGGTGGGCTTCTCAATACCAAGACCTGTGAGTACCTCCTGAATGACAGCGCGGATAGCGTCCTCGCTCATCTCCTCGGGCGCGAACTCAGAAAGTACAGCCAGACGGGCCTTGCACTGATCGATGATATCAGTACGGTCTGCAGGCGCCAGATCCATGGTTTCCTTCGTCTGCTTTATCTCTTTCTTAACCACCTCAAACTCCTCCTCCGGAGTCAGATCTGCGCGCTTGTCAATCGCTTTATTCTTCAGAGCCGCAAGCAGCATGGACAGCGTCTCTTTTCTGTCTTTGTCCTTGTTCTTCATTGCCTTTACCATCTCGGCACGGATTTCATCAATTTTACTCATTTTCATTTCCTCCTCGTTAAATGTCTGTATGAGAATCCTGCTTTGCAGGATTCTCCGCCGCAGTGCGATAAAATTTTGTATAACAGGATTTTCCTGTTATACAAAAAGGGCGCAGATACGCTATTTACCATTGTAATCGTATCCCGCCCATTTTTCAAGCCAAAATATCATTCTTGGAGAATCTCCATCGTGTTTCCGTCTGTGATACAGGTCACCGTCCCATGACAGGTCAGATAGAGATCCGCGTCCATGCAAAGCAGGGTCTTTTTCACAGACCTTGACACGTACCACTCATTCTTACAGGTAATCACAGCTGTCTCCGGGTGAACCTGTTCCAGAAACGCAGCTGAATTTTTCTCTTTAATACCGTGGTGCGGCACCTTCAGAACCGTATGCTTCAGATTCAGCTCCGGCTCCGTAAGCAACTCTGCTATCCGCTCCATTTCACTGTCTCCGGTCAGCAGGAAGCTCTGGCTACCATACCGAAGGCTTATCACCAGGGACATATCGTTATCATTTCCGCTATACTGCTTCTGTTCCGGCGGATAGATCGCAAAGGACGCCTTGCCCAGTTTTCTGTGCTCCACAGCCGTCACGCTCAAGGGCACAATTCCGTTCCGCATCATCGCTTCCCGGTATTCCCTGTACTGCTTCTTATCTACCGTATAGTCCGGCTCCAGCACACGCTTTACCTTGACCGCATCCAGAATTTTATCCGCCCCGCCCACATGATCCTTATCAAAATGGGTAATAATCAGGTAATCCAGTGTGTCAATTCCATGCTCTGAAAAATAATCCAGGATCACATCTGCCCGATCATCAAAGCTGGTATCCACCAGCATCCGAAAGTCCGCCTGCTCTATCAGAATGGCATCGCTTTTCTCCACATCAAAAAACGTCACCTTAAGTTCATCGGCCGACACCCTCTGTTTTTCCGCTACGCCTGTTGCCACTGCTGTGTCTGCCCGCTCCGCTTCATGATGATCAAAACCCAGCAGACAGCCTATCAGCAGGGCTGATACCAGAAGCAGGACTCCTGCCTGCAGCCAGTCTCTCTCTCTTATTCTTCTCAAAGCATGCATCCCTTTTCTTTTCTTGGCTTCTGTGATATACTGAAACATGTATTTATTATATTATATCACATTTTAACAAAAAATACGAAGGGAAATCTGTTTTTTATGGAGAAAATAACAAGTTTTACCATCAATCATTTGCTGCTTCAGCCCGGCGTCTATGTGTCACGAAAGGATCCGGTGGGCGGAACCGTCGTTACTACCTTTGATCTGCGCCTCACCAGCCCCAACGAGGAGCCGGTCATGAACACTGCTGAGATGCACACCATTGAACATCTGGCCGCTACCTTCTTACGTAATCACAAGGACTACGGCTCCAAAACGGTCTACTTCGGACCTATGGGCTGCCGTACCGGTTTTTATCTCCTGCTGACCGGTGATTATGAGTCGAAGGATATCGTTCCGCTGATGATCGAAATGTGGGAATTCATCCGGGATTTCGAGGGCGACGTTCCCGGCGCCAGCGCAAAAGACTGCGGCAATTATCTGGATATGAATCTGCCGATGGCGAAGTACCTGGCAAAAAAATATCTGGAAAATGTGCTCTATGATATCAAAGAGGAGCGGCTGGTATATCCGGAATAAGAAAGAATGTCTCATTGACACATTCTCGCGCCAAGGCGCGGTTGCTTCAGCAACCATCTACCATTGCGCCAAGTGCGCATCTTTGCAAGCTCTGCTTGCTTTTATGGAATAGGGAATTCTATCGGAATTTCCTATTCCATAAAAAGAAAGCACGAAACGGTTCTTTCTCCGCTTCGTGCTTTCTTTTTATTCTGTTATGGTGCAAATAATTTTTCTGGTCTTTCCCGGGCCGTCGCCCTCCACCACGAAAACTCTCTGCCACTCTCCAAGCAGTAGCCTTCCCTCTTCCAGCGGAATCGTCAGCTCACAGCCGCAGACCACAGATTTTGCATGGGCATCAGAATTCGGCGAGCGATGCACGTAAGATCCCTTTTCCGGAAAAATCGTTCCCAGGAGCATATCCACATCTCTGGATACCGTGTCCATCTTATCGCTGATCACCAGGGCTGCCGTAGTGTGCGGCAGGAACAGATGCAACAGGCTGCCTTTCTGCCCGGACGCCCAGGCTGCGATCGCTTCTGTCGCGTCATAAAATCCAGTTCTAGCGTCCGACTGTACTTCAATGACCGTTCTTTTTGTATTCTTCATAATCTCTGTACATCCTCCGAATCGCCGTGTGCCATTCCTCCAGTTCGACCCCGAACGTGCCCTTAAAGGCAATGGCATTGAATGCCGTGTATGTAGACCGCTTGTCATACTTTACTTCTGAATTGGAGGTCAGAATGTCATCATGGGGAAGTCCCGCAATCCGCGCGAATTCGCACAGTAGGTCATAACGGGAACCCAGCCCCTCATTGCTGATGTGATAGGTACCGTACATGCCGGATTCTGCCACCTTCATCATGCACTCTGCCGCATCCTTAGTATAGGTGGGATTGCAGATCTGATCTGTGGCCGCGTCCATCCGCACATGATTTTTCATATTTTCCCAAGTCTGGAACATCAGATTTTCCTCTGGTTTTCCCTTAAAGCCGAACAGCATGGGAACCCGGATAATGTAGTGATGCCTGCACACGGCCGCGATCGCTCTCTCCGCCAGATACTTGGTCTGTCCATAGATATTGTTGGGATCCGGAATATCAAATTCCGAATAAGGCCACTTGGTATCTCCGCTGAACACGGAATCAGAACTTATCTGCATAAAATCACAGCCCATTTTTTCGGCCAGCAGCGCCAGGTTTTTCGGTCCCAGCGTATTGATCCGCACTGCGATATCCCGGTTCTTTTTGCAGTTATCTGGATGGCGGTAGCCGGTCGCGTTGATAATCAGATCCGGCTTCATGGGCTCCAGTTTTTTCTGTATCTCAAATAAATTGGAAATATCGCCGTCCCTGTGTCCTTTAAAACGGATAACTTCATGTCTGGTCTCAAATACATCCGCAATTTCTTCTCCACACAGACCTGTGGCGCCAAATACAACTACTCTCATATCTGTCTTTATTCCTCCTGCATCAATATCGCTCTGCAAAACGCGCCCTCTGCGCCGGTTACCTTGAGCGGGAACGCGGCCAGCGTATAGATTCCCGGCTCCACATCCTTCAGATTTGCGCATTCCAGTATGATAACCTCATTTTCCAGAAGCATATGGTGAGTGGGCTTCTCCGGCGCTACCCTCGCGTCCACACTCACATAATCCACGCCTACCAGCCGGACACCCTGTTCCACCAGATATTTCGCTCCGTCCGCATCCAGATATACATAATCCTCCGCAAACTCTTCCATCCTGGAAATGCAGTTTGTAGTCTTCAAAAGGACTTTATCTGCCTGCAAAGAAACTCCTTTCAGAAACTCTCTGGTTACTGCCTTCTGATCCGCCGGAATTTCGATCACCTGACAGGTTCCATAGAATCTGTCAAGCGGAATATCATCCATGGTCTTGCCACCCTTTATGTAATGGCTCGGCGCATCCAGATGCGTCCCATTGTGGGAGGGCGACTGGATGTAGGACACCTGATTCTGATCGCCGTTTTCAAAACTTCTCAGCCACTTTCTCTCAAAAGGAAGCAGCGACGGGTATTTCATCATGCCTTCCTGAAAGGCCACCGATATATCCATAATTTTCATTTCAGATCATCCCCTGTTCTTTTAATGCTGCCCGGATATTCTCTTTTTCCTGCTCAGAAGCCGGAACAAAAGGCTTTCTCGGATAGCAGGTTACAATGCCCCGGATCTCCAGCATGGCGTAAATAGCCAGCTGCGTGGATTTCGCCAGATACATAATATCCCGCATTTTGTTGACCTGGAACTGAGTCGTACGGCATTCTTCATACCGCCCTTCCATTCCCTCCTGGTACATCTTTTTGCAGATCTCCGGAAATGCGTTGGCGATGCCGGGAATATAAGCCTCGCAGCCAAGCACCCGCGCGGAAAGCCACATGGCCTCTGTGCCCAGGGCCACATCAAAGTTTTCATCCTTCAGAAGCCGTTCATACTTTGCGTATTTCAGGATATCGAAGGTGGCGTCCTTCACACCGGCCAATCCCTTGGCCTTCAGCTTCTGCACGGTCTCAATGGAGATCTCATATCCCTGGAATCCCGGATTGTCATAGAGATAGACCGGAATCCGCACGCTCTCGATGAGGTCTGTATAGAATTCTTCCACATCCAGCATATTATGTTTAAAATAATAGGGACCCACTGCAGCCACTGCGGCCGCTCCGGCTTTTTCCGCATGCTTTGCCAGCTCAATGCTGTCCCGGTTGTTGGTAGTTCCCACCATTACGACCACCGGAATCTTACCAGCCACCTCTTCTATGGTCACCTCCGCCACAGTTTTCCGCTCCTCCAGCGTCATCAGCGCCCCTGCTCCGTAGGAGCCACAGATAAACAGACCGTCCACCCGATCACGCAGAAACTGAACCAGCTTCCGAAGTCCCGGCACATCCAGCTCCCCTTCTGCGGTAAATGGTGTAATCATCGGCGGTACAACGCCCTTCATTCTGAACATTTATTCATTTCCTCCTGCATTTTCTCTGATAATTTTCAAAATTTCCTGTTCTGTCTTACTATTTTTCAACTGCTCCACCACTTCCTCGCAGTCAAAAATCGTCGCAATATTCTGTATCAAATCAATATGCGAGCTGTTATCCACAGCCGCTATCGCAATCAGCAGCTTGACTGGATCATGGGCCTCATTTCCAAAGGGAACCGGCTTCTCCAGGGTCATCAGCGCCGCGCAGACCTTCTTTGCGCCGCACTCAGGCCGTGCGTGTGGCATGGCCACACCGTCGGTAATCACGATGTAGCCCGGCATCTCAGCCGCCACTTTACACATGCCATCCACATAGGAGGGCTCCACAAAGCCGTTTTCCACCATCATGGCGCCCACCTTCCGTATGGCGTCCTCCCGATCCGCTGTCTTTACATTTACTCTTACCAGGTTCTGGCTCAGCAGTTCGTACAACATGTTTTTTGTCTCCTCCGTTTACGGAATCAGATGAATCAACCATGCCAGCAATGCGCCGTAGGTTGCACTGTCCGTATAGTTGTAGACGCTTCCGCAGCCTGCTGCCACGCCCTGCAGCGGATAGATGAACATCCAGCCGAAGGCAGATACAAAGCCTGCAATAAAGGTCGTGATAATAACGGCTCGTCTTCCGCCGTAGCAGTCTGCGAATACACCCATGATACCGCCCTGCCAGAAGTTAATCCAGATAGCAGGCAGAATGATAATCGGCATATGGCATGCTACCATGACGATGGTTGCAACTACGCCGCCCAGTACATTAAAGATAAATCCAATAAAGACCGCGTTCTGTGAAAAAGCAAATACAGTAGGATAATCCAGACCCGGCACAGCGCCCGGTACGAATTTCTCCGCGATACCTTCGAAAGCCGGAACCAGCTCCGCAATCAGCATCCGCACACCCAGAAGCAGGGTAACAAGTCCTGCGGAGAACTGGATGCCCAGAAGCAGCAGATAAATAATCCAGTTGGTGCTTCCTGCTGTGGCCTGCACTGCATCCGGTCCTGCAATCAGTCCCACGATAAACCATACGATAGCAGTCAGAACTGCCATACTTACTGTGGAATCGCGGAAAAACTCAATAGATTTCGGAAGGTTCATATCCTTACAGTTCTTCTCCGGATTGCCAATAAGCTTTCCAAACCAGCTGGCAAACGCGATACCTGTCACTTCATGACAGTATACGGAGTACTCGTCTGTCATCTTTCCGGATTTCCGCATAAAGTATCCGATAATCGTCGGGGACAACCAGTACTGCAGACCGCAGATAACGCCGGAGAGAACTACCACCGCCCACATGGGCAGACTGGTCGCCGCCACCATGCCCACGATCCATGCGGACCAGTGCAGCATCAGATGGCCGGTGATCGCGATATTTTTATACTTCGTCACCTTGGCCAGAATAATATTCAGGATGAAGCCGATTACAACTGCAAGACCAACCTGTCCCGCATACTCCTTCATGACAACGCCCTGTACCACAAACTCCTGAGGCTGTACACCTTCTACTCCGATGACCTGCTGAATCCAGGCCACAACCGGGTTGATGGCTTCTTGCAGCACGTTGCAGCCTGCACAGAGTACATAGTAACCTGCAATTGCTTTTACCGTTCCCGAGATAATGTCACTGACTGATTTTTTGCGGATCACCAGTCCGGCCAGTACGATAAGACCAAACAGAACGCCCGCGTTTCCGAATATCTGTGTCGATATAAAATTTAAAACTGCCATAAATAAATCCCCCTGTTTTACTACACCTTTCCTACAGTTCGCCCACGATGGCTGAAATCTTCTCATCCAGCTCCCGCTTGCTTACCATATTTTCCATCAGAATCACATGCTTTGCCGTACAGTTCCGGATATTTCCGTAGACGTCCGGCGTCGTTACCAGGATATCGCAGCTCATGCCGCCTGCTCCCGTCACATTGGTGTTCTCCGCATGCACTTCAAAGCCCTTGGACTGTAATACCTTCTCCGCATTCATTTTCAGCATCAGACTGGAGCCTACGCCAACCGCGCAGACACATAATACATTTACCATTTTGTATCCTCCGTTTTCTTCATTTCCGCATCCAAGAAATTTCCGGATATTTCTTGGAATACTTTATATAAATTCTCTGAGCTCTGAGAATTTAACAATCGTTCCACTGCATCCTGCCGGTCAAAAATATCTGCCACTTCTTCCAAGGCTCCGGCATGCTGCTTCGTATCCACTGCCGCAAGAATCAGAATCACGCGGACTTCCGCTGTCTTCCCGTTTCTCGCGGGTACCTTCACCGGCTTTTTCAGCGTGGCCATGGAAAAGGCCAGACGCAGAACACCTGCGGAAGGCGCCGCATGGGGCATGGAAAGCTCTTCCCCCATGAGGTAAAAATTATTGTATTCCCTGTTCACACGAATAATCTCGCAGATATAGGATTCCCGAATGTACTGTTCCCGGATCAGCGGCTCCGCCGCAATCCATACACCCTCCTCCCAAGTTTCTGCTTCGACGCCCGCCTGGCAGAATTTCTGCGGCATCAGCTCCAGGAGTGTCTTCAGCTTCGATTCTCCTCCGGTAATTCCCATAATGGATCGGATTCCCCTGGCCACCTCATTCTTGTCGGCAGCCTCTTTTCGATTCAACAGCTCAAGAATCTGCTGATATTGCATCTTTTTCAACTTTTCACCGCTGTCCGCCAGCAGATATTCATTGATTCTGCGGACATCCTCCCCTGTCAGCATGGGATTGATCAGCAGCATCGGCTTTGCCAGCATGACCCGCACATCCACGGTGGAAAATACCAGATCGATGGCCGTAAAATCATAGCGCGGAATCAGCGCCACGGACAGCTGATCGATCACCCGGATGTTCGGAAACTCATTTTCTATCTTGAGGCTCAAAATCTTCGATGTGGCAAAGCCCATACTACAGACCACCACAGCTCGGTAGATTTTACTGTTTTCTCTCTCCTCCAGTTCCCCCAGAGCAAGTTCTACATAAGTGGCAATGTAAGCCACCTCGTCCGCTGAAAGCTGAACCTGCTTCTGTCGTTCAAAGGAGTGCGCGGCTGTCTCACTGATCAGATAACTCATGGGATACTGAGTTCTTATTTTATCCAGCAGCGGATTGTAGGATGTAATTCCATATCTGGCCCGCTGCAGTGCCATCTGCAGATGGATCTTCAGGTTCTGGACCACTTCCGGATTTTCCGAAAGTGAACGGTTGAATTCTTTTCTGCAAATATCATTCAGGATTTCCAGAAATTCATTGACAAAGCATCTGCTCCCTGTCTCTGCGTTTCCGGCCTTCTGGGAGACTGCTATTCGATAAGCCAGATAGCGCACCTCCTGTTCCGGAAACTGTAACCTGTATTTTTGTTCCAGCGACTGAATTGTCTCCTGAACTACACGGTATTCGGTCGGAAATCTGTCCGGATCCGCCTTTTCATCCCGCGGGAGATACTGTCCCTTCTGGACTCTGCCAAGGGTAATCAGAACCCACAGCAGATTATCGATAAAGGCCATGTCACCAAACTGCATTCCCAACGCTTCCAGTATATAATACATCCCTTCCTTCAGCTCTTTCAGCTTATGCATATCAAAAAAATTCCAGATGGCTTTCTGCCGTTCGTTTCCCGAATGGCTGACCAGTGTATAATCCGAGGAAAAAATGTATTCCGCCAGCGCCTCCACCGGGAAATTCCGATGAATGACTTCCAGCATTTCCTTCCTTCTGGCTTTTTCTTCCAGTGGAAGTAAAAGTCCGTTTCTGGTTCGTTGAAGCTTCAGGGAGCGCTCCTCAAAATAGCTCTCCGCCTTTGCCAGATCCTTCAGTACCGTTGTCTTCGACGCCTGAAATTTCTGCATCAGGGTCACCACCCGGGTGCCATCGATACCGTTCAGGACAGACAGAATGGAAATCCAGACCCGTGTCTCCCCGGACAGAAAATTTTCATTTTGCTCCGCTGTCTGGGTGAAGAAGCCGACCGCCTTTTCCTTATCCAGAAGCCGGATACCCAGCTTCGGCTTGATTTCCTGCCGAACCTGTTCTTTCCTGGCCCAGTCCTCCAGATCCCGAAGGGTGTACTGCACCGTCCGGACACTGATCCCCAACTGCTCTGCGATTTCATGACTTGTTACAAAACCGTTTGCTCTATATAAAATTTGCAGTATTCTTTCATTTCGATTTGATAACATATCCATCCCTGTCGGCCTGTGGTTTTGTCTTGTTTTCTTTCGATGATGTTATTATACATTTTGCACATCCTCATTTCAATACGGCCGGAAGTTCTTGTTTTTTCGTAATACAATCATGCAAAAAAGCACCGTTTCACCTGCTGTTTTGCACAAAAATAGCAGGTGTACCTCCACATGGAGTGTACACCTGCCATTTTTTCTCTCTGTCTCTTCTGCGTGTTTTCTTTTTTACAGCAGCGCCCGCAGCTCCTCATGGAGCTTTCCGTTGGTCGCCACGATACCGCCCGGCTCCACCGGATTCACCTGCGAGCCGTCATAACGGGTAATCTTCCCACCCGCCTCTGTCAGAATCAGCATTCCTGCCGCGAAATCCCAGGGCTGCAGCCTGGCTTCAAAATATCCTCCGAGCCGGCCGGCCGCCGTATAAGCCAGATCCATGGCTGCAGAACCGGTTCTGCGGATATCCTCACACTTTTCGAAAACCCTCTGGAAGCAGGCGAAATTCTGCGGTGCCAGCTCCTTCTGATAGGGAGCTGTTCCAATGGCAATGATGGTCTGCCCCAGGTTCTCCGCCTTGGCCACATGGATGGGACGGCCATTGACGAAGCTTCCCTTGCCCTTCTCGGCATAGAACATTTCCTCCCGGAACGGATCATAAATCACGCCCAGGATAATCTCACCTTTGCTATAGAGTCCCAGAGATACGGTACTGTGCTGATAATCATGCACCAGATTCGTAGTGCCATCTATCGGATCCAGAATCCAGAAGGTATCGCCCTTCATAGCGTGAAGTCCGTCCTCCTCTCCGAGAAATTCGATTTCCGGCGCCAGCTCGCCCAGCTTCTCCCGCAGAAAATTCTGGATATTCGTGTCCACCTGAGTCACATAGTCCGCCAGACCCTTGACCTTCACATGGCCCGCCATATCCCGGTTTTCCACAAACTGTCTGGTCTCACGGACCAGCCGCATCACTTCATTGATATCCACGCTCATCGTTTCCCTTCCTCCTGCTTTCTGAATTCTTTTAAAATCTCATGAAATTGGCTTCCACATTTTTCTAGTTCCCCAAGAACGATGTCTATCTTCTGCTCCTCCAGAAACCAGTTTTCCCGGCTGATCTCCCTGGTCACTGTCGGGCAGACCAGGAACTCCGTTTCCGGAAAGCATACTTTATAATAAAGCAGCGCCCGGCGGGCGTGACAGGCCTGGGGACAGAGGATTGCCTTTTTGATAGAAAGACCCTGGCTGTCCGTCACCTTTCTGGAGTAAATGGCGTTTTCATAGGTATAGGTCGCCTTTTTTTCCTCCAGAATAGCACTATCAGGAACACCCTCCCGTACCAGAAGCTCGTGCAGAAAATCCCATTCCGTCCGCTCCTCATAGCCTGGAATCCGGCAATGGCCCACCGGCTTACTGAAACGCCCGGACGGCAGCACATAAGGCGCATAACCCGCTTTGTAAAGCCGGGCCGCCGTCACCGCAAGCGCCCCCTGATCGCCGCCCGGGATAAAGATGATATCCGCCTGCTCCGGCTCATGTTCCACAAAGATAAAATCGGTGATGTCCTGAACAAACCCCATGTTCCATACTCCTGTTATTTCTGAAGGATGCCGCTCTCCTGCACCTTCTGGATGGCCTTTTCAATCACCGGAACCGGATGTACCAGCGCCATCCGCACATATCCCTCGCCCAGGTCACCAAACGCGCTGCCCGGAGTCACGATCATGCCAGTCTTTTCCATCAGCTCCATGGTAAAGGCCGCGCTGTCGGTGTAGCCCGCAGGCAGCGGTGCCCATACAAACATGGTGCCCTGGCTGTCCGGCACATTCCAGCCAATTTCACGTAAACCGCCGCAAAGCGCCTTATTTCTCCGCTCATACTCGGCGCACTGTTCCTTCACCGCATCCTGGGGACCGGTCAGGGCCGCCACCGCCGCCATCTGAATGGGCAGGAAGATGCCATAGTCGATCTGGGAACGCACTTTTGAGAACTCCTGAATAATTGCCCGGTTGCCCACCGCGAAGGACATACGCATGCCGGTCATATTATAGCTCTTGGACAGGGAGTAAAACTCGATGCCCACCTCCTTCGCGCCCGGATAGGACAGGAAGGACTTCCCTTCTCTTCCGTCGTAAATGATATCGGAATACGCATTATCATGCAGAATGATAATATTATATTTCTTTGCAAACGCAATCAGTTCTTCATAAAAAGCATCATCCGCCACAGAACAAACCGGGTTGGACGGATAGGACACGATCATGAACTTCGCCGCCCGCGCGGTCTCCTCCGGAATGTCCTCGAACTTTGGCAGGAAGTTATTTTCCGCATAGAGCGGGTAGGTTTCAATCTTCGCACCCGCCAGCTGCGGTCCCAGGGAAAAGACCGGATAACCTGGATTCGGGGCCAGCATAATATCGCCCGGATCACAGAGCGCGACAGCCACATGGGCCATGCCCTCCTGGGAGCCGTACAGGGTCATAATCTCGTCCGTCTCCAGACGCACCCCGAAACGCTTCTGATAGAAATCCTGCATGGCCCTGATAAGCTCCGGCCGATCAGAAATGGCGTACTTGTAATTCTCCGGATCCTTACAGGCCTCCACCATAGCGTCCATCACATGCTTCGGCGGCTGGAAATCCGGCGTTCCGATGGAAAAGTTATAGACCTCCATGCCTTTCTCCACCAGCTCGTTCTTTTTATGGGCCAGGGCCGCGAAGATGCCCTCCTCAATGGCTTCGGCCCGTTTTGAAAATGTAAAATTCATTGTCTTAAGTCCTCTCTGCTGCGCCGCGTATCCCGGCGCGTTTCTCTGATATTCTGGTAAGCCGCTGTCTGGCAGCGCTTAATCTTTCTTATTTTAATACAAACTTCCCGGCAATTCAATTCTTTTCTTGCTTTTCCCTGTCAGGTCTGATAGAGTAGTAGTTGAACTGTTATTATCAAATTATCAATAAAGGAGAACAATCAAATGGCAGACAATAAATGTAACACAGCGGATTGCGGCGGCAACTGCGATTCCTGTAACGGCGACATCACTGTAACTCTGACCCTGGACAATGACGAAACTGTAGAGTGCGCCATCCTCACCATTTTCCCGGTAGACGGACGCGACTACATCGCCCTGCTTCCTCTCGACGAGAACGGCGAAAACGAGGACGGTGAAGTATATCTGTACCGCTACGATAACAGCACCGGAAGCCCGGTTCTGGACAATATCGAATCCGACGAAGAATACGACGCAGTGGCAGACATGTTCGATCAGATGCTGGATGCAGCCGAGTATGATGAGTTAGTTGAGGCTGACGGCGAGGATATTGATATCGACGAAACCAACTAAATCTTATCTATTTCGCTCAAATCAATAGACAGGCAGATAGAGATTTCCACTTTTCAAAATACAGATGGAAGAGCCGAGAGGCTTATATTCTAAGCGTGTGTCCGTGAAACGTCCGAACACTCCAGAATATAAGCCTCTCGGCTCTTCCTACGTCCGCCTACTCATCTAAAAGTTCTTCTACAAACCGTGATTGCTCCGCCTTTTTCCCATACAGCTTTCGCACCGAAAAGATATACAGCAGTTCCTTCGCCCGGGTCATGGCCACGTAGAACAACCGCCGCTCCTCTTCCATATCTTCTTCAAAGATCACTCTCTTATGCGGCGTAATCCCCTCATTGGCATCGATGATAAATACAATGCGGTATTCCAGGCCCTTACTGCTGTGCATGGTGGACAACACCACCCCGTCGGTGTTCTGCGCCCGCTCTTTGGCCTGTTTCGCCAGCTCCACCCGGATGGTCGCAATATGGCTCTCCCACTCCTCCAGTGTTTTGAAGCCAGCCGCCAGTTCTTTCAGTTCATCCAGAATTCCCAGCAGCTCCTCTGGCTTTCTGCCCTTATAATCCGCATATTCTTTCAGGTATTCCTCATACCCGATGATATTTCGGATATAGTGCAACGCCCCGGACGGGCTTAGGTGTCCGCACATCTTCAGATCTTTTTCCAGCTTCTCGATCCGCTCGCAGACCCAGGGCCTGTCGTCATACCAGGTCAACAGCGCCTCCCAGGATATCACGTCGCTGTCCAGACATTCCCGCCCCAGATATCGCTTGGGCCGGTTCATCACCTGCAGAAAATCTTCCCGCTTTACCAGACCCTTTTTCATATCCCGGGCCATGCGGAGGTAAGAAAAAATATCTTTTACTATCCAGTGGTCGTAGATATTCGGCAATGCGTCCCGCATCCGAAAAGGGATTCCCTCGGAAATCAGTTCTTCCACCAGCTTCCGGGGCTGAGTGTTGGTCCGGAACAGAATGGCGATATCACGGTAAGATCCGCCTTTTTCCCGGTAGGTCTTGATCTTATCGATGACGCACTCGTACTCTTCATCCTGATCCCGGAACTGGTGATGGAGGATCGGCGGTCCTTCCTGCTTCTTTGCCTGAATTTTCTTAGCAAAACGCTGCTTATTGTTCTCGATGACCTTGCAGGCTCCCTCCACGATAAGCCGGGTGCAGCGATAATTGGTATCCAGCAGCACCCGCTTTGCCGTCGGATAATCCTGTTCGAAATGCAGCATAATCTCCGGCTTCGCGCCCCGGAACCGATAAATGGACTGGTCGTCGTCGCCTACGATAAAAAGATTATCTTCCGGCGCGGCCAGCATCCGCACAATATCGTACTGAATCCGGTTAATATCCTGAAACTCGTCCACCAAAACATAGCGGAATTTCCGCTGCCATGCCCCCAGGATATCCTTCCGCTCCTTCAAAAGCTCGTAGCAGTAGACCAGCATATCATCAAAATCGATTTTATTGCTGCGTCGCAGCCTGTTATCATATTCATTAAATATAGCGATAAAGCTCTTTGTGTTGCAGGAGGTGGCCTTATATTCCTGCAGGCTCACCCTGTCATTTTTCACCTTGCTGATTTCCGCCGCGATGCTGCCGATGAGTTCCGCCTCGTCGTCCGGCTCCAGCTTCTGCTTATAGACGGCCTCACGCAGAAACTGATATTTTTCGGTCTCCCGGAGAATATTGTCGGCCCGATAGCCGTAGGCCAGCTTCAGGATCTGGAAAAAGACCGCGTGAAAGGTACCAAAAGAAACAGCTGTATTCGCGCTGTTCGTCAGCCGCAGATACCGCTCTTTCATTTCCCTTGCCGCCGCTTTTGTAAAAGTAATCACCAGAATCTCTCCGGGTGGAATGTGACAGATTTCCGTCAGATACTGAACCCGTCTCGTAAGTACCATCGTCTTACCGGAACCGGGTCCCGCCAGAACCAGCATGGGGCCGTCACGGTGGGTGACGGCCTTCTGCTGTACTTCAGATAAAGAATTCAAATTTTATGCCTCCAGCTTTGCAATCGCTGCACGCACACGCTTCAGAGTCTCCTCCTTGCCGATGACCTCCATGAGCTCGGTGGCTCCGCAGGGCGTCATCTGCCTGCCGGATACGGCGATACGAATAGGCCAGAGCACATAGCCATTCTTACAGCCTTTCTCCTCCACATATTTCAGAAGACGTGTATACAGTCCGTCGTTGCTGTAATCCTCCTGCTCCTCCAGGATCGGAAGCAGCTCTTTTAAAACCTCCAGAGAGGATTCCACACTGGTCTTCATTTTCTTATGCGCGTAAATTGCGGTGTCGTACTCCGGAACTGCCTCGAAGAAATCTACCATATCCTCGATCTCCGGGAATACTTCAATACGGGTCTTTACCATGGCCGCAATCTTCTTCAGATCGTAGTCCTTGGTAATGACTTTCTTCAGATGCGGCAGTGCCATCTCATAGAACTTGTCGAAGTCCATAGCCTTGATGTACTCGCCGTTCATCCATTTCAGCTTGGTGTAATCAAATACAGACGGAGCCTTACTGATATGATGATAATCGAAGGCCCTGATCAGCTCCTCCAGGGAATAGATCTCCCGATCCTCCTCCGGGCTCCAGCCCAGCAGTGCCACGAAGTTGATGATCGCCTCCGGCAGGAAGCCCTGCTCCAGCAGATCCTCGAAGGAAGAATGGCCGCAGCGCTTGGACAGCTTCTTATGCTCCTCGTCGGTAATCAGCGGGCAATGTACATAGACCGGCACTTCCCAGCCGAATGCCTCGTAAAGACGATTGTACTTCGGAGAAGAGGAAAGGTATTCATTTCCCCGGACCACATGGGTGATGCCCATCAAGTGATCGTCTACTACATTGGCAAAGTTATATGTGGGATATCCGTCGGACTTGATCAGGATCATGTCGTCCAGCTCCGCATTGTCTACAGTGATATCGCCGTAAATGTCATCGTGGAAGGTAGTGGTTCCGGTGGTCGGATTGTTCTGACGGATGACAAAGGGCACACCCGCTGCCAGCTTCGCTTCTACCTCTTCCTTGGACAGATGCAGACAGTGCTTATCATATACCACAATCTCTTTTCCTGCTACTTCGGTCTTCAGGGACTCCAGACGCTCCTTATCACAGAAGCAGTAATATGCCTCGCCCTTTTCAATCAACTCCTTGGCATACTTCATATAGATGCCAGCCGCCTGGCGCTCGCTCTGCACATAGGGGCCTACGCCGCCGTCCTTGTCCGGACCCTCGTCATGCTCCAGGCCCGCTTCCTTCATGGTACGGTAAATGATATCGACCGCACCCTCCACATAGCGCTCCTGGTCGGTATCCTCGATACGGAGCAGGAAATCTCCGTCCTCATGCTTGGCAATCAGATATGCGTACAACGCCGTTCTCAAGTTACCCACATGCATTCTTCCGGTGGGGCTCGGCGCAAATCTTGTTCTTACTTTACTCATTCTTCTTCACTCCCGTTATTCTTCTGAAATGGCCTTCGGTTCCTTACTTGCGTAAAAACAGGCCGCTCTGGAAATTATATACCAAAGCGGCCCGCTTTACAAGGGGAAAAGTTCCCCGTCTCTTTTATTTTCCTGCTTTTTCATCCCACACCGGAACGGAGATACCCGCTACCTCGGAGGTAAATGGCGTTCCATCGTGCTTCTCGAAATGCCGCCATGCCCGCAGCACGTATTTGAAGCCTATGTACTGGAGCGGCAGGTTGCAGTATACCATCAGGATATTAGCAAAATCGCTCAGATCCCAGAGGGCTCCCAGATCCATACCCGCGATATTCGTGATAACGCCGAAGCTGATGACCACCAGGCACAGGGCGCGGATCACATTGATGAAGGCCTTGTTGGCGGAAATACGGTTCGCGCACATCTCGGTAAAGGACATGAAGCCCATCAGGCAGGTGAAGGCGAACAGGCCAAAGCAAAGGCTTACCAGCAGGGTCACAAAGCCATAAGCCGCTCCACTGCTTCCGGTCAGTGCACCACAAGATGCCAAGAACTTCTCCAGCTTTCCAAGTTCGAACCAGGCGTCCGCCTCTCCGGTCAGCCACATTCTTCCCATAATAACCACAAAACCGGTCAGGGTGCAGATAACGATGGTATCCAGAAATACACCCAGAGCCTGTACGCAGCCCTGATCGCAGGGATGATCTGTATCTGCCGCCGCTGCAGGCATGGTAATGGTTCCCTGGCCTGCTTCATTTGACATCAGGCCTCGTTTAATACCCTGACTCAGCGCGATGCCAAAGGCTCCGCCGAAAACTGCCGCCGGCTTGAAAGCCTGGGTAAAGATAGCTGCGAAGAACCAGGGAATCCGAGTGAAGTTGCAAAGTACCAGAACTACGACAGTCAGCACGTATACCACTGCCATAATCGGAACCAATACATCTGTTACCTTCGACACCTTCTTGATACCGCCAAAGCTGATAATAGCGGTCACCACGATCAGCACTGCAAAGGACACCCAGTACAGTGCAGAATTGGTCGCAAAAGTCGTTCCTGTCACCACACCAGCGATGGCTCCCACTGCGGAAATGGTGTTGAAGCCCTGCGCAGGGAAGCAGAGGAACGCGTAAATAATGTAGAGCACGCTCAAGGCTACGCCCGCCCAGGCCGCATCCTTCAAAAGACGGCGTCCGTAGAACGGAAGGCCGCCCACATAGGCGTCGCCGCGCTTCTCCTTGAAAATCTGAGACATGGTAGACTCCACGAATGCGGTCGCCATGCCAAAGAACGCGGAAATCCACATCCAGAACAGTGCGCCCGGTCCTCCGATAGAAATCGCTCCGGTTACACCCAGGATATTGCCAGGGCCTACACGCATGGCCGTGGACAGCAGGAACGCCCCCAGGGAAGAGATGCCCATGGTCGTACTCTTGCTGTTTATCAGCACCTGAAGTCCGTACTTAAACTTGCGCACCTGTACGAAACGCAGCTTAAAGGTGAAATAGATGCCGGTTCCCACCAATAAAATAATGGCCAGACTGAAATTGCCCAGAACTGGGATAGACGCGTACCAGTCAAGGTTCGTTGGAAAATCCCAGAACCAGTTGGACACGATCTGAATCTTCCCACAAATTGTGTTCACTGCACTAAATAAAGCTTCCATAACAGAAACCCCCTCGTATTGTTTTTCTTATTATAATTCAATGCACGGGGTTTTGTACAGTATTACTTTTCTTCTTTCTCCGAGTTAGGCCAAAAACTTTCAGTTTCTAAAGTATTCTGCGCAGAAAACAAGAGCGCAGCTGCCGCCACGCCCTTGTAAAATACATATGATAGTCAAATCTGTAAAATCCCGTTTCCGCAAAGCTGAGTGTGTGTGCATTAGGTGCCTCGCAGAACAGCTCTTTACAGACTCTTGAATCTCTGTTTATGAGAATTACATTCCCATCTGCTTTGCTACCTCTGCCGCAAAGTCCTCGTTCTTCTTCTCAAGTCCCTCACCGGTCTCGAAACGAACAAACTTCTTGATGGTGATGTTTGCGTTGTTCTCTTTTGCTACCTGAGCTACGTACTTGGCTACAGACTGCTTTCCGTCCTCTGCCTTTACGTATACCTGATCAAGCAGGCAGATCTCTTTCAGCTCTTTGTTGATACGGCCCTGGATCATGCCCTGGATAACCTTCTCCGGCTTCTGGGACTCCTTCGGGTCGTTCTGGATCTGAGCCATCAGGATAGCCTTCTCTTTCTCGATGTACTCCGGCTCTACCTCAGCGTCGCTGGTGTACAGTGGCTTCAGAGCTGCAGCCTGCATAGCTACGTTCTTAGCCATCTCACGGATCGCGTCATTGATGACATCGGTCTCAACGTCTACCAGAACGCCGATCTTTCCGCCTGCATGGATATAGGAAGCAACGAAACCGTTCTCCTCCTCTACCTGTGCGAAACGACGGATGTTCATATTCTCGCCGATGATAGCGATCTGGGAAGCCAGTGCCTCTTTTACAGTCAGAGACGGATCCTTCTCCCACTTCTCTGCCAGGAAGCCATCGATATCAGTAGCGGTAGTCTTAACAGCCTGAGCTGCTACGTCTGCTACGTAGGACTGGAACTTCTCGTTCTTTGCAACGAAGTCAGTCTCAGCGTTTACCTCTACAACAACAGCCTTGTGATCATCGTTTACCAGGCAGGTATCTACAATACCCTCAGCTGCGATACGGCCAGCCTTCTTCTGTGCGCTTGCAAGGCCTTTCTCTCTCAGCCAGTCAACAGCTGCGTCCATATTTCCATCAGTAGCTGTCAGGGCCTTCTTGCAGTCCATCATGCCGGCGCCGGTCATTTCTCTTAACTCTTTTACCATTCCTGCTGTGATTGCCATTTCTAATCCCTCCAAATTCGTTAGTGTAAGCCGCGTGTGCACTTTCGACTTTTACTTAAGCCTCTACAGTCTCCTCAGTCTCAGCTTCCTCTGCAACTTCTTCAGCTGCGCCCTGGTTAGCCTCAACGACAGCGTCTGCCATCTTGGAAACGATCAGCTTTACGGCTCTGATAGCGTCATCATTGCCCGGGATTACATAGTCCAGCTCTTCCGGATCACAGTTGGTATCAGCGATTCCGATAAGCGGAATACCCAGTGTATGTGCTTCCTGTACGCAGATTCTCTCCTTCTTCGGGTCTACTACGAAGATCGCATCCGGGGTTCTCTTCATGTCCTTGATACCGCCAAGGTTCTTCTCAAGCTTCTCCCACTCTTTTTTCAGTGCGATAACTTCCTTCTTCGGCAGTACATCAAAGGTTCCGTCCTCAGACATCTTCTCGATAGCCTTCAGGCGGGCGATTCTGCTCTGGATGGTCTTGAAGTTGGTCAGCATACCGCCGAGCCAACGCTCATTTACATAGTACATACCGCAACGCTCTGCCTCAACCTTGATAGCGTCCTGAGCCTGCTTCTTAGTACCTACGAACAGGATCTTGCCACCTTCAGCAGCGATATCGAATACGGCCTTGTAAGCCTCATCTACCTTGCCTACAGACTTCTGCAGGTCGATGATGTAGATGCCGTTACGCTCTGTGTAGATGTACGGAGCCATCTTGGGGTTCCAGCGTCTTGTCTGATGTCCGAAATGAACACCTGCTTCCAGTAACTGCTTCATTGAAATTACACTCATGTTTCTTTCCTCCATTTGGTTGTTCTTCCGCGAGTTTCTTCACCGTGAAATACCGGTTCACATGTGATCCAGGCACCTTTCCCGGTTCCGCCCGCGTGTTTTTTCACTAACTTTGAAAGTATAGCATAGAAAAAGGGCTTTGACAAGCCCTTTCCCTTGACAAATTTGCATTTTTTCTCAGACTTTCTGAAGCGGAGTGCCTCAGCCTGCTCCATACGCCTTAGCCCGCCAGCCAGTTATACAGCTCCTCATACTTCTTCGCCGAATTATTCCAGGAGAAGTCCATAGCCATGCCGCGGTCGATGATCTTGTTCCACTCGCGCTTCTTGTCATAGTAGATATGCTCTGCGTAGCGGACTGTATGCATCATCTCATGGGCGTTGTAATTGGTGAAACTGAAGCCGGTTCCCCTGTTCTCGTACTCATTATAGGGCTCTACCGTATCCTTCAGGCCGCCGGTCTCCCGGACGATGGGCACGGTGCCGTAACGGAGGCTCATGAGCTGGCTTAAGCCGCAGGGCTCGAACTGGGACGGCATCAGGAAAGCGTCGCAGGAACCGTATACCTTGTGGGACATGGCCTCCGAATAGAAGATATTCGCGGAAACCTTGCCCTGGTACTTCCATGCGAAATGGCGGAACATATTCTCATAGCGCTCCTCACCGGTGCCCAGAACCACGAACTGTACCTCGTCCTGACAGAGTTCATCCATTACATAGGCGATCAGATCGAAGCCCTTCTGGTCTGTCAGACGGGATACAATACCGATCATCATCTTCTTCGGATCCACATCAAGCCCCAGCTCCTGCTGCAATGCGGTCTTGTTCTTCACCTTCTCCTTGCGGAAGTTCACAGCATTATAATTATGTACCAGATACTTGTCAGTCTCCGGATTGTACTCGTTATAATCGATACCATTGACGATACCGCGCAGGGAATTGGCACGGGCGCGCATCAAGCCGTCCAGATGTTCTCCGTAATACGGCATCTTGATCTCTTCGGCATAGGTATCACTTACGGTAGTCACGGCATCCGCATAGACGATACCGCCCTTCAGATAGTTGGCGTCGCCATAAGCTTCCAGCTTATCCGGTGTGAAATAGGAAGCGTTCAGGCCGGTGATGTCCTTGACCGTCTTCATGTCCCAGATACCCTGGAACTTCAGGTTGTGAATGGTCATCACCGTCTTGATACCCTGGAAGAACGGATTATCCTGGAAGGAATCATTTAAAAATACGGGAACCAGTCCGGTCTGCCAGTCGTGGCAATGGATGATATCCGGGCGGAAATCCAGGGACGGCAATGCGGAAATCGCGGCCTTGGAGAAAAACGCGAACTTCTCGATATCCTCATAGATATTGCCGTAGGGCTTCGGTCCCGCAAAATAATACTCATTATCAATAAAGTAGAACTTCACACCCTCGTATTCCATCTCCAGAATTCCCACATACTGGCTGCGCCATGCCAGATTCATGTAGAAGTGTGTCACATACTTCATCTGATCCTTCCACTCCTGGCGGATACACATATATTTCGGAATCATAACCCGGATATCATACTGCTCTTTATCGAAGTATTTCGGCAAAGAACCCGCCACATCCGCCAAGCCTCCTGTCTTAATAAAAGGAACCGCTTCTGAAGCGACAAATAAAATCTTTCTCACTGCATTTCCTCCCCAGCTCTATAATAAATTCATTTATATTCATTATAACGCATTTGCAGTGTATTTAAAAGTATAATTTGTGCAATTTTTACATTTCTCGCTACATTAGGAAACCTTCTTCCTGTTCTCCAGTCGGATCCTGTCTGAAATCAGCGCGATAAACTCGGAATTTGTGGGCTTTCCTTTCCCATTGCTGACCGTATAGCCAAACAGCGCGTCTATGGTGTCCATCTTTCCTCTGCCCCAGGCCACCTCAATGGCATGCCGGATGGCCCGTTCCACCCGGCTGGGCGTTGTCTGATAATGCTTAGCGATGGTGGGATACAGTACCTTCGTCACGGAGCTCAGCATTTCCATGTCATTCACGGTCATAATTATCGCGTCCCGAAGATACTGGTATCCCTTGATATGAGCGGGCACGCCAATTTCATGAATCATATTGGTCACATCTGTCTCCAGATCCCGTTCCTCACAGACGCTTTCCCTTTCTTTTATGGCTTCGGTCTGATGGGGTACACACAGCTTTTCGCCATGCTTCTGAAGCCCTTTCAGTCTTCCCAGCAGCATTTCATGGTTGAAGGGCTTCATAATATAATAACTTGCTCCCAGAGCAAAGGCATCTTCTGTAACGCTCTCCTGTCCGATTGCGGAGAGTACGATAATCACGGGCATTTTCCGGATGGTTTTATCTTCCCGCAGTTTCTCCATGACGCCCAGCCCGTCTACCTTCGGCATGATCAGATCCAGAAGCACCACATCCGGTATATGTCTGCGAATCAAATCCAACGCTTCTTCTCCATTTGCCGCTGTTCCTGCAAGCTCCATACTGTTTTCCCCCTGAATCAACGCGCTCAGTACCTCTACCATACGCTCGTTATCATCCGCAATCGCAATTCTAAGTTTCTCCACAAAATTCCCCCCATTTCTTCTACATTCGCTGTTGATTTGTGATAGGAACATTATAGCCAGTTTTTCCCTTTTTCTGCAATTTCTATCGTTCTTCTTTTTTGGACACCGAAAGACAGGTTTCGACAGACTTCCCGAACAAATGACCCGGCAGCTCCTCTGTTTTAACTCTTTCCCTGCGGATCCAGCATATTTTCTATAAAAATACCGTAACCTTTCGTCGGATCATTGATAAATACATGGGTCACAGCGCCCACGATCTTTCCATTCTGAATCACCGGCGAGCCAGACATTCCCTGCACGATTCCGCCCGCCAGTGCCAGCAGTTCCGGATCGGTCACCCGCAACACGATCCCCTTATTGACATCGGACTCACTGCTGTGGATTTCTTCGATTTCTATTCGGTAATCCCGGACTTCCCCGCTCACAGCGCTTCGGATCCACGCCTCGCCCCTGGTAATTTCCTGCTTATACCCCACCTCCAGCGTCTCCACAGGCAGCTGTTCCCGCAGATGCTCTGTCGCCGTGCCGAATATTCCTGCCTCTGTATTCTCCTGAATCTCCCCGCAGATCAGGCTTTCCCGATAGCGGATCAGCCCCGCCACCTCCCCGGGCGTTCCGGGCTCGCCCCGGTGAATTTCCGCCACCGAGGTATCATACAGCTTGCCCTCGCTGAGCTTCAGAAGCTTACCCGTATCTGAATCGTTGATCCCGTGTCCCAGGGCCCCGAAGCTTCCGTCTTCCGTTAAAAATGTCAGGGTTCCGATGCCCTGGGTATTATCCCTCACCCAAATGCCCAGTCGGAAGCCCTCCTCCGTGTCCGTGGCTGAAAGCCGAATCTCAAAGCTTCTTCCGTCCCGTTCCAGTCCCAACACCACCTTCTCACTGCCCTGCTCCTGCACAGCCTCAATAAGCTCCTCCTTCTCCCGGATCGTCTGTCCGTTGACAGAGCGAATGTAATCGCCGGCCTGCACCAGCCGAAAAGCCGGTTCATAGGTCAGACCGTCCCGTCCGGTTACCTTTCCGGTTCCAATCACCAGCACGCCGTCCGTCTCCATATAGATGCCCACCGGAATGCCGCCCGGAATCACGCAGGTCTTCTGCACCACAGTGACCTCCGTCTCTTTCAGCGGCATCCATCCCAGATACCGATAAGATATCTGATAGCTCTTCCCGCTCCGGCTATTGTAAGAGGCCTCCGTCACGCTCTGCGTGATCTGCGCTGTCACCGGGAAATCAGGTTCCGCCGGTCCGGGCTCGCCCTCAGTCTGCACGTAGGAATCGGGAATCCGCGCCCGTTCCCGGAAATAATCATACACGCCCAGTCCCAGAAGGCTTACAGCCAGCAGCCCCAGCAAAAATTTCCGGTATGTTTTTCTGCATATCATCATGGCATTCTCCTTATCTTAAGAGAAAAGTCGATCAAAAAAAAGACAGAAACGCTTTTCCGTCTCTGTCTTTAGTATGCAGAATCCTCTGCTATCTAGTCTGGGACTTTTTGTTACCTGCCAGTTCTTTCATCTCCGAAGCATTTTTTAAAACGGCGTCTGTAATCTCCGCACCGCCCAGGATACGGGCCAACTCATCGATACTTTCCGCCTCCGTAAGCTTCCTGATCTCTGTCCGGGTGCCGCCCTCCTCCACCTGCTTTTCGATGCGGAAATGGGTATCCGCCATGGCTGCAATCTGGGCCAGATGGGTGATGCAGATGACCTGTCTGGTGCGGCCAATCAGCATCATTTTTTCCGATACCTTCTGAGCTGTCCTGCCGCTGATGCCTACGTCAATCTCATCAAAAATCACGGTCTCGATCTGATCTTTATCCGCCAGCACAGTCTTAATAGCCAGCATAACGCGGGACAGCTCGCCGCCGGAGGCTATCTTCGCCAGCGGCCGCAGGGGCTCGCCGGGATTCGTGGAAATGACAAACTCGGCGTCGTCGAAGCCATTCGCGGTATAACCGAAAAGCCGTGTGAAATCCAGTTCAAATTCCACGTTCAGGAAATTCAGATCCACCAGATGTTCCCGGATCTTTCCGCAAAGCGTCGTCGCATAGCGTCTCCGGATGGCGCTGGCTTCCTCGCAGAGCTTTTCCAGCTCCTGCTCTTTCTCTCCAATGGCCCTGCTCAGACGTTCCAGATAGGCGTCATAATCCTGCAGGGCTGCCAGACGTTCCTGCTGCTCCCGGTCGTATTCCAGCACCGCCTCCAGGGTCTTGCCATACTTGGATTTCAAGTGATTCAGGGTATTCAGGCGTTCCTCCACCTGTTCAAACTCTTCATCTGCGAACTCCAGGGAGGACACATAATCGGAAAGCTCCCGGTTAAAGTCATTTAACAGGCTGTCGATGTCGGAAAGCTGGCCGGTCAGATCCCCAAGGCCTTCGTCCAGGCTCTGGACGCCCTGCAGCTCCCGGAGCGCCCGTCCGATGGCGGTTCCGGCACCCTCGGCTTCCTCATAGCCGGTCAGGCCATAGGCAGTTCCGGCGGCTTCCATCAGCCGCTTCGCGTTCGTCATCTTCCGGTACCGCTGCTCCAGCTCTTCATCTTCGCCGGGCACCAGCCCCGCCTCTTCGATCTCTTTTGTCTCAAATTCCAGAAGGGACAGCTCCCGCATGCGGCTCTCTTCGTCCAGCTGGGCGTTCTCCCTTTCCTCTTCCAGTTTTTTCCATTCTTGATAAACAGCCGCCAGAGTGTCTTTTACCGGCTGTAATTCTTCTTTCGCGTATTCATCCAGAATCTCCAGATGCTTTTTCTTCTGCAATAAGGACTGGTGTTCGTGCTGCCCATGTATATCGATGAGCAGGGATGCCGCCTCCCGAAGCTGACTTAAGGTGACCGTCTCGCCATTGATCTTATTGATGCTCTTACCGTTCATGATTTTCCGGGACAGGATGATCTGGCCGTCCTCCGGAACCACGTCCAGCTCCTGAAGGCGGCTTTCCAACCGCTTGCCTGTGACAGAAAAGACCAGCTCCGCCAGACCGTAGTCCGCCCCCGGACGTACCAGATCTTTACTGACCTTGCCGCCCAGCGCCAGGCTCACCGAGCCGATGACGATGGATTTTCCGGCTCCGGTCTCGCCGGTCAGGATATTCAGTCCTTCCGTAAAATCAATCTCCGCTTCACGAATCAATGCCAGATTTTTCACATGCAGATGCTCTAACATACTTTTCCTTTCGCTCTAACCCCTGATTGCTTTTCTCAGTTTTTCCATGACGATCATGGTATCGTCCACACTGCGTACCGCACAGAAGATCGTATCATCCCCGGCGATACAGCCCACGATCTCCTGCCAGTGAAGGGCGTCCAGGGCCGCGGCTGCCGCCATGGCCATACCTGCCACAGTCTTCACCACCAGAATATTCTGAGCCATCTCCATGGACAGAAAGCTGTCCCGGAGGATGCCAATGTACTTATCACCCATGTGGCCGTTGCCGCCCGGCACTACCACATAGCGCTGCCGTCCGTTCACCGCCATCTTGGTCAGCTTCAGCTCCCGGATATCCCGGGATACCGTCGCCTGGGTAACCCGAAAGCCCGCGTCGTTCAATCTGGCCGCCAGCTCCTCCTGGGTCTCGATGGCATACTCGTTGATCAGCTCGATAATCTTTGCGTGCCGCTCTATCTTCATTTCGTCATACCTCCTAGTTGCCGCGCATTTTGTCACGCAGGACCTCCAGAAAGCTGACCCTGCTGATCTTCAGTATGTTGACGGTCTTTTCCGACTTCTGTATCTCCACATAATCGCCTGTGGCCACCGGCACCTGCACTTCGCCGTCAAAGGTCACAAAAGATTCTTCTCTCTGGTTTCTTCTTCCGGCCCCGGTCCGTACCGTCACCCGGTCGCCGCCGGACAGTACGATGCTTCGGGCGGTCAGGGTATGGGGACAGATGGGCGTCACCACAATCATGCTGGCCATGGGCGATACGATGGGGCCGCCGGCGGACAGGCTGTAGCCTGTGGATCCCGTGGGCGTGGACACGATCATGCCGTCGGCGGAATACCGGTTCAGCGGCTCTCCATTGACTGAGATCTCATAATCAATGATCCGAAGCGCTCCCGCCCGGTTCACGACGATATCGTTGAGAGCCAGATTCTTGACCGGCTCTTTCCCCTCCCGGTATACGGTTCCCTCCAGAAGCATCCTGGGCTCAATGGTATAATTGTCGAGAATCAGGCTGTCCAACGCGTCCGGCACGCCTGTCTTCTCAATCTCCGCCAGGAAACCCAGGGTTCCCAGATTCACGCCCAGAAGCGGAATCTTCCGATCCACCGTATCCCGGGCCGCCTGAATCAGGGTTCCATCGCCGCCCAGCACCAGGATGCACTCGGTCCCGGCCGGAATCAGCGACGCGTCTGTATAACGGTAATCTCCACCGGAATCTTCAGTTTCCTTTTTCTGGAATTCCCGTACCGTACATTCGCACCCCCGGGCCTTCAGATAATCGTAAATCTGTCGGGTGGTCTTCAGGTCTTTATCTTTTTCCACATTAGTAATCACATAAAATCGGTTCATCTGTCTCTTCCCGGCTTTCTTATTTTACATCCAGGGTTCCGTGAGCCTCGTCCACAATACGCTCCGGTTCTACGCCCGCGGGCAGATGGCCCTTCAGTTCTTCCCAGGTCGGAAGCTCTTCTACAGCCTCCCGGTCGGTCTTCTGAAGCCATACCAGGTATTCGATGTTGCCCTCCGGTCCCTTGATGGGGGAAAATTCCAGCGCCAGAATGTCGAAGCCGATGGACCAGGCGTAGGTCAGAACCATCTGGATTACCTCCAGATGAGTGCTCTTTTCCCGCACCACGCCCTTCTTGCCGACCTTCTCCCGGCCCGCCTCAAACTGGGGCTTAATCAGGGCCACCACCTGGCCGCCGTCGTCGAGAAGCTCCCGCACCGGAAGCAACACCTTGGTCAGGGAAATGAAGGCCACGTCAATGGACGCAAACCTGGGAGGCTCGTCGATCTGATCCGGGGTCAGGTAACGGATATTGGTTTTCTCCATACAGACCACTCTCGGATCGCTCCGGAGCTTCCAGTCCAGCTGATTGGTTCCCACGTCTACCGCGTATACTTTCACTGCGCCGTTTTGCAGCATGCAGTCGGTGAAACCTCCGGTGGAGGAACCTACGTCCATGCAGACCTTTCCTTCCAGCCCCAGGTCAAAATGGGCCACTGCCTTCTCGAGCTTTAAACCGCCACGGCTCACATAGCGCAGCTTCTGTCCGTGAATTTCGATGGGCGCGGCCTCGTCAAACATGGAACCAGCCTTGTCCTCCCGCTGTCCCTTTACAAAGACCTTGCCCTCCATGATGATGGCTTTGGCCTGCTCTCTGGATTTTGCCAGGCCTCTGTTTACCAGAAGCACGTCCAGACGTACCTTCATATCCGTTCTCTCCTAAACTCTATTTCTTATGGCTCTGCCACATATGGTCAAGCCACCTGTTTTTTTACATCTCGCCCACATAGGCGGTGATCACACGCTTCACGATGGTTTCCGCGTCCAGGCCTACCTCTTTGTGCAGTAATGCCACATTGCCATGCTCCACATACTCGTCCGGCAACGCGATGTTCAGCACCTTCATGTCGAAGCCTCTGTCGTTCACATACTCCAGTACGTGATCGCCAAAGCCTCCATTTCTTACATTTTCTTCCAGTGTCACCAGAAGCTTATGCTGCCTGGCCACCTCTTCCAGCATCTGCTCGTCGATGGGCTTCACAAAGCGGGCATTGATGAGCGTGCAGTTATATCCGGTGTCTTTCAGGGTATCCCGTACCTTCTCCGCAGTCTTCACCATACTGCCCACCGCCATCAGGGCGATGTCCGCTTCCTCATAAATCCACTCGCTCTTTCCATAGGCAATGGGAGCGCGGAACTCCTGGAGACCGTCGTAGGCCTCGCCTCTGGGATAACGCAGGGCGATGGGACCGCCGTAATTCACGGCAAACTTCATCATATCCGAAAGCTCCCATTTATTCTTCGGGGCCATAATGGTCATATTCGGAATACTGGACAGGTAAGACAGGTCGAAGATACCCTGATGGGTCTCGCCGTCGCTACCCACCAGACCTGCCCGGTCAATAGCGAAAATCACATGCAGGTTCTGGATACAGACATCGTGCAGCACCTGATCGTAAGCACGCTGGAGGAAGGAGGAATACACCGCCACCACCGGCTTCAGGCCGCCTGCCGCCAGTCCGGCTGCAAAGGTCACCGCATGCTGCTCCGCGATTCCCACATCGAAAAACCGATCCGGGAACATATTTTTAAATCGCTTAAGTCCGGTTCCGTCCGGCATAGCCGCCGTGATGGCCACCACCTTCTCATCCCGGTCGCCCAGCTTCCGCATCACTGTGGAAAAGATATCCGTATAATTGGCCTTGGCCCGTCTGCTCTTAGGCAGCCCCGTCTCGATGACAAAAGGCTCCGCGCCGTGGAACCGGGAGGGATGGCGCTCCGCCGGTTCATATCCCTTGCCCTTTTTCGTACAGACGTGAATCAAGACCGCATGATGCACTTTTTTCGCGTCGTTAAACGTACGGATGAGCTGATCGATATTATGGCCGTCCACCGGGCCCAGGTAGGTGATGCCCATGTCTTCAAAAAACATACCCGGGATTACCAGCTGCTTCAGGCCACTCTTGGTCTTCTTCAGCTGTCGCACAATGCCGTCGCCGTATACCGGAATCTTCTCCAGGGTATTCTGCAGGCCCGCCTTGAAATTATTATATCCTTCGTTGGAGCGCATGCCGTTCAGGTACTGGCTTAAGCCACCCACATTTTCCGCGATGGACATCTGGTTGTCATTCAGCACGATGATAAAATTACTCTTTAACTGGGAGGCGTTGTTCAGGGCCTCAAAGGCCATGCCGCCGGTCATGGATCCATCTCCGATGACTGAAATCACGCTCTGGCTTCCGCCGGTCAGATCCCGGGCCTTCACCAGGCCGATACCCGCTGAGATCGAGGTGGAGCTGTGGCCTGTATCGAAGCAGTCGCAGTCACTCTCTTTCCGCTTCGGGAAGCCGCTCATGCCGCCGTATTTCCGCAGATCGTCAAAACCGGCTCTTCTTCCGGTCAGAAGCTTATGGGTATAGGACTGATGTCCCACATCCCAGACCACCTGATCTTTCGGGAAATCAAAAGCCAGATGCATGGCCATGGTCAGCTCCACCACGCCCAGATTGGAGGCCAGATGGCCGCCTGTCACACTGATTTTCTCGATCAGAAAATCCCGGATCTCCTGCGCCAGGGGTTCCCAGTCCTCCTTGTTCAGTTTTTTAATATCATTAACCTGATTGATCTGCTCCAGCAGCATGTACTCACCTCAATCTTACTTTTCTCTTGTAATCAGCATCCGGATCAGTTCTTCCAGAAATGCATTCTTATGGTTCAAAGAAGCCAGTGTGGACAGGGCTCTCTCAGAAATCTCTTCCACATCCTTCTTTGCCTTGTCAAGGCCCTCCAGGCTTACATAGGTGGTCTTATGGTTCTTGTCATCGCTGTGAATGGGCTTGCCAAGTACTTCCAGCGTACTCGTCACATCCAGAATATCATCCTGGATCTGGAAAGCCAGTCCCACATCATTTGCCACGTGCTCAATTGTCTCCACTTCGTCGTCGGAAGCACCTGCCAGCACCGCGCCCACCATCATAGCCGCCTCAATCAGGGCGCTAGTTTTCAGGCGATAGATGAAATCCAGCTTTTCTCTGGACAGGGGCTGTCCCTCAGACTCCACATCCACCACCTGACCGCCGATCATGCCATAGATACCTGCCTTCTTAGACAGAATCTGCAATGCCTTCGCAGTCCGGGCACTGGTCTCGATATCAAAAGCTCCCGCAGCCGTCTCAAAAGCTAGGTTTAGCAGAGCGTCACCCGCCAGAATCCCCATGGCCTCGCCGTATACCGCATGGGTGGTCTTCTTGCCGCGGCGATATTCGTCATTGTCCATGGCCGGAAGATCATCATGCACCAGGGAATAGGTATGAATCATTTCCATGGCTGCCATAAAGGGCTCCACCACCTTACCCTGGCCGCCGAACATCTGATAAGTCTCCTTCATCAGCATGGGACGGAGACGCTTGCCGCCTGCCAGCACACTGTAATTCACCGCTTCCAGAACCGTCTTCTGGAAGCCGGTCTCCTCCGGCAGATAAGCCATAAGCAGCTTCTCAATCTCTTCCGTCTTGGTACGAAGTTCTTCTTTAAAACTCATCCAGTTTGCCCTCCTCATTCATGACCAGCATCTTTTTCTCTACTTTATCCAGCTTATCGCCACAGGCCTTCAGAAGCTTCATGCCCTCGGCGTAAATCGTAAAGGACTCCTCCAATGGCACGTCCCGGTCAGCCAGCTTCGCCAGCATCGCGTCCAGCTCTGCAAAATTTTCTTCCAGTGTCGCTTCCTTTTTCTTCGTTGCCATACCGTCTTATCCTCTCTTAACTGTTCCGTCCCTGAATCATCATATCCTCTTTTTTATCTTCTCGCGGCCTTCTACCACTGCGGTATATACACCGTCTGTCACATGGATTCGAAGCCGTTCGCCTTCCGTAACCTCATCAATTCCAGTCACGGCCTTTCCATTCGGCCCTTCCGTGTAGGAATAGCCCTGCTGCAGCTTCAGAAGCGGCGAAAGCCCGTGTAAGCGTTCGATATACAAATTCAGGCTGTGCTTCCGATCCGACAGCTTATTCTGCATGGCCTGCTCCAAACCGTTGGATAATTCCGCCAGACGCATCCGCTTCTCCAGAAGCTGTGTCTCCGGACTGACGCGCTGAACCCGGCTTTTCAGTTCCGCCAGTCTTCTGTAATATTCTTCCATTCTATGACGGAAGATATTCTCAAACTGCTGCTGATAACCGCGCATCCGCTCCAACAGTTCCCGGATATCGGCCACAGCCAGCTCTGCCGCCGCCGATGGGGTCGGAGCCCTCAAATCCGCCACGTAATCAGCGATGGTCGTGTCAGTCTCATGGCCTACCGCCGAGATCACCGGCGTATTACAGTCGAAAATGGCTCTCGCTACCTTTTCCTCATTAAAAGCCCACAAATCCTCAATGGAACCGCCGCCGCGGCCCACGATCAGCACGTCCAGTCCCAGCGCGTCCAGGGTCTCGATGCCACGCACGATACTATCCGCCGCGCCCTCGCCCTGTACCTGGGCCGGATACAGGATGAGCTGCACATAAGGATTGCGCCGGAGGGCGATATTACGGATGTCCTGCACGGCCGCTCCGGTGGGGGCCGTCACCACACCCACCTTCTTCGCGTAATACGGAATCGGCTGCTTATACTCCGGGGCGAACATGCCCATCTCTTCCAGCTCCATCTTCAGCTTCTCATAAGCCTCATAGAGCTGTCCCACGCCATCCTTAATAATCTCTCTGGCATAGAGCTGATAGCTGCCGCTGCGTTCATAGACGCTGACGCGCCCCAGTACGATGACCCGCTGACCGTCCTTCATGGGGAAGGCCAGTCCTTTCCGGTCGCCCGCAAACATCACGCAGGCCATGGATCCGCTCTCATCCTTCAGAGAAAAGTAGATGTGCCCGGAACTGTGATATTTACAGTTGGACACCTCTCCCTTTACATAAATACGGTTCAGCATAAAATCCTGTGTAAACATATTTTTGATGTATGTGTTTACCTGCGCTACCGTATAGACATGCTTCATTCTGTTTTTCCTGTCTTTCCAATCTTACCTAAGATACCGTTGACAAAGATCGGGGATTCGTCGCCGCCAAACTTTTTGGACAGTTCGACCGCCTCGTTGACCGCCACGCCTACCGGCACGTCCTCGTCGTATTCCATCTCATACACAGCCAGGCGCAGGATGGTCAGATCGGTCTTACCCATACGGGATACCTTCCAGCCCTCCGCGGTCTCATCCAGAGTCCTGTCAATCTCCGGCAGTTTCTCTACTATATGTGCATATTTCTTCTCAATATATTCCTGATCCTTCGGCTCGACCTCGCCCAGTCCTTCGAAAAACAGCCGCATCTGCTCTGGCATCTCCTCTGCGCTGTTGAACTCGATACGGAACAGCAGCTCAAAAATATGCTCTCTTAACTCTCGTCTTTTCATCTTACTCCGCCTTTTTCCCTCTTATCGTTTGAAAAGGGAGCCGCTGACTGCAGCCGCTCCCGAACAGTAACGCTTACTTTTCTTCTTTTCCCATATTCACATTGACAATGCGGATATTGACCATGGCTACTTCCAGTCCTGTCATGTTCTCGATGGCGCTCTTTACGCGATCCTGAACCTTCTCAGACACCTTCATAATGCTGTAGCCGTACTCGATATTCAGCGCCAGATCCACGTCTACGCTGCGGTCTGTCACTAGAACCTTCACACCCTTGGACAGATTCTTTACGCCAAGCTTTCCGATAAGCTCATTGGTGATATTGCCAGCCATGGATGCCACGCCCTCTACCTCGGTGGCTGCTAACCCTGCGATGGTAGCGACTACCTCGTCCGCGATCTGAACCTCGCCCAGCTGACTATCCTCATGTATCATATGAACGCCTCTTTTTTCTTCCTTTGACATATTCAAAACCTCCTGTTTTCTGTGCAAATCAGGTTTCCCTGTTCGCACGAAGCAGTTTTCATTTCGCCTGTTTTGTGAATGAAATCCGCTTCCACTCCTTTATTATTTCTTACTATTCCCACCACTCGGCAGCAGATATCATACCCCTGCCATGCTTTTTATATTTTATCACACTTTATCCATGATTGACAAGACTTACCGGCCAAACTCTGACAGAACCAGGCCCGGATTCCGATCCAGGGTCATGCCCACGCTCCATGCGTTGGTCCAGATCAGCAACGGTCTGCCCTTCAGATCCTTGATCTTCTTCATGTCGGAGGTACCCACCAGCTTACTCATGTCGATGTCCTCGTTCTCAATCCAGCGGATATGCTCGTAGGGCAGCGGTTCCAGACGGATATCCACATTATACTCATTTTCCAGACGGTACTTCAGCACGTCGAACTGCAGGACACCCACGACGCCCACGATAATCTCCTCCATACCGGTATTGAACTCCTGGAAAATCTGGATCGCGCCCTCCTGGGCAATCTGCTCGATGCCCTTGACAAACTGCTTCCGCTTCATAGTGTCGATCTGGCGCACCCGGGCGAAATGCTCCGGCGCGAAGGTCGGAATCCCCTCGTACTTAATCTGCCTGCCCGGCATACATAAGGTATCTCCGATGGAGAAAATGCCCGGATCAAAGACGCCGATGATATCGCCCGCGTAAGCCTCGTCCACAATCTTCCGATCCTGCGCCATAATCTGCTGGGGCTGGGACAGACGCTGCTTTCTGCCGCCCTGCACATGATAGACTTCCATACCAGCCGTGAACTTGCCGGAGCAGATACGGATGAACGCGATACGGTCACGATGGGCCTTGTTCATATTGGCCTGAATCTTGAATACGAAAGCAGAGAACTCCTCTTCCATGGGATCAATCAGCCCCACGTCTGCCTTACGGGGCAGCGGAGAGGTGGTCATCTGCAGGAAATGCTTCAGAAAGGTCTCCACGCCGAAGTTGGTCAGGGCCGATCCGAAGAATACCGGGGACAGCTTTCCCTGGCTTACCAGCTCCTGGTCAAACTCCGCGCTGGCGCCGTCCAGCAGCTCGATATCATCCATCAGTTTTTCCTTCTGACCCGGATCGAGAATGCTGTCGATCTGCGGATCATTGATGGACAGATCCAGCTCCTCGCCCTCCTTGGTACCCTTCTCGGTATCGGAGAATAGCAGCACCTTCTCCGTGTTCCGGTCGTAGACGCCCTTGAAGGCCTTACCGGAGCCGATGGGCCAGTTCACCGGACAGGTGGCGATTCCCAGCTCATTTTCGATATCGTCCAGAAGCTCAAAGATGTCCATGGCTTCCCGGTCCATCTTATTGATAAAGGTAAAAATCGGGATATGACGCATAGCGCAGACCTTAAAAAGCTTTCGGGTCTGGGCCTCCACGCCCTTGCTGCCGTCGATCACCATGACTGCGGAGTCCGCCGCCATCAGGGTGCGGTAGGTATCCTCGGAGAAGTCCTGATGTCCCGGCGTATCCAGGATATTGATACAATAGCCGTCGTAATTAAACTGTAATACCGACGAAGTAACAGAGATACCTCTCTCCTTTTCGATCTCCATCCAGTCGGAAACCGCGTGACGGGCTGTGGCCTTACCTTTGACGGAACCGGCCAGATTGATGGCTCCGCCGTAGAGCAGGAACTTCTCAGTCAACGTAGTCTTACCTGCGTCCGGGTGGGAAATAATCGCAAAGGTTCTTCTTTTTTTAATCTCATCTACATAATTTGCCATTTCATTCTTCCTTATCTTATCCGTGTATCAATTGACGATTCAAAAGCCCATCCGGATAGCTTTCCGAAAATGGGCATAACTATTATCCAGTATACACATTTTCGGAAGTTTTGCAAGGGGCAAACCCGAAAAAGCACAGACGGCCATAAAAACCATCTGCGCTTCTCTTTATAGTATCTCGCCATTACTTGCTATCACATTTTTATACCAGTTAAAAGAATCCTTTCTGATTCGTTTCAGGGTTCCATTCCCCTGATCATCCTGATCCACATAGATGAAGCCATAGCGCTTGCTCATTTCCGAGGTGGATGCGCTGATACAGTCGATACATCCCCAATAGGTGTATCCCAGTACAAGGACGCCATCCTCGATAGCCAGTTCCATCTGATGGATGTGCTCCCGGATATATTCTATTCGATAGGAATCATGAATCCTTCCGTCCTCCAGAACATCTAATGTTCCCAGTCCATTTTCCGCCACAAATAATGGTAGCTTATAACGACTGTACATTTGATTTAAAGCAAACCGCAGACCCACTGGATCGATCTGCCAGCCCCATGGGGTCTGCTTCAGATAAGGATTCTTTTCTCCCACCAGAAGATTGGCTGAAGCTTTCTCTTTTTTTGCTCCTTCCGCGCTCGTTACCAGAGACGCGTAATAACTGAAAGAGACAAAATCCACCGTGTTTTCTTTCAAAATCCGGGCATCCTCCGGTTCTTCCTGAATCTCAATCTGCTTTCTTTCCCACAATTTCCGTACCGTATAAGAATACTCTCCAAAAACCTGTACATCCGTGTAAAAAGCATCCACTTCTGTTTCCTGAAGCCATTGTATGCAATCCTCAGGCTTGCAGGTCGCAGGATATTTCAGATTTTTCGTAGTCATGCAGCCGATTTTTAGCTCCGGATATTTTTCATGAGCCAGCTTCGTCACAAGTGCAGACGCTACAAACTGATGATGTAAAGCCTGATAGCAGGATTGCTCCAGATTCTCTGTATGCTCTTTGACAATACCCGCCCCGGTCAGCGGAATATGGATCGTCGCATCTATCTCATTGAACGTAATCCAGTATCGAATGTCATTATGAAACTCTTCAAATAACACAGCCGCAAACTTTTCAAAGAAGCTGATCACTCTGCGATCCGTCCATCCATTATATTTCAATGTCAGATTCAATGGCATTTCAAAATGGGAAAGGGTCACAATGGGTTCTATTCCATATTTTTTCAGTTCATCCACCACATCATGATAAAATTTAATTCCTTCCGCATTGGGCTGTTCGTCATCCCCATTTGGAAAAATTCTCGACCATGACATAGAAAATCGGAAACTCTTAAAGCCCATTTCATGAAACAGCGCAATATCCTCCCGATATCTGTGATAGAAATCAATTCCTCTCCGTTTCGGATATCCACTGTCATTCCTATCCTCGGCAGCCTCCAGAATCTGATCCCAGGTTCGGTCAAAACACCCTCCCTTTTCTCTTTCACTTAAGGGAAAGATGTCTGCCGTGGACAGACCCTTTCCTCCTTCTCGTACTCCACCTTCCACCTGGTTTGCCGCCACTGCGCCGCCCCAGAGAAAATCTGCTGGAAATCCAGACATTTTAACCCTCCAGTTTCACATCTTCAAATTTCACAATATGTGTCACAATCATAGCCACTGCCACGGAGGCCGCAATACCGATTACATAAATCAGAAATTTTTCGCCAAGGAACAGTGCAAAGCCAGCTCCCGGAACCGGGCCAAGTCCGGTACTGTATACCTTAAACGCTGCCATAATCGCGCTGCCCACTGCGCCGCCTGCTGCCGCTCCGATAAACGGACGCTTCAGAATACCCAGCACTCCGTAGAGGGCCGGCTCTGTAGTACCAATCAATGCTGTGATACCAGAAGAAACGGACAGTCCCCTAAACTCTTTGTTTTTGGAATCAATCGCTACCATCAAAGCGGCTCCGCCTACCGCGGCATTAGCTGCTGCGCAGAGCGCCAGAAGCGGATCGTAGCCGTTGGCTGCAAGACTCTGTAATTCCACCGGTACCACTGCATGATGCAGACCTGTAAATACCAGGAACGGATAAATCGCTCCAAACACAGCGCCTCCGATAGCTCCGGTCGCATTATACAGTCCGATGATAGCATTTCCCAGCGCGTCAGACAGCATATTTACAGCCGGGCCAACGACAATCAGCATAATCGGAGCTGTCACTACGATACAGATAAGAGGTGTAAACAATCCGGAAAAGCTCTTCGGAATCACCCTGTTACAACCCTTTTCTACAAGTGAAAGAATAAACACACCTACCAGAATTGGGAATACCGTAGAAGAATAGCTGACTACCGGTACGGTAATTCCAAAAATACTGCTGGCTTCTGTCATTCCCGTATAAGTGGGATGCAGTAAAATGCAGGCCAGAACTGCCGCCAGCGTCTGCTTACAGCCGAATACCTTTGCTGCGGAAAACGCCAGTAATACCGGCAGGAAATAAAATACCGCATCCGAAAACATCATTAACATGGTATAGGTGTTGCCGGTCGGATCCACAACGCCGCCGAATTTCAGCGCAATCAGGATTCCTTTCAAAAGACCACTGGCTGCCAGAGCTGGAAATACCGGAATGAAAATTTTCGCAATACCATTTAAAATTCGATTCAGCAGTTTTTCCTCTCCCTTATCCTCTGCTGTCTCCACAGGCCTTGCATCCTCTGAGATGCCGGCCTTTTTTAAAAATACCGGATAGAGATCCTCCACTTCTTTTCCGATAATCACCTGTACCTGGCCGCTGTTTACCACACAGCCTTTGGCTCCTTCTACCTTCTTCAGCCCTTCCACATCACATTTGTCGAGTGCTTCTACGTCCAGACGCAGACGTGTAAAGCAATGGGATACTTTTCTCAAGTTTTCCGGTCCGCCTGCCAGTTCTAAGATAGCTTCGGACATCTGTTCATAATTGTTCCTTTTCATAGCTTTTCTCCTTTTTCTATCATTTCACTTTTTTCCGGATTTTTCAACCCTCCAGCCAGGTTTTATCCATCTCATCGGGATATTTTTCCCAAGTATCTTTCTTTGGTGGCTGCGGTATCGCCTGACGCACCTCGTTTTCCTGATAAGCATATCTGCCAAAGCCTGCCCGATCCTCCTCCGGCGTCAATTCCGGCCTGGTATTGGTCGGAATCATGCTTTTCACCCAGCCTGCATGATATTCATTCTTGGTCGTCCGCTGCCAAACTCCCCAGAGGATTTTCCATGCACCGTCTTCCACAATCTCCACGCCGGGAACCATTCCCAGAGACACAATGGCCACAGGCTCCTCCCGATGCTTTGACAAGCCTTCAACTCCCATGGACCACCACACGCTCCTGGCCCTCCTGTTGTTTTCATCCACTTCAATGACCGGTGTAGTTAGCGGATGAACCAACATGTTGCCTGTCAGAGAGTCCACCACTGCTTTTTGTCGGAATGCCATCAGACCTTCCACATCCACCGACGGATGCTTCAATGCATTCAGTTCTCTTCTTTGTTCTCCAATATGCTGATCATCATGAAAAATTGCCGCATTTCCCCGCAGATTCTGTATTTTCCAGATAGACATCAGTCGCTCGGTTCGTCTCTCAATTTCCGAAAGCTCTTCCTCTGTCAGCACATCGATTTTTTCCATCGTCCAGTACATAAGGCTTTCTCTCTACCGCTTGTCCCGGCTCAGTTCCCAATACCTGTCTTCTTTCCGATAAGTCTGATAAGGCAGGGGCATTGCCGGAATACCTTCCCGGACGCTGAGCGGCGAATAGGGATTATGATAGGTTCCAGGCAACGATTCCGGATGCATTGCGGTATTCGCACGATGAATCATGCTGGTATCTTCCACCCATCCCTTTTCATACGCACATTTGATAAAGCGGAAATAATGCAGGTGCCAGACCTTCCATTCTCTTTTTTCTGTAAAGATAAAGTCTGCAGCAACCTGACCCCAGACCCAGATGGCGTGAGCTCCTTCTTCATTCTTCCACGCCCCGGCTCCCGGACACCACCAGACACATTTCGCTGTCCGCAGGTCGTCTGCCACCTCAATCATCGGCGTTGTCAGCTGCATATCCAACATTTCTCCAGGCTCTGCCGGTTTACCGAGAAGCATATCCAGTACCGCTTCCACTGCCTTTTTTCCTTCGAATCGGCCTTCGTCCGCATACTCCACGGATACATCTTCCATTTCCCATGCAAAATGTTCTGCAACCGCTTCTCTCTGATGGAAATTGAAAGCCGCTGTCAGTCTTCCCATTTCGTTCTGAATTTCATGGTATGCTTCCAACTTATTTAATTTTCTAAGAAGTGCTTCCTTTCGTTCACGCTCCGACATGTTTTCCCCTTTCTTCCTTTTCGCAGGCCATCTCAAACAGGCTGTGTACATCGGCTCCTCTGTAAAAATAGTAGTGCCCCGGCAGGAAGATATCCGCTTTCACATTCCGCAGGCGTCTCAGGGAATTTTGATATGCTTTCATATCGAAGTCCCATCCTCCCATATAGCCAAGCTCCACATCCACCTTGTCTTCCGGCGGCCAGGGTTTCACAAAGAACAGATCCCCCGTACACAAAGCCCGAATCCCATCTACAGAAATCAGAAAGGAAAGAGAGCCTTTGCTGTGTCCCGGCGTTTCCAGCACATTGATTTCTACCTGTCCTCCAAATGTAAAGCTGTCGCCTTCCCGTATCGTCCTTGTTATCCTGCCACATTTCCATGGTGACCCGAAAAGCTGTTCCATCTCCGGATTTCCATGTTCTATTTTTTCTGCATCTTCCGCGCTGGCAAGCACATCCGCTCCCAACTGATTCATCCTCCAGACATTTCCTGCATGATCGAAATGGGAATGGGTCAGAAATACGGTTTTAATATTCATCGGATCAAGATTCCACTTTTCCATACAGCTAAGCATCTTCTTCCACTGTTCCTCCTGATATCCACAGTCTATCAGGACAAGCCCTTCTTCCGTCTGTATGGCATATATATTAGAATTTGTTCCATATTGCACCCCACTGATTTGGAAAAGGTGCTCTGTAATTTTCACTTTTCTCATCCCTCCTTGTTTTCCTTTATTTTACCACCTTCTTTTTGTTTTTCGATTACGTATTCTACACAGTTTTTCTCGAAAAAGTTACCTATTGCATTCATCCTGTTTTTCCCGTATTTTATTCTCCACTTTCATTCTTCTGCTTTTCGTGCTATACTGATAAAAAAGAGGCGAGAGGACGTCGATATGCAACTTGCCGAAGAACTTTACCGGATTCCCATTGCTCCGGAGCACCATTTAAAAATGACTTATGAGCAGCTCAATGCCTGCGATATGGATTTTGATTTTATTTCTGTTATCCGTGACGGAAAGGATTTCCACAAAATCACACAGGATTTATGCATTTCCTATCAGAAATTCCATCAGGGGCATCTGACCAATCTCTTTTTTTCCCACGAGCATCCGGTACATCTGGATCTGGGAGACACTGAGCTTGTCAGCTACTATTCTGACTATATTGAACTGCGCTATATTGTATCCGGATATCTGACCGTGGAAATCGAAGGAGAAATTGCCTCCTTTACAGAAAACGAAATCTGTTTTATCAATTCCATGGCCTACCACCGGGAGTCCATCCGGGACTCCGAATGTCTTCTGGTGAATATCTGCATCGACCGGGATGTATTTAATGAGGCTTTTCTCGGCAATGTCAGCATTTCGCCCCTGCAGAAATTTCTGCGCAAAAATATTATGATGTACAGTGATCGACAGCATTATCTGAAATTTACCCCGATAAAACTCGAACAGCTGGATTCTATTCAGGATTCCCTGTTCCATATTATTTCAGAAATCCGAAATAAACGCCCCGGCTACATGGACATCAGTAAAGGCTACCTCATCCGCCTTATGGACAGCCTTTCCTCAGGCTATCAATACAGTTTTTCCCGTCAAGAAAATGCCATTTACGAAGAAAAATTGTTTGAAGCTGTCAGCGAGTATATGAAAAATAATCTTTCTTCTGTCCACATGCATGCTCTAACTGAAAATTTTCATTTTCAGCCCAATTATTTTAATAACCTCATCAAAAAACAAACCGGGAAAACCTATTCGGAATATCTGGTTTTTCTGCGTGTCGAACGCGCAAAACTGCTGTTGGAATCTTCCAACCTGAATGTTGAGGAAATCATGTGGCTGATTGGATATCGCAATAAGGGATTTTTTTATAAGAAATTTGCTGAAACTACAGGCTTAAGTCCTTCAAAGTATCGTGCCCAGGCACGCGGAAAATAACGAAATGGAGAATTGTCATGGAAAACGAATTACAGAAAACCTTTCTCGATACCACGGATATTCCGGATATACAGACCTATTTTGTCAATCAGGCTTTTGAATTTCAGGAGCTGATGATGATGTACAGCTGCGCCATCCGCGAGATGCGGACCAAGCTGGAGGTGCTGAATGATGAACTGAGCATCCACCACCAGCGTAACCCCATCGAATTCATCACCTCAAGGGTGAAGAAGCCCTTGAGTATCGTGGAAAAGCTACACCGGTACGGCGTGCCCGTCAGCGTGGAATCTGTAGAGAAGAATCTGAACGATGTGGCAGGCGTCCGCGTTATCTGTTCTTTTATCGATGACATCTATACCGTGGCGGATATGCTGCTGCGCCAGGATGATATTACTTTAATTAAAAAGAAGGATTATATCGAGCACCCCAAGGACAACGGCTACCGCAGCCTGCACCTGATTATCGAGATCCCGGTCTTCTTTTCCAATCAGAAGAAAAATATGCGGGTGGAGGTGCAAATCCGGACCATCGCCATGGACTTCTGGGCCAGCGTCGATCATCAGCTCAAGTACAAGCAGGATATCGATGATGTGGAAAATGTGGACGAGCTCTCTGCGGAGCTGAAGGACTGCGCTGATATCATTGCCCAGACCGACAGGCGGATGCAGGCTATCAAGGATAAGATATATCCCGGTAACGCCCTGCCTCAGACCAATATGGACAAGCTGAAAAAGCTGACGATTCCGCTGAATAACCGAGAACTGTAACGCATAAAAATAAGACCGAAGGGATTCGGTCTTATTTTTATGTAAGGATTAATCTTCAAAATTACGGTTGTGGCTGTAATGACCCGGATTCGGAACTGGTGCGATGGTGCTGACCCAACGGTTCGTGTAGTTGAAGAAGCCTGCCACGAAAGCTGCCTCCAGAATCTGATGATCATCAAAGCCCGCTTCACGGAGCTTATTCACCTGCTCCTGATCAATGTCGCGGGGATGTGCGGTTACGTACCATGCGTACTCGCAGAGCGCATAGTCCTCTTTGGACAGCTCATCCTTAGCGGAACGATAATTATAGGAAATCTTGTCTACCAGACGGGCATTCTTCCACATACCGCGAAGGTTATCGCCATGGGTGGTCAGGCAATAGCAGCAGCAGTTATAAGAAGATACGACTACGCCGATCATCTCCTTCTGCGCGTCTGTCAGATAGCAGGTGTCATTGTACAGGGAATTCTTGAAATTCAGGAATCCGATGTACTCCTTGGCGTTCAGGGGAAGAATCTTGAACAGGTTGTTGATGAAGCCCCAGTTCTTCTCCATAACTTCTACATTTTTATTGAAGACAGCGTATTCCTCGTCTGTCATCTCCTCGCGGTCCGGTTTCTGCAGTCTTGAAAGCTGCTCGTCAAATTCCAACATATTCTATGTCCTCCTGATTTTAGTCTTCGGGGCAGATTGCGAAGCATCTTGCGGAGAAGCCTGTGCCATCCTTCAGCTTCGGGAACGCGCATACGATCATGGCTCCCACAGCCGGTACCTGGTCGAAATTTCTCATAACCTCGATCTGGATGCGGTCGGTCTCCAGAATGTACTGCTCGCCCGGATACGGATACGCGTCCTCTCTGGTGGTCACGTAGCTGGGATCGGTATCTGCCGGCTCATGTCCAATGGCGCCGATGTTGCGCTCCTCCACCAGCCATTTAATGGCATCCACGCTCCAGCCCGGGTAATGGGGATTGCCGTTCTCGTCCGGATTATCCAGATTGGATTTCTTATACCAGTCGGAACGGAACGCTACGAATGCGCCCTCCGGAATCTTACCGTTCTCGCTCTCCCATTTTTCCAGATCGGCTACGGTCATGGTGAATTCCGGGTTTTCCGCGCACTCCTTAGACTTATCTACCACTACCAGAGGATATACCAGCTCTTTTACGGTAATCTTGCTCATGTCGCGGCCATCGCCCCAGAAATGAAGGGGTACGTCTACGTGAGTTCCATACTGGCTGGCTACGCTGTACTGGATACATCTCATGGGCGCCATCATGTCGTCCGGGGTGCCCTCTCTGTAGTCGAAAAGAAGCTTGCCTTCCAGCGGCTTGAAGCCGTACCAGTGCGGAGTCTCTGGGCTCAGCTCATGCGTCAGGTCTACCCATTTGTAACCTGTCCCTTTTACTTCTTTTACAAAATCCCATAATTTAAGGTTTGCCATAATATTATCCTCCTTTAATTAAAAAAAGTCAATACAAGACCCACTTACTTTATATTTTAGGTCTCCATTGACTTTATTTTTCACTGTACAACTTTGATTCATTATAGTGACTTTATCATAGGATTGTTTTTTTGTCAATACACTATTTTATATATAGGAATTATAGATTTCGTACTTTCATGTAACACAGTATTTCCTGTAGAGCAAAAAGAAGGCACCCACCAAAACTCTCCGGTGAGTGCCTTCTTACTTTATCTGTCGTTATTCGGCTTATATTTAGAACTTGCCAGCGTCTGCTGCTTCCTGAACAGCTACTGCTACTGCTACAGTCATACCAACCATCGGGTTGTTTCCTGCACCGATCAGACCCATCATCTCTACGTGAGCCGGAACGGAAGAAGATCCTGCAAACTGTGCGTCGGAGTGCATACGGCCCAGAGTATCGGTCATTCCGTAGGAAGCCGGTCCTGCTGCCATGTTGTCCGGATGCAGAGTACGTCCTGTACCACCGCCGGATGCTACGGAGAAGTACTTCTTACCAGCCTCAAGACGCTCTTTCTTGTAGGTACCTGCTACCGGATGCTGGAAACGGGTCGGGTTGGTAGAGTTACCTGTGATGGATACGTCTACGTTCTCCTTCCACATGATAGCTACGCCTTCCGGAACGCTGTTTGCGCCGTAGCAGTTAACCTTTGCGCGAAGTCCCTCGGAGTAAGCCTTGCGGAATACTTCCTTAACCTCGTTGGTGTACGGATCGTACTCCGTCTCAACGTATGTAAATCCGTTGATTCTTGCGATGATCTGAGCAGCGTCCTTTCCAAGACCGTTCAGGATAACACGCAGCGGCTTCTGACGAACCTTGTTTGCCTTCTCTGCGATACCGATAGCGCCCTCTGCTGCTGCGAAGGACTCATGGCCTGCCAGGAATGCGAAGCACTCGGTCTCCTCTTCCAGAAGCATCTTGCCCAGGTTACCATGTCCCAGACCTACCTTACGTGTATCTGCTACAGAACCCGGAATACAGAAAGCCTGAAGGCCCTCTCCGATGGCTGCTGCAGCGTCTGCTGCCTTGCGGCAGTTCTTCTTGATTGCGATAGCTGCGCCTACGATGTATGCCCAGCAAGCGTTCTCAAAACAGATCGGCTGAATGCCCTTGATCTGATTGTATACGTCCAGACCAGCATCCTTGGTGATCTTCTCTGCTTCCTCGATGGAAGCGATGCCATAGCTGTTCAGAACAGCGTTAATCTTATCAATACGTCTTTCATATGATTCAAATAATGCCATTTTTCATCTACCTCCTCGATTACTCTTTACGCGGGTCAATGATCTTAACCGCATCTGCTACACGGCCATACTGACCTTTCGCCTTTTCCCATGCAGTGTTCGGGTCATCACCCTTCTTGATAAAGTCTGTCATCTTTCCAAGAGAAACGAACTGGTAGCCGATGATCTGATCCTCTGCATCCAGAGCGATACCTGTTACATAACCCTCTGCCATCTCCAGGTAGCGGGGTCCCTTTTTCAGAGTACCGTACATGGTACCTACCTGAGAGCGAAGTCCCTTTCCAAGGTCCTCAAGGCCTGCGCCTACTGCAAGTCCGTCCTCGGAGAATGCGGACTGGGAACGTCCGTATACGATCTGCAGGAACAGCTCACGCATAGCGGTATTGATAGCATCACATACAAGGTCTGTGTTCAGAGCCTCCAGTACGGTCAAACCCGGCAGGATCTCGGACGCCATCGCTGCGGAATGAGTCATACCAGAACATCCGATAGTCTCAACCAGAGCCTCCTGGATCACGCCTTCCTTTACGTTCAGGGTCAGCTTACATGCTCCCTGCTGCGGTGCACACCAGCCAATGCCGTGTGTAAAGCCGGAAATATCTTTAACTTCCTTCGCCTGTACCCATTTTGCTTCTTCCGGGATCGGAGCGGCGCCATGGTGTACGCCCTGTGCTACCGGACACATCATCTCGACTTCATGTGAATAAATCATTTTAAAACTCCTTTCAGAATGGATTAATAGCGACACGGGGTGGCTTAAGTCCCGGTTTGTCGCATTTGGTTATATTTTCGCACATTCTGTCGGATTCGTAAAGCCCTTTTTTGTAAAAAATCGAAAATCCGTGAAAAAAATAACGAGCAGTTATTCAAGACTTGTTTCTTTTTCCTTTTTATACTACAATGGGATATCATACTTTTACAGGGAGAATGATCTATGAATCCAATGCAGCTTTTGAAAATGAAATCCGCCTGGGACCGTTTCCAGTCCGCGCACCCTAAGTTTCCGCTTTTTCTGAATTCTGTCATGCAAAACGGGATTCACGAAGGGACGATTCTGGAATTCAAGGTCACGGAGCCGGACGGCAGAACCTTCTGTTCCAATCTAAAAATCAGCAGGGAGGATCTGGAGCTCTTCCAGGAGCTGAAGGAACTGGCCGGACAGAACCGGTAACGTATGAACGCCGCAGGCAAAGCCTACGGCGTTTTTCTCTTTTGTGCAATCAGACATTGCACGATTCTGCATTCAGGCCAGTCTCAATAACATCTCGCTGTGCTCCTGAACTACTTTTTTTAAAACATTTACATCTTCCTGCATGGTGTCGATCTGTTCGGTTCGAAACTGATACCTCCGATATGTAGAGGTATAACAGGCTTCGATATTCTGAAGTCTCGGCAGCATATCGTTCTCCAGCAGGAGTCCTAGTTTCAGCATATGTCCCTCGTTGATAGTCATGCGGTCTTCCAGTCTGTCCAAACGCATATGAATACCCTGTAGCTGCTCATGGATAGGGGCCAAATGCTTTTCCAATTGCTTCTCCAACTGCTTTTCCAATTGCTCGCTGAACAGTTGGGATATCATAACTGCATCTTCTTTTGTCAACGCCATAAATTCTCCTTTTCCGAGACAGCGCCATTTCCAGAATATGCAATGTCATAAAGTCATAATACTATAATGCGACAGATTTGACAAGGAATTTCCAAACAAATCTATTTAGTTCCCGCAGGTCTCAAATATCTTCTCTCCGGCCTTCACGTGCCCGGTCTTTATGTCCTTCACATTTTCCGGGGCAGACGCCAGAACCGCCACGGTGGCGTCGTAGCCGGCTGTCCTGATGGCCTCTATATCGAATTCCAGAAGCTTATCGCCCTGTTTCACCTTTGTGCCCGCTTCACACAGAGTGGTAAAATATCTTCCCTTTAATTCTACCGTATTAATCCCCACATGAATCAGAAGCTCCGTTCCGTCCGCGCTTTCCAGTCCGATGGCATGCTTCGTATCGAAAACCATGGTGACGGTTCCGTCAAAGGGAGCCAGGATCTCTCCCTTCTCCGGACGGATACCTGCGCCCTTACCCAGAACGCCAGAGGCAAAGGTCGGATCTGCGATCTCCGTATAGGAAATAGCCTCGCCGGTGACCGGAGCGTATACACTGCCGCCCCTGGAGCTTTCTTTTTCCGCTGCCGGAGACTCACTTACCACAGGGACCTTCTCTGCCGGAGTAGCCTTGGTCTCCACCGGATCCTTGTACCCGAACACCCAGGTCAGCGCAAAGGCTGAGCCTGCGGAAATAAGGAACATTATAATATAATTCAGCGGATCATTCAGGCAGAGCAGCAGGCCGAAGATACCGGTGACGCCGGTTCCGGTTGCGCCCAGACCCACGACGGAAGCATAGAGGGCTCCGCAGGCGCCGCCTGCCGCTCCGCAGATAAAGGGTTTGAAGAACCGCAGGTTTACGCCAAAGATAGCCGGCTCAGTGATTCCCATGAAGCAGGACATGGCGGAGGGGACTGCCATGGATTTCGTTTTCTGATTTCTGGTTTTCAGCGCTACCGCCAGGGCTGCTGCGCCCTGGGCGATATTCGCTGCGGACGCCAGCGGAAGCCAGTAGGTTTTTCCATAAAGGCCAAGCTGACCCACATCAATCAGCGTATACATATGATGGACGCCCGCCACTACCGTAGTGGAATAAAGGCCGCCCATGATAAAGCTGCCAATACCGAAGGGCAGGGTCAGAAGCTGCTGTACCCCATTCAAGATCCCGTTTTCCACAGTTACAAAGATAGGTCCGATGATGGAAAAGGTCAGGTAACCTGTGACAAAGACGCTGACCAGCGGCGTCACAAACAGGTCAAACATGGCCGGAACAACCTTGTGCAGACGCTTTTCAATCTGGCACATGACAAATACCGCGATGATAACCGGAATGACATGTCCCTGATAGCCTACCAGGTCTACTCTGTAAAGGCCAAACCAGACCGGAAGGGTCTGTTTCACGCCCTCGGTCGCCACCGTCCAGGCGTTCTGCAGATTCGGATGAATCATCATCATACCGATAACCGCTCCCAGATAGGGATTGCCGCCGAATACCTTAGCCGCGCTGTACGCAATCAGAATGGGCAGGAAGGTATACGCCGTGTTGGCAAATAAATTCGCCAGCACAAACAGGGAGCCTGAGGTGTCCAGATTCAGGAAGCCGTTATTTACCATAAAATTCAACGCTTCCATGATTCCCATCAGGAAACCGCTGGCTACAATGGCAGGAATAATCGGCACAAAAATATCGCCCAGGGTTTTAATGGCTCTTTTGTAAAAGGGCTGCTTCTGGGCCGCAGCCTCCTTCGCCTCGTCCTTGCTGACACCGCTCATGCCGGAAATGGACAGGAACTCATCGTAAACCTTATTGACTACGCCCGTTCCCAAAATAATCTGAAGCTGTCCGGCTGCGCTGAACACACCCTTGACGCCGTCGATGTCCTCTACCGCCTTAGCATCACATTTTCCGTCATCGGCCAGTACCAAGCGAAGTCTTGTGGAGCAATGCGCCACCGATACCAGGTTCTCTCTTTTTCCTGCTTTCTCATAAATCGCTTCTGCTGTCTTTCTGTAATCCATGCTTACCTCCTCTTTCCCGTTACGCCCGCAGCCGTCCCGCTGCGCCCGGCGCGTTAACTGTTACTCCGATCTCTTCCCCTTCCGGATAAAACCGGGTAGAAAATACATCTTTTCCGCCGTTCAAAAACACTTCCACGCAGGAAGCGTCCACAATGACCCTCATATCTGTCAGTCTCGTTATTTCCCTTCCGCGCATTGTACGGCCCGATCCCAATAGGTTATCTTGAAATTCCATGCGGAAAATCTGTTCTCTGCTGTTCCAGGTGAGCCACAGATGCTCCGCCAGTGTTATTTTTACATTTTCTCCCAGTTTATTCAGATCCGGAAGCTCGATTTCGAAAGCTTTTCCAAGGCTGCCTGCAAAATCATTTTTAAAAGGCTGCTCCTTCGTCCAGTATGCGTCCAGCTCCCGTATGGGATTCTGACAGAGCACGCCATCTTTCACGGAAAGTTCCCGGGGCAGGGTCAGCACATGCTGCCAGCCATCCTCCACCGTGCGGTTCGTGTAGAATTCATCCACATCCGCCATACCCATCCAGCCGATTTCGATACGCCGTCCATCCTCGGTCTCAAAGGTCTGGGGCGCATAGAAATCAAAGCCGCCGTCCAGTTCCCGAAAACTGCCATTGACGGAAGTGATCCGGAAATCACTGTCCAGAAAGGTCGTGACGCTCTGATACACATTGTTATAGCGAAATCCGTCAGCCTCCACGCCCTGAGGAGAGATACTTAAAACCGTATATCCGTCCACCTCATACAGATCCGGGCATTCCCACATATAGCCGAAGGCCTTCGGCGATTTCAGCCGGTGAGTGCAGAACCATTTGACGCCGTCGCCGGAGGTAAAGAGCAGCACCTCGCCCTGATCCTCTTTTGTCCGGGCGCCCTGTACCATATACCAGCGGCCATTTTTCTTCCACACCTTCGGATCCCGCACATGGCAGGTCAGATCCATGGGATAATCCCCGTTGGTCAGAAGAAGCTCCTTCCGCTCAAAATGAATCCCGTCATAGCTCACTGCCCGGACTGTGTTGGCCTGACGGCCCTGATTGATATAATCATAAGCTCCCGCCTCCTTCACATTTCCTGTGTAGTAGAGATACATATGTTCGTCCTCTATGACCGCAGAACCGGAGTAGACCCCGTGGCAGTCATAGGGCTGATCCGGCACCAGCGGAACGCCCTCCAGCTTCCAGTGAAGCATATCCCTGCTGGTACAGTGGGCCCAGAATTTCAGGCCGCCCTTCTCATCGAAGGGGGAATACTGATAAAAGGCGTGGTATATTCCCTTGTACTGACACAGACCGTTGGGATCATTCAGCCACCCTACCGGCGGCGCGATATGAAAGGCAGGCCGCCAGCGGCTGCCAGAGTCTTTTGTTTCCTTTATCTTCTGGGAAATCAGCTTATCCCAGGTTCTGTTTAATGCGTTCATCTTCTTACCTTTCTGAGCTTTCACGGATAACAAGCTCTGCCTGCATAGGGTTGTCAAAACATTCCTGATTCGCAGGCTGTTCGATTTTCTGAATCAAAATATCCACAGCCCGGGCTGCCATCTCCCGGTTCGGCTGGGATACGCTGGAAAGTCCCGGATACAGATATTCGCAGGTGTATGTATTATCGAAGCCCACCAGGGCCGCTTGATCCGGCATGGAGATCCCCAGTCTCTGCAGAATGCCATGAAGCTGCACTGCCCGACGGTCATTGTAGGCAAAGATGCCACATTTTCCCGGGTGCTCCCGGAAATGCGCCTGCAAAATGCTCCGGATCTTCCCGGAATCCTTTGTCTCAATCACAGTCAGCTTCTGCTCAAAGTCCGGATCGCTCTCTTTCATCTTTTCCGCAAAGCCCTGATACTTCCTGTCCCCGGTAGTTCCCACAAACAGATAATTCTCACAGCCGATATGCCGCAGATGTTCAGCCACCCGGGCTCCTGCAGCCGCATGGTCAATGTAGACGCAGTCCATGTGCTCCGTCTGTCGGGTGATGGACACCGCCGGAATATCCAGCTCTTTGATCTCCGCCCGGAATTTCGGATCCTGCTCCAGAACCGGAACGATAATCAGACCGTCTACCCGGTAACGCCGCATGACCTCCAGGCAATGCTTTTCCTTTTCCCGATCGTAATCCGAATTAAACAATATCAGGCTGTAGCCCTTTTCTCTGGCAGCCTGTTCCATATATTTCTCCAAATCCGCGAAAAAAGAGTTGGAAATATCCGTCAGTACCACGCCGATCAGCTTGGTGCCGCTGCCCACCAGACTGCGGGCCATGGCATTGGGCTGAAAATGATGTTCCCTGGCACAGGCCAGCACCTTTTCCCGCACCTCCGGATTCACGGAAGTATTTCCGTTCAGGACCCGGGATACCGTCGGCTGGGACACTCCTGTAAGACGGGCGATTTCGGTCATTGTAATCATATTTGTCGTCTCCTGTTTCTGGTTTCTCTTCTGCTTCCATGTCATAAAAATTCAGTATTTTCGCTTGTGAATACGTATTCACAGGACAACATTATAGTAGCATGGGGCGGGGTAGGTGTCAATCGGTGGAATTACCAAAAAAAGGTGGGATTTTTGTGCATTGCTACAAAAAGGAAGGGATTTGTAAGACGGACAAAAGCGAGGCGGGAAAAATTTTCCACGCTCGGGGACAAATAGCCCTCCTTAGGAAAGTTTTTCCCGCCCCGCTTTCTGGGGTTGAAATAATGTTTATTATAACCGTCTTTATGAGAGCATAAATTCTTCCCACTTTTCCGGGAATCCCATTGTTTTAATATCAACATGCTCATATTTTTCAAATAATGCTTCTAATGCCTCTACAAATATTTTCCAATGGTCATCGTCTTTTAATAACTGTTTGATGCATAGCAGTACCCCAAATATTCGATTATTTCTAATACCTGCCTGTGAATATTCTTTATATAGAGTCGGTGTTTTTGATAATTTCGCATTATAAAGTCTCCCATAATGCGCACACACATTACGCACATATGAGATGCTTTCCAACCAACTCTCCAAATATGTATAGCCTACGCCAAAAGATTTCGCTACTGCTTTTTTATCAGAATTTAGCATATTTTTATAGAATTTCGATAAAGTTCCAAAGCTAAACACTTCTACTAATGCATAAAATGGTAATTCTCCACCCTCGTAATTTTCTTGAAAGTTCTTTACAAATGGAGCTTTAGCATTTCTTCTGAGTTCTTCCTCTATATCTTTCAAAAATATTTTATGATATTCACTATTTTGGAAATTATCTGCCTTTTTATATCCTATAACTCCATATCGTTCTGAGACATAATTTCCAATTCTACACCTTGCATTTACTTCTATTTTTTCTATTTCCGGAAAGATGAGTTGTCGAAATTCAGCATTAAATAAATACAATTCTACAATTTGTTCAAAAGTTATATTTTCCCGATAATTGCCGTTCTTAATTTTTAACTCCAAACTATATGCCTTAATCAACCTAAAATATGAAATATCATTTAGAATTTTTTCTGCATACTCTTCATTTTCTATATTTAATCCTATTGTCCTCAAATTTTCTATCTGTTTCTTAATGGACATAGGCGGTTGATGTTTTTTCAATTTTTCCATATAACATCTCTTTAAAATTAAAAGACCCAACGTGGTCCGCATCGTTGAGAGGCGTGTTGGGTTCTGTTGATTTCATTATATGTAATTTCCCTGAAAAAATCAACTACTTTATCCTGATTTTTAATAATTTTAATAATTTCATTTTTGACTCTACATCTGATAGTTTAAAGCGTGTTGTGTTTTTGGTTTTCTATGCTTATAACACTAATGACAAATCAAGTAAATGAATGTCAGTAATGCAAGAAGGAACATTCCAAAGGCCATCAGGTCTTTAAAATCAAAATGTTTCATTCGCATCACCCCCATTCTTATGTAAGAATCGGGGCCAGCCACCCTGCAACACGGTTGTTTTCTCGGATTCCATTATATCCGATATTTCCCGCACTTTCAACTATCAGCCATATTCAATTTTCCAATAAAAAAGCTACCAGTCACAAAACTGATAGCTTAAAGTGTTTTCTTATTCTCTTGTTTTAGGTAAAGAAAAAGGGGCTGTGAAAAAACATAACCTATAAAAAAGAAGGACCAAGGATTCATAATGAATCCAAGGTCCTCTTTTTGTGTTAAAATT
>CABIXM010000017.1:65801-72622 GCA_902362725.1 Clostridiaceae bacterium | reverse complement strand
AGGGCAGATATTTCCGCATGGGGAAGAAAATCGGCGCGGCGAGCTTCCTTGAAATCCTTGCGCCGGAGCTTAACGACCGTATCTTAGCGGATATGTTGGACTTGGAAACAGGCGTTATTGTCAATCTCCACATTAAAAGTATCGACCAGTCGGAAGCAATCAAGACCATTAAGCGCAAAATCACTGACCTTGACAAGATGAAGATTGAGGAACAGAAAAAAGCGGTTAGAAGCGGTTACGATATGGATATAATTCCGTCCGACCTTGCCACCTTTGGAAATGAAGCAAAGAACCTGTTGCAGGATTTACAGAGCCGCAACGAGCGAATGTTTCTTCTCACGTTCCTTGTGGTAAACATGGCAGACACGAAGCGGAAACTGGAAAATGACATTTTCGCGGCGGCGGGCATTGCACAGAAATACAACTGCGCCCTGACCCGTCTTGACTATCAGCAGGAAGCGGGGCTGATGTCCTCTATCCCTTTGGGGGAGAACCTTATCCCGATACAACGGGGACTTACCACATCAAGCACCGCTATTTTTATCCCGTTCATCACGCAGGAGCTATTTCAGACCGGGTCTGCCCTGTATTATGGGCTGAACGCTTTAAGCAACAACATGATACTCTGCGACCGCAAGCAGCTTAAAAACCCGAATGGGCTTATCTTGGGAACACCGGGCAGCGGAAAATCCTTTGCGGCAAAGCGGGAAATCACAAACGCCTTTCTCATTACTGACGATGATATTTTTATCTGCGACCCGGAAGCCGAGTATTTTGCCCTTGTCAAGCGGCTTGGCGGGCAAGTGATACGCTTATCCCCGACCGGGAAAGGCATGGACGGCAAGCCCCAGTATGTGAACCCTATGGATATGAACCTTAATTACAGCGAGGACGACAGCCCCCTTGCACTGAAAAGTGATTTTATCCTGTCCCTCTGCGAGCTTGTCATTGGCGGCAAGGAGGGCTTGCAGCCCGTTGATAAGACCGTCATCGACCGCGCCGTAAGGAATGTGTACCGGGACTACCTTGCTGACCCCGACCCGGCAAAAATGCCTATCTTGGGCGACCTTTACGACGAGCTGTTAAAACAGCCGGAGCCGGAAGCTGCCCGCATTGCAGCGGCATTGGAGCTGTATGTTTCCGGCAGTCTTAACGTATTCAACCACAGAACGAATGTGGAGCTTTCTAACCGCCTTGTCTGCTTTGACATTAAGCAGCTTGGGAAGCAGCTCAAAAAGTTAGGTATGCTCATTGTGCAAGACCAGATATGGAACCGCGTTACCATTAACCGGGCAGAAAAGAAATCTACCCGCTACTATATGGACGAATTTCACTTGCTCTTAAAAGAGGAACAGACCGCCGCTTACAGTGTGGAGATTTGGAAGCGTTTTAGAAAATGGGGAGGCATACCCACAGCTATCACGCAGAACATTAAGGACTTGCTTGCTTCCCGCGAGGTGGAAAATATCTTTGAAAACTCTGATTTTGTCCTCATGCTCAATCAGGCACAGGGCGACCGGGCTATCCTTGCAAAGCAGTTAAATATCAGCCCACAGCAGATGAAGTATGTAACCCACACCGAAGCAGGCGAGGGACTTATCTTTTATGGGAATGTGGTGCTTCCCTTTGTAGACCATTTCCCGAAAGATACCGAGCTTTACCGCATTATGACGACGAAGCCGGAGGAAGTGAGCAGCCTATGAAACAGTTAAAACCACGCGATAAAATCACGCAGAAAATGACCCGCGACGGTGCGGTGGAAATCAATGAAACACAGCAGACTGCCGAGCGTATCAGCAGCCGGGAAGCAGACAGCGACTTTTCACAGCCGGACACCGCTACCGCAGAGCGTGTCATGGAACACCTTGACGCAGCCCATACCCGAAAGGCAAGCAAAAAGGCAGTCAAGAAAGCACAGGAAGCGGCTGTTTTGCGTACTTCCACTTCACGCTTGCAGTTTACCGACGAGGAACGGGAAACGCCAAAACTGCAACCCTACATCAAAAAATCGGAAAAAGCAGCCGACAAACTGGACGCAGCAAAGGCAGCTCTCCCGAAGCAGAAGAAACTTGTAAAAGAGCGCACCTTTGAGGAAACCACCGGAAAGGCAAAGACCCGTTTACGCTTTGAAGAACAGGAAAAGCCGATACCCGGCGGCAAAGCCCACAGTAACCCGTTATCCCACCCCGCGCAGGAAGCGGGTATTTTTGTTCACAACAAAATCCATAGCGTCGAGAAAGATAATTCCGGTGTGGAGGGCGCGCACAAATCGGAGAAACTTGCCGAGCGCGGCGCAAGGTACGGGACAAGAAAATTAAAACAGGGCTACCGCAGCCATAAGCTGAAACCCTACCGGGAAGCGGCAAAGGCAGAACAGGCAGCGTTTAAGGCAAACGTCAATTTTCAGTATCACAAAGCCTTGCAGGAGAACCCGCAGCTTACAAGCAATCCCTTTTCCCGGTTCATGCAGAAACAGAAAATCAAACGCCAGTATGCAAAAACCGTAAAGAAAAGCGGCGCAGCCACCGCCAAAGCTGCCGCCGGAGCGTCCCAAACAGCAGCAAAGAAAGCGGCTGCCTTTGCAGGACGACACCCGGCAGGCGTGATAATCGCTATCGCCGCGCTGCTTCTGTTCATCATGGTATCCGTAGGGCTTTCCTCTTGTGGGGCAATGTTTTCCGGCAGCATGAACAGCGTGTTAGGGACTTCCTACACGTCCGAGGACAGCGACCTTGTGGCAACGGAACAGAGCTATGCTGCAATGGAAAATGAGCTGCAACAGGAAATTGACAATATCGAAAGCACCCACAGCGGCTATGATGAATACCGCTATGACCTTGATACTATCGGGCATAACCCCCACGAATTAGCGTCGTACTTGACTGCCCTTTTGCAGAGTTACACCCCGCAGAGCGCACAGGCAGAGCTAAAACGGCTGTTCGGCTTACAGTACACCTTGACGCTGACGGAAGAAATCGAGATACGCACCACCACCGACGAGGAGGGCAACGAGGAAGAATACGAATACCGTATCTTAAATGTGAAACTGACAAACAAGCCGATTGCTTCCCTTGCGGAAGAACTGCTGAACCCACAGCAGTTTGAAATGTTCAAGGTGTACTTACAGACACAGGGCAACAAACCGTTGATTTTTGGCGGCGGCTCTCCCGACGGAAGCCCGTCCGAGGATTTAAGCGGCGTGGAGTTTGTAAACGGCACACGTCCCGGAAACCCGGAGCTTATGGAGCTTGCAAAACAGCAGGTCGGAAACGTGGGCGGCTACCCTTACTGGTCTTGGTACGGATTTAACAGCCGCGTGGAATGGTGCGCCTGCTTTGTGTCATGGTGCTACAATCAAGCCGGAAAAAGCGAACCCCGCTTTGCGGGCTGCGAATGGCAGGGCGTTCCTTGGTTCCAGTCAAGGGGACAATGGGGCGCACGCGGCTATGAGAATATCGCACCGGGCGACGCTATCTTTTTCGACTGGGATTTAGACGGCGTTGCCGACCATGTGGGGCTTGTGCTTGGCAGGGACGGAAGCCACGTCTATACCGTTGAGGGCAATTCCGGCGACGCCTGCAAGATTAAAAGCTATGACCTCAACTATCAATGTATCAAAGGCTACGGGCTGATGAACTGGTAAGCAGCCCCGAAAAGAAAGGAGAATTTATTTTATGGCAAACAACAAAATCGACCGTATCAATAAGGAAATCGCAAAGACCCGCGAGAAAATCACAGAGTATCAGAACAAGTTAAAAGGACTGGAAGCGCAGAAAACCGAAGCGGAAAACCTTGAAATCGTGCAGCTTGTACGCGCTATGCGACTTACCCCGCAGGAATTAAATGCTATGCTGTCCGGCGGCGGTATTCCCGGCATGAACGCCGCACCCGCTACCGAAGCGGCAGACTACGAAGAACAGGAGGACAATGCAGATGAAAAATAAACTCAAACAGACCATGACTGCCCTTTGTGCCGCCCTTATCCTTATGGGCGGTTTTTCTGTCCCTGCCTATGCACAGGGAACAGCCGCAGAGCCACCCACAGAGGACGCGACCAACGACAGCAATGTAGTGGTGGAAGAACCGGAAACGCCGCCCCTTACCCCAAAGGGCAACGCAACACTGGTGGACGATTTCGGCGGCAATAAGCAGCTTATCACTGTTACCACCAAAGGCGGCAACTACTTTTATATCCTCATTGACCGGGCAACCGAGGGGGAACAGACCGTACATTTCCTTAATCAAGTGGACGAAGCCGACCTTATGGCACTGACCGAAACCGGGGAAGCCACGAAAAAGCCGGAAGTCTGCAACTGTACGGAAAAATGCGAAGTCGGAAAGGTAAATACGTCCTGCCCGGTATGTGCAACTACTCTGACAGGCTGCACAGGCAAGGAACCCACGCCAACACCCACCGAGCAGCCGGAAGAACCCAAAGAAAAAGACGGCAATCCCGGCGCGGTGCTTGCCTTAGTCCTCTTTGTGCTGCTTGGTGGCGGCGCGGCGTTCTACTACTTTAAGTTTGTAAAACCGAAGCATAACGTGAAAGGAAGCACCGACCTTGAAGATTTTGACTTTGAGGATTACGACGAGGACGAGCCGGAAGCAGATACCGGGGAAGTTTCCAAAGAGGAAGAAACGGAGGACGAGGAAGTATGACCCTGTTTACCGACAATCCCTTTGAAAAGATGATGATACAGAAGCCGGACTATGGCAAACGGGAAAAATCCCCGCCGGAGATTTCTTCCCCACGCTGCGCGGGCTGCCCTTACAAGGGGCAGTCCCCTTGTGTGGGGTACTGTATGAGAAAACTGGAAAACAAACGACAGACCGAACGATAAAAGGAGGAATTATCATTGATTTTAGTTATCGCAGAAAAGCCCAGTGTGGCACAGACAATCGCTGCCGTACTTGGGGCAAAGGAAAAGAAAGACGGATTTCTCATAGGAAGCGGCTATATCGTTTCTTGGTGCGTGGGACATTTGGTAGGGCTTTCCGAAGCTGCCGCCTACGGGGAGCAGTATAAAAAGTGGAGCTATGACAGCTTACCGATTTTGCCGCAGGAATGGAAGTACACCGTTGCTTCTGACAAGGAAAAGCAATTCAAGACCTTAAAGGAACTTATGCACCGGGCAGACGTTTCCGAAGTCGTCAATGCCTGCGACGCGGGGCGCGAGGGAGAACTCATTTTCCGTTTTGTCTACGAAGTTGCCGGGTGCAGGAAGCCCACGCGCCGCTTGTGGATTTCCTCAATGGAAGAAGCTGCTATCAAAGAGGGCTTTTCTCATCTGAAGAACGGCGAAGCATACGACGCGCTCTTTGCTTCCGCATTATGCAGGGCAAAGGCTGACTGGCTAATCGGTATCAACGCCACCCGTCTTTTTTCTGTCCTTTACAACCATACCTTGAATGTGGGACGCGTACAGACCCCGACCTTAAAAATGCTTGTTGACCGGGACGCGGCGATTACCACGTTCAAGAAAGAAAAATACTATCATGTGCGCCTGTCCTTATCCGGCGCGGAAGCTGCAAGCGAAAAACTGTCTGACCGTTCCGAAGCTGACAGGCTGAAAGCTGCTTGTGAAGCGTCAAAAGCAGTCTGTACTTCCCTTGTGAAAGAGAAAAAGACCGCAGCCCCGCCGAAGCTCTTTGACCTTACTTCTTTGCAGAGGGAAGCAAACCGCCTGTTCGGATATACCGCAAAGCAGACCCTTGACCTTGCACAAGCCCTGTATGAAAAGCGTTTGCTTACTTATCCGAGAACCGACAGCGCATTTCTGACCGACGACATGGGCGACACAGCGGCGGGCATTATCAAGCTGCTTTGTGGGAAATTTTCTTTTATGGCGGGCATGGACTTTGCGCCGGAGCTTGCAAAAGTGCTGAACAGTAAAAAGGTATCAGACCACCATGCCATTATCCCGACTATGGAGCTTGCAAAGACCGACCTTGCCGCGCTGCCGGAAAGCGAAAGGAATATCCTTACCCTTGCCGGGGCGCGTCTGCTCATGGCGACCGCCGCAGTACATACCTTTGAAGCGGTTACGGCTACATTTGAATGTGCCGGACAGTCCTTTACCGCAAAGGGAAAAACAGTGCTGTACGACGGTTGGAAAGAGATTGACCGCCGTTACCGGGCAGCCTTAAAGAACAAGCCCGAAACGGACGACGCAGACAGCGACACAGAAAAGACCCTGCCGCCATTTACCGAGGGACAGACCTTTGAAAATCCGGCGGCAACGGTAACGGAACATGACACAACACCGCCAAAACCTCACAACGAAGCGTCGCTGCTCTCTGCTATGGAGCACGCCGGAAGCGAGGACACCGACCCGGACGCAGAACGCAAAGGGCTTGGAACTCCCGCCACCCGCGCCGCCGTCATTGAAAAACTGGTAAAGGGCGGTTTTGTGGAGCGAAAAGGCAAGCAGCTACTTCCCACAAAGGACGGTATCAACCTTGTGTGCGTCCTGCCGGACACCTTGACAAGCCCGCAGCTTACCGCAGAATGGGAAAACAATCTGACACAGATTGCAAAAGGCAAGGCAGACCCCGCCGCATTTATGGAGGGTATTGAGAATATGGCGCGGGAACTGGTAAAGACGTACCCGTTTCTTTCTGATGATAAAGCGCAGATGTTCAAGCCGGAACGGGAAGCGTTGGGAAGCTGCCCCCGCTGCGGTTCTCCTGTCTATGAGGGCAAGAAGAATTACTATTGCAGCAATAAGGAATGTATCTTTACCATGTGGAAAAATGACCGTTTCTTTGAAGAACGAAAAGTAACCTTTACCCCGAAGATTGCCGCCGCGCTCTTACAATCC
>CABIXM010000017.1:0-65493 GCA_902362725.1 Clostridiaceae bacterium | reverse complement strand
CGGGCGCGGGGTACTGAATGATGAAACTGGAAAGCGCAGCGTCCGCGCTGCCTTTGGGAAAGGAGGTTACACATGGCAAATTTACGGGACACCGTAAAAGACTATCAAGAAGAATTAAGGGACGGTATCGCTTGGGTGGCGTTTTGGAAAACGGGACGTTCTTGGAACGCGGAATATTTCCACCTTGAAATGGGCGATATTCTCTACCCGGAGGACAGAAGCCGCATGGAAGAAATCAAACAGGCTGACCCTGCCGCCGTTGTGGTAAACGGCTATTATTCCGGCTATCTTGGCGAGGACAGGAACCTTGACGAACTGACCGCCGGGGTGCGCCGCCACTACGAAAACGGATATAGCAATATCGGGGAATTTATCGAAGCCCACGACGACAGGCTGCCGCCGGAGCTTATCGAGGAAGCAAGAGCCGCCGCCCACGCTGCGGGGCTGCCTTTTTCTGAAAAAGCCTACCGGGGCGGCGAAGAACCCGACCCCTATCTATTTGACGGGAGCATGAGCATGGAGGACTACGAGCTTATGCACCGCATGATTGAGAAAGAAAGGAGTGAGCGCATGGAAGAAACGATTTTAAGCGGGTATCTTTCTAATCTTGGAAAGTACACCGAGGGCAGACCTGCGGGCGAATGGGTATCATTCCCCACGACTGCTGAACATTTGAAAGAAGTCTTTGACCGTATCGGGATAGACGGCAAAAACTACGGGGAGCTGCACATCACAGAATATCAGTCCTCTATTCCGGGACTGGCAGGGAAATTGACCGAGCTTGAAAGCCTTGACGAACTGAACTATTTGGGCGAGCTTTTGAAAATGCAGTTTGACGACGACCGGGAAAAATTTGCTGCGGCTATCACATACGGCGACCATACAAGGGACTTGCAGGACATTATAAACCTTGCACAAAATCTTGACTGTTACTGGATTTATCCGTCCGTAAAAACCGAGGAAGATTACGGGCATTATCTGATTGAAGAACTGGACGAGTTGGAGCTGCCGGAAGAAGCAAAAAACTATTTTCTCTATGAGGAATACGGGCGGGACGCTGCTATCAATGACGGGGGCAGATTTACCGAGCAGGGATATATCTACAACAACCGCAACACCTTTACACAGTGGTATGACGGACGGGACGTGCCGGAGGAATATCGGGTAACACCGCAGCCGCCAGTACAGGAAAAGGAACAGGCAGACATTGACGCTGCCGCAGCCATACCGACCACTGCCACAGAGCAGCCCCCGGTTCTCCCGATTATCCTATCTTCCGAAAAGCCCGCCAACAAAATGAAAGAGATTACCGACCGACTGGAACAGGGCATTTTGGGGATTTATGAAAGCGACCGTTACGCCGACTATCTGCGTACTATGTCTAAATTCCATGATTACAGCCTAAACAATACAATCCTTATCGCCATGCAGGGCGGCAACCTTGTAAAAGGCTATAAACAATGGGAAAAGGAATTTGACCGCCATGTAAAGCCGGGGGAAAAAGCTATCAAGATAATTGCGCCCGCGCCCTTTACCGTTAAGAAACAGGTGGAAAAAATCGACCCGGACACGCAAAAGCCTGTTTTCGATAAGAACGGGAAAGCCGTTACCGAGGAAAAGGAAATCCAAATCCCCGCCTTTCGTGTGGTATCTGTTTTTGACGTGTCGCAGACCGAGGGTAAGGAGTTGCCCGACCTTGGGATAAAGGAGCTTACGGGCGACGTGGAACAGTATCAGGATTTTTTCGCTGCCCTTGAAAAAACTTCCCCCTTTGCTATGGGATTTGAAGCACTAAGCGGCAGTATAAAAGGACGCTGCAATTATGAGGAAAAGTGTATTCTCATCAACGAGGGCATGGACGAATTGCAGAATATCAAGACCGCTATCCATGAAATTGCCCATGCGACACTCCATGACATAGACAAAGACGCGCCGGAACGTCCCGACCGTCGCACCCGCGAGGTACAGGCAGAAAGCGTCGCCTATGCCGTTTGCCAACACTACGGGCTTGATACGTCGGACTATTCCTTTGGATATATCGCCGGGTGGAGCAGCGGAAAAGAACTTGCAGAACTGAAAGGCTCTCTTGAAACAATCCGCAGCACCGCCGCAAGTCTGATTGATACCATAGACGGACATTTTGCAGAAATCCAAAAGGCACAGGATAAGGAACAGACCACCGAACAGGCACAGACCCCACAGGAAGCTACCATACAGCCCGAAGCAGAAGCAGCCGCGCCGGAGCTTCCCGAAGAAACAGCCCCGGTACAGGAAAAAGAAGCACAGACCGAGCCGGAAGCTGATACAGGCGCAAGCAGCGAAGCACCACAGCCGGAACAAGCTGCACCCGCCGCACCTTATTACACAATCAACGAAGCTGCCGCCAAACGTGCAAAGGACGCAAACAGTTTTTCCGATTATAAGCAAGGCAGCGCGACGGCTGAATACAGGCACTATGTAGATGAAGCCGTACAGCTTGCAGAAAGGCAGAAACAGCGGGTAGACCCGATGTACCATGAGAAAATCGACAGCCTGCTTGACACCTACGCCCGGAAACTGGCGGCGAACATGAACAAAGGCTATGAGATTGACGCGCGTGTTCCCTCTATCCTCATTGCGGGCGGCTCTAACTTCCCCACAAGGAAGAAAGAAAAGCAGAACGCAGCCCGCGACAGCAATTACCGGGAATGGCAGGACATACAAGGACTTCTTGATAAAATCCGCAGTACCGGCATGGGCGGTATCAGTGCAGACGACCCGCAGGCAGTACAGAAGTTAGAAAAGAAACTGGAAAGCCTTGAAAAATCACAGGAAACCATGAAAGCCGTAAACGCCTACTACCGCAAGCATAAGACCCTTGACGGCTGCCCGCATTTGTTGCCGGAACAGCTTGAAAAATTAAAAGCGGACATGGCGAGCAGTTGGCATTTGGGGGACAAGCCCTTTGCGACTTGGGCGTTATCCAACAACAGCGCGGAAATCCGGCGCGTGAAAGACCGTATCAAATCCCTTTCACAGCAAAAAGAAATCGGTTTTGTGGGTTGGGAATTCGACGGCGGCAAGGTGGAAGCAAACACCGAAGCGAACCGTCTGCAAATCTTCTTTGAGGATAAGCCGGACGAAGCTACGCGGGAAGCCTTAAAAAGCAACGGCTTCCGTTGGTCGCCAAAAGCCGGGGCATGGCAGCGGCAGCTTACCAGTAACGCCTATTATGCGGCTGATTATGTCAAGGCGATTGCACCTCTTACCGGGGAAAAGCCTACCGAGTTACAGCGGGCGCATATCCGGGCGCAAAAGGTAGCTGCACAGGAACAATTCGCACAAGGGCAGCCGGAGCAGGAAGCCCCACAGGATAAAGACACCTTTTCCATTTATCAGATAAAAGGCGGGGACGAAACAAGGGACTTGCGTTTTGAGCCTTACGACCGTCTGATTGCCGCCGGACACCGGGTAGACCCGAAAAACTATGCCCTTGTCTATTCCGCACCTCTTACGCCGGGGACTTCCCTTGAAGATATTTACACCCGCTTTAATATCGACCACCCGAAAGATTTTAAGGGACACAGCCTTTCCGTTTCCGACGTGGTGGTACTTCATCAGAACGGACAGGACACCGCCCACTATGTAGACAGCTTCGGTTATAAGGACGTGCCGGAGTTTTTGCAGCCGGAAAATTATCTGAAAGCTGCCGAACAGACCACCGAGCAGAATTACAACATGATTGACGGGCAGATAAACAACACCCCGACCGCTACGGAACTGGAAGAAAAAGCAAAAGCCGGAGGACAGATTTCCCTTGCAGAATACGCCGAAGCCCTCAAAGCAGAAAAGAAACAGGCAGAGCCGGAGAAAAAGTCCTCTATCCGGGCGCAGCTTAAAGCAGCGAAAGAACAGGCACCGAAGAAACAGGCAAGACAGAAAACACAGGATTTGGAAAGGAGCTGACCTATGAAGTTACAAAAATTTGAAAATGTGGACGTTATTGCTTCCCTTGAAGCCATAATGAAACAGAACACCGCTTTTTATCAGAGCGATTTTGACATAGACAAACAGATTTTGCGGAAAGCGGCGGTAAGCCTTATCCCGGAGGACAAACGGCTTTTGTGGTTTTCCCGCCCGTCCGGGACGTGCTGCTTCCGGGAACGGGACGTTTTTCTAAAGGACACAAGGCAGCATAATACATGGCGGTTTTACGGGGAACAGACCCGCGATACTATCCTTGCCTATGCGGTGGAACTGACAGGCACAGAGCAGGAAAAAATCAAGGGCAATCTTTATGAACTGGATTATTTGCAGCATTTCCGGGAAGTAATCGAAAAATCAATCCCTGCCGACAACTACACGCTGATTTATGAGCATGGGGAGCTGACAAAGCCTGCCGGACAATATTTTGACGGGGACACTGACCCGCAACTTGGAAAGTTTATACGTTTTGAAGCACAGCCAAACGACCCGGAAGCCTTAAAAAGCCTTTTGAGGGAACAGCAGAAAAAACGAACACCGCATACGCAGAGGGATTTTCAGTTACATATCGCCGCCCTGCATGATAGACAGATTGAAACAGAAGCCCGCCGGATTGTGGAAAATGTAAAAGGGCTTGGAGAACCGGACAGCCCCGAAAAGACCCATTGTGCGGTAGAACTTTCTCCCTACTTTGTTCCACTGGCAACGGATAAGGATATGGAACGGCTGCTTTCCATGCTCCCTTACAAAAGCCTTTCCTTATCTACGTTGGAGGGCAGGCATGGAGTTTATTCGCTGATAGATAAAAGCGAGAGGAATAAAGAGATGAAACAGTCCCCTCCCTCTGTCCGGGCGCAGTTACAAACAGAAAAATCCCCAAAAGTCCCGAAAAAGACAGCAAAATCAAAACATCACGAATTGGAGGTATGAGCATGATTAGACTGACCGTTGAAGAAATGAACCTGTTGAGTATTTACCATGAGGGAAGCAAAGCACAGCTTATGGAAAATATGACGGCTGCGCTGCCGTTCATGGACGAGGATATGCGCCCCTTTGCAGAACGCACCTTACAGAAAATTTCCCCGCTAACAGAAAACGAGTATGCGGAGCTTGCCATTTTCGCCGCTGATGAAGTATGACCGGGGGTAAGCGGCTTACGCCGCCACAGAGCCGAAAAGTCAACAGCCTTGTAAAAAAGGAGTGCTGCAACTGCGAGCGCGGACACTGTATCTTACTGGACGACGGGGAGGAATGTGTCTGCCCGCAGCTCATTTCCTGTTCGCTTTTATGCAAGTGGTTTCAAATTGCCGTACTTCCTCTTGATAAGCTACTGTATGCAGAGCTTTTCAAGACAGAGGACAAAAAGCGTTGTACCGAGTGCGGCACGTTCTTTGTATCAAAATCGAACAGCGTCAAATACTGCCCGGACTGCCGGAAGCGGATTACCCGCAGACAGGCAGCCGAGCGCATGAGGAAACGGCGTGCGGCGGTTACGCGATAAGGGCAAAAAAAGCCTTGATTTACAGGGCATAAATGACGTGAAACTGGCATAGGCGATACAGAATACCTTTTCCCTTAAAATGGGGGTTCTACTGCGTAACATTTTAAAATCAGTACCTATAAAAGAACAGGGTGCGGGAGGTCATTACTGGCTTCCTGCGCCCTGTTCTTTTTGTGTCTGACTGTCTTTATCCTGCATTTCCGGCTTCGGCTGTAATTCTTTTTCTATCCGGTTCCGGTAATGGGTTTTCCTGCGGTAAAAATATTTTGTTACTTCCTGTTCCGGCAGCCATATCCCCGCAGCTTCTATCCGTTCCATAACAGCGGCAACGATTTCCCGGTTGTTGTACTTATGCGGCTCCTGTCCCTTTTCTATCCAAAGACGGCGGTATTCCTCATAAAGCCATGTACTGATAGTTTCTTTCTGCCGTTGCTTCAAATGCCGGAACTGCTTATCTGTCCGCAGCAGCTTCCCGTCTACCTTTTTATGATTTTTTGTCCCGATTTCTTTTTTCCTCTCTTTCCATTTCTTCAAGTGGAAACTGGGGGAGGGCTTCTATCAGCTTCATTGTGATATACTGGCGCATATCTTCATCAATTTCCAGTTTGAATGTTCCGTCCGGCTGACGTTTCTTTACAGTTGCCTGCCTGTCGATTTCGTCCTTGTAGCACATAAGCACCTTTTCCACCGCCCATGTTTCTCCGGTAACGGCGGCGCTTATGGTTTCATAATCGGGTATCGTTTGGTCTGCCATGTTTTCACGCTCCTGTCTATATTGGAATACCTTTATCCTACCACGCTTTTATAGATATTTCTACTGTAAGCGTTCGGTTTCCCTGCCCCGTTCCGGTTCTTTTTCCAGTCTTAAAATACTGTCTATGTTCTGTTTGATAACGTCGTATTCCTTGACCTGTTTTTTCAGCTTGCCATAATCAGTGTAAAGGGCTTCTTTCTGCGCTTGGAGCTTCCCGTATTCTTCCTGCATGGCGGCAAGATTGGGGAGCTTGGTAACGCCCGCCGCTTTCAATGCCTTTGCCGCCGCTTCATGGAGTATCAGACTGCTTTCCTGCTTTGCCCGGTATGTGTCCTTATCCTTTGCCCTGCGGTATGCTTCATAGACGGTTTTTGTTTTTTGGTAGGTGGTAACGTGCTTCATCAGCACCGCCATGTCTGCAAGACGTTTCTCCACGCTCTTTAATGCGTCTGCTGTCTTTTCATTTTCCGCATTTATTTCTTCAATCCGGCTGACTAAATCCGCGTACTGCTCAATCTTGTGTTCTGTCAAGAAATTCATAGTTTTTGCAGCCAGTTTCAGATTATGGATTTTCGCCCACTGTTCATAGCCCCGGCTCTCTTGTGCCTTGATACTACTTTCAATGTCGATAAGCAGCGATACGCCGCGCTGCTCTTTGGGAGCTTTCGCTGCCTTTGTGTGCTTGCCTGCAATCCGTTCTTTGATTGCTTCCTCTGTATAATCTGCACCGAGGGTTTTTATGCGGGTAAAGCGTTCCTGTCCGGGAGCGCGGCAGGAGATATATTTTCCCGGCTTTATCTCATAGCCCGCCGCCTGTAACCGCTGCAATAATTCTTCAAAACTTGCTACTTGGGGGATAAGTGTATCAACGGCAATTTTTAGCTTGCCTTTCCAACTTGTTCCCGTCTTTTCCGCTTGATATTCTGCATAGCTTTTTCCCTTACTGCCTTTACCCGGAATGACAACGGACAGCCCGTTTTCCCTGCACAGCTTATCACTTATGTTCCGTATGCCGTAGTAACTGCGCTTATTGGAATTGTACTTATGGTAGTCAACAAAGTTGACCGCACAAAAAATGATATGGTTATGGATATGCCCTTTGTCTATGTGGGTAGTCAAGACGTATTCATGCTGTCCCTTTGTTACCGCGTCGGCAAGCTGTTTTCCGATTGTGTGGGCTTTCTCACAGTCCACCTCTCCCGGTTCAAACGATTGTATCAGATGAAAGGCTAAGTTGTTCCCTTTCTGCCGAGCCTGCGACAAAGTATATTCAAACTCAATATCTGCCGTTTCATAGCTGCACCCAAAGGAGGACACAAGCGTTTTCCCGTCTGTCTTATCCGGGTTTTGGATATAATCAAGGGCTTTGCTCAACGTGCTTTTAATAGGCTTAATCTTTGTAACCGCCATATCTCCGCAAGCACCCCCCTTTATTTCCTCTATGTCCTCTTGGTAGACGCTGCCTGTCGCATTGACACGCTTTGCAATCTGATTGACGTTGACCCCGATTTTCTGTATCTCCGCTGTCATGGCTTTTATGTCGCTATGGTCTGTCTGAATGATATACCCGTCAATGGCAATCTTGCGAAGATACGCCGCCATATTTTGGGTAGGGACGAGCTTCATTTTCTGTTCAATCAATGCCCGTTCTTCCTCTGTTACATAGAATTTGATTTGTACTTTTCTTTTGCGTCCGTTCATGCAATCGTTCCTTTCCATTCCGAGGGTTTGGGACACTTCCCAACAAGCAATTTTTAACCGACGCACCGCAGGGCGGGAGGGCGAAAATACGGAAAAGGGTACTCTTTTCCTATGCTTGCTAAGAAAGTTTTTTATCTTTTATGTCCTTATTTCCCTCTACGGAGAAAAAACCATTTTGCCGAACTTATGCAAAAGAAAAACGCTGCAATCTCAAAAAAGATTACAACGCTTCCGAAAATCCATATTCAATTTTGCCGGACGTTTCTATTTGTCCTCTTTTTCGACTTCTGAAATTTCCTTTGCGGTTGCTGTTACAATCCGTATGCCGTTATCACTCATATCATCAAGCAGAGCGTCGAGCTGCCGCCGCTTTGTATCTTTTCCGACGGGCGTATCTAAAAGAAACTGGTCTACGGATATATTGTAACGGAGCATAAGCTCAAAAAAGATTTGCAGACTGGGGTGCTGTCCTTTATTCTCAATATTCGCAAGGTAGCGAGGGGAAATATACATTTCATCACTTACCTGTTTGCGGCTTTCCTTGCGTCCTGTCCGCGCAGCTTTTATCGCTTCTCCAAAGGCTTTGAAGTCATATTTTTCTACTGGTCTTTTTGCCATATTTATTCACCCAGTTACATTTTACTGTTCCCCTTTCTTCTTGGATATGTCTATACAGTTCCACTAATTAGCCATAATAATTCATATTTATATACTTGCTATTATTCGTATGTCCGACTATAATTATACTGATATGATTTGTAGAAAGGACTTGGGTGTTATGGAATATATGTCTTGCCCCGAAGCAGCGAAGAAATGGGGAATTTCTGAAAGGCGGGTACAGGTACTTTGCAGAGAAAACCGCATACCGGGTGTTTCAAAACTTGGATATATGTGGCTGATACCAAAGGACGCTGAAAAACCGATTGACGGGAGAACAAAACGAGGAAAGGAGCTGCACCATGAATAAAGTTTTGATTATAGATGATGATAAAGAGCTTTGCGCTCTTATGAAAAAGTGCATAGAGCAGGAAAAATTATCAGCCGTAACTGTATATAACGGTATTGAGGGGGTTCGTCTAATTGATGAAAATAAAGATAGCTATTCCCTTATTATTTTGGACGTAATGCTGCCGGATATAGACGGGTTTCAGATTCTCCAAAAAATTAGAGATACAAGCAATATCCCGGTGCTTATGCTTACTGCAAAAAGCAGCGAAGAAGATAAGGTTTTCGGTCTGCGACTGGGAGCAGACGACTACTTGACAAAGCCATTTGGTATTAACGAGCTTTTGGCGCGTGTCAATTCCCTTATCCGGCGATATACCACCTTAAACCCCTTTACGGCAGACATAGACAGCATATCGTTGAAAGATATGGTAATTGACAAATTAAATCGTACAGTTACGGTCAAAGATATTCCCGTTTTGCTTACAGGAAAAGAATTTGATTTACTTCTCTTTCTTGCTTCCAACAAAGGACGAGTATTTACCAAAAAACAAATTTATTCACAGGTATGGGAGGAAGAATACGCTTTTGATGATAGCAATATTATGTCTTTTATTAGCAAATTAAGGAAAAAGATTGAGCCAGACCCCGACCACCCCTTTTACATTTTAACTGTCCGGGGTGTCGGCTACCGTTTTAACAAGGAGGCGTAACATGGATATAAATGTTTATCTTTTCATAGTGATAGCCCTTATGCTGCTTATTATTATGTATCTCCTTTTTGTCTTACGGCGTGTGCGGACACAGCTTGCGCTGATAAAAGACGCCTTAGATGATATAAAGGGCGGGAATTTGAACCGACGTATTTTAGCAGGCGAAAACGATATGACAAAAACAATTTGCTATGACATTAACAAAATAGCAGTAAACAGTCAGGCGCAGCTTATACGGCAAAGACAATCTGAACAGGCATATAAACGGCTGATGACAAGTCTTTCACATGATGTAAAGACCCCGCTTGCTTCTCTTGTAGGTTATCTGGAAGCGGTTGAAAACAAAATTGTTATTGGAGAGGAAAAGGACGAATATATCCATGTCGCACATGAAAAAGCCCACTATATGAAATCCTTTGTGGAAAATTTGTTTGAATGGGTAAAACTGGATTCCGGAGAGCAGATTTTTCATTTTGAAAAATTTGACCTTAACGAGTTATCCCGCAACATTATAGCGGATTGGATTCCCGTCTTAGAAAGCAATCATTTTGAATATGAGTTTGTCATACCCGAAACAGAGTATTTTATTCACATAGATGTAAACGCATATACCCGCGTACTTAACAATCTTTTTCAAAATATTATTATCCATAGTGCGGGAGATAAAATGGCACTGCATATTTGTGAAGATATACAACAAGCTAAAATTATAATTTCAGATAATGGAAAAGGAATAGCTCCCGATAAGCTGCCACATATTTTTGAAAGAATGTACCAGTGCGACCAGTCGCGGTCTGCAAAGGGAAATGGTTTAGGACTGGCGATTGCTAAAGAGCTTATCAGTGTTCACAAAGGAACCATTACCGCTGAAAACAGCTCTGATAAAGGGACTGTATTTACTATATTGCTTCCCAAAGCCCTGTAAATAATGCGGGGCTTTCCTGCTATAAAACAAGAAAAAAGCAAGGTTTCGGCAAGGTTATGGCAAGGTTGATACTATATAATGGGAGGTAGAAAGGAGGAAAAGACAATGACTATCATTTCTACTGAAATGCTGAAATGGAAACGCAATAAGACAGTCTTAGGTATCTTTATTCTAACTGCAATTTTAGGAATATTCGCAGTTGAACGTGCTTTCAGTATATCAAGAAGTAGCTCACTAATGAATAGTTTTAGTGATTTATACACATTGGCATTTAAGAACCTTACAAGTTTGTTTCTGCCTATTGTGTTGAGTATGTTTGCAACCACATTGTTCTTTGATGAACAGAAAAATGATACCTTAAAAGGACTTCTGATTATTCCGATTTCCAAAACGCAACTTTATTTTTCAAAGATAGCAGTGGTAATTTTTATGTCATTAGCACTATGTCTGCTTACTTTTGCAATCTGTATTCTTGGCGGCTTTCTTGCAGGCGGCTTTACAGATTTGAATACGGAAACAATTTTACAGGCGGGATTATTATTTTTAGCCGGTGGCGTGTTAGTTCCACTTGCAATGCTCCCCGTTATTTTTTTAGCAACATTGGCAAAGGGATATGTTCTACCGATTGGGGCTGCATTACTTTATCTTGTGCCTGTCGTGCTTATTCCGTCGGGGATTATGGGACTGCACCCACTGGCGAGTGTTATGGGAATTTATCCCTATATTTCATCTGACGCAGCAGAAATGGTTAAGAAATGGGCGGGAGGAATAGAAATAACTATATCTCCGAATATCTGTTTAATTTCTCTTTTGGTAATTGGAAGTATTTCAGCCATTGTTTCCGTACTTGCATTGCGGAAACAGACCTATTGAAAGTGAGGATATATGATGAATAAATATGTAATTGAAACAAAACAACTGACAAAAACTTATGGAGAGCAAACGGTAGTCAATTCTGTTAATATTCATGTGAAACAAGGACAGATATATGGGCTGTTGGGGCGTAATGGGGCGGGTAAAACCACAATTATGAAAATGATTTTGGGGTTGACCGATATTACTTCCGGCGAAGTAGACGTATTCGGTCAAAATATCAAAGGGAGGGAAAAAAGAGTATATCCCCGGATTGGTGCTATTATTGAAACACCCGGCTTTTATCCGAATTTAACAGGTACGGAAAACTTGGAGATATTTGCAAAACTGCGCGGTACTGCTGCGCCAAATGCAGTAAAAAACGCCTTGGAGATTGTCGGTCTGCCTTATCGGGACAAAAAATTGTTTAGCAAGTATTCTCTTGGAATGAAGCAGCGTCTTGGAATAGCAAATGCTATTTTACATGACCCTGAACTGCTAATCTTAGATGAACCCACAAACGGTCTTGACCCGATAGGCATTGCAGAAGTAAGGGACTTTATTAAGACTTTAAGTATCGAGCGCGGAAAAACAATTCTCATTTCCAGTCATATTCTGTCCGAAATTGCACTACTGGCTGATGACATCGGCATTATTGACCATGGTGTACTACTGGAAGAAAACAGCATGAATGAGCTACAAAAGAAAAACAGTAAGTATATACTTCTGCAAGTTTCTGATATACCGAAAACTTCTCTTGTTTTGGAAAGGCAGTTTGGGGTTACCGAATATTCCGTACAGGACGAACACACCCTGCGGATTTATGACACTTCGTTGGATATGGCTGCTGTCAATAAAGCTCTTGTGGTACAGGATATAGCTGTTATCAGTTCTCAGCTATGCAATGATACATTAGAGGACTATTTCAAAAAAATCACAGGAGGAGAAGGAATTGCTTAGGCTGATACAGGCAGAGTTTCTTAAACTGCGTCGAAAAAAATTTATTGTGTTAATGCTGTTATCCGCTCTTTTCATGCCACTTCTTGCAGTTTTTTATTTCAGAAGTGCTGATAAAACAGTTATTGAACCATTACAATTTTATAAGTGGACTACATTCAGCTATACAGCTTGGATTATACTTCCTGTTGTATTGGGTTTGGTTTCTACTATGCTCATGTATGACGAAAATCAAAACGATATGCTCAAACAGTTGTGGATTATACCGATTAGCAAGACAGGATATTTTTTTAGCAAATTTATTGTTGTACTGTCTTATTCCGTTTGTTTTATGTTGCTTACAGCCATAGCGTCTGTATTTTTCGGTATGCTTCCCGGTTATATAACCTTTGAATGGAATAGTATCAGTTATCTATTTAAGAAATGTATTGAAATCGCCATACTTACCGCATTTTCCATATTACCACTTTTAGCGGTTGCAGCTGCCGGGAAGAACTATATACTCCCTGTATGTGTGACACTGGTTTACACCTTTCTTAGCTTTATTTTGCTTATGGTTAATATGTACCTACACCCTCTATCCAGTGCAACAGCAATTATCATGCGAGATATTCCCGGTGTTATTTTGGCACAGGAAGTCAATATTCCGGCTGCACTTTTTTGTATCGGTATATGGACTATTGTTTCTATCGTATTTGCGTACATTTCCTTAAAGCATAGAAAGTGAGTGATTGAATGATGAAAGAATTGATTTGGGCAGAACATCAAAAACTCCGACGTTCAAAAATTGTGTTGGTCGCCATATTCGCAGTTATTATGGTTGCAATTATTGTTTTTACTCAAGGGCAGTTTTCTTTTGGGGAAAAACGCTATATAGATGACGCAGGGTGGTTTATGAACGCAGCACAGTCTTTAGCAACTTTTTTTGTTCTTCCTGCGGTTATTGCACTTTTGGGAAGCTATATGATTTGTCGTGAGGAACAAGAAGATACTATTAAATCATTACGTTTAATTCCAATAAGTGAAGCTAAAATGACGATTGCAAAATTACTTATTACTTTTGCATTTAGCGTACTCTTTTATTTGCTGCTTTTCGGCATTACATTTTTAGTTGAAGTTATTTTGCATTTTAGGGGCTTGTCTATCAAAATGATTTTAAGTTTTTTCAAAATCTATTTACTTGACGGCATTGGGATTTTCTTTGCTATTGCACCTGTTATTGCGGTTGTATCAAGAATAAAGAAAGGCTATTGGCTTGCTTTGATTTTTACAGTAATTTATTCTTTTGCAGGATTATTCACAAGTATATCCGATGTTCTTTCGGCTTGCTATCCTATTACTGCTACATTCAATATTTCCGGCTATTATTCTGCCACCTTTGGAGAAATCATTATTAGCCTTATGAGTTTGTTCTTTTGTGGATTGTTTTCTGTCTTGATTTTAATATCTAAAAAAACAATCAAAAATAAGTAATGATACAACCAACATCTGCCGGACGACGGCAAAGAAAAAAAGCCGTCGCAGAGCAGCCATATTTTCACGCGCCTATTCTATTTCGGCGGCTTTGATTTTCAGAGCCGCCGTTTCTTTTTGTCTGTACGACGACCCTTAACCATGTAGACATGGCGGCTTTAGGAGGTAGCCGCCATGAGTTATAAACCACATCAACAAATTCTTACATTCTTTGATTTATCAAAAAAAGCCCGACCGCCACCGGGGATATTCCTACCCTTAGATATGAACTATTAAATCATCTAAATACTTTTTATTATTCCTATGCGCCTGTCCGCGTTTTTTTGCGGACGGGCGCATTTTGTATGCTTAAAAAAATTTTTGAAAAAATTTCCGAAAATATTTGGCATTTTTTCAAAGCTCCGTATTACCCCGCGAAAAGGGGGAAGCACCACCAACTTTCAACGAGAAAGGAGGTGAGAATGTGGAACCTAATAGCAGGGAGTTTTATAAGCAATGTTCTTTTCAGAAGTATTGCAATGCGGTATTGCACAATGAAGCGTGCGACGCTCATAGAGAGCTTCGTACACATAAGGCAAAGGAAGTAACCTTTTCCGACATGACCTTAGATGAAGCGCGACAGCTACATACCTTTGATGAATATTTCAAACGGGAAACTGCTGAAACCGTCTTTGAAAAAGCCGGAAAGAAAATCACGCCGAAGCTGCTTCTTGAAGCAATCCGTACTTTGCCGGAAGAAAAGCGCAAAGCCATATTGCTGTATTATTTCGAGGGAATGAGCGATACAGAAATTGCAGAGTTGCTCAATACACCGAGAAGCACAATACAGTACAGGCGGACAAGCTCTTTTGAACAATTAAGAAAATATTTGGAGGAAAATGCTGATGAATGGGACGAATGGTAATCAACCTGGCTACCCGGAAAATGCCCTTGTTCCTTATCCTGTCATTGTGGCAGCGACAAAGGGCGACCCGGACGCTATGAAAATGGTCTTGCAGCATTTCAGCGGTTATATAGCCCGTTTATCCATGCGAAAGTTATATGACGAGCGTGGAAATGTTTATTTTGGTATAGACAACGACATTCGGGAACGGCTGCAAGCCAAACTGATGATGGCTGTCCTCAATTTTAGAACAGAGAAATAACCGCAATCGGCGGTGGAACGTCTTTACTCCCCCTTTTCCGTTCCGCTGCTAATGCGGCAACACAGCCATTTTGAACCTTGACAAAGAAAGCGGCGCAATAGAACGGCGACGCAGCATAAGGCAAATCGGATACGTTCCTTTTGTGCCGAGCCATACGGCGGGTGCGCCATGACCTTTCTCCTACGGGAAAAGCGAGCGAACAACACCACCGCTGCAAAGCAAGTGTAGCAACTTGCGGGCGATAACGCACAGAATACATAATGATACTTCCTTACAGCCATAGTCCGAGCGTTAGAAGCGTCGCAGGCAATGGGTAGGGCTTCGGCAGACCGCCGGAGGGGTGCAAGTCCCATGAGGTTACGCTAATAGCCGTCCGATTAAAGCCTATGTTACAAATTGACTTTTGACCCATTTAGAAAGGGGGACGACAAATTGAACAATAACGACGTGCCGATTTGGGAAAAGTACACTCTTACCATAGAAGAAGCCGCAAAATATTTCCGTATCGGAGAAAGCAAGCTGCGGAAACTGGCAGAAGAAAATCCCGTCCCGGACTGGGTAATGATGAACGGAAACCGTATTCAGATTAAGCGTAAGCAGTTTGAAAAAATGATTGATACGGTGGACGCAATCTGATAGTGAAATCGAGCCTTGAATGTGGTACAATGTAGTCAAGCATATCAAGGCTCTTTCCATTATGGAAAGGAGCATAACGATGTCGGAAAAAAGACGGGATAATAAAAATCGTATTCTCCGCACCGGAGAGAGCCAGAGAAAAGACGGGAGATATGCCTACAAATATATAGATACCTTTGGAAAACCGCAGTTTGTGTATTCTTGGAAGTTAGTACCTACGGACAAAACCCCGGCAGGAAAACGCGACGATATAGCGTTGAGGGAAAAAGAGAAAGAAATCCAAAAAGACCTTGACGACGGTATCGACCATATCGGAAAGAAAATGACGGTCTGCCAACTCTACGCAAAGCAGATACGCCACCGGGCAAATGTGCGGCATGGTACAAAGCAGGGGCGAAAACAGCTCATGCGGATTTTGCAGGAGGATAAACTTGGAGCCTGCCGGATTGAAAATGTGAAGCTCTCCGACGCAAAGGAATGGGCATTACGCATGAAAGAAAAAGGTTACGGCTTCAAGACTATCAACAACCACAAGCGTTCCTTAAAGGCTGCTTTTTACACAGCCATACAGGACGATTGTATTCGTAAAAATCCATTTGACTTCCAGTTGAACACAGTCCTTGAAGATGATACGGAACCAAAGGAACCTCTATCCCCTACGCAGGAAGCGGCTTTTCTGTCCTTTGTGCAGCATGATAAAGTCTATCAGAAATACTACGACGAGATTATCATACTGTTAGGGACAGGGCTTCGCATTTCGGAACTCTGCGGACTGACGGAAGCTGACATTGACTTAGACAAACAGCTTATCAATGTAGACCACCAACTTTTGAAGATTGCAGACGTGGGTTACTATGTGGAAACGCCTAAGACGAAAAGCGGCAATCGGGTTATTCCTATGAGTGAAAAAGTGTTGGAAGCATTTCAACGGGTGCTGAACAAACGGAAATATGCACAGCCTGTTATTTTAGAGGGCTACACAAAGTTTCTGTTTCTTAACCGGAACGGCTTGCCAAAAGTGGCAGTCAACTATGAAAGTATGTTCCGGGGGCTTGTAAGGAAATACACAAAAACGCAAAAGGTAGCATTGCCAAAGGTAATGACACCGCACACCTTACGCCACACATTCTGCACCACGTTAGCAAATGCAGGAATGAACCCAAAGGCATTGCAGTACATCATGGGACATTCCAACATCAATATGACGCTGAACTATTACGCGCATACGACTTCCGAAACGTCGATAACAGAAATGAAGCGGCTGATTGCATAAGTAGTAAACGGAGAATTTACTACTCCACATACTACTTTTGAACACCAAAACATACGGGGATATAAGAAGATTTGAGAATATCTTCCATAACAAAAAATGCCGGAAAAGCCTGTAACAATAGGCTATACCGGCATATAAGAACTTTTGAAAAGATAGTCAAAAATTACTTTGTGATTTATAAGAAAAGTGAAACAAAATAGAAAGAAAAATTTCAAAAAATGATGGTATCATAAGAGACAATAAGGAGGAGACACAAATGAATCATTATTTTGTACAGACCTACACCTGGAATCCCTGGAGAAATCTGGCCGTGGAGAAGTATCTGGCAGACAAAATCGAGCCCGGCGACGTGGTGCTCTATCTCTGGCAGAACGACCATACGGTAGTCATCGGACGGAATCAGAACGCGATTCGGGAATGCAAGGCCCAGCTTCTGGAGGAGGAGGGTGGCTTCCTGGCCAGACGCACCACCGGCGGCGGAGCCGTTTACCACGATCTGGGCAACCTGAACTTTACCTTCCTGGCCGCCCCGGAGCGTTACGATCTGGAGAAGCAGCTGAAGGTCATCCAGTCCGCCTGCCGAAAATTCGGCATCGAGACACAGTTTTCCGGCCGCAACGACATCATTACCCAGGACGGCTTCAAGTTCTCCGGAAACGCGTTTTCCAAGAATTCCCATTGCAATATCCAGCATGGAACCCTGATGGTGAATGTGGATGTAAGCCAGCTGGGCAGATATCTGACTCCGTCCAAGGAAAAAATGAAGGCGAAGGGCGTCAAATCCGTACAGTCCCGGGTCTGCAACCTGAAGGATCTGAACCCGGAGATTACCACAGACGCGCTGCGGGCAGCCCTGAAGGAAAGCTTTGCGGAGGCCTATGGTGATTTCGTGGAGCTGGATCCGGCTATTTTCGAAAATGGGGAAGTGCAGGAGACGTACAACCTTTATTCCTCCTGGGACTGGAAATTCGGAAAATCCCCCGAGTGTGAGACCTCTTACAGCAAGCGCTTCGACTGGGGCGAGCTGGAGGTGTGGCTGCGCCTGAAAAATATGCATATCGAGGAGATCAAAATCTATTCGGATATGCTGGACGTGGAATTCCCGGCAAAGCTGGAAAAGCTGCTTCTGGGCCGCCGTTACGACATGGAGGATCTGGATGTGGAGCGGGATGCTGCGGATTTTACTCCGGAGCAGAGGGAAAAAGTGACAGAAGTGTGCCAGTGGCTGGCTCATTGTTCTTAAGAAATGCTTAAATTTCCCATAGACGAAAAAAAATGCTTTCCTTTTTGGAATTTCTTGTATATAATATAAGTTACGCAAATAGGTGCTTTACAGGAAGCATGAATAACTGCTTATAAATGTGTAAGACTGATAGTATAGAAGAAATTGGATCCGGAAAGATTCGGTGAGAAAGGGGAATTTGAAAAATGGCAGGAACAGATATCGGAATTGACCTGGGTACAGCCAGTATCCTTGTATATATAAATGGAAAGGGCGTCGTTTTAAAAGAGCCGTCCGTAGTAGCCTTTGACCGCGATACCAATAAGATTCGCGCGATTGGAGAGGAAGCCAGACTGATGCTGGGAAGAACCCCCGGCAACATCGTAGCGGTACGTCCGCTGCGTCAGGGCGTTATCTCCGACTATACCGTAACAGAGAAGATGCTGAAGTACTTCATCCAGAAGGCTACAGGCAAGCGTTCTTTCCGCAGACCGCGTATCGCAGTGTGCGTACCCAGCGGCGTGACCGAGGTAGAGAAGAAGGCAGTAGAGGACGCTACCTATCAGGCAGGCGCCCGCGAGGTTCTGATCATCGAGGAGCCCATTGCGGCAGCCATCGGAGCCGGCATTGATATTTCCCGTCCCTGCGGCAATATGATCGTAGACATCGGAGGCGGTACCAGCGACATCGCTGTTATCTCCCTGGGCGGCGCGGTAGTCAGCACTTCCGTGAAGATCGCGGGAGACGATTTCGACGAGGCCATCGTCCGTTACATGCGGAAAAAGCACAATCTTCTGATCGGTGAGCGCACTGCAGAGGATATCAAGATTAAGGTAGGTACCTGCTATCCCCGGGCTGAAGTGGATCGCATGAGCGTTCGCGGACGGAACCTGGTGACAGGTCTGCCGAAGTCTGTAGAGGTGACCTCTGAGGACTGCGAGGAGGCGCTTCGTGAGTCTACCATGCAGATCGTAGAGGCTGTCCACAGTGTGCTGGAGAAGACTCCGCCCGAGCTGGCAGCAGATATCGCGGACAGAGGAATCGTACTGACCGGAGGCGGAGCCCTGCTTCGCGGACTGGAGGAGCTGCTGGAGGAGAAGACCGGCATCAATACCATGACGGCTGAGGACGCCATGAAGTGTGTCGCTATCGGAACCGGTAAATTCGTAGAGTTCATGGCCGGCAACCGGGACGAGTAAATCTTATTTTTACAAATGAGGGGCATGACGGAGCTTTATCTGTCATGCCCATTTTTATAGAAATATATCTTCATACGAAGGAGAATTATGAAGCTTGAGGGGTATGTAGAGCACATCATCTACAGAAACGCGGAAAATGGATATTCGGTTCTGAATCTGGTATCCGACGAGGATGAAATCACAGTCGTCGGAATCTTTTCCTATATCAGTGAGGGTGAGCTGGTGGAGCTGGAGGGCGATTATACGGAGCATCCCATGTACGGCCAGCAGTTCAAGTCGGAGCGCTTCGAGGTGAAGACGCCAAAGGACGCCCTGGCCATGGAGCGCTATCTGGCCAGCGGAGCGGTGAAGGGCGTCGGCGCTGCGCTGGCGGCCCGGATTGTCCGAAGGTTTGGGGCGAAAACCTTTGAAATCATGGAGCGTGAGCCGGAGCGTCTGGCGGAGGTCAAGGGCATCAGTGAGCGGAAGGCCCGGGAGATCGCCGAACAGATGGAGGAAAAACGGGATCTCCGGGACGCCATGGTTTTTTTGCAGGAGTATGGCATCTCCATGAATTTAGCTGTAAAGATTTACCAGCAGTATGGGCAGGAGATTTATCGTATGATAAAGGAGAATCCCTACCGACTGGCAGACGATATCGCGGGCGTGGGCTTTCGGACCGCGGATGAGATCGCGAAACGGGTCGGCATCCGGGAGGACTCGGATTTTCGGATCCGAAGCGGCATCCTGTATACACTTTTGAACGCTTCGGCGGAGGGCCATACCTGTATTCCGGAGACCATGCTGTTAAATCGGACAGTGGAGCTTCTGGGCGTGCCGCCGGAATCGGTGGAGCGCCATGTGTCGGACCTCAGCATTGACCGGAAGCTCATAAAGAAGACCCTGCCGGACAGCCGGGGACAGGAGACGGTCTTCGTCTATGCGGCTTCTTATTATTACGCGGAGCTCAGCATCGCGGCCATGCTGTATCACTTGAATCTGTCCATGGATGAGACCGACGCGGTGATTGAAACGCGGCTTTCGAAGATCGAGAAAGCCACGAAGACCACCCTGGACGAACACCAGCGGGAAGCGGTGGCGGCAGCAGTGCAAAATGGCCTGCTGATCCTGACCGGAGGTCCCGGTACCGGAAAAACCACCACCATCAACGCCATGATTCATTATTTTGAGGCGGAGAACCTGGATATTTTTCTGGCCGCTCCCACCGGGCGGGCGGCCAAGCGGATGACCGAGGCCACAGGCTGTCAGGCTCAGACCATCCACCGGATGCTGGAGCTGTCCGGCGGTCCGGAGAACGCAGGCGTGGGCCGGGCTATGTTTGCCCGGAATGAGGAGAATCCCCTGGAGGCAGATGTGATCATCATCGATGAGATGTCCATGGTGGATCTGCATCTGATGCAGGCGCTGTTAAAGGCGGTAGTGCCGGGCACCAGACTGATTCTGGTGGGCGATGTGAACCAGCTTCCCAGCGTGGGGCCGGGCAGCATCCTGCAGGATATGATCCGCTCGGAGGCCTTTCCGGTGGTGCGGCTGACCAAGATCTTCCGCCAGGCGGCGGAGAGCGACATCATTGTGAACGCCCATAAGATCAACCGGGGTGAGCAGGTGACCCTGGACAATAAGAGCCGGGATTTCTTCTTTCTGCAAAGACAGGATCCGAACATCATTTTGCGGGTGGTGCTGGCTCTGGTACAGGAGAAGATGCCCCGCTATGTGGGCGCGGAGATTTCGGATATCCAGGTATTGACCCCCATGCGGAAAGGGGCTCTCGGTGTAGAAAACCTGAACCGGGTGCTGCAGCGCTATCTGAATCCCGAGGATAAGGACAAGACGGAGATTCCCTTCGGCCACGTGACCCAAGCGGAGGACGGCGGCGCCGGAAAAGGGATTCTGCGGGTGGGCGACAAGGTCATGCAGATCCGCAACAATTACCAGCTGGAGTGGGAGGTCCGCAACCGCTACGGCATTGCCATCGATAAGGGCGTGGGCGTATTCAACGGCGACATGGGAATCGTCCGTACCATCAATACCTTCGCGGAGGAAGTTACCGTGGAATTTGATGAAGGGCGTATGGCCTCCTACCCGTTCAAACAGCTGGACGAGCTGGAACTGGCCTACGCGATTACCGTACATAAGTCCCAGGGAAGCGAGTACCCGGCGGTGGTGATCCCATTGCTCAGTGGCCCCCGCCCCCTGATGAACCGAAACCTTTTGTATACGGCGGTGACCCGGGCCAGATCCTGCGTGACTCTGGTGGGCAGCGCCTCCACCTTCCAGGCGATGATTGAAAATGGTACGGAACAGAAGCGCTACACGGGTCTTTGCGAAACTATCAAATCTTATATATCCTCGCAGATGTCCGATCTGTGATGAACTCACAGGCCGATATGATCGATTGATCTGCGAAAACTGCCGGATGCTCCCGCGCCCGGCAGAAGAGCCGGTCTGCATGAAATGCGGGAAACCGCTTTCAGAGACAGAGACGGAATATTGTCCGGATTGCATGCGGCGGGAGCATGGATTCGAAAAGGGCCGGGCAGCCTTTGTCTACGATCAGCTTATGCGGGCTTCTATCAGCCGCTTCAAGTATCATAACCGCAGGGAATACGCGGATTTCTACGCGGAGGAGCTGCTGCGGCGCTTCGGGCGCACCCTTCGTTCCTGGCAGCCGGACGCGCTGATTCCCGTTCCGATTCACAAAAGCCGGATGCGAAAAAGAGGCTTTAACCAGGCGGCACTGGTGGCGGACCGCATCGGGGAGCGGCTTGGAATCCCGGTGGAAAAAGAGGTGCTTCTGCGGGTAAAAAAGACGAAGCCCCAGAAAAATCTAAGTGACGCCGGGCGGCGGGAGAATCTGAAAAATGCTTTTCAAGTCTGTGGGAATGCGGTAAAATTAAAGAGAGCGGTGCTGATAGACGACATCTACACCACCGGAAGCACCCTGGACGCGGCGGCAGCAGTTCTCCGGGAGGCCGGGGTCGAAAAAGTGTATTTTTTAAGCATATGTATTGGAAGAGGCTTTTAAATATGCTATACTGAGTTAGATTCGAATTGAATAATAAGGGGTACTTATGCTAAACGAAGAAAAAATCAGGCTTATGACAAAAGCAGCAGCCTTCGAATCAGGCGAGGGAAAGAAAGCGCTGGAAATGAACCGGTTCTATAAGGGCGACTATATCAGTCTGCATCTGATAGGCGCGTGGTTCTCCTACACGGTGGCTTTCTGTCTGTGTGTGAGTCTCTGGGCCTTTTATAAAATGGAATATCTGATGACGAACCTTCATAAGATGGATCTGGCTGCGATGGGAAAAGGCCTTGCGCTGCTGTATCTGAGCCTTCTGGGGGTATATCTGATTATCCAATATCTGACATATCATAACCGGTATCAGGAAAACCGGAAAAAGCTGGCGGCCTACAATCATATCCTGAAGCGGATATCGGACATCTACCAGTCCGAAGGCGGCGGAACTACGGCAGAAGGAGCGGAAAGACATGAAAACCTTACTGGAAATTAGAGAAAAAGCGAAATTATTTCTGAGCAAATATGATATCTATCTTTATCCGGTGTTGAAGTTCATACTGGCGCTGGTGGCCTTTCTGTTGATCAACAGTCATGTGGGCTTTATGAAGAAGCTGGATAATCCGGGCATTTCCCTGGTGCTGGCGCTTCTGTGTTCCTTCCTGCCGGTCAATGTGACGGCGGTGTTCGGAGCGATTCTGATTCTGCTTCACACCTATGCCCTTTCCATCGAAGTGTTTGCCATCACCTTCGTGGTATTCGCGGTGATGTTTCTGCTGTTCTTCCGGACAGCGCCCAAGTACGGCTATCTGCTGCTTCTGACGCCCATTGCCTTTGTGGTGAAGATTCCCTACGTCGTACCGCTGGCCATGGGACTGACAGCGACGCCCACGGCGGCAGTGCCGGTGGCCTGTGGCACGGTGGTCTACTTCCTGCTCCACTATCTGGGCATGAACACAGCTATGCTGGGCGGTACCCAGAACGGAACTGTGACTGAGAAGATTACCTATCTTCTGGATAATGTACTGAATAATAAGGAAATGCTTCTGACCGTGGTGGCTTTTGCACTGACCATCGTGGTGGTCTATATGATTCGCCGGATGTCGGTGGATCACGCGTGGACCATTGCCATCGTGGCCGGAGCTGTGACAGATGTGATCGTGCTTCTGGCCGGCAGCCTGGTACTGGGAATTTCTCCCAGACTGATTGCGGTGATTGTCGGCAGCCTGGTATCCGCGGTGCTGGCATTTATCCTGCAGCTTGTGGTATTCAGCCTGGATTACACCAGGACGGAATATGTACAGTTTGAAGATGACGAGTATTATTATTATGTAAAGGCGGTGCCGAAGATCAGCATCACCGTTTCGGAGAAGAAAGTGAAAAAGATCAATACACACAAGAAGACTTCTTCCGGAAGAAAGAAAAGCAGTTCGCCGAGACGGTAAGCTACGCCGCGGCAGAGAGGATGTGAAAACGTGCACAGTTCAATCTGGAACTTCATCAATCAATATGTATCCTTTAATACCATCCACTGGAATGATCTGCTGGATGTGATTATACTGTCTTTTCTGCTGTATGAAATCATGGTGTGGATCAAGAAGACCAGGGCCTGGGTGCTTCTGAAGGGCTTTGCAGTGCTTCTGGTTTTCATCTTCGTGGCCTGGGCTTTCCGCCTGAATACGATCCTGTGGCTGGGTAAGAACATCTTCAGCCTGGGAATTACCGCTCTGGTGATCGTATTCCAGCCAGAGCTTCGAAAGGCGCTGGAGCAGCTGGGACGCCAGAATATCATCAGCTCGGTGTTCAACTTCGACAGTTCGAAGGAGACGGAGGCCAGATTCAGTGACAAGACGGTCAATGAGCTGGTAAAAGCAGTCTTTGAGATGGCCAAGGTAAAGACCGGCGCATTGATTGTCATAGAGAAGAAGACGCCGCTGAACGAGTATGAGCGGACCGGCATTACGCTGGATTCTGTGATTACCAGTCAGCTTCTGATTAATATCTTTGAAAAAAATACGCCGCTGCATGACGGCGCGGTGATTATCCGCGGCGACCGGATCGTGTCGGCTACCTGCTATCTGCCGCTGTCCGACAACCTGTTCCTGAGCAAGGAGCTGGGAACCCGGCACCGGGCGGCTGTGGGAATCAGCGAGGTGACCGATTCCCTGACCATCGTGGTGTCTGAGGAGACCGGAGCCGTGTCAGTGGCCATGGAAGGCGATATCAAGCGCAATCTGACTCAGGACGATCTCCGGGCCCAGCTGGTGGCAGCACAGGATAAGGCCCAGGATACGGGCAGATTCAGATTATGGAAAGGACGGGTGAAAAAGCATGAAGAAAATGCTGACAAATAACCTGACGCTCAAGCTCCTTTCCGTGGTTGCGGCCATTATGCTCTGGCTGGTTGTCATGAATATTGACGATCCCTATACATACAGGGATTTTTCACCGGTTCAGGTCACCATGCTCAATGAAAATGTAGTTACCGATCAGGGAAAGGTATATAAGATCGAGGATGGAAGCGACGTCATCAGCCTGCGGGTCTGGGGAAAGAAATCCATTCTCCGGGATCTGAATATCGAAGATTTCACGGCGACAGCCGATATGCAGAAGAGTATCAAGTACAACGACCTGGTAGGTATCGAGGTCAGCTGCAGCAATAAGAATATCCGGACTGCGGATATCAATATGAGCCGCGAAAATGTGGTAATCAGCGTGGAAGACGCGGCATCCGAGCAGTTTAACGTGGTGGTGAAGCAGAACGGCAAGGTGGCGGACGGCTACATGATCGGCGCAGCCCTTCCGGAACAGAGCCTGATTCAGATCAACGGCCCGGCTTCTGTGATTGCGAAGATCAAGCGGGTGGAGGTGGAGATCAAGACCACCGGCGTCAACTCCGACCGGACGATCCACGGCAAGCTGAACGTGCTGAACAGCGACGGCGAGGCAGTGGATACCACCTATCTGGAATACACCGGAAAGACGGACGGCATGGATGTGACCATCACCATGCTCCGTACCAAAACCGTGTCCCTGACCATCGGACATACGGGCACACCGGCGGACGGCTACAACCTGGGAACCATTTCCTACAAGCCGGAGACGGTGAAGATAGCGGGATCTTCGGAAAAGATCAGCCAGGTAACAGCCATTGCAATTCCGGATGAAGCCCTGAATATCGACGGCCTGACGGAGAGCACGCAGCAGACCCTGGATATTACCCAGTATCTGCCGGATGGCATCCGGCTGGCGGACGAGGCAGATGCGACTGTGGCCGTCAGCGTGGAGATTGAGAAGAACCAGGAGAAGACCCTGGAGATTCCGGTGGGCAGGATCGGCGTGCAGAATGTGCCCAAAGGCTATGAGGTGGACTTCGGTGACACAGAGACCGTGGAGATCTCCGTCAGCGCTCCCGTGGCGGAGCTGGAAAGCCTGAAGGCGGACGATGTGGCCCTGTCTCTGAACCTGGAAGAATATTCCAAAGCCGGAAGCTATACGGCGGCTTTGAGCGTGACGTTTCCGGACAGTACATACAGTCTGGTGCAGGAGACGGAGGTGGCTTTTGAGCTGGTGAAAGCCGGCAGCACATCTTCGGAGAAAGATAAGAACACGGGCAGCTCCGACAGTACGGATAGCAGCGGCAGTACCACGGGCAGCTCCGGAAGCAGCACGGCCGGGAACAGCAATAGCAGCACCGGAACCGGTACGACCGGCACGGGAAGCGGCAGCGACAGTACCGGCAGCAATACCACAGGTAACAACACCGCAGAGTCCTCAGGCAGCAGCAGTACAGCCGGGGACACAGTGGGAGAGAATAAAAAAAGCGACACCAAAACAGAGTAGAACGGGAGGCAGACAGCATGGTAAGTCAAAAAGTAACGATCACCAATCCGACAGGATTACATTTACGTCCGGCAGGCATCCTCTGCAAGACAGCAATGCAGTTCCGCTCGGCAGTGACCTTCACCTTCGGTCACACGACGGCCAACGCGAAGAGTGTCTTAAGCGTACTGGGAGCCTGCGTGAAATCCGGCGATGAGATCGAGTTTCACTGCGAGGGCGCGGACGAAAAAGAAGCTCTGACCGCAATGGTAGAGGCTGTGGAGAGTGGACTTGGAGAATAGGAGAAAATGGGCAGTAGGGTATGCAGTACTCTGCATACTCTATTTTGCCGTGTCTGTCCTTATGCCCCATGACAGACTGGAATCGAGGGGACTGGAAGGAATTGGAAAGCCTTCCCTGAAACTGAAGACGGAAGCAATTACAGATAAGACAGAGCTGAGATTTGAATACCTGACGGATGCCCAGGCGTTAAGCCAGCTTTCTTTTTATTTTACGGCAGACGGCGGGGTGCTGACCCGTGGCGAGATTGAGATCGCGGCCTATGATTCCGATACGCAGGAACTGCTGGCGGACGCGGTCTATGATCTGAAGGATCTGGGAGCCGAGGGCTTCTGGGGTGTGGATTTTGAAAATGAGCCGGTGAATCAGGCGATTACGGTGGTGATTACCGGAAAAAATATAGAGGAAGGTCCCTATATCTGGCTCAACACAGAGACGGAGACGGCGGGAACCTCCTACGAGGACGGACAGGCGCTGGAGAAGAATCTGATTTTCAACGCGGTATACCGGACTCAGGTACATTATGTGAAAAAGCCGTTTCTGACCACGCTGATGCTGGCGCTGCTGGGAGCCATGTTTTTCCTGGTGGCAGGCGGGACAGAGAAGGAAGAGACCGGACAACGGGCTTCGGCCCGCAGGGAGAAGCTGGCGAAGCTTTCGGAGACCGCAAAGAGATTCTTCCGGCGATATCAGAAGCTTCTGGGGCTCGGGCTGCTGCTCTTTATCACGGCGCTTCTGTTCCTATACGTGTACGACGTACAGATCCGGAAAGCCATGAACAGCACCCACCGGGAAGTGGTCATGAAGGACAACCATGAGCTGCTGCCCGTGACTGCTGATACGCAGGATCTGACCCAGTATTACACTACAGAGGAGAACCAGCTGGTGGGTCTCGGCGTCCGGATGGATCTGGGCGTGGATTTCACAGGTGAGGGTACGATTCACGCGGAGGTCTACGATGTGACAGAGGCGGCCGCGTCCGGCGAGGACGCCGACTTATCGACCCGGGGAACGCTGCTCTGCGCGGCGGATATCAATGGGGCAGGGCTGCTGGACGGCCAGTATATGGGCCTGATTTTCGACAAGTCCCAGACGGATAGTAAGGGACACACCTATGAGGTGAAGCTGCATTTCTCAGAAGAGCTTCTGGATTCCGGCCTGTCCGTGATTGTGACGCCGGAGGGCTATTATGAGGACAATGCGCTGTACGTGAACGGCGTGGAAAGTACGAGACGCCTCAGCATGAACGCGCACACCTATTTTAACCTGTTCCTGAAGAAATATTTCTTTGGCATGTTCCTTTTTGCGGAAATCATGTGCGCAGGCTTTTATTATCTGGTCTTTATCCGGAAGACGAGAATCGAGCGGGTCTTTCTCTTCACGATTCTCTGCCTGGGCGTGCTGTATAATTTCCTGATTACGCCCTATATGACGCCGGACGAGTCTTATCATATCGACATGACCTACCGACAGTCCAATACCCTTCTGGGGATTGAATCCGCCGGAGAAAACAAGTGCTATAAGCGGGCGGACGACGCGGAGCTGACCTTCACATCCGAGCCTAGTCTGGAAAATTATAAGAATATCTATGACGGCCTGTTTACGATGGTGCAGGACGACCGTCTGGTGGAGGCGGACGCCACCTCTGTGACGGACGCGCCGATGGTGGTGTATCTGCCGGCCATCCTGGGCATGAGCCTGGCGCGGCTTTTGCATCTGGGAACGGTGCCGATGCTGCTGTTGGCCCGGTGGTGCAGCCTTCTGTTCTTTGCCCTGATGACGTATTTCGGCATGAAGAAGCTGCCCTTCGGAAAGATTACCCTGTTCCTGCTGGCGATTCTGCCCATGAATCTGCAGCAGTGTACCTCCTTCTCCTATGACGCGGTGATTACAGGCGTGATTTTCCTGTTTATCTGCTATTGCATCGCGCTGGCTTACCGGGAAGAACCGGCGAAGCCGGGAGAAATCCTGGTGATGGGTATCTTAAGCATCGTGATGATCTACGGAAAGAGCGGCGTCTATCTGCCGCTGGCGCTGCTGGCCCTTCTGATCCCGGCGAAGCAGTTCGGCGGAAGAGGAAAGCGGGGCTTCTGTATCCTGTGCCTGTGTCTGCTGCCGGTGCTGGCGTTCCTGAATAAGAACGCCGTGGCGGTCAATTACATCGCGACCACCACAGAGGCCACGGCCACCGTGGGTTCTTCCACGACCTCCGCTTACACGCTGGGCTATTTCCTGTCCCAGCCGCTGGAGCTGATTCGTGTGATGGCCAATACCGTGGCGGATAAGATCTCCTTTTACCTGATGTCCCTGGTGGGACAGAAGATGGGCTGGGTGGAAATTGAGATATCGGAAGTGATTCCCATGCTGTTCTGGCTGCTGCTGGTGCTGTCGGCCATGCGGCAGAAGGACGAGCCCCAGTATGTGCGGATCGGCCAGAAATGGTGGATTGCTTTGGTCTGCGCGGCCTGCGCGGGCGTGATTCTGGCGGGCATGCTGCTGACCTGGACGCCCCGGGATCACATTTCCATCGAGGGCGTGCAGGGACGTTATTTCATCCCCTTTATGCCGGCCCTGATGCTGTTGCTTCGGAACGGCCGCCTGACCTGGAAGGGTTCTGCGAAAAAGGGCCTGATGTACGCGGGCCTGGTGGGACAGCTTCTGACGGTCATCTACCTGATTAAAGCGGTGTTGATTCTGTAGGAAACAGCACAGCGCTCTGGAGAATAGTATGAATAAAAAACGAGTAGCGATCAATATGACGGCCCAGCTGCTGGCCTTCGGAGTCAATATGCTCCTGGGCTTCGTGCTGGTGCCGGTCATCGAGGCGATGATCCCCAATGCCTACGGGTTTACGGACATCGCCAATAAGTTTGTGTCGGCGGCGCAGATCGTGGTGTCAGCCCTGAATACCATGGCCAGCCGCTTCATTACCATCCGGATTCACCGGAACGAGCAGCAGGAGGCGGAGGAGTATTTCTCATCGGTCTTCTTTGCCAATGTGCTGATGGCGGTGGTTTTCATGCTCCCGGCCCTCTTCGTGGTACTGTATATAGGAAGAATTTTCCAGATACCGGAGACAGCCAGCGTGACGGATATTCAGATGCTGTTTTTCTTTATCTTTCTGAATTTCCTGATCAGCATTGTGACCAGCGTATTCAGTGTGGCTTCCTACAGTAAGGATCGGCTGGAATTGAGCTCTATTTCCACGATTCTGGGCGAGCTGACGCGTCTGGCGGTGCTGTCGGTCTGCTATCTGTGCTTTAAGCCCTATCTGTTTTACGTGGGCTGCGCGTCGGTCTGCTCCACCGTGATTCAGGCCATCGCGAACCTGACCTTTACGAGAAAGCTTCTGCCGGAAATGAAGCTTCGGCTCCGGGATTTCCGCTGGAGCAAGATCTGGGAGCTGGTCTCCCTGGGAGCCTGGAATTCGGTGACGCGTCTGGGCCAGCTGCTGCTGGACGGCCTGAATACGTCCATTGCCAATATTATGGTGAGCTCCGCGGCCATGACGACGATTTCCATCTCCACCCAGATTCCGGAGGTGATTTCGAACCTGATGGGAACCATCGCGGGCGTTTTCAATCCGCAGATGACGATTGCCTATGCAAAAGAGGACAAAAAGCAGCTTTTGGAAATTATTTCCAGTGCAGACCGCATTATGATTTTTATCATCAGCATTCCCATCGCCTTTCTGACTGTGTTCGGCAGAAACTTTTTTGAGCTGTGGGTGGGCAGAACCCAGAATGCCAGAGAGCTCTATATTCTGGCTATGCTGAATGTGGGTACTCTGTTTGTGAGCGCCAGTATCCAGGTGCTGTACCATGTATTTCTGATTACCAAGCGGGTGAAGCTGAATTCCCTGGTGATCGTGGGAAGCGGCGCCCTGACGGTAGCCACAGTGTTCGTGCTGTTGGAGACCACGGAGCTGGGAATGTACGCCATCGTGGGCGTGAGCATGGTATACGGTATCCTGCGGAATCTGATTTTTACGCCCCTGTACGCGGCGCGCTGTCTGCAGGTGAAATGGTATACCTTTTACGGAGATATTTTTATGGGACTGGTGTCCATCGGGCTGATTTGTCTGGTGGTGCTGCCCTTTGAGCTGTTTTTTACCATCGACGGCTGGGTGAAGCTGTTCGCGGTGGGGATCGCGTCCGGTATCCTGGCGCTGGTGGTGAATTTCTTTGTGGTTCTGCGCGCTTCCGAGCGGCAGATGGTCCTGAACCTGATTCGTAGTAAACTGGTAAGAAAATAACCGAGTTGTGAGAGGGGATTGCAATGGTAAGTATAATTGTACCGGTATACAAGAGCAGAGACACGCTGACGCGCTGTGTGGAGAGCCTGCAAAATCAGACCGCAGCGGATCTGGAAATTCTTCTGGTGGATGACGGTTCGCCGGACGGATCCGGGGAGCTCTGCAGGGAGCTGGCCGGGCATGACGCGCGGATCCGGGTGATTCACAAGGAGAACGGAGGCGTGTCCTCCGCCCGGAACGCAGGGATTCGGGAAGCGAAGGGAGAGTACCTGATTTTCACGGACAGCGATGATTATGTGGAGCCGGATATGGTGGAGAAGCTGCTGGACGGAATCGGGGAGGGCGACATCGCCATCTGCGGCTTCCACCATCACTATCAGGGAAGAGACGTGATTCGGATTCCGGAGGTGCCGGGGCAGAACGGCGAGGAAAATTTTCTGGCGCTCTACGGCCAGGGGTTTTTAAATATGCCCTGGAACAAGCTTTACAAGCGGGAACTGGCGGGCCGGTTTGACGAGTCCTTAAGTCTGGGCGAGGATCTGCTGTTTAACCTGGATTATCTGCGGAAGACGGACGGCATCGCGCTGGTCAAGGCTCCGCTCTGCCATTATATGCAGGACGAGACCGGGGAGAGCCTGTCCTCCCAGAAACGGGAGAATCGGCTGGCCCTGGCCAAGTGCATCTGGCGGGAGACCAGCGATTTTTACCGGGAGCTGGCGGGCCATGAGGATGAGAGCGGCGTCATCAACGCGCGCCTGATTCAGGATGTGCTGGACGACGTGGAGGGCCTGCCCTTTGATGAAGAGCGGACAAAAAAGGAAAAACTGGAAGTGATAGATCGGTATTGCCGGGACGCGGAACTCCACAGCGCGGGAGCGAACGCGGCGCTTAAGGCCCTGGATTATCAGATGATTCATTTCTGTATGCGTCGGGGCTGGAAACGGCTGACCTATGAGCTCTGTGAGCTGCGCGCCATGCTGGTGCGGGCGAAACGGGCTTCTGTGGAGGAAGAGAAGGAAGCGGAACATGAATGATTTAATATCAGTAATTATTCCTGTTTATAAGGTAGAGGAATACCTGTGCCGCTGTGTGGATTCGGTGCTGGCGCAGACATACGGGAATCTGGAAATTATTCTGGTGGACGATGGTTCGCCGGACGGCTGCCCGGCCATGTGCGACGCGTATGCGGGGCAGGACGCCCGGATTCGGGTGATTCATCAGGAAAATGCCGGGCTGTCCGGAGCGCGCAACGCCGGAATTGACGCGGCCAGGGGTCAGTGGCTGGCTTTCGTGGATTCAGACGATTATCTGGCGCCGGATTTTCTGGAATGTCTGTATCGGGCCTGTGTGGATACGGGGAGTGAGCTGAGTGTGTGCCGGTGGATCTACGTGCGCGGGGAAGCTGTCCTGGAGCTGGGAACCGGGGCGGTGGAGACCTGTACGGGCCGGGAAATGCTGCACAGGATGTACGGGCCGGACGGTTCCCGTTTTGTGGTGGCCTGGAACAAGCTGTACCGGAGGGAGCTGTTTCAGGGAATCCGCTATCCGGCGGGCCGGATTCATGAGGATGAGGCCACGACCTACCGGATCTATGATCGAGTGAAGAAGGCTGCTGTGGTGGACTCCACGCGGTACGGGTATTTTATCAACGTGGACAGTATTACCAGAAGCTTCAGCCCCAGACGGCTGGACTGGATCCGGGCGGTCTCGGAGCGGATGGATTTCTTTGAACAGAAGGGCTATGTGGATCTGATGGAGCCGGGGCTTCGGGATCTGGCGGACGGCAGCATCCATATTTATTTTGAAATGCAGGATCAGCGGGCGGCGACGCCGGAGGAACAGCGCTGGATCCGGGATCTGGTGCGGCAGGGGCTGAAACGGGTCAGACGCTACGGAAATTTTCCGCTGCGGACGCGGATTGGTTATCGGCTGTTTCTGCTCTGTCCGGGACTTTATTGGAAATTATTGAATCAGGTGATGAGTGAAAGTGAAAAACAGTAAAAGATTGAGTGTGATTGTTCCGGTCTACAATGTGGAGCAATATCTGAAGCGCTGTGTGGACAGTATTTTAAATCAGACTGTAGCCGATCTGGAGATTATTCTGGTGGACGACGGCTCCACGGACGGATCCGGGGCCATGTGCGATGCTTATGCGAAGAAGCACACGAATATCCGGGTGCTTCACAAGCCAAACGGCGGCCTGACGACCGCCTGGAAAGCGGGACTTGCGCTGGCGACCGGGGAATATACGGGCTTTGTGGACAGCGACGACTGGATTGATCCGGATATGTATGAGCGGATGCTGACACTGGCCCAGCGGGAGGACGCGGACGTGACGGTCTGCGGACTGACCTTTGATTTTGAGGATCCGAAGATCCCGGGTCGGGATGAAATTTCCAATTTCAAGAAGGAGGTCTATGACCGGAAGGCTCTGGAAGCGATGTTTCCGACGCTCATCAATGACGGCTATTTCTTCGGCCGGACGCTGCAGTCGGCCCGGGTGACGAAGATTTTCCGGACAGAGCTTCTGCGGGCGAATGTGCAGTTCTGCGACGACCGGGTGGCGGTGGGGGAGGATATGCAGATTACGTTCCCGGTGCTTCTGGATACGCAGAAGCTGTGCGTGGTACAGAATTTTTATCCCTATCACTATTGGATTAATAACAAGTCGATTACGGGACAGTATGACAGTGGCTATATCGAGAAGGTGAAGCTTCTGAGAGCGCGGCTGCAGGCCATCAGCGACGCCAAGGGCGTCTATGATTTTACGGCGCAGATCCGGAATGATTTTCTGGGACTGGCGGTGCTGGCCGTGAAGAATGAGATCTATCGGAATTATAAGTCCGGGCGGCGGACGGTGGTGGCGAATGTGCGACGAATCTGCGAGGATCCGGAAGTTCGGGAGGCCATCGAGGAGCATACGATGGATAAGCTGTCGGTGTCCATCCGGCTGTATCTGTGGCTGATGCGGACGGGACATTATAACCTGTGTTACTGGCTGGTGCTGGTGTTCTTTAAGGTGAATTATTATCTCGGGAGAGAGTATAAAAGACAGTAGAATACAGACGGACGAAGAGAAAACTATCTCCGCTCACTGAGGTTGGCGGGGATAGTTCTCTCTTCTGGTAGCGTAAGACTTTAATAAGCTAAACGAATAAAACAAATTTTTAGAAAACTATTGACAAACCGGAAAAACGTGCATATAATACAAACAACATCAAACAGAGAAACCTGTGAAGAAGAGTAGTAGCGGACAGATGCGGATCTACAGAGAGTTCCGGAGGGTGGAAACGGAGCGTGAGGCAGTCGGTGAATGGACTTCGGAGGGCGGCTTTGAACGAGCAGACGGTCAAGTAGAAGCTGACGGGACCCCACCCGTTATCCATCGGGGCACGTATGATGGTACGTGTAGCGAGCGGACATTTCGCAGGAAATGTCAATTTGGGTGGTATCGCAGAAGTATATGACGCTTTTGTCCCATATATATGGGGCAAAGGCGTTTTTTTCGTATACCTAATGAGCCAGGCGTTCAGATATGAATTCAAACTGGATGAGGTGCTTGCACATCAGCCAGTTTGAATTCATATCTGAACATGCGGCGAACAGCCGCGAGCCTGGGAACACGGAGTGTTCTCAGGCTTTACCTGGCGGGGGTAGGACGAATGATACTTTCCTCCAGACAGTCAGCTCCGGCAAGGCGGACTGTTACATCTGCCATCTAAATTAAAAAAGAATGGAGAACAAAATTATGAAAAACATGACTCTCAAGAAACTGGTAGCTTTTGGTTGTGCGGCAGCACTGACATTTTCCATGGTAGGATGTGGATCCAAGGCCGATACCTCCGCAGACACCGGAGCTTCCAGCACCGCGGCAGAGACCGACGCTGACACAGACGCGGCGTCCGGCGACACTGCAGAGTACAACGTAGCCATTGTAAAGCAGCTCGATCACGCTTCCCTGGATGAAATCGCCAACGCGGTAGCGGCAGAGCTGGACCAGATTGCGAAGGATAACAATGTAACCATCCATTACGAGATTTATTCCGGACAGAACGACCAGACGACCCTGAAGCAGATTGGCGACCAGGCTATCGCGGACGGTGTAGACGCCATCATCCCGATTGCGACTCTGGCAGCACAGGTCATGACTGTATGCGCTCAGGATACCCAGACGCCGGTGATCTTCGCGGCAATTTCTGACCCGGAGGCAGCAGAGCTGACCGGCATCGACTACGTAACAGGAACCAGCGACGCTCTGGATACCAATAAGATTATGGAAATGATGTTTGCCCAGAACCCGGACATCCAGAAGGTAGGCCTTCTGTACTCCCTGTCTGAGGCCAACTCCACAAAGCCGATTGCGGACGCAAAGGCATACCTGGAGGAAAAAGGCATCAATTACACCGAGCAGCCGGCCAATACCAACGACGAGGTAATCGCAGCGGCCTCCTCTCTGGTAGCTGACAAGGTAGACGCTATCTTCACACCGACCGACAATGTCATCATGGCGGCAGAGCTGGCTATCTATGAGGATCTTGCAAAGGCTGGCATCCCGCACTACACCGGAGCAGATTCCTTCGTAAGAAACGGCGCGTTCGCCACCTGCGGCGTGAACTACACAGACCTTGGCGCTCAGACGGCTGACCTGGCATACACCGCTATGACAGAGGGCATGGACGGCCTGGAGGACTACTACGTAACAGAGGGCGGCATCATCACCGTCAACACGGAGACAGCAGCGACTCTTGGCATCGATTACTCCGTATTCAATGATATGGGAACTGTCGTAGAGGTTCAGACCACTGAGGAATAAAAAAGATTTTAAATAAGAAGAGACAAGAAAGCAGGACAGCGGCAATCTCTAAAATGCGGCTGTCCTGCCCATCTTTATGTATGGAGGTGTTCCTGTGTTACATATTTTACAAACGGCCCTGGAATTGGGCTTCCTGTACGCGTTGATCCCCATGGCCCTGTTCTTAAGCTTCCGTGTATTGGACATTGCCGATATGACCACCGACGGCTGCTTCGTACTGGGCACGGCGGTATCCGTCACCATGGCGGCAGCCGGACATCCGTTCCTGGCCATCCCCGCGGCTATGGCGGCAGGCGTCTGCGCAGGTTTCGTGACCGCATTCCAGCAGACCCGCCTGGGCGTACCGTCCATCCTGGCCGGAATCGTTACCAATATGGGACTATATACGATTAACCTGATGGTTATGAAATGGAGCGCCAATGTGAGCCTCCTGAAGACTGCCACCATTTTCACCCTGTTCCAGCAAACCGGCATCGGCGGACAGTGGTATGAGGTGCTGCTGGCCGGAACCGTTGTGATTCTGGCAGGCGTGCTGCTGGTGCTGTTCCTGAGTACCCGACTTGGTCTCTCCATCCGCGCCACCGGCGATAATATCGATATGGTGCGTGCTTCTTCGGTAAATCCGACCTTTACCATCACCGTAGGCCTGTGCGTGGCCAATGCGCTGACGGCTCTCTCCGGCGCCATGGTGGGCCAGTATCAGAATACTGCCGACATCAACGGCGGCACCGGAATCGTGGTCATCGGTCTGGCCTGTCTGATCATCGGTGAGACCGTGCTGGGCCGCAAAAGCGTGGTAAAAGGCGCGTTGGCGGCTGTGATTGGTTCGATTATCTATCGTTTTATCTACGCGATTGTATTGTATACAAAAATTATGCCGGTACAGGGGCTGAAGCTGGTGACTGCGATTATCGTGGCCCTGGCCATCGCGTTCCCGACCATGAAGAACTGGGCGGCCTTCCAGAAGCGGAAAAACGCCCGGAAAAAGGCACATACCGTGAAAGGGGGCCGTTTCTAATGCTGGACATTCAGAACATATCGAAAACCTTTAACCCGGGGACGGTCAATGCGAAGAGCGCCCTGTCCGGTCTCTCTCTGCATCTGGATCACGGGGATTTTGTGACCATCATCGGCTCCAACGGAGCCGGAAAATCCACCCTGTTCAATGCCATTGCAGGCGGCTTCTATGTGGACGAGGGCGCGGTGATGGTGGACGGCGAAGACATCACCTTCCTGCCGGAGTATAAGCGCAGTCGCTTCATCGGCCGCCTGTTCCAGGATCCCTTGAAGGGAACGGCCCCGGGCATGACCATCGAGGAAAATCTGGCGCTGGCCTACTTACGTGCATCCAGGGGAACTTCCGCCTTTTCCCGCATCTCGAAGAAGGATAAAGAAGTATTCCGGGAGCGCCTGTCCCTGCTAAATATGGGACTGGAAGACCGGATGAAGCAGCCGGTCGGCCTGCTCTCCGGCGGACAGCGTCAGGCGCTGACCTTACTGATGTCAACCTTAGTGACGCCGAAGCTTCTGCTGCTCGATGAGCACACGGCAGCCCTGGATCCGGCGACAGCGGAGAAGGTGCTGCAGCTGACGAAAGATATCGTGGAGCAGGAACAGATCACCTGCATGATGATCACCCACAACATGCGCCAGGCCCTGGAGCTGGGCAATCGGACCCTGATGATGGCCGACGGCAATATCGTCCTGGACGTGGGCGGAGAAGAGCGAAAGCATATGACCGTGGAAGATCTGCTGACCCGCTTCAAGGCAGGCGCAGGACATGAGCTGGACAATGACCGGATCCTGCTTTCCGACGCGGCACAGTAAAAGCGAAGAAAGAGAATATGGAAAATAGAAAGAGTATGTAACCATTTCAGGAAAGTAAGAATGCGTTACATACTCTTTTTGTTATGTAATAGGAAATTCCTATGGAATCCCCTATTACATAAAAATATTATCGCACTGCGGCGGAAAGGAATCATGTCGCTAAAGCGACCCGCCGCAGGCGGAGAATCCTGCGAAGCAGGATTCTTTCTTACCTTCGGATTTTCCGATATCCCCGCCCCGCCAGAATCGCCAGCCATACAAGCCCGGCCAGCCCGCTTATCGCGATTCCGGCCTTCATCCCCGGCGGCGTCAGGCACAGACGGATCTCATGCTCCCCGGCCGGAAGCTTTGCGCCTGCGAATGCGGTATTGACCGTATACAATTCCGTAGCCACCCCATCCACATAGAGCTTCATGCCCTTCTGCATGGGAATGGAAGTGACGAACCAGCAGTCCGTATCGGCGGAAGCCTTGCAGGCCAGGATCTCATTTTTCGTAGTATCGCAGTCCAGCGCTTCCACAGCCGTCCAGGCCTTCTCCTGGAACACCGAAGCGTCTAAGAGACCGAACCGGATATTTTTCAATGTATAATGCCCTTTGGGCAGCTTAATTTTCAATTTTGTGATGCCCTGCCCAGAGTCTGCCACGCCGTCCACGGAGGCGGAGAGAAACTGATACTGGAAGGTCCCGTTTCCGTTGGGATAGGCTGCGCCGGGTGCGGACAGTTTGTTTTTCACGCCGTTGATGGTGATAGTCACAGCCTTGCCGGTGTGGTTGGCCACGTCGAAGCGGAGCAGCAGGAGTTGTTCCTGAACGGGGGTTTGGAAGTTCAGGATCACGGTGCTGTCACGGGTGACCTTGAGATCGTAGGAGCGGTTTTTGGCGTCCCCGGAGGCGGCAAGCTGCACCGTGGCCGGGATTTCTTTGGAAGACCAGAGAGGCTGGTAGTACCGGATTTTTGTGCGCCAGCCTTCTTCTTTTTCAGAAGAAGATTTACCGGAAATGGTGGAGCTGTCAGCTGCTTCGTCCGGAATCACGGTGGTGCGGGTCAGGGCCTCGGCCTGCTCCCAGCCTTTGATTCGGTTGAACAGGGTGTCGGTCATGGTATCGCTGGTCAGATAGGCCATCGGCAGCACGGATTCATTTTCCGAGACAGCCATCGTATCATTTTCCCAGAGCACCCGGTAGCCTGCAGGTACCTGGGATGGGCTGGTCTCCAGATAACGGATGCCCATAAAATTCAGCAGAAACGGGTTGTTGGCGGTCAGGATGGCCAGCCGGTTATTAATCTGCACCGGGGTTTTCAGGTAGTCATAGTACACTCGGGAGTATTCATTACTGTAGACCGACGAGTACATGGAGCTCTTACTGCGGACGGATGACGCGTCCCGGTTACCGTTGACTAACGGATGAACCAGAGAATCATAGCGGTACAGGGAGTCCGTATACAGGGTCAGGGCAGGTTTTTCAATGGCGGCATCCATATCAGCCTGGGTGACAAATTTTTCCTTCGAAGCCGAGCGAAGGAAGAAGAGACAGGGCATAATCAGGAGACAGAGAAACGCGAAGCGGGACAACAGATAGCGAAGTCCCGAACCTGCCACAGGGGCAGCGCCTTCGGAAGCTTCGGCCCGATCCTCACTGACTGCCATGGCCAGCAGCACCACAGCCAGCAGAAAGAGAAAGTCCGCCTGTACCAGCGTCCAGTAGCTCTTATGCAGGTAGCGGAAAATGACCGCAAATAGCAATGGGAACGGCCAGAGCCGGAAGCTCACGCGACCGTTTTTCAGATCCGACAGAATCAGCGCGCAGTGGAGCAGAAGCAGCGGCAGAAACGGCATCAGAATCTTCGCCCGGGCGTAAAGGGTGGCGTTCAGGAGGTAGGAGATCCCGCCCCAGAGGAACAGCAGCAAAAAGATCAGGCTGACGGCCCGATACTTCCGGATGGCCACGCCCAGCACCACCAGATACAGGACGATAAGGGTCACGCCCAGCCCGTAGGAGCTGTAAAGCAGGGACTGGAAATCTTCAAAAAAAGTGGTTAATCCCGCATCCCCCGAAGCCGAGGCGCGCCGGTGCTCCAGAAGGGACAGGCCGGTGGGCAAAAGAAGTGCAAAAGCCAGAAAGCCGCCCAGGGCGCAGGAGACAAACCAGGGCTTGAAGAAATATCGACCGGACAGCCAGGCCCAGTACCAGCCGATGACCACGAAGCAGGCCGGGGCATAGTAGAAGCTGTGGAGGCAGATCAGCAGCATCCACAGCGGCAGCAGGGCCGGCATCCGTCGGGGGCTCTTTTTCACAGATAAAAGGGCCAGCAGCAGAAACGGCATATAATTTACGAACATGAGCTGCCGATGAGTATGGAAAAAACAGGAAGCGGTCAGAAAGAGGACGCTTCCCATAAAGGAGTCAAAGCCGGACAGCCGGTGCCGTCGGAGCAGCAGATAGAAGAGCAGCACGCTTAAGAGGCAGCCGCCCAGCGCATAGGCAATGACGATTTTGTACATGGGGACTGCGGGCAGAAGACAGCCAATGAGGATGTCCGGGCGCAGATACCCATAATAAGAAAACTGAAATCCATTGCTGCCGCCGCCCAGAGGCAGGTAGGCAGGCAAGAGCGTATGCTGCTCCCGCATGGCTGTGCGGATGGTCTCAGCCAGGGCTGTGTGCTGGCTCAGCCAGTCCGTGGTGGAGCCGTAGACGCAGCCCGCCGGAAGGGACAGATGGATGAGCAGCGCAAAAAGTCCGGTCAGAAGCACCGGGTAAATCCATTTTCGAGTCATAAAATCTCCTTCGATGTCAGCGTGATACAGTTTCGCCGTCTATTCCCCGGCAATGACCTTCTCGATGCCCCGCATATCGGCTGCTGTGTCTGTAAAGGAGCTCCAGTAGCTGCCGATGATCTTGTCGCTGGCAGCCAGGCAGTAGAGATCCAGCAGGGCGTCATGCATACCGGCCACGGAATTGCGGTCGATGGTACGGGATTGATTGCTGATAATTTTTCCCGGGAAGCGGCTGCGGAGCAGATCTTCCTCGCGCTGGTCGTCGGTGGCCAGGAAGAAGCGGGTCTCCGGGTGGGCCAGAAGCTCCTGTTCCATCTCGGCGATGAATTGCTCTGTGGTGCTCTTGCCCATGGAAACGGCGTTGTCAGTGCGGCGGATATGGACGCCCACGCAGCGGGGCGCAAAGTCCTTTGTAAATGCGTCCACACGCTTCTGAAGCGCGTCAGTGGGCACAAAAAGGGAGTAATCCTTCGACGGATAAAAATGCTCCCAGGTGAAGATGTAGACCCGTTTTTTCAATGCCCGGTAGAAATTGTCGTTCAGTGTGCCGTCGGTCTTGTTGTTCAGAATATCGTCATTTCCGAAGCGCTGGCCTGCGGAAAGCTGGTAGTAGAGCTTTCTGGGGTCTTTCAGGGAGCGGATATTGATAAGGATGATATCCGGCTCGTGGATGGGCTGAAACAGATCCTCGAAAGCAGCGTTCAGCTCCGGATTCAGATACCAGAGGATGACAAGTTTTTCCTTTCTGCGCCTGGAAAGCTCTCTTGCGGAATTAATCACGCGCATCCTATTGCATAAACCGCCGGAAGGTTGTATGATTAACATAGTATACCCTGCCGTAGCTGCGGACAGGTCATGAGACGTAAAGCAGCCACGGTTGCCTTTCATTCTTATTGATATAGTATAAAAGTAACGCGCATATTATAGCATTCCGGCGTTACACACACAAGGGAGAACTTATGAAACCACAGAAAATTAAGAATCTGTTTTTGAGACAAAGCTATCAGGACGCCTGGGAGGAGTATGAAAAATCCCTGACCAGGAAATATTTTATCCACTGGGATTATGTGATTCTGACTGCCTCCAACGAGGAGCAGGCGGACGCCTACCAGGCGCAGATCGACGCGCGCCTGGACGCGGGAAGACTGCCGAAGGAGACCACCTACCGGGTACTGCCCGATCCGGACGGCAAGCGGGTGGGCAGCGGCGGAGCCACCTTCCATGTGATGAAATACTTAAGCGAACAGGGCGGGGGCGCAGACTTCTTCCGGGGCAAGCGGATTCTCGTGATTCACTCCGGCGGGGACTCCAAGCGGGTACCCCAGTATTCGGCCTGCGGAAAATTATTTTCACCAGTGCCGCGGGAGCTGCCGGACGGACGGCGTTCCACCCTGTTTGATGAATTTATGATTGGCATGGCGGGCATGCCGTCCCGGTTCCGGGAGGGTATGCTGGTGCTCTCCGGCGACGTGCTACTCCTGTTTAATCCCTTGCAGATTGATTTCACCTTCCACGGCGCGGCGGCCATTTCCATCAAGGAGGATGTGGATACCGGAAAGGACCATGGTGTATTTCTGGGAAATGCGGAGGGCTATGTGGCCAACTTCCTGCACAAGCAGAGCGAGGAGCGCCTGCGTAAGCTTGGCGCGGTGAACGAACACGGCGCGGTGGATCTGGACACCGGAGCCATCATGCTGGACTGCGATCTGCTGGAAAGCCTGTTCTCCCTGATTGGGGAAGATGGGAAAATCGTTCCGGAGAAATACGACCGCTTTGTAAATGAACGGGCGCGCATCAGCTTCTATGGGGATTTCCTGTACCCGCTGGCGTCCGAGTCCACCTTTGAGCAGTTCTTAAAGGAAAAGCCCGAGGGCGACTTCTGTCCGGAGCTTTTAGCCTGCCGGAAGGAGATCTGGGAGGCCCTGCATCCCTATTCTCTGAAGCTTCTGTGCCTGTCCCCGGCCCAGTTCATTCATTTCGGAACGACCCATGAGCTCCTGAAGCTTGTGACCGAGGACATCGACAACTACGAATTCCTGGACTGGAAGCGCCAGGTACTGGGCGTGGAGGAGTCGGAGGGCGCCAATGCCTGCAGCAACAGCTACATCGAGAAGCATACGGAGATTGCGGAATCCTCTTATATAGAAGACAGTTATATTTACGACGGCAGCGAAGTGGGCGAGAACTGCGTGATCTCGGCAGTCACCCTGCGGGGCGAGCGGATCCCGGCGGACACGGTGCTCCACGGCCTGAAGCAGAAGGACGGCCGTTTCGTGGTGCGCGTTTACGGCGTGCAGGATAACCCGAAGGTGACCCTGGAGGACGGCGGCGCGTTCCTGAACAGTACCTTACCGGATTTTCTGGGAAATGTGGGAATGCAGCCTGGAGACCTCTGGGCGGACGCGGAAGGAGCGCACTATCTCTGGACCGCGAAGCTCTATCCGGTCTGTGACACCATCGAGGAAGCCGTGGCGGCGGCCGTGAAGCTTCTGGCCATCGCGGACGGTACGGCGGATGAGGCGACCCGCGGCTGGTACGCGGCCGCGAAGCGTCTGAGCCTCCAGGAGAGCTTTGAGCAGGCCGATGTGAAGGAAATCACCGCATGGCAGGCGAAGCTGGGCACCAGAGTGCGAATTGCCAGATTTTTACTGATGCTGGAGGAACGTAAAAGCATTGAGGAGATCCGGGCGGTCTTCGGCGAGCAGGGCGTGACGACCTCCCAGGTAGAGAAGCTGCGGGCCATTGCGGAAAAGTCTGATTTCAGCATCCGCATGCGCATTTACTATTATTTATCGAAAATGACAGTCGGACAGGTGAGCGAGGATCTGGAAAACCAGTGCTTCCGTTATCTCTGCGACAGCTTATATGAGGCCAGCATCGGCAAGGCCCCGGCGGAGGAGTCGTACCACATCACCAGGGATGAGGTGAAGGTGGAGCTGCCCATCCGCGTGAATTTCGGCGGCGGCTGGTCTGACACGCCGCCCTACTGCAACGAGCACGGCGGCACGGTCCTGAACGCGGCGGCGAAGCTGAACGGTATCCTTCCGGTCATCGTCACCGTGAAGAAGATGGATAAGCCCTGTATTGCGCTGGCCAGCACCGATTCCGGCGCTTACGATGAATTCACGGACGTGAAGGTGCTGCAGAGCTGTCGGGATCCCTTCGATACCTACGCCCTTCACAAGGCGGCGCTTCTGGCCTGCGGCATCGTGCCGCTGAACCGGGAGGCGACCTTGGAAGAACTGTTGGAGAAGCTGGGCGGCGGTCTCTATCTGTCCACAGCAGTTATGGGAATTCCGCGCGGATCCGGCCTTGGCACCAGCAGTATTCTGGCGGGCGCCTGCGTGAAAGCGATTTTCGAATACATCGGGAAAGAAGTGACCGAAAATGAATTATACACCCACGTCCTCTGCATGGAGCAGCTTATGAGCACCGGCGGAGGCTGGCAGGATCAGGTGGGCGGCCTGACGGGCGGCATCAAGCTGGTGAGCACCAAGCCGGGCCTGATGCAGAATATTGAGGTACAGCATCTGAATATCCCGGAGGAAGCTTTGCAGGAGCTGAAAGACCGCTTCGTCCTGATTTACACCGGCCAGCGGCGTCTGGCGCGGAATCTGCTCCGGGAGGTGGTCGGCGGCTACATCGGCTCCAATCCCAATTCCCTGGAGGTGCTCTATGAGATTCAGCAGGTGGCAGTCCTGATGAAGTTCGAGCTGGAAAAGGGCAATATCGACGGTTTCGCGGAGCTGCTTGACCGGCACTGGGAGCTGTCCCGGCGGCTGGACGGCGGCAGCACCAACACCTGCATCGATCAGATTTTCCTGAGCTGCGAGGATCTGCTGGCGGCCCGGATGATCTGCGGCGCGGGAGGCGGCGGCTTCCTGCAGGCTATCCTGAAAAAAGGCTGCACGAAGGAGCAGCTGCGTGAAAGAATCCACAGCGTGTTCCAGGACAGCGGCGTGGACGTGTGGGACTGCGCGTTAGTATAAGGAGATTATTTTGAAAGTATTACAGATCAATACCATCTGCGGCAGCGGAAGTGTGGGGCGGATTACGGTGGACATCGTACACGCCCTGGAAGCCCGGGGTGACGAGGGAATGGTGGCCTTTGGCCGCCGGACCGGGCCGGAGGGCGTGCCGACTTATAAGTTCGGCACAAATCTGGACATGGGGCTTCATGTGCTCTGTACCTTTTTTCGGGGAGAACACGGCTTCGCTTCGAAGAAGCAGACGGGCAGACTGATAGAGAAGATAGAGGAATACAACCCGGATATCATTCATCTCCACAATATCCACGGGTTTTATCTGGACGTGGAGCAGCTGTTCCGATATCTCAGGACAGCCGGAAAGCCGGTGGTCTGGACCCTCCACGACTGTTGGAGTTTCACGGGACACTGCGCCCATTTCGATTACATCGGCTGTATGAAATGGAAGACGGGCTGCGGGAACTGCCCCCAGTACCGGAGCGTCTATCCCTATGCTTTATTTAAGGACAATACAGCCTCCAATTACCGGAGAAAAAAGGCAGCCTTTACGGGCGTGCCCTCTCTGACCGTGGTGACGCCCTCACGGTGGCTGGCCGGTTACGCGCGCCAGTCCTACCTGGGAGAGTATCCGGTGCAGGTGATTCCCAACGGGATCGCCCTGGATAAATTTCATCCGGTGGAGAAGGGACTTCGCAAAAAGCTGGGTTTCGAGGGGAAATTCATTCTTCTGGGCGTAGCCAGTATGTGGGAGGAACGAAAGGGGTACGCCTACTTTGAGCAGCTGGCAGATCGGCTTCCCGACGATTATCAGATTATTTTAATCGGTTTGTCGAAGCAGAAGATGAAAAAGCTCCACCCGAAGATCCACGGCGTTATGCGAACCAACAGCATGGAGGAGCTGGCGGAGTATTATTCCATGGCGGACGCCTACGTGAATACGACCCTGGAGGATACCTTCCCCACCACGAACCTGGAGGCCCTGGCCTGCGGCACCCCGGTAATTACCTTTGCCACCGGCGGCAGCGTGGAGTCGGTGGACGAGACCTGCGGCAAAGTGGTTCCCAAAGGCGATATCGACGCGCTGGAGGCGGCGGTGAAGGCCATGCGGGCGGAGCCGGATAAGCGGACCGCCTGTCTTACCAAAGCGTCCCATTATGATAAAAACGAGCGTTTTCAGGATTATCTGAGACTGTACGCGAAGCTGTTACACAAGGAGTAAATTTATGGAAAATCCAAAGGTTTCGATCATCACGACAACCTATAACGATAAAGAGAATCTGAAGAAAATCATTGCCCAGGTGAAGAACCAGGACTATGAGAATATCGAGTACGTCATTGTGGACGGCGGTTCCACGGACGGAACCCTGGAGGTCATTGCGGAGGCGGCGGAGTATTTCGGCGACCGGCTGAAATGGATTTCCGAGAAGGATAAGGGCATCTACGACGCCATCAACAAGGGAATCCGCCTGTCCACCGGCGATATCCTGGGCTGCTGCTTCGACCAGTACGCGGGTCCGGACGTCATCAGCAAGATGGTGACGATCATGGAAAAAGAGGGTACAGACGGCGTACACGGCGATCTCTATTATATGGAGGGGGACAAGGTAGTGCGCTACTGGCACCAGGGCCAGGGCAATATCCGCTTTGGCTGGATGCCGGGCCATCCGACCCTGTACCTGCGGAAAAGCGTCTATGATAAATATGGCCTTTATAAGACGGATTACCGGATTTCGGCGGATTATGAGTTTATGATCCGGATTCTGAAGGACGATAAGGTGAAGCTTTCCTACCTGCCGGAGGTGCTGATCTACATGTCCCACGGTGGCACCAGCACCAACAGCCTGGGGGCTTATCTGGCCGGGATGAAAGAGGGACACCGGGCGCTTCGGGAGAATGGGGTGCGGTTCGCATGGTTTACGGACTTGTGCAGAACTTTAAGAGTGCTTGCACAATTCGCTCAAAAGGGTTAAAATATGGCGTAACACTAAGGCATGCGAAAGTGCAAACATAAGCAGACGTGCCGTGCTTGCACGTAAGCGGCTGTTTATGTTTGCGCTTTCATAGGGCGTAGCCCGGTAGCGAGATGAAGCGAAGCGGCAGGGTGAGCTCGAAGAGCGAGAGAGTGCCCTGGGGCAAATCGAGCGCATGCCTGGCCGATATAGAAAAGGAGACACACAGATGAAATGTCTGGTTATCATCCCCGCCTACAACGAAGAAGAAAACATCGTGCGCGTGGTGGAAAACCTGAAAAATAATTACCCGATGTACGACTACGTCGTCATCAACGACGGTTCCGCAGACAGCACTGCGAAAATCTGTCGGAAGTATGGCTACGAGCTGGTGGATCTGCCGGTAAACTTAGGCCTGGCCGGAGCCTTCCAGACGGGCCTCAAATACGCCTATCGGAAGGGTTACGATTACGCCATCCAGTTCGACGCGGACGGACAGCACCGTCCCGAGTTCATTGCCCCCATGCTGGACAAGATTCAGGAGGGCTACGATATCGTCATCGCTTCCCGGTTCGTGACCGAGAAGAAGCCCCATTCCCTTCGGATGCTGGGCAGCAACCTGATTTCCGCGGCCATGAAGTTGACCACGGGCCACAGGGTCAAGGATCCTACCTCGGGCATGCGCCTGTTCAATAAGAAAATGATCGCGGAGTTCGCCCTGAACATGAACTACGGACCGGAGCCGGACACCATTTCCTATCTGCTGAAGCAGGGGGCCACCATCGCCGAGGTTCAGGCGAAGATGGATGAACGGATCGCCGGCGAGAGCTATCTGAACATGACCAAATCCATGATGTACATGCTCCGGATGCTGCTGTCCATCCTGTTTATTCAGAACTTCCGGAAGCGCAGGGAGGTGAAGGTTTCATGACACCGGTATTTCGAATCATCCTGATTGTAGTGTCGATTTTGAGCACCTGGTATATCCTGAAGAAAATCCGCCAGTCCAAGCTGCAGATTGAATATGCGATTTTCTGGATCATTTTTTCCGGGGTGCTGGTAATCATCAGCCTGTTCCCGTGGCTGGTGAGCCTGTTTACCAGACTGCTGGGCATGCAGCTGCCGGTAAACTTTGTGTTCATGGTGTTCATCTTCATCCTTCTGGTGAAGCTCTTTATGATGACCATTGAACTGTCTACACTGGAAAATAAAGTAAAAGACCTGACCCAGGAGCTGGCCCTGGCGGAAAAAGAACGCCGGGATGAGCTTCTCATCCAGAAAGAGAAAAAAGAAAGCGAATCTTAAGTATAGAAAAGGAGAAATCAAATGAAAAAGATTATTGTGACAGGATGCAACGGACAGCTGGGCCGTGCAGTCAATCAGCAGTATGCAGACAGCACCGAGTATGAACTGGTGAACACCGACGTGGCAGAGCTGGACATCACCAGGGTGGATAAGGTGCTGGAGCTGGCCAGAGAGGTAAAGCCCTACGCCATCATCAACTGCGCGGCTTACACCAACGTAGATAAGTGTGAGGTGGAGCAGGATCTGGCTTATAAGATCAATGCCATCGGAGCCCGCAACCTGGCCATCGCAGCCGCAGATACCGGCGCGAAGCTCATGCACATTTCCACAGACTATGTATTCCCGGGCGATGTGTCCGCCCATCCGCTGACCGAGTTTGATCCGGTAAGCCCCAGGAGTATGTACGGCGCCACCAAGCTGGCAGGCGAGAACTTTGTGCGTGATTTCGCAAATCAGTACTTCATTATTCGTACCGCATGGCTGTACGGCGACGGCCATAACTTCGCCAAGACCATGCTGAAGCTGGCGGAGAATAACGATAAGATCGGCGTCGTGATGGATCAGGTGGGAACACCCACCAGCGCGGTAGAGCTGGCCAAGGCCATCAAGTACCTGCTTCCGACGGACAACTACGGCCTGTTCCACGGCACCTGCGAGGGCGACACCAACTGGGCAGAGTTCGCCGCTACCGTCCTTCGTCTGGCGGGCAGCAAAACCGAGATCGAGCCGATTACTTCCGAGGAGTACAAGCGCCGTTTCCCGAATTCCGCAGACAGACCGGCCTACTCCATTCTGGAGAACTATATGCTGAAGCTGACTACAGATTTCTCCTTCGCTTCCTGGCAGGACGCCATCGAAGTGTATATGAAAGAGCTGCTGGCGAAATAATTTACCTAAGAGAAGGAGAGAGATCCGATGACAGGAAATGATATTTTGTATCTGGTAATTCCCTGCTACAATGAGGAGGCCGTGCTGCACGAGACCGCGAAGCAGCTTCTGGAGAAGATGAATTCCATGTTCGACCGGGGCATGATTTCCCGGGAGAGCAAAATCATGTTTGTAAATGACGGCTCCAGGGACAGGACCTGGGAGATCATCAAAGAGTTACACGAGTCTAACCCCATCTATTCCGGCGTCAAGCTGTCCCGGAATAAGGGCCATCAGAACGCGCTGCTGGCTGGGCTTATGACGGCAAAAGAGAAAGCGGATATGGCTATTTCTCTGGACGCCGATCTGCAGGATGACGTGGATGTCATCGACCAGATGGTGGAGAAATACTACGAAGGAAATGATGTGGTATACGGCGTCCGAAGCGCCCGGGATACCGACACCTTCTTTAAAAAATTCACAGCCGAGGGCTTCTACAAGATCATGCAGGCCATGGGCGTGGAAATCGTGTTCAACCATGCGGATTACCGTCTCATGAGCAAGCGTGCCCTGGAGGGACTGTCTGAATTCCGCGAGGTGAATCTGTTCCTGCGCGGTATCGTACCCCTCATCGGCTACAAGTCCGATATCGTCACTTACGAGCGCCATGAGCGTTTCGCGGGCGAGTCCAAGTATCCGCTGAAGAAGATGCTGGCCTTTGCCACCGACGGCATCACATCCTTCAGCATCAAGCCGATCCGTATGATCACCACCTGCGGTTTCCTGATTTTCGCTATCAGCATTCTGATGCTGCTGTATTTCCTGGTGGTACATTTCATGGGCAGAACCGTACACGGCTGGACCAGCACCATCGTGTCTATCTGGGCCATCGGCGGACTGCAGCTTCTGGCCATCGGTATTGTGGGTGAATATATTGGAAAAATTTACCTGGAAACCAAGGCGCGTCCCAAGTATATCATTGAGACCGTACTGGATAAATAAGTAGGAGAGTTTTATGAACAGCTTTTTGAAAAAGCAGGGGCTGACCAGGCTTGATTTGTTTTATCTGGCGGCCCTGACGCTGATTGGCCTGAGTATCCGTGTGATCCTGCGTGTGGTCATCACGGACGACTGGCTGATGTACTGGGATCCGTGGATTTCGGATATTAAGGAGATGGGCTTTTCCTATCTGGCTACGGATCGCTATGACTATACACCGACCTTTATCTATATCCTCTGGGTCATCAGCAAGCTGCCCATCAATCCCATGACCGCCTACAAGGGATTGCACTGCATCCTGGACTTCGTGGCGGCAGCGATTTTGGGCAAAATGATATACAAGGTCACCGGAAGCAGGCGCAAGGGCGTCCTGTCCTACGGCCTGTTCCTGATTGTGCCCACCATCTGGGCCAACAGCGCGCTCTGGGCCCAGTGCGACATCATCTTCATGACCTTTTTACTGCTGTGCTTTTATTACCTGTTTGCGGATCGGCCCTGCAGGGCCATGTTCTTCTACGGGATGGCCTTTGTGTTCAAGCTCCAGTCCCTGTTTATTTTCCCGTTCCTGGTGATTCTGTGGGTGAATAAAAAGGTGGATCTGAAGCATTTCCTGTGGATTCCGGCGCTGTATTTCCTGAGCATCGTGCCCGCCTGGATCGCGGGACGGCCTCTGATGGAGCTCATCAACATTTACATGGCCCAGGGCGCCCAGGACGTGTGGTCCCTGTCCATCAAATGGCCGAACATCTATCAGATCATCGGAAATCAGTTCTTCCTGCTGGAATATGCTTCCGCGGGTACCTGGCTGATCCTCGGCATCCTGATGATCATCATGTTCGCCATGGCTCAGAAGCGCTATCGGATCACCAATGAATTTATCGTGCAGATGGCGCTGTTTTTCGCGATTCTGACGCCCTGGTTCCTGCCCCATATGCATGAGCGGTACGGCTGCGTGGCGGATATTCTGGCGATTATCTATGCGATGATGAACAGGAAGAAGTTTTATTTCCCGCTGGTGCAGATTCTGGTGTCCTTCAATTCCTACATGGCCTACTTAAGCCATCTGGGGGCCGATGAGCCGACCATTTACTACGGTGTGTGGGCCTTCGTGGAGCTGGGGCTGCTGATCCTGGTGGGCCTGGATATCTGGCATTATATGCAGAACCCGGAGAATCAGCTGCCCATGGAAAATGAGGCCGTGAAGAAGAAGGAGGCTGCGTGATGGATGATTTCCTGAGAAATTTTATTTCCAGAAAATGGAATCTCAAAGGCCTGACCTTTACCTTTCTGGATGTGCTGCTGTCCGTGTGCATCACCGGCACCGGACTGGCGCTGCGTTCCACAGTGATGGAATATACGCCGACCAATACCTGGAAGCTCTGCGCGATTCTGCTGGAGTTCGCATTGGCGATCTTGTGCGGCGCGATTGTACACAGCTATACGGGAAGCCGCCTGCGGGCCTTCCTGACTTATGCGGTTCTGGCGATTTATCCCACGGTGGTGGCCAACGGCTCCCTGTGGAATATCAACTGTATCTACTATGTGATTCTGTTTTTCCTGGGGCTCTATCTCTACAGCCGGGGAAATGCGCTGTTGGGGACCGGAAGTATCCTGGCGGGCCTCCTGATCGCGGTATTCCGCATGCGTTCCTGGTGGATGACGCTTAGTGTGGCTTATCCGGTATCTTTGAACCGCGGCTGGCCGAATTTCTATGAGATCATCGGGAAAACGGCCTTCGTGGAGCTCTACGATAAGGTGTCCCTGCTGATTCTGGCGGGGATGATTCTGACCGGAATCTACTGGTTCGCCGATAAGAAGGTGAAGGTGACGAAGGACATGGTGCTTCGCCTCTTTCTGTTCGCGGCGATTCTGATTCCGTATTTTGCGCCCTATATGCCGACCTGGGCCGGGTATACGGCGGATGTGGCGGCGCTTATCTACTTTATGCGCTGGCCGAAGCGGTTTTATCTGCCGATGCTGCACCTGATTGTGTCCTACAGCGCTTATGCCTGTGCCATCAACGGTGAGACGAAGCTGCCGATGGTGGCGTTCTCAGTACTGCTGCTTGCGATGCTGACGATTGTGGGCGTGGATATCTATCAGGCGGCTGTGAAAGGCGAGTAAAAGGAGAGTACATGGTTTCCAATATCATGCTGACCCTGGTATTTTCAGCTGGCGTAGCGGCGGTCTACTACCTGGTTCCGAGACGGTTCCGGCAGTGGCTGCTGCTTCTGGCGAGTGTCCTATTTTATGTGAGCGCGGGGCCCTGGCTGCTGGCACTGTCCGGCGGAAGCGCCCTCTGGAGCTTTTATACCGGGGTAAAAATCGAACAGGCGGAGACGAAAGAAAAGAAGAAGGTCTGGCTGTGGGCAGGGATTCTGCCGATACTGGGCGTTCTTTTTGTGTATAAATATTTCAATTTTTTTGTGGGGTCCGTGGCGGCCCTGCTTACCATAGCAGGACTTGGCGGTTCCGCGCCGGTGCTGCAGCTGGCCGTTCCCATGGGAATCTCCTATTATACCTTTAAAATGATCAGCTTTCTGGCAGACATTTATCTGGGAAAGCGGGAGGCAGAGCACGGCGTGGACGGCTGCGGCGCTTACCTGACCTATATTCTGTTTTTCCCGCAGATTCTGTCAGGCCCCATTGAGCGATCAGAGCATTTTCTGATGCAGCTGTATGCGGGACCGGTGTATCAGCCGGAGCTTTTTTCTATGGGTCTGCAGCGGATCGTGCTGGGACTGTTTAAGAAAATCGTGATTGCGAACCGGCTGGCGGGGTACGTGGACGCGGTCTACGGAGCGCCGGAGAGCTATCCGGGGCTGGCCTGTGTGATGGCGGCGTTCTTCTACTCCTTCCAGCTATACTGTGATTTTTCCGGATATTCGGATATCGCCATCGGCATGGCGAACGTGCTGGGCATCGACAGCCGGGAGAATTTTGACTGTCCCTATTTTTCACGGGGGATTAAGGAGTTTTGGAGTCGGTGGCACATTTCCCTGTCCAGCTGGCTCAGGGATTATATCTACATCCCGCTGGGCGGTAACCGGGTGAGTAAGGCGCGGCATAAGCTGAACGTACTGGCAACCTTCCTGGTCAGCGGTCTCTGGCACGGGGCGAATTGGAGCTTCGTCATCTGGGGCGGGATTCATGGCCTGTGGAATATGATAAGTACGAAGAAGGCGGAGAATGTCAGCCTGGCCCGCAGGGTGCCTGAGATCCTCGTGACATTTTGCGGCGTGACCCTGGCCTGGGTGTTCTTCCGGGCGGAGAGCTTCGGAAAGGCGCTTAAGTTTCTACGACACGCAGTCACCGGCTTTTCCCTGTCCTATGTGGATATCCAGAATTCCATCCTGCCCTTCACCGGCGATAATACCTGTGCCGCTTATTTTCTGACGGCCTGCGGCTTTCTGCTGCTGCTGTTCCTCTATGAGAGGGGGCAGGTGTATGGGAAGAAGCGCGGGGGCGCGGTGCTGAGCAGCGGGTGGCTGGCCGTAATGCTGGTGAGCGTGGTGCTGTTCGGGGTATTTGGAGCGTCCGGATTCCTGTATGCGAATTTTTAAAAAATTCGAGGAATTGGGATATGAAAGGATCTGTCCACCTTTTTTCTAATGGAAACGTGGATAAATTTCTTTTTTACAGAAACTAATGTGGATAATATTTTAATTAGGACAATTTGTTTATGAAACGAGTTTTGAAAACAATCGTAGTTGCATTTGCCATAGCGCTGGCCCTGATTTTCATAAAAAATGAATATGCCCGCTGTCTCCCGGCCTCCACCTACGGCATGCAGGCGGCCATCCGCAAGGGCAGCACGGATAATCTCTTTATCGGTTCTTCCATGTTCCGGCAGGGCCTGGACATCGATGTGCTGGAGGAAGAGCTGCCCGGCAGCACCTATATCCTGTCCTACAACGGCAACCAGCCTGCATTGATGGCTATGGAGCTTCAATACATGCTGGAACAGGGCCTGGAGATTCAGAACCTTTATATCGATCTGTACCCCTACACAGCGGCAGCCGATCCCTGGATCAGCGATACGAAGATTCTGCTGGACACAGATCTGAAGTTCAAGGCAAAAGCCTGGCGGCTGATAAGCAACAGCACCGGCGCCAGCTTCGGGGACTTCTATGAGTTCTTTGTGACGGCCAATAACGAGCAGCTTCTGACCTATCCGTTGAATAATAAAATTGTGTCCTCCCAGTTCCGGGACGGCGGCAGCCTGCTCCGTCAGCCGGGCAGGACCCGGGAGGAGCTCTACGCCCTGGGTACTTTAGGCAGCCGGGACGGCGTGAACCGCACCCAGGCCGGGGGCTATGGGAAAATCGTGGAGCTGGCGGAAGAATATGGCCTGAATCTCTGGTTCCTGGAGACGCCCAAATACGAGCGGATGTACGCGGATGAAGATTATCAGAAGCTGTATACAGAATCCCTTTCCATCCTGCGGGAGCTGCAAAACGGCTGGACCGGAGACGGAACATTCCAGATTCTCTGCGCGGAGGAGTTGGATTTTGATACCTCTGAGGCAGACTGTTATCAGGATCTGATTCATCTGTCGGCGGAGGGACGGGAGAACTATACAAAACTGCTCTGCGAAACATTCAAAGCGACAGAATAAAAGCTATAAAAGAATGAAAACAAAGTTATGTAAACCAAATGGAATCACCGCGAAGGAACCGCGGAGGCAGAATGGAGGAAGCAGCTTGAAAAAACTGGACTATATCGACGGACTGAAAGGAATCGGCGCGCTGATGGTATTTTTCTGCCATTTTGTCTTCGCCTTTTATTACGCGGCCTACAGCCTGACGGAGGACGCGGTGAATACGGCTTCCGGCATCGAGATTGCCATCGGCAGGACGCCCCTGAATCTGCTATACAGCGGCAATGCTGCGGTCTGCTTATTTCTGGTGTTCAGTGGCTTCGTGCTCTGCCTGTCCTATTTTCGCACCCGGGATAAAAAGCGGCTGAAGGCCGCGGCCTGGAAACGCTATTTCCGGCTGATGCCGATGATTCTCATGGTCAATATGGCGATTTTCATCCTGATGAGCCTGGGGCTTTACCGCAACGACGAGGCGGCCATTCTGACAAAATCTACCGTCTGGTTTGCAGGCTTCAATCAGTTTCAGCCGAATGCTCTGCAGATGCTGGGCGAGAGCCTGGTCGGCTGTTTCCTGTTCGGAAGCAATGATTACAACGGCGTTCTGTGGACCATGCCCTACCTGTTCTCCGGTGCGCTGGTGGTCTATCTGGCAGCTTATCTGGTGGGGGAGAATCCCTTCCGGTATGTGGCCTATGGGGTGATGCTGCTGGTGGCTGTGAAGACGGACGTCTATTTCTCAGGCATTTTCCTGGGCTTTGCGGCGGCGGACTTTTTCTGTACCCGGGAAAAAGGCATGGAGCTGTGGAAACGGTGGTGGGCGCTGCCAATGGGAAGCTTTGTGCTGGGCCTCTACCTGCTGTCCTATCCCTCCATCGGCGCGGACATGAGCGGCACTATTTACGGGGTGCTGCCCCCGGCGTATACGACCATCTATCATCTGGCGGGGGCGGCCCTGCTGCTGGCAGGCGTATTGGGACTGCCGGGACTGCAGCGGTTCTTCGGGGCGAAGCCCTTCCGGTTTCTGGGTAAGATATCCTATTCTCTGTATCTCTTACATTTTCCGGTGATTGCGACCTTTTCCTGCTGGCTGTTCTTAAGCCTCTACGGGAAAATGAGCTACGGGCTGCTGGCATCCTTAAACTTCGTCTGCACCCTTGCGCTTACGCTGGCGCTTTCAGCCCTGAGCCAGAAGTATCTGGAGCCGGTGAGCGGGCGGCTGATACATGGAATTTCGAACTTATTCACAGGGCATAAGAAGGGGTGAGACAGATGGAGAAAAAACGAATCGCATGGCTGGACGCGGCCAAGGCCATCGGCATTCTGGTGGTGCTGCTGGTACATACGGGCCGATCCTTCGGGCTGGTGAGCTACTACGGCGGCATGTTCTATATGCCCATCTTTTTCGTGACGGCGGGTATGACCTTTTCCTATAAGCCGGAAGAGAGCTTCGGAACCTTCGTGAAGAAGAAGGCGAAGCGCCTGCTGGCGCCGTATTTCGGGTACAATCTGTTCCTGTTCGCGTTTTTCTTCCTGCGGGGCCATGCGGACATGCAGACGCTGCTTGGGATCCTCTATTCCCGCAACTGCCTGATGCCCATGGATTCTGCCACCAATGTGCATTTTATGCAGATCCTGAACGCGCCCACCTGGTTTCTGACCTGTATGTTTGTAAGTTATATCCTGTTCTGGCTGCTCATGCGGGCGGCGAAGGGCGATTCCAGAAAGGCCTTTGTGGGAAATGGCGTTTATCTGCTGATCGCCATCGCCCTCCATTACCTGTGCCCGATTTTGCTGCCCTGGAGCATCGACTGCGCGTTTTACGCCGTGTCCTTCCTGATCGTCGGCAAGCTGGCGGCGGTGCAGGACTGGGTTGGGAAGCTTACAAAAAAGCCGCTGTATCTGATTCTGCTGGCCTCGGCCTTTGCACTGGCCTCTCTCTGGAACGGCAGCGTCAATATGTCTGTGGGCGATTATGGACAGAGCATGGCGCTGTATCTCTTCGTGGGAACGGCCGGATCGTTGATTGTGATGGCTCTGTGCAATGCTTTCTATGCGACGAAGCATACGGAATGGCTTCAGAAGCCGCTGGATTTTATCGGTCGGCATACCCTGCCGATTTTGTGCCTGCACTTATTTGTGTATTCCATCATCGGAACGGTGCTTGCGCTGCTTGGTATAACGCTGTAAGATAGAGATAAATGGAGGTAAGAATATGAATTATCACGTAAACGAACATATAAAGAACACCGTCCGGGTATTCCCTATGCAGAACCGCTACGGCCTGCACCGCTACGACATGAACGAGAACCCGGAGGGACTGCCGAAGGAATTCGTGGATTCCGTGCTGCAGGAGATTACGCCGGAATTCCTGGCCATTTACCCGGAGCCGGACAGATTTCTGCATAAATACGCGAAATTCATCGGCGCAGAGTACGAGAATGTCCTGACCACCAACGGTTCCGACATGGCTATCCGCTATCTCCTGGAGACCTTCGGCGAGGTGGACAAGGAGGTCGTGACTGTGGCTCCGTCCTTTGAGATGTACTGGGTCAACTGCTGTATCCTGGGCTACAGGCACGTGCCGGTGGTCTACGAGCCGGATCTGACCATCAAAATCGAGAACATCCTGAACGCGATCAACGACAATACCCGCATCGTGGTACTGCTGAATCCCAACAATCCGGTGGGAAATGTATATACCGAGGAGGAGCTGCAGCGGGTCATTGCCCGGGCGAAAGAGGTGGGCGCGATCGTCATCATCGACGAGGCCTATCACTATTTCTACCCGAATACCTTCCTGAACTATGCACTGGAGGGTGAAAATGTGGTGGTACTCCGTACCTTTTCCAAGCTGTTTTCCATCGCGGCCTGCCGTCTGGGCGTCATCATCAGCAACCCGGAGATCATTCACTACGTGAAGAACGCCCGTCTGACCTTTGACGCCAATTCCATCGCCCTGCTCTTCGCGGAGCGGATTCTGGATCACCCGGAGATGGTGGAGGAGTTGATCCGTATTGAGAACGAGGGCAAGGCCTACACCCTGGAAGAGCTTCAGAAGAAGGGCTACGAGTGCCGCGACTGCCGCGGAAACTTTATTTTCGTAAAGCCTCATCATGACGCGAAGGAGATCACAAAGCGGCTGGAAGAGGAGAAGCAGGTGTTGGTTCACGCTTACGGAAATGAACTTCTGAAGGATGATATCCGTGTGTCTGTGGGTTCAAAGGAAGCCATGCAGATATTCCTGGACGCCTTTTTCGAGGTGGACGCAGACTAAAGCCGCAGGGGGATTTTTATGACGAAAGTAATCACATATGGAACCTATGATTTACTCCATTACGGCCATATTCGTCTGCTGGAGCGGGCCAAGGCGCTGGGCGACTACCTGATCGTGGGCGTAACCGCCGAGGATTTTGACAAGACCCGGGGCAAGATCAACGTGCAGCAGTCCCTGATGGAGCGCATTGAGGGCGTGCGGGCCACCGGACTTGCGGATGAAATCATCATCGAGGAGTATGAGGGTCAGAAGATTGACGATATCCGCCGCTATCATGTGGATATTTTTGCCATTGGTTCCGACTGGCGTGGAAAATTTGATTATCTGAATGAATATTGTAAAGTGGTTTACCTGGATCGGACCGAGGGTGTATCCAGTACGAAGCTTCGATCGGAAAAGCATGCCATCCGCCTGGGACTGGTGGGCGAAACTTCGGATCTCCGCAAGTTCCGGAAGGAGAGCGGCTATGTAAACGGGGCCGTGATTTCCGGCGTCTGCGGCGATGAGGAAAGCGAATTTCAGGATCTGCTGGAACAGTCGGACGCCATGTATATTCTATCCCACCCGGATGTGCATGCCCGGCAGATTAAAGCAGCCCTGGAGGCAGGCCGACATGTGCTCTGCGAGTCGCCCATCGCCCTGTCTGTGCAGGAGTGTGAGGAACTGTTTGCGCTGGCGAAGGAGAAAAAGTGTGTGCTGATGGAGGCTATCAAAACCGCCTATTCCACCGCCTATTACCGCCTGCTTCTGCTGGCCAAGAGCGGCCGTATCGGCAAGGTGGTTTCGGTGGACGCCGCCTGCACCCGTCTGGAGGACGAGGCCAACGTCTACCCGGGCCAGTTTAACCGCAGCTGGGGCAGTCTCTGCGACTGGGGCCCCACGGCGCTGCTCCCGGTATTCCAGCTTCTGGGAACCGACTACGCGGAGAAGCAGATCATCACCCACTATGCGGACGAGGCGAAGGCCTATGACGCATTTTCCAGAGTGAACTTCGTATATAAGGACGCCATGGCCTCCATTCAGGTGGGCAAGGGCATCAAATCCGAGGGCGATCTGGTGGTCTCCGGCACAGAAGGGTACATTTATGTTCCTGCCCCCTGGTGGAAGACCGACTACTTCGAGATCCGCTATGAAAATCCCGCCAACAACAAGCGCTACTTCTACCAGCTGGACGGCGAAGGCATCCGCTACGAGATTGTGGCGTTCCTGAAGTCCATCGAGGACGGCCGGGACAATTCCTATGTGGATCGGCATGTGTCGAAGGCGATTACAGGGATAATGGAAGATTTTTACAGAAAAAAAGATGTGAGAGAAATCTGATTTTATAAAAAGGACCGGAACAGCTGGATTCATGCTGTTCCGGTCTTTTTTACTCTATAGGAAAGACCGCCTCCGGCGCTCTCTTGAACGAAAAAGGCCCGCACGGAGGCGGGCATAAAAACGGGACGGTTGTGAAATTAGAAGATATAAAAACCTTCTGTTCCCCAATCGTCATCATCGTCATCGAATTCATGTAAGAAATAATCCATATCCAGAAGGTCACTCTCGCTCATCTGGCGAATGTCCCTGGGTGTCATTCCTTCCGGTGGATTTTTGATGTATTTATTGCGCAACTCCTCGATATCAGATTTCATGGCGGCATCCTCCTTTAAGAGGATTGTAGCACAGAAGGATGGAAAAGAGAAGCTATCCATAGCCTCTTTTCCTACGAGCTTTGGACATGGCTTTCTCGTACATTTCTTCGAGGGAGACGCGCTTATGGTTGTAGTAAAGTTCAAGGACGGACATAGTAGAGCCGCAGTCAGGACATTTTAAAGGGTCATATCCAAATGAAAGAGAGATAGCCTGATGCCAGCGGTTAAAACTACGATAAATGTGATGCTTTTCGCGAGAAATAGCACGATGAAGTTTTTTGTCAATCTTACGGTGTCTGGCATAAAGACCACCATAGTGGATCATTTTGAAATGCTTTTCCGGTATATGTTGAATTAACCGTTCAATAAAGGTAATGGCGGGAACGGTCTCGACGATATATTTATTATCTTCATGACGGTTGTAGTGAAAGGTAACCAAATCACCGTCATAAGAATCAATGCGGGAAGTCGCGATAACAGGTCTGCCAAGGTAACGACCGATGTAATTAAGAACGGTTTTGGAATCGCAACTGTGGGGCTTGGCATAAACATAGAAACCATTGGGATGATCTTCATAACATTTGGCCTTTACTTTTTTGAATGAGTTTCCAAGCTTATGCTGCATCTCGTTGAGTAGGGCGGTACGGAAAGAATTTCGGAGAAAAGTATAGTTGAAGTGAGAAATATGCCGCCATTGCCCGAAATCGCTGTAACCACCTTCGGAAATGAGACAGTGAATGTGAGGATTCCATTTGAGATCCCTGCCAAAGGTATGAAGAACCATGATGAATCCAGGGACAAAGTTTTGAGACTTGTTAAGCTTGGAGAACATACGCAAAACAACACTGGAAACAGCATGAAAAAGACAATGAAGCAAGAAACGCTCTTCTAAGAAGAAAGGGCGAAGATTCTCATCAATGGTAAAAACACAATGACGGTGAGTAACGTGAATGAGTTTAAAAGCCATGGAAGTAGTACGTTCCATAGAGTACTTATTGCCACAGGTAGAGCAAAAGTGGCTGTGACAGCGGAAAGGGACAAACTTGAGATTGCCGCAATGCTTACAGCCATACATGGCACCGCCGAAGGAGGGGTCGCCACAATGGATCATTTTGTCCACATTTTCAATAATGGAATCACGTGGATGCAATGTATAAAGCATTTCTTCATAATGGTCTGTAAAAATTTCCTGAAGGATGTTCATAAGACTATTATGCAGGAAAAAGCAAAAAAAAGAAACCCCCACCCCTCAAGAATGAGGGGCAGGGGAGTTGAATAGGCGAAGCCTATTTTTAATGCCAATTTTGGCGAGTTTACCAGAGATTTACCAGATTTGGTGGAAAGAAGTTAAACCCTCGAGACGATTTTCGGAAAAACTATTTATAGATGAATTCAATGAGTGCATTATAAAACGGAGATGATTACTATGGATATTTGTGGAATGAGAAGATGTCTGGGAGATACACAGAGCGAGTTTACGGCACAATATCACGGAAAAAGAAAGCGTCCGGAAAACGTTGTGCTTCTGCGGAAAATCAAGTATAATAATAAAAAAGACGGAGGTAGCGGCATTGGGAAAAGAATGGAATGAGATCGGGATAAGCAATGATTTTCTTTTTGGAAAAGTCATGCGGGATCCGGAGCTGTGCAGAGAGCTTCTGGAAGTCATCTTAAATGTTCCGATAGAGCGGGTCGAGTATCCGGAAGAACAAAAGACCATTGATATCGCACAGGATGCCAGGAGTGTCCGGCTGGATGTATATGTGGCAGATGGAAATAATACGGTATATGATATCGAGATGCAGACGGTTCAGGAGGAAGGCTTACCCAAGCGCAGCCGTTACTATCAAGGCATGATTGACCTGGCACTGATAGAAAAAGGGGAGCCCTATACGAAGCTGAATAAGAGCTATGTGATTTTTATCTGCACCTTTGATGCCTTTGGAAAAGGGGAAAGCGTTTACACATTTGAAAATATGTGCAAAGAGGAGGAAGGCTTGTCCCTGGGGGATGAAACCCATAAGATTTTCCTGAATGCAAAGGGAGCAAGCAAAAATGTAAGTCCGAGTCTCCGGGCATTCTTGGAGTATGTGGCAGGAAATAAGAGCGAAGATCCGTTTGTGAAAAAACTGGATGAAGCAGTAGTAAAGGCAAAGAAAAATGAGAAATGGAGGCGTGAGTATATGACGTTATTGATGCGGGACAGAGAAAATGTGGAAAAGGGACGTGCAGAGGGATATGTAGCGAGCATTCGGCTGTGCCGGAAATTCCACATGACGAAAGAGGCTACGCTGGAGGAACTGAAGCATGATTTTTCCCTAAGTGATGCAGAAGCTAGGAAGGTTCTGGAAAAATACTGGAACGACGAAAGAAAATAGAAGTACCACTAAGAAAAAGCATTTATTGTGTATCAGACAGGTATGCAGTAAATGCTTTTTTAGTGAATAAAATAATATTTCGAGAAGGGGATTGCAAATATATTTATGTGGGAAATAAGTGGAGGGGGCATATATTCATGGCTAATTGGTAGCACGATTTTATAAAAACAGGTTAGAATTTGTGAAAATTATATAAAAATAGGAACATAAAATTAGAAGTTTAATACATTGACATACGAAAGCAAACTGTGGTAAGATGCAAATGTAATGAAAAGGTTTTCATGAAGAAAGATACGCCCTGTGCATGGGTTGTATTACCGAAAATACCATGTGATTTTAACTAGAAATGCAGGTCATTTTCCAAATACTAAAACAATAAATGAAAACCTTATCATTAACATCCAATATGTAGGGAGGAAAATAAAATGAAAAAACTCATCGCACTATTATTGGCTACACAGCTTGTATTCTCTTTAACTGCTTGTGGCACAGCACAGACTCCGGCGGAAAGCAATAGCGCCGCAACTGATGATACATCTGCGGATTCTGACGCATCTGCGGATTCTGACGCATCTTCTGGAGAAAAATATGAGTTGGCAGTTCTTGTAAAGGGTCTTGATTCTGATTATTGGCAGCAGTTGATTGTCGGTGCAAAGAATTTCGAATATGAAAATTCTGATAAGGTGACTGTGACGGTTTACGGACCTACATCTGAAGCAGATGTGGCTGAACAAACAGAAATGCTTGACAATATTATTACGAAGCATCCCGATGGTATTGCCGTAGTACCCACTCTGGTGGACAACTGCAATACAGGTATTGAATCTGCTATGCAGGCAGGAATTCCGGTTGTTACTATGGACAACCAGCCGACTACAGATGCTTATATTACCCATTACGCTACAGACAACTATGTAGCAGGACAGCAGTTGGCACAGCGGTTTGTCGATGAACTGAATGCCCGGGGTGTGGAACCAAAAGGTAAGGTCGGACTGATTTCAGCTATGGCCGGTGTACAGACACTGGTAGATAGAGAAGGCGGTTTCAAAGATAAGCTGAAGGAGATTGCGCCGGATATTGAACTTATGGAGCCCCAGTATGTGGACAATGATATTCCGAAATCGCTGAGCGCTGCTGAAACAATTTATACAGGAAACAAAAACGATTTGCTGGGCTTTTTTGCTTCTAACAATGCGACTGGTGATGGTGTGGCGCAGTTCCTTTCCGAGAATCAGCTGGGTGATCAGCTGGTTGCTGTAGCTTTTGATGCAGATCCGGCAGAGGTAGACTCTATCCGCCAGGGCGGCATTGTAGCTATTGCAGTACAAAATCCTTACAAAATGGGTTATACGGCATGTCAGTCTCTGTTAGAGATTCTCAGTGGAGAGAAAACCTATGAAGATTTTGACAAAAAATATGATACTGGTGTAGCTATCATTGATTCCACGAATGTGGATTCGGAGGATATGGCTGGCATCATTGATCCGTTTTCTTTGAAACTGTATGAGTAATAAAGATGAGGGGTGGAGTAACTCTGCCCCTCCTTATATGAGCACAGGGGGTAAAACCAATGGAACGGAGACAACCGCTGGTTAAATTGGTGGATATTAAAAAAGAATTTCCCGGTGTCAAAGCTTTGAAAGGCGTAAGTCTGGAAATTTTGCCCGGTGAAGTGCATGGCTTGGTAGGTGAGAATGGAGCCGGCAAGTCTACGTTGATTAAAATTATGATGGGCGCATATACCGCCACATCAGGGGAAATTTATATCGACGGTGAGCGTCAGCACATTCACAATCCGCAGCAGGCAAAAGCACTGGGATTGGGAGCGGTATATCAGGATGTGACCTTGGCACCGCATTTAACAGTTGCGGAAAACTTTTTCCTGGGCTGTCAGCCGAGAAAAGGCGGACTGGTGGACTGGAAAACCATGTATCGAAGCGTGCAAAAAACGCTTGATGAATTGAATATCCGGGTTAGCGCAAAGGCACAGATTAATGAACTGACCATCGGTCAGCAGGAAATGGTTACGATTGCAAAGGTGGTTTATCAAAATGCAAAAGTTATTGTGTTTGATGAACCGACGGCGCTTCTGGCAAACGAGGAAGTACAGCTTCTTTTTAATATGATTGGCCAATTGCGTGAAAAGGGTTATGGCATTGTCTATATTTCCCATCGTATGGAGGAAATATTTGAGCTGTGCGACCGGGTAACAGTGATTAAAGATGGAACCTATGTTGATACGGTCAAGACCAGTGATGTGTATGAGGATAAGCTGGTTCAGATGATGGTTGGACGTGATGTGGAAGATTTGTACAATCTGCAGCGTCCAGATATGGGCGAGTGTGTGCTGGAAGTCAATGGATTGACTCGTAAGGGAAGTTTCGAGAATATCAGCTTTTCGGTTCATCGCGGCGAGATCTTTGGAATGTTTGGACTTGTAGGAGCCGGACGGACAGAGGTATGCCGAGCTATCTTCGGTGCAGACCCCTATGAGGCGGGTGAGGTTACAATTCTTGGAAAGTCAGTTCATCACCGTCATCCCATGGAGGCTATTGAAAATTCCATCGCTTTTTTAACAGAGGATCGGAAAAAGGAAGGGCTTTGCTTAGGACTGTCAGTGGAAAAAAATGTGAATTTAGCTTCCTATCCCATGATCAGCCGAAGCGGCATTATCAACTTGAAAAAGGAACGCCAGCGTGCAGAAGAGTACCGAAAGGCGTTGGCTATAAAAACACCTTCGATACAGCAGCTGTGTAAGAATCTGTCTGGCGGCAATCAGCAAAAAGTAGTAATTGCCAAATGGCTTTGCCGAGATAGTGATGTTTTCATTTTTGATGAGCCGACGGTAGGTGTAGATGTAGGTGCTAAAGTAGAAATTTATCGTCTGATGGGCGAATTGCTTCAGCAGGGAAAGGCGATCATCTTAGTTTCTTCATATCTGCCAGAGGTTATGGGATTATCGGATCGGATGCTGGTGATGTCAGAAGGAAAATCTATGGGTATTGTGGAAAAAGATCAATATTATACAGAAGATGGTCGGCTTAATGAAGAATATGTTCTGCGGAAAGCTTCAAATTTGTAAAAGGGGGGAACCGATAACGATGGAAAACAAAAAATCTGGATTGCTTGTGCGTCTGCAAAATAAGATCACCCGATCTTATGGTATCGCACTGGTGGTGCTGTTGATATTGATGACTGTGCTTTCTCTTACCACGGGCGGTAATTTTCTTACCTATGAAAACATCTTTAACCTGTCCAGAGCCACGTCTGTGTATGGCATTGTTGCATTAGCCATGACATTTGTGATTATTACAGGAGGTATTGATCTTTCTGTGGGTGCCAATGTTGGCCTTGCTGGTATGTTGGTAACTTTGTTGACGGTACATCGAGGGGTCAATATGTGGCTGGCTATGCTGATTGCTGTGGTGGCATGTGCCTTGGTAGGACTTTTGAATGGAATTCTCATATACGATGGAAAGCTGCCTCCGTTTATTGCCACACTTGGTTCTATGACCATAATCCGCGCTGTTATTTTATTGATTTCAGATTCCCGAAATATTACTGGTCTGCCTGAAGAATTTTTGAAAATATCCAAGATCACAATTGGCTTTACAAAAACCAATAATCTGGGTATGTCTGTGACTTATGGAATCCCGTTTATGACATTGGTTTGGCTGTTGCTGATTTTTGCCTCGGCAGCGATTTTTAAATATACTTATTTTGGACGTAATATTTTTGCAATAGGTTCAAACTGTGATGCTGCCCGCCTTTCGGGTATCTCTGTCAGGAAGACTATTTATGGTGTGTATGTATCTTCTGGCGTACTTTGTGCATTAGGTGGTATTCTGTTGACCTCGCGTCTGGCCAGTGGTATTCCTACCCTGGGTACCGGCTATGAGATGAATGCCATTGCAGCTGCGGTTGTAGGCGGTGCTTCGATGAGTGGCGGCGTGGGATATATTGGTGGTACGGTTGTCGGTGCGATTCTGATTGCAACCATCAGAAATGGCGGTACTTTGTGGAGTCTTAACGGTCAGATTATCGAGATCCTGATTGGTTGTCTGATTATTGCCGCTGTACTCATGGATAAATTGAAGAAGACAAAATAGGTCATGCTGGTAATTATGGAGGGGAGACAGTTTGACTAAATAGTTGTTTTTTTGTTATGAGTGAGTAAAAAAGGAAAGGAAGTTATACCATATGAAATCTACATATTTGAAAGCGCCATTTCAGTTTGAACAGCGGGATATCCCGGTACCGGAGGTCGGTGCCGATGAAGTACTTATCAAGGTTAAAGCCTGTGGCTTCTGCGGTCATGAGATGATCCAGGCTAAATATGCCGCTACAGAATGGACACCTTTCGGACACGAATTTTCCGGAATTGTGGAGAAGATTGGCGAGAATGTGCAGAATGTAAGTGTGGG
>CABIXM010000016.1:866-74424 GCA_902362725.1 Clostridiaceae bacterium | reverse complement strand
CAATAAGATTTTTACTAACCTGCCAGTCAGTAGTCTTATTGTACTCTGAGGTATTTTCAATTTTCAACATCCACGTTTTTTATTATACAGGAAGCTTCATTACAAATTATCAGCATTTCTATTTCCGGTGCTGTAATTACATTTACAACCTCCACTTTATGTTGATACGCCTTACTGATTTTAAAATTTTCCCGCCGTGAATCAAGTATCCTATATACGGTTATCTTGCCCGCAAAATCCTTTTTTAAGTATCGCATTTCAAAATCTTTTCCTTTTCTTGATTTAAGGATTTCGCCTTCAAGTAAATCTTCTTTCGAAAAAATCAACTTATTTTGCTCTAATAACAAATTCAATATTACAGTTTCTGCCCCGCCTTCACAAATACAAGCCGTATATTTTACCATTCTATTTTTCGTCCCCCTTTCCAGCTTTAACATTAGAAAGGGCCTTTTTTAATGCCATATACGCCTCATATACCGGTACGGTTCCTTCTAAATACCCGCTCTCATACGCCTCGCTCTTTTTGATATCATTTCGTTTTAGTATAAGCGAAAGATTTTCAGCATAAATTCCCCCTCGATTTCTAACAATATATATACAGTCGTTTCTTTCATATTCATCCAATAACTCTGAATAATGAGTTGAATAAATTAAAGTAGCACCCCTTTTATTTACACTTGGATTCATGAAAAAACGAACCAATGTAGTTACAATCTCTTCATTAAAATGATTTTCAAGTTCATCAACAATTAAGTACCCCCCCTCTATAAAGCAAAATAATGCATTCATAAAAACATTTATTCCCTTGATCGTCCCTGATGAAAGATATCTTTCTATTTCACTCGGCCTATTTAATATTATTTCTTCGGAACCATAAAATTTCAATCGGATATCTGCAGATTTTTTTTCTACATTGCATTCAAAATACTCGATACTCGGATCAAGAAATGTCAATAATTCTTTTGGAAATCTTCCAAGAATATTCAACATATTATAATTAGTCCACATTAACATATTTCTTAACGGGAAATTTGACTGCTTTTCTTTATTTATTGCAATCATTACACTAACATCATCTAATAGAAATTGCTCCTTTTCATTTCTCTCGATTCTTATATCTGTGTCCCTAAAATCAAATAACCCCTTTTTTGTTTTTACTTTGCTGGCATCTTTTTCCCACAATCTTTCCTCAACTATAACTAGTTTCTCTTCATTATCAACATGATTTACTTTTTTCGCTATAGTTGTCTCAAGTTTATAAATGCTATTTTCATTATAAAAATAACTAATAATTATGACTTTTTCCTTTTCGGATAATTCATTCAAAATTTCTTTAGATTTAATACTATTAAGAGCTTCATTGTTAAGCAAGTTTATAACAAAAGAAATTACTTTTAAGATTGTCGTTTTTCCAGAAGCATTAAGACCTATAAATGAAATCACTTGGTTTGTATATATATTAGAAAATACATTATACAGTTTTTCTTTATCATCTTCGTCTACCCTTTGTTTTGTAATAAAATCAATATCTATATTTCCCTTGAATCGCGGCATATTTTGCATAACAATTTTTAATAATTTCATTTGGTATCTCCTTTTATCTTCATTGTTTTTGTTTTTATATATTATATTATGACATATATTCTCCAAATATTCAATATTAAAAACGTAATTTTCGTTTTTATTTTGTTTTCACTTTTACTTTTCCATCATCATACACATATATTCCATCCACATACTTCTCTAACATCTTCCTAGTCAATTTTCTATACCCCAAGCATTCTTCCATCTCTTCCGCCGAGACATCTTTTCTCACCCCTACCTTCTCTTCTTCTCTACATATTAGCTCTTCTAATTCTTGATCCCGCATTCCTAGCTTTCCTTTTTCTTCCTCTAACCTTTCTCTAGTCTTCAAAAACTCCTCTCGCTCTATCTCTCCTTCCCGATACCTCTCATAATTCCTCCAATTTTCCTCTTTTATCTCCTCCCGCCTCTTTTCACATTTCATTTTTTCCGCCTGATAACCTTCTATCTTCTCTTCACTCTGCCGTTTTACCCTCTCCCTCATCTCTTCCTGACTAATCTCCCGCCGCAGATGCTCCTTTATCTCTCTCAACACGATCTGCTCCAGCATCCTGTCATCCGCTTTTCCTGCGAAACACCCCGTATCTTCTTTCCCCTGACTATACGCGCAACTATAAAGCACATGCCCGTGCAGTCTCTTGCTTCCCGTCAGGTTTCTCCGGCAATTTCCGCATTTCACATAACCGCTCAGTAAGGTTGTTTCTTTATCAAATTTGCTTTTCTTCGTGTGACGGATTTGGAGAGCCTGCGCTTTTTCAAAGGTTTCCCTGGATATGATAGGTTTGTGATGACCCTCTATCACCTTCCATGCACTTTTGGGTACAGGTACTTCTTTTCCGGTTCCCGGGTCTGGGATTTTGGTTTTTCCGTAGACCATACAACCTATATAGTTCTTGTCATTCAAGATTTTTCGTATCGTGTCACTCGTCCACTGTAACCCTCTCGTGGATGCTTTTTTATTATCTGACTTCTGGCGTTTGCACATGGATTGGAGGGGTGTGGGTATGCCTTCTTCATTAAACAGGCGGCATATTTCTGTCTTGGAATAGCGCTGATTGATCAATTCAAAGACTCTGCGTATCACTTCTGCCTCATCTTCCACAATTAATAATTCTTTTCGATTCTCCGGATTGATTCGATAACCATAAGGAGCAGAACCGCAGCAATACTCACCTCTGCCTCTTTTAGTGTTCACCGCAGCTTTTACCTTAGCAGATTGATCTTTGACATAAAAATCCGCGACTAAACCTTTAAACTGCACTTCCAGATCCGAACCTTTTCCCTGATAATCCCTGGAATCATAATGATCCGAAATAGAAATGAATCGTACCCCCAGAAACGGAAAAATCTGCTCCAGGTAGGTTCCCATTTCAATATAGTTTCTGGCAAAGCGTGAAAAATCCTTTACTATTATGCACTGAACCTGGTTATTCCGAGCCAGCTCCAGCACCTGTCGGATGGCCGGACGTTCCATCGTGGCTCCGGAATATCCATCATCGTAAAATTCCTGAAATGGCATAGCGGCCAGCTCCGGACTATGGGAAATATAATCTTTCACCAATTTTCGCTGATTGATGATACTGTTACTCTCTCTCTGGGAATCATCCTCCATGGAAAGGCGATAATAGCCAATAACAACTTTTCCTTCGCTCATACGCCAACACCTCCCTTGAATCGAAAATGAATTTCTAACCTTTTATCATCATACACATAGATTTTTTCAATCAACGCCTCGGCAAGTTCCGCATTGATTTTCGATGTACCTTTTAAATCTAACAGGCTTTTCAAAAATCGCGTTTCTTCCTTCTGTCGCTTCTGCAGCTCTGTAATTCTTTGCTCCAAAGCTTTCCTTCTCTCATCACAAAATATTTTCCAATCATTGCGTTCCACTCTCAACGCCATATATGCTTCTCTGGATAAGTTTCTATCCTTATACTGCATAAATGCCTCTGCAAATTTTCCGGCCTGTCGCTCTGCTTCGACATTCATTCTCTTTATCTCATTTTCAATCTGCACAATTTTCGCTTGAAAAGCTGTTTTGCCCATGGCAACCATATTCTTTTTCTGTAATCCCGATAGTTGAAACTGCCTGTTCAATTCTGCATGAACAATGCTCTGTATCTTATCTTCGGAAACGCTTTTATAGTTGCACTTTCTTTCGTCCTGATACCGTGACGCACCGCAGAAATAGAAAACACTGCCATTCGATCTGCTTGTACTCATTTTCCGTCCGCATTCTCCACAATAAAATACATTGTAAAAGGCTCTTTCATCTTTTTTCCAGCCAACTACAGTTCTTGCTTCCTGACCTGCCTTTAACCTTTCCTGCGCCTTTTCAAATAATTCCCGGCTGATAATGGGGGCATGTGCAGTAGGCGTAATAATCCATTCCCTTTCATCCAGAACTGCACATCCCTTTTCACCTTTTTGAAATCTGGATTCATATTTTCGCTGAACCAAATCTCCGTAGTAATTGTTCCGGTTCAGTACCGCACGTATAGACGAATTTCCCCATTGGTGCAATATTTCACCTTTCTGACAATACACATGATGATACTGGTTATAATCAGAAATGCGATGCACACCTGCTTTATACAAGTCATCTATAATATGCTGGATTTTCTCACCCGCTGCATATTCTTCAAAAATTCTCTGAACGATCTTCGCCGCTTCCGGCTCTATAAGCAGTGTATACTTTCCATCTACTTTCTCACATCGGTACCCATACGGAGCTTTGCTCCCAACGTACTCCCCGTTCTTCTGTGCGATACGCTTGGCCGCCCGCTCCTTTGCTGAAATGTCTTTTGCGTAAGCATCATTTACCAGATTCTTAATATTCATAGTCAGTTCCTGATTTTCCGAATCTGGTGCAAATGAATCATACCGGTCGCATATGGAAATAAAGCGTATCTTCATAAAGGGCAATATTTTTTCCAGATAATTTCCTGTTTCAATATAGTTTCTCCCAAATCTGGAAAAGTCCTTTACCAGAATACAATTTACTTTTCTTTCCCTGATGTCCTTCATCATCCGCTCAAAGCCCGGTCTTTCAAAATTTGTCCCAGTTTTCCCAATGTCCGAATAAATATCATACAGAGCCAGTTCATATTCTTTGTCCGCTTTTGCATTATGAGTTTGAATAAATTCCTTTATCAAAGCCACCTGTGTTTCAATGGATTCCACCTTTTTCTCATTCTTATCTACCGATAATCTGGCGTAGATCGCCGCCCTGTATACTGGAACTTGTGCCGATTTCTTCTCTACTAATTTCTTATACCTTTGCGCTGTCCTTGCCATTTATCCCACCTCTTTTCCGCATTCTGTCTGCTGTACTTCATAAAATTGTTTTATGATTTTCAGCTTTTCGATCGTGTCTTCATAGCGGAGATGGATTTCCAGCCGCTTGTTTTCATAAACATAGATTTTATCTACTGTTAATGCCAGCAGGATGCGATCTAGCTCTTTGATTTCCAGTGATTTTTTCCAATCTTCCAACTGAACGGCTGCAGACACTCCATTTTCAAACATCTGCTTTACCAGTTCTTTTTGCTTCTCGATCCTCCTGTTCAGTTCTTCACATTTTTTTCCATAACTTTCCCGAAACTCATCAAATTCCTCTTTACTAAGCAGTCCTTCTTTTAAATCATCATAGAGCGACGCTCTCAATCCGTAATATCTGCTATATTCTGACTGCAATTTAGCTATCTGCATATCATAATGAACAACCTGTTCATAATCAATTCTCATTTTGTGAAGCTCATCCATTATTCTTTCATAATCTGCAAAAAGCGCCGTATATATCTGAATTTCTTTCAGCACGATTTTCTTTAACACTTCTTCTGAAACACTATGTCGGGTACAAGCTCCGCCCTTGTTCTTGGTCTGACAGATATAAAATGCTTTTTCTCTTTCCTTATACCGATTTACTCTACGTATCATCGGCGTCCCGCAGTCTCCACAAAAGACAAAGCCGGAGAAAAAACTCGCATGCTCTGCTGTTTTTGACGCTCTTCCGTCATATTGTAATAGCTTTTGCACCACTTCAAACTCGCTCTGTTTTATAATGGCCGGATGCGTATCTTTCACCCTTGCCCACTCCGCCTCGGGTTTATTCAACCGCTTCTTTACCTTATAACTGATTCGTTCTTGTTTACCCTGTACCAGATTTCCGATATACACCTCATTGACCAGAATTCGCTTAATCTGGACTGCAGACCATTTCGGTGTATCTGTTCCCACAAAGCCAGAATTATAATTTTCTCCGTTCGCCTTTTTATACGCCTTGGGTGACAGAACCTGCCGTTCATTCAATTTTTCCGCTATGGCTCCGAGGCTGAAGCCTTCCATTTTCCAGGCAAATATTTTTCTTACAACATCTGCTGCCTCAGCGTCCACCACAAGACGATTTTTATTTTCTGAATCCTTGCGATACCCATACGGCGCAAAGGCTCCGATAAACTCTCCTTTTTCCCGTTTGATTTTCTGATGACTGCGTACCTTGCCGGAAATATCTCTGCAATAGCTTTCATTTAAAAAATTTTTCACCGGAACTACAAAAGATTTTTCCGAAAAATCTGCCGTGTTGCTGTCAAATTGATCCGTAACAGATATAAAACGCACGTTTAAAGCCGGGTAGATTTTCTCAATCCAACGCCCGGCTTCTATATACTCTCTTCCGAATCTGGATAAGTCTTTCACGATCACACAATTTACTTTTCCAGACTCTATGTCTTTTGTCATTCGTTTGAACTCAGGCCTGTCAAAATTTCCACCCGAGTATCCGTCATCCACATATATATCAAAGATCTGAATATCCGGCTGGCTTTTTACAAAGCTCCGAAGTAACTCTCTTTGATTTGCAATGCTGTCGCTCTCTGTCTTTGCACCCCCGTCCTCTATATCATCTCTGGACAGACGAAGATACAGTGCCGCATCGTACATATCTGGCATATTCGTTTGTAACTGTTCCATTCTACATTGCTCCTAACCTGCGTATTCATGGAAGTGAAGTCAGAAGCTATGTATCACGTTCATTTTCCCTGACTTCAGGTTAACATAAAACCTATATCTTTGCAAGGCATTTTAATATATCAGCTCCGTTCTTTTTCTAAGATAATCCAGAATTGCTTCTGTAGCATCTATTTCTCCGGTCAATCTGACAATCACTGCATATCCTTCATTCATGTGAGCGTATGGAGAAACACCGGACTTTTCCACGAAAGCTCCCACTTTTTCTGCAATTATTTTTTGTGTATCCGGAAGCAGTTCTTCGATTCTCTTTAGCTGCTCAAGATCTACTGTCAACTCTGCCTCTGGTCGATTGCCCATGATGCTCACCTCATTCCCAGCATATTCTCTGCCCAAGTCGTCCTATGCCTGTTTCATTTTCGCTTTTCATACCTTGCTGATTACGAGGTCAGTATAGATTCTTATGGTTAAAAATTTTATGCTGTAAAGCACGCAGTTTTACGCGTCAGACGCATCACTAAATTTCTCTGAAAATAAGGGGTCTGCGGCCAGATACGCATTTGTGACGTCACCGCCAAAATGCTTCTGGTCAGGGGAAAAGCTCCTGAAACCCCTGATAACGTGAAATGACGGCAGATTTTGCCGTCACTTTTGGGATTTGACGGCACTTTTTGCCGTCACAATTTTCTGCTTTTTGTGAATGACGGCATTTTCTGCCGTCACTTTTTTGAATTTGACGGCGCTTTTTGACGGCATTTGGGAAGAGTGCCGTCGCTTTTTGCCGTCATATTCCAATTTTCTCCATAAAGAAAGCCGCAGCGGAATTTTACACTGCGACTTTTCTTATATTCAAAATTAGTTTTCTATACTTACTTATTTTCCTTATAAATTTTTTATGTATCTACACTTTGGATAATTTGAACACCCCAAAAATCGTTCTCCTTTCCGTTCCCCTTTATTAGCAATTCGGATTACAAGTGTACCTCCGCAACGTGGGCATCGCATCACCGCTGTATTTGCTGTATCCGTCTGCTGTTTCTGTTGAACATTTGCTATATGTATTAATTTTTGTGCTTCACTTACTTGAGTGAGCGGATACAGCTTTTCATATAACCTATCAACCTCTTTTTGCTCTAGTTGTTTTCCAACACGCACAACATTACTTTGAACAGCAGTAAGAATATTATATCGGTTAATAACAAAATGATTCCCGCTAGTCAACGTAATTTCCTTTAAAGTACACCGATCACTAAATACAATGTATGAATAAAATGGTAATTGAGACTCAGCACCAAGGAACTGCTGAAGCCATTTTAAGTGTACTTTGTTTTGAATAATCGGATTGAAAAACTTTGTTTTCTGCGATTTTCCTTTTCCAACAGGTAACGTCTGTGTCCAATATTGTTGTGTTTCTGTTCCAAAAATCCATCCACTGTAATTCTTTGACTCAAATACATAAATACCTGTTTCATGTAAAAGAATAACATCTATTTCTGTAGTCTCTCCGTTCTCTTTTGGCAGATAAACATTAAATAAAAATCTCTTATATCCTTCAAGTGTTTTCAAATATTTGTATGTATAAAATTCTCCTAAACGCCCTTTATCAAACCGAACACTTCCATATGGAATTTTCGTTTGGAGATAATATTCTGTTTTCTCATATTGCTTTTTCTTTATGAAGTAAATCGTAAAAGCAATAATTATTGCAAGTATAAACATTATCATCTTAAACTCCCCCTGTTTTACATTTGTATAATTTTACCACATTTTAAAAATTGTGAAAATCTCTTATTTTCCACGAACTTCATATTTTCAAATTATTTTGTTTATAACCACAACTCCTCTCCTTCTTTACTCTCAAAATCGCTAGTTCATGTTACGTCATTACTACACTCTCTCCTGCCACATCATCCCAAGTCCAACCCGGGCAGATTTTTCTCGAAACCGTGTGGAAAGTGTTCCGTTTCTATTTAGGGAAAATGAACGGAAACACTTGATTTTACTGACTTTCTTCCATGTAACCTTATTATAACGTCCGACCCCCACCCCACCTCCGGATTCGGATACTCTGCATACGCCGGAAGCGGACGGGTTCCTTTTTTCAGAAACGCAATCGCCTTTTCTCCATAGAGATAGGGATCGTTGCCGTCGACGATCCCCCACTGCAATAAAAGAGCGGCGGCTCCAGTGGCAAAGGGAGTGGCAAAGGAGGTGCCAGTGACTTCTGCGTAGGTGCCGCCTGGGGCGGTGGTGAGGATGCGAACGCCGGGGGCGACGAGAACAGGCTTTTCTCGGAGATCACAGGTGCCGCCGCGACCGGAGAAGTCGGCGTAGGTCAGAGTGCGGCTATCGTAAGCTCCGATGGCGGCGATTCGGCGGGCGGTGGAGGGGATTGTCAGGGTTGTGTCGGCAGAGGCGCGCAGGAAACGGGTGCCGCCATTCAGGGCGGCGGAGCTGGGGAGCCAGATGTGATAATGACCATCCCGAATCTCCCCGGCAGCCAGCTCCAGGGTCCAGATTCCCGTGTCCACGTAATCACCCCGGGGCAGCAGCTCCAGATAGATCTCCTGAGACTGACTGTAGGGTGACGGCTCTCCATAATATAGTAGGATTTCCGTCTCTTCCAGCACAAAACGCTGAGCTCCCAGAAGTTTCTGAATAGGCCCCGCCCTTCTTCCACCCGGGCTTATCAGCGTTATGTCAACCTCATCCAGATAGGATTTCCAGATCTGGATGCTAAAGGCGGTCTCGTATTCGCCCACAGCCAACTCTACTGTCTCCGTCGTCCGCTCCTGCAGGATCCCCGCCGCGTGACCGGCTGCGTAGCCCTCATTTCCCGTACCGATACAAATGACCGATTTCCAGACGTTAGCGATGTCAGCGATATAAGTCTCCAGAAGAGAAGTGCCATCGTGGGCGCCGTAGGTATTGCCAATGCTGATATTGACCACCACGGGCAGGCGAAGCTCCAGCGCCTTTCGGATGCAGTAGTCCACCCCCTGCATGAGCTCTGTGGTCCGTGGAAAGCCCTCCTCCCGGGGCATGCCAAGCTTCACGGCCAGGATCGGACTGCGGCTTGCGATTCCCCGATAGCGGCCGCCGCTGGCACGGCCATTGCCTGCCGCGATGCCGAGAACCCTGGTGCCGTGGCCGCTTACGTCCCGGCTTGGTACCAATGCATAACGGGCGCTCTCTGTATCCGCCGCCAGTGCTTCATTGATCTCCTGCTGTGTGTATTCCGTGCCGATGCGGTAACCCTCCGGCGGTCTGCCCGGGATGGTCTGATCCCACAGGGCCAGGATCCGCGTCGTCCCGTCCTCATTTCTAAAATCCGGGTGGGCATAATCCACACCGGAATCCAACAGCGCCACCAGAACGCCGTCTCCATATAAATCATAACGGGCATTCTGGACCGCCGGAATACAGGAGGCTGCTTTTCCCTGATTTACAGAAAAAAACAGCCTCTTTGGTTTTTCGATATATTCGATTTCCGGAACCAGCGCCAGACGCTCTACCAGGGACTCCGGCACTGTCAGGATTGCGTATTCGTTCAGGAGCTCTGTGACAGTCACGCCAAGGGATGAAAGTCCCGTAAGCGATCCGGAATATTTTACGATAAGCTCCCAGATTTTTTCGGTACTGTCGAAACCCACGTTCAGATCTTCGGAGCGGGCCAGCTCCTGGGGAGTGGCGTCCAGAGCCAGGTTTAATACATTTTCCATCGTTGGATTATTCATAGATATACCATATATTTTCATCTTTAAATAAATTATATGTTATGTATCTATAATAATCTACATTTTAAATTTAACTTCATCAAACTCAATACGCCAATAAGCTGATATTATATAACGAAAAACTCATTTCCCCTGTCGCAGCACCTCCAGCGCCATCTTCAGCTCCGGCACGCTCACCTGACCCGGGGCAGAAGCTACGCCGGCGGATCCGAAGGTCATAGCGGAACCAAAGACTTCTCCGGCCAAGCGGCTCACTGCGCCTTTTGCTCCCATGGACATGGTTACCACGGGCTGCTTTGCATATTTTTCGCTCATCTCTAAAGTGGCGGACAGAAGGGTCAGCACGTCGGCGGCATCCTGGGGCATGACGGCCAGCTTCAGAAGATCCGCCCCGCAGTCCTGCATCCGGATTAGCCGGGCAAGGATCTCCTCTTTTGCCGGAGTCTTTTCAAAGTCATGGCTGGAGGCAATCACCTTTACCCCCTGCGCCTTTGCCTCTTTGCAGATATCCCGAAGCAGCTTCTCTCCCCGGAACAGCTCCACGTCGATGAGATCTGCCTGTCCGGACATAAGGACCGTCCTTAAAAATGCCGCATAGTCCTCCGGGCTAACACTCTGCTCGCCGCCCTCCTCTCTGGTCCGGAAGGTCACCAGAAGCGGCAGCTCGCCCAGCTCTTCACGCAGCCACGCCAGCGTAGTTTCCAGTTTTTCCCTGTCAAATACTTCCTCATACCAGTCGGCCCGCCATTCCGCCAGATCCGGCTTCGCCGCTTTCAGCTCTGCCGTCCGCAGCGCAATCTCTTCTCTGGTGCGGCCCGTTATCGGAACGCAGATCTTCGGTCTTCCTTCTCCAAAAACAAGTTTTCTTATTTTCACTTGATTCATCTATTTTTCTCCTGATTCCGTTTGCTTTTTGCACCATTTTACCATATAATAGAACTATTGGACAGCGGATTTCTCAGAAATCTGTCTGTAATCTGAATTTTATATGAAACGAGGTATTGGGAAATGGAAGAAAAAACAACAATGGACGATTTCAAGGAAGAGCTGGAGGCTTCCTTCCAGGATACACAGGAGAATGATGTGGCTGACATCACAGATCCGGCATGGCAGACTCTGGTACAGTATCTGGAGGACAAGACCGTTCTCACCGTAAAAATCGGCGGCATTGTCAAGTCCGGCGTAGTCGCTTACGTAGAAGGAATCCGCGGCTTTATCCCGGCTTCCAAGCTTTCTCTGGGCTATGTGGAGAACCTGGAGGACTGGCTGAATAAGAAGATCCAGGTACAGGTTATCACTGCGGATCCGGAGAACCAGAAGCTGGTTCTCTCCGCAAGAGAGCTGCTTCGCGAGAAGGCTGCCGAGGAGCGTCGGTCAAAGCTGGCCAGCGTACAGGTCGGTCTGGTAACGGAAGGAAAGGTCGAGAGCATTCAGCCCTATGGCGCATTCATCGATCTGGGCGACGGTCTCTCCGGACTGGTACATGTATCCCAGATTTCTGAAAAGCGTATCAAGAGCCCGGACGTAGTCCTGAAGGTCGGCGACACCGTAAAGGTAAAGGTTATCGCTATCAAGGACGGCAAGCTGTCCCTGAGCATGAAGGCGCTGAACGAAGCCGCTGCGGAAGATCTTCCGGAAGAAAAAATCGAAATTCCGAAGGCGGAGGAGCTGACTACGACGCTTGGAGATCTGTTCAAAAATATTAAGCTGTAATAAGAATCCTGCGCCGAGTGCGCTTCTTTGGCAAACTCTGTTTGCTTCTATATCATAGGGAATTCTAACAGAACTTCCTATGACATAAAAAATCCCGATAGCGTTTGGCTACCGGGATTTTTTTACAGATTTCTTATCTTCCTACGGAATCAAACTCGTCACAAATCTCCTTGGACGGAGCCGCTGTCAGCAGAGAAACAATGATAATTGCCAGTGCGGATACAATGAACGCCGGAAGCAGCTCATAGATGTTCCAGACACCGCCCATGGGACGAACCAGATACTTCCATACGAATACCATCACGCCGCCTGCGATCATGCCGGCCAGAGCGCCCTGCATATTGGTACGCTTCCAGAACAGTGCAAAGAGAACCAGCGGTCCGAAGGCTGCGCCGAAGCCTGCCCATGCAAAGGATACGATATAGAATACGGAGCTGTCCGGATTCCATGCCAGGAAAATCGCCACAACGGCAATGCCAATTACGGTCAGACGCGCTGCCATCATGGAAGCCTTTGCGCTCATCTTAATCTTCAGAAAATCCTGCAGCAAGTTCTGGGATACGCCGGAAGCTGCCGTCAGAAGCTGAGAGTCTGCCGTAGACATGGTGCAGGCCAGGATACCGGCCAGAACCACGCCTGCAATCAGGGAGAGCAGGAAATTATGCTGTCCCAGCAGATGGGCGAAACGGATAATGACGGTCTCGGACTCCGCGCTGGTCGCAAAGGTCGGAATCGCCCCCTGTACAGAAGCCGCACAGCCAATCACACCGATCAGGATAGCCACTGCCATGGAAATTACAACCCAGATACTGGCAATCCGACGGGAAAGTGTCAGTTTATTCTCGTCTTCGATAGCCATAAAACGAAGCAGGATATGGGGCATTCCGAAATACCCCAGTCCCCACGCCATGGTAGATATAATCGTCAGCAGGCTGTAGGGGCTAGCCGTATTGGTGGCACCATCATGCATCTGCGTCATAGAAAGATATCCGGCCAGTGAGTTCGCATTTGCCATAACCGCGTCCCAGCCGCCTGCCAGATGGATTCCGTAAAATACGATAACTACCAAAGAAATACTCATAACAATACTCTGAATCAGGTCTGTAGTAGATACGGCCATAAAACCGCCCATGACGGTGTAACCTACGATTACTACTGCTCCGACAATCATCGCCACATGATACTCGACTCCGAAGAGACTGGAGAACAGTGTTCCGATCGCCTTAAAGCCAGACGCCGTATAGGGAATAAAGAAAATCAGAATCACAATCGCCGCGATACACATCAGAATGTTCTTCTCGTCCCGGAAACGTCTGGAAAAGAAATCCGGAATGGTAATGGCGTTGCATTTTACAGAATAGCGGCGCAGACGCTTCGCCACGATAAGCCAGTTCAGATAGGTTCCCAGGCCCAGGCCGATAGCGGTCCAGCCTGCGTCAGAGATACCGGTCAGATAAGCGACGCCCGGCAATCCCATCAGGAGCCAGCTGCTCATGTCGGAGGCCTCCGCGCTCATTGCCGTTACCAGCGGTCCCAGCTTACGGCCGCCCAGATAAAATTCATCTGTGGAATCTCCGCTGCCTTTCTTACTGAAATAGAATCCCACATAGACCATCGCTGCCAGATAAATCACGATCGCCGCGAGAATTCCCACTTGTCCTGCCATAGTTACTTCCTCCTCATACCTTTACAATCGCGGGATCCGTTCAGGCGTCTCCCGCACATGAGGCTTATTATAACACAGGGGAAAGTAGACCACAATACAGAATATTGTATAGAACGAATGCTGTACTTTTATATTAAAAAATCAATATTTTTCTTTTATTTACAACATTTTTAAACTAGACGGTATTTTAGAAGATATGAAATACAAAAAATAAATTTTCTACTTTTGAGGCAGAAAGCTGCTCAGGAATACCGGCAGCACACGTCCGCTATACTCCACCAGGGAATACTCCCCGGCGCAGAGGCACCAGTCGTACAAAAGCGCCCGCTCGCAGAGCGCGTAGAGCTTCACCATCTCGCTGACGCTGGATGTGCGGCTCAGCTGCCCATCCTCCCGGCCCTTGGCAATGATTTTCCGCAGCAGCTTATAGTATATGCGATTGTGATCCAGCAGATGCTTTTCCCCGCTGGTGGTCAGCTGGGTCGAATAAAGCCGCGCCAGCAGATCCAGGGAAATGCTGTCCTCGATCATCTTAAACAGCTCCTGATTCAGAAACAACAGCTGCTCCATCGCTGTCATCTCCGGCGTCAATTCCTCCATCAGCTCCTCATACTTCTCATCGAAAAGAGAACTTAAGGTAGAGAGAAGCGCGTCCTTGCCGTCGAAATAGTGATAGAAGGATCCCTTGGAGGTGCCGGAGAGGGCGATGATCTCTTCCACCGTCGTGTCCTCATAGCCCTGCTCGTAAAAAAGCTTCCAGGCTGCGCTGACAATTTTTCCTCTTGTATTTCTCGCGTTTTTCTTCGCCATTCTCTTCTCCCTGTCTGCGCCCGTTTCCCGGGCTTATTCATTCTATTATCTATAGCTTTTACGTTCCTGAATTCATTTCAGACTCCATAGATTCAGCAACATATCTTTTCTATTACGTCTTTCAGCCGCCACCGCTCCTCCGACGTCAAAAAGGCCGCGTCCGCTGCGTTGAGAAGCAATTTTTTCCGTTCTTCTGCCGTCATTCCCAGTTTCCGGGACAGCAGGCCGAATTCCTTCTCTATGGTTGTATCCGACACCGTCATATTGTCTGTATTGACTGTCACGCACAGACCCTGCCGCAGAAACTCCAGAACCGGATGCCGCGAAAGAGAGGGAACCGCCTTCGTCTGCACATTGCTGCTGGGACACATTTCCAGTGGAATCCGCTGGTCCCGCAGCCGCTCCAGAAGCTCCGGCTTCTCCGCTGCCCGCACGCCGTGTCCGATCCGGCTGGCCCCGAAGTCCAGCGCTGCTTCGATACTCTCCGGCCCGTCGGCCTCTCCCGCATGAATCGTAAAGGGCACTCCAAGCTCCCTCGCAAGCCCGAACACGTCCGCGAAATCCGCCGTAGGATACAGAGCCTCCGCCCCGGCCAGATCTACCGCCGCCACGCCCCGGCCCAGAAAGGCCGCCGCCGTCCGAACGGTCAGCAGATTTTCCTCATGATTGTCCGCCCCACGCATACAGCACAGAATCAGCTTACACCGGAAAAAGGAACCCGCCAGCGCCTCCTGCATACCCAGAAGGGCAGCCTGTACCACCCGTTCCTGGGACAACCCCTTTTTCGTATGAAGCTGGGGCGCAAACCGGATTTCCGCATAAAGCATTCCCTGCTCCTTCAGAGAGCTGACCAGGATATACATAGCCTTCCGGACAGCCTCCCTGGTCTGCAGCACCTTAAGAGGCAGATCAAACTTCTCCAGATATTCATTCAGGCTCTTGCAGTTCTCCGGAGCTGTCAGAAATAATTTTAATTCGTCCGGCTCTTTCGCCGGAAGCAGGATTCCCTGCTCCTGCGCAAGCTCCAGTACGGTGCGCGGAAGCAGGGAACCATCAAAATGCAAATGCAAATCTATCATAGGAAATCCTCTTATTTTTAACAGTCCAGCATGGTCTTGCCCTTGCCGCAGACACGCTCAAAGTCACTGCGGAATACATTCAGGGCCGCTGTTACGGAATCATTTTTAATCAGCAGATCCAGTACGTCCGGGGAAATGGTAGTCGCGCCGATTCCATACTCGCACAGGGTGATGACCTGGCGGGAATTCTTAAAGCTGGCTGCCAGCACCTCCGTCTTGAAGCCGTAGTTGCGGAACATATCGTGGATCTCCTTGGCGGTACGCACGCCGTCGGATCCCAGGTTATCAATACGGTTGATGTAGGGCGCCACATAAAGCGCGCCGGATTTGGCCGCCAGGAACGCCTGCATCTGGGTATAAATCGCTGTGGCTGTCACATGGATACCTGCCGCCGCCAGAATCCGGATAGCCTTCAATCCCTCCTTGGTGGTCGGGATCTTAATATAGGTATCGTCTCCCAGCTCCTTGCGGATCTTGTAGGCTTCCTCCACCATACCCTCGGCCTTGTCGTTTAAGACCTGTACATGGAGCTCTCCTTCCTCGATAAAATCACGGATCTCCTTCAGTACCTCGTAGGGCGGGCGCTTTTCCTTGGCCAGAATGGTCGGGTTACAGGTTACGCCGTCCATGGGAAAATACTCATACATGGAACGAATGTCATCAATGTTCGCGTTATCAATAATCAGTTTCATAGGATTCCTCTCCTTTTCCAACGGGCCTGCCATCCGTAAGGGCCGGTTTTGTTTTGGAATGTTGTGTTTTTGTTATGTTTTTTGTTGTATTTTTGTTGTATTTTGTTATATTCTGTTATATCCTATTATACTAGAATCCGCTCAAAATACAATGCATAATATGTCTAAAATTTAACATATATCTGTCCTGATTCTGTACTTTTTGCGTAACGGTTCCGTACCGTCATCTAAGAACTTGCCACCGAAAAATCCTTACAGCTGCTTTGTAACCGTTACACTGCAAATTCTATGAAAACCGACTTTGCTAATGGAATTTACTGATTTACTTTTTCCCGCAGTTCCTGCACCAGGAACAGCACCGCCAGCGCCTCAAAGGCAATCATAATCGGATAAGCCCCCGACAGATACCAGTACAGAATCGCGTTCCAGCCGGAGATCTCCGAATAAGAGATTCCCCCCAGTAGCACGAAATAGCTGGCCAACAGTGCAGAAAGCGTAAGCCATACGGACAAATCCCGTCCGTCCTCATCCTTCACCTTCTGCAGGCGGCGCTTCAACATCCGCACGCAGAGCGCCACATAAGCCAAAGCTCCTGCCGCTGCCGCCACGGCTCCGGTAACATGGTACACCTGACGGATTCCATTTAAAAGGACGCCCTTATAATTGATCTTTGCCAGGAAACCATGCCGCTCCGGCACATCCCAGTACCAGTCCAGATTCAGGCAGGAAGCCCCGCTCTCCACCCGGGTCAGATCCTCCGAAAGCTCGTAGGAATCCAGAAGCGTTCCATTCCGGTAGGCCTTCAGATAGACCGTCTGCGGTTTATCCTTCACCGACAGCTTCAGGGAGAAGCGACATTTTTCACTGCCGGGTGCTTCAATCCCCTGTCCCGCCAGATAAGCCGCGATATCATCGCTCTCGGTAAATTCCGCCGTGCCAAGCACCGTACCGTCCGTTGCTTCCGCCTGCAGGGTCACGCCCTCCATGCCTTCATAGGAAGCATACCAGCCTGCCATTTCCACCAGATCTGACTCATACCAGACAGCCTTGTCTCCGGTCATCCGCTCAAACAGCGGAATTCCGCCATTTTCATCGGGCTCGCTGTAGAGATACACCAGGGTCTCCATTTCGTCATAAGTAGTAGTATAAGCAATCGCCTTGCCTAACGCGCCGAACAGATCTCCGAGATATCCTTCCCGCCAGGGGGACATATAGGTGGATGGCATGGTCGCCTGCCGTGTGAGGCGTCCCTCGTCCATGGCCGCCTCCAGCTCGTCCCGAATCTGCAGACACACCTGATTGACCGTCCCGCCGTCCGTATAATAACCGGCCTGCGCGAGGGCTGTCCGAAAGATCCAGAAGACCCAGCCGTCCCGTACTTCCCAGTCCTTCTCATTTTCCCCGGAACCTGCCCAGTAGAGTCGGCTGCTCTGGATATAGGGTTCCAGCTTCTCCAAGGTCGGGCACTCGTCGCACATCCGCGCGATTTTCTCCCGGGTCATGGTCACGCCCGGAATATCCTCCTCCGGCTTCACCGCCATCATACTCTTATACATTTCCGCAAAGCCGCCCTTTTGCAACTCGTTGGTCAGACGAATGTTATAATGATTATCATTTTCCTGGGCAATCAGCTGTCCTGCGCCCCAGACGCTGAGGAAGGGCAAAAGCACCAGCACTGCCTTTCCCACATATTCGCGCCTGTGCTCCTTCTTCCATGAAAAGAACATAGTTCCCAGGTAAACCAGCAGGAACACCAGCAGGAAGGGCTCCACCCAAATGGCGTCCTCCCGGGTATAAAAGAACGTGACCATGCCCACTGCGGCGGTCAGAAGCCACAGAATCTGCTTCTTCACCGGTTCTTTGCGTCTGAGCCACAGGGCCAGCAGGCCACCGAAGATCAGCAGTACCTGAATATAGGAAATGCTGTTGCGGTACACGCGCTGGAACGCCTGCACCGAATAGGACACCGGGTTCCACAGAAGCACCAGATAAAGCGTAAAGCAAGCCCAGTACTTCTTCAAAAGGGGCCGCAGGGCATACACGAAAATCATACAGCTTACCGTATACAGAAGCGCCGACACACTTAAATAGGACAGGCGCAGGAAATTCAGCACCGCCAGATAGAGCGGGAAAAACATACCCTTGGTCAGGGTCAGATCGTTATATTCGCCCAGCCACTGGCCGCTCCGCAGGGCATCCGCCATATGTACCATGATCCAGTCGTCGTGGATGCCTTTGGGCACCGCCATGATCGGCAGGTTGTAGACCAGGAATTCCTTCAACACCCCGAACAGCACCATGGCCAGGAAAAAGGAAACTTCTTTTCTCCGGATTGACTGGTTTTTCCAGAATTTCATGAATATTTCTCCTTCCCCTTCAGATTATCCGGGCCAAAGCTCAATGGAAGCAGCTCTTTTAATAAATACACCTGCTTCTCCCCGGTTCCGGCTCCCAGGATAATCCGAAATTCTTCCGGATCGCAGAATTCCCGCATGACCTGGCGGCAGACGCCGCAGGGCGCGGTCAGGGCCGGCTCTCCGCCCTCCGGGCCGCCCGCGATGGCGATGGCCTGAAAGTCCCGCTTGCCCTCACTGACCGCCTTGTAGATAGCCGTGCGCTCGGCGCAGATGCCCGGCGTAAAGGCAGCATTTTCGATATTACAGCCGGTGTAAATGCTGCCGTCGGCGCAGAGCAGAGCCGCCCCTACCCGGAAATGGGAATAGGGACTGTAAGATCCTTCTCTGGCCGCCAGAGCCAGCTCCATTAATTTCTCATCACTCATCTGTATCTCCTCATTTACCGGTCGAGAATCATCTGATCATAATCCAGGAAGGTGAAGCCCAGACGCTCGTAGAGACGCACAGCCTTCTCATTGCTGCGGGTAACCTCCAGACGGAAGCGGCGCACCTCCGGCTTTGCTTTCATAATTTCATCAAAGAAGCGGGTGCCGTAGCCCTTTCCCCTAGTCTCCTCCTTCAGGTAAAGTTCCTCAAACATCAGGCAGCGGCCGCCCACCTCGCAGGCATAGTATTCGGTAATATAGGCAAAGCCCACGGTCTTTCCATCCTCGGTCAGCACAAAGCCCTCCAGAATCGGATCATCGCTCACTGCGTCCGCAAAGGTCTGCTCCAGCCGCTCCTCAGGAACCGGATGGCAGACTGCGTCGCTGTGATAAAACTCCTCCACCATCGCCAGCACTTCATCGTGCATCTCTTTTGTCATTTTTTTCAGTGCAAACATGGTAATTCTTCTCCTTATTACGCATTGGTACTTACAGTGTACCTTGAATCCGGCTTTCCGTCAACCACGCCGTCCGGACGCTTTAGCGCTTTAGCGTTCCTGGATCTGATAGACCAGTCCTGCCTCCTCCATCAGATCCATGTAGGGACGGGAGGGGAAGTACTCCGGCGAGAATACGCCGGCCTCCTTCCAAATTCCCCGGCCCATAAGCTCGATGGCCAGAGCCGCCCCGAAACCGGTCTGGGCCACCACTGCCTGCAGTCCGAAGTCCCGCAGCGCCTCCTGATTGTCAAAGGGCTGATAGATAAAATATTCCTTCCTCTCTCCGTCCTTGATACCGATACAATCCACGCCCACGCACATACCGCCTGTCATGTCCTCTCCGATATCCTTGGGCTGGGGCGCGCAGGCCGCTACCACGTCCCGGGGCACTACCTTCACATCTCCCACTTGAACCGGATGGATATTCCGGAGTCCCAGCTTATCCAGAACCTTCAGGGCGTTCAGCAGGTTATCGTCCAGGGCAATCTTGAAGCTGGCCTTCTGCAATCCATATTTTTCCAAATATCGCGGCATGGTAACTACCTCCTCGTGCTCCACCTTTACCAGATGGTTGACGCCGAAGGGATCCGGCATCCGGAAATCTTCCTCTCCCGCAAAGGCGTCCTCGATGAGGAAGCCGCCCTCCCGGCTCCATTCCGCGTTGGGATTCATCACCTCGTCCAATACCGTCCATACATTGAAGCCAAAAATGATCTCGTCCTTCTCGCTCTCCGGCGGCGTCAGATTGCCGCCGTCCTTCACATGCACCTCCAGCAGCTCATCAAATAAGTATTCTGCCGCATATTTGGCAAATACATTTACCACGCCCGGATCGATGCCCAGACAGATACAGGCCATCTGTCCTTTTTCCTTCCAGGCCTCATGCCGGTCAAAATTATATTTGGTCATGGGCTCCAGGTAAGCCCCCTCAAAGCCCTTTCCGAATTCCGGGTGATCCTTTGGCACCGACCAGGTTCCCATGCTGGCATAATCGGCTCCCGCCTCAAAGGCCGCGTCAAATATAAAATTGCTCACAAAGGGAGAGGCCGCGTCCATCACGAAATCAATCCGGTGCTCCCGCATAAGCGCCGTCAGCGCCTCCCGGTCTCTGGCGTCCACCTGCGCCGTCTCATACTGCGTTCCTTCCCGGAATTTCCGCTCCTGCTCCAGATGGCTCTTTACCTCATCCGCCCGCTTTAAATCAAAATCCGCCAGCAGCACATAGGAAAGCCACTCTCCCTTGGGATCCCGCTTTTCCAGCATTTTTAAAATACATTCTCCTACGGCGCCTGCGCCTGTCAGCATCATTCTCATATCTTTTCTCCTTTTCCATAAAAAATAGAGAGACTGATGCCTGTACATCAATCTCTCTGTCCTTTTACCAGTTGGTTATCTCCACGTAGGCGGCGATTGCTCGCTCTCTCCAGAGTTCCGTCGGATAACCTTCCTTTTGCCTGCCAGTTTCCACTGCGGAATGATGAATTCCCACAGTTTGCTTCTTCGGCGCCCCTTTTGCTTTATTCAGCCGGAGTCTCTAGAGTTATCCTCTGCCGGATCTATGAATTTGAACCAAGTATACCAGTCCCAGCTCCTTCATGCAAGCTTTTTTACTCAATTACCGGAAATATCCTACTTGAAACTTATACTGCGCTATTACTTATGCTATTACTTATTGTCCTATATCCTGTGCTTCTCCGCTGACTGCCAGGTGAAACCGCATATATTCAAAATGGGAATATCCACTGATAATAATAAATTCCATATCCGGGTTTTGGATGCGCGCCCGTTTCAAAAGCTCCATTCCATCATATCCGGGCATCCGGATATCCGTCAGCACCAGATCCGGTGTTCCGCTTCTATCATCTGAAGAGCTCCAATTCCATTTGATGCGGTTCCCACCGATTTCATTTCCAGTTCTTCCCAGTGAATCAGCTTGCAAATCAACTGACATGCCTTTTCCTCATCATCTGCTACTAATACACGGAGCATGCATTTTCTCCTATTCCGTTTTTTGTATTCTTCATTATATACACCCCGTTAAAAATAGCAAGCTGGCTGCGTCTTACCTGGATTTGTTCAGTTCTTTCTTCTTTTTTGTCATCAGCCCGCCGATCCGTCCGGTCTCCTTGGATGACAGGGCCTTCCAGCCGTCCGCCAGGACCTTGTCGAGAAGTCCCAGCTCCTCGGCGATCTCGTATTTCAGCTGTTCTTCCGGCTCCAGGTGCTTCAGATCCGGCTTTTTCTTTTTTGACATAAAAAGACCATACCCCTTTCTGATTATTCTAAAAAGAGTATGGCCATTTTTTCATAGCTTATGCGATATTACGCGCCTTTTCTTCCGCAGCACTGCTTATACTTCTTTCCGCTTCCGCAGGGGCAGGGATCGTTCGGATAGACCTTGGCGCTCTCGCGCTTCTTGGGCGCTGCTGCCAGTGTGGTGTCCTTATTGGTGCCCGTTACCTTGGCTACCTGCTCACGCTCGGCCTTCTCCTCCACGCGTACATGAAGCAGAATCCGGACGGTCTCTTCCTGGATGCTGGCCGTCATGGCGGAGAACATCTCATAGCCGCTGAGCTTATACTCTACCAGCGGATCACGCTGAGCAAAAGCCTGCAGACCGATGCCCTGACGAAGCTGCTCCATATCGTCGATGTGATCCATCCACTTGCGGTCGATGACCTTCAGAAGGAATACACGCTCCAGTTCACGAAGCATCTCCGGATTCGGGAACTCCGCCTCCTTCAGCTCGTAGAGCTTCACAGCCTCTTCCTTCAGCATATGCTTCAGCTCTGCCTTATTCTTCTTATCGGCGATACGCTCCGGCGTAATCGTCTGAAGCGGAATCGTGCGAAGCAGGGACTCATTCAGTCCCAGAAGATCCCACTCGGATTTATCCTGGTCGTCGCCAATCAGGCTGTCTACCACATTTTCCACGGTATCAGTGAGCATCTTGTAGATGGCGTCGCGCATGCTCTCGCCGTTCAGTACCCGGCGGCGCTCCGCGTAAATGATCTCACGCTGCTCATTCATAACCTGGTCGTACTCCAGCAAGTTCTTACGGATACCGAAGTTATTGCTCTCAATCTTCTTCTGGGCTTTCTCGATGGCATCAGAAAGCATCTTGTGCTCGATCTGCTCATTTTCCGGCACGCCCAGGGCGTTGAACACGCTCATGAGACGCTCGGATCCGAAGAGACGCATCAGATCGTCCTCCAGGGAAATGTAGAAGCGGGATTCTCCCGGATCTCCCTGACGGCCGGAACGTCCGCGCAGCTGGTTATCGATACGACGGGACTCATGGCGCTCGGTACCGATGATTTTCAGTCCTCCTGCTGCTCTCGCGTCATCATCCAGCTTGATATCGGTACCACGGCCTGCCATGTTCGTGGCGATGGTAACCGCGCCGTGCTGACCGGCCAGGGCTACGATCTCAGCCTCGCGCTCATGGAACTTGGCGTTCAGGACTTCATGCTGGATCCCCTTTTTGCGGAGCAGTCCGCTTAAGTACTCGGATGTCTCGATGGTAATGGTACCCACCAGAACCGGCTGTCCCTTGGCGTGGGCCCGCTCGATTTCCTCTACCACCGCATGGAACTTCTCTTTCTTGGTCTTATATACCGCATCATCCAAGTCTTTTCGGATAACCGGACGGTTGGTCGGGATCTCGATAACGTCCATACCGTAGATCTCGCGGAACTCCTTCTCCTCAGTGAGGGCGGTACCGGTCATACCGGCCTTCTTATTGTATTTATTGAAGAAGTTCTGGAACGTAATATTGGCCAGAGTCTTGCTCTCTCTCTTGACCTTCACATGCTCCTTTGCCTCAATGGCCTGATGGAGTCCGTCGGAATAGCGGCGGCCCGGCATGATACGTCCGGTAAACTCATCGACAATCAATACCTGATCATCCTTCACCACGTAATCCTGATCGCGGAACATCAGATAGTTGGCGCGAAGGGCCAGAATCATATTGTGCTGAATCTCCAGGTTCTCCGGGTCAGCCAGGTTCTCGATGTGGAAATAATCCTCCACACGCTTCACGCCGTCGGCGGTCAGATTGACAATCTTATCCTTCTCATTGACGATAAACTCACCGGTCTCCTCGATCTCCTCGCCCATGATGGCGTTCATCTTGCTGAACTCTCCGCTGGCCTCGCCACGCTTCATGGTCTTCGCTAGCGCGTCGCAGATCTCGTAAAGCTTTGTGGACTTGCCGCTCTGTCCGGAGATAATCAACGGGGTACGGGCCTCGTCGATGAGGATGGAGTCAATCTCATCGATAATGGCGTAATGCAGGTCTCTCTGTACCAGCTGTTCCTTGTAAATGACCATGTTGTCACGCAGATAGTCGAAACCAAGCTCGTTATTGGTTACATAGGTAATGTCACAGTTATAAGCGGCACGGCGCTCGTCACCCGTGCTGCTGTTCAGTACCACGCCCACGGTCAGACCCAGAGCCTCATGAACCTTGCCCATCCACTCGGCATCACGGTGTGCCAGATAGTCGTTGACCGTGACAATGTGGACACCCTTGCCTTCCAGTGCGTTCAGGTATGCCGGGAGAGTAGACACCAGGGTCTTACCTTCACCAGTCTTCATCTCGGCGATACGTCCCTGATGGAGGATAATACCACCGATGAGCTGTACCCGATAATGCTCCATGCCAAGCACTCGTTTCGCAGCCTCGCGGACTGCCGCGAAAGCCTCTACCAGTAAATCATCCAGGGTCTCGCCATCCGCCAGACGCTGTCTGAATTCTTTTGTCTTGCCTTTCAGTTCCTCGTCAGACAGCTTCTGCATCTCCGGGCGGAGTGCTTCGATCTTGTCTACCAGCGGATAAATCAGCTTTAATTCACGCTCGCTGTGAGTACCAAACATTTTTGTAAATAAATTCATCTGCTAACTCCAATCTTAAGTTTCTGATATTTCAGACAATACTCTGTTTATCATTTTAACACTACACGGCAGAATATTCAAGAAGTTTCGCCGCCAGCCAAAAAGGGGCTGCGCCTGCGCGCAGCCCCTGAAAAATCCTGTTTTAATGTTCCGGCTCAATGAGTCCGTAGGTATTGCCCTTTCTCTTGTAAACCACGTTGATCTGCTCGGTCTCCGCATTTACAAATACATAGAAGCTGTGGCCCAGCATCTCCATCTGCACGCATGCGTCCTCGGGATACATGGGCTTCATGTCGAACTGCTTGGTACGGATGATGCGAACCTCCTCATCCTCTGCCTCTTTGTCGATAAACTCCTGACGGAAGCTTCCGGCTCCCTGCTCGCGCTGTACGATCTTGTTCTTGTACTTGCGGAGCTGACGCTCGATAACTTCCTCCACCAGATCGATAGATACGTACATATCGTTGCTTACCTGCTCGGAACGAATGACGGTTCCCTTTACAGGAATGGTTACCTCAATCTTCTGTCTTTCTTTCTCGACACTTAAAGTAACATGTACTTCCGTGTCCGGAGTAAAATAGCGCTCTAACTTTCCGAGCTTGTCCGTGATCGCTGTACGGAGCCCCTCTGTCACATCGATATTTTTGCCGCTGATTACATAACGCATAAAATCAACTCCTTTACGGGTATTTCGAGATCTCTCTCTAACGCAAGTATACCACATTTCGGTACGGGATACAACCGCCAAAAAGATCTAAAGCGCTTCCGATGGTCACGTCCAGGCGGCCCTTTCCGAGGGTGCGAAGCGCCTCCACATCCTCCAGGCTGCCCACGCCGCCCGCATAGGTTACGGGAATTCCGGCCCAGTCGCCGAGCATGGCTGCCAGTTCTTTTTCGATCCCTGAAGCTTTGCCCTCCACGTCCACGGCGTGGATTAAAAATTCGCTGCATTTCCCGGACAATTCATCCAGAAGGGCGGGCGTCACCCGGACGTCTGTAAATTTCTGCCAGCGGTCGGTGACGATGTAGTACGCGCCGCCCTTTTTGCGGCAGCTCAAGTCCAGCACCAGGCGGTCGCGGCCCACAGCTGCAAGCATTTTTCCCAGATTCTCATACTGGATCCGGCCGTTTTTGAAGACATAAGAGGTCACGATGACCTGGCTGGCTCCGGCGTCCAGATATTCCGCCGCGTTTTCCGGATGGATGCCGCCGCCGATCTGAAGGCCCCCCGGGTAGGCCTTTAAGGCTTTCAACGCCTGCGCTTTCGTGGCCTCATAATAAGGAGAATCCGCGCCGTTCAGCAGAATCACATGGCCTCCTTTCAGGCCGTCTTCCTGATAAAGCTTCGCGTACCAGGCCGCATCCTGCTCCGACACAAAATTTTCCCTGGCGAAATCATTTTTATCAGTCAGGCTGCCTCCCACGATCTGCTTGACCTGGCCATTGTGGATATCGATACATGGACGAAAACGCATAAATTTCTTTCCCCGCTTTCCAATCATTTTCCCTATTATAATAGAATTGTTTTTCTTTTGTAAAGCGAAAATACCGGTATTCAGAGAGTTGTTATTCATTCCCTGAATGCCGGTACTTTTTAATCTGTTCTAATTCAGCTCCGCGATTCTGGACACGCCTACATAGATCTCCGAAATCTTATACCAGGTCCGATAATCCACCACCCCGGTCTGGGGCAATCCAAAGATAGACTGAAACGTCCGCACGCTCTCCGCCGTGGCCGGGCCGTAGATACCATCCTCGGAGACGGTCGGAATCGCCGGATAGTTCCGCGCAATCCGGTTTAACTGCTCCTGTAGCTGCAGTACCTTCTGCCCGGAAGCTCCCTCCGTCAGCTCGTAGCCGGGCCAGGAATACGGCACGCCAGAGATCTCCTCCGCTGTATTGATATACATGGACTCCCCGTAATAATTCCGCAGAATCTCAATGGCCATATAGCCCTGCTCGCCCAGAGACTGACTTCCCCACTGACTCATCCAGTTGGGACAGTTCACCCGTCGGCCATCGCAGTATTGGGTCAGGATGGGCTGCTTCACATTGGGCCGGGACAGATAGTCCGCGAAGAGCTCATCAACGATCAGAGAGATGTTTTCAAAAATGTTTCGGTTATGGATCCATTTGTGGTCGAATGCTGTGGACGAGGTAATCGTAAAGTCGTAGCCCTTGTTTCTATACCACTCGGTATACACCCGGTTAAGCGTAAAGGACATAATTGCCAGCACATTGGCGCGGATGGCCGCGTCGGTCCAGGTGGCGTAGATTTCGCTGCAGGCCACATTTTTGATGTAATCCCGGTAGCGGACCCAGTAGTCTGACGCGGAGCTGTCCGAGGGCGCGCCGTCATGGACGATGACGTACTCCGGCACCACCACACGGCTCAGGACAATCTCCCCGCTCTCGCCCACCGGCTTAATCTCCGCCTCCGCGATCTTCGGCGGATAATTCCCGAACAGGGTATGAGCTCCGATGACATAGCGCTCATACTCTTCTCCCTGCCGGGGCTGCATCCGAATCTCCTGAATGGCCGTCACCTCCGGCAGAATCTCAGTTCCTGCGATCTCCACCGGCTCATACCCCGGTGCGGTCACCGACAGGGTATATTCCGAGTAGGGCTGGGGCTCGCTTGGCTCCACACTGTACTCCAGCGGCGGCGCGGCCAGCTCCACCTCATCGGTCTGCCCGGAACTGTTGGTCGTCAGCTCCTCCATGGTCTGATCCGGCTCTCCGGTATAAGAGATAGCCACCTTCGCCCCCGGAATCGGATGCGCGCCTAGGGCGGAAGTAATATGAATCTGCAGCTTCCCGTAGTCCGGCAGGTCGGACTGCATGGCTTTTACTCTAAAATTTTGCATAATGGTTTCCTGTATGAATTTTTTCTATAATATATGCAAAGAAATGTAAAAAAAGCCATAATGAAACTATTTTCTCATCATGGCTTTTCGCGATTCTACTTTAATACCCAATAATCTTTTGAAACCAACTGAAAATCATCTAAGATGGCTTTTGCTTTTTCCGGATCAATAACTGTTCTGTTTAACGTCAGAGCTTCCAGCGCCTTTTTATAGTCCTGCTCAATAAACGCGTCTACCGTCAAGCTCTCATATGCGTATTGATTTTCCATCAGGCCTTTGTAAAACATGTCGATGTTTCCAAAGTAATAACCTTCTGCTCCATTTTTCCCGATTGTTCCTGCAACTTCTACAATTGCGTCCTTTTCAAAATTAGGAATAATGCCGTTATTTTTTACCAGAACAATAAACTCATTATGGAGATCGTATGCTATGGATTCCGCCACTTCTACCATCAGTTTACCAAAGACCCCATTGGTAAGCATGGTAATTCCGTCCATTGTATCTCGTCCGACGGCCTGTCCGCAAACCTCAAATACTTCTTTCTCTCGACTGTCCCGCGCTTCATCCACTCTGGTATACTGTGGATTACTTTCCTGCACAATTTCATCCGGGAAGAAATAATACTGTAAATATGTGGTCGGAATGTACTCATCAAAGTACTGCATATACTTGTTAACTCTTACATATGTATCCAGCCAGGATTTTGATCTCTGCTCCGCATTAAATGGCTTAAAATCATGATTTTTCAGATAATCCCGCAACTGATCAAAATAATTATTTCCTGCTGTATCAAATAAATCTGTAAACCAGCCAAAATGATTCAATCCAAAATATCTTGCCCTTAATGTTTCCTGCGGAATCCCCAGGATTTTTGCAAAAGACTTCATCAGAGAAAATGGCTGATCACATAAATTTAAAATTCGTTTATCATCCGGAAATAACCGATCCAATCCAAGCGCTACAATAGCTGCCGGATTTGTATAATTCAGAATCCAGGTATCTTTCGAATAAGAACGAACCTTTTCCACCATTTCCTTCATGGCTCCCAGAGAGCGCATCCCGTAGGAAAATCCTCCCGGTCCGCAGGTTTCCTGTCCTACCAGTCCGTATTTTAAAGGCATTTTTTCATCATAGCTTCTCATTTTGCCTTTTCCGACCCTCATCTGACAAAACACAAAGTCGGTATGACAATACGCAACATCCATATCTGTAGTAAATACAACCTCTACTTCCGGATAATAAGTTTTGAGAACCAGTTCGTCATATGCCTGCATTTTTCCCATACGTTCATTATCAATATCGTAAAATATGATTTTCGTAAGCGGAAAACGTTCTTTCATCTCAATCAGATTGCCTACCAGAGCCGGCACTCTGGCGCTGCCTGCTCCCGCAATCGTAATGATATGTTTTTTTCTGTTCATTGTCATTTCTATCTTATCTCCAATCTGTCATCTACTGCATTTCTTACAAACTCAACCAATGGACCAAACACAATATGAATATGCTGCGGAGCCGGGAAAAATACGCCTGAGCAGCCTGATTCACTCAGCTTTTTCTTATCAATTTTCTTAATATCTTCCACGTCAATTCTCAATCGGGTGATACAATTATCTACATTTTTGATATTTTCTTTTCCACCGAGCGCTTCAATAACTATCTCCGCAATTTTGTCATACTTCTTTTCTTTAATCAGCGTATTGTCCAAAGATGGAGCGTCCTCACGTCCCGGCGTTTTTATGTCGAATTTCAAGATAAACCATTTAAATACCAGATAGGTTACAACTGACACGACAAGACCGATCAGGACAAAGAATATCCAGTTTGTTTTTTCATACAATAAACCAAAAATTGCAAAGTCAAAAATGGTGCCACGGATATATCCAATCGCAACATGGGCAAAGCTCAAAGCAACTGCTCCGATTCCTATGATACAAGCATAAATAACATACAGAATTGGAGAAATGAATACAAAAGAGAACTCCAACGGTTCCGTAACATTTCCCAACAGCGCAGTAACTACACAGGTGATCATCAATGATTTTACCAGCGGTTTATTTTTCTTATAGGCTGTCTGATACATAGCAAGCGCAATCGCCGGAAATGCAAACATTGTACACAGCATCTGCTGCTGTGCCATAAATCTGGTCAGTTTTGGCATCATGGACCAATATTCACTGGACGGTCCAAGATTAAACAAAATCTCATTCATGGCCGGAACCACGCCTACATATGTTTCACCGTTAATCACATAACTTCCTCCAGCTTCCGTGAAACGGAACAGAGAATTCCATAAATGATGAAGACCAAAGGGAATAAATACCCTTTCCCCTGCTGCTGTAAAAAATGGTCCTACCGGAGACAGAAATATAACGGATAATTTAGTAAGTCCCTTTACAAAGAACTGCCACACAAACGGAACCGTCAGACCAAATGCTGACATCAGCAGAATACAGATAATAGAGACTGATTTTTTACCCGCAAAAAATGCGAATGCAACCGGTAACTCAAGATTATAAAACTTGTCGGTAGCCCATGCCGCTATCAGACCTGCGACGATTCCGCCCAGCGCGTTTATATTTAACGTCTGAATTCCAAGGATTTGAATCTGTCCTACCTGACTCATCGTTTCCGGATCTGCCAGATTGCCCGTTACCTTCAACCACACATTCATGGCAATCAGCATAACCAGATAACCAATAACAGAGGCAAATGTTGCAATTCCCTTGTCTTTCTTACTCATTCCATATGCGACGCCCATCGCAAACAGCAACGGGATATTATCAAAGATAATACTTGCAATTGTTCTGATACTTACTAAGATCGTGTTGACAACCGGAGTCCCTAAAAATGGAAATCTTGCTATCATATAGCTTTGTACAAGAGCTCCCGTAATTCCCAATACCATACCTACTGGCGCCATAACGCCAATTGGCAATAACAAGGTTCTTCCGAATTTCTGTATTGCCTGATTATATTTCTTTAACATTCTTCTTCTCCCATACTTATTTTTTGGTTAACCATGAACTAATTATAAAAAGATATTTCCTGCCATACAATAAAAAAGCTGTGACATAGATTGTTTTTCAATACTAATGTCACAACTTCTGACTTATGTCATTTCTGCCATTTTCATTTAAATATATTTTCTTCGTACATTTCCTTTACAATTGTTACCAGCATATCAATCACGACAAACATTCCCAGCCTTGAATTAATATCATTTTCTCTGGTATCTGCATTTTCTGCGGAACAATATAAGGTATAATCCGCCAATCGTCCAATCGTACTGGAAAAAAAGCCAGTCAGGGCAATTACCGTTGCAGATCTGGCTTTTGCAATTCTTGCCACTTCGACTATTTTTCTTGTTTCGCCTGATAAAGAAATTAAAATTACAGATTCGTTCATATTAATTTTTTTGATAACTGTAGAATTCAGATTGTAATCCCGTAAATTAATACACTTAATTCCTATCAGTAAAAGTAAATGTTCCAGATAATCTGCCGCAGCTTTACTTGTTCCTCTGGCAACAATATATACTGTTTTTGTCTTGATAATAGCAGACGCCACCCTTTTCAGACACTGCCGATCTACCACTGCCATCGTCTTCTTTACCTGATCAAGACACTGAAATTGTATATCCTCATAGGTTCTTTGGCTCTGTTCTTCCTGCCTGCCTTTTAAATAATATTTCAGATCTCCAAAGCCATCAAACCCCAATTTCTGACACATATTAATCACAACTGTTTTTGAAACCGCCGTCTCTTCAGCCAGATCATTTATCTTCATAACAGAAACTTTTTCCTGGTTCTGAAATACATACGTAAAAACATTTCTTTCACTGTCTGTTAAATTTTCATACTCACCGATAAACTTCTCCACATGTATCCCCCCTGCACGCTTCCGTTTCTTTCTCCATTATATTTGATCTCTGAGTGAAAGTAAAGGCGTCGAATCTCTCCTACTCTATCGTAATCTCAAGGTCCTCGTATATCCCTGCCTTTACCGGCTCGCCGAATTTGTATATTACCGGGAATCCTTCTTCCTCGCGCTTATAAACTACGGTCACCTCGCGCACCGGATCCACAATCCAGTATTCCCGGACACCATTGTTCATGTACAGGTTTGCTTTTTGCAGGTAATCCCTCATTCTGCTGGAAAGAGAGACTATCTCTATCACCCAATCGGGTGCTCCGTGACAGCCTTTTTCGTCTACCTTATTCGGATCGCATATTACCATAAGATCTGGTTCTACAAAATCCTCTCCCCATTTTTCATTTTTCAGGAACACACCAAACGGTGCATAAAACACCTCGCACTTCCCCTTTTTCGATTCAATATAGGAATCTATCTTTCTAAGCAAGAAATGCGATAATCTCTGGTGTCTTGTACTGGGTGTCGCCAACATGTACATTTGTCCATCTATCAGCTCTGCCTGTTCTCCTTCCTTTATTATATTTGATTCTTATGCCAAAGTAAAGGCGTCGCTATCTTTTGTGGGCTCACAATCTCTGGAATATTTGGAGTGATTCACTCCCTGAACTTTTTCAGATAATGATGATAAATTCAGACTAGCATAATTTTACATCATCGTCAAATATTTTTGTTCGACAAATATAATGTGGTATATTACAAATTCCAATCCTCGCTCCCGCAAGGGGAGCGACTTCGCTTCAACGTTTTCTGAATTATATAATATAACATTTCAATCCACGCCCCTGCGAGGGGAGCGACACCAGTCCACATTGCCAAAAGAATAGATAACATCGTATTTCAATCCACGCTCCCGTGAGGGGAGCGACAGTTTGTGGAACGCTATACAAACCCTCTAACTGATTTCAATCCACGCTCCCGCGAGGGGAGCGACTGCCGTAATATATATTTTACTCATTTGAATCCTCCAATTTCAATCCACGCTCCCGCGAGGGGAGCGACATGAGCGATACGGATACAAGAGAAATCCTATATATTTCAATCCACGCTCCCGCGAGGGGAGCGACCACCGTAATGCTGTTCAGGATAAATCGGTCCCGGTTATTTCAATCCGCGCTCCCGCGAGGGGAGCGACTTTCCATCGGCTTTCACGCTCAATAAGAGCTTCCACATTTCAATCCACGCTCCCGCGAGGGGAGCGACACCGTACAAGCCGGGAGATATCCTGTATGTTCGGATTTCAATCCACGCTCCCGCGAGGGGAGCGACGAAGATCCACCCGGCGCAGAAGCCTGTTGCAGTCCTATTTCAATCCACGCTCCCGCGAGGGGAGCGACGGAGTGGTGGACGGACGAAAAAATGAGGCTGGAAATTTCAATCCACGCTCCCGCGAGGGGAGCGACCTTGTGGGATTTCAGCACATAGATCTTTCGCTGAAATTTCAATCCACGCTCCCGCGAGGGGAGCGACTTTGAATGACGGCGAAACAATACACATTTATAGACCATTTCAATCCACGCTCCCGCGAGGGGAGCGACGAAATGTTGTCGGCATTTCTCGCAGTTGTGGAAATTTCAATCCACGCTCCCGCGAGGGGAGCGACGGCTGTTACATTTTCAGTTCCTTCCAGTCCGAAACATTTCAATCCACGCTCCCGCGAGGGGAGCGACTGGAGGGTGCGATCCGCGGTGCACTGCGAGGATTATTTCAATCCACGCTCCCGCGAGGGGAGCGACTGCGCAGAATTAGGGTTGTCCGTCAACACAGAGATTTCAATCCACGCTCCCGCGAGGGGAGCGACGGAGGGTGCGATCCGCGGTGCACTGCGAGGATTATTTCAATCCACGCCCCCCGCGAGGGGAGCGACATTCAGATCCTGGACGTCGTTATAAAAGCGCTCATTTCAATCCACGCCCCCCGCGAGGGGAGCGACAACTTTTGCGGACGGATTCACGATGACTTTTCTATTTCAATCCACGCCCCCCGCGAGGGGAGCGACTGGATCGCCGTTATCCGGATGAGGATCCGGAAGAATTTCAATCCACGCCCCCCGCGAGGGGAGCGACTTGTAATTCGTGTTGTTATAGCCCAACTCTGACAATTTCAATCCACGCCCCCCGCGAGGGAAGCGACGTAAACGGCGTGTGCCGCGTAGTTGTTCCATCATTATTTCAATCCACGCCCCCCGCGAGGGGAGCGACTATAACCGACCTGCGCAACGTTGTGACTGTACAATTTCAATCCACGCCCCCCGCGAGGGGAGCGACGAGGGTACACTTGCAGGACACAAACGAGATCCGATTTCAATCCACGCCCCCCGCGAGGGGAGCGACTGTACCAGAACAATAACCCGCACATTACAATAGATTTCAATCCATGCCCCCCGCGAGGGGAGCGACCATCCCCTGCAAGTCGCTCCAGAGAGTTTCGGAAATTTCAATCCACGCCCCCCGCGAGGGGAGCGACAAAGAGAGGTAATGTATTATGGCAACGAGTTTGAATTTCAATCCACGCCCCCCCGCGAGGGGAGCGACACGTTCCACCCGAAATCGTTGTTCAATGATTTAATTTCAATCCACGCCCCCCGCGAGGGGAGCGACCATATTGTCCCATGCGCTCGCAGTTTCGATATCAAATTTCAATCCACGCCCCCCGCGAGGGGAGCGACATGCGCTTGGCCAGTATTATAATACATTTTGGCACATTTCAATCCACGCCCCCCGCGAGGGGAGCGACACGCTATGAATGGGGGAGTTTACATTGAGTAAGAATTTCAATCCACGCCCCCCGCGAGGGGAGCGACTAACTTTTCCCCGAAACTGTTCGATTGTGCCGTAATTTCAATCCACGCCCCCCGCGAGGGGAGCGACTAGTCACAAGCCACCCCTCCCGGTTTTTGCGGTGATTTCAATCCACGCCCCCCGCGAGGGGAGCGACGGTGAACGTCTTGCAGAATCAATACTTGGAGTTAGCATTTCAATCCACGCCCCCCGCGAGGGGAGCGACTTCACAGGCGTTGTCAGCGTGTCCTCATATTCGCGATTTCAATCCACGCCCCCCGCGAGGGGAGCGACACACGTCGCTTCCATCGTCATTCGTACTTGCATTATTTCAATCCACGCCCCCCGCGAGGGGAGCGACTGTAATTCGTGTTGTTATAGCCCAGCTCCGACAGATTTCAATCCACGCCCCCCGCGAGGGGAGCGACTAAATTGGCACGCAGTCCACATCAATTACTTTTTGATTTCAATCCACGCCCCCCGCGAGGGGAGCGACGACCTCTCTTCGCACGTATCCTGTTGAGGTTAGTGATTTCAATCCACGCCCCCCGCGAGGGGAGCGACCAATCCTTTCGAATTAACAACACCGAAAGCAAATATTTCAATCCACGCCCCCCGCGAGGGGAGCGACAGCAATTTTTACCTAAAATCTTATCTAATTCTCAGCAAAAATTGTTTAAAACTTTTAAAATCATTAAACATTTCGATTTTACAGAACATATTTAAGCATTCCATGACTTATTTTCAGGTGCGAATCCCTCAGTCCATTTATGTGTCATTGGCTTTCGCACCGAACTTATAAAATAAGCGTCTGATCTGCAGCAATCCCTCTGTCTACTCCAATATGTTCTATCTTTGTTTGATATTTGTTTCCTAAATAATAAATGCGAAGACTATCCTTCTCTGGATCAATAATATCCGCAAGGATTGCTTTCAAGGTAATACTCTGCGCATTATCCAGGAGGCACTCAAATACCGAATTTTGCACTCTTCTGCCATAATTGACACACTGCTTTGCGACTTTCCGCAGCCTTGTCTTTCCGGCCGCATTTTCGGTATTCACATCATACGTAATTAATACTAACATTCCACACCTCATTTCCACAGAAAAACCGGATAGCCATCCAAATCGCCACGCAAAAAACGTGCCAGCAACATTGCCTGAACATAAGGAACCATTCCCCACTCCACCTTTTCCTGTAAAAACGGATGCGTTATGAACTCCTTTTTTCTGTTCTGCCATTCCGTCAATATCAGTCTGCGTCCATTGTCATCAAGAAGTACCGCACCGTTTTCCTTCTATGTAAAATTTTTGCCTGTAATCATTTTCTTATTCACTAACGACAACACAAACCGATCTGCCAGAACTGCCCTGAGTTCTTCCATCATATCCAGTGCTAACGAAACTCTGCCGGGTCGTTCTGTATGAAGGTAACCGACACAGGGATCCAGCCCTACACTTTCCAGTGCAGACGTCTCCATATTGGTCAGCAATGTATAAACAAATGACAGCATTGCATTCATCTTATCCATAGGCGGTCTTCTATTCCTGCCCTGAAACGTAAAATCCTTTTTCTGCTGCAGGATCAGTTCGTCAAATACTCCAAAGTAAATACTGGCCGCTTCTCCTTCATATCCTCTGAGTTCGTCCTTTGATGTACTGCTCCGAACCATCGCAATAGAATTTTTTAACAGTTCAGACGCCTTTTTTACACGCTCCGCATCTATCTGCATAGCGTGATCCCGAATAGCCCGCTCCAGAACCCAGCGCGCATTATGTACCTTTCCCAGAATGCAACTCTTAGCAATCTCCAGCGCGATTGTATCGTCGTTACTGCTCTCGTACTGCTGCTTACGCAGAACTACATTTCCCCGTGTTTTTCCTGTAACGCGCGCCAGGAATTTCCCCTGAGGAGTCATATAGCACAGGGAAATATTTTTTTCTGCGCAGGCTCCCATAAGCGCCGGACTGGTTCCACGATAACCAAAGGATACAATTCCTTCCAGATTATGCAACGGGACTCTTCCCAGTTCGCTTTCCTTCTCATAAATAACAATATTCTCACCGTCTAATGACAGATAACTGTTTTCGGAAGTAACATATAACGTGTTCAATAATTTTTTCATACATCTTCCTCCAGCGCCTGGTCCAGATACATTTTCACAGAACCGTTTTTTCCAAGTTTTGGAAGGCAGACATCTTTCAACGAGCATGCTGTACATTTCTTGCCCGGTTTTACCTTCGGCGTATACTGTCGCTTATAATATTGATGCATCTCCTGAAACATTTCTTTTACTTCATTGCGGAGCTCTTCCGTTATTTTCACAGGTTCACGCCGTCTTGTTTCCCCGTAGAACAAAGCCCCCTCTGAAATATGCGTGGAAAGCATTTCCTCCAGGCACATTGCCTGTGCGGTCAGCTGCAATCTGTCTTCTTCCGTAATTTTAGGCTTTCCTTTTTTGTATTCTATCGGATAAACAGAAAAGTTGCCTCGATGTCCATACAGGCGAATTCCCTCCTCACATCGGTGAAACTCTACTACGTCGCATTCACCAGTGACGCCCATTTTTCTGGACGCCACCGGCATAGCCCGCGCAATGATGATATCTTTTCGTTTTTCTGTAAGATAGGGATCGTGTACTTTTTTATGCATCAATTCACCAATAACTGTGTGTTCATTCTCTGCCCACTGCTGTTCTATGTGAATCAACGCCCACTGCCTTTTACAGAACCTGAAATGCTGAATTCCGGATATCATAAGATAATCGTCTTCTGTGTATTCCATCAATTTATCCTTCTTACTTCTACGGAATCAGGAATCTGTTCTTTGTGAACCGTTACGATATAATCCTGATATTTTTTGGGGTATTCCACATCTTCCTTTCTCTTTACTTCTACCGCATCGAATAATTTGTACGCCGGACAATCTCCCAATTCCTTACTGTGCTTAAAGACAATCAACTCCCGTACTGCCATATTTCCCCTTGCAGCAGAATGATCTATTTCAAACATATTGAGAATTGCTTCCCACAACAGTTCCAGATCTTCTTCCGAAAAGCCGGTTACTTTTCGCGCCAGATTTGCAGAAATATATCCCTCCGCGCGATAAAGTCCATAAGGAACGATCGTCTTTCTGCCCATTTCTGTATTTTTGTTTTCCGCATCTTTTTCAGTAGTGATAGCAACTCTCGTAATTGTCACCTCCTGACCGATAATCGGATCAACGCTGCGGGCGAAACCAATCTGAACAGGACCTCTTACCTGACCACAGTTCAAAGAGGCTTTGACAAAAGTAGTCATTACGGCTCCAAAAGTACGAATGTCATAGAAATTCCGGCACATATAATCCTTCAGCTTAAGATCTGCGTCCGGATCATCTTTCTTTAATTTCTTCAATTCTTCCGTTACCTTTTTTTCCTCTGTTTCCCTGATTCCCAGATCTGCGCAGGCCTCTCTGTCACTGCGGTTCAAAGGTACAGACTCTTTGATGTAAATTTTATATCCCTGCGCATCCTCTTTTACCGTTTCCACATAATTGCGAATCTTGCGCTTCAGGCAAACATCTGTTACCAGTCCCAGTCCACTCTCCGGATCGATTCTGGGCATATTGCCTGCGTCGGGGTCGCCATTTGGATTTCCATTTTCCACGTCAAATAATATCACGAACTCGTATCTATTTTTAATCGCTTCACTCATTTATTTTTCCTCCCCTTTTTCATATCTTTTCTGCTGCTGATGATAGTAACCCAGCGTAAATTGTCCCTGCTGCTCCAATGATAACCGTTTTGGAAATTCCTCCAGTCTCCCCATGATATCTGTCAGCTGTTTTTCATAATAAATTTTTGCGCCCCCTTTATCTCTTTCCAGCTTCTTGATATGACTGTTTTTCAATTTGATCAACACCGGGAATACGCTTGCAGGTGTTGCACAGGCGGAATTAAAATACCGATCCCGGATTGTCGTTGTGATTGATGGATTTGCTTCTTTCTGTATTGCTTCCAGAAGGGAAAATAATCTTCCTAATACATAAGCTGTATCCGTGCATTCTTCCTTTAGTCCCATAAATCTTTCTCCTTTCTTCCACCCATAGTTGCGATTCAGATATGCTTTGATAATAGCGGCTCTCCCCCATGTAATCTTGCCATTCTCTGCCCGTATGCGAATCAAAGTATCTGTATAAAGGCTTGCCGGATATCTGCTTCCTGACAGAATCGCCTGCAATACAAGCGATGACATATTTGAAATGGGTGTTTTATCTTTCGACTTCTGGTTCACGGTCTCATTCAGCATATCGCGAATTCCCAAATAATCCTGCTCTGCCCAGGCCGGTTTTACAATGCTGAGCCGCTCATAATGTTCCGCAATATTCTGCAATATCTTCCCAAATGAATTCATGTAAAAAAATCGTACCGATAAGCGAGCCGCATTGGGCGCCAACGCCAGGATATAAAATTTCTGTTCCGGATCCATCTCTGCGTTTTCCAGATATACCTTCGTATCTTCTTTTAAACTATCAAAAATATCCTTTAATTTTTTTTGATTATCTTTGGTCGGTCTCAGGATATCAAAAAAGCACTTCTGATATTCTTCTTTTCCGCTTTCTGCCCAGTACACCACCATGGCGTCGCCCAGAGAAAAGGTATAGTCTCTCTGTGTCAAAAGATAATTTAATGCTGTCGTATAGGCAAATTCCGCATATTTCCCCACCGGTGCATTGTAGCTCTGTTCTTTTCCATAAGACTCAAATGCCGGGGCATTAAAAGATACCAATGCCGCTCCGCTGGACTGCGCGCCCGGAACTCCTTTGATCACTTTATGGATTCGGGAAATCTCAGTTTTCCTACCTGTAACAAGACAAAGCCCCTTACGTTCACCATCGTCTTGCTCCCGGTACTGTTCCCAACACGTCCGGATTTCCTCGTCCTCCTGCGCCTCCTGTCCTTCTACGCTGAAAATCAGGTTTCCGCCTTCTGTCAACTTTTCCCAGTTTTCTCGAATAACCGGATGCTGTTCTGCTTTTTGCGGATCCCACTTCTCAAAATAGGCCAAAATCGCGCGGGCTATTTCTCCCTGCGCGTTTTTCAACACGCTCCGGTGCTTTTCTCTTGTGGCCTGAAAGCAATCAATAACACGCTGATTTGTTCCCTGCACATCAATTCCCAGCATATACTTGGAATTATCACACAGGAAATTAGCTGACACACCAGAAGAGCGCGTCACCATTTCCGGGACAATCAGAGATGCTGGTGCCCAGACGGTCTTTTTACCGCGCATTTCTTCTATCTTCCGCGAAGTAACGCCCAGAACGTCTCCATTTTTTGACAAATCAAGTTCGTATGACACTTTGGCCTGACACCAGCCCAGCCCGGATACTTTTCCCTGTCTTTCCAGATTCTCATATTGTTTTACCAATGCCTGCAAGATCATCGTAACACCTCGCATTCTCTTAAATCTATCACACCATGACGCATAACCGCATGGAAAAACATGGGCTGAATATTTTCCGGTTCGCTGTAATCCATATCGTATAACATAAGTCCCAAATCTTTTTCCGGCACTTCATCATAAGCGGTATGGATCTCTTCTTCCTCGCAGAGAGCGAAATTCGCCGGAAATTCTCTGCATCCGAGACAAGGCATCTGGAAGCACTCTCCCCTTCGCAATCGCCGCATAATGATATCCTTAAATTTACCCGGATTATCCGACGCGTTTGCCTTGTCTGTCATTTCAAAATGCGCCTCTATCACATAGGAAACATTACACAACATCAGCGCTGCTCTCTGGACAATGTCCTCCCTGGCGCTGATATACAACGGCTTGTCTGCGCCATTGTACGCCTGCAGCACATTGCTTGCCAGAATTTTGCTTTTTACTTCGTTCCGCCGTACACTTGTAAAACAAACAGGATTTTTCACATAGATTTTATCGATGACCCACCTCATACCTGGATGCCAGTATACGGCGTCCAGGATGCCACGGGCCGCCGAGGGGGTAATGACGTCATAGCTGTAGCGTTCTGTCTTAAGCTCCGGTCTTGAAAACAATGCGTAATCACCCCATACATGCACCTTTACTCCAATTCCCATTTTATTTTCACCTTCTTTCATCGTTAAACTATTACTCTCATCTACAGTATCTGCGAGATAACGTTATATTTCGTCCTGCATTTATCTGATAATTAGACTGTATCACATTTATTTTAGAATTGCAATAGTAAATTATTTTTTGTAACATAAATTATAATTGAAATTATACATCGCCTTGAATAAACTACCAAACCTGTGGTACACTATACACGTCAGGGAATCCCTGTGGATTGAAATAATTATAATTTTTGTTATGTTCAAAGAGCGGCGGTACACTTTTTTATGGTGTACCGCCGTTTCCATTCTTCCTTTATTCAGATCAGTATCATTCCGCCCAGTTCCACGTCCAGTTTCATTCCTGTATTTTCCAGATACTGCTCTTTATCCGTAAGCTCGTAAAAATCCTGTGCTCCGTCCACCACCAGACGCAGCATTCCCGCTCTGTACATCTTCTCAAACAGCATTTCTTTCCGACCGTCTCCCCGATAGACATTTACGCAATATTTTCCGGCTTTTCTCATCAATCCCTTTGTCAGTCCCTTTTGCCGAATTTCCTGCAAAAGCTCCTCTGCCTCCGGTTCTCTGTTTACATATACGGTAACTGAATTTTCTTCAATCAGATTAAATTCCCTGGCGACTGTTGCAAAATGGTAATCTCTGTCTTTGAATTTATCTAAAATATCTTTTTTATCCAGGCTCCCGCCCCTGATGTGATAAAGTCTGCGGAAATATTCCGTAATATGCTCCAGGGTTGTAATATCTTTTCCCTCTGCCAACAGACTTTTTGTCGTATCGATCTGCTGCTGTTGTCCCGGTATGTGTTCTTTGTCCTCCCATTGAAATATATGGACCACACTCTCTTTTTTATCTCTGTTCCCATTTCGATTACAGCGTCCTGCTGCCTGAATCATGGAATCCACACCGGCAAGTTCCCGATATACAGACTTAAAATCCAAATCTACTCCCGCCTCTACCAGACTTGTAGAAATAACAATACATTTTTTATCCTTCTCCTTTATCCTGCTGCGGATTTCATTCAGGACTCTCCTTCTGTGTAACGGATACATGCTGGTCGATAAATGATAGATCCCCTCGCCCCGCAGCTGTTCATAAAGTCTCTGCGCTCTTTTCCGTGTATTAACAATACACAGTGCCTGTCCCTCCTGACACAGATTTTCTATCATATTCTCTTCCGTTACCGTTCCCATATTCTGATAAGTAACTCTTTCAAAAAATTGAAACTGTTCCTCTCTTCTTGGACATAATTCTCTGACCGTCTGTTTTCCATGAAAAAACGGAAGCAACGCCGGCTGTGTCGCCGTACACAATACGATGCTGGCTCCATATCGCTGCAGCAATTCCTCCATGATTGCAATACACGGCTTTAAATAATTTGTCGGAAGCATCTGTGCCTCATCAAATATAATCACACTGTTTGCAATATTATGCAGCTTCCGGCATTTCGATGATTTATTGGCATACAGAGATTCAAAAAACTGGACATTTGTAGTCACCACTATCGGTTTATCCCAGTTTTCCGCCGCCAGCTGCATCGGTTTAAATTCCTCTGAGCTTTCATAATCCACATTGCTGTGATTTTCCAATACATTTTCATTCCCCAGTATTTCACGAAATACCTGTGCATTCTGTTCAATAATACTTGTATAGGGAATGACATAGATGATCCGATCCATCTGATTTTTCACGGCATGCTGCAATGCAAATGCCATCGAAGAAATCGTTTTTCCTCCACCGGTAGGCACCGTAAGTTGAAATAACCCCTTACATGATTTACCCTGCTCCAGACAATTTCTAAGGATCTCACTTCGTCTGCCGTTGATGGTTCTATCGTCCCAATCTTCAAGCCATGTAGCTATATGCTCTTTGAATCTGAGTAAAAGATTTTCCATATTCTCCCCGGAATCTCTTTGAGCTACCCCGCCGCTCATGAATTGTTCCGTATCAAGGAAATCTGCATCTACCAGACAGGAGTATAGCATACGGATAAAGGTACTCAATGAGAAATCAAAATCCGCCACCTGTTCCGGCGCAAATGGCTCCGTAGTGATTTTCGGTATCTCTATTTCTTTTTTATATTCGCTGTAATCACAAACCTTTTTTTCAAGTCTGCCCAACAGGCTGGCGGATACTCCTTTTCTCCCGCAATCCGGAAGTCCGGCATGGTGTCCGGCGATACAATAGCTCATCAGGCTATAATATGCTCCCAATTCATTGCTTACCTGCGCCCCTGCCGTAGAGTGATCCACGCGCAGATCCGGATTCTCCTGAATTTTACGCTGAAATTCTGATGAATACTTTCCTATATCGTGAAGTAATCCGCAGTAATATCCCCAGTCTGCTGAGCCGAATTTTGCGGCAAACTTTTCAGCAAGCTTTGCTGTTCCCTGTAAATGTTCTTTTACCGATTGTTTCCTGCTCTCCGTCAGATGTGCATAATAATCCATTGAATTTCCCCATATATGAATCGTCATTTTTTATATTGTACCAAGCCAACGCTCCGACATCTAGATCTAAGTTTCTAAAATAATCCTTTCAAATTCGTGCAAAAACACCCGGCGGAAGGATTCCTTCCGACCGGGTGTCACACCTGTCTTTAACCTGCATAGGGCAGTGATTCAAACAGCTCATTCTCATCTACACCGCCAATTGTATATGCGTAATTTCCTTCTTCGTCCAGATCCACCTGGAAGCTGCCCGGAGTGCCGTCCTCCCTTTCAAAATAGAATACTCCGTCCTCCGAATATGCCGTTGGGGTGATGATATCGCCAGGCTTCAGCTCCGTACTGCCGCCTTCGATCCGGCAGCTGATCTCGCCTGTTACGGTTAGCACAGGCCTGTATCCGTCCGGAGTGCCCCGGAATTCATACAGCGTGCTGTCTGTGGTGAAGCGGCCATTTTCAATGGTGTAAGTCCGGGTACCGCCATAGCTGCCCAGCACGTCTATCTTGGAGGTAATAGAAAATCCGTCCTCGGGATTCTTTGGCATATCACCCAGGGAACCATCTATCACATCTGTCTCAGTGATTCCCTTCTCGTCCGCCCGAAGCAGATAGACCACTCGCCAGTCATTGAAGGTGCCGGTTTCTGTCAGCATATAGATACCGTCCTTCTGAACTACCTCGTAGATACCCTTTACCCCCAGACTTTCATCCAGCTTCAGGGTCTGATCCCCGTATATAGCGTTGACTGCAAGAATCTCATCGTCGTCCGGGTAGGCCTGCTCTGTGGTAATGGTAAATTCTGTTCCGTTTATCTCGGTCGGGATATTGACGGCCAGCGAGGTGACGCTTCCGGATTTTTCGTTCTCGGATATCAGCGGGGTATCGGAATCTGCGGTGTCTTCGGTACCCTGGGAAGGTGTTGTTGTATCCGTATTTGTGTTTCTGGCATTGCAGCCGGCCAGCAGGGCTGCGGTCAGCAATATGCATAGCAATATCTTTTTTCTCTTCATATTCTTGCGCCTCCTGTTTCTGTTATCTTAGCGCATTTTTCCGTAGCTTCGTTTAAATTTTTATGAAGATTTTTTTATTTATTTGATAAACCGGTCAATGGCCGCCGTCAGCTCTTCGATAGCTTCATGGTCGCCGCTCTCCACCGCGTCTACCATACAGTGCTCGATGTGGTCTTTCAGGATCACTTTGGCCGTGTTGTTGATGGCGGCTTTGACGGCGGAAAGCTGAACCAGTACTTCGCTGCAGTCGCGGCCATCTTCCACCATGCGTTTGATGGACTCCATGTGGCCGATGGCCCTGGACAGGCGGTTCAGAACGGCCTTGGTGTTCTGATGGGTATGGGTATGCCCGTGACCATGGGCGTGACCGTCCTCATGACTATGCTCATGGCTGTGCTCATGTGTGTGCGGTTCCAAATGACTGTGTTCCCCATCTGTGTGCGTATGCTCATAGACGGTGCCGTCCGGCGCTATATGTGTATGGGTATGTATCTGTTCCTTCATGATCATCGTTCTCTTTCTTGGGTTTTGTTCAGTATAGCACACGCATATTCAAAATACAATCCTGGGTGAGGGGATGTTTTTCCCACTTTTTTGGGCTTTTACGCCTGCTGCTCCGTCAATTTCCGGCGAAGCTCCTCCTCTTTTCCTCCGGCATTCAGAAAGTCTTCCGCCTCCCCGGAAAGCTCCCCCAGCTCCTCCTGCAATACCCTGCTGCAGACCGGCTGCTCCCGAAGGCCGGTCAGAAAGATCACCAGCTCCTGCTTTTTCCCGAAGGCTTCACGGACGAAGGCCGCGCCGTTTTGCATGGCTGCGGTCAGCTCTTTCCGCTGCCGCTCTGCCCGGTTTTGTTCCTGTGCGCTTCTCTCCGAAAATGCGTCCGTAGCTCCGCCTGTCCTGACTGCCTCCCTGCAGTCCCGGATCACGTTGAAAAGCCGCTGTTCCCGTTCTTCTTCCCCTGCAGCCAACAGACCGTTTTCTTTGCGGACCGCCAGACTCTTTCTCCGACGGTCCAGGCGCTCGTCCACAAGCGCTGTCAGCTGCTCTGCGGTTCCCTGTCCCAGTCCGTCCGCAAAGAAGCGCAAACTGTCGGACAGCTTCTGCTGCTCCTCGTACGCCCTGCCCAGGGTGTAAATACGCTGTAACAAAAGCCAGACGATGCAGAGGCGCTCGTCAAAGGGCAGGGACGGCAGGTTCGTCGGCACGTCCGCTGCTCCGGTCAGAATCTGCTCGGGCTTCAGCTCCTTCTTCCATTTTTCATAAAGACGGTAATAAAAGGTAAATTCCGTCGCCGTATCCTCGTCCTGAAGATACTGACCGAACAGCGCCTCCTCCACGCCAAGCTCCAGTTCCTCCATGGTCAGTAGTATCTCTGACAAATCTTCCCAGGCCCGTCCGGTCACAAAGCCCTTCTCGCCAGGCTCCATCACGTAAAAGCGTTCCGGGCGCAGCTCCAGGAAGGACAATACCGCCGGGTGCAGGCCGCTCTCCACCGCATAATGCTTCCAGATGGGGAAATCCGGTTCCACCTTCATATAGCGTACCCGATCCAGGGTAACCGTATCGAATTCCCGCGCCGAACGGTTGTAGGCAGGCGGATTACCGGCCGCCACGATGACCCAGCCCTCGGGTAGCGCATGGCTTCCGAAGGTCTTATACTGGAGGAACTGCAGCATGGCCGGCATCAACGTCTCTGACACACAGTTGATCTCGTCCAGGAATAAAATGCCGTCCCTGCAGCCGGTTTTTTCTATCTGCTCATAGACCGACGCAATGATTTCACTCATGGTATAAGAAGTCACGGTATACGCTTTTCCCGCAAACTGCTTTTCTGTCAATACCGGCAGGCCGATGGCGCTCTGACGGGTATGGTGGGTCATGGTGTAAGACACCAGGCCGACGCCGCATTCCCCGGCAATCTGCTCCATGATGGCGGTCTTGCCGATACCCGGCGGGCCAATCAGCAGCACCGGCCGCTGTCTTGGCACCGGAATCCGGAAGGTTCCCGCCGCCGTTCTGGCTGTGTAAGCCCGGACTGTCTTTTTGATTTCTTCTTTTGCTTCCTGTATATTCATGCCCTTTTCTCCTCCAATACCAGTCTGTGTACCCAGTCCGGCATATCGATACTGTCAAAATGCCCCTGCAGCATTACGAACCAGACCTGATAGTCCGGCTCCTTCTTCGGATACCAGCCGCAGCCGTCCGTAAAATACAGAATTCCCTGTAAATCCCGCAGCTCTCCCTGCTGCCTCAGCTCCTCGATCCGCGCAAAGGCTGGGCGGAAATCTGTCCCGCCCCCGCCCCGGATCTCCAGGTGCTCCAGATATTTTTCGAATTCTTCCCGGCTGTGAATACAATCGTCCCGCTGGATCTGATTGTCGCACTGGATCAGGTGCAGGCAGAAGCTTCGGAAAAACAGGCGATCCTGCTCCAGAATTCCCCTGGTCTCCTCCAGGAATACCCGCACCAGTTCTTTTTCACAGGAACCGGAGGTATCGATAACAATGACCAGGTCGGCGATTTTCCGTTCCTCGCTGTATTCCAGCGGTTCTATCAACGGCATATTTCCATATATTTCCAGTCCGTAAGTGTACCAGGAATACTGAAACTCGTCCAGATTCAGACGGCTGTCTTCCCGGTAGGAGGACAGGCCTCTTAAAATACTCCGATAATCGCCCCGCTGACCGGCTGCCGGAACCAGCTGCCGGGTGCGGTGCCGCTTCGCCGTCCCCGCTTTCCGTTTTCCTCTGGGATTGCCGCTTCGAAGCAGCTTCTCACCCTGCCCCTGCCAGAAGGCCTTTTCCCGCTCGTCAGGCTTCTGTCCCCAGAAGCTGTGATCGTCTACCGGGGGCTTTTCCGGGATGGACTTTCCCCAAAGCTCTTCCGTCAGCGCCCAGGCCTTTTCGTCGCAGTCAGACTCCCAGACTTTTCGCTCCTCCCGTTCCACACGCCAGGCCTCGAAAGGATGCCCCAGGAGACAATGGCTGAGCATGTGCAGCAGCTCCCGGCAGAGGAAATCGCTGTCTTTCAGGAAATCTGACCGGATCCGGGACGGGGAGAGATAAAAGACGCGGCCGTCGATCCGAAAGCCCGCGCAGGCCCTGTCCGCGCTTTCCTGTTCCACTCCCCCATTAGGTTCCGGCTGCTTCGGCTCTTCGATCCGGAACTCCACTGCGCCCAGCACCGGAGCCAGGCCGTGAAGCCGCTGGTAGAGCTTCAGCTTCAGCAGTTCAAGGATTTCGTATTCGGTTGTGTACTGGCCGGCCTGATTTTTCATATCCCCGCTCCGCTTCCTTTCGCCTTTCTTCTTGTCTATCATTTTAACACGCCGCCCCCGCTTTATAAAGAACATAAAATAGAATCCCGCGGAGCGTTTTTGTGTCATAGGACGAAGTTTCCTATGACAAAAAATATCTGTATCACGCCCCAGGGGAATGATACAGATATTTGGAATTTTCTGTAAACTATAATCTTACAGCTCGCAGTTATTTACGGTTCTCGGGAACGGAATCACGTCGCGGATATTGCCCATGCCGGTCAGATACATGACGCAGCGCTCGAAGCCCAGGCCAAAACCGGAATGACGGACAGAGCCGTATTTCCGCAGGTCAAGGTAGAAGCCGTAATCCTCTTCCTTCAGACCCAGCTCCTGCATACGACCGGTCAGCTTCTCCAGGTCATCCTCTCTCTGGCTTCCGCCGATGATCTCACCGATACCCGGTACCAGACAGTCCATAGCGGCTACGGTCTTGCCGTCCTCATTCAGCTTCATATAGAAGGCCTTGATGTCCTTCGGGTAATCTGTTACGAAAATCGGGCGTTTGAAGACCTGCTCGGTCAGATAACGCTCATGCTCCGTCTGCAGATCACAGCCCCAGCTTACCTTATAATCAAAGTTGTCGTTGTTCTTCTCCAGAATTTCAATGGCCTCGGTGTAGGTCACATGGCCAAACTCGGAGTTCAGTACGCCGTGCAGTCTGTCCAGAAGTCCCTTGTCCACAAACTGGTTGAAGAAATTCATCTCCTCCGGAGCGTTCTCCAGCACGTAACTGATAACATATTTCAGCATAGCCTCAGCTACTTCCATATTGTCTTCCAGATCGGCGAATGCCATCTCCGGCTCGATCATCCAGAACTCAGCCGCATGACGGGTGGTATTGGAATTCTCCGCGCGGAAGGTCGGTCCAAAAGTATAGATGTCACGGAACGCCATAGCGTAGGTCTCGCCATTCAGCTGTCCGCTTACGGTCAGATTCGTCTCTTTTCCGAAGAAGTCCTGGCTGTAATCGATCTGTCCCTCTTCGGTCTTCGGTACATTGTTCAGATCCAATGTCGTTACCTGGAACATCTCGCCTGCGCCCTCGCAGTCGCTTCCGGTAATCAGCGGCGTATGTACGTATACAAAGCCTCTCTCCTGGAAGAACTGGTGAATCGCATAGGCAATCAGGGAGCGAACCCGGAATACAGCCTGGAAGGTATTGGTTCTGGCACGCAGATGAGGAATGGTTCTCAGATACTCGAAGGAGTGGCGCTTCTTCTGCAGCGGATAATCCGGCGCGGAATCGCCCTCTACCACAACCTCTTCTGCCTGAATCTCGAAGGGCTGCTTTGCCTCCGGTGTAGCAACCAGAGTTCCCTTTACAATCACGGCAGCGCCCACGTTCAGCTTGGAAACCTCTTTAAAGTTCTCCATGGTATCATGGTATACGATCTGTAGTGTCTGGAAGCAGCTTCCGTCTCCCATAACCAGGAAGCCGAAGGCCTTGGATCCACGGTTACTGCGGAGCCAGCCCGCTACTGTGATTTCCTTATCCAGATAGCTTTCAGTATTACGATATAATTCTTTTACAGTAATGCACTTCATGTTCTTTATCCCTATCCTTTTCTTTCTCTTGCTTCCGGCGCCTTTCCCGCGCGCCGATTTAGCTTATAGTATAGCGCATTTTGGCCTGGTCTGCAAGACAGGAATCTTAAAGAATCTCACCGTCAGACCGGGTTTTCCCATAAAATTGCCCTGCAAATCCATCTCGATCTGCAGGGCATTGCTTTTTGCTTTCTTTTCAGGCTTAACGAGTGGTCTGGTTTGTGGTGCCGTTATTGGTGTTCGTTGTCCCATTCGTCATATCGTCCACCACATTTTCTGTGCCGTCTACCACGTCGTCCACACCGTTCATGATGCCGTCGCCTACGTCTTCCACTGCGTCTCCTGCGCCGTCTACGGCGTCGTCTACGATGTTGCCATTGTTCGTAGTGCCGTTCGTATTGGCTCCATCATTGGTTGTTCCGTTGTTTTCGGTGTTCGGCTTGTTGGTGCCTCCGTTGTTGTCGGAATTGCCACAGGCGCTTACGCCCAGGACCAGTACAAGCAGCAACAGTCCTGCTGTGTATTTTCTGAACCTCTTCATAATATAGAATCTCCTTTCTGCCGTCGCTGGACGGTATCCGTTTCTATCCACATTATGAGCGGTTCCTGATTTTTTTATACACAGGGAAATGTTATTTTTCCACTTTGTTCTATTAAAAAAGCAATGTAATCTTTTTACAGACTGCATTGCTTTTTGGGTTTTAGCTTTTTTTCTGAAATTCCGTCCGGCATTTGGGGCAGGTTACGATGATTTTGCCTTTGCCCTTGGGGACACGGATCTTTTGACCACAGCTGGGACACTTGTAGATATGGTGGGTTTTTCGGTCGGCCAGGTTTCTTTTCCAGTTATTTACTTTGTATTTTATTTTGTTCTGCCAGGTCAGGAATTTCTGATTTTCCGCGTAACGGCGGTTATAATCCCTGGAAAACATCCGGTAATAGCAGTAAACAAGCAGAGCCATTACCAGATAGACGATCGCATTGCTGTGGACAAACAGGTTCAGAATAATCAGAACCAGGCCGATGGCAGTCAGAAACCGGGACAGCTGGTCGGCGCCGTAGCGTCCCTGCATAAAATGTTGAAATTTTTCTCGCATAAAAGCTCCTTTTAAGACGGACGCTCTGCGAGGTTCAAAAATCGTGTGTTCGGACGTTTCACAGACAATGTATGTCTGGAACGGACAGGCAAGCCTGTTCGCCCCAGACACACACAATCCGCGAAAAGCCGGACACCCTGATTTTTCGAACCCCACAGAGCTGGTTTTCGAGATTAAGGTTATGAGAGTTCAAAGGCTCCGGTATAGAGCTGATAATATTTACCCTTCTGGGCAATCAGCTCCTCGTGGCTGCCCCGCTCGATAATTCGGCCCTGATCCAGCACCATGATGACATCTGAATTCTGGACCGTAGACAGACGGTGGGCAATAACAAATACGGTACGGCCCTCCATCAGGCTGTCCATACCCCGCTGTACGATGGCCTCTGTACGGGTATCGATACTGGAGGTCGCCTCATCCAGAATCAGAACAGGCGGATCTGCAATGGCTGCCCGGGCTATCGTCAGAAGCTGACGCTGTCCCTGGGACAGGTTGCCGCCGTCTCCGGTAAGCATGGTATCATAGCCCTGGGGCAGGTGCCTGATAAAGCTGTCTGCTCCTGCCAGCATGGCTGCGCCCTTGACCTCGCTGTCGGTGGCGTCCAGCTTGCCGTACCGGATATTGTCGGCTACGGTGCCGGTGAACAGATGGCTGTCCTGAAGTACCATACCCAGGGAACGGCGCAGATCCTGCTTCTTAATCTTATTGATGTTGATACCGTCGTAACGGATCTTTCCGTCCTGAATATCGTAAAACCGGTTAATCAGGTTGGTAATGGTCGTTTTTCCGGCTCCGGTAGCGCCTACAAAGGCCACCTTCTGTCCGGGCTTCGCGTAGAGCTTAATGTCGTGAAGTACGGTTTTTTCCGGTGTATAACCGAAGTCTACCCCGTCCATGACTACGTCGCCCTTCAGCTCCGTGTATGTGATGGTACCGTCATGATGGGGATGCTTCCAGGCCCAGATACCGGTACGCTCCGGCACCTCCACCAGCTTGTCACCCTCATAGCGGGCATTGACCAGGGTTACATAACCGCCGTCCTGCTCAGAGGGCTCATCCATCAGGTTGAAGATTCGCTCCGCGCCTGCCAGGGCCATAATGATAGAGTTGAACTGCTGGGCAATCTGCGCAATCGGCTGATTGAAGCTTCTTGTCAGCTGCAGGAAGGAGGCAAGACCGCCCAGAGTCAGGCCGCCGATCCCGCCGATAGCCAGCAGAGAGCCTACGATGGTGGTCAGTACATAATTGATATTTCCAATATTTCCCATTACCGGCATCAGCACGTTGGCGTAGATGTTCGCGTTGCTGGCGCTGTCGAAGAGCTTGTCGTTCAGCTCCTTGAATTTTTCTTTCGCTTCTTCTTCATGGCAGAAGACCTTTACCACCTTCTGGCCGTCCATCATTTCCTCGATGTAGCCGTTGACTTTACCCAGATCCTGCTGCTGCGCCATAAAGTACCGGCCAGACTGGCCGCCGATTTTCTTGATGACATTTGTCATGACGAATACCATGGCAATGATCATCAGGGTCAGAATCGGGCTTAAGTATACCATGGACGCGAATACGCTGACGATGGTAATGGCGGAGGACAGCAGCTGCGGGATACTCTGGCTGATCATCTGGCGCAGGGTATCTGTATCATTGGTGTAGATACTCATCAGGTCTCCGTGGGTATGGGTGTCAAAATACGGGATCGTCAGGGTCTCCATGTGGTCGAACAGTCCGTCCCTTACTTTTTTCAGGCTGCCCTCGGAAATGTAAATCATCAGGCGGTTGTACAGATAGTTGGAGACTACGCCCACCAGATAAATCACTGCCATGGTGGCCAGTGCCTTCAAAAGCGGCGTGAAATCCGGTGCGGAGCTTCCCACCAGGGGTGTGATATAGTCATCGATCAGAGACTGCAGAAATAAGCTGCCGTATACGTTGGCCAGTACTCCGACTACGATACCGATGATAACCAGTACGCACTGAATCGGATAACCCTTTACGATGATCGCGAAGATCCGCTTCAGCGTCTTCATGGGGTTTTTCGCCTTGGGGCCTTTTCTCATGCCTCTGGGTCCTCCGGGACCTCCAGGTCTTTTGCTGTTGCTCATTCTGCGTCACCTCCTTCGCTGTCTGTGGGCTTCTGCTGGGATTCGTATACTTCCCGGTAGATTGCGTTATTTTTCAATAATTCCGCATGGGTTCCGACACCGCTAACCGCACCGTCGTCCAGCACGATAATCTTATCCGAATCCTGTACGGAAGAGATACGCTGGGCAATGATGATCTTGGTGGTATCGGGAATCTCCTCCCGGAAGGCCTTCCGGATCATGGCATCCGTATGGGTATCCACCGCGCTGGTGGAATCGTCCAGAATCAGGATTCTCGGCTTCTTTAACAGGGCTCTGGCGATACAGAGACGCTGTTTCTGTCCGCCGGACACATTGCTGCCGCCCTGCTCAATCCAGGTGTCATACTGCTCCGGGAAGCGCTGGATAAATTCATCGGCGCAGGCCAGCTTACAGACACGGATCAGCTCCTCATCGCTGGCGTCCTTATCGCCCCAGCGCAGGTTTTCCTTGATGGTGCCGGAAAACAGCACATTCTTCTGAAGCACCATGGACACCTGATTCCGGAGGGAATCCAGGTCATAATCCCGGACGTCGATGCCGCCTACCCGGACGCTTCCTCCTGTTACGTCATACAATCTTGGGATCAGCTGTACCAGCGTAGACTTGGCGCTTCCGGTGCCGCCCAGGATCCCTACGGTCTCGCCGGATTTGATTTCCAGATTGATATGATCCAGATTCAGGTTCCCCTCGTCGTTCCGGTAGCTGAAGGATACGTTGTCAAAGGTAATGGAGCCATCGGGAACCTCTGTGACGGCCTGCTCCTTATTGGTCAGGCTGCTCTTTTCATTTAAGACCTCGCAGATACGCTCTGCGGAGGATTTAGCCATGGTCAGCATAACGGCTACCATGGCGATGAACATCAGGCTCATCATGATATTCATCGTATAAGTAAAGAGACTCATCAGCTGGCCAGTGGTCATATTGCCCGCCACGATGGTTCTGGCGCCCAGCCAGGACACCGCGATGATACAGGCGTAAACCGTAAACTGCATGGTGGGCATCATGCTGACCATCAGCTTCTGGGCCCGAACCGCGCAGCGGTATACGGCCTCGGAGGCCTTGCCGAACTTCTGCTTCTCATGCTCCTCACGCACGTACGCCTTGACTACCCGAATACCGGTCAGATTTTCCTGGATATCCGCGTTCAGGGCGTCGTATTTGTCGAACATTTCACGGAAATATTTTCCTACGCGGCCCATCAGGAAGGCAATGACGATTCCTAAGAATACCAGCGCCACCAGATATACACAGGACAGTCTGGCGTTGATGATAAAGGTCATCGTCATGGCCGTAACCAGCATGACCGGCGCGCGCATCAGCATACGCATCATCATCTGGAACGCGTTCTGTACATTCGTTACATCGGTGGTCAGACGCGTAACCAGTCCCGCGGTAGAGAAATGGTCGATATTGGAGAAGGAAAATTCCTGGATATGATTGTACATTCCCTCTCTTACATTTTTCGCAAATCCGGTAGACGCGATGGCCGCCTGCTTCGCCGCCATGGATCCACAGAACAGGGACGCAAAGGATACCAGAAGCATCACCAGTCCCATCGTGATTACATATTTCATGTTGCCTGTCTCAAGTCCGTTGTCGATGATAGCCGCCATCAGAAGCGGAATGATCATCTCAAAGATAACCTCGAAGACAATAAAAATCGGCGCTGAGATGGCCGTCTTTTTGTACTCGCCTATATAGGCCTTTAATGTCTTCAGCATGTGTGTCCTCCTTGTGTGATTCTTTCTCTATGCTGCTCTAACTGTTCTTCTGTTCCATCATTTTCCGTCATAGTCGCCAAAATCCGATCCAGAAGCTCCAGAAGCTTTGCCTGTTCCTCGTCCGTCATACAGGCGTAGATTCGTTCGTCCAGATTTCTGGCTCCCTCTCCCATATCCTCCATGACCTGATTGCCTTTTTCCGTCACTTCAATGATCCGGTATCTGCCGTCAGCCGGATTGCGCCGCCTGGTGATATAGCCTTTTTCCTCCAGCCGGTTCAGGATACCGGTCACCGTCGGGTTTTTCAACTGGAACCAGTACTCGATCTCCCGCTGATGGATTTCCTTGTCCGGATTGCATTTCAGGTAGCAGAGTATTTCCATCTGCACGCCGGTCAGGTTGTATTTCAGAAGATTTTTATCCCACAGCTTGCGGAACTTGTTGTTGATAATCCGAATCCGCTTGCTGATTGGGCTGGGCCCCCTCCTCATTGGTTGATCCTCCTTCTGCGAATTTTTTCATAATAAATAGGATACTATATAGTGTCCTATATAGTATCCTATATGTTATTACGATTGTTATGGATTGTCAAGAAAATAAATCTTAAAAATATGTGAACAGTTATAAATTTCTTATGCTTTTTTAGAGTCCAATATTTTTACGAATACCGGTGTCATAAATGTACTTAATAATACAACCATCGCAATCTGAGCGGTTGCAGTTTCCACATATGGCAGATATTCTATATGTTCAGACGCCAGAATTGCCGGGACAGAGACAGACACCAGTCTATTCCACTGCCTTCTGAAATACTCAAAAAACAAACAGGGATAAACGGCAATGATACCAAACTTATAAATGTATAACCGGCTTTGTCTACATCATCGCCTTTTTCATTCATCAGCGCTATATAAACACCGGGGCTCATACTACTCAGACATGCTGCCACTTCAACAGCCGACACTCTCTGAAGCCGGGCTCTTTAATCTGCTAAGAAATGGGTAATAAGTGCATACGAGCGCAGATATCGCCATTGGAATCAGCATCAGGCTTCCCGGAATCGCAGTTATCCTTTTTTTCATCTCTCTTTATCCTTTTAAAAGACTGGCTGTTAAAGTTGCCTTCAACAGCCAGTCTTTTACATATTTTTTTCCTCTATAAACCTGTAATTTTTCCCGCCAAAATCGTTCAAATCCCTTGCAAGATATTGTACCGCTTTCTCTATATCACGCTCGCGTAATGCCTGTATAATCATTGCATGATTTCGTGTATCCAGTTCCAATTCCAACTCATATTGCTCCCAGCAAAATCTCGTATATGCGCGTTTTAATCTGTCCATACACCTTTTCAATTCTTCCATCGCAAAATTATTTCTTCCAAATCCAACCAGCTTCAGATGGAATTCCGTGTTTAAGCTCCAATGCTCCCACATTGTATTTTCTTTTTTTCTGCACTGCTTATCTATATCTTCCAGAATAGAAAAATGAACTTCCGTCAGATCTGAATATTGCTTGCGAAGAATTCCCGCCTCCAGAAGATAGCGGAATTCTATCATTTCACGCACATCATCCATTGTAAGTTTTACCACTTCATATCCATATCTCGGAATATTGCGCAACACATTGTCTTTGCACAGCTCTAAAAGTGCTTCCCTGACTGGCGATTTACTACACTCATACTTTTCAACCAGCGCCTTTTCATTTAAAATATCTCCAGGTTTATATTCCAATGAAAATATATCTTCCAGTATTGCGTTATAGATTGTGTCCTTCAGGCTCTTTTCGTTTTTCATAAACAGCCTCCTTTTCTATCTGATTATAGCAAACGGAAGATTAAAAATCTACTGTTTCAAAAAATCTACGGCCATTTGCACATACATGGCCACGCCGCGCTTTAAAATACTCTCATCTATCTGATAGCATTCATGGTGCTGCGGATATGTACAGCCCTTTTCCGGATTATATGCTCCAATCATATCTTATTTTTCAAATTGAACCTGATTCAACATAATTTTCAGGATCTGGTGATCTGTTTCTTTCATTCCCACTCGGCCCACATATCCGACACTCTGTATCGTTTCTTCTACCGTATCCTGTATAATTCCTTCCCCTTCATGGAACGTACGTCCCTTCATACTCAGGCTATGCGCTAAAATCGCCGCATCTACTGCAGAGGCAATTTTAGCAGCGCAGGATGCTTTTGCTCCATCACATACAATGCCCCCGACATTCGCAACTGTATTTACAATGGTTCTTGATACTGCTTCATAAGAACCCTCCATCATATAGGTAATTGCCGCTCCCGCGCCGCTGGCTGCAATGACTGCGCCGCAAAACGCGGATAAGCTTCCTATATAATGCTTCTGATGAATTGCAACCAGATTACTTACAATCAATGCTCTGTATAATTCTTCTCTTGACTTTCCAAGATACTCTGCGTATACAATGACTGGCAGACTTACTGTCATTCCCTGATTACCGCTTCCAGAATTAATCACCACTGGCAGAGAACAGCCTCCCATTCTGGCATCAGATCCTGCAGCTGCATAGGCACAGGCTCTGGTCCGTACACTTGAATCCGCTTTTTCCATTAAGGTTCTTCCTACTTCAGCACCGTAAGGATTCTTCATTCCCTCATTGGAAACAGCCTGATTCATCTCTATCTGTCTGTCCAAAACATTCTTCAGTTTATCTGTCGCTACTGTATTTGCAAACTCCAAAATATCACGAATCGTCAGCTTTGCATAATCTTCCTTGCTGTTCTCAGCTGCCATATCTATCTGATAGATTACTTTTTCATCTTTTACAATCTCTGTAATTAACGTATGCCGGTTGACTATTTTTACTTTTGCCGAATGATTTTTTGCATATACCTCAGCTACAATGTATAAGTTCTCCACATCCTTCTGAAGCCTGCATTCAATGAAATCTGTTTTTAACAGCTTCCTTGTCTTTTTTATGTCTTCCTCTGTGATATCCTCTAAAACCTCTAACTCTCTGTCTGCATTTCCGCCTACTGCCCCAAGTACACAGGCTGCGTCTACTCCACGCATTCCGCCTGAATTCGGTACCGTTACTGCTTTCACATTTTTTATTACATTACCGCTGCAATACACAATCATTTTTTCCGGGAACTGTCCCAGTACTTTGCAGGCCTTTGCCGCTGCATAAGCAAGCGCAATAGGTTCTGTACATCCCAATGCAGGCACCAGTTCTCTCTGCAGTATACGTATGTAGCTCTCCTCCAGTTCTTTCTTTAACATATTCTTCCCTCCTCTGATATTATTAGTAGTATTATTAATGGCATATTATCATTCAGTCTACAGTTTGTCAATCAGCAATTTGACATAAAAAACGCCCCCGAGCATTCACTGCCCAGCTAAAAAAACATCGGCTGCTTTCTTGCTGCCTCTCTTCTTTCGGAACTGAAATTCCTATGATCTGGTAAATTCCATGCGTGACTTCAGGGGGGGCGTTGACAATGACGATGGAACCTATATCAATATGTGTGAACTTATGTTATACTGTCCTTATCTTACTTTAGAAAATCGGGGGGATTTTACTATGGAATTTTTAGAATTACTGCACCTCATTCTGGAAAATATCGTGGACGGAGCGATTCTGCTCTTTGAATTTATCGGCGTGGGCATTATCATTTTCTCAGGCCTGCGGGGCTTCTGGAGTTACCTGCACCGCTCTCCGGACACAAAGCTGACCCTGGCCCGGGGGCTGGCCATGGGTCTGGAATTTAAGCTGGGAAGCGAGATCCTGCGAACCGTAGTGGTCCGGGACTGGAAAGAAATCGGAACGGTGGCAGGAATTATTGCGCTCAGGGCTGCGCTGACGTTCTTGATTCACTGGGAGATTAAGGAAGAGGAGAAATAAATCACGATTTAATATTATTAGAAAGACAGAAACGCTCCACGAATGAAGTGACAGCCTCTGTTCTTGTTTCATTTCTATAACTAACATTCCATGATATCTTCGATACTCTGCTTCATATCCGCGTTAATCCCCACTGCCCGCAGGTGATTCTGTCGGGCAGCCGTTTGCGCTCTATATTACATTCTATTTTACTTTCTGTTTTTCTTCTTATTTCACATTCTTTCTCTGTACTCGCCGGTAAATCAGACCGCAGATAAGGCTTCCCAGGATCACCAGCACCAGAATCATAACTGCGCAGTGCAGAAAATACGCATCCGGCAGGATATTGATAACCGGGTCGGTGGCAGGGTCGAAGAGCCAGTAGTCATTGTTGAAAGCGAGCTCATGAAACGCGGCAAAAGTCCAGTCCCAGTTCAGGGCGACGGTTGCTCCGATAACGGCTGGCAGGGCCACAGTCAGGATAGCCGTCAGCTTCAGATATCCATAGCTTTGCTTACGGCGCTGCCGAAGAATCCCGGCGGCACCTGTCAGTGTACCGAAGATAGCCATGCATTTAAAAAGATTGAAGATGTTCTTTACTTCTTCAAAATGAATGCGCCCGCCCTCCGACATGGGAAACGTGGGAAATTCCAGCGGAGCATTTCCGAAGCTCAGGCTGTAGTCGATGACTGCGTCATAATTCGCTTTAATCTCCGAAATCGTATAGCCGGTAGTTTCCGGAATATGGAGTGCGTGGATATCCAGATAATACAGTGGCTTGCAGGCCAGGGTCAGGACGACAGCCAGGGAAATAAGCGTCAAAGTCAGGATAAGGGAGAGCAGGATGCTCCATGCTTTTATCTTCATAGTAATTCTCCTTTACAGACGTCTTTTTCAGTATAAAGGAATTTCTTCCACATTTCCAGTGGTTTGTGGGTTCTAAAGCCCCGACCCGTCCGTCCTTCTATTCCGCAGACTCGCTATCTCCCGGTTCTTCCTCAACAGTCGCCTCAAAATCACGTAAGCTGCACGTAAAAGCCGTCGCCAGATAACTGTCACAGGTATAGATATGATCACTTTCCGAAGTCATCACATACACATTTCCATCCGAAGCCGTACTGCCGATAGAGACAGTAAGTTCCGTACCGTCATCGCGGATGATCCGGATCGTGACAGCCGGATCAGCAAGACTGTAAGCACTTAAGTCCTCCGGCGCTTCGCCCAGATCCCGGACAGCAGACAGCGGATTCAACCGATTCCACAGGGTCGCCAGAGCATCCTGATTCAGATCCATCTCCGGGTTATCCGGGCTGATCCAGGTTTCGCCATCATAGCTTAGATACAGGGTGCCATAGGAATTCGTGATCTCGGCTTCACTGATTTCCGCAGGCGCTACGCTTAAAACCTCGATTTCTTCCGTGGTTTCGTCTTCCTCATGATTCCAGTCTGCCCGGCTAACCAGAACATAGACAAGAGTCAGGACAGCCAGGGCGGCTATCGCCGCCAGCAGCTTTACCTGTCTTTTCTTTTTCGTCATCTACCGTTTCCTCCTTCCAAACCAGATAACGCCCCCTGTAATGAGCAGAAACAGCGGGAGCAGAATAATCGTCAGAATCCCCCAGAAAATAGCGCTGCCCGCACTTACCGTCAGGTATTCGGTACTCATACTTTTGGGCTCGATAGAAACGGTGTTTTCATGGTCTACCAACTGACTCATCACATTCAGAAACATTGTGCTGTTGCCGCCGGATACCATATTGTCTACCTGTTCATCCAGCAGAGTCTCAGAAGAGAACACGATGAGTTTTGCTTCTGTGTCTTCGTCAATGGTTTTGGTGACGACAGCACCCAGGTCAAAGGGCCCCGCAATATCGCCCTCCTCCTGATCGAGATTTTCGGATTCCAGGTTGGTCTTGGAATAGGACAGGGCGGAGGTGGTCAGCAGACTTTCATAGGTCAGATCGTCACTGATATCCGGGCTTTCTGTCATGCCCTGGGCAAAGGCCAGCAGAACATTGCGGGAGCTGACGTCCGATGTATACGTGGAACTCTGAATCGTCGGCAGCAGATAATAGGGATAATTGGGCAGGTGATGCTGACTGTCGCCCTCCAGTACCAGACCCTCTGCCAGAGCGATTCCATAGTCACTCAGCAGGCTGTCCAGATTCGGCGTTTCCTTGTCCGTGTAGCCAGTCAGCATCACAAGCTGTCCGCCCTGCTCCAGATAGGTTTCCAGTTTATTTTTCTCATCCGCTGAAATATCGGAAATCGCACCGTAGATAATAACAGCTTTCGCGTCCTCCGGCACAGCCTCCTCCGTCAGCAGGCTCAAGGATTTTAATTCAATATTTTCCTTTTCAATGGAAGAAGTGACTGTGGTACTCAGCTCTGCCTCGTCGTGACCGGTCAGCGTGTAGACGACCGGCATATCCTCGGCGGTTACATAGGCAATGGCGCTGGTGATCTGACCCTCGCCGTCGAAGCTGCTTAAGGAGCTGCTGTAAGTGGAATAATCCATACTATACTGATAGATATCATAGTAATCCACAGCCTTTGAACGGTTCTGTCCCACCACCAGCACGCTGTTTTCGGACAGATTTTCACTGGTATACCGGGAGGCGAAATTCGGGTAAAGCACCGGATCCTTCGTCTCTACCTTGATGTGGGAGGATAATCCTGCGTAGCGATCCAGCAATTCCTGTAAGGTGGCGTCCTCGCTGCCCTGCTGGGCAATCAGGTAGAGGGTAATATCCTCGTCCAGGCCTTTTACAATCTCCGCCGTCTGGTCGCCGGTGGTGAAAAGCTTCTGGTCACTGGCGTCGTATTTCAGGTACTGGGACGGCAGCTTTCCTGCTATCAGATTCACCAGCACCGCAGCCACGCAGCCGAAGACCACCATGCTGGCCCGATAGGTGCCGTGCTTTTTCTGCATGAGCTGCACTGTCAGGAACAGGGACAGAATGATGACCGTCACATAGTACAGGACGCCAGTCAGATCGAACATCCCCTGCACGAAATTAATGAACGGCTGGTAGATGCAAAGGGCGTTCAAAACCGACGCCAGGACGCCGCTGGCTCCGATGACATTGGCGATGCCGGAGGCCATGTTCAGGAAGAACAGGACGCCGAAGGTCAGCACCGCCGCGATAACCTGGCTTTCGGTGAGGGCCGACAGGAACAGCCCGATTCCCAGACACGCCGCGCCGAACAGGGTATAGCCCAGAATCGCAGTATAGGCCATAGGCAATGAGACGCTTCCGAATTGCAGCAGAATCAGCGGATACAGGCACAAAATCGCCATGGGAATCAGGAAAATCGTCACCATGGCCAGGTATTTGCCCAACACAATTTTCCAAAGGGAAACCGGCGCTGTCATCAAGAGCTGGTCGGTCTTCTGGCGTTTTTCCTCAGCCATACTCCGCATGGTCAGAACCGGCACAATAATCAGCAATACAAAATAAACAGAGGAGAGAACAGCTCCGAAGGCCGGGTAGCCGCCCACCAGACAGTTGGCCACATAGTACAGGCTGGTGACAGCCAACAGCACGGCCATGAAGATGTAGCCGGTCATGGAGGTCAGATACGCCCGCAGTTCCTTTTTGTAAATCGCACACATGTTACTGTTCCTCCTTTTCGTCAGATTTTTGTTCTTCCACAGAAACCGCTTTCTCTTCTGTGTCTTCTGTTTTCTGTTTCTTTTTCCCAAGTGAAAAGCTCTCTGATTTTTCCTGTCTTGCTGCCGTATCAGAATTTCCATTATTTTCCTCATCAGTCAGCTCCAGGAACACATCCTCCAACGCCGCGGGCGTGGTCCTCACTTCCAGCCCCTCTACTTGCTTCAAAAGCTCCATAGCCTGCTCGCAGGCCCCTTTGCTTCCCCGCACCTGCAGTTCCATTGCGTCTGAATGCTTCATGTAGCTGCCCAGATTTTCCGGCGTGTCGCTGGCCACCAGCTTTCCATGGGAAATGATCAGGACATGGTCACAGACGCTGGTGATCTCCGACAGAATATGGGAACTCAATATAACCGTATGCTTTTGTCCAAGCCCGCGGATCAGTTCCCGAATCTCGATGATCTGCTTGGGATCCAGGCCGACCATGGGCTCATCCAGAATCAGAACCTCCGGATCCCCAAGCAAAGCCTGGGCCAGTCCCACTCTCTGCTTATAGCCTTTGGACAGATGGCGGATCAGGCGGTGCTCCATGTCTTTGATGCGGGTTTCGCCCATGACGCGCTCCACCTCGCTGCTCCGGTCATTTTTCGGCACCTGTTTCAGCTCTGCAGCAAAGCGCAGATATTCCAGCACAGTCATATCCGGATAAAGCGGCGGAATCTCCGGCAGGTAGCCGATACATTTCCGGGCTTCCATGGGCTCTTCAGCTACGTCGTGGCCGTTGATCAGGATTTGGCCCTCAGTAGGAGCCAGATAGCCGGTCATCATGTTCATAGTGGTGGATTTTCCGGCGCCGTTGGGGCCTAAGAATCCGTAGATCTGACCTTTTTGTACGTGAAAATTCAAGTGATCCACTGCAGTATTTTTGCTGTAGCGTTTCACCAGGTCTTTGACTTCGATCAAGTTTCTTTCCTCCTTCACTCTCATCGACTGCCTGTTGGCTCCTTTCTGTAATAAGAAAGAATCCTGCGAAGCAGGATTCTCCGCCTGCGGCGGGTCGCATAAGCGACATGATTCCATTCCGCCGCAGTGCGATCCCCCGGAGGGGCTTTTTGCTCTATAGGAATCATGACTTTCACATTTTAATGTAACACGGTATTTCCTATAGAGCGAAAAAAGAGGAACATCCCTGCAGACGTATCTGTCTAAGGATATTCCTCTTTTGTGTTTTTTCTGAATGGATTCTGTGATTTTTGAGTGAAAGTTTTGTGAACAGGGACGTTCAGTCAGGCGCGCCATTCGCAAAAGCGCTCCTCCGGAGCTCTCCGCTGCTACGCAGCTCATTTTTGCTCATGACATGGCGCTCAACACAAGCTTCCATACAGGCAGATTCTTATGCAAGCATAGTATCTGCCTGCACAGAAGCTTGCCTGAACTGGTTATATCACGTCGCTCATGTCATATCTACCCGCCGGTTTTCCCGCCAGGAACTTAGCTGCCTGAATCGCTCCCTTACCAAATACAGCGCGGGAGTAAGCCCGGTGCTCAAAGGTGATGACTTCGTCGGTGCCTGCGAAAATCACGTCGTGGTCGCCTACGATGGTGCCGCCGCGGACAGCGGAGATGCCGATTTCACGGCTGTCGCGCTTTTTGCGTTCCTGGCTTCTGTCGTATACATAGTGATAAGCTCCGTCAGAAGCCTCGTTGATAGAGTCAGCCAGGGCCAGGGCGGTACCGCTGGGAGCATCCAGCTTCTGATTGTGGTGCTTTTCTACGATCTCGATATCAAATCCGGCTGCCGCCAGAGTCGGAGTCGCTTCCTTTAAGAGCTTCATGAGCAGGTTAATCCCCAGAGACATATTGGCAGACTTCAGAACCGCGGTTTCTTTAGCCGCCTCTTCTACCTTGACAAGCTGCTCCTCGGAGAGACCTGTGGTACACAGAACAACCGGCGTCTTGGTCCGTACGCAGTAATCCAGCAGGCCATCTGCCGCCTTTGCATTGGAAAAGTCGATGACTACGTCAGCCTGTACATCACACTCATCAATCGTTGTGAATACCGGATAGTTATTGGCGATACCAGTGTAACCATCTACGCCTGCTACCACTTCTGCTTCCGGATCCTCCTTCAGAAGTCCCGTCAGCATCTGTCCCATACGGCCGTTACAGCCGTGAAGTATTATCTTTGTCATTTGTTATTTTACCTCGATTCCAAAATCAATCATTGCCTGCTTCAGCTGCGCCTGGTGCTCCGGCTCCATCTCGGTCAGCGGCATGCGAAGGGGGCCGACCTCAAAGCCCATCTGATTCAGGGCTGCTTTTACCGGAATCGGATTCACTTCACAGAACAGCTTGTCGATGACCGGAATGGCCTTCATCTGGATGGCAAGACTGCCTGCGGTGTCGCCCTCCAGGTACTTCATGACCATGTCGTGGGTTTGTCTCGGCGCCACATTGGAAAGTACAGAGATAACGCCGTATCCGCCCAGAGACAGGATCGGAACTACCTGATCGTCATTTCCGGAGTAGAGCTCGATGCATCCGTCTGCCAGCTGCATCAGCTTCGCTACCTGAGAGATATTGCCGCTGGCTTCCTTGATGCCGACGATGTTCCTGACATTCTTAGCCAGCGCTACGGCTGTCTCGGGCTGGATATTGCAGCCAGTACGGGACGGCACATTGTACATGATGATGGGCAGGCTTACGGACTCTGCCACTGCGGTATAGTGGGCGATGAGCCCCTTCTGGGTCGCCTTATTATAGTAAGGAGTCACCACCAGCAGTGCGTCCGCGCCGTATTTTTCTGCCTCCCGGGACAGATAAATGGCAGTCTCCGTACAATTGGAACCGGTTCCGGCGATAACCGGCACGCGTTTCTTCACATGCTCTACGGTGAAGCGAATCGCCTCCAGATGCTCCTCGTGGCTCAGTGTGGATGACTCACCGGTGGTTCCGCAGATGACGATGGCGTCTGTGCCATTTTCAATCTGGTAATCCAGAAGCTCAGAAAGCTTCGGATAGTTAATCTCTCCATTGTCCAGAAACGGTGTTACAATTGCAACTGCTGCTCCCTTAAAAATAGCCATTTTCATTTCCTCCTGCTAAATGAATCTAAGGTTTAAAAAATGAGGCGTACCCGTGAAGGCCGCCCCAAAAGAATCTGCTTTATGATACTGCTCTCTGGATAGCGCCCCATCAGAAACTGATGACAGTCATATCGTTCTTCACGGTATGCCCAAGAAACCACTCACAGGAAACAATCTCTTTCGGCGTCGGCCCCTTTCCCTCTTCTTCGTCTATGCCTGCCATATCCGAAAAGGTACTAATGGAAAACGCAACCTCTATCTTTCTTCCTATTTAATTTGTTACCAATTATGTTCAGATTAGCACAGTGTGTACCGCTTGTCAACGCTTTCCGGACATCTCATGTTTTTTGTCCGCCTGGCAGATACACCTGTCTTTATTTATTTCAAGGTGTCGATGCGAAATACCTCGTCCACGTACGGATACAGCTCATCATACATCCGGATGCCGGTCAACATCAGCTCCGTATCGCCGTCTCCGGCTTCGAGCAATGTCTTCAGCTCTTCCACCGTCAGGATACCCTTATCGATCAGTCCCAGTACCTCATCCAGAATCAGGACGTCGCAGCCGTCCGTGGTCAGTACCTTTCTGGCGAAGTTCAGGCCATTGCGGATATTCATCGCTTCTTCCTTCTGTTCCTCCGGCGATAGCGCCTCATAGTTCACATCGGATTTTTCAAAGCAGAAGGCTTTAATCTCAGGCTCCAGACGCTTGATAAAATCAATGCGCTCGCCAATCTTTCCCTTCAGGAACTGTATGATAATGACGGATTTCCCTGCGCTGGCTCCGAAGATTCCCTGTCCGAGCGCCGCTGAGGTTTTCCCTCTTCCGTTACCGCAAAAGACAGTTACATGTGCTTTTCCCATTTTCCATACTCCCTTGTTGTTCGCTGTGTCCACAGACGCTTCTCAGAATCCGCCTGTGAACCTTTGTTTCTGAATGCCTCGATAATTAAGCCCATCATACAACAAAACAGGAGGAATTGCAAGTTCAGTATTCATACTCCAGCTTGCTCACCGACACCTCATAAGCAATCCGCCGCTCGGACTCGGTCTCGCTGAGCTTTTTCACGTACTCCCGGCTCTGGATCCTGCCCCAGATCTGGGCATGGCCTCCCACCTCGAAGCCTGAGGCGAAGCGGGCATTCCGGCCCCAGCAGATGCAGGGGATGTAGTCCGATTTCCCATAAGGGCGGTTTACCGCGATAAGCAGATCCGCGATCTCCCGGCCCAGAGGCGTCTTCCGATACACCGGTGGCTTACAGATGTAGCCGTCCAGGAAGATCTGGTTCGTCTTGGCATTTTCCATTTCCCCGTCCAGGAATTCCACCTCTCTGGCGAAAACCGACAGCACCAGCCGGTTCTTCTTCTCTTCGTGCCGGTTGTAGGAGCGGAACTGTCCGCCGATGCGGATGTATTCTCCCACGTAATCCCCGGATACGTCAATCAGCCGCTCGGATATCATCACCGGAATCTGATCCGCTGAATCGGACAGGCGGCGGACCAGAATATCCACCATATAGAAGCCCTCACCAAATACCTCATGGCTGAACGTAAATCCCGATACAATTTCTCCGCTTACCGACACCTGGTTGTTCTCAATTACCTTATCTGACATAGTTTGTGTTCTCCCTTCTTCTCCCCTTGGAAATGGCATTTTCGCGCATACTTCCGCCGGATTCCTGTATTATTCATAAATATATATGTCCAGGATTTTCCAATTAGAACCGTTTCTGTAAATTTTTTCTAGGTTGCATTTGAAAAAGTACGCTGAGTAAGCAGATTTCCCTTGTAATTGGCCGAAAATGTGATAAACTGTAAAGGTTGACGAAGTATCTATTTACATTGAGGAATTGTTTTATGAAAAGAGAAGATATCAGAAATATTGCAATTATTGCCCATGTAGACCACGGTAAGACTACACTGGTAGACGAGCTCTTAAAGCAGAGCGGCGTATTCCGCGCCAACCAGGAGGTGGCGGAGCGCGTCATGGACTCCGGCGATATCGAGCGTGAGCGAGGTATTACCATCCTGTCCAAGAATACCGCCGTTACCTATAAGGGCGTGAAAATTAACATCATCGATACCCCGGGCCATGCGGATTTCGGCGGCGAGGTAGAGCGGGTTCTGAAGATGGTAAATGGTGTCGTCCTGGTGGTCGACGCTTTCGAAGGCTCCATGCCCCAGACCAAATTCGTGCTTCGGAAAGCCCTGGACCTGGACCTTCCGGTTATCGTCTGCGTCAATAAGATTGACCGTCCTGAGGCCCGCCCCACTGAGGTGGTAGACGAGGTTCTGGAGCTGTTCATGGATCTGGACGCTTCCGACGAGCAGCTGGATTGTCCGTTCATCTTCGCTTCCGCCAAGGCCGGCTACGCCATGCGGAACCTGGACGACGAGCCCAAGGATATGACGCCGCTCTTCGAGACTATTCTGGACTACATCCCGGCTCCCGAGGGAGATCCGGATGCCGGAACCCAGGTACTGATCAGCACCATTGACTACAACGAGTACGTGGGCCGTATCGGTATCGGCAAGGTGGACAACGGTACCATCCGTATCAACCAGGATATGGTCATGGTAAACCACCACGATCCGGACAAATTTAAGAAGGTCAAGATCAGCAAGCTCTATGAGTTTGACGGTCTGAATAAGGTAGATGTATCTGAAGCAACTGTGGGTTCCATCGTAGCTATCTCCGGCATTGCGGACATCCATATCGGCGATACCCTGTGCTCCCCGGAGAACCCGGTGGCTATTCCGTTCCAGAAGATTTCTGAGCCGACCATTTCCATGGATTTCCTGGTAAATGACAGCCCCCTGGCCGGTAAAGAGGGTAAATATATCACCTCCCGCCATCTGCGCGACCGTCTGTTCCGAGAGCTGAACACCGACGTCAGCCTGCGCGTAGAGGAAACCGAATCCACTGAGCGCTTTAAAGTCTCCGGACGAGGCGAGCTGCATCTGTCCGTCCTCATCGAGAATATGCGCCGCGAGGGCTACGAGTTCGCAGTCAGCAAGGCTGAGGTTCTGTATCACACCGACGAGAAGGGCAAGAAGCTGGAGCCCATGGAGCGCGCTTACATCGACGTGGACGACGAGTACGCGGGAAATGTCATCCAGAAACTGGGCGAGCGTAAAGGCGAGCTCATCAATATGCACAGCAACGGCACCGGATCCACCCGTCTGGAGTTCCTGATTCCGGCCAGAGGTCTCATCGGATACAGAGGAGAGTTCATGACCGACACCAAGGGAACCGGCGTGCTGAACACCATTTTTGAGAACTATGGCCCCTACAAGGGAGATATCCAGTACCGGAAGCAGGGCTCTCTGATTGCGTTCGAGGCAGGCGAAGCTATCACCTACGGTCTGTTCAACGCCCAGGAGCGCGGTACCCTGTTCATCGGACCGGGCGAGAAGGTTTACGCAGGCATGGTCATCGGCCAGAACGGTAAGGCCGAGGATATCGAACTGAACGTCTGCAAGACCAAGAAGCTGACCAACACCCGTTCCTCCAGCGCCGACGAAGCCCTGAAGCTGACCCCGCCCCGGGTACTGAGCCTGGAGCAGTGCCTGGAGTTCATCGATACGGACGAGCTTCTGGAGATTACACCGAAATCTCTTCGAATCCGTAAGAAGATTCTCGATCCGACCCTGAGAAAGAGAGCCGGATTTAAGAAAGCTTAAGAGCTTAAGACTGAAATAAAAAAGCTATGAACCATTGCCACTACGGCAGCGGTTCATAGCTTTTTTCGATTTGGATTACAGAAATTCCACGCGGCCGTCCTCGATGTGGTACACGGCTCCCACTACCTGCATTCCTTTTTCTTCCATTTTCACAATATCTAGGCTATGCTCGATAAGATCCATGCTGCGCTGCACATTCAGACAGCAGGCTTTGAAATCATCCTTCTCGTCTCCGATGGCCAGCTTAATCTCGTCGGTAATAAATTTGATATAGCCATCCGGGTCGTGATGGATCGCCGCGTCCACCGCACCGCAGCAAGTGTGGCCCAGCACTACGATCAGCGGGCTGCCCAGATGGCTGGCTGCATATTCGATGCTACCCAGCTGATGATCGTCAATGACATTTCCGGCCACGCGAATAACGAACAGGTCTCCGATGCCTGCGGAGAAAATGCTTTCGGGAATCACACGCGAATCGGAACAGGTGACAATGATCGCATAGGGATGCTGGCCGTGCTCCTTCGTATACAGGCGCAGCGCCCTGGAGATATTGCCCTTTCCGGTCTCGGAGTCCAGGTATTTTTTATTGCCGTCCTTTAACTTTTTCACGGCCTTATCTGCCGTCATAATAAATGGTTGCATTGTTTCGCCCCTTTCCTTTCCTCTGTTTGCGCATGTTCGCAGCGCAGCGCATCCAGGTATCCCCGTAGGGAGACGTTTTCTTTTTATTATAAAATGCTGGTCTGGAGGCTGTCAAATAAAGCATTTCCGATAATTATTAAGTTTTTATGAACCCTATTGGCAAAACGATATTATATATCGTATAGTATAGTCATCCGATAATACTATATGACGTATAATATTATAAAATTATATTGCATAAAATAAGGAGTGGATTGCATGGTTTCTAATACGGGAGCCGCTCTTCTGGATGCCATTGTGTTGGCGGTCGTATCGCACGAGACTCAGGGAACCTACGGGTATAAGATCACCCAGGATGTCCGACAGGCTATCGACATTTCCGAATCAACACTGTACCCGGTGCTTCGACGGCTTCAGAAGGATGGCTGTCTGGAGACCTACGACATGGAGTTCGGCGGGAGAAACCGCCGCTACTACCGGATTACGGAGGCCGGGATGGCACAGTTGAATCTGTACAGGAACGAGTGGACACTTTATTCCACCCGGATTTCCAATTTGTTTGTGGGGAGTGAGGAGACATGACAAGAACGGAATTTATGAAGCAGCTTCAGGTTCTGCTCTCAGATATTTCTGAAAATGAGCGGGAAGAAGCCCTTCAGTACTATCATGATTATTTTGACGATGCTGGTCCGGAGGAGGAAGCGCGAATTCTCCGGGAGCTTGGCAGTCCGGAGCAGGTAGCCCGGAAAATCAAGGCCGGTCTGTCCGACGACGCTTCGGAGTTTTCCGAGCAGGGATACCGGGATACACGTTTTGCTGAAAATGGGACTGCGCCTGCGGCTTCCCCTTCGACTGCTTCCGAAAGCACTGAAAAAACTGCTCCGAAAAAGGAACGGAATCTGTGGAAGATACTCGCCATCGTGCTTTTATGCATAATACTTGGCCCCTTTGTGATTCCGGTTGGCTTTGGCCTTTTGGCAGTTCTGTTCTGCCTCCTTCTGGCAGTGGTTCTGACCGTAGCAGCCGTTCTGGTTTCCGGAATCGTCATTTTTATCGCCGGAATCTTTGTGATCGGCGTAGGGCTGGTTCAGCTCTTTGCAGTACCGGCTCTTGGAATTGCCACCGTAGGCGCAGGCTGCCTGCTGACAGCGCTTGGGATTCTGCTGTCGCTGGCGCTGTTATGGATTGCGTTGAAGGTCGTACCCGTATTGGTGCAGGGACTTGTCAATCTGATTAAATTTCCATTTCGAAAGGCAGGTGTCATTCGATGAAACGTTTTACAAAAATTTGTTTGATTTTAGCTGCTGTTCTGACGGCACTGGGAATGATAGGAGTCGGCGTTGGCTTCCTTTTAGGGGCAAAACCGGAGCAGCTTGCCGGAAATCTTTCTTATACGGCTCCCTCATTATCCAGGAGCCATGGACAAAATAAAGACAGCAATAGCGGAGATTCTTCCGAGTATACGTATGATTCCGCTATCCGCAGGCTGGAACTGGACGTCCATTATGCATCCGTTACGATTGGCACATCGGAGGATGACCATATCTCTGTAAAAGCCCGGAATGCCGGGAAGTATTTTAAGGAATCGGTGGAGGACGGCGATATGCTGGTTCTGGAGGATGAACGTCCCAAAGGGAAGGCCACCCTGGAACTGGAGATTCTGCTTCCGGACCGCGTGTTGGAGGAAATGGAGCTGGATCTGGGCGCTGCGGAACTTACGGCCGACCGGCTTCAGGCGCGGCAGTTTTCCCTGGATATCGGCGCTGGAGCAGGCACTATCCAGTCTCTGCTGACTTCGGAGGATGCGTCTCTCGATATCGATGTGGGGGAACTGACCATTGGATATTTTGACGGTTCGGATCTGGAGCTGGATTGCGGCACCGGGCAGCTCAGTATCACGGTGGCCGGGGAGGAACAGGATTATAATTATGACCTGGAATGTGGCATCGGCTCCATTGATATCGGTGGTTCCAGCTATTCCGGCCTCTCTTCTTCCCACTCTGTGGACAACGGGGCGGCACGGATTATCAGCGCAGACTGCGGTATGGGGGCAATTTCTCTCAGGTTTGCCGGGGAGCAGCCTGCCAGCCATGATATTGAAACCGGGCATTCCGGTTCTGAATTATAACTGTTGCGTTTGTTTTTTTGATGAACAGATGTCTGAATGGAGGATTTTATTATGGGAACTAAGAAATTGTTGCGTTCGATACATGACAGAATGGTTTGCGGTGTGTGCGGAGGGATTGGTGAGTATTTCAATATTGATCCGACACTCATTCGGTTGTTGTGGGTGCTGCTGTCGCTTGGTAGCTGCGGAACCGGGTTGTTGGTTTATATTATTGCGGCGGTAATTATTCCGGAAGAAGCGATCTAGGTAGTGCTAAGGTCCGGCTCCGATTGGAGCCGGACCTTTCTGTCAACGAATGGTTACGCGAGCTTCACGGCGGGGTACCGTGCGGGCGTAGATCATGTTTGGGTATCCCAGAAGCATGCAGGCTTTGATGCGTTCGTTTTCGATGCCAAGCCAGGTTTTCAGAGCTTCGTTTTCGTCGCTGATGCGCTGGAGGTAGCCGTTGTAGAGGGCTCCCAGGCCCTGGGCGATGGCCATGTGTTCGATGTTCTGGGCGGCGAGGCCGGCATCCAGATCCCAGTCGGAGGTGATGTAGAGAACGGCTGGGGCGTTGCGGAACAGGAAGTCGTCAGTGGGATCGGCTTTCCGGTGGCGGTTGAAGCTGACGAAGGGGATATATTCTTTTGGAAGCTCTGTGGCCGGAACGTCTGTCAGGGCGTCGATGTGATTCCAGACCAGTTCTTTTAAGGTGCTAAGCTCCTGCTGCACCAGGATGAAATGGCTGCTCTGGTTATTTTTGGCTGTGGCGGTGTAGCGGCCTGCCTGGAACAGAGCGTCGATTTTTTCCGGCTCGATTTTCCGGTCCTGGTAGTCCCGGATGCTGCGGCGGTATTTGATAGCGTGGAGCAGGGTGTCTGGATTCATGGTAAAGCTTTCTTTTTTGTACTCTTCTACTTCGGCCATGTTGTATTCCGGTACGGATACGGCGGCCCTGGGACAGACGGCTACGCAATGACCGCAGAGAAAGCAGTCGCGCTTGGGCTCTGCTTTTCCGTCTTTCAGAATGATGTTATGGGCTACGCAGTCCTTTACGCATTTTCCGCAGCCGATGCAGAGATCTTTTTCGATGGTTACCATATTATTTTCCTCCTTTTGTCCTCTGTATCTGTGACAGCAGGGCTTCGCAGCCCGCTTTCACGTCGTCGTAGGTCGCATCAAAGTCCCCGGTATACCAGGGATCCGCAATATCCCGCGGATGGTCCGTATAATCCAGAAGCAGAGACACCTTTCCCTCCGGATCTTTTCCCAGAATCCGCATCATGTTTCGGCGGTTCCAGTTGTCCATGCCGATGATGTAATCGTATTTGTCATAATCCGACCGCTGCATCTGCACCGCCCGATGATCCCCGCAGGGAATCCCCACCTCTTTTAACTTCGCTCTGGTTCCGCGGTGTACCGGGTTTCCGATCTCCTCCATGCTGGTGGCGGCGGAATTGATGTAGAAATGGTCTGCAAGGCCATGGCGGTTGACCAGATCCTGCATGACGTATTGAGCCATGGTGCTGCGGCAGATGTTACCGTGGCAAACAAATAATACTTTAATCATCTTTTTATATCTCCATTTAAATCTTGTATTTCTTCTCAAACGCTTGATATTTCAGGGTTTTCCGACTTTTGAGTTGTCCTTTCTTTTCAAGGTATCTTCTCAAATCTTCTCGTATTTTCTTATGTTTTTCCCTGCAATCTTGGTAAATCCGTTGGTAAAGCAAGCGTCCTTACCAACGGGCTTTTTTAACTATTCGCTATCCGATACACTTCTTCCTTTGCATCATCAAAATTCACATGGGTGTAAGTGTTCAAGGTTACACTGATGTCTGCGTGACCCATGATATACTGCAAGGTTTTCGGATTCATCCCGGATTTTGCCATATTAGAGCAAAAGGTGTGCCTACATACATGAGGGGTAACTTTCGGCATCTGGATACGGTAAATCCTGTTGTATTTCTGAATGATATGCTCCAGATACTTTTCCCAGTGAAGGGCAACCATCGGCATATCGTTTTTATCCAGAAACAAAAATCCTGCATATCCTTCCACCATCGGTTCAACTTTTGGTGTCTTGCGGTTGGCAATGATTCTGCGAAAACACGCTGCGACAGCTTCCGTCATCGGCACATAGCGGATGCCTTTGTCAGTTTTTGGCTCTTCAATTACATACTGCATCTGTGCAGTACGCTGTAACTGATGGTCTACCTTAATACGCATTTCTCCAAACTCGATTTCTGAAACCGTCAATCCACAGAACTCTGAGATACGAAGCCCTGTGTGAAAAAGAATATAGATTGCATCATAGTATCTGCTGAAATGTTTATCTTCCTGAATAAACTTCAACAAATCTCTCTGCTGCTTTCGGGTGATCGCTTCTCTGGTAACAGAATCATTGACAATGACGGAGGCAAGCTCAAATTCAAATGGATTTTTACGAAGCAAATCATCATCTACCGCCATCTGAAATGCCGGTCTGAGAACTCCCCGGATCGAATGAATGGAACTGTATCCTCGTCCATCAATTTGTTGGAGCTTAATCAACCATGCCTTTGCGTCTGACAAACGCACCTTATCAATTCGCAGATTCCCAAAACTCTCTTTTTTCAGCATATTGATGACCGTTTTATATCCGGCAACCGTATTGTGACGAACTCCTGTTTTCAATGAAACATACTTTTCTACCAGTTCCAAAACAGTATAGTTGCCACCGTTGGTTACGATACGGTCAAACAAATCCGCTTCAATCTGTTTTTCTTTCTCACGCAGGGAAGGCTCCCGCTTCTTCCCTTTTGGCATTGGGTCATTCTTGTCCAAACGCCAACTATATACATTTTTCTCTTTTCCGTCCTCATCAATATAGCGGAACCGATACCTCCCATCTTTACGCTGGTACTCGCCCTCTCGCAAAATCCGATTACGGTTATCTCGTCTTTTCTCACTCATCGTGAACTCTCCTTTCAAAAAAGAGAGCCAGACTTGCGCTCTTATCATAGCACAAATCCAGCTCTCCGCATAGTTATATCATGTGAAATCGGTAAATCTGTCAGCTCTGTTTACACAGCAGTAGCCTGATCCAGATACCTCTCAAATTTCTCACGCTTAATGAGGGCACGATTGCCGTTAATCACATAAAAATCCTCATTGGGATGTGTGTCAATAAGCGTTCTCAATTTTCCTTCGCCGAT
>CABIXM010000016.1:0-621 GCA_902362725.1 Clostridiaceae bacterium | reverse complement strand
CTGTTGTTTTGGTTGTTATAAGGGAGAAAAGCCCGGAAATAAGGGGTTTTTCCCGGCAACCGGCTCGGCAACGGGATAGCAACAGGGGGGGGCAACGGGCTGTCATTTTCAGAATGGAAGCTCCATCTGTTCTGTGACCTCCACAAAACCGTCCATCGTTTTTTCAGACGGGTTGCCGGAGTCCGTTGCCGGGTTTTCATGCACCCAGCCCTTTTGTCTGCCATATTCGGAAAACATTCTTGGATTTGGGAAGTAGCGCCAGCCGGAAATGCACTGGTTCATAATCTCGTTGATTTCCCGGATTTCCCATTGCTTCGGCTCGTCAAAAGCATGGTTCAAGGCTTCCTTATAGAGCTGCTTGGAACAGACCATGCTCCCGGTGTACTTATCAAGATACGCCTGTATCATTCCGGCTTTGGTGTCCTCCGGCATAAAATCCCGCTGGTGTTCTTTGAGATACCGCTGCATGGCGGGGCTGAAAGCCAGCTTGAACCTGCCGCTTCGGTAAATCTCCATCGCTTCTGCCCACATCTGCTCGATATAGGCTCTGGAAGCAGCTTCGTCCTCCAAAATGTGAACCTCGGCTTGCTCCGGGTACACCATGACGGGGATAAAGCGGCG
>CABIXM010000015.1 GCA_902362725.1 Clostridiaceae bacterium | reverse complement strand
CAGGAAAAAGCAAGAAAAAGAAACCCCCACCCCTCAAGAATGAGGGGCAGGGGAGTTGAATAGGCGAAGCCTATTTTTTATTGTCCAAATATAGGATTGACGGGTTGGCGTATGAAAACCGGCATGATCAGCAGGCTGTTGGAAACGTACATTGTATACACGATGTGCCTGTATTTGTCATCTTTTGAAAGAAAATTAGTGAAAATCAGGAAAAATAAATTTGTCAAGCATGGAAGAGTATGTTATACTAAGTGAGTTGAATAAAACAGAACATTTGTACGGGGTAAAGCATGAAGGACAAAAGAAAAAAAGTGGTGGCCATTCTGTGGCTGCTGGCGATTGTGGCATTAAACTCATATGTGTTATGGAAAAACGGGAAAAATCTGGTGAACGCGGATGATTCCTCGGAGCTGGTGCTGGCCAGCCTGCTTTCCGGAGGAAACGGCTTTATCAGCAGAGGCTGGGTCTATTCCTCGGAACTGCGGGTTCTGAATACCCAGTGGATCCGGGCCCTGCTGTTCCGGTTTACGAACAGCTGGACAGCTGTGCGTGTTGTGGGCAACCTGGTGCTGGATGGATGGCTTCTGGTCGCTTATCGGTTTTTCGTGGGGCAGCTGACGGAGAAGAAGAACTGGTTCTGGTATACCGCGCCCTTTCTGCTGCTTCCCTTCAGCCATGAAGCCTTTTATGTGATGGGGGAGATGGGATATTACATACCGCATCTTGCGATTTCGTTTACGATTCTGGGTCTGTGGCTGTACCTGTACCGGGGAAAGACACACAGAAAGACAGCCCATCTGCTCCTGTGCGCGCTGACTTTTGTGTCCTGCCTGGGCGGCATCCGTCAGCTGACTGTGACGCTGATGCCCATGTGGCTGGCTGTGCTCTGCCTGGTATTCCGGCATTCCAGGAAGCTTGGGACGCCACGGGAGTTTTTCCTGAAATACAGTTATCTGTGGACCAGCAGTCTGGCGGGTGTGGCCGGATATTTGGTCAACAATAAAATCCTGTCCCGCATCTTCTTATTTGATACGTATTCCAGGCTGGTGCTGGTACAGCCTACCTTTGACCGCCTGCAGGTGGTGCTGCGGACGCTTCTGAATACCTTCGGCTATTCGGAGGACGGAGTTCCGGATACACCGCTGTTTTCCGGAAAAGGCCTCTTTTTTGTACTTTCCCTGTGTTTTATGGCGTTGCTTCTGATTCTGGTGATACAGATCTGGAAGCGTGGCAGGGAGCTTTCCCTTCCGGCAGAATTTCTGCTGCTGTTCAGCATCTACGGCTTCGGTATCGTATTTTTACTGTACGTATTTACAGATATGTCCATTACCACCCGGTACTATGCCCTCAGTCTGATGATGTTCGTACCGCTTTTGATTGTATTTTATCAGGAGGCGGATTTGTCTAAGGGAGTGAAGCAGCTGTTTCTGACGGCCACGGCAGTTCTGCTCTGTGTTCTGGGTGTCGCGGAGTACCACTCCTGCCTGACGTCGGAACTGAATGAGGGCAGGATGGCGAGTGTGGCCTGGCTGGAGCAGGAGGGTTATACCCTGGGATATTCCAGTTTCTGGAACGCCAATGTGCTGACAGAGCTGTCTGACGGTCAGATCGAGATGGTTCCGCTGACGGAAGGGCGGGACGGTGCGCCCGGCCTGTATCCGTGGCTGGTGAAGCTGGACAACCTGTTCCCGGACGAGAAACGGGGACCGGTATTTTTACTGCTCTATGTCCATGAAACGGATCGGTATGAAAATCTGACCGCAGGCCGGACACCAGTTTATGAGGATGATAATTATTACATATACAGCTATGAGACAGCAGGGGAATTCTTAACATTATTAAATCAGGAGTGAACAACATGGCAAATACGACAACCTACGATGCAGGCAGTATTTCGGTCCTGGAGGGACTGGAGGCAGTGCGCAAAAGACCCGGTATGTATATCGGAAGCGTGTCCCGCAAAGGCCTGAACCATCTGATCTACGAGATTGTGGACAATTCCGTGGACGAGCATCTGGCAGGCTTCTGTTCGAAAATCAATGTATTTCTGGAGAAGGACGGATCCTGTACTGTGACGGACAATGGACGTGGCATCCCGGTGGACATGCATGCCAAGGGCGTATCCGCGGAGCGTCTGGTATTCACGACCCTGCATGCGGGTGGAAAGTTCGATGACTCTGTATACAAGACCAGCGGCGGTCTCCATGGTGTGGGATCCTCTGTTGTCAACGCCCTTTCTACCTATCTGGATATCGAAATCAGCCGGGACGGTTACGTACATCATGATCATTACGAGCGGGGTATCCCCACCATTGAACTGGAGGAAGGTCTGCTTCCGAAGCTTCGCCGCACCCGTGAGACCGGTACGAAGATTAATTTCCTGCCGGATCCGGAGATCTTTGAGAAGACCCGTTTCCAGGCGGAGGAGGTCAAGAGCCGACTTCATGAGACCGCCTACCTGAACCCGGATTTGACCATCATCTTTGAGGATCGCAGAGGCGACGAGATCGAGCATGTGGAGTACCATGAGGAAAATGGCATCATTGGTTTCGTAGAGGATTTGAATAAGAATAAAGAGACCGTCCATGAGGTCATTTATTTCAAGGGCGAGTCCGAAGGCATCGTGGTCGAAGGCGCATTCCAGTACGTGAACGAGTTCCATGAAAATGTCCTGGGTTTCTGCAACAATATTTACAATGCCGAGGGTGGTACTCATCTGACCGGCTTTAAAACCATCTTTACCACGGTCATCAATAACTATGCCAGAGAATTGGGCATCCTGAAGGAGAAGGACGCGAATTTCACCGGTGCCGATGTGCGCAACGGCATGACTGCGGTCATCTCCATCAAACATCCGGCTCCACGTTTCGAGGGCCAGACCAAGACCAAGCTGGACAACCAGGATGCTTCCAGGGCTACAGCCAAGGTCACAGGAGACGAAATTGTCCGCTATTTCGATCGGAATCTGGAGACTCTGAAAAGTGTGATTGGCTGCGCCGAAAAAGCGGCGAAGATTCGTAAGACCGAGGAACGTGCCAAGACGAACCTCCTGACCAGGCAGAAATATTCCTTTGACTCCAATGGCAAGCTGGCGAACTGTGAGAGCCGGGATGCTTCCAAATGTGAGATTTTCATCGTGGAGGGAGATTCCGCAGGCGGATCCGCCAAGACAGCCCGGAATCGGAATTTCCAGGCGATCCTGCCAATACGAGGCAAGATTCTGAACGTGGAGAAGGCCAGCATTGACAAGGTTCTGGCCAACGCGGAGATTAAGACCATGATCAATGCCTTTGGCTGCGGTTTTTCCGAGGGCTATGGCAACGATTTCGATATTACCAAGCTGCGCTACGACAAGATCATCATTATGGCCGATGCGGACGTGGATGGCGCGCATATTTCCACCCTGCTGCTGACTCTGTTTTACCGGTTCATGCCCGAACTGATTTACGAGGGACATGTCTATATTGCCATGCCGCCCCTCTACAAGGCCATGCCGGCCAGGGGACAGGAGGAGTACCTGTATGACGATAAGGCCCTGGAGCAGTACCGGAAGCGTCACAAGGGCAGCTTTACCCTGCAGCGCTACAAGGGCTTAGGTGAAATGGACGCGGAGCAGCTCTGGGAGACGACTCTGAACCCGGCGACACGTATCTTAAAGCGTATCGAGATCGAGGACGCCCGTATGGCCTCCAGCGTTACCGAGATGCTGATGGGCACGGAAGTACCGCCGAGACGGGCGTTTATCTACGAGCACGCCCGCGACGCGGAGCTGGACGTCTAAAGGGAGGATATTATGGAAGAACAGATTATACGCACGGAATATTCGGACCTCATGCAGAAGTCCTACATTGACTATGCCATGAGCGTCATCATTGCCCGGGCTCTGCCGGATGTGCGGGACGGCCTGAAACCGGTACAGCGCAGAACCCTCTACGATATGTATGAGCTGGGCATCCGTTATGACCGTCCCTACCGGAAATGCGCCCGTATCGTGGGCGATACCATGGGTAAATACCATCCCCACGGGGACAGCTCCATTTACGAGGCTCTGGTAGTCATGTCCCAGGATTTTAAAAAGGGAATGCCTCTGGTGGACGGACACGGCAATTTCGGCTCCATCGAGGGCGACGGCGCCGCAGCTATGCGATATACGGAGGCCAGACTCCAGAAGGTGACCCAGGAGACCTTTCTGGCGGATTTGGATAAAGACGTGGTAGATTTTGTACCGAACTTCGATGAGACAGAGAAGGAACCCAGCGTCCTGCCGGTCCGTCTGCCAAATCTTCTGGTCAATGGTTCCGACGGTATCGCAGTCGGCATGGCCACCAGTATACCGCCCCACAACCTGGGAGAGGTGATTGACGCGGCCAAGGCTTATCTGAAAAACCCGGAGATATCCACGGAGAAGCTGCTGGAGCTGATGCCGGGACCGGATTTCCCCACAGGAGGCATTATCGTCAATAAGGATGAACTCCCGGCCATTTACGAGAGCGGAACGGGCAAGATCAAGATCCGCGGTAAGGTAAAGGTGGAGAAGCTGAAAGGTGGCAGGGAGCAGCTGGTGATCACAGAGATCCCCTATCCGATGATCGGCGCCAATATTGCCAAATTTCTGAACGACGTGGCAGGTCTTGTGGAGAGCAAGAAAGCACCGGAGATTACCGATATTTCCAATCAGTCCTCCAAAGAAGGAATTCGGATTGTCCTGGAGCTGAAAAAGGGCGCAGATACCGAGAACCTGAAAAATATGCTCTATAAAAAGACCCGTCTGGAGGATACCTTTGGCGTAAATATGCTGGCGGTTGCCGACGGAAAGCCGGAGACCTTAAGCATCCGCCAGATTCTGGAGCATTACATCGAATTCCAGTACGAGCTGACCACCCGGAAATACCGGACACTGCTGACGAAAGAGCAGGAGAAGCGGGAAATTCAGGAAGGCCTCATCAAAGCCTGCGAGGTCATTGACCTGATCATCGAGATCCTGCGGGGCAGTAAGAATATCAAGGACGCCAAGGCCTGTCTGACCGTGGGTGTCACTGACGGCATCCGTTTTAAATCCGAGGCGGCGAAAAAGCGTGCGGCCAGGCTTCGGTTCACCGAGCGCCAGGCCCAGGCTATCCTGGAGATGCGTCTGTACCGACTGATTGGTCTGGAGATCCAGGCTCTGATGGAGGAAAATCAGAAGACTCTGAAGAACATCGCGGAGTATGAGGATATTCTGGAAAATCATTCCAGCATGACCCGCGTGATTCTCCGGGAGATGGATGCCATCAAAAAGGCTTATGCCCGTTCCAGACGGACAGCCATCGAGAATGCGGAAGCTATCATATATGAAGAGAAGAAGATCGAGGAAATGCCGGTCATGTTCCTGATGGATCGCTTCGGCTACGCCAAGACCATTGATATGTCTGTCTACGACCGTAATAAGGAAGCGGCAGACAATGAAAATAAATATGTATTTTCCTGCATGAATACGGGTAAAATATGCATATTTACAGATACCGGAAAGCAGCACACCGTGAAGGTACAGGAGCTGCCCTTCGGAAAATTCCGGGACAAGGGCGTGCCCATCGACAACTTTGGCAACTTCTCAAGCTCCGAGGAACAGATTGTGGGCATCGGCAGCATGGAGGCTCTGAAGCATCAGAAGCTGCTGTTCGGTACCCGTCAGGGCATGCTGAAAATTGTGGACGGTACTGAATTTGAGACCAAGATGCGGACCATGGCGGCCACAAAGCTGAACGAGGGCGACGAGCTCCTGCGGGTGACAGTCACAGATGGAACCGAACAGGTGGTACTGCAGAGCCGGGACGGCTATTTCCTGCGCTTTGATGTGTCGGAGATTCCAGAGAAGAAAAAAGGCGCGGCAGGCGTCCGGGGTATGCGTCTCGCAGAAAAGGACGCGCTGGAAGCCATTCATCTGTACCATACAGGGCAGGAAGAAAGCGTCGAATATAAGGATAAACAGCTTGTATTAAATAAATTAAAGGCCGGAAGCCGGGATACCAAAGGGGTAAAAGTCCGGGTATAAGGCAAAAACGCGGAAAAAAGGCCGGCATCTGGCGCCGATTCCGCACGAGGAGGAATGGTTATGAAGATTCTGGTTACGCTGCCTCTGAACGAGAGACAGAAAGAGCGTCTGGAGATGAATTTCCGTCATCTGAAATTCTGTTACTGCCTGAAAAAAGACGTGACAGAAGAAGTCATCCGGGACGCGGAGGTCATCCTGGGAAATGTGGATCCTGCGCTTTTGAAGTATGCGGAGGAGCTGAAATGGCTGCAGCTTAATAACGCCGGAACGGAAGGCTTCTGCGACGGCGCATTGCCGAAGGAGGCGGTGCTGACCAATGCCACCGGCGCTTACGGTCTGGCCATCTCCGAACATATGATAGGCGTTCTCTTTGAGCTTCAGAAAAAGTTAAACCTGTATGCCCGGAACCAGCGGGAGCATGTCTGGAAGAGCGAGGGACATGTGCATGTGATACAGGGAAGCCGGGTGCTGGTCATCGGTATGGGAGACATTGGAACCATGTTCGCCCAGAAGATGAAGGCCCTGGGCTGTCGTACCGTGGGCATCAAGCGCCACGAGGGCCGCAAGCCCGAGGGCGTGGACGATCTCTACACTCTGGAGCGCCTGGAACGGGAGCTTCCCAAGGCCGATATCGTAGCCATGAGCCTGCCGGGCAATCAGGATACCTACCATATGATGAACGCGGAGCGCCTGGCGCTGATGAAAGAGAACGCCGTCCTCATCAATGTGGGCCGCGGCATCACTGTAGATACTGACGCATTGGTGCAGGCCCTGCAGGAAAAGCGCATCGCCGGAGCATGCCTGGACGTAACCGATCCGGAGCCTCTGCCCGCCGATCACCCTCTCTGGGATATGGAAAATGTCATCCTGACCCCCCACATCTCCGGCGGCTACGCCCTCCCCGAGACCCTGGAACAGATCCTGACCATCTGTATCGAGAATCTGGAGTGTTATATGGTGAAGCGGCCCCTGAGGAACATCATTGATTTCAAAACCGGTTACTGCGAATAGGCAGAAAGGTTCATAGCGCTGTTCTGCAAAAGGTTTTGCTGTGAACGGTAGGTGTTGAATTATAAGTAAATTTATGTTATCATTTTTGATAAATATGGAATTCATATTACTGAGAACGGAGTGAACAGTAGAGAATTCATACGAATGAAAATACAAACAGAAACGAGGAAGCGTTATGGAAAACGAGGCTACGAGCAAAAATTTTATTGAGCAGGCCATAGAGAAGGATCTTGCGGAGGGCGTATACGATACCGTCCACACCCGTTTCCCGCCGGAGCCCAACGGTTACCTGCATATCGGACATGCCAAGTCCATCCTGTTGAACTACGGACTGGCTCAGAAATACCACGGCAAATTCAACATGCGTTTTGACGATACGAACCCGACAAAAGAGAAAACCGAGTTCGTAGAGTCCATTTTAGCGGATATCAAGTGGCTGGGCGCAGACTGGGAAGATCGTTTGTACTTTGCTTCTAACTACTTTGACCAGATGTATGAAGCAGCTGTAAAACTGATTAAGAAGGGAAAGGCATTCGTTTGCGATCTGACAGCGGAGGAGATGCGTGAATATCGTGGAACCCTGACCGAGCCAGGCAAGGAGAGTCCCTATCGGAACCGGAGCATCGAGGAAAACCTGAGGCTCTTTGAGGAGATGAAAGCGGGCAAGTACGCGGACGGAGAGAAGGTGCTGCGTGCCAGGATCGACATGGCCTCCCCGAATATGAACATGCGCGACCCGATCATTTACCGTGTGGCACATATCAGCCATCACAACACCGGAGACAAATGGTGTATCTACCCGATGTACGATTTCGCGCATCCCATCGAGGACGCTATCGAGGGTATCACTCATTCCATCTGTACCCTGGAGTTTGAGGATCACAGACCGCTGTACGACTGGGTTGTACGGGAACTGGAATACCCGCATCCGCCCAGACAGATCGAGTTCGCGAAGATGTACCTGACCAACGTGGTCACAGGCAAGCGATACATTAAAAAGCTGGTAGAGGAAGGCATCGTAGACGGCTGGGACGATCCCCGTCTGGTATCTATCGCAGCGCTCCGCCGCCGCGGTTTCACGCCGGAGTCCATCAAAATGTTCGTAGATCTCTGCGGCGTATCCAAGAGCCAATCTTCCGTAGACTATGCGATGCTGGAGTACTGTATCCGCGAGGATCTGAAGCTGAAGAAGCCGCGTCTGATGGCAGTTCTCGACCCGATTAAACTGGTGATCGACAACTATCCGGAAGGCCAGGTCGAGTATCTGGACGCAGCCAACAACCTGGAAAATGAGGAGCTTGGCAGCCGTAAGATTCCCTTCTGCCGGGAGCTCTACATTGAGCGCGACGATTTTATGGAGGAGCCGCCGAAGAAGTATTTCCGCCTCTTCCCAGGAAACGAGGTGCGCCTGATGCACGCTTACTTTGTAAAATGTGAGAGCTTTGTCAAGGACGAGAATGGCAAGGTCATCGAGGTACATTGCACCTACGATCCGGAGACGAAGGCAGGAAGCGGCTTCACCGGCCGTAAGGTGAAGGGAACCATCCACTGGGTACCGGCTCCCTACGCCATCGACGCAGAGGTTCGTCTGTATGAGAACATCATCGACGAGGAAAAGGGCGTATACAATGAGGATGGCAGTCTGAACCTGAATCCCAACTCCCTGACCGTGGTAGAGCATGCGTACCTGGAGCCAGGCTTCGAGGGCGCTAAGGCCTTTGACAGCTTCCAGTTTGTAAGAAACGGCTTCTTCTGTGTGGACTACAAGGATTCTACTCCGGAAAAAATGGTATTTAACCGAATTGTATCCCTGAAGAGCTCCTTTAAGCTTCCGAAGGCATAAGAGACCGATGCGAGAACTGACGATAAGCCTGAACGCAAAGGCAGAAACGCCTTTGTACGAACAGATTTACCATTATATCAAACAGGATATCCAGGAACATAAGATCCTGGCTGGAGAGAAGCTTCCCTCCAGCCGGGCTCTTTCTCGTTATCTGGAAGTAAGCCGCAGCACTGTGGATCTGGCTTATGATCAGCTGCTGTCGGAAGGGTATGTGGAGTCTGTTCCCTGCAAGGGCTATTATGCCTGCCGGATTGAAGGGCTGTATCATCTGAAGACCGGGGAGGACGGAGGGGAAATCGCGCCAAAGACCGAAGAAAAACACTGGAAATACGACTTTACGCCCAACGGCATCGATCTGGACAGCTTTCCCTATGGCGTATGGCGTAAGATCACAAGAAATGTGCTACTGGATGATCGGAAGGAGCTGTTCCAGCTGGGGGATCCCAAGGGCGAGTGGGAGCTCCGGGAGACCATCAGCCGGTACCTTCACCAGGCCCGGGGCGTCAACTGCCGTCCGGAGCAGGTTGTGCTGGGAGCGGGAAACGACTATCTGATGATGCTGATATCCGCGATTCTGGGAAAACGAAGGCTGGCCATGGAGAGCCCCACCTACAAGCATGCTTACGGGATATTCGAAAAAATGGGATTTCAGCTCTGTACCGTGCCTGTGGACGCCTCTGGCATGCGGGTGGAGGAGCTGACCGCGTCCGGCGCGGATGTGGCTTACGTCATGCCCTCCCATCAGTATCCCCTCGGTATCGTGATGCCCATCAAACGGCGTCTGGAGCTCCTGAAATGGGCTGCGGAAAAGCCGGAACGCTATCTCATCGAGGACGATTACGACAGCGAATTCCGTTATCGCGGCAAGCCGATTCCCGCATTGCAGGGCGTGGATCGGACAGGGAAAGTCATTTACATCGGAACCTTCTCCAAATCCATCGCGCCTGCCATCCGAATCAGCTACCTGGTGCTGCCGGAGCCGCTTCTCGCGACCTGCGAACCGGAGCTTCAGCGGTTTTCCTCCACGGTATCCCGTATCGATCAGATGATCCTGAACAGCTTCCTTAAAGAAGGCCACTACGAACGTCATCTGAACCGGATGCGCGCCATCTACGGCCATAAGCAGGAGATTCTCGTGGATGAGCTGAAACAGCTGTCTGGGGTCTGCACCATCCGCGGAGAAGACGCCGGCGTCCATCTGCTGCTGGAATTTTCCGATGACTGGACCGAAGCGGAGCTCATCCGCCGTGCGGAAGCTGTGCATATCCGGGTGTATCCCCTGTCCGAGTACAGTATCGACGGTGCAGACAGTGGGGCGGGGCAGGGCGCGACAATCCTTCTGGGCTATGCCACCATGACGGAGGAGGAGCTGGCGCAGGCAGCCCGGAGCCTGACAGAGGTGTGGCGATAAAAAATAAGTACTTGACATCTTCGCTCGTAAAGGTTTAGAATAATCCTTGATATGACAAATGCAACGAAGGTGCACAGTAACCTTTCTTCTTCTTTCAGAGAGAGACCGTCAGCGGCTGTGAGCGGGCTTAAGTTCAGAAGAGAGTGCGAAATTCCCACCGGAGCAGCATCGCTGAAGAACTTTGGTAGGCGATGACGCAGCCTGCACGTTACGCAGAAGATGAGAGCCTGTCCGATAAATGAAGAGACAGGAATCAGGGTGGTACCGCGGAATATATGCTCCGTCCCTACTGTGTAGGGATGGAGCTTTTTTTGCGCGTTCGCATTGAGAAGGGCAGGCAGTTTCAAAAGCAGGCAGTTGGGTGCTTGCACACAAATGTCTGTTTTTGAAATTGCCTATGCGGCGAAAGCCGCGAGTTTCAGAAGGCGATAGCTTTCTGAAACTGCCCTGGAGTATACGTCCCTTAAAAACCAACAATCAGGAAAGGTGAGAACAATGAAGGAAAAACTGCAGAAAATCCGGGAAAATGCCATTGCGCAGATTCGGGAAGCAAAGAATCTGAACACACTGAATGACGCTCGCGTGGCGATTCTCGGCAAAAAAGGTGAACTGACCAACGTATTGAAGAGTATGAAGGACGTGGCTCCTGAGGACAGACCGAAGGTAGGCCAGCTGGTCAATGAGACTCGTGAAGAGATTGAAAGGGTTCTGGAAGAAGCCAAGGCAAAGATGGAAGCCATGGTTCGTGAGGAGAAGCTGAAGGCAGAAATCATCGACGTAACCCTTCCTGCGAAGAAGAACAACGTAGGCCATCGTCATCCGAACACCATCGCCCTGGAAGAGGTAGAACGTATCTTTGTCGGCATGGGCTACGAGGTAGTGGAAGGACCCGAGATCGAGTATGACCTTTACAATTTTGAAAAATTGAATATTCCGGAAGGACACCCGGCCAAGGACGAGCAGGATACCTTCTATATCAATAAAAACATTGTACTGCGTACCCAGACATCCCCGTGCCAGGCCCGTGTCATGGAGCAGGGCAAGCTGCCCATCCGTATGATCGCTCCGGGACGCGTGTTCCGTTCCGATGAGGTGGACGCGACTCATTCTCCATCGTTCCATCAGATCGAGGGTCTGGTTGTGGACAAGAACATCACATTTGCAGACCTGAAGGGGACTCTGGAGGAGTTCGCGAAAGAGATGTTCGGCGCGGAGACGAAGACCAAGTTCCGTCCCCATCATTTCCCATTCACAGAGCCCAGTGCCGAGGTAGATGTAAGTTGCTTCAAATGCGGCGGCAAGGGCTGCCGTTTCTGCAAGGGCAGCGGCTGGATCGAGATCCTGGGCTGCGGTATGGTACATCCCCATGTACTGGAGATGTGTGGGATCGATCCCAACGAGTATACCGGCTTTGCCTTTGGCGTAGGTCTGGAGAGAATTGCGCTGCTGAAGTATGAGATTGATGACATGAGACTGCTGTATGAGAACGATATTCGGTTCCTGAAACAGTTTTGATAGCAGTGAGCCGTGCTGGTTCGTTTTCTCGAGCGTAGCACGAGGAGCGTACGTGATAGAAAGAGAGGAGAATAAAAATGGATACATCTTTATCATGGATTAAAGCATATGTGCCCGATCTGGATGTGACGGCCCAGGAATATACCGACGCAATGACGCTTTCCGGAACCAAGGTCGAGGGCTTCACCAAGCTGGATGCCGACCTGGAAAATATCATCATTGGACAGATTGTAAAGATTGAGCAGCATCCGGATGCGGATAAGCTGGTAGTATGCCAGGTCAATATTGGAGAGTCAGAGCCGGTTCAGATCGTTACAGGCGCTCCAAATGTCAAAGAAGGACAGAAGGTTCCGGTAGTTCTGGACGGCGGCCGCGTGGCTGGCGGACATGACGGCAAGATGACCCCGGGCGGAATCAAGATTAAGAAGGGCAAGCTTCGCGGCGTGGAGTCCAACGGTATGATGTGCTCCATCGAGGAGTTGGGTCAGAGTCGTGAAATGTACCCGGAGGCCCCGGAGTACGGCATCTACATCTTCTCGGACGACGCTGTGGTAGGCGAGAGCGCTATCCACGCCCTGGGTCTGGATGACGTAGTATTTGAGTACGAGATTACTTCTAACCGGGTGGACTGCTATAGCGTTATCGGTATTGCTCGTGAGGCAGCCGCTACCTTCCGCAAAAAATTCGTACCGCCTGTGGTAACCGTAAAGGGTTCCGGCGGAGATGTAAATGACTATATTAAAGTAGATGTAAAGGACGCAGATCTCTGCCCCCGTTACTGCGCGAGAGTCGTAAAGAACATCAAGCTGGCTCCGTCACCCAAGTGGATGCAGCGCAGACTGGCAGTCAATGGTATCCGCCCGATTAACAACATCGTCGATATCACCAACTATGTCATGGAAGAGTATGGTCAGCCCATGCACGCTTACGACCTGGACACCATTGCCGGTCATCAGATTCTGGTACGCCGCGCCGATGAGGGTGAGAAGTTCGTGACTCTGGACGGCCAGGAGCGTACTATGGATGAAAATGTCCTGATGATCTGTGACGGCGAGAAAGCAGTTGGCATCGCAGGTATCATGGGCGGCGAGAATTCTATGATTACCGATAATGTAAAGACTATGCTGTTCGAGGCAGCCTGCTTCGACGGCGTGAACATTCGTCTTTCCGCAAAGCGTATCGGACTTCGTACAGATGCTTCCGGTAAGTTCGAAAAGGGACTGGATCCGAACAATGCCCAGGCAGCCATCGACCGTGCCTGCCAGCTTATCGAGGAGCTTGGGGCCGGCGAAGTGGTAGACGGCATGGTAGATGTATACAACGGAAAGAGCGAGCCCTCCAGAGTCGAGTTTGACGCAGACAAGATCAACGCCCTGCTGGGAACCGATCTGACCAAGGAGCAGATGCTGGATTACCTGAAGCTGGTAGAACTGGATTACGATGAGAAGACCAACGAGATTGTAGCGCCCACCTTCCGTCAGGATATTCACCGTCTGGCAGATGTGGCCGAGGAGGTAGCGCGTTTCTTCGGTTATGACAATATCCCAACCACTCTTCCGAGAGGAGAGGCAACCACCGGCAAGCTTCCGTTCAAGCTCCGTGTGGAAGCAGTGGCAAGAGATATCGCGGAATTCTGCGGCTTCTCCCAGGGCATGACCTATTCCTTTGAAAGCCCGAAGGTATTTGATAAGCTGCTTCTGAATGCCGATGATCCCATGCGTCAGGCCATCAAGATCTCCAATCCACTGGGCGAGGACTTCAGTATCATGCGTACTACATCCATGAATGGCATGCTGACCTCCCTGGCTACCAACTACAACCGCAGAAATAAGAATGTACGCCTTTATGAGCTGGGCAACATCTATATCGCAAAGGAGCTGCCGCTTAGTGAACTTCCGGACGAGCGTATGCAGTTCACGCTGGGTATGTATGGCGACGGCGATTTCTACAATATGAAGGGCGTTGTTGAGGAGTTCCTGGAGAAGCTTGGTATGCGTGATCGTGTACATTACGATCCGAAGGCTGGCAAGAACTACCTGCACCCGGGTCGTCAGGCGAACATCTGCTACGATGAGAAGCTGATTGGATACCTGGGCGAGGTTCATCCGGTGGTTGCGGACAACTACGGCATCGGTGAGCGCGCTTATGTGGCAGTTCTGGATATGCCGGTGGTAACCGAGATGGCTACTTTCGACCGCAAGTACGAGGGAATCGCCAAGTTCCCGGCGGTAACCCGTGACATTTCCATGGTAATCCCGAAGAACGTTCTGGCTGGCCAGATCGAGGAAGTCATCGAGCAGAAGGGTGGCAGCCATCTGGAGAGCTTCAAGCTGTTCGATATCTACGAGGGAAGCCAGATTAAGGACGGCTACAAGTCCGTGGCTTACTCAATCGTATTCCGTGGCAAGGACAAGACCCTGGAGGAGAGCGATATCTCCGCAGCCATGAAGCGGATCCTGAAGGGCCTGGAGGGCCTGAACGCCGAGCTTCGTCAGTAAGCTGAATCTGTAAAAAATTACAGGACATGGATTCCCGGAAAATGGGGGCCGTGTCCTGTTTTGTGCTGACAGGATGGACTCGGCGTGGTATAATAAATGTATCTATACCAACCTGTTTATATGATTGGCGCAAGCTGTTTGGGAATATAGAGTTATTACAGATTTATTGTGGAAAATAAAACAAATTCAGGAGGAAATATTTATGCGGATTGGTATCGTGGGAGCAGGCATGACTGTGCCATGGTTTCTGGAGGCGGCGAAGCTGATTCCGGAGATGGAAGTGCGGGCTTTATATGTGCGGAAGGAAGAAAAACGGCAGGAACTATGCGAGAAATATCAGGTTCCGGTGGCTTATGACAGCTACGAAAAGCTGCTGGCCGATGCGTCGATTGATGTGCTGTATCTTCCGGTTCCCAATCATCTGCATTACAGCTTCGCAAAGCAGGCCCTGGATGCAGGCAAGCATGTGATTCTGGAAAAGCCCTTTACTGTGACTTACGCAGAGGCGAAGGAGCTGGCTGATCTGGCCCGGGCAAAGGGACTGATTCTTTTTGAAGCTATCACCAACCAGTATAATCCCAATTATGATAAGGTACGGGAGCTGTTGCCTGGCGTGGGCGATGTAAAAATCGTACAACTGAATTATTCCCAGTATTCCAGCCGGTATGAGGCTTTCAAGCAGGGGCAGATTGCGCCGGTATTTGATCCGAAAAAGGCAGGCGGCGCGCTGATGGACCTGAATGTATACAATATTCATTTTGTGGCAGGACTATTTGGTGAGCCGAAGGCGGTGCATTATTATCCAAACATGGAAAAAGGCGTGGATACCTCCGGCATTTTGGTTCTGGAATATCCGACGTTCCAGTGTGTCTGCATTGCCGCCAAGGACTGCGGCGCGCCGCTGTCGGTGAATATTGAGGGCGATAAGGGGTGTATCTTCAGTCATTCCAATTCCGGTCGCTTCGAGGAATTCCATTATCAGGAAAATAAGCAGGAACCGGTACATTACGAGCTGGCCCGCAGAGACTGTATTTTTGTGGAGGAGCTGCAGGCCTTTACCGATTACTATGTGGGTAACGACCGGGTGGAGCTGGAAAAGCGTCTGGAGCACAGTCTGCTTGTTATGAAAATTTTGGACGCGGCCCGTCAGAAATGATCCGGAGCGGGGAGGAGCAACATGTTTTATTCCATTCACAATAAAGAGATCCGGGAAATCAGTCTGGAACAGCTGGATTTTCACGACATTTGTGTGGGGTATCTGACCCTGGATGAATTGAAAAGCTGTTATCAGGATCTGGGACTTTCCGAGGTGGCAGTCAAGGACTGTATGACAGATTTTACCCATTTCCGGACCAGTATGGATGTATATGATGAGTTCAGTTTCGGTATGATCAATATCGTGGATATCCTGAACTTAAGTACCAGACGCAACCGCATCGGTTTTTTCATCAAGAAAAATCTCTTCGTGGTGGTGAAAATCATCGACAAGGAAGACAGCATCCGACAGATGTTTCTGGACGCCATCGGACGGTTCCGGCAGAACGCCACCATGGAAAAAGTGATTTACGGCGTGCTGGAGCGTCTTCTGTCCAGTGGCAACCGAGGGCTTGTTATGACCGAGCGTCAGATCATCGCCATGGAGCGGGAAGTGGTCAACGGCAAGGTGGATCCGGAGCTAAATACAGAGATCTTCGATCTGCGGAACCGGCTTTCCACGTTGAAAAACTATTATGAGCAGCTCATCGACATCGGAGAATCCCTGCAGGAGAATGAAAACGATCTGTTTGAAGAAGAAGATCTGCGTTACTTTAAGATCTTCACCGACAAATCCGAGCGTCTGAGCAACAATACACAGCTGCTTTGTGACAACCTGATACACCTCAGGGAGGCCATGGATGCCACCCTGAACTATAATCTGAACAATACCATGAAGCTGTTCACCATGGTGACCATCATTTTCCAGCCGCTGACGCTGATCGTGGGCTGGTACGGTATGAACTTCAAGTATATGCCGGAGCTTGGATGGAAGTTCGGGTATCTGTACGTGATTGTGCTGAGCATCGTTGTGGTAGGTGTGATCTTGTATTGGTTTAAAAAGAGAAAGTTCTAAAAGATAAAAGGGTATAAAAGACTGCGGAAGCAGTTTAAAATATGAAATGGCATTTATTATATGGTTTGCAGATAACAGGGAAACGCGAAAAGATCTGTAAGATTGTATCATATAAATATATTCAAAGGATAGGAAACATAACATGAAAACAAGCGATTTTTACTATGATTTACCCCAGGAGCTGATAGCCCAGGATCCGCTGGAGGACCGTAGCAGCTCCCGGCTTATGGTACTGGATAAGAAAACCGGAAACGTAGAGCATAAAATCTTCCGCGACATCATCGACTATCTGAACCCGGGCGACTGCCTGGTGGTCAATAATACAAAGGTCATTCCGGCCCGCCTCTTAGGCGTCAAAGAAGACACCGGCGCGCACATCGAAGTGCTGCTTCTGAAACGCAAGGCAGACAATGTCTGGGAAACCCTGGTAAAGCCTGGAAAGAAAGCCAGACCCGGCGCGCGCATCGACTTCGGCGGCGGCCTGTTGAAGGCAGAAGTCATCGATGTGGTAGACGAGGGAAACCGCCTGATCCGCTTCGAGTATGAAGGTATCTTCGAGGAGATTCTGGACCAGCTTGGCCAGATGCCCCTGCCGCCCTACATCACGCATCAGCTGAAGGACAAGAACCGCTACCAGACCGTCTACGCCAAGCACGATGGCTCCGCCGCGGCACCCACCGCAGGTCTTCATTTCACCCCGGATCTGTTGCAGCAGATTCAGGCCAAAGGCGTAAAGCTGGCCCATGTCACTCTGCATGTGGGACTTGGCACCTTCCGTCCGGTGAAAGTAGATGATGTGACCCAGCACCACATGCATTCTGAATTCTACATGGTAGAAGAAGACCAGGCCAAACTCATCAACGACACCAAAGCCGCCGGAGGCCGCGTCATCTGTGTCGGCACCACCAGCTGCCGTACCCTGGAATCCGCCACCGACGAAAACGGCATCCTGAAAGCAGGAAGCGGCTGGACCGAGATCTTCATCTACCCGGGATACAAATTTAAGATCATGGACGCCCTGATCACCAACTTCCACCTGCCGGAGTCCACCCTGCTGATGCTGGTATCCGCGTTCGCGGATAAAGAGAAGATTATGAAGGCATACGAGGAGGCAGTGAGAGAGCACTATCGGTTCTTCAGTTTCGGCGACGCCATGTTCATAAAATAATATCCAAAACGTACATTTGTAATCAAACGGAATTGCCGCGCGCAGCGCCGAAAATCCCAAACCTGAAAGCAAAAATTAACAAACAGAAAAGAGATGGCCGCAGCCATCTCTTTTTGATTACTGTTGGATTTTTAGTAAATCTCTGTAAAAGGCCGGATAGGAAATATTCACACAGTCAGCGCCGAGGATCTCCGTTTCCCCATCCGCATTCAGTGCCGCCACTGCGAACGACATGGCGATCCGGTGATCCAGATGACTGTCCACCACAGCCCCATGGAGTGTATGTCCACCCTCGATGATCATGCCATCATCAGTAGCTGTCACCTTTGCACCCATGGCCGTCAGATTCTCCGTCATCACCGCAATCCGATCCGATTCCTTTACCTTCAGCTCCGCCGCGTCCCGGATAACCGTCGTCCCTTCCGCAAAGCAGGCCATCACCGCAATAATCGGCAGCTCATCAATCAGCGTCGGAATCAAATCTCCCTCAATGATACAACCCTGAAGAGAAGATGTCCGCACCAGAAGATCCGCCGTGGGTTCCCCGCTGTCCATATTTTCATTCAGCAGCGTTACATTCGCGTTCATCATTTTGCAGACGTGTAAGATGCCGTCCCGGGTCGGGTTCGTTCCCACATTTTGAATCAGCAGCTCCGAGTCCGGTGTAATACATCCCGCCGCGATAAAGTAAGCAGCGGAAGAGATATCTCCGGGCACCTGCACCTTCTGGCCTATGAGCTTTGGCTCCGGCTGAATCGTAGCCGTCGTTCCCTCACTCTTCACATCCGCGCCGAAGAAATGTAACATCAGCTCCGAATGGTTCCGGGACAGTGCCGGTTCTGTCACGCTGGTGGGCGTGTCCGCATAGAGACCGGCCAGCAGAATCGAAGACTTTACCTGGGCGGAAGCCACCTTCGTTGTATAGTGAATGCCATGCAAGGGACGACCCTGAATGCGAAGCGGAGCGCAGCCATTTCCGGAAAGGCTGGTAATGGAAGCACCCATCTGGCTTAAGGGCTCGATAATCCGCCCCATGGGCCGCTTCTGAATGGAAGCGTCGCCGGTCAGCGTTGTCTCAAAAGCCTGTCCGCTCAAGATACCAGAGATCAGTCGGGTGGTCGTACCGCTGTTTCCTGCGTCCAGAATCTGAGCCGGTGCGGAAAGCCCGTGAAGACCCTTGCCGTGAATCAGAATCCGCTCATCCTTGTCCTCGATGGAGATACCGAGACGGCGGAAGCAGTCGATGGTGGAGAGACAGTCCGCGCCCCTTAAGAATCCGGTTACCTCGGTGACTCCCTCCGCAAGGGAACCGAACATGACGGCCCGATGAGAGATGGATTTATCGCCGGGAATCGTTACTTCCCCGCGTATTTGTTTTGCGCGTGTAAATTTCATAAAAGATATTCTCCTCATTATATCGAATTATCGTTCATAAATAGTATAGTGGTATTTGCGAAGCAGCTCCACCGCCTTCTTATAAGCGTCCTCGTCATAGAGTTCCACCCGAAGCACAGCCTCCTCGAACTCCCGGTTGTGAATGATACCGATGTTCTTGATGCTGATGCCGCCGGAAGCCAGAATAGTTGCCAGGGTAGCGATGCCGCCGGCCTCGTCCACCATATCGCAGTAAAAGGCGTAGGTCTTCTTCAGCGGCCCTGCAGAAGCCTCCGGAATGGAGTTCCGGTAATCCCGGGAAGCGGCGAAAAAGTCATGAATCTTTCCGGCCTCTTTTTTGATAAGCTCTTCCCGCAGCCGGGATAGCTGCTGCTGATAATGCTCGAGAGCCTTCAGAATATTTCCGGAGTTTGTCATGCAGATCTGCTCCCACATATCGGGAGAGGAGGACGCGATCCGTGTTATATCCTTAAAACCGCCCGCCGCGATCCGTTTCATCAGTTCTTCGGGGCCGTCCAGATCCTTCACAAGCTCCACCAGGGAGGAGGCAATCAGGTGCGGCAGATGGCTCACGCAGGCCGTGATAAAATCATGCTGCCGGTAATCCAGCACCAGCGGAAGAGCCTTCAGGGAGGACACAAGGGCCACGAATTCCTTTACCGTATCTTCGGGAACGCCTTTGCCCGGCGTGATAATATAGTAGGCATTTTCGATCAGATGGGTCTTGGCATTCGCATAGCCGGTCTTCTCGGAACCCGCCATGGGATGACCGCCGATAAACTGATCGGTGAGTCCCAGGGCGTCCACCTTTTCATGAATGTCGGTCTTCGTGCTGCCCACATCGGTCAGAAGGCAAGTCCTCGGCAGGACGGGTTTTAACTGCTCCAGATACCGGGCATTGGTCTCCACAGGCGCACAGAGAAAAAGCAAATCGCAGGCGGCGAACTGTTCACTCACTTCCGTGCAGGCCACGTCAATGACGCCCTCCGCTACAGCCGTCTGCAGGGTGTCCTGACTTCTCATATAGGCCATCATCCGGACCTCCGGGTGATAAGCGCGAATGGCTTTTGCAATGGAGCCGCCGATGAGGCCCAGTCCGATAAAGCCGATGGTATTCATTTTCATGGTGAAAACTCCTTTTATGTATACAAAATCTCCAAGAATTAAGTTTAAAGTTTTTTATGGGAAATGTCAACACTATTTTACATTAACGCATAAAAGCAAAACGCCGGGACGAAAGGAAACAGGCCTGAATAATGGAAAACCTGGCAGGTTGACGGAAAACGTTTTCTGCATAGAAACGCGGTGTTTACAATGTGCTGTATAAAAATTCGCAAAAATAGAAAATACTTGTAAAAATTATATAAAAACCCTTGCATTACTGTCAGACTTTTAGTAAAATATAGCCATGGTGTTCCGATGCCTTTCATTTACAGGATAATGTGTTTGACAGATGAAATATCCGGAACTATAAAATTATTGTAATCGGAGGAATAGGCATGAATATTTACACAACTGACAAAATTCGTAACGTAGTTCTTCTTGGCCACGGCGGCTGCGGCAAGACCAGTCTCGTAGAGGCGATGGCATATGTATCCGGCCTGACCACCCGTATCGGTAAAATCACTGACGGCAATACCATCAGTGATTATGATAAGGAAGAGATTAAGAGAAAGTTCTCCATTACCACATCGGTAGTTCCTCTGATTTGGCAGGATTGTAAGATCAATCTTCTGGACGCTCCTGGATATTTCGATTTCGTGGGCGAGGCGGAAGAGGCAGTGTCAGCGGCTGACGCGGCGATTATCGTGGTATCCGGTAAGGCCGGAGTAGAGGTAGGCACCCAGAAGGCATGGGATCTCTGCGAGAAGTATAAGCTGCCGAGAATGTTCTTTGTATCCGAGATGGATGTGGACCACGCGTCCTTCCGTCAGGTGGTACAGGATCTGACCGATCTGTACGGCAAGAAGATTGCGCCATTCTATCAGCCCATCCGTGAAAATGAGAAGTTTGTGGGTTATATCAATGTATGCAAGATGGCAGGCCGCCGTTTCACCGATATCGGCAAGCGCGAGGAGTGCGAGATTCCCGAGTACTCCAGGGAAAACCTGGCTATCTGCCGGGAGGCGCTTCTGGACGCAGTAGCGGAAACCTCCGATGAATTTATGGAGCGCTATTTCAACGGCGAGGAGTTTACCTTCAGTGAGATCCGCGCGGCTATGAAGTTCAATGTATGTGACGGCACCGTGATTCCGGTATCCATGGGATCCAGCACCGAGCTCCGTAACATCCATAACCTGATGAACGATATCGTAGAGCTGTTCCCGAGCCCGGATAAGAAGTCTTGTAACGGTATCAATATGAAGACCAACGAGATTTTCGAAGCGAATTACGATTTCTCCAAGGCAAAATCCGCTTATGTATTTAAGACCATCGTGGATCCGTTTATCGGAAAGTATTCTCTGATCAAGGTATCCTCCGGTGTTATTAAGTCCGACGATACCTTGTATAATCAGGATAAGGATGCGGAAGAAAAGCTGAACAAGCTGTACATCATGCAGGGCAACAAGCCCATCGAGACCACAGAGCTGCACGCAGGCGATATCGGAGCCATCGGCAAGCTGGCTAATACCAAGACCGGCGATACCCTGTCCACCAAGGCGGCCCCGATTGTGTTCGGCAGAACCGAGATTTCCAAGCCCTATACCTATATGAGATATAAGGCAAAGAATAAAGGCGACGAGGATAAGATTTCCCAGGCGCTGGCGAAGATGATGGAAGAGGATCTGACCTTAAAGAACGTCAATGATTCCGAGAACCGCCAGACTCTGCTGTACGGCATGGGTGACCAGCATCTGGACGTGGTTGTGAGCAAGCTGGAAGAGAAGTTTAAGGTATCGGTAGAGCTGTCCAAGCCGAAGGTAGCTTTCCGTGAGACTCTGAAGAAGAAAGCGGATGTGGACTCCAAGTATAAGAAACAGTCCGGCGGACACGGACAGTACGGCCATGTTAAGATGACTTTCGAGCCCTCCGGCGATCTGGAAACTCCGTATGTATTTGAGCAGATCGTAGTCGGCGGCGCGGTTCCGAAGAACTACTTCCCGGCAGTGGAAAAGGGTATCCAGGAATCCGTCTTAAAGGGACCGCTGGCGGGATATCCGGTAGTCGGCGTGAAGGCGGTTCTCTATGACGGATCCTACCATCCGGTAGATTCCTCTGAGATGGCGTTCAAGACCGCGGCAAGCCAGGCCTTCAAGAAGGGCTTTATGGACGCAGGTCCGGTTCTTCTGGAGCCGATTGTAACCATGACCGTGACTGTTCCGGATAAGTATACCGGTGATGTTATGGGTGATCTGAACAAGCGCCGCGGTCGTGTGCTGGGCATGAATCCCATCGCAGGCGGCAAGCAAGAGGTCGTAGCAGACGTTCCGATGACTGAGATCTTCGGTTATTCCACAGATCTGCGCTCCATGACAGGTGGAAGCGGTGAGTTCTCCTACGAGTTCGCCCGCTACGAGCAGGCTCCGGCAGACGTACAGGCCAAGGAAGTGGCAGCGAGAGCGTCCGAGACTGCAGAATAAACAGGGTTTTATGAGATAAGGGGAGATAAAAGAGAAGGATGCCCGGCGGTGTAAACCGGGCGTCCTTTTGCGTTTAAAAGTTCTTGTAAAATAAATCTTCGGAGGGTAAAATAAAAAAAGAATTCATCTTTCAGAGGAGTTATGTTATGAAACGATTATGGAGTTATATGAAGCATTACAAAAAGGAGAGTATCTTAGGTCCTCTCTTTAAGCTTCTGGAAGCCAGCTTTGAGCTTCTGGTGCCGCTGGTGGTGGCGAATATCATTGATACGGGTATCGCGAGCCGGGACGGCAGCTATGTGCTAAAAATGGGCGGTGTCCTGATTCTGCTGGGCTTCGTGGGACTGGCCAGTTCTATTACGGCCCAGTATTTCGCGGCGAAGGCGGCGGTGGGAACCAGCACGGCCATGCGGAAGGCTTTATTTGAGCATCTGAACAGCTTCTCCTATAAGGAGTTGGATACCATTGGAACCTCCACGCTGATTACCCGGATTACCAGTGATATCAATCAGGTACAGACCGGTGTGAATCTGGTGCTGCGTTTATTTCTGCGCTCTCCCTTTATCGTATTTGGCGCCATGATCATGGCCTTTACCATTGACGTAAGGTGCGCGACGATCTTTGCCGCAGTGATTCCGGTTCTTTTTGTGGTGGTTTTTGCTATCATGGGCGTTACGATTCCCTGGTACCGGAGGGTACAGAATGAGCTGGATCGGGTGCTTCTGCATGTGCGGGAAAATCTGTCCGGTGTCCGTGTGGTACGGGCATTCAACCGGCAGCAGGAGGAGATGAAGACCTTTCATCGGGACAGCACTGCCCTTATGAACACCCAGCTTTTCGTAGGCCGGATTTCCGGGCTTTTGAATCCCCTGACTTACGCGATTATCAATGTAGCGGTGATTCTGCTGGTATGGACCGGCGGCCGCCAGGTAGATGCGGGCATCTTAAGCCAGGGCCAGGTGGTGGCGCTGGTCAACTATATGTCTCAGATTCTCGTGGAACTGATTAAGCTGGCCAATCTGATCATCAATGTAACCAAGTCTCTGGCCTGTCTGTCCCGTATCAATAAGATTCTGGATCAGGAAACGGGTATGGCGGAAGGAACGGTCAGAGAACAGAAGCAGGAGAATGGAGTTCTCTGTGTGGAATTCAAGGATGTCAGCATTACCTATGAGGAGGGTGCAGACGCGGCCCTGTCCCATGTGAGCTTCCGGGCCTATCCAGGCGAGACCATAGGTATTATCGGTGGCACCGGTTCCGGAAAATCCACCCTGGTGAACCTGATTCCCCGTTTTTACGACGTGACAGAGGGAGAAGTGCTGGTGGACGGCCGGAACGTACAGGAATATACCTACGAGGGCCTGCGCGGAAAGATAGGCGTCGTTCCCCAGAAGGCGGTACTGTTCTCCGGTACGATCCGGGAGAACCTCCGGTGGGGAAAAGAGGATGCCACAGACGAAGAACTGTACGCAGCTCTTGAGACCGCCCAGGGCCGTGAGATCGTGGAAAAGAAAGAAAAGGGTCTGGATACCGAAGTCCTGCAGGGCGGACGCAACCTGTCCGGCGGACAGAGACAGCGTCTGACCATTGCAAGAGCGCTGGTGCGGGATCCGGAGATCCTGATTCTGGATGACAGTGCTTCGGCTCTGGATTTCGCTACGGACGCGAAGCTTCGGAAGGCTCTGCGGGAGCATAAAGAAAAGGCTACGGTCTTCCTGGTATCCCAGCGTGCGGCGACCATCCGGCAGGCCGATCAGATTATTGTGCTGGACGACGGCGCGGTAGCCGGCATCGGAAAGCACGAGGAGTTGTATCAGAATTGTGAGGTATATCGGGAGATCTGTAATTCCCAGGTTTCGGCAGAGGAGGAAAAGGCACATGAAGCGTAAATCCACATTAAAAAGAGTCCTTTGCTATATCGAAGGGTATCGATTGTATCTGCTGGCGTCCATCCTGCTGGCGGTTCTGACCGTGGCCCTGACCCTGTATGCGCCGATTCTCACCGGAGACGCCATCGACTATATGATGGGAAAGGGAGCGGTAGACTTTGCGGCCCTGTTAAAGCTTCTGACAAAGCTGGGCGTCATCATCGGATCCACCTCTGTATTCCAGTGGCTCATGAACCTCTGCAACAACCATATCACTTATAAGGTCGTGATGGACGTGCGGACCGAGGCCTTTGACCATATGCAGGATCTGCCCCTGAGCTATATCGATAGCCATCCACAGGGCGACATCGTCAGCCGTCTGATTGCGGATATCGACCAGTTTTCCGACGGCCTGCTGATGGGATTCACCCAGTTATTTACAGGCGTGATGACGATTCTGGGAACTCTGCTGTTCATGCTCTCGGTCAATGTGGGCATTACGCTGGTGGTGGTCTGCATTACGCCGCTGTCCCTTCTGGTGGCCAGCTTTATCGCCCGGCGGACCCACAGCATGTTCAAGCTCCAGTCCGAGACCCGGGGCGAGCTCACCGGACTCATCGATGAGATGGTGGGAAATCAGAAGGTAGTCAAAGCTTTTGGGCATGAAGAAGAAGCCATTGCGCAGTTTGATGCGATCAACCGGCAGCTGCAGAAGCACAGCCTGCGTGCGATTTTCTATTCTTCCATTACCAACCCGGCTACCCGGTTTGTCAACAGCATGGTTTACGCAGGTGTGGGCGTGGCAGGCGCTTTCGCGGCTATCCGGGGAGGATTGAGCGTGGGTCAGCTTTCCTGCTTCTTAAGCTATGCCAATCAGTACACTAAGCCCTTTAATGAGATCTCCGGTGTAGTCACCGAGCTTCAGAATGCCCTGGCCTGCGCGGAGCGTGTCTTTGATTTTATCGACCAGGAGCCCATGAGCGCGGATCCTGCGGACGGCCCCTGTATCGAGAAGGCAGAGGGCAGTGTGGATCTGGAACATGTAGAGTTCTCCTATACGAAGGACAGAGAACTGATAAAGAACCTGAATCTGCATGTAAAGCCCGGCCAGAGAATCGCCATCGTGGGTCCCACCGGCTGTGGAAAAAGCACACTCATCAATCTGCTGATGCGGTTCTACGACGTGGATGCAGGCTGCATTTCCGTGGACGGAACGCCCATTCAGGAGCTGACCCGGGAAAATCTGCGGCAGCAGTACGGTATGGTATTGCAGGAGACCTGGCTGAAATCCGCGACGGTTCGCGACAACATTTCCTATGGAAAGCCGGACGCCACGGAGGAAGAGATTATCGAGGCGGCGAAGGCCTCCCACGCCCACAGCTTTATCCGGCGTCTGCCGAAGGGCTATGACACGGTGCTTTCGGAGGACGGCGGAAGTCTTTCCCAGGGCCAGAAGCAGCTGCTGTGTATTGCCCGGGTTATGCTGTGTCTGCCGCCCATGCTGATTCTGGACGAGGCCACCTCCAGCATTGACACCCGCACGGAGCTTCGGATTCAGAACGCCTTTGCGAAAATGATGGAGGGGCGTACCAGCTTCATCGTAGCCCACCGGCTGTCTACCATCCGGGAGGCAGATGTGATTCTCGTTATGCGGGACGGACAGATTATCGAGCAGGGTACCCATGAGAGTCTGCTTGCGGCAGGGGGCTTTTACACAGAGCTGTACAACAGCCAGTGGGCTGTGTAAACTCGGATTTTGCTTGACAAAGCGGTCTGGTGTGATATGATAAAATGCAGTGGAAATTTATTTTTACGAAGCAATTAAGATAAGAGGAGTGGAAAAAAATGGCAGTACCATTTAACCACCACGCGGTGGAAGAGAAATGGCGGAAACACTGGGAAGAGCATCCGGTGAACGTCAACGACGGAAAAAAACCGAAATACTATTGTCTGGATATGTTCCCGTATCCGTCAGGCAACGGACTTCATGTAGGTCACTGGAGAGGTTATGTGATCAGTGATGTATGGAGCCGTTACAAGCTGATGCAGGGACATTACATCATTCATCCCATGGGATGGGACGCATTCGGACTTCCGGCTGAGAACTACGCCATCAAGATGGGCGTACATCCGGCAAAGTCTACTGCAGAGAATGTGGCCAATATCAAGAGACAGATCAACGATATCGCTGCTCTTTACGACTGGGATATGGAAGTAAATACGACGGATCCGAAGTTCTACAAGTGGACCCAGTGGATCTTTGTACAGATGTTCAAGAAGGGTCTGGCATACGAGAAGGAGTTCCCCATCAACTGGTGCCCGTCCTGTAAGACCGGTCTGGCCAATGAGGAAGTAGTCAACGGCTGCTGCGAGCGTTGCGGCACCCCGGTTACCAAGAAAAACCTGCGTCAGTGGATGCTGAAGATTACCGCATACGCAGACAGACTTCTGGACGATCTGGATAAGCTGGACTGGCCGGAGAAGGTTAAGAAGATGCAGACTGACTGGATTGGTAAGTCTTACGGTGCTGAGGTAGATTTCAAGGTGGAGAACAGCGATGAGACCATTACTGTATACACTACCCGTCCGGATACCCTGCACGGCGCTACCTTCATGGTGCTGGCTCCGGAGCACGCGCTGGCTTCCAAGCTGGCGACCGATGAGACCAGAGCCGCTGTAGAGGATTATATATTCAAGTCCTCCATGCGTTCTAACGTGGACCGTGTACAGGACAAGGAGAAGACCGGCGTATTCACTGGAAGCTATGCCATCAATCCCATCAACGGAGCAAAAGTTCCCATCTGGCTTTCCGATTACGTACTGGCTGATTATGGTACCGGCGCGATCATGTGTGTACCGGCCCATGACGACCGTGACTTTGAATTCGCGAAGAAATTCAATATTCCGATCATCCAGGTTATCGCAAAGGATGGCAAGGAAATCGAGAATATGACAGAGGCTTACACAGAGGCAAGTGGAACCATGATCAATTCCGGCGACTGGAATGGTATGGAATCCGCAGTGCTGAAGAAGGAAGCTCCGCTTATCATCGAGAAAATGGGCGTAGGTAAAAAGACGGTCAACTACAAGCTGCGTGACTGGGTATTCTCCCGTCAGCGCTACTGGGGCGAGCCGATCCCGATTATCCACTGCCCCAAGTGCGGTAATGTTCCGGTTCCGGAGGATCAGCTTCCCCTGGAGCTACCGGAGGTTGACAGCTATCAGCCCACCGGCACCGGAGAGTCTCCGCTGGCTGCCATTGACGAGTGGGTGAATACCACCTGTCCCTGCTGCGGCGCGCCTGCAAAGAGAGAGACCAACACCATGCCCCAGTGGGCAGGTTCCTCCTGGTATTTCCTGCGTTACGTGGACAACCATAACGATGAAGAGCTGGTAAGCCGTGAAAAGGCTGACAAGTATCTGCCGGTTGATATGTACATCGGCGGTGTGGAGCACGCGGTACTTCATCTGCTGTACTCCCGTTTCTATACCAAGTTCCTGCATGATATCGGAGTGGTAGACTTTGACGAGCCGTTTACCAAGCTGTTCAATCAGGGTATGATTACCGGTAAGAACGGTATCAAGATGAGTAAGTCCAAGGGAAATGTGGTTTCCCCGGATGATTTGATCCGCGATTATGGCTGTGACGCGCTCCGGATGTATGAGATGTTCGTCGGACCGCCCGAGCTGGACGCAGAGTGGGACGACAGAGGCATCGACGGTGTATCCCGTTTCTTGAAGCGTTTCTGGAACCTGGTTCTGGACAATAAGGACAAGGAAACAAAGGAGACTCCGGAGAGTGTGAAGCTCCGTCACAAGATGGTTTATGACATCACCACCCGTCTGAACAGCTTCAGCCTGAATACGGTTATTTCCGGCTTCATGGAGTACAACAATAAGCTGATCGATCTGGCAAAGCGTCAGGATGGTCTGGATAAGGAGACCCTGGAGACAGCCGTTACGCTGATTGCTCCGTTCGCGCCCCATATCGCAGAGGAGCTCTGGGAGCAGCTCGGTCACAGCGAGACCGTCTTCGGACACGGCTGGCCGGATGCTGATGAGGAAGCCATGAAGGACGACGAGATCGAGATCGCGGTTCAGGTCAACGGCAAGACCCGCGGAACGGTAACCCTGTCCACCAGCGTATCCAAGGACGAGGCCATTGCGGCAGGAAAAGAAATCGTAGCAGACTGGCTGAAGGGTACAATTGTAAAAGAGATTTATGTGCCCGGAAGAATCATTAATATTGTGGTAAAGCCCTAATGGATGAACAGAAGCAAAACGAGATAAAAACTGAAAACACAGAAGAGCTGCGGGAGGGTGTTCTCCCGCAGCTTGAGAATCGGTTCCGGATTACGATCTGGAACCGATTAGTCGTTCTGATTAAGTGGCTGGTATTCGCGGCTCTGACTGGAATAGCCCTGGGATTGGTGGGAACGGCCTTTGGAAAGGGCGTATCTATGGCAACTGCCTTCCGAATGGAGCACCCCTGGATTCTCTACGGACTGCCCTTCGCGGGAGTCCTGATTGTCTGGATGTATCAATGGGAGCGGAAGCAGGAGCGGAGCAGCACCAATATGGTGCTGGACGCGATCCACGCAGAGCGTGAGATTCCACTGAAGACAGCGCCGCTGATCTTCATTTCCACCATTCTGACCCATCTGTTCGGCGGCTCCGCAGGACGCGAGGGCGCGGCTCTGCAGCTGGGAGGCAGCATCGGAAACTTTTTGGGCAGAATTCTGCGGATTGATGAAAATGACCGGCGCGTTATGATTATGGCCGGAATGAGCGCAGCCTTTTCCGCCCTGTTTGGCACGCCCATGGCGGCCACGGTGTTCTCCATGGAGGTTGTCAGTGTGGGAATCATGCATTACGCAGCCCTGGTGCCCTGCGTGGTGGCGTCCTATATTGCCTATGGGGTTGCCTGTCATTTCGGACTGACCGGAGAGCGCTTCGCGTTAGGCGTTTTGCCGGAACTGAATCCGGTCAACGGGTTCAAGATTATGGTTCTGGGTCTGTGCTGCGCGGCAGTCAGTATTCTGTTCTGCGTGGTGCTGCATAAGACAGAGGAACTGTTCGCGGAAAAGATTCAGAATGCCTTTGTGCGTCCGCTGGTGTCCGGCGCTCTGATTATCCTTCTGACCCTTGCTTTAGGAACCACGGATTATCTGGGAACCGGTATGCAAGTGGTGGAGCGCGCCGTGGTAGAGCAGCAGGTATTCTGGGCGGCATTTTTACTGAAGATCCTGTTCACGGCAATTACGCTGTCCGGCGGCTTTAAAGGCGGCGAGATTGTTCCTACCTTCTTTGTGGGAGCCACCTTCGGCTGTCTGATGGGACAGATTTTACATATTTCCCCATCTCTGGCAGGCGCCTGCGGTATGGCGGCCGTATTTTGCGGCGTTACCAACAGCCCCATTTCTTCTCTGCTTATCAGTCTGGAGATGTTCGGCTTCGAAGGAGCCCCCTTTTACTTTATCGCAATCGCTATCAGCTATATGCAGTCCGGATATTATGGGCTGTACCGCAGTCAGAAGATTATGTATTCCAAGGTGAAAACCAAATTTATCAATCGCAACGCAAAAGAGTAGGGGCTGTTACAGCCCCTTATTTCATGAAGCTTTTTGCCAGCTTCACCATCTGTTCCATCCGGGCCACTTCCTCTTCTGACTTCCCCTGTTTAAGCGTATTGAAAATCTCCTGAAATTCTCCCTCCGACATCGGATGATCCGAATTCTTCGCCATATTCATAATTTTCTGAAACTCCCTGGGTTCCATATGATTACTCCTTTCCGGTGCGTCATCAAAATGAACCTGCCCGTCATCAGAATCACTATCAGAATCAGATTTAGACGGCTGCACAGCCGCCATTTCAGTCATTATGCTGGAATACTTCATATAAGTTGTCAGCATTTCCATCATACGAATCAATGAGTCAATTTTCCGATTCAGTTCATTGCATTTGTGCTGAAGCTCATATAGGATCCGATAGCGCTCATCACCAGGCTTCATCTGAGTGCCTCCGGTTTTTTGTAATAAATATATGGAAAAAGGGGAGAAGTATGAATAAAAAAATTATGGCAGCCAACCAGGCTGCCCTTTCTCTTTTGTATAGATAGCCTGCTATCAGGCAATTTTTGCTTCTAAAGTAGTAACTCTTTTTTGCAAATCAAGGGCAATGTTCAAAAATGTTTCGGAATTCTGATACTCCAGTTTTACGAGATTCCCATATTGCCATAACTGATCTACTTTGGCATCCAGAACCGAAAGCTTCTTTTCCAGCTCTTCTCTAGTCCAGTCAACGTAACTCAGAACAGAATTTTCAGACTGAGAAATTCTTTCGTCTAACATGCGGCCAAATTCGCCACGGAGACTAGTCTCGGTCTCAGCAAGAGCCGTCTTGAATTCGCCACGGAGATTGGTCTCGGTCTCAGCAAGAGCCGTCTTGAATTCGCCACGGAGATTGGTCTCGGTCTCAGCAAGAGCCGTCTTGAATTCACCACGGAGATTGGTCTCGGTCTCAGCAAGAGCCGTCTTGAATTCGCCACGGAGATTGGTCTCAGTCTCAGCAAGAGCCGTCTTGAATTCACTACGGAGATTGGTCTCAGTCTCAGCAAGAGCTGTCTTGAATTCACCACGGAGATTGGTCTCAGTCTCAGCAAGAGCCGTCTTGAATTCACCACGGAGATTGGTCTCAGTCTCAACAAGAGCTGTCTTGAATCGTTCTTCGTTTTGATGGAACATTGACTGCAGGATTTGCAAATCCTTTTCGTCCAGCACCGCGCATATCCTCCTTTCGCTTTTGTATAGAGAGCATAGCATATGGGAATTCCAAAAACAAGCGTACAGATTGCACAAATTTTTGAAAGAATTTGAGAAAAACGAGCGGGAAACAGGCGAAAATATAAGAAAAAGCAGATACAAAAAGGGCGGGGGGAAACCTTTGTTTCTCCCCGCTGGAAAAGCTGATTAACAGCCGCATCCATTCCCGCAGCCACACCCGTTGTTACCAAAAAGTCCGTTTCCACAGCCGCCGCAGCAGCACAGAATCAGGATCAGCCACAGCCAGCTGCTGTCATTGCCACAGCCATTGCCACAGCCATTGCCGCCCAAAAAACCATTGCCGTTGCCACAGCAGGAGGTCAGAAGAAGCAGCCAAATCAGAGTATTGCAGCAGCTGTTGTTCCCATTGTCACAACCACACCCGCAGTTCGTAGCAGTTAAATCACTCATAAGAAATCCTCCAGGAAAATGAAATATTTTATATTGCCATAGTATGTGCGCCGGGGGAAAAGTGTGAGAAAAGATAACAGAAATTTTACCCGGATAACGCTTGTAAGAAAGAAGATTCTGTGAGACAATAGCTAAGAGTGCCGTATGCGGCACAAAATACAGATACAGAAGAAAGGAAGGGTACTTATGCCTGCAACCTACGCACATTATATATTCGGAAAGAAAGTCTATCGGGCGCTGCCCGGAGAATTACGGGAAATGATAAAAGAAAACAAGGCGGCCTATCTGCTGGGCCTTCACGGACCGGACCTCTTATTCTATTATAAGCCTTACAGCAAAAACCGTATCAATCAGCTGGGCGTGAAAATGCACGGACAGACCGCGCTGTCCTTTTTTGAAAATGCCAGAAAGCAGTATCAGAAGCGGCCCAATTATGTGCTGATTTCCTATCTGTGCGGTTTCATGTGTCATTTTATGCTGGATAGCGAGTGTCATCCCTATATCGGACGCTACATGGAGGAGCGGGGACTGGGGCATCTGGAAATCGAGACCGATTTCGACCGGGAGCTGATGATTGAAGATGGAAAGAATCCGCTGACCCATAACTGCACCCGTCATCTGGTCCGGGATCTGGACACAGAAGAAGCCATCGCGTCCGTGCTGGACGGTGTGACAGCGGACCAGATCGATGCCTGCATTCTCGGCTTTAAAAAGACTATCCGGCTGTTCCAGTGCCCGGCGAAAGCCAAGGCGAAATTCCTGAAGGGCTTCTTAACAGCCATCGGCCAGAGAAAAGGCCTGGGCGGTCTTGTCATGGACGGCCAGGTCAATCTGGAATGCGTGGAGAGCAGCATGTCGCTGGAGCGTCTGCTGAACCAGGCTGTGGAGCCGACGGCAGAAGAAATTGTAAAATATGTCCGGGTGATTGGAAGCGATAAAGAGCTTGATGAGCGGCTAAACCGGGATTTTGAGTAATGGCGCAGCGGGGGAGAGATGGAATGAAAAAAATGACAAAACTGGAGAAAAACTGGATCCTTTATGACGTTGGCAATTCCGCCTTTGTCATGCTGGCGTCCACGATCATACCGATCTATTATAAGAACATTGCGGCAGCCAGTGGTATCTCAGCGGCGGATTCTACCGCGTATTTCAGCTATGCCACGTCGCTGGTGACGATTATTGTAGCGGTTCTCGGCCCGGTGCTGGGAAGCTTCGCGGATACCAAAGGCTTCAAAAAGCCGGTCTTTACCTTTTTCATGATGATGGGCGTGTTGGGCTGTGCAGGCCTGGCGGTTCCGAAGACCTGGCTGGCCTTTCTGGTGGTCTATGTGATTGCCAAGGTGGGACTCAATGCCAGCCTGGTCTTTTACGACGCCATGCTGGGCGATGTGACCACAGACGATCGTATGGATGAGGTATCGGCCCGGGGCTATGCCTGGGGCTATATCGGAAGCTGCATTCCCTTTGTATTCAGTCTGATTTTCGTGCTGAAGGCAGACGCGTTCGGCATCTCCGGCACCCTGGCGATGGCTCTGGCCTTTCTGGTCAACGCAGCCTGGTGGTTCCTGGTGACCCTGCCGCTCCTTAAGAGCTATCAGCAGATTCATTATGTGGAGCGGACCGCGAATCTGGTGCGGGACAGCTTCCGCCGTCTGGGACAGAGCTTCGTGGAGATCCGGAAGACGCCGAAGATCTGGTATTTCCTTCTGGCGTTTTTCTGCTATATCGATGGTGTATACACGATCATTGATATGGCTACTTCCTACGGCAAGGATGTGGGCATCAGCGATACGAATCTTTTGCTGGCGCTTCTGCTGACCCAGGTGGTGGCGTTTCCCTGCTCAATTCTGTTCGGAAGACTGTCCCGAACGGTGCGCAATACCACACTGATTCAAGCTTCCATCATCAGTTATTTTGGTGTGGTGCTTTTTGCGCTGCAACTTGACAAGGCTTGGGAATTCTGGTTCCTGGCGGTCTGGGTGGCGCTATTCCAGGGTGCGATTCAGTCCATGTCCCGCTCCTATTTCGCAAGGATTATCCCGAAGGAGAAGGCCACAGAGTTCTTTGGCTTCTTCGATATCTTCGGCAAGGGAGCTGCTTTTGTGGGAACCATGCTGATGGGCATCTCTACGCAGCTCTTTCACACCTCGCGGGCTGGTGTGGCCATGCTGGCCGTGATGTTTGCAGCGGGCTTTGTGCTGTTTCAATTGGCAGTCCGGGCCGGGGATGCATAAAATAAGAAAAAGACAGGGAGTCTTTTCTTATGGATCGCGTGAGAAGACTGATCGAAGCGCAGGCGGCATATCGGCTGTCCCTCTACGGGGAGGGCGTGGGCGTGGCGGTTGTGGATTCCGGCATCAATGACAGACACCCGGACTTAAAGGGACGGGTGGTTTATTCTTATAATTACCTTACGAATTCCAGTGACGCGGCGGATGACTGCGGTCACGGGACTCACATCAGCGGAATTATCGGAGGAACGGGAGAGGCATCCGGCGGCAGGTACCAGGGACTTGCGCCGCGGTGCCATTTTGTTTCCCTGAAGATATTGGACAGCCGGGGAAATGGGGACAGCGTAAGCTTGATTCGCGCCCTGTACTGGCTGATGGAGCATGGAAAAGAGTATGACGTGCGGATTATCAATATTTCCGTGGGCGGGAGAGTGCCACAGGAAAGGATGCGCACAGAGCTTATTCAGGCAGTGGAGGAGGCCTGGGACGCGGGTTTTGTGATCTGTGCAGCCGCTGGGAATCAGGGGCCGGCCCGGGCGAGCATTACCGTGCCGGGAACCTGCGCGAAGGTGATTACGGTGGGTTCCTCCGACGATGAACTGGCGATTCCGGTGCAGGGTGTCCGAAGGTCCCATTATTCCGGGCGGGGTCCTGTGTCCGCCCAGGTACGAAAGCCGGAAACGGTGGCGCCGGGGGCGGAGATCCGATCCTGCCGGGCGGATTTTGAACGGGCGGGAAACAGATTTTACCGTGTGAAATCCGGTACCTCCATGGCCACCTCAGTGGCAGCCGGAAGTCTGGCTCTTCTTTTATCCGGCGAACCGCATCTTACGAACGAGCAGGTAAAAACCCGCCTGCGGACAGGGTGCCGCAGTCTGGGTTTGGCTCCGAACCATCAGGGATGGGGTGAAATCTGGCTGCCGGGACTACTGAAACAGACATGATTGAGTGGGCGAGGCATAGCTTTTAAAAAGAAGAAAAACGGAGTCTGAAATGGAAGAAAGAGAGGAGCAGTGCCGGGAAAAAATCGTATCAGAGGATTACGCTGATTTTATCTGGCAGACCAACGTGCGGGAGGAGGACATCCGGGAGATTTATCCGGATGTGTGTGTGCAGCGCATCAATGATTATTATACAGTCTTTTATGCGGACCGGAACAAGTGGACTGCCGATAGGGAGCGGCTGTACGAATATGGGTATGAGCTATTTCCTACTTTGTATACACCACTGCAGAGCGAGAGTCTGGAAGCTTCGGGAATTCTGGCACTGCAGAATCAGCCGGTTCTGAATCTGCGGGGACAGGGCGTTCTGCTTGGCTTTGTGGACACGGGCATCGATTACCGGAACCGATGCTTTCTGGATGCCGCCGGGAAAAGCCGGATTCTGACCATCTGGGATCAGATAGACCAGAGCGGTACCCCACCGGAGGGGATCGGCTACGGGAGCGTGTATACACGGGAACAGATCAATGAAGCGCTGGCAAGTGCGCTGCCCTACGAAATCGTGCCCTCCCTGGACAGCTCTGGCCACGGCACGAGGCTGGCATCGATAGCGGGTGGAAGCGAGAACCTTGAGAACAGCTTTGTGGGAGCCGCGCCGCTGGCGTCCATCGCCATGGTGAAACTGAAACCGGCCAAGTCCTATCTGAAGGAGTATTTTCTGGTAAGCCCGGAAGCCGAGGCCTATCAGGAAAATGATGTGATGCTGGGCGTGCGTTTTCTGGAGGAGCTGGCCCAGCGGGAAGGCCTTCCACTGGTCATCTGTCTGGCTATCGGCAGTAATATGGGCGGCCACACCGGCACCTCGCCCTTATCTTCTTATCTGAACGCCATCGGCGCCCGGGCTGGCCGCTGTATCGTGATTGCAGGAGGCAACGAGGCCAATCAGGGCCATCATTACTATGGCGTTATGCGGGAACAGGAACCCTACCAGGATGTGGAACTGCGGGTGGATGAGCGGGAGACTGGGCTGATGATGGAGCTCTGGAGCAACACGCCGGATGTGTTTTCTGTATCGGTCACATCGCCTTCAGGGGAGGAGGTTCCCCGGGTGACCTCGGCGCAGAAGAACTGGATGTTTGATTTCCTGTTCGAAAAGACGGTAATTTATGTGAATGTGCAGTCGCTGGATCCTTTCAGCGGGGAACAGCTCATTGCGATCCGCATGGCGGATCCCTCCCCGGGGATCTGGCGTATCCGGGTCTACGGCGAACGGGTGGTGGACGGCGTCTACAATCTGTGGCTGCCGGTCACCGGCTTTATCAGCGCTCAGACGGAATTTCTGAATTCCAACCCGGATATCACCTTGACGGAGCCGTCCAACACAGAGACGCCCATCACCGTGGGTGCATATCGGGCAGAAAATGGCAGTCTCTATATGGATTCTGGAAGAGGCTTTACGCGAAACGGAAGAATCAAGCCGGATTTGGCGGCTCCCGGCGTAAACGTCACGGCATACGGCCCGGATAACCGGGAAACGGCGGTGACCGGAACCAGCGCGGCTGCAGCCCTGACAGCCGGAGGGGCGGCCCTTTTGCTGGAATGGGGCGTCGGACGTGGCAACCGGCTGACCATGGGCACCCTGGAAATCAAACAGTTATTGATCCGCGGTGCGGATCGAAGTCCTTCCCTGCTTTATCCCAACCGTTCCTGGGGCTATGGAACCCTGAATCTTTATCAGGCATTTACGGCTCTCGGGCGATTTTAACTTGCAGTCCCCCGGGAAATCGTCTATAATAAATTTCAAAGCGCGGAAAAACCGCGGGACTCGAGGAGGACCTACGATGGATAAGATTAAGATGACAACTCCGCTGGTAGAGATGGACGGAGACGAGATGACCCGGATTCTCTGGAAGATGATCAAGGATGAACTTCTTCTTCCGTTTATTGATTTGAAGACTGAATATTATGACCTGGGTCTAGAGCATCGGAATGCGACGGACGATCAGGTGACCGTAGACGCGGCAGAAGCCACGAAGAAATACGGCGTGGCGGTTAAGTGCGCGACCATTACGCCGAACGCGGCCCGTATGGAGGAATATGACTTAAAGCAGATGTGGAAGAGCCCCAACGGGACCATCCGTGCATTGCTTGATGGCACTGTATTCCGTGTCCCGATTATTGTAAAAGGCATCGAGCCTTATGTAAAAAACTGGAAGAAACCAATTACCGTAGCCCGTCATGCCTACGGCGATGTATACAAGGCCTCTGAAATGCGGATTCCGGGTCCTGGAAAGTGTGAGCTGGTATTTACCGGCGAGGACGGCACCGAGATGCGGGAGACCATCCACGACTTCAAAGAGGGCGGCGTGGTACAGGGTATGCACAATCTGGAGAGCTCCATCGAAAGCTTTGCGCGGAGCTGCTTCTCCTATGCGGTTTCCCAGAAGCAGGATCTGTGGTTTGCCACCAAGGACACCATTTCCAAAAAATATGATCATTTCTTCAAGGATGTATTTCAGGAGATTTATGAGAAAGAATATAAGGAGAAGTTTGAGGAGCTGGGTATCACCTATTTCTATACCCTGATTGACGACGCGGTGGCCCGTGTCATCAAGTCTGAGGGCGGCTATATCTGGGCCTGCAAGAATTACGACGGCGACGTGATGAGCGATCTGATCGCCACAGCCTTCGGTTCTCTGGCCATGATGACATCTGTCCTGGTATCTCCTCACGGATACTTCGAGTATGAGGCGGCTCACGGAACGGTGCAGCGCCATTACTACAAGCATCTGAAGGGAGAGGAGACCTCCACGAACTCCATGGCGACCATCTTTGCCTGGTCTGGAGCCCTGCGGAAGCGCGGTGAGCTGGATCAGATCCCGGCTCTGATGAATTTCGCGAACAAATTGGAAGAGGCCTCCATCGCAACCATTGAGAACGGAAAAATGACCAAGGATCTGGCACTGATTACCACCCTTCCGAATCCGACGGTACTTTCCAGCAGTGATTTTATCAAAGAAATCCGAAAGACCTTAGAGGAATTTTTAAATGCTGTTTAATTCCAATGCGTTTTATGTATTTTTACCCATTGTATTTGCAATTTACTGGCTGACGCCCCCCAAGCATCGGTGGGGCGTCCTACTGGTGTCCAGCTATTATTTTTACATGAGCGCCAATGCGTCCTATATTTTCCTGATCCTGCTGACAACGGCAGTCTCTTATACCACGGCGCTGATTCTTGAGAAAACAGAAAATCCGAAGAAGCGAAAGCTCTGTATCTGGACAGCCCTGGTGGTGTGTCTCGGGCTTTTATTCTTTTTTAAATATTTCAATTTCCTGAGCAAATCCCTGGTGTCGCTTTTGAAGAGCGTGTCGATTTCCATGAGTCCCGTGACGTTGAATCTGGTGCTGCCGGTGGGCATTTCCTTTTATACCTTTCAGACGCTGGGATACGTGATTGATGTCTATAAGGGAAGGACGAAGGCCTGCCGTCATTTTGGAAAATATGCGGCGTTCGTGTCCTTTTTCCCCCTGCTTCTGGCAGGACCCATCGAGCGTGCGGAGCATCTGATGCCGCAGATGGAGAAGGAGCATTCTTTTGACTGCGATAAGGCGATTCGGGGTGCCAAGCTGATCGCCTGGGGCTATTTTAAAAAGATTGCCATTGCGGATGTGCTTTCTTCCAGCGTGGATATTGTATACAATCAAGTGACAAACTTTACAGGCCTGGCGCTTGGCGTGGCGACCTTTTTCTATGCCTTTCAGGTGTATTGCGATTTTTCTGGTTATTCGGATATCGCCAGAGGTGTAGCCTGCCTGTTCGATATTGATTTAGTCAATAACTTTAAAAGTCCCTATTTTGCGGCATCCATTAAGGAATTTTGGGGCAGATGGCACATTTCCCTGTCCACCTGGTTCCGGGACTATGTCTATATTCCGCTGGGCGGCAGCCGTGCCGGAACATGGAAAACCTACCGCAATCTGATTATTACCTTCCTGATCAGCGGGCTCTGGCATGGAGCCAACTGGACCTTTGTGGTCTGGGGCGGCCTGCACGGCCTGGGACAGATTGCGGAGCGGGTCTGGAACCGATATTTCCCACCGAAGAAAGAGAGGGGCGTTATCCGGGTTCTGGTGACCTTTGCCTTTGTGACCTTCGCCTGGCTCTTTTTCCGGGCCAACGATATGGGGGATGCGTTGTATGTGCTGGCGCACATGTTTGACGGCGTCACCCGGCCGGTGGAATATGCGAAGAACTGCTATCTGGCTTTCAAGGGCGCAGGGCTGATTCAGAGTACGGAACTGAAGCTGGTATTTTTCTGGATTTTCCTGCTCGTGGCTCATGATTTCATTGCCTTGAAGACGGATGTGGCCCAGTGGCTGGGAAGGTTTCGGAAGCCGGTGCGCTATGCGTTCTATTTTGCCCTGTTGTTTATCGTGCTTTACAGCAGACAGCTTGGGCAGTATGATTTTGTGTATTTTCAGTTTTAAAAATGAGGGCGGCCATCAAAGGAAAGTGAGAGAACATAGATGAAAAGATTTTTGCGTAAAATTGCGCCTTTCCTGCTCTTTATCCTGATTCTGGAAATCGCCATTCCCATGGCGGTGGATCCCTACAATGTGTTCCATTGGCAGAAGATACGGGATAACGGAGTAGAGCCCAACAGTAATTATATAAAAATGCAGTATATTCTGCACAATCCGGATAAATTTGATTCCTTCCTGTTTGGCTCGTCCCGGACCGGCTTCATCGACGTGGAGAAAATTCCGGAGGGAAAATGGTATAATATGTCCTACTCAGAGGGACTTCCTGCAGAGCATCTGGAGAATCTGCGGGAGCTGATTGCCAATGGAATCATTCCGAAAAATGTGATGATCGGCGTGGACAATATTTCCTGCTTTGTGGATCCGGCGCTTCATGAACAGCAGTTTTACCGGATTCCTTACCCAAGAACGAATAAACTGAGTTTTTATGCAAATTATTTCAGTATCAAGGGAGTGCTGCTGTCTCTGGACGTGATCCTGAATTACACGACGGAGGATCCGGATTATGTGACCCGGTATTATGAGAGTGGCTGCACCGTACGGGATCCGTCCCTGGGAGGTACATTTAAAAACGACGCGCCCTACTGGGACGATTACTATAAGGATTTCCTGAGCGACTCCATCTTTGCGGTGGAGGACATCCGGGATCTCTGTAAGGAGTACGGTATCAATCTGATTGTATTTTCCAATCCGATCTATTATAAGACCTATCAGCAGTCTGAGTATTATGGTTACGCCAATTACCTGAACTGGCTGGGAGGCGCCACGGGCGGTTATTATAATTTCAGCGGGGAAAATGACGTTACCAGAAATAAGAATTATTACTACGAGGGAAGCCACTATACTGAAGTGGTGGGCGATATGATCATTGATCGCATCTTTAATGGGAAGCGGGACGGTACCCTGGAAAGCCAGGGCTTCGGACTGTATGTCACCTATGACAATCTGGATGAATTAGAAAAAGCGCTGGCCAATCATTGAGCCAGCGCTTCCCATTGTTCATAGAGTATTTCAAGACGGGCCGCGATGGCCTCTTTTTCTTTGTGGAGCTTCATACATTCCGCCACGTTCGTGTAGACAGATTCCTGGGTCAGAAGCTGATCGATCTCACCGTCCCGGGTCTCCAGTTCGAAGATTTCCGCTTCGGTTTTTTTGAAATCATTTTCCCGTTTTCTCTGGCGGGCCTGTTCCTCTTTCTGCTGCTTCCAGTCCAGCTTTCCGGCAGATTCCGGTTCCGCCGCCTTTGTCTCTGCCGCTTCTGCGGGTACGGCCTTCGGTGTCAGAATCTCATGCTTTTCCAAATAATAATCATAATTGCCGATATAATTGACTAACTGGCCGCCGGTCAGATCGAGAATCCGGGTGGCGGTGGTGTTGATGAAATAACGGTCATGAGAGACGTAGAGCACCGTGCCGGTATAGCAGTTCAGGGCCTGCTCCAGAATTTCCTTGGAGACGATATCCAGATGGTTGGTGGGCTCGTCCAGGATCAAAAAATTGGCTTCGGAGAGCATCAGCTTGGCCAGGGAGACGCGGCCCCGCTCGCCGCCGGAGAGCTCCGAGATGCGCTTAAAGACATCGTCGCCGGTAAAGAGAAAGGCAGCCAGGGTGCTTCGAATTGTAGTATTGTCCAGATCCGGGTAGGCGTCCGAAATCTCCTCGAACAGGGTTTTCTCCGGGTGCAGCACATGGTGCTCCTGATCGTAGTAACCGATATGGACTTTCGAACCAAGTGTAAAGGAACCGCTGTCTGCCGGGAGAAGGCCGTTCAGGATTTTTAAAATCGTAGTCTTGCCGGTGCCGTTATTGCCGATGAGTGCCACACGCTCACCGCGTTTGACTTCGAAATTCAGATCGGTGAACAGAGTCTGGGGTCCAAAGGATTTTGCAAGGCCTTCCACGGTCAGTACGTCATTTCCGCTGACCACCTTGGGCTCCAGGGTGATGTGCATCTCGGAGCGGATCTCGCTGGGTTTCTCCAGAACCTCCATTTTATCCAGCATTTTCTCGCGGCTCTCGGCGCGCTTGATAGATTTCTCCCGGTTGAAGGATTTGAGCTTCTGGATGACCTCTTCCTGGTGCTTGATTTCCCGCTGCTGGTTCAGCCAGGCGTGCATGCGGGCCTCCCTTAGTTTGGATTTTTTCGCGGCATAGTCGGAATAATTTCCCTGGAAAGTGGTCACCTCGCCCGCGTCGATCTCGATGATTTTCGTGGCAATCCGGTTCAGAAAATACCGGTCATGGGCTACCACCAGAACCGCGCCGTCGTAATTCAGAAGGAAGGTTTCCAGCCAGGCGATGGAATTCATGTCCAAATGGTTGGTGGGCTCGTCCAGCATGATGAGATCCGGGTGGGAGAGAAGAAGCTTGCCTAAAGAGACGCGGGTCTTCTGACCTCCGGAGAGCTTGTTGACGTGTTTGTCAAATTCTTCCTCTTCAAAACCGAGACCTTTCAGAACGCCCACTACCTCGCTTTTGTAGGCGTATCCGTTTTTTAGTTCGAATTCATGATTCATACGGGTATATTGTTCCAGAGCCGTATCCAGGTTCTCCCCGGAGAGCTCCTTCATCCGTGCTTCGATGTCCCGGATGCGAGCTTCCAGATCAATAACGTCCTGCTTTACGGTCAGCAGCTCCTGATAAATGGTGTGATCGCTGTTCAGATCCTGATGCTGGGCCAGATAGCCGATGGTTCTGCCCTTGGACAGGATCACTTCACCGGAGTCCGCCTCCATTTCCCCGATGATGATTTTTAAGAGGGTGGATTTTCCGGCGCCGTTGATCCCGACCACGGCGGCCTTTTCCCGATCCTCGATGTGGAAGGACGCGTTTTTCAGAATCACATCCGTTCCGAAAGCTTTGTTTATATTTTGACATGCTAATATCATAAAAATACCTCTTTTTTCCGTTGTTGAATGCCACACGAAATTTATTATAGCGAAAAATGCGGGATTGAACAAGATTCTTTTAGAAGAATGCGGCAAAAAGATTGACAAAAAATTTGCTTTTCGATTATAATAAAAACAGTTTCGAAAAGTCTGGTTGAGGGATGTGTAAGGATTATGGAAGAGAGAGAGATCTCAAAAGCAGTAATTAAGCGGCTACCGCGTTATTATCGTTATCTTGGCGAACTGATGGAGAACGGAGTAGAACGTATCTCTTCCGGTGAGCTGAGTAAACGAATGAGCGTCACGGCGTCACAGATCCGGCAGGATCTGAACAATTTCGGAGGCTTCGGACAGCAGGGATACGGATACAATGTGAAGTATCTGTATGAAGAAATCGGCAAGATTCTGGGCCTTGACAAAAAGCACAACATGATCATCATCGGCGGAGGCAACCTGGGACAGGCACTGGCCAATTATGTGGATTTTGAAAAACGAGGCTTCTACATAAAAGGTATCTTCGATGTAAATCCTGTCTTAAAGGGCTTAAGCGTCCGCGGTATCCAGATTCATATGCTGGAGGATCTGGAGAGCTTTATTAAGGACGAGGAGATTCAGATTGCGGCCTTGACATTGCCGAAGTCCAAGGCGGAGGAAATGACGCGGCTTCTGGTTCGGTACGGAATCAAAGCCATCTGGAATTTCGCCCACATCGATCTGGATGTTCCGTCGGACGTTCTGGTGGAGAACGTACATCTGTCAGAGAGCCTGATGCAGCTTTCTTACAATATCACACGGTATGAGAAAGAGCATCCCCGTTCCTGATGGAGTACCGGAAGTGACGAGTCATAAAAGGGAGCTTATGGGCTCCCTTTTGCGTGCAGACGCATATATTAAGGATAGTGAGGAGTGTCAGACGTGAAAAAATATAAGCGCGTAGCGGCTTATGTGAATTTGGATGCCATAGAAGAGAATTTTGAGGCCATGAAGGCGAATCTGCAGGCCGGGACGCAGATTGCGGCGGTGGTAAAGGCCAACGGCTACGGCCACGGCGCGGTACCCATCGCGCAGATGATAGAGGAAAAGGATTATCTGTGGGGGTTTGCGGCAGCCACCATCGAGGAGGCGGTAGAGCTTCGGAAAAACGGAATCCGAAAGCCGATATTAATTCTGGGCTACGTATTTCCGGAGGATTACCCGGAACTGGTGCGCCTGGATATCTGTCCCACCGTGTTCCGGCTGGACATGGCACAGGAGCTTTCTGCAGAGGCCGTGCGTCAGGGAAAAAACGTGAACGTGCATATTAAAGTGGATACAGGGATGAGCCGCATTGGTTTTGCGGATACGGAGGAAAGTGTAAAAACAGTCTGTGAAATTGGGGAGCTTCCCGGGATCACGCTGGAAGGCCTGTTTACCCATTTTGCCAAATCCGACGAGGCGGATAAGGCGGCCACTGAAAAGCAGCTTATGCGGTATCAGGCTTTTAACAGGGCCTGTGAGGCGGCAGGCGTGCGTTTCCAAATTCATCATTGCTCTAACAGTGCCGGTATCATCGATCTGCCGGAAGCGAACCTGGATATGGTGCGGGCGGGCATCACGGTGTATGGCCTGTACCCTTCGGAGGAAGTAAAGAAAGAATTGGTTCCACTGAAACCCGCCATGGAAATGAAGAGCCATATCGTGCATGTAAAAGAGATCACGCCTGGTACGGAGATCAGCTACGGCGGCATCTATACGGCAGACTCCGTGCGCCGGATCGCCACCGTCCCGGTGGGCTACGCGGACGGTTATCCCAGAAGTCTGTCCAATAAGGGCTGCATTCTGGTGGCCGGAAAACGGGCACCCATCTGCGGCAGAGTCTGTATGGATCAGATGATGGTGGATGTGACGGAGATTCCGGAGGCAGTACCGGGGCTGGAAGTCACCATGTTCGGAAGGGACGGGGACGCCTATTTGTCTGTGGATGAGCTGGCGGAGCTGTCCGGACGCTTTAATTATGAATTTGTCTGCGACCTGTCCCAGCGGGTTCCGCGGATTTACCTGCGCCACGGTAAGGTCTCGGAGGTTCACGATTTTTATGCCTGAGAAGGCCTGAATGTGTATACACACTGTAATTTTGGAAATACTTGAGAAAGAAGTAACAACGTATTTTGAAAATTGGAGTGTGAAAAATGTGATAATCAGACGGGGCGATGTATACTACGCGGACTTACGGCCGGTGATTGGTTCTGAGCAGGGCGGCGTCCGTCCGGTACTCGTGATTCAAAATGATACCGGCAACCGGCACAGTCCCACCGTCATCGTGGCGGCAATTACCTCGAAGATGAATAAGGCAAAGCTTCCCACCCATGTGGAACTGAACACCAGGCAGTGCCAGATTGTCCGGGATTCGGTGATTTTGCTGGAGCAGCTGCGGACCATCGACAAGCAGCGCCTGCGGGATAAAATCTGTCATCTGGATGAGCGATCCCTGCAGCGGGTCAACGAGGCTTTGCGGGTGAGTCTGGAGCTGGATACATAAGACTTGCCATCTGAAAAAAATAGTGTTACAATAGAGAGAACCGTCTGCCGGGAACTGACAGAAGCGGCGGCGAAAAGTACAGATCAGGAAGAATAGGAGTGTTTAGATATGTCAGGACATTCAAAATTTGCGAACATTAAGCATAAAAAAGAGAAGAATGACGCAGCAAAGGGAAAGATTTTCACCATCATCGGCCGTGAGCTGGCCGTAGCCGTAAAGGAAGGCGGCGCTGACCCGAACAACAACAGCAAGCTGCGTGATATCATTGCCAAAGCCAAGGCAGCGAACATGCCCAACGATACCATAGACCGCGGCATCAAGAAGGCGGCAGGCAATGCCAACGCAGTAAACTACGAGTATGTATCTTATGAAGGATATGGCCCCAATGGTATTGCTATTATCGTGGACGCGCTGACCGACAATAAGAATCGTACCGCGGCAAATGTAAGAAGCGCATTTACCAAGGGCAACGGCTCCATCGGTAACCAGGGCTGCGTATCTTATATGTTTGATAAGAAGGGACAGATCATCGTGGATCGGGATGAGTGTGATATGGATCCGGACGATCTGATGATGCTGGCGCTGGACGCAGGGGCAGAGGACTTCTCCGAAGAGGAGGACAGCTTCGAGATCCTGACCGATCCGGATTCCTTCAGCGAGGTACGTGCGGCTCTGGAAGAGAAGGGCATCCCAATGGCGGAGGCTGAGGTGACCATGATCCCGCAGACCTATGTGACACTGACGGATGAGGACGCCATCAAGAACCTGCAGAGAACACTGGATCTGCTGGATGAGGACGACGACGTACAGAACGTATACCATAACTGGGACGAGTAATCGGGAGGACTACATATGGATCTGGTAGCATACGGGGAGAGTTATAATCAGGCCATGCAGGGGATCGAGGATATGCTCTTAAAAGAGGATAATCCCATGAAAACCTTTAAGCGGGACGTATATCCGGAGGCTTTTCAGGCGTATTTGAGAAGAAATCTGGATACCATCAATGCCATTGAGCGGGTGTACCAGCAGGAAGAGAATCCGGAGGCCTGGCTTACCAGGCTGTCCGATCATCTGATCGACTGCGTACAGTCAGAGCTTGACGGAATCACGAAAAAGGGAAAGAAAAGCGAGCAGCAGATCAATTACAATATGATTCTGGCTGTCTATGTATTTCCGGCACTGCTGGAGCAGAAGAACAATCAGTCTGCGGAGCCGCTGGCGGATGTGCTGATGACCCGCTGGAACGAGACCTTCAAGACTTCCGTGGGCAAGGCAGACTATGAGAAGATCGAGCAGGGTTTCCACCGGAAATTCTGTTATATCACCACGGCAGCCTGTGAGAGCCAGGGAAAGGCGGACAATTGCTACGAGCTGGAGCTTTTGCGCTCTTACCGGGACAATTATCTGCTGCAGAGCGAAGAGGGCGGGGCGATGGTCAAAGAATACTATAATATCGCGCCGACCATTGTGAACCGGATTGCCCGCCAGGAAAATGCGGGCGCCGTATATGATGAGCTGTGGAATTCTTATCTGATGGATTGCGTTCACAAGATCGAGAACGGCGAAAACGAAGCCTGCAGGGAACGTTACGCGGAGATGGTTTATGACCTGAAGAGTCGCTACATGTCTTAAGCTTTCAAACAGGTATAATTACCCTGACCGGAAAGCATACTAAAGAAAAAGTATGTGAGAAAGGTCAGGGTATTTTTATGGAAAAAGAGAAAAGCGAGGAAAAACAGAAAGAGCAGAATCAGGAAATCGAGGACTTCGGACAGGTGACGCTGGAGGAAGGGGAGCATCGGATTCATTTGCTGAATATCATAGGCGAGATCGAGGGGCATGAGTGCCTGGCCTCCAGCGCGAAAACCACCAAGTACGAGCACGTGATTCCACAGTTGGCGGCTCTGGAGGACAGCAAAAGCGTGGAGGGGCTTCTGGTGCTTATTAACACGGTGGGCGGCGATGTGGAGTCAGGACTGGCCATTGCGGAAATGATTGCGTCCTTAAGTAAGCCTACGGTATCGCTGGTGTTGGGCGGTAGTCATTCCATCGGCGTACCTCTGGCAGTATCTGCAGATTATTCCTTTATCGTTCCCACCGGGACCATGATGATTCATCCGGTACGGATGACCGGCCTTATTATCGGCGTGCCCCAGACTTTTGATTATTTCCAGAAGATTCAGGATCGGATTTCGGGCTTTATTACCACGCACAGCAGTATTTCCAGAGAACGATTGTCGAGGCTTATGCTGGAGACCGGGGAACTAACCAAGGATGTGGGATCCGTCCTGGTGGGCAGCCAGGCAGTGAAGGAAGGACTCATCAACGAGGTGGGCGGAATCGCCCGGGCCTTTGCGAAGTTGCGGGAGCTGATCCGGGAAAAATGATGCGTGGACAGCACGGTTAAAAAATGGTATAATATCGCAAGATATTATACCCTGCCGGATGGCATCCAAAGCGGAGCGGCATATCCGGAGGATATGGTATAATTAAAATAATTATGCGAATAAAAAGGGGAGGACAAAAGAGATGGCAGCAGGGAACTCCGGCAGACGCCGGACAACCACACGAAAAAAGACAACGGCCTCCAGAAAGACAACAGTAAAGCGGAAGGAAGAAAACGCGTTTATCCGGGACGAGGTGACGGTCCTGATTCTGTTTGCGGTTTCGGTTCTGCTTCTCATCAGCAATTTCGGGGTCGGAGGGGCTGCGGGCGGGTTCGTCAGCAGAGTGATGTTTGGTATCTTTGGAATTTTTGCATATATTCTGCCCATCGTTCTGTTTCTGGTTACAGCCTTTTCCATTTCCAACCGGGACAATACCATTGCCGCTGTGAAAGCGGCGGCCATGATCATCGCCGGCATGCTTCTGTGCGCGGTATTTGAGTTAGTGTTCGGGGAAAAGGACGGAGCGGGAACGGTGACGGCTTTTTACACCTATGCGTCGCAGCATAAAAGCGGAGGCGGAGCCCTGGGCGGCCTTATCTGCAAGGTGCTGACCGGAGCCTTTGGCGTGGTGGGTGCCTGGATTATTGTGGCGGCGCTGTTCATCATCTGCGCAGTGGTCATCACGGAGCGCTCTTTTATCGGCGGCGTAAAGACCGGAAGCAGGAAGGTCTACGATTCAGCGAAGGAGGACGCACGTCGATACCGGATTCAGGCGGAGGAACGCCGGGAGGCCAGAAGAAAGGCCATGGAAGAACGGGCGGCTCTGGAAGAGGAAGAGCGGGAGGGTGAAGAGGCAGAGGCGCTGGAACAACCAGTGAAGAAGCCCCGAGAACCTAAGCGCCCCCGTATGGATCATAAGGTGTCCGGTATTGCGCTGGAGGAGACTGCACTCAAAGAGGCAGCGGCAAAGGAAAGCCTGGAGAGCGTGGAAGCTGAACAGGCAGAGCAGGAAGCTGCCGTGAAAAAAGAAGTTTATACGGATGAAATGCGGGAGATTACGCTGCCGGGTATGGATATGGAAGCCGATGCAGCGTCCGATCCGGAGGATCCGGAAGACGGTCAGGAAAGCTTTCGCGATATGGAGGGCCCCAATCTGAAGGATCTGGACGAAATGTTCCGGATCCCGATTCACCGGGAGCGCAAGAGCGCAGAGCCGGAAGAGCACGAAACAGAATCAGAGTCGGTGATTCAGATGGAATCGCCGGAGTTTGTGCGGGAGGAAACCCCGGCGCAGACCACGCGGGCGGTCACTCCAATCCGAAACGTCGAACCGATATCTGCGGTACATACCCCAGAGCCTGCGCACCAGGTTCAGACAACGTCACAGACTGCGCTGCCTGTTTCAGCACCTGAGACACCGATGGCTGCGAAACCGGAATATGTCTATCCGCCACTTCGCCTTTTAAATCAGGTGAAGCATACAGAGAATAAAGACACCGACCGGATTCTCCATGAGACGGCCCTGCATCTGCAGCAGATTCTCCGGGACTTCGGCGTGGGCGTAACCGTGACCGACGTGAGCCAGGGACCGGCCGTGACCCGCTATGAATTGCAGCCGGATCAGGGCGTCAAGGTCAATAAAATCGTGAGCCTGGCCGATGATATCAAGCTGAATCTGGCTGTGACCGATGTGCGAATTGAAGCGCCGATCCCCGGAAAAGCGGCGGTGGGTATCGAGGTCCCCAACGCGGAGAATTCCATCGTATCCTTCCGGGAACTGGTATCCTCCCAGGAGTTTAAGAACCATAAATCCAAACTGGCCTTTGCGGTGGGCAAGGATATCGCGGGCAAAATTATGGTGACTGATATCGCCAAGATGCCCCATCTGCTGATCGCGGGAGCGACCGGTTCCGGTAAATCCGTCTGCATTAATACCCTGATTATGAGCCTGCTTTATAAGTCGTCTCCGGATGAGGTCAAACTGATTATGATCGACCCGAAGGTGGTCGAGCTGAGTACATACAATGGCATTCCCCATCTGTTGATTCCGGTAGTGACGGATCCGAAGAAGGCAGCGGGAGCCCTGAACTGGGCAGTGGCGGAGATGACTCACCGTTATAAGTTGTTTGCCGATTACAATGTCCGGAATCTTGCCGGATATAATGAGAAAATCAAGAATATCGAACATATTGAGGATGACACCAAGCCTCAGAAGCTGCCCCAGATTGTCATCGTGGTGGACGAGCTGGCCGATTTGATGATGGTAGCCCCGGGCGAGGTGGAGGATGCCATCTGCCGTCTGGCTCAGCTGGCCCGTGCAGCGGGGATTCATCTGATTATCGCGACCCAGCGGCCTTCTGTCAATGTTATCACGGGCCTTATCAAGGCCAATATGCCGTCCCGTATCGCCTTTGCGGTATCCTCGGGTGTGGATTCGAGAACCATTCTCGATATGAACGGCGCGGAGAAGCTGCTGGGCAAAGGCGACATGCTGTTCTACCCTTACGGTTATCCGAAGCCAGTCCGCGTACAGGGTGCTTTCGTGTCGGATGAAGAAGTCGGCGCGGTGGTGGAATTCTTAAAGGAACATAACAGTGGCAGCGGATACAGTGAAGCTGTGGAGGAACATATCAATACAGTTCAGACAGCGGAAAGTGAGGGCGCAGCCGGAACCCAGAACGACGGCCCGGAGAGAGACGCCCTGTTCGCGGAGGCCGGAAGATTTATCATTGAGAAGGACAAAGCGTCCATTGGCATGCTGCAGCGGTGGTTCAAGGTGGGCTTCAACCGGGCGGCACGGATCATGGATCAGCTGGCAGAGGCCGGTGTGGTCGGCGAGGAAGCCGGAACCAAACCCCGGGAAATCCAGATGACCCTGGAAGAATTTGAACGATATCTGGATGAATATGTCTGATTGCAAAAGAGAGGAAGCCTTATGAAGTGTCCGAATTGCGGGAACGAACTGGAGCCCGGAAAAATATACTGTGATCACTGTGGTCATGAAATACAGATTGTTCCGGATTACGATCCCCTGGATGAGCTTCTGATAGGCCGCGAGGAGCCGGAAGAACCTGGGATCGGAACGACGCCGAATCCGGAAACGCCCGTGGAGAATGGAGAGAAGAAGCCGTTTCGGGAAAAGAAGAAACCGATGGTCCTGCGTTTTCGTTATAAGTGTCTTCTTTTTCTGGCTGCGGTCCTTGTATGTGGCTGCGTATCCTGGTTCTCCTATTCCGCGATAACCAGCGATCATAATTATTCCTACCAGCTTCGGAAGGGAAGACGGTATGCGGAAAAAGAGGAGTACGAACAGGCTATCCCGTATCTGCTCCGGGCACAGAAGCTGCAGGGTGGGAAAAAGTCCGACGATACAGAAGTATTCCGCCTGCTGGCGGACGCTTATGCGAAAGTCGGAGACAGAGATGCTGCTGTAACTTATATGGAACAGGCCATCGAGGCAGAAACGAAGGCCCGGGGTGATGGCAGAGGATTGAAGGAGCTGTATCTGGATATGATGAATCTGCTGAATGAGACGGGACAGACGGAGATGGTCAGCATTGTCATAGAGGACTGCCCCTATGAGGATATCCGGGAGACTCTTGCCGCCTATCGCATTGAGAAGCCGGTCTGCGATACACCGGAGGGCATCTATAATTATTATTTGAGACTGAACCTGACGGCAGAGTATGGCTCCATCTATTATACACTGGACGGGACCGAACCGACAAAGGAGAGTACCCGTTACGAGGAGCCGGTGGAGCTGACTGAGGAGGGGGACGTGCACCTCTGTGCTGTAGCTATCAATAAAAAGGGTATGGTCAGCGAACCGCTGGTACTGGCCTATAAACTGGATTTTCCGGCTGCGAATACCGACACAGCCGGCGAAGAATAAAGAGGAGGAAGTAATTATGGTAAAGCATCTGGTTATGTGGAACTTCAAAGAGGATTTCCCGGAGGAGAAAAAGGAAGCGCTTGCAAAAGAGGCGGACGCCCGTCTGAAGGCCCTGGTAGGTCAGATTAAGGGCCTGACCTTCGCGGAAATGAAGCTGAACAGGCTTCCGGGAAGCAACCGGGAGCTGCTGCTGGTGTCTGACGTGGAGACCGCGGAGGATTTGGCGGCCTATCAGGTACACCCGCTTCATGTGGCGGTAGCGACTGAGATCATTAAGCCTGCCACCTGCGATCGCGCCTGCTTCGATTATGAGGTGTAAAAAATTAAGATTGTTGGAATTATGGATTTTATGGGATTATTTGCGCAGAAAATCAATCTAACGGTTGAAATCTGCGGGGAATTGCATTATTATATTAAAGATGAGTTAAATTTGGCCGTGGGATATGTTCCGACGGCCCTTAAGCGGGTATTCAAGGATCCGCAAGACTATACTCCAGGAGGGAACGTATGTTCAAGATTGTAAAAGCAGAGCAGCTCTCTGCAAATGTTTACAAGAAAGTTGTCCTCGCTCCGAGAGTGGCAGCATCTTGTCAGCCGGGACAGTTTATTATCGTAAGACTGGATGAGACAGGGGAGCGTATTCCGCTGACTATCTGTGATTATGACAGAGAAGCAGGAACCGTTACGATCGTATTCCAGCCCATCGGTGTATCTACCAGCAAGATGGTAGATCTGAAAGAGGGAGATTATTTCCTTGACTTCGTGGGACCGCTGGGACGTCCGTCCGAGCTGGTAACAGACGATTTCGAAGAGGTAAAGAAGAAGAAGGTTATCTTCATCGCCGGCGGCGTAGGAACCGCTCCGGTATATCCCCAGGCAAAATGGCTTCATGATCATGGCGTAGAGTGCGATATCATCATCGGCGCCCGTTCCAAGGACATCCTGATCATGGAAGAGGAAATGAGCAAGGTTGGTAATCTGTATCTGTGTACCGATGACGGAAGCTACGGCTTCAAGGGCGTAGGTACTGCTATGCTGGAGAAGCTGGTAAGCGAGGGTCATCACTACGATCTGTGCGTAGCCATCGGACCGATGATCATGATGAAGTTCGCCTGCCTGACCACCAAGAAGCTTGGAATTCCGACCATTGTCAGCATGAACCCGATCATGGTAGACGGAACCGGTATGTGCGGAGCCTGTCGTGTGGTTGTAGGCGATGAGGTTAAGTTTGCATGTGTAGACGGACCGGAGTTTGACGGCCACAAGATCGATTTCGATCAGGCTATGAAGCGTGCAGCTATGTACAAGACAGAAGAAGGCCGCCGCATGCTTGCATACAAGGAAGGAAAAACACATCACGGCGGATGTGGAAATTGCGGAGGTGACAAGTAATGGCTGACGTATTAAAGAAGGTTCCGGTAAGAGAGCAGGATCCGAAGGTTCGTGCTACGAATTTCGATGAGGTCTGCCTTGGCTACAATAAGGACGAGGCAGTAGAAGAGGCACAGAGATGTCTCGGATGTAAGAAAGCAAAATGTATGGAAGGCTGCCCGGTACAGATTCATATTCCGGATTTCATCGGCGCAGTAAAGGAAGGCGATTTTGCAAAGGCATACAGCGTTATCAGCGAGTCTTCCGCGCTTCCGGCTATCTGCGGACGTGTATGTCCCCAGGAGAGCCAGTGTGAGGGTCGTTGTATCCGCGGTATCAAGGGCGAAGCTGTTTCCATCGGCAAGCTGGAGCGTTTTGTAGCTGACTGGGCAAGAGAGCAGGGCATTAAGCCGGCAGCTCCCGCAGAGAAGAATGGCAAGAAGGTTGCTGTGATCGGTTCCGGCCCTGCAGGCCTGACCTGTGCAGGAGACCTGGCTAAGCTTGGTTATGATGTAACCATTTTCGAGGCACTGCATAAAGCAGGCGGCGTTCTGGTATACGGTATTCCGGAGTTCCGTCTTCCGAAGGACGGCGTAGTCCTTCCGGAGGTAGAAAATGTAAAATCTCTCGGCGTGAAGATCGAGACTGACGTTATCATCGGAAAGTCTGTAACCATCGACGAGCTGATGGAGAATGAAGGCTTTGACGCTGTATTTATCGGATCCGGTGCAGGACTTCCGAAGTTTATGGGTATCCCGGGCGAGACAGCCTGCGGCGTATTCTCCGCAAACGAGTTCCTGACCAGAAATAACCTGATGAAGGCTTTTGATGAGAAGTATGATACCCCGATCTTCCACGGCAAGAAGGTTGCTGTAGTCGGCGGCGGTAACGTGGCCATGGACGCTGCCCGTACGGCACTGCGTCTGGGCGCTGAGGTACATATCATCTACCGTCGTTCCGAGGAAGAGCTCCCGGCACGTAAGGAAGAAGTACATCACGCAAAAGAAGAGGGCATCATCTTTGATCTGCTGACCAACCCGGTAGAGATTCTCGAGGATGAGAATGACTGGGTAAAGGGTATCCGCTGCGTTCGCATGGAGCTTGGCGAGCCGGATGCTTCCGGAAGAAGACGCCCGGTAGAGGTAGAGGGATCTGAATTCGATATCGACGTTGATACCGTTATCATGTCTCTGGGAACCTCCCCGAACCCGCTGATTTCCTCTACGACCAAGGGTCTGGAAATCAATAAGAGAAAATGTATCGTTGCTGCAGAGGATACAGGAGCTACCTCCAAGGCCGGCGTATTCGCAGGCGGAGACGCTGTAACAGGCGCTGCTACCGTTATCCTGGCAATGGGCGCAGGCAAAGAGGCTGCAAAGGGTATCCACGAATACCTGAGCCAGAAATAAATCGCACATCATGTGAGTCCAAAGTCGTATCACAGAAAATCTCTGTGGTACGACTTTTTTTTCGGGAAGCTTCTTGCCAACCCCGGGTAGCTCTGGTAAGATAAAAAAGATTTTATGAAAGAATATTTTACAGAAAAGAGAGGAATTCCCTATGAAACTTACAATTCTGGGAACCGGCAGTGCGCTGGTGACGGAATGTTATAATACCTGTTATGTTTTAACCAGTGAAGAAGGTCATTTTCTGGTGGACGGAGGAGGCGGCAGTGAAATCCTGGCAAGACTGAAGCGGGCAGGGATTGACGTCAACGACATTCACCATATTTTTGTAACCCACAAGCATATCGATCATGTGATGGGAATTATCTGGATGCTGCGTGTGATCTGCCAGAATATGAACGCCGGAAAGTATCAGGGAGAGGCTTATATCTACGCCCATCAGGAACTGACGGAAATGCTTCGGACCCTGGCGGAGATGCTGCTGAACAAAAAAGAGACGAAGCTCATCGGCGACCGGGTACATCTGGTTCCCGTGTCCGACGGTGAGCAGAAGAAGATTCTGGGGCACACCTACACCTTCTTTGATATCGGCTCCACCAAGGCAAAGCAGTACGGTTACATGTGTGATCTGGGGGATGGTCGAAAACTGACCTGCTGCGGTGACGAGCCCTACAATGAGAAAGAGGAGCAGTATGCCGCCGAAAGCGACTGGCTTCTCCACGAGGCCTTCTGTCTGGACGGGCAGGCTGACATCTTCCGGCCCTATGAAAAGCATCATTCTACAGTAAAGGACGCCTGCGAGCTGGCAGAGCGCCTGCATGTGAAAAATCTGGTGTTGTACCATACGGAGGATAAGAATATCGCCCGTCGCCAGGAGCTGTACCGGGCGGAGGGAGAAACATATTTTACCGGAAACCTTCTGATTCCGGAGGATGTGGATGTGATTGAATTATGAAAATAACCTGTGTCGTAGTGGGCAAAATAAAAGAGAAATATTTTACGGACGCCATCAAGGAATATTCCAAGCGCCTGAGCCGCTACTGCAAGCTGGAAATTGTGGAACTGGCGGATGAAAAAACGCCGGACGGCGCCAGCGAGGCAGAGGAGCAGGCCATCCGGGAAAAGGAAGGGGAGCGGATTCTGAAGACTCTGAAGGACGACGCCTATGTGATCGCCCTGGCTATTGAGGGAAAGATGCTGGATTCTGTGGAGCTGTCCAAAAAGATTGAGAGCCTGGGTATTAGCGGTACCAGCCACATTGCTTTTGTGATTGGCGGTTCCTTAGGTCTGGCCCCGGCGGTCATGAAGCGGGCGGATTACGCTTTAAGCTTTTCCCGTATGACCTTTCCCCATCAGCTGATGCGGGTGGTACTGCTGGAGCAGCTGTACCGGAGCTATCGGATTATGAAAAACGAACCCTATCATAAATAGGGGGCAGAAAAGCAGCCAACAGATGAAAGAATAGAAAATCTGTTGGCTGCTTGTGTTTCGGAAAACGATGAATTTACAGCGTCTTATCATGCCGGTGATTCTGCTCGTAATCCTTCAGACTTTCGATCACCTTTGGAGACAGGGGAATCAGTGCTATCATATTGAAGATGGTCATCAGGCCGATACCGATGTCGCCCAGATCCCAGACGAAGGTGTAGGCCGCCAGTCCACCGATAAAGAGCATCACCAGGGCCAGTACCTTGTAAAGAGTCTGGGAGATCCAGTTATCGCCGAAGAGGTAGGCCACATTGGAACGGGCGTAAAACAGGATCCCGATAAAGGTGGAGAAGCTGAATAACCATAGAATGACAGCGATAAAGATCACGCCGATTTCACCGATGTGGTAGCGCATGGCGGTCTGTAACAGATCCATGCCCTGGAGCCCGTCGGTCAGAGAGACAGGCGTCAGAAGCATAATCAGAGCTGAACAGCTGCAGATGAGCAGGGTGTCTATGAAGACGCCCAGGGCCTGCAGAAGTCCCTCCTTAGCCGGATGGCTGATGTCAGCTGCGGCTGCTGCGCAGGGGGCGGAACCGCTTCCTGCTTCGTTGGAGAAGAGGCCGCGCTTGATACCGTTCATAACGACTGCGCCCATGCCTCCGGCAACAGCCTGACGGACGCCAAAGGCTTCTGCAAAAATGCGGGCGAAGACGGCGGGAACCTGTCCGATATTTTTGAAAATGATGAAAAGTGTCAGGACAAAATACAGGCCCGCCATAATCGGAACCACCACATCCAGCACCTTCACAGTCGCGTTTTTCCGAAGTACGATGAAAGCAGCCACCAGAACCAGTACAATAGTGGTGTACAGCGGCGGGATGTGGAAGGCGTTCTGAAAGGCTGAGGATACGGAATTTCCGATAACCTGGCTGATGCCGCACCAGCACAGGAGACCGGAGAGGGCGAAGAGCACCGCAATGACGGAACGCTTCTTTTTGCTTCCGGGCTTCACGAACAGGGCGTGAATATAATAGGCCGGGCCGCCCCGGAAGCCGCCGTAGAGGGGATCCCGCTGCTTGTAGATCTGGGCCAGCGTGGCCTCCGCGAAAGCGGTGGAGGAGCCCAGAAGAGCCATCACCCACATCCAGAAGACTGCACCCGGTCCTCCGGCAGAGATGGCCGCCACCACGCCGATGAGATTTCCCATGCCCACCCGGGTGGCCGTGGAGACGATCAGGGCCTGAAGCCCCGAGATCCCGTCTTTGTGCTCCGGACTGCGCTTTTCGATGGAGACCCGGAGCATTTCCGGAAATAGTCGGAAGGGAAGTCCCCGGGTTCGGATCGTAAAATAAATTCCCGCCGGGGCCAGAAGCAGCACCAGCAGCGAAAGCCCCAGAGAGCTTCCTCCAGGCAGGGGAAGGGTCACCAGATCGCCCCAGAGGAAATTGTATACAAGGTGAATCAGATTCATAAAGTAAGTCATAAGCCGTCTCCCTTTTTTCTTTATTCTTTTAGTATACCTTAGATTCCCGGGTTTGTATATTGAAACCGGGAAAAATTTCTGGTAAAATAGCAAAGAAATTAAACAAACATAATAAATACAAAAATTTATAATATATGGAAAATGGGAGGTTCCCAGTGATTAATATAGAAGAAGAGAACGACGAAGCATGGGAGCGCGGGCGTGCCAGACGGCGGGCTGAGCGGCGCAGAAGAAGACGGCGGCAGGCCAGAATCAGGCGGGCGATGGTCCTTGCATGTATGGGACTGGTCCTGATTTTGGTGGTAGTACTTGGCGTCACGACCGTCCGGCGAATTAGCAATAAATCCGAGAAGGGAACCGTGGAGAGCATCTATCTGACACAGAAGACAAAGCTGAAGGCCGCAGTACCGGCGGACACAGGTGCTGCGGGAGATACAGGTACAGAGACCAGTTTCCCCTATGTGTCAACTGGCGATTATGCCATCAGCGGTCTGGACACGGCTCCTTATCTGGGCAGTGACGAGGTCACCAGTACCCGGGCCCTTTTGGTGGATGCGGACAACCGTACGGTTCTGTATCAGCGGGGCGCAGGCGACCGGATCAGCCCGGCGTCCATGACCAAGGTGCTGACCCTTCTGGTGGCGGTGGAGCACGTGTCGAATCTTAGTGACACCTTTACCATCACCCGGGAGATCACCGACTACAGCTATTCCCACGATTGCAGCGCCGTGGGTTTCGATGAAAATGAGACCGTGACCGTAAAAGATCTCTTATATGGAACCATCCTGCCCTCCGGAGGCGACGCGGCGGCAGGCCTGGCCTGTTACGTTTCCGGTTCCCTGGACGGTTTTGTGGAGCTGATGAATCAGAAGCTTCAGGAGCTGGGACTCTCCGGCAGTGCTCATTTCACCAACTGTGTGGGACTCTACGACGACAATCATTACTGTACGCTGTATGATCTGGCGGTGATTATGGAAGCAGCTATGGATAACGAGCTTTGCCGGGAGATTCTGAACACCCGGACTTATGTGACCTCTTCTACCGAGCAGCACCCGGACGGCATCACCATTTCCAACTGGTTCCTGCGGCGGATCGAAGACAAGGACACCCATGGGGAAATTATCGGCGCGAAGACCGGCTACGTGGTACAGTCCGGCAACTGCGCGGTGAGCTCTAGTAAGTCGGACAGCGGACGCCAGTATATCTGCGTGACAGCGGACGCCCACAGCGCCTGGAGGTGCATCTACGACCATGTAGCGGTCTATGCAAACTACACAGAGTAGCCGAAGATGTGTAAGAAAACATTGACTATCCGAACGCAAAAAATTATAATAGGAACAGAAATGGGAGCGCAGGAATTTACAGATGTGCTCTCATTTCCTTGAGCAACAGGAAAGGACGCGGCTTACATAGTATGCAGAAGGAACTGGACTATTTTACGATTGAACATTCTTATGGAGGAAATCAGGACTGGTTTTGGGATCCCATGATGAAGATCGGAGGCTGCGCGGCGGTGACCGCCTGCGACAGCAGCATTTACTTCGACTGTTATAAGGGAACCTCCGGGCTCTATCCCTATGAAAAGACAGCACTGACGAAAAAGGATTACGTAAAGTTCGGTATGAAGATGAAGCCTTATCTGAAACCACGCCATACAGGCATTGACTCGCTGGAGATTTATATGGACGGTTTTGGAAAATATCTGGCAGATAATGGCTGCGACACCGTTCATATGGAGCCGCTCCCCGGTACGGAGGATGTGGAAAAGGCGAAGGCTGCAGTCATAGCTTCCGTTGACAGAGGCTTCCCGGTACCCTGCCTGATTCTGAAGCATGAGAACCCTCTGTTTGCCGATTATGTATGGCACTGGTTTCTGCTGACCGGCTACGACACGGCGGGAGATATCGCTATGGTCAAAGCGGTGACCTACGGCGGAAGCAAGTGGCTGGATATGGATGATCTGTGGAACACAGGCCATGAGAAGAAGGGCGGCCTGATTCTATATAAGGAAAAGAAAGAGGAGTAGAAAAATGAGTATCAGAGTAGGAATTATGGGATACGGCAATCTGGGAAGAGGCGTAGAGTGCGCGGTGGCCCAGAATCCGGATATGGAGCTGAAGGCGGTATTTACCAGAAGAAATCCGGAGGATCTACACATCTGGTCTGAGACAGCAGAGGTTGTAAGTGCCTCCAAGCTGGCGGACTGGAAGGACGAACTGGACGTCCTGATTCTCTGCGGCGGAAGTGCCACCGACCTGCCGAAGCAGACGCCGGAGTACGCAAAATATTTCAATGTCATCGACAGCTTCGACACCCACGCACAGATTCCGAAGCATTTCGCGGATGTGGACGCAGAGGCGAAGAAGAGCGGCAGGGTAGCCATTATTTCCGTAGGCTGGGATCCGGGCCTGTTTTCCCTGAACCGTATGTATGCAGGCGCAATTCTGCCGGAGGGCAAGGATTACACCTTCTGGGGCAAGGGCGTAAGCCAGGGCCATTCTGACGCGATCCGTCGGATCAAGGGCGTCAAGGACGCAAGACAGTACACCATCCCTGTGGAGAGCGCTCTGGAGGCTGTGCGGGCCGGAAAGAATCCGGAGCTGACTACCCGGGAAAAGCATACAAGAGAATGCTTTGTCGTTCTGGAGGAGGGCGCTGATCCCGCAAAAATAGAAGAAGAGATCACGACCATGCCCAATTATTTCGCAGACTATGATACCACCGTTCATTTCATTACCGAAGAGGAGATGCAGCAGTATCACAGCCGTCTGCCTCATGGCGGATTCGTGCTTCGAAGCGGCGTGACCGGACGGGAAAAGGAGAATCATCACCTGATCGAATATACCCTGAAGCTGGATTCCAACCCGGAGTTTACTTCCAGCGTGCTGGTGGCTTACGCGAGAGCGGCTTACCGCATGAGCCAGGAGGGCCTGAGCGGCTGCAAGACCGTATTTGACGTGGCTCCGGCTTACTTAAGCGCCAAGAGTGGAGAAGAACTGCGGGCAACCCTGCTGTAAGAACAGAATGGATATGCTGCGTGGAAAAATCGAAGCTAAATTAAGCGCCTACCCGGTCTGTGAATATGCCTTTGTAAGTCCGAAGGAGATTCCTTTCCGGGAGGAGGTGCGTTATATCTGCCAGACTGAATGTCCCCGCTACGGCACATCCTGGTCCTGTCCGCCTGCGGTGGGGACAGTGGAGGAGTGCCGGAAACGGTGCCTCGGATACGAGGACGTATTGATGTTTACCACCATTGCCGAGGGCGTGGATACGGAGGATATGTCCGCTATGTTGGCCACACGCCGGGAGCATGAGGAGATTACTAGGCAGATCCGGGATGAGATGCAGGATTTCTGCGGGAACATGCAAGTGCTTTCCACGGAGTCCTGTGCCATCTGTGAGAAATGCGCCTACCCGGACGCACCCTGTCGTCATCCGGATCGGATGTTCCCCTGCATTGAGAGCTACGGCATCCTGGTGACGGAGCTGGCGGAGAAAAATGGCATCACCTTTATGGGCGGAAGCGGACTGGTGACCTGGTTCAGTCTCATTTTATACAACAGGAAATTCTGATAGAATTCCCTGTTGTACAACCCTCCGGGGGATCGCACTGCGGCAGAGTGGAATTATGTCGCTAAAGCGACCTGCCGCAGGCGGAGAATCCTGCAACGCAGGATTCTATATAAACGGGCATAGGCGGAAAGAAAACTGCATATAGTGAGGTAAGGAAAACAAAGGTCCGGAATTCATGAGCGTAAAGGAGCGGCTGACAGATGCTCTGAATCTGCCAAAGGATCTGACGCTGGGTGCAGTGATTCTGACCATTACCGGAAAGCATGAGGCTTATGTGGAGAACTACATGAGCCTCATTGAGTATACGGATGAGCTCATCCGGATCCAGACCCGCACCTGCAAGCTGGAGATTCACGGGACGGGGCTTGATATTGCCTATTATACCAATGAGGAAATGAAAATCACCGGAGAGCTTCTGGAGGTGAAATATTGCTGATTTGGTTGTTCCGTTATCTGAAGGGTTACGTGCGGATTCGCATCCGGGGCTACTCGCCGGAACGCTTCCTGAATCTCTGTAAAGCCCGGGGAATTGTCCTGTGGGACTTACAGAATATGGAAAATGAATATGAAATGAATCTCAGTATCCGGGATTTTCGAAAAATCCGGCCCCTGTGCAGAAAGGCCCGGGCGCATCTTGTCATTACCGAGCGCCATGGGCTTCCTTTTTTTCTGTACCGGAATCGGCGACGGAAGATGTTCCCCGTCGGGATGCTGGCCTGCTGTCTGCTGCTCTACGTGCTGTCCCTGTTTATCTGGGACATCCGCATCGAGGGCAACCGGGCCCGGAGTACGGATGTTTTGCTGGATTATCTGGCGGAGGAACAGGTGGTCCATGGCATGCAAAAGAGCGCGGTGGACTGTAAGGAAATCCAGTCGCTGCTGCGGATTCATTTCCCGGATCTGACCTGGGTGTCGGCCCGGATCAGAGGAACCCAGCTCATCATCCGCGTCCGGGAAAATCAGGATCTGGAAGCGGAGGTTCAGAAAAATCCGGTGGAGACGAAGGAAGAAGCTGCAGATCTCTGCGCAGAACGTCCGGGCGTTATCACCAGTATTCTGGTGCGAAGCGGCACAGCCCGAGTACAGCCAGGGGACGAGGTGGAAGCCGGAACCGTGCTCATCGACGGCGCGGTGGAAATCCGGGACGACAACGGCGAGGTGACCGGTTATCAGGAAGTGCGGGCTGACGGCGATGTCTGGGCCAGAACTGTATACCGCTATGAAAATCAGTTTTCCATGTCCCATGAGGCCAGGCATTTTACCGGAAAGAAGCGTTACGGGATCTATCTGAAGGCCGGGAACGGGCTCGTTGCCCTTACGGATCCCAGAACCTTTCCCCTGTATACCACTGTGGAAAAAGAGTATCCGCTGCATTTAACCGGAAATTTTTACCTGCCCCTGTCCTTCGGGACCCTGGAGCGGGCCGAATATGAGCTTTACACGGAAAAGTATACGAAAAAAGGGGCAAAAGCCCTGGCGGAAACGGATCTTAATGAATTTTTAAATAATTTACTGCAAAAAGGGGTTCAAATTGTCAGAAATGATGTTAAAATAGATATTGGCAGGAATTTTTGCGTCTCGAAGGGCAAGATCGAAGTCCTGGAAGAGATTGCGGTTCCGAAGATCAGACAGAAGGAGCAGTCAGTACTTGAGTAATATCGTGGAAAAGATGCTGGACGTACCGGCCGAGCATCAGAGCAATGTGTTCGGACAGTTCGACAGCCATATCAAAAAAATAGAGCAGGCCCTGAAGGTATCGGTCATTGCCCGGGACGGCGAGGTGAAGATTCTGGGACCGTCTGAGTACACCAGGCAGGCAGCCCGGGTTATCGAGCAGCTTCTGGAGCTCTCGAGACGCGGCAATGTGATTCAGGAACAGAACGTGGACTACGCCCTGGCACTCTCTATGGAGGGACAGGAGCAGGCAGTCGTGGAGATCGACAAAGAGCTTATCTGCCATACCATCGCAGGCAAGCCCATCAAGCCCAAGACCCTGGGTCAGAAGAAATATGTGGATCTGATCCGGAATCATATGATCGTATTTGGCACCGGACCGGCCGGAACCGGCAAGACCTATCTGGCCATGGCCATGGCAATTACTGCCTTTAAAAATAATGAGGTGAGCCGGATTATCCTGACCCGTCCCGCCATCGAGGCCGGTGAGAAGCTGGGCTTTCTGCCGGGCGATCTGCAGAGTAAGGTGGATCCCTACCTGCGGCCTCTTTACGACGCCCTGTATCAGATCATGGGCGCGGAGAGCTTTCTGAAAAATATGGAAAAGGGGTTGATCGAGGTAGCTCCCCTTGCTTATATGCGCGGCCGTACCCTGGACAATGCCTTTATTATCCTGGACGAGGCCCAGAATACGACCCCGGCCCAGATGAAGATGTTTCTGACCCGTATCGGCTTCGGATCCAAGGTCATCGTGACCGGCGACGCCAGCCAGAAGGACCTGCCAAGCGGCACCAAGTCCGGCCTGGAGGTGGCACTGAAGGTGCTCTCCAGGGTGGAGGACATCGGCTTTTGCGAGCTCACCAGCAAGGATGTGGTGCGTCATCCGCTGGTACAGAAGATCGTTCAGGCATACGAGACTTATGAGAAAGCCCAGGAGCGCAGAAGCTCCAGAAAGGACAGCCATGACTATCAACGTAGAAGATGAAAGCAATAAGACCCTGCCGGACGTGGACACGGAAGGCATCGCCAGGAAGGTCATCGAGGCGGCGCTGGATTATGAGAAATGTCCCTACGAGGCGGAGGTCAATCTGCTTCTGACCGATGACGCGGGCATTCACGAGATGAACCGGGAGCACCGGGGGATTGACCGTCCCACAGACGTCCTGTCTTTCCCGATGCTGGAGTATGAGACCCCGGCGGATTTCTCTTTTGTGGAGGAGGATGAGGAGGACTGCTTTAACCCAGAGAGTGGCGAACTGGTGCTGGGCGACATCGTCATTTCCGTGGACAAGGTCATGGAGCAGGCCGAGAAATACGGTCACAGCCGGACGCGGGAGTACGCGTTCCTGATCGCCCACAGTATGCTGCACCTTTTCGGCTACGATCACATGGTACCGGAGGAGGCAAAGGTGATGGAGGCGAAGCAGGCTGCCATTCTGGAAAGCCTGAATATTTTACGTTAGGGAGGATTTCCGGATGAAGCAGGGGTACCTGAAGAAACTGGGCATGCTGTGTCTGGCCGCAGGCCTTATGATAACGGCGGGCTGCGGAAAGGCAGAGACACAGGAGGCCAAAGAAGATACATTCAACACCGAGGCGGAGGTCATCGCCTGGGAGAAAGAGGAGCAGACGGATAACGAAGACGATACTGCAGGAGAGAAAGAAAAACCGGCTCCCCGCGAGGTGGTAGACGGCAAGATTCGAAGCTATTTCAGCGGTGAATGGATCGACGAGGAGCTTGGGAAAACCAGGCCGCTGGCCATCATGTTAAATAATACCTCGGCGGCGCTTCCCATGTCCGGCGTATCGAACGCGTCGGTCATCTACGAGTGCCCGGTGGAGGGGCGTATCACCCGCTGGATGGGCGTTTTTGAGGACTGGAAGAATCTGGGAAGAATCGGCTCCGTGCGAAGCTGCCGTCTCTATTATCTTCATTTTGCCCAGGAGTTCCATCCGGTGTACGCCCATTTCGGACAGGCCCAGTACGCGCTTTCAGATCTGAACAGCGGTAAATTCGACGTGCTGTCAGGCGGAACCAAGGGCATCAAGCATCCGGCCACGGCCATGTACGACCGCATCAGCCGTCCGGGTAAGGCTACGGAGCATACGCTCTACGCATTTCCCAAGGGCATTTTGAAGGATATCGAGAAAAAAGGGTATGATATGACCATGCCAGAGGATTACCCGGGCAAATTCAAGTTTGCGGATACGGGCGAGATCGCGGAGTATCAGGGCTATCCGGACGCTACGGTTCTGAAACCTGGCGGAGACGGCGGCAAAAACGGCTTTGGCGGCGTCAGGGCAACCTTCAAGTACAATGCCTCTGATCGGAAGTACTATCGCTGGACCTACGGCAATCCCCACACGGACGAACTGAACGGACAGCAGGTGGCGGTAACTAACGTCATTTTCCAATACTGTGACGGCAATGTGCTGGACGCCAAGGACTATCTGCATTTCGCAACTCAGTCCAACGGCAATGAATGTAAAGTGTTCACCAATGGCAAGGAGATCGACGGCTACTGGAAGAATCCGGGAGAACTTGGCACTCCGGCCCGTTATTACGATGAAAACGAGCAGGAAATAGTATTGAATAACGGAAAGACCTTTATCTGTATCATCTGGAATGATTATAAGGATGACGTGGTCGTTCAGTAAGGAAAAGCGGAATCATGGGAAAGAAAAACAGCTCAAAATCCAACTATATTATGCAGGGCAGCATTCTGGCTATCGCGTCCATCGTGAGCCGGATCATCGGACTTCTCTACCGGCTGCCGGTCACCAATATCATCACGGACCATGGAAATGATTATTATTCCGCAGCCTACGAGATCTACAATGTAATCTTATTGATATCCTCTTACAGCCTGCCCCTGGCGGTATCCAAGGTGGTATCGGCCAGGGTGGCGCTGGGCGAATACCGCAATTCCTGGCGGGCCTTTAAGGGAGCCCTCTACATGGCCCTGGTGGTGGGCGCGGCCGGTTCGGCTCTGACCTTCTTCGGCGCAGGATTCTTTACGGGAACCCTTCTCAATACGCCGGAAAGTGAGCTATGCCTGAAGGTGCTGGCTTTGGCGGTCTTTGTCATGGCGGTGATGGGCGTACTCCGGGGCTTTTTCCAGGGCATGGGAACCATGATGCCTACGGCTATTTCCCAGATCATTGAGCAGATCGTCAACGCCATCGTGAGTATCGCGGCGGCCAGTTATCTGTTCTCTTACGGCGTGAAGCTGGATGCAGCGGCAGGCATCACGAACGGCAAGAGCGGAGCCATCTACGGCGCGGCCGGAAGTACCCTGGGTACCAGCCTGGGCGCGGCGGCCGGCCTTCTGTTCCTGATTATGGTTATGCTCATGTACAACCGGGTGCTCCAGAAAAGTATGCGCCGGGATCATGTGAGTCGGCAGGAGAGCTACGCAAGCACCCTGCGGGTTCTGATAATGACCATCGTACCCGTTATCTTAAGCACGGCAGTCTATAATATCAGCGGCATCGTGGATCAGGGCGTGTTCAAATATCTGATGCTGGATGTGCAGAAAGCGGATAAGAGCACGGTGGAGATCTACTGGGGCATCTACGTGGGCAAATATAAGCTTCTGACCAATGTGCCCATTGCCGTAGCGTCAGCCCTGTCCGCGTCTACAATCCCGGCGCTCACCAGAGCACGGATTTCCGGCGACTGGGACGAGATGCGCAGGAAAACAGAGGGTGCTATCCGTATGGTTATGATGATCTGTATCCCCAGTGCCTTCGGCCTGACGGCTCTGGGTGAGCCGATCCTGGATCTTTTGTCCTGGAACAGCAATGAGATCGCGCCGAAGCTCTTTCTGATTGGTTCGGCTTCCGTCATTTTCTACGGCCTGTCCACCCTGACCAACGGTATCCTCCAGGGCATCGACCAGATGCAGATTCCGGTGCGGAATGCAGTCATTGCCTTGGTGACCCATCTGCTTCTGATGATTGGACTGGTACAGTTTGGCAGGCTCCATATCTATGGTGTGGTCATTGCCTATATGTTCTTCGCTGTTCTCATGTGTATCCTGAACGGCGCGGCCATTCGAAAGCATCTGGATTATCATCAGGAGATCAAACGGACTTTTGTGATTCCGGCTGTATCCTCCCTGATTATGGCGCTGGCCGTCTGGCTTCTGTATCAGCCGCTCCATAAGGTGATCGGTGTGCGGATTTCCACGGTTCTCTGCCTGGGTCTGGCGGTGATCCTTTACGCCTTCTTTATCCTGCTGCTGCACGGCATCACCGAGGACGAACTGCGGGCCTTCCCCAAAGGAAGAACGCTGGTTCGGATCCTGAAGAAAATTCATCTTCTATAAAGTTTCGAAATGAAAACCCTTCTTTTTGGACATACTATTCAAAAAAGGAGGGTTTTTTATGGCAAAACGAATTCTGGCGGCTATGGCAGGGATCGGGATTCTGATGGGCCTGGCCTATTATTCCGGCAGTCTGACCTCGGAGCGGGCCCTGGAACAGGAGCGGGCCAGACTTCTGGCGCAGATTGAGAGCCTGGAGCTTCTGACCAGAGAGCAGGCGGCTGCGGGGCGGGATACGGTGCGGGCGGAGACCACAGACTCTACGGAGAAACAGCCGGAGGGCCGGGAGACGCGGGAACCGGACGAAGAAGCTTTGGATACGGAAACTTCGGATACGGCGCTGTTTTATCTGAAAGAAAGGGACGGGTATCTTGCCATTTACCGGGAAGACGGCACGACCCTGTACGAGACCACAGACATACCATTATCATTGCTTCCGGAAGCCTTACAGCAGGAAATCCGTGCCGGAAAGAGCGTGGAGAGCGAACAGGCGCTCTATGATTTCTTGGAGAATTACTCCAGTTAAACTTGCTATTCCGGTCATTATGGTGTAAAGTTAAATGGACTACAAGTAAAGGACAAAAGACATGGATACAGAGTATAGAGAGAAAATAAAAGATAAAAAACGCATTGTGGTAAAGGTGGGAACCTCCTCGCTGATTCATAAGGAGACTGGCGGCCTGGATCTCATCAAGGTGGAACATCTGGTGCGGGAGCTTTCGGATCTGCACAATCAGGGCAAGGACGTGATTCTGGTCACCTCCGGCGCCATCGGTGTGGGAAGAAAAGCCGCGGGCCTTACAGAAAAGCCGGACAGCATTCCCATGAAGCAGGCCTGCGCGGCTATCGGTCAGGCGAGACTGATGATGATCTATCAGAAGTTCTTCGCCGAGTATAATCAGGTGGCGGCACAGATTCTGATGACCCGCAACACCATGATCAATCCGAAGAACCGCAGACATGCCCAGGATACCTTCGGAGAGCTGTTGAACTTAGGAGCCATCCCGGTAGTCAATGCCAACGACAGTATCTCCACCTTTGAGATTCTCCATGGCGACAATGACACCCTGTCGGCCATCGTGGCTTCCCTGGTGGACGCAGATCTGTTGATCCTGCTCTCGGACATCAACGGCCTTTACACAGATAACCCGAACACGAACCCGGACGCGGAGTTTGTCCCCTTCGTGGAATATCTGAACGAGGATCTGATGGGGATGGGAAAGGATGCAGTGAGCAGCGTGGGAACCGGCGGCATGGCCACCAAGCTTATCGCGGCGGAGCTTGCCACCGCGGCAGGCGCGGATATGCTGATTGCCAACGGCGGCGATATGAGCGTCATTCACAAGATCGTGGGTGGCGGGCAGTATGGAACCTTTTTCCAGGCACATAAGGATGAACATTTTGATTTAAAAACATTTCTGGAGGCGCATTTCTCATGAAAAAAGCAGGAATGGTACTGGAGGGCGGCGGCACCAGAGGCGTATTTACAGCCGGCGTACTGGACTATTTTATGGAACAGGGCATGTATCTGCCCTATGTAATCGGCGTGTCGGCGGGAGCCTGCAACGCGGTGGACTATGCGTCCCACCAGCCGGGGCGGATGAAGCTGTGTACCATTGATTTTCTGGAGGCCGGAAGCTATGTGGGACTTAAATCCCTGGTGAAGACTCACAGCCTCTTCAATATGGATTTGATCTTTGATATTTTTCCAAATAAGATCATTCCCTTTGACTACGACACATTCTTTTCCTCTGGCATGGAGTGCATTCTGACGGCCACCAACGCCCTGACCGGCAAGGCCGAGTACCTGTCGGAGAAAAGCGACCGTCAGCGGCTGATGACCATCTGCCGGGCTTCGTCCAGTCTCCCGGTGGTATCGCCCATCGTAGATGTAGATGGCACGCCCATGGTGGACGGCGGCGTGGCGGATTCCGTGCCGATTCGAAAAGCTCTGCATGACGGCGTGAAGAAGCCCATTATCATCCTGACGAGACAGGAGGGCTACCGGAAAGCGCCCGCGAAGAAGACATTGAAAATGGCGCAGATTATGTACCAGAAGTACCCGAATCTGATTCGTGCCATCAAGTACCGGGCCTATTATTACAACCGCACCATGGAGCTCATTGAGGATCTGGAACACCGGGGCCATGTCTTTGTGATCCGTCCGCAGGTTCCGGTGGTCAAGAATACGGAGAATCACGTAGAAATTTTAACAGATTTTTACAATCACGGATATGAATACGCACAGGACATTTTTGAAAAAGCGGCGTCCTTTGCGGGATGGGAAGGAGAAAAGTAAATGGATCCACAGAAGATTGCGCGCATCAACGAGCTGTACCGCCGTTCCAAGGCGGAGGGGCTGACCGATGCGGAGAAGAAAGAGCAGAAGCTGCTGCGCCTGGAATATATCGAGGCCGTCCGCATGAACCTGCGCGGACAGCTCAACAACATTGATATCAAGGAAAAAGACGGAAGCGTCGTAAATCTGGGTGAAAAGTATGATGCAGACAGGAAAGGAAACTAAAAAGGATTTAAAGAAAGCGCTGCGAAAGGAAATCAAGGCGCTGCGGGCGGCCCATACGGACGAGCAGATCCATGAGCTGAGTCTGGGCGTGCGGGATCAGGTGCTGACTCTGCCGGAGTACCGGGAGGCTGAGGTGATCTATGCCTATGTGGACTGCAAGCATGAGGTGGAGACCTCCGATATCATCCGGGCGGCCTGGGCTGACGGAAAAAGAGTGGCCGTGCCGAAGGTGCTGGGGCAGGATATGAAGTTCTTCTACATCACTTCTCTGGAAAATGATCTGGAGGAGGGCTATTTCGGTATCCGGGAGCCGTTTGAAAAGCACGCGGCGGATGAAACCGGCGATGAGGAAAAGGCTCTGATGCTGATGCCGGGCGTGGCCTTTGACGAAGAGCGTCATCGGATTGGCTACGGCGGAGGCTTTTACGACCGTTTCCTGGAGGCGCATCCGAAGCTTTCCAGAGTGGCGCTGGCTTTTGAATTCCAGGTAAAAAAAGAGGTTCCTTATGAAACGTTTGACATCTGTCCGGAGAAAATCGTGACAGAGAAACGGGTAATTGGGAGGGTATAGATGACATTAGAGTGCATTGGACAGAGAGCAAAAGAGGCGGAGCCGATTTTACGTGTGATGACCCGGGAAGAGAAAGACCGGGTGCTTTTGAAGGCGGCGGAGCTTCTTGTGAGCGAACAGGAAAAGATCCTTGTGGCCAATGAAAAGGACATGCAGGCGGGACAGGAGCGGGGGATGAAGCCGGGACTTCTGGATCGATTGAAGCTTACAAAGGAGCGCATCGCGGGCATGGCGGAAGGACTTCGCCAGATCGCGGATCTGCCGGATCCGGTGGGCGAGGTCATGAAGGACTGGGTGCCGGAGAACGGCCTCCATATCCGCCAGGTGCGGGTGCCCCTTGGCGTCATCGGTATCATTTACGAGGCCCGGCCCAATGTGACGGCGGACGCCTTCGGACTCTGCTTTAAGACCGGTAATCCGGTGGTGCTACGGGGCGGAAGCGACGCGATTCATTCCAATCAGGCCATTACTGAGGTGCTTCAGAAAGCCCTTGCAGCGAACGGCTGCCCGGAGAGCTCTATACAGCTCCTGACTGATACCAGCCGTGAGACGGCGGCAGTTTTTATGAAGCTGAACAGGTACATAGATGTGTTGATCCCAAGAGGAAGCGCGGGACTTATCGCTACGGTTGTAAATAACAGTACGATCCCGGTCATCGAGACTGGTTCCGGCAACTGCCACATCTATGTAGACGAGGCCGCGGATCTCGAAATGGCTGTGAATATTGTATACAATGCCAAGACCCAGCGCATCGGCGTCTGCAACGCCTGCGAATCTCTGGTGGTAAACCGGAAGGTGAAAGACGCCTTTCTGCCGCTTTTGGCGAAGCGCCTGCAGGAGAAAAACGTGGAGCTGCGGGGCGACGAGGCGGCCCGGGAAGCGGTAGCGATGACGCCGGCTACCGAGGAGGACTGGGGAACCGAGTATCTGGACTACATTCTCTCGGTGAAGACTGTGGATACGGTGGAGGAGGCCATTGCCCATATCAACCGCTATAATACAGGCCACTCTGAGGCGATTATCACAGAAAATAAAGAACATGCAGAGAAATTTTTAAAGGAAGTGGACGCGGCGGCGGTCTATGTGAACGCTTCGACCCGCTTTACCGACGGCTTTGAGTTCGGCTTCGGCGCGGAGATCGGCATCAGCACCCAGAAGCTGCACGCCAGAGGCCCCATGGGACTGGTAGCGCTTACTTCTTATAAATACGAGATTACCGGCAGTGGCCAGGTAAGGGGGTAACCAATGAGAGTCATAGCAGGAACGGCCAGAAGCATGCCGCTCAAATGCATCGAGGGACTGGACACCAGACCCACCACCGACCGAATCAAAGAGACCTTATTTAATATGCTTCAGCCGGAGATCCCGGGCTGTCGGTTTCTCGATCTCTTCGGCGGAAGCGGGGCCATCGGCATCGAGGCCTTAAGCCGGGGCGCGGACTATGCGGCCTTTGCGGAAAATAACCGGAAGGCCTATGACTGCATCGGCGACAACCTGGCCTTTACAAAACTTGCGGACAGGGCGCGGGTATTCTTTATGGACGCCCTGGGTGCCCTTCGTGTGCTGGAGGGCGAGGAGCCCTTTGATATCATTTTCCTGGATCCGCCCTATGGAAAGGGACTGGAGCGGGAGGTACTCGGTTATCTTCTGGATTCCAGCCTCCTGACAGAAGATACGACCATCATTCTGGAGGCGGCCTTAAATGAGGAGACCGACTGGATCGAAAATCTGGGATACCATATCCGTAAGGTGAAAAAATACAAGACGAATAAGCATCTCTTTATTGAGATGGATGAGGAAGACGAATGATTAGAGCAATTTATGCGGGAAGCTTTGACCCGGTGACCAAGGGACATCTGGATGTGATCATCCGCGCGTCCCGGATCGTGGACGAGCTGGTGGTGGGCGTCTTGAACAACCGCGCCAAAACTCCGTTGTTTTCTGTGGAAGAACGTGTTAAGATGTTAGAGGAGGTCACAAAGGAATACCCGAATATCAAGATTCGTTCCTTTACGGGACTTCTGGTGGATTTCGCCAAGGAGTGCGAGGCCCACATTATTGTGAGGGGCCTGCGCGCTATTACAGACTTCGACTATGAGCTTCAGATGGCCCAGACCAACCGGATCATGAGTCCGGATCTGGATACGCTGTTTCTCACAACCAGTCTGGAGTACGCTTATCTCAGTTCCACCACGGTTAAGGAGGTGGCGGCCTTCGGTGGTGATATTTCCGCCTTTGTACCGCCCTACGTGGAAGAAAAGATCCGGGAGCGGATGCATGAGCGTTATGGAATCTAAATAGGAAATGGAGAGGAGAACGGTTTTATGAGCAGCAAGATCGAACAGATCATCGAGGAGATCGAGGAGTATATAGACGGCTGCAAGCCGCAGACATTATCAAAGACGAATATCATCGTCAATAAAGAGGAAATCGAGGAGCTGCTGCGGGAGCTTCGTATGAAGACCCCGGAGGAGATCAAGCGCTATCAGAAAGTGCTGGCGAACCGGGACGCCATTCTGGCGGACGCTCAGGCAAAGGCAGACGCGATCATCAAGGAGGCCAATATACATACGACCGAATTGATCAACGAGCATGAGATCATGCAGCAGGCGTATGTACAGGCCAATGAGATTATGGCAGCCGCCGAGGCGGAGGCTCAGAAGCGTCTGGATGCAGCCACCATTGAGGCCAATAACTTCCGGATGCAGGCTATGCGCTACACCGACGATATGCTGGGGAACCTGCAGAATCTGGTTCGTCAGACTATGGAGGGACATGCAGCCCGTTATGAATCTATGATGAATTCTCTGAACAACTTTAATGAAATTCTGGCAAGCAACCGGGCAGAACTTGGACCGGCTATCACGGAGCAGCCGGAAGAGGAAGCGCCGGAAGAAGATCAGTAAGTCCCAGGTACAGGAGGGCGAGACAGGCGGTGAGCAGGGCGGTACAGGCTTTGGCTTTCAGATAGTCCGGAACAGAAAGCGGGGTTCCAAGCAGCATGCTTTCGGTCTGGGCAGCGCCGGACAGACCTCCGAAGGAAACGAAAAAGAGTGACAGCACCCAGGCGGCGCGCTTCGTAAGGAACGAAGTGTGAGCAATAATGGAGAGCCCGTTGGTGATTTCCAGAAGTCCGACCGCCACGCAGGAGCACAGCGGCAGAGAGCCGATAAGGAGAAGCAGCAGCTTTGCCAACATGGAGAACAGGATGAGATAGCCGCCGAGCTTCAGGATATTTTCCAGGCCGTCCATGATACAGGCATCCACGATTTTGAAGCTGATTTGAGATCCGGATGTCTTTTTTTCTATGGAGAGATCTGGAAAAATCCGACCCCGGCGGGTCAGACGTGCGTAGAGCAGTGGGGAGCCGTAGACCAGGAAGAGGGAGACTGGGATCAGCTCCGGCATTCCGAGGGCTTCGATCAGGCAGTAGCCGGTCAGGAAGGCGGGACTGGCATTATTTGTAAAGGTGAGAAGGTACGCGCCCTCTTCCTGGGAAATGCGTCCCTCCCGCACCAAATCGGCGGAGAGCTTCGCACCTACGGGATAGCCGCAGAGAAAACCAGCCAGCAGGCAAAAAGCCCCGTTCGGGGACAGACCAAAGAGTCCCCGGGCCAGGGGAGCGATGAACTGTGTAACGCCTGAGACCCCGTCCAGGGCGATCAGCAGGCGGGAGAGAATAAAAAAGGGCAGCAGCACCGGAAGCAGGGTGTGGAACCAGAGCAGCAGTCCGTCTGCGGACGCCACCCTGGCCTGCACCGGGTTCAGAAGTAAAAAACCAAGCAATAAAAGACAGACCGTCATATAAATAATTTTTTTTCTCATAGAAATCTATATGAGAGCAAGGAGGACGAATATGCGAGTATTGGAAGGATTAGAGCCGAAGAAGGTATTTGAATTTTTTGAGGATCTGACACAGATTCCGAGAGGATCAGGAAATGAGGCAGGCGCAGCAGAGTATTGTATGGAGTTTGCGAAGAAGCGCGGCCTTTCTGCGTCCCGGGATGAATTCAACAACGTGGTCATCGTAAAAGAGGCTTCCGCAGGCTACGAGGATGCGCCCACTGTCATTATCCAGGGCCATCTGGATATGGTGTGTGAGAAAGAGGCGGACTGCGCCATTGATTTTGCAAAGGATCCCCTGGACGTGGCTGTAGACGGTGATTTCGTATACGCAAAAGGAACCACCCTCGGCGGAGATGACGGCATCGCGGTGGCTATCGCCCTGGCGATTCTGGATGACGACAGCCTGTCCCACCCCCGTCTGGAGTGCCTGTTCACTACCGGCGAGGAAGTGGGACTCTTAGGAGCCAAGGATTTCGACGCTTCCCATATGAAGGGCCGCAGACTTATCAACATCGACTCTGAGGAGGAGGGTATCTTTACCGTAAGCTGTGCAGGCGGCATGGATGGTATTCTGCATATCCCGGCAGTCTATCAGGAGACTGGGGGCGTACGTTACACCGTGACCGTGGACGGTCTGCAGGGCGGACATTCCGGCGCGGAGATCCATAAGGAGCATGGCAATTCCAACATTCTGATGGGCAGAGCCCTGTGCTGGCTGGACGAGGTGGTGAACTTCCGTATCGCCGGGCTCTCCGGCGGCCTCATGGACAATGCGATTCCCCGCAGCACCAGAGCGGTTCTGTACGTGCCGGAGGAAGAGTGCCAGGCCTTTGAGGAACGCCTGACCGCCCTCGACGCTATTTACAAGACTGAATACGCGGCCAGCGACGCAGGCGTGACTGTGGGCTTCGTATCGGAAGGAAAGGCTGTCGGCCAGGCTCTGACGCCCAAATGCGCGTCCATTCTGATGTATGTGCTTCATATGGTGCCCAACGGCGTCATCAAGGACAGCATGGATATCCCGGGACTCGTACAGACTTCCCTGAACCTTGGTATCTTACGCCTTACCGAGGAAGAGGCGACCGCTACCTTCAGCATCCGCAGCTCCATCGAATCCGAGAAGCAGGAGCTGGGCGACCGTCTCCGTCACTGCGTAGAGTTCCTGGGCGGAACCTACGAGGAGAAGGGCTCCTATCCGGGCTGGGAGTACCGTCATGAGTCGGAGCTGCGGGATACCTGTGTGTCTGTATACAAGAAAATGTACGACCGGAATCCGAGAGTCATGGCCATTCATGCAGGTCTGGAGTGCGGCCTGTTCAGCGGTAAAATGGAAGGTCTGGACTGCGTCTCCATCGGACCGAATCTGTATGACATCCATACTCCAAAGGAGCGCTTAAGCATTTCCTCCACAAAACGGATCTATGAATTTGTAGTAGAGGTTCTAAAAGAGCTGCGTTAAGCATATAGTATCCAGTAGGCATTTTTGATGCGGAGTGGATGAGGCAGATGCGGAAGCTTTCAGCGGCGGGACAGCTTTTACTGCTGGTGAGTCTGGGCCTTGTGATTCTGGGAAGCGAACAGCGGATCCGGGAGCGGGCCGGGCTTGCCGGGGCAGAGAAGAAGCAGGAACGGACGGAAGAGACAGCGCGAAGGTACTATGAGCTGTACGAGAATATCTGGAAAGATCTGGAATATTTCCCAATCCCCCAATGGAAGGAGAGGGAGCTTCCGGTGACCTTCGAGAACAGCTGGCTCATTGAGCGAACCTACGGCGGAACCCGCGGCCATGAAGGGACGGATCTGATGCCGCCGGAGAACAAAAGTGGGGTGTATCCGGTGGTCAGCATCTCGGACGGCACGGTGGAGAACGTGGGCTGGCTGGAAAAAGGCGGCTGGCGGATCGGCATCCGGAGTGTCCATGACGTGTATTTTTATTATGCCCATCTCGCTTCCTACGCGGAGGAGTTTCAGAAAGGCGACGTGGTAAAGGCGGGGCAGCTTCTGGGATATATGGGCGATACGGGCTATGGAAAGCAGGAGGGTACCTCCGGCCAGTTTCCGGTGCATCTACATCTGGGAATTTATCTTCGGAGTGAGGAATTCCAGGAACTGGCGGTCAATCCCTACTGGTTTCTGCGCTACCTGGAGCAGGAACGGCTTACCGTGTCCCAGGAAGATCCCTGATGCAGGCGCAAAATTATGCGTCAGCATGATTCCTGTGCATCGCGAAGCGTGTGTTACTGTGGACAAAGTGAACAGTAACAAGAAGGAGAGCTTTTTTATGGAGATACAATTGTGGCGGGAGATTTTAAACCCCTATGAGCTGGCGGTCAAGGAGGTTATGACCAAATTCAACCACCTGATCAAGGAGCATCAGGATCGGGGACTCTATTGCCCCATCGAGCAGGTGGAGGGCCGGGTCAAGACCATTTCCAGTATTCTGGATAAGTGCCAGAAGAAAAAAATCGATCTGGAGGATATCGAGGAAAAGATCTACGATCTGGCCGGTATCCGCATCATCTGCCAGTTCGTGGAGGACATCGATAAGGTCGTGGAGATTATCCGGGGCCGCAAGGATATGGAGATCAAGCAGGAGCGGGATTACATACGGGAAATGAAGAGCAGTGGTTACCGCAGCTATCACATCATCCTTTACTATACCGTCGATACCCTGGATGGCCCCAAGCGCCTGCAGATGGAGGTGCAGATCCGCACCATGGCCATGAATTTCTGGGCCACGGTGGAGCATTCCCTCCAGTATAAATATAAACGGAACATCCCGGATCACATCAAAGAGCGGCTTTTGGGCGCCGCGGACGCGATTATTACCCTGGACAATGAGATGTCTACCGTTCGCAGCGAGATCATGGACGCCCAGATATCGTTCCGGATTCAGGCCAATATCGTGGCAGATATTCTGAACAACATTCAGAACCTGTACCGGGTGGCCAATAAGCGGGAGATCCTGAAGATTCAGGATGAATTTTATCGGATTTACGCCATGAATGACATCGATCAGCTGGAGCGCTTTGACCGGCAGCTTGACCTGATTGCGGAGGGCTATCGGGCCCAGTCCTTACCTACGGAGGAATAGATGTTACAGTTACCGGAATCCTTTTTAGAGGAAATGAGAGAGCTCCTGGGCGGTGAATACGACGCCTGGGAGAAAAGCTATGAAGGGAACGAAGGCTTTCGCGGCCTTCGTGTCAATACAGGGAAGCTGCGTCCGGAGGAGTTTCAGGCTCTTTCGGCCTTTTCTTTGCGTCCGGTGCCCTGGACCAGGAACGGCTTTTACCTGGAGGGACAGGAGCAGGCTTCAAAGCATCCGTACTACGCGGCGGGTCTTTATTATCTCCAGGAGCCCAGCGCCATGACGCCGGCGGCCTGTCTGCCTATTGAAGAGGGCGACCGGGTGCTGGATCTCTGCGCGGCTCCCGGCGGCAAGGCCACGGAGCTGGCGGCGAGGCTTCACGGAACGGGCGTTCTGGTAGCCAACGACATCAGCAATTCCCGGGCAAAAGCCCTGCTTAAGAATCTGGAGCTCTTTGGCGCTGGCAACATTCTTGTGACCAGTGAAACTCCGGAGCGGCTTTTGGACTATTTTGAAGGCTGGTTCGATAAAATTCTCGTGGACGCTCCCTGCTCCGGCGAGGGTATGTTCCGAAAAGAGCCGTCTATGGTAAAAGACTGGCTGGAAAAAGGGCCGGATTATTATGCCGGGATTCAGCGGACTGTGGTGACTGCGGCGGCAAAGCTGCTGCGTCCGGGCGGCCTGCTCCTGTATTCTACCTGCACCTTTTCCCGACATGAAAATGAGGAAACCATCGAACGGCTCATGCAGGAGGAGGGCTTTACCCTGCTTCCTCTGCCGCTTCCGAAAGACAGGGCGGATCTTGGCTTTGCGCCGGGGCTTGATACTTGCGCGGAGGCGGCGCGGCTGTTTCCGCACAGGCTGAACGGCGAAGGCCATTTTGTGGCATTACTGCAAAAGAACGAATGTTTGCCTGACTGTCCAGATGCTTCCGGCGCGGGTTTCCCCAAGCGGAAAGAAAAAGCCGACGCCAGAGGGATACTGAAAAAGCTTCCGGAGGAATGGCTGGATTTTGCAAAGGATCTGCATGTGGCGTGGGATTCCCGTCTGTTCCGCCTCTACGACAGCCGTCTGTACCTGCTGCCGGAGGCCCTGGCAGGCAAGAACATCCGTTCTCTGCGTTTCCTGCGCACTGGTCTCTATCTGGGCGAAGTGAAGCAGAAGCGCTTTGAGCCCAGCCAGGCTCTGGCCATGGCGCTCCGAAAAGAGGACTTTGCCCTGACGGCAGATCTGAAAGCGGACGACGAACGTGTGGTCCGGTATCTGAAGGGCGAGACACTGGAGCTGGAAGACCTGGTTTCTCCCAAAGCGAAGGGCTGGTGCCTGGTCTGCGTAGACGGTTACCCCTTAGGCTGGGGCAAGCTTTCGAACGGCACCCTGAAGAATAAATATTATCCCGGATGGAGGTGGTAGCATGCGCCTGGACAAATATCTCTGCGAGGCAGGATACGGAACCCGAAGCGAAGTAAAAAAACTGCTGCGAAGCGGCGTAGTTACCGTGAACGGGAAGAAAATCACAAAGCCGGAGACGAAGATTCAGGAAGGCGACCGGGTCTGCGCAGCCGGAAAAGAGGCCACATTTTCCAAGGTGGAATACTGGATGCTGCATAAACCGGCCGGGTATATCTCCGCCACCGAGGATAAAAAGCTTGATACGGTATTGGAGCTTTTACCCGAGAACGCCCGTTCGGATCTGTTCCCGGTGGGACGGCTCGACCGGGATACGGAAGGACTTTTGCTTTTGACCAACGATGGCAAGCTGGCCCATTATCTGTTGTCGCCCAAGCGGCATGTGGACAAGACTTATTACGCCCGGATAGCCGGTCAGGTAGAGCCGGAGCATGTGCAGGCTTTTTTCGAGGGCCTGGATATCGGTGATGAGAAAAAGACCCTTCCGGCGGATTTACATATCTTACAGTCCGGTCCGGAATCGGAGATCGAGGTAACCATCCGGGAAGGACGCTACCATCAGGTAAAACGGATGTTCGAAGCCATCGGCTGTGAGGTTACGTATCTGAAACGTCTTTCCATGGGAAGCCTGAAGCTGGATGAGAGCCTGAAATGTGGCGCGTGCAGGCCACTTACGGAAACAGAGATTCGAAACTTGAAGGAGGAGACAGGATGCTGGATGGAATAAAAGCAGTCCTTTTTGATCTGGACGGAACGCTGGTGGACTCCATGTGGATGTGGGGCGCCATCGACGTGGAATACCTGGGCCGTCATGGGCTGGAGGTCCCGGCGGGACTTCAGCAGGCCATCGAAGGCATGAGCTTTTCGGAGACGGCCATCTATTTTAAAGAACGTTTTTGTCTGCCGGACAGCCTGGATGTTATCAAAGCCGAGTGGATCTCCATGTCCAGGGAAAAGTACGCCCACGAAGTTCCCTTAAAGCCAGGCGCGCGGGAGTTCCTGGAATACTTAAAGGCGCACGGCATCAAAGCCGGAATTGCCACCAGCAATGGCCGGGAGCTTCTGGACGCCGTGGTAGAAGGACAGAAGATGACGCCGTATTTCCAGTGCCTGATGACCTCCTGCGAGGCCGGGGCCGGAAAGCCCGCGCCGGATATCTACCTTAAGGTGGCGGCAGAGCTTGGCGTAGCGCCAGAGGACTGTCTGGTCTTTGAGGACACGCCCGCGGGCGCGCAGGCCGGAAAGGCAGCCGGAGCGAAAGTATGTTCGATCTACGATGATTATGCAAAAGCTCGGCAGGCGGAGAACCGCAGACTGGCCGATTACTATATTCACGATTTTTATCAGGTGCTGGACGGATCCTACGAGACGCTGGCACAGGAACAGGAGTAATACATGAGACAGCAGGGATTTTTGCCCGCGACAAAAGAAGAATTAGAAGAACGGGGAATCGCGCAGCCGGATTTCGTCTACGTCATCGGCGACGCCTACGTGGATCATCCCTCCTTCGGCCCGGCCATCATCGGACGGGTGCTGGAGAGCCACGGCTACAGCGTGGCGATTCTGTCCCAGCCGGACTGGAAGAACCCGGAGAGCATTCAGATCTACGGGGAACCCAGACTCGCCTTTCTCGTCTCCTCCGGAAATATGGATTCTATGGTAAACCACTATTCCGTGTCGAAGAAGCGCCGGAAGACCGACGCCTTTACACCGGGCGGCGTCATGGGAAAGCGCCCGGATCGGGCAGATATGGTTTACAGCAATCTGATCCGCCATGTGTATAAGCATGTGCCGATCATCCTGGGAGGCATTGAGGCAAGCCTGAGACGCATGGCCCATTACGACTACTGGGCGGACGGCTTCAAACGCTCCCTGCTTCTGGACAGTGGCGCGGATCTCATTTCCTATGGAATGGGCGAGCGGTCCATCGTGGAGATAGCAGATGCGTTGAATTCCGGGATCTCTGTCCGGGATCTGACCTTTGTAAATGGGACGGTCTATAAGACCAGCCATAAAGAAGACATCTATGACGCCATTTTCCTGCCGGATTACGAGAGCATGAAGGCAGATAAGACCCTGTATGCCAGAAGCTTCGGGATCCAGCAGAAGAACGCCGATCCCATCCGCGGCAAACGGATGGCGGAGCAGTATTCCGAACATCTGTTTATCGTACAGAATCCACCGGCGAAGCCCCTCACTCAGGAGGAAATGGACGAGGTCTACGATCTGCCCTTTCAGCGGGCGGTGCATCCCTCCTGTCTGGCAGAAGGCGACGTCCCGGCTTTTTCAGAGATTAAATTCAGCCTGGCCAGCTGCCGGGGCTGCTTTGGAGCCTGCAGTTTTTGCGCTCTGACCTTCCATCAGGGGCGTATCATCCAGGCCCGGAGCCATGAATCCCTGCTCCGGGAGGCGGAAGCCATGACCAAAGATAAGGATTTCAAGGGCTATATCCACGATGTGGGCGGCCCCACCGCGGATTTCCGGCGGCCTGCCTGCGACAAGCAGTTAAAGGCCGGAGCCTGCCCGGAACGACAGTGCCTGTTTCCGAAGCCCTGTCCAAACCTGAAGGCCGATCACAGCGACTACATCAGCCTGCTTCGAAAGCTCCGGGCCGTTCCCGGCGTGAAAAAAGTGTTCATCCGTTCAGGTATCCGCTTTGACTATGTGCTGGCGGATCCGGACCAGACCTTTTTAAAGGAGCTCTGCGAGTACCATGTGAGCGGTCAGCTGAAAGTGGCTCCCGAACATGTGTCCGACGCGGTCCTGTCGAAGATGGGCAAGCCGGAGCGCAGTGTCTACGAGGAGTTCTGCCGCCGCTATAGGAAAATGAACGAAACCTTACAGAAAAAGCAGTATCTGGTGCCCTACCTCATGTCCTCCCATCCGGGATCGACCCTGAAGGAGGCCGTGGAGCTGGCCGAGTACTGCCGGGATCTGGGCTACATGCCGGAGCAGGTGCAGGACTTTTACCCGACGCCCTCCACCATGTCCACCTGCATGTATTACACGGGCCTCGATCCCCGCACCATGGAACAGGTCTACGTGCCGAAGAATCCCCATGAGAAGGCCATGCAGCGGGCCCTGATCCAGTACCGGGATCCGAAGAACCGGGATCTGGTACGGGAAGCCCTGGAGCGCTGCGGCCGCCGGGATCTTATCGGCTACGGCCCCAAGTGCCTGCTTCGCCCCGCGGGCGGAAGACCCGGAGAGCGGAGCGGACAGAAAACCGATTTCCGAAAAAACAGTTCCGGGAACAAAGCAGGCGGACGTACAAAACAAGCGGAAACAAATGTCCGGAATAACGTCGGAGCGAAAAAGAAGACGATTCGGAACGTACACAAGAAGAAATAACAGGAGGATCCATCTATGAACCAATATCAACTGATCGCCCTGGATATGGACGGTACCCTATTAAACAGCAAAAAAGAAATCAGCCCTGGCTGCAAGGCGGCCATCGAAAAGGCTCTGGCCGCGGGGAAAGATGTGGTACTTTCCACCGGCCGCTGTCGCCCGGAGCTGACAGAATTCCGGGAACTGATCCCGGGCCTACGCTATGTGAACTGCACCAGTGGAGCCATGGTCTACGATTTTCAGGAGCAGCGGGTGATTTATTCCAACACCATGGATATCCCCACTGTCAAAGAAATTTTCCTCCTGGCACGGAAGGAAGAAGCTATGCTGCACATTCTGGATGAAAAATCCATCGAACAGACCAACCAGCTGGCACACATTGAGCTTTATGGCATGGGTCCCTACAAGGAACTGCATGCCAGAACCGTAGAAGCCCACGATGACTTATACGGCTTCTATATGGCCAATCCATGGCCCATAGAAAAGATCAATCTGTATCACAAAAGTCCGGAATCCCGGGATCGCACCAAGGAGCGTATCCTGGCAGCCGGACTTCCCGTGGAAATGGTACATGCGGAGAGCTCGTCTCTGGAGCTGACGGCCACAGGCGTCGATAAGGGCGTGGGCCTTACAAAGCTCTGCGAGGCCCTGGGCATTCCGGTGAGCGCCAGCATCGCCGTGGGGGATGCGGACAATGATTTAAGTGTTCTTCGGACGGCAGGCCTTGCCGTGGCCATGGGAAATGCGTTGGATTCTGTGAAAGCGGTCTCCGATGTCACCGTGGCGGACTGTGACCACGATGGCTGTGCAGAAGCCATTTACAAATATCTGCTTGGATAAAACCGGGAGGTGGCAGTGATGGAGAAAAAGAGAGCGTCAATCGCGATCGTAACAGGAGCGTCCTCCGGCATGGGCCGGGAGTTCGTCCGCCAGATAGCGGAAAGCTACCGCTCCATATCGGAAATCTGGGTGATCGCAAGAAGAGAGCAGGCTCTACTGGAACTGCAGGATGAGCTGAAGGAGAAAACGATGATTCGGACCCTGCCCATGGATCTGGCGGAAAAGGACGCCTGTACAGAGCTTGCGGCTCTGCTTAAAAAGGAAAAGCCGGTGATCCGGATCCTGGTGAATTCCGCAGGCCTGGGACATGCCGGAAAGCTGGAGACCCAGGATGTGGATCAGATCTTAAATATGATCGATGTCAACTGCCGGGCGCTGACCGCGGTTACCATGACCTGCCTGCCGTATTTCCGGAAGGGAAGCCGGATCATCCAGCTGGATTCCGGTTCGGCCTTTCTGCCACAGCCGGGCTTCGCGGCCTACGCGGCCAGCAAGGCTTACGTGCTGTCTTTGTCGAGAGCGCTGAAGGAAGAGCTGCGCAGCCGCCAGATCTCCGTGACCGCCGTGTGTCCGGGCCCGGTGAAGACCGATTTCTTCGCTACCGGCGGCATCAAGCTGAACCCGGTCAAGCGCCTGTTCCTGATAAAGCCCGAGCGTGTGGTACGGAAGGCCCTATTTGACGCGGAAAAAGGCAAGGCCGTGTCCGTCTGCGGCGGCAGCATGAAGCTGGTCCGCGCGGCCTCCGGCGTACTGCCCCCGGGCGTCATGACGTGGCTTTCCGCCATGCTGTTTTCCTTTTGAGGACGGAAATCGGCACTACAAAATTTGATATGGTTTTCCGGAAATGCTCTGGAAGTAAAACTCTCTCTGTGATACAATGAATTTAATTTAATTACAGGGGGAGTTTTCTTATGGAAAAAACAGTCGGCACCTTGACGACGCTGTGTTATCTGGAACAGGACGACAAGCTCCTGATGATGCACCGGGTCAAGAAAAAAAATGACGTGAATCAGGACAAATGGATCGGCGTAGGCGGCCATGCGGAAGCCTATGAGAGCCCGGAGGACTGCCTCCTGCGGGAGACTTTCGAAGAAACCGGTCTGACGCTGACGGATTATCGTTTCCGCGGACTTGTGACCTTCGCCCTGAAGGGCGTAGAGACCCAGTACATGTGCCTCTACACAGCCACCGGCTGGGAAGGCGACCTGGACTACAACTGCAGGGAAGGCGACCTGGAATGGGTCCCGAAGGAGCAGATCCGCGATCTGGAGCTCTGGGTAGGCGATAAGGTCTTTTTCAAGCTCCTGGAACAGGAAGTCCCGTTTTTCTCGCTGAAGCTTGCCTACGACGGTGATACGCTGGAAGAGTGTGTGCTGGATGGAAAGGAACTGGATTGGCGGGAGTTTTTGGGGGAGGAGTGGAGTTGAGGGAAGGAAATCTTTAGATGCAGAAAAGTAAAACAAGGGTGAAAAAGCTTTCACCCTTGTTCTCCGCGAAAAGCCTCGAACAATCTAATAAAAGGCTGGACGGTCTCTAATCAGAGGTTTCCGGATCGTGTCCAGTTTATCTATAAGTTATTAATATACGATCATCAATTTTCACATTAGAATAATTCTCAATTTGTTCCAATACAAGCCCTGAGTAGGCAAATGCTTCCGCCTGTATTTCTTTTACAGATTTAGGTATTGTTAATGTCTCTAGCTTGCAAATACAAAAGGCTTCCTGTCCAATGCATTCTACATTACATAAATCTATATATTTCAGACAAGTGTGTGAGAATGCACGTTTTTTTATTTCAACCACAGTGGAAGGAAGAACCACGTTTCTAATAGGTGTATATGAGAATGCATCTTCTCCTATTGATTCAACACCGTCTGGAATTCGGATATCTTTCTCATGGCCAAGGTATGCAACCAATTTGGTGAAGGAAAGACCAAGCTTTGTCAGGGCATGGGGTCTTTCCTTTCTTTTATTTGCGACAAGAATATCATATCAGATTTTTACGGGAAAGTGTAAAAGTAAATTCAACTGGAAACTTGGGCATGCGGACGAAAAGTTGGACTGTGTAATCTCTTCCTGTGATGATATTATTATTGCAACCGGGTTAAGACCAAATCGTGATCAAGCATATGCATTTTATGATTTGCCATGTAGTGTACATATGATAGGTGATTGTACAAACGTTGGACGCATAAGAGACGCAAATGAAGATGCTTATTATTTGGCTTCGAATATTTAAGGAATATTTTGTGATTGAATAGTAAAGGAGAACCTAGTCTATGAAATTTAATGATTTATTTAAACCAATCAAAGTTAACTCAGAGAAGCGTATTTCCAAGTGATACAGCGCTGTTAAAAGCCTTATATCTGGCCACTTTCGAGGCTACTAAGAAATGGACAACTATCATCCGGGACTGGGGCCAGGTCTACGGGGAGTTGAGTATCATGTACGAAGGACGACTTCCAGAATAAGTAAAAA